>NZ_JACVQF010000218.1 GCF_014534645.1 Streptomyces griseicoloratus
ACTGGCCCTAACAAAAGCGGGTTGATCATGTGACTGTCGGCTTGGTCGCTCGTTGATGGGGGCATGGGGAAGCGTCAGTCGCGGCCATGGATCGTGTCGGACGAACTGTGGTCGCTGATCGAGCCGTTGCTGCCCGAACCGGCACCGAAGCAGGTTGAGGGACGGCCGCGGCTGCCCGACCGTCAGGCCTTGTGCGGCATCCTGTTCGTCCTGCACACGGGTATCCAGTGGGAGTACCTGCCCCAGGAGCTCGGCTTCGGATCGGGCATGACGTGCTGGCGGCGCCTGGCGGCCTGGAACGAGGCCGGCGTCTGGGACCAGCTGCACCAGCTGCTGCTGAACAAGCTGCGGTCGAAGAACCAGCTGGACTGGTCCCGGGCGGTGATCGACTCCTCCCACGTCCGGGCCGCACGCAGGGGCCCAAAAGCGGACCCAGCCCGGTCGACCGCGCACGACCGGGCAGCAAGCACCACATCATCACCGACGGTCAGGGCATCCCGCTCGCGGTGTCGCTGACCGGCGGAAACCGCAACGACGTCACCCAGCTCCTGCCCCTGCTCGACAAGATTCCAGCGGTCGCGGGAGTCGTCGGCCGGCCACGACGCCGCCCGGACATGCTCTTCGCCGACCGCGGCTACGACCATGACAAGTACCGCCGGCTCCTTCGCGAGCGGGGCATCCGACCGGTGATCGCCGAACGTGGCCAGCCGCACGGCACCGGCCTGGGCACCTTCCGCTGGGTCGTCGAGCGGACGATCTCCTGGCTGCACGGCTTCCGCCGCCTGCGCATCCGCTGGGAAAGACGCGACGACATCCACGAGGCCTTCCTCGGCCTCGCCGTCTGCCTGATCACCTACCGCCACGTCCAGAGGCTTTGTTAGGGCCAGTTAGAGGCCGTTCTCTTTCCGAACACCGTGTGACGTCTTCGCTGGTCAGGCATGAAGTGGCTGCTGCTGGGGAAGCCTGGGCTCGTTGCCGGACGAGATGTCGTGGAGGTGGCGGATGCCGTCGATGCGGGCGGTTCTGGAAACGCGGTAGAAGGCCGCAGCCGCGCAGGTGAAGCACCTCGAAGCCGAGTTTGAACGGGTGCGGGCGGCTCTGGCGGAAGCGTAAGAGGTGCACCGGCGCCGAATGATCGGCCTGGAGCAGTATCTGGAGGCGCGGGCCGAGGAGGAAGCGCCCCTCGACGTGACCGGCGAGGTGTCGGGGAGGAAGCCGGTCGGACCGCGCCGGGCTGTGCCTCGCCGGCGACAGGCCACCGAGGTGGAGGAGTTGTCGCCGGACTATCAGGCGTTGGTGGCTGTTGCTGCCGATGCGGGAGGCGACGGGCTCGGTGCCCGGCGGGCAGCGGTGGTGTTGGGCTGGGACAGCGCGTCGGCCTCCCGCGTCGAAGGCACCCGCATCGCTCATGTCCAGTCGTACCCGGGAACGGTGCCCCGGCCGGTCGGCCGCGTTCCCGAGCCTGTGGGCGAGACAGTCACACCCAGGAGTGGACGGACTGGACCCGCAACCCGTGACCGCGCGGCAGTTCGACAACAGGGCCTCTTGCTCGTCGCTGGAGTCGACATCCGCGAGCTACCAAGAGGCCCTTCTTTCATGCGTCCACAACGGCAGACTCACCCGGACCAGGCCCTTGTTCGAACCCCACCGACCACTCGAGCGGATAGAGAACAGCCAGTGAGATCGATGGATGGCATCACAAAGAGTCGGCTGCCCGTTGTGAGATGGTTGGCGTGATCCGTGGCCTGTCTCGACGTCTTCAATGTGACTGTGGGCCCGTAGCAGCGTGCTGCGCTCTGGCGGCGGTCAAAGCAGCGTTGTATCGGGCGATCCGGGCCCTCTCCTGAACGGTCGCCCCGAACTCTCCCCACCCGTAGAAGGCCGCAAGAAGCGTGGCCAGCGTCGCTGCCACCGAAGAGGCGGCAGCCAAGGCCCTGGCCATGCTTGCCGGTAGACGGGCGAGGAATCTCACGTTGGTGTGATGAGCGATGTCGGCACAGCGTCCTGCCCACATCTCGAGCCCCTGCGCGGCTCGAGCCGTGAATGCTGCGACGCACGCGAAGAAGCAGGCGGCGAATACGAACCCTGCGATGAACCTGGTCGTGAGGCCGGGCGCGGGACCAGTACCGGAGAGAGGTAATCCGCGGATCATGTAGAGGAGGCCGGCGCCAGACATGGTCCCCAGCAAGAAGGCACCGAACATCGCCCAAGTGACGTCCTTGTAGTCATCTTCGGGATTGTGGCTGCCGTCTGATGACGCCGGGGGACGTTGGCGCTGGGAGGACACGAAGAGGTTCACGACGCTGCCGAAGACGTTGCCAGCAACGAACGTGCCCGAGCCGCGGTTTGTCTGATTGACCACTCTCTTCTGTTCCCCGGTGGAGTGTTCAGACATGAGGCTCCCTGCCCTGATTGATAGTCAGGTTGCCGTGGTGGTCTCCGCCGATGAACACACCGTTTCCCGTGTTCTGCTGGTTGTAGACGGTGGGTCCTGTCATCGTCAGAGCCAAGAACTCGCGGATGGCGGCCGGATACGCGTCGAAGTGCGCCTGGATGAGGGGGGCCACGCGCTCCGCGCGCTCCTCCGGTGTGGCCTCATGGTCATCAAGTGCAGCAATCACGGCGTCCTGCTCGTCACGAGTGCCGCGGCGCAGAAGCTCGCGGACCTTTGCACCCACCCATGCTGTCCCGCCTGTAACGGCTCCGGTGGCCAGCACAATCGCCGACCCGGTGACAACATCGCCGACAACAACCGGTAAATCCATGGCAGTTGAATCCTCCCGCGACAAGTGGAGAGCCAACCTACCTGCGGCCGGCCTGTGGAGGAGACGGTTCTAAACGTGGCGTCCATCACGCTGGATGATGCGCGGATCTCGCCGACGCCTCTGCTGGAGCCTGCTGAGGTTCGATGCGACTGCCTGCGTGGTTCAGACCTGTGGCGGTCCGGGGGGAAGACCGTCGGAAAGGTGCTCTCACCTCGACGATCTGCGGAAACATGGGTGCCAGCGACTTCTCCGCGTTGACGATCGATACCTGCACATCACCGGCCTCGACGCCGCCGACGGCACCCTGGTGGTCGACCTTGTGCCGGTCTTCAAGGAGCTCCTGCCGCGCGGCAGCGTCACCCGGCCCGTCCTGGCCCAGCGAGATGCTGAAGGACTACTGGAGGGTCGCTTCCGAACGCTGACTCGGGGCAACCGTTCGTAGCGGTGACTGGAAACCCGACGGGAAGTAGCCGCCCGTGTGGATGCCAACGATAGCTGTCGCGCAGGGCCGCAGCGGCAGGCACTCATCACTTGGTGCCTCCGGTGGCGAGGATCGGCGAGGGTGTCTGCGCATCGTGGCATCGTGGTGCCCGCGATGCGCGTCCGATCGCCCTGATGCGTGGCCCGGCGCGCATCGCTGTCGTCGCGCGTGTTCTGCGAGGGGAGATCGAAGCTTTCCCGGCGAGTTGGCCGGCTCTGCCCCGCGGGTAGAATCCGAAGCACGTACCCGGTCAAGCGCTCCAGTTCACGACTGGTTCTCCACAAGTTGACTGCCGAGGATGTCGACGCCGTGCCTGCCATCTATGGCAGCCGTGAGGTGACAGAGCATCTGTCGTTCGAGCCGCGCAAGCGAGCCTCCTTCTGTCGCTTGGTGGACGGCACCGACTTCACGGTCGGCTCGCCGCTGTTTCCAGTCGGCCCGCCGGTCAGCAGGTGCACGCGGGCGCGATCGGTTAGTCATGACGCATTCTCCTCGTCTCGCACCACTGGCGGGCGGGCTCCCGTTCGTAACGAGATCAGATAGCCGTATCCGGCTGTCAGACGACCAGGGCAATGTGCCGTGCCCTGGTGAGGGCGACATACGGTGAGCGATATGTTCCCTGCCATCGTCGAGGTTCATTCTTGCAGCTCAGACACGGTGCGGCAGCGTTCACCGCGGAGACCGTAGGAAGGCGGAAATATAGCCGACGATCGCCGGTTTGGGAAACCGGTGCTTCCCCGGACGCTGTGTACGGCCGTTGGACCGCTCGCGGTCCTCGGATCTCGTACAAGCACCGGAGCAGGAAGCGTCAATGATGCACAGCGAGCACCACGAAATCCGCCGCAGGGGAGACCAGAGTTGGCAGAGGAGGGCGGCCTGTGCCACGGCAGTCGACGTGGCGCGGGATCCCGACCTTTTCTTCCCAGCAACTGTGGCGGATGAGCCACGCATTGTCCTGGCGAAGAGAATCTGCTCGTCCTGTGAGGTCCGCAACACGTGCCTGGAGGCCGCGCTTGAGTGCGGTGACACCGATGGCATTCGCGGTGGCATGACGGAGGCTGAGCGTAGAGCCGTCCGACACCAGTTTGATCGCCGCTGTGACCCCACGCGCGTCGTGGCAGCACTGTCAGGAAGGGACGTCCACCTCAGCGGTGCGGAGCGGGAGGACCTGATTCGTCGGGCCGTTCTGATGGAAGCGCCTGCTGCGCGAGTGGCCCAGGTTCTCAACGTGTCGGAAGCGCACGTGAAGAAGCTTTTCCGTCGCGAGCGTCGCAGGAGGGTGGGTATAAGTCTTGAGGCACCTGAGGGGACGCAGGTCACCCGCGAGGCGATTCCGGCATGAGGGCAGGGGGCGACGGGGGCGGCCGGTATCTGGGAGTCGATGAAGCAGCGGTCTATCTCGGTATGAGTAGGCGCTGGATGTACAGGGAATCCAGGCGCCATGGTGTGCCGCGCTACTACTTCGGGGGAAAGCTCAGATTCAAAGTGGCGGACCTGGACAACTGGGCGCAGCAGCAGAGGGTGCATTGAGGGGGCGGGGATCATCCCGCCCCCCTTTCCTATAGGCCGTCGTTGAGGAGCTTCGCTGCGCGTCCGATCGATGCCGGCATGAGATGGCGATAGATCTTGAACGTCATGTTGATGTTCTTGTGGCCCATCCATTCCGCGACGTCCGTGATGGGTATTCCCTTGGCCAGGCAGTTCGATGCGAAGAAGTGACGGAGTGAGTAGGTCGTGAGTCTCCGGGTGAGGCCTGCCCGCTTCTTGGCGGTGTTCCACTGGTATTCGAGCGTCGTGTGAGCCCAGAACGGGGAACGTTGGGTTCGCAGGAGGTATCCGTCTGGGCTGGCCCCGTGATCCTTCTCGAAGCGAAGGAGTGTCTCGCGGACGGTCGAAGGCATAGGCGTTTCGCGGAACTCGCCCAGCTTGCGGTGCTTGAGGGGAGCGCGCTCGCGCGTCTTTCCTTCGATCTGCTCGGTGACGCGGTAGACGTCGTCCGCGACAATCCGTTCGCGGTTGGCGGCGTAAGCCTCCCCATTGCGAAGGCCGCAGCCTGACATCAGGTCGATGATGACGCGGAGCCCGTCGGTGCTGACGGCCTTGAGCGCGTGTATTTCGTCGAGAGTCGGAATGGTGATCTTCCGCGGGATGTACTCAGGTGGGACGACGCCTTCGAACGGGTCCTCCGTGATGCCGCCGCGGCGGCGTGCGTCGAGGAGGATCTTCCTGAGGGCGTCGAAGGCGTTCTGCTGAGCAGCCAGCCCGACGGAACGTTCCTCCATCGACATGATGAAGTCGTCGACCACGGTCGACGTGAATGTGTTGATCCGACGTGACGCGAGAACGGGGAGGATCTGGCTGTTGAGGACCTGGTTGACCGTGCGGACACTGCCCGGTGCGTAGTGGCGCTGCCTGGTGAGCCACGTCGACGCGTAGTCGCCGAAGCGCTGTTTGCCGATCTGGCGCTTGAGCTCGGCCTGGTGGGGGGAGGTGGTGCGCTTTTCCTCGTAGACTTGCGTCAGCCGGTCTAGGGCCGATTGCTGCGTCGCATACCCCGTCTCCTCGCGCTGGCGGCCGGCCGCATCGCGGTAGCGAATGATGTAGGGGTGGAGGCATCGGCTCTGCCGGGCGCAGGCGCAGCTCTTGAAGAAGCTGCCCATCCCGCGTATGAGCTGGGTCGCCAACGTGCACGTCTCCTGACTCATGCTGGGAGTTTGCTGACCAGTGGCCCCACAGCATGGTCCTGACCTGCGGCCGCGCCAAACTACGGGAAGTTGATGAGCATCTTCACGGGTACCTCCTGGGAAACTTAGCAGGCGGATCTTCGGCCATCGACGGCGTACCGGCAGGAGTCCTACGTGGGCAGTATCGACCTTGCGCCCGCGAAGGTCACGTGAAGCGACATCGGAGAGGCCGGTGAAGATCGGTCTGGCGGATACGGTCGAAGCTCAGGACCGTCCCTACGCCGGGTCAGCCGGTCACCATCACCCTCGGCGACCGCACCGCTACGGGCGCCCCGGCCGCTCGGATGCCGAACACGAGCCGGAGAACCCTGACACCCCATCAGTCTCCGCGGAGCGGGACACGGAACGGGCGAGGAGGCGGTGCGGAGGGCTTGGGCTCAGGGCCGTGTTCGCGGCACGTGGGTGGCGTCGTAGCGGCGGCGGTTGTCGTTGATCTCCTGCCGGTGCGCGGTGGCCCATTCGCCGAGGGCCACGACAGAGTCCAGCAGGGTTGCGCCGAGGGGGGTGAGCGCGTAGTCGACACGCGGCGGAACGCTGGGGTGGACAGTCCTGGTGAGGAGTCCGTCGCGTTCGAGTTGCCGCAGGGTCAGGGTGAGCATGCGCTGCGAGATGCCCTTGACCGCGCGGTGGAGTTCGCTGAAGCGCAGCGTCCGGTCCCGGAGTTGCCCGATGACCAGGATGCTCCACTTGTCGCCGATCAGGGAGAGGATCTGCAGCACCTGCCGGCACACCTCTTCCTCCGCCTCGCGGCCGTTGGGGGGCGTCAAGGGTTACCTCCGTGTCCGTCACTGACATGAATGTGCCGTCTTGTCACCGGCAGGGCAGTGACAAATCATGCTGCTACGAACAAACAGTAACTGCCCAGCGGTGGGGCGTGATCGTGCCCTGCGTGACCGCTGGTGACATGAAGGGACGTCGTAGTGGCCAAGACACTCGTTGTCGTCGGTGCCGGCCCCGGGCTGGGGATGGGAGTGGCCAGGGCCTTCGGCCGCCACGGCTTCCAGGTCGGGCTGATAGCCCGGAACAAGGACACCCTGCACACTCTGGTCGGCGAGCTGACCGAGACGGGCGTCACCGCTGCGGCGTTCCCTGCCGACATCCGTGATCGTGAGGCGCTCGTCTCTGCCCTCTCCGACGCCCGGGAGACACTGGGACCGGTCGATGTCCTGGAGTACAGTCCCAGCCCGACCGGGCCGATCACCCACGCGGCCCAGACCACGGTCGCGTCCGCCGCCGCGCAGTTCGAGCTGCACGTGCTGGGCGCGGTGACGGCCGTCGAACAGGTGCTGCCGGAGATGCGTGCCCGCGGCAAGGGGACACTCCTGCTGACCACCGGCGTGTCCTCCACGATCGCCGCACCGTTCCTGGCCAACGTGGGGCTGGCGATGGCCGGCTTGCGCAACTGGGCACATGCCCTGCACGCCGAACTGCGCCCCCAGGGGATCCACGCGGCAACGGTGACGATCGCCTCCGGAATCGTTCCCGGCGACGAGGTGACGGATCCCGACGTCATCGGTGCCCGTTACTACCGCTTGTACCAGAGGCGAAATCGTGTGGAAGAGGTCGTCGGAGACCTGGAGGCGTTTCGGGCCCTCGTCGCCGAGCGGATCGACGTTCCCAGCCGCCCGGCTCCGCCGACGGCAAGCTAGCCAGGCTGCCGCTGCCCGTGCGTCAGGCTGCTGCGTCGCCGGTGCGGCGGCCTGCGGCGGAGGCCATACCGAGCCAGGTGTGGGGGTTGCCCTCCCAGCACCAGCCCAGTTTGGGGGCCTTCTGGCTGATCCACAGGGCCGGCACTCGGCGGTCACCGCTGCGGGAACCGCCGAGCGAGAAGCACCTGTTCTTCACCAACAGCTCAGGGAACTGGGTGAGGAGGGCGATGCCCTCCTCGATGGTGAGCAGGGAGCGGCCCCGCTCGGCGATCGTGGCCATGGCGTCGCGGGGCACGACGCCGCAGAACTCCTCGCCGCGTTCGACGCCGATCAGCAGATAGGCCCACTGATCGGGAAGGTTCGTCTCCGGTGTGGCGACGAAGCGTTCCAGGGCGCCGGGCTCGAAGGACCGGTCCACGAAGCCGGGCCGTCCGCCGCCGCGCAGAGCGGTGCGCGGCATCGTCTCCTCGATCGGGGCGAGTTCGCGGGTGACGACCAGGACGAACGGCACGCGGCCGGCCTCGGGGTCGCGGTCTGCGCCGGCCGTCGCCGCCGGCACGGTGGCGCGCAGGGGCTCGAGCAGGGCCGTGAACCGATCGTCGGTGAGTCCGGACAGCTTCGGGTAGCCGAGCCCTGTGAGGGTGCGGACCTGCCGGTCGAACTCGGCGACCGGGTCGAAGGGGGTCATGCGGGTTCCTTCCGTTCGGTGAGGGTGAGTCGGTACTCGTGGCTGGTGCGCTGCCGACGGAACCCGAGCTGCTCGTTGACGGCGAGCATGTGCGTGTTGTCCGCGGCGTTGTCCGTCTCGACCTCGGTGACCTGGGGGTACTCGTCGTGCAGCCGACGCAGCATGTGTGCCTTGAGCCATACGCCGAGCCCGTGGCCGCGGTGGGCGGGTACCACGGCGGTGTCGTACTGCCGGGCGCGGGCCGCCGTGCCGCCCGGTATCACGATCTCGGTGAAGCCCGCGATCCGGGCGGTGCCGTCGCTCTCGTCGTCGTGGACGGCGGCGACGGTCAGCAAGGTGTCACCGCGTCCGGCCACGACCGCCGCCACGGCCCGCACCCGCTCGGCGTCCCAGGAGAGCGCGCCGTGGTCCCGGTCGCCGGTGGGCATGCCGTTCATCGCGTTCTTCGCGGCGGCGAAGGTGTCCGCGAGTGTGTCGGGGACGGTGCCGTTCCACGCGGCCGTGCGGTAACCGGGCTGGTCGGCGCCGGTGAGTTCGTCGAGCCAGCCGCGGTGCACCTCTTCCAGCGACAGCAGAAGGTGATGGAGGGTCAGGGCGCGGCGGAAGCCGTTCCGTACGCAGAACAGGTCGGCGGCGCCGGATGCGGGCGCCTCGGCGATCAGGCTGCGGCGCCCCTGCGACCGGGCCTCGTCGACCACGGCCGACAGCAGCCGGGTGCCGATGCCGCGCCGCCGTGCGTCGGGGTGGACGTGCAGTTCCGTCTCGGCCAGGTGCTCCTGTCCCAGGCGGTCGAACAGGCGCAGTGTGGCCGCGCCCATCGGCCGGGTCCGCCCACCGCCGGTGTCGTACGCGAGCCAGGTCAGCAGTCGGCTGCCCGGTCCGGGGCGGGAAAGCCGGGCGTACGACTGGTTCCGGGTCGGGGGCGGGACGCCGGGCAGGTCCTCGGCCATCGACGCGGTGACGACCTGGTGCCAGGCGTCGGCGTGCGCGGGGGTGACCTCCGGGACCGCGATGGTCTTCAATGCAGTGGCCATGTCACGCATGGCTCCCTCGGCCGTCCGGGTCGCCGGTCTTCCGCCGTTCGGCCCCGATGGCCTCGATCTGCGCCGGTGTGCCGGTCATGATCGTGCGGACGTGCTCGGTGACCGCCTCGACGGGCCAGTCCCACCAGGCGGCGCGCAGCAGACGCTCGACGTCCTCGTCGTCGTACCTCCGCCGCACGGTGCGGGCCGGGTTGCCGGCGACGACGGTGTAGGGCGGGACGTCGGAGGTGACGACCGCCCCGGTGGCGACGACGGCACCGTCTCCGATCGTCACGCCGGGCATGACGGTGACGCCGCGGCCGAACCACACGTCGTTGCCGACCACGGTGTCGCCCCGGCTCGGCATCGAGGTGACGATGTCGAGGGTGCGCTCCGCCCAGGCACCGCCGAACATCGTGAAGGGGAAGGTGGACACGCCCAGCTGGGGGTGGGCGGCGCCCGCCATCAGGAACCGGGTGCCGGTGGCGAGGGCGCAGTACTTGCCGATGACGAGGCGCTCGGGGCCGTAGGCGTACAGGACGTTGCGCCGCTCGAACTCCTCGGCGCCGTCCGGGTCGTCGTAGTAGGTGAACTCGCCGATCTCGATGCGCGGATCGGTGACGAGGGGCTCGAGGAACACGACGCGTTCGTGCTCCGGCAGGGGATGCGCAACCGTCGGGTCGGGAATGAGGGACATGGTCTTCACCCTTGCCGACCGGGACCCGGTGATCAACGCCGGGTTGCGGAACGACCCATAACCCCGGGCTTATCGGGGCGGCCCGGAGCGCGACGTGTCTCGCGCTGTCTGCGATCCACGGACGCCCGGCTCGCCGTGCCGGGCGGAAGGTGAGCAGGGTGCTCGGTCAGGGCCTGCTCGGCGGCCGCCACGAACGCCCGGATCAGCGGCGTCTCGCCGGCGGTACGCCACACGAGGGCCCACTCTCCCGACGGGGCATCGCGAATGGGCAGGTAGACGATGTCCGGCCAGGGGTAGTAATGGGCGGCCTCGGCCTGGATCGGCGTGATCACCTCGCCGGAGGCCACGACGGCCAGGCATTCCTGCCAGACCGCGATCGGCGGCCCGCCGCGCCGGACGGGCCGGCCCGACGGAGTCCTGGAGGGCAGCAGCGCCTCGTACCAGTACGCGGGGATCGGTGCGTCGGGCCGCGGCCTGGTCACCGGCCAGTCGCCCAGGTCCTCCATCTCCACCGATTCCCGTCCGGCGAGCGGGTGGGAGGCGCCGACCATGAGGACCAGGGGTCTGGAGCGCAGCACCGGCCCGACGGTGAGGTCGGGTTCGCGCACCGGAAGCCACAGCAGCGCCAGATCGACCTCTTCCCTGCGGAGCGGCCCGAAGGGGTCGGTGCCGTTCATCTCCTTGAAGGAGAAGGCACACGCGGGATGCCGCGCCCTGAACAGCCCGGTGATGTCGGCGATGTCGTGCGCCAACGCGCCCATGGTGCCCAGCACGAGGCTTCCGCGGGTGCCCTCGGCGGCCTGGGTCGCCGCGGCGACGCCGGCGCGGATGCGCTCGTAGCCGTCCTTGAGATCGCTGTGGAGCATCGCACCGATCTCGGTGAGGGCCACCCGTCTGCTGGTGCGTTCGAACAGGGCGGCGCCGATCAGGCGTTCCTGCCGGGCTATGCACTGGCTGACCCGGGCCTGCGAGATGTGCAGCCGCTGCGCGGTCCGCCCGAAGTGCAGTTCCTCGGCCAGGGTCAGGAAGATCTCGATGTCGCGCAGTTCCATGTGGCCGCCCCCCTTGCCGTCTCCCGGTGCCGCGAAGAAGGTACCCCCCGCACGCCCGGCGAGAGCAGCGCGGTATTCGCTCCGCTGACCGGTGCCTGCCGGCTGGAAGGTGACGACGATGGTGCGTACTGCGATGCCGTGTTCACCCCGGGGAGGCGATCAGCGGCGCCCGCTGCCCGGCACGAGGGATGCCGGAGGGCCGTAATTGAGGCGGCTGCGGCAGATCACGCTGCCGGTCGCGGCGCTGACAGTGATCACGGCAGTGCCGGCCGTGACATCGGAATGGCCGCATGGAATTCGTCTTCTTCATGACCCTTCCCGGGCTGGTCGTCGTGCTGACCTTGCTGGCCTTTGTCGACCAGCTGCTGTTGCGCGCGGGACGGGCTGGAGTGCTGCCGTGGCGGAACAGTGCACGACAGGGTCAGATATCGGCGACCGGGTTCGAGCAGCTCCACGCGAGTCTTTCGCCGGGGAAGCAGAACGAGCTGAAGGAAGCGGCAGTCGGCCCTGGTCCTGCCGGACAACCAGGACGACGGGGCACCGCCGAACAGGACAACGGTGGATCTGGACGGAGGCACTGCGGTGGTCCGAATGCCCGGCCTCAGCCGGCAGGAGACTCGCTCGATTTTCCGATGACGCAGGGCGCGACCCGGACCGGGAGCGCGAATTCCTCCGGCCGGCCTCGGTGCCGCGGCTGTCGAGATGGGCCCGAGTCCGGGCCTGGCCGATGAAGGTGTCGTGTTGCATACCCGAAACCCGCCTTCGGCGGACATCACCGCGGACAACGGCCAGTTCTCAACGGCCATCCTCAAGAACGGGCGGGCGTCGCACCCACGGGCACGTGGCGGGCGAAGAACGACCGCACGAGGTCGCGAACGGCGGGAACGGTGAGGCGCGGGTCTGCCCGGCCGACCATGGTGGTGCGTCCGGCAGCTGTCATCAGGCCGGCCTCGTGGAGCTGGGGGACGAGGCTCGCGTAGTCGGTGAAGACCCAGTGCGCGGTGTCGGCGAGCTGCCGCCGGGTGACGGGGCCCGCGTGAGCGAGGAGGGCTGCCCAGGACCGGTCCAGCCGGGCGTCGCGGAAGCCGTCCGTACCGGCCAGGAGCAGCGGCCGGTCCGTCCCCTGCCGGGCAACCGGCAGCAGTTCGCCGTCCATCTGGTCGAGGTACCCCTCCAGGTTGACGGCGGCTGCGATCCGCCGGTCCTCGTGGAGCGCCTGCGCGACCGCGGTGCCGCCCGCAGAGTGTCCGTAGGCCCCGACCCGGTTCAAGCCGAGAGTGTCGAGGACGAAGCGCAGGTCGGCGACCCGCGTGTCGATCATGGTTCGGAAGGTCGCCGCGTCCGGGTCCGGGCGCAGCACGGTGGTCCGGACCCGGTCCCGACCCGGCCGCTCGTCGGGGAACTCCACCTCGCTCGCGTCCCCGGGATGGTCGACGGCGACGACGGTCCAGCCGTAGGAGGCGAGGTCGATCGCCAGTGAGCTGCCCATCGTGCGGGCGTCTCCGCCGCCGGGGCTGTAGAGCAGCACGGGGCGCCGGCCGGGCAGCGGCGGGGCCCCCGCCCGGGCATGGGTGAGGGTGGCCGCCCAGTCGACCCCCGTCGCCGGCAGTTGCGGATGGACCAGGGGCGCGAGGAGGGTGAACTCCCCGGCCGCGCCGGGCGTGAGGTGCGGAACGCGCGGGAAGCCGCGGCCGGGCACGGCCGGCCGCATGACGGTGACCATGAGCTCGCGTACGCCGATACGGGGCTCCCACGGGTCGTTGCGGGAGCGGTCGACGAGGTGGAGGACCCGGGCTCCGACGGCGTACGGGCCGGTGGGCGCGGGAAGCCGCAGGAGGTGCGTGCCGGAACGCCCGGACGCCGAGGCGGAGCCGGAGGCGGCCGTCGAGAGGAACAAGGCGGCGGCACCGGCGAGGGCGCCCTTGGCGAAGGAACGGCGGCCGGGTGTGAAGAAGATGGTCATGGACGTCATCCTGGCGGTGGGCGTGGTGCAGGGGCGATGCTTGCGGCCGGGCCCGAAAGCCTTGCGGGGAACAGGGGGATGTGGGTGATCCGGATCCATTTCACGGCGGACGATTTCGCCCGGGTACGGTTCGCACCGCGCCCCTCGCCGGTACCCGAGCTGCACGCCGCCCTGATGATGCTGGCCGCCCCGCACGAGGAACCGCTGTTCGGGCGCTGGCGGAACAGACTGCTGCGGAGCCTGCCGAGGGCGGTCGAGCCGCTGGCGGGCCTGGTGCCCGACGGGCAGGCTCCCGCCTTCCTCGACGTCCTCGGCGACACGCTGGACGAGGGCGTCGCGCTGATCAGGGACGCCCGCCCGGAGTTCGTGCGGACCGGGATCGAGCAGGTGTACGCGGGACGGCCGGCCCCGCCGTGGATCCGTGCCCTGCACGGCGGGACCGCCGACGCCTGGCGGACACTCGACCGGGCGCTGCGGGCGGCCCACGAGACGGTGCTCGCGCCGGTCTGGCCCTCGGTCCAGGACCTGCACCGGACGGAGTTCACCCGCCATGCCCTGGCCGTCGCCGAACACGGCCTCGGCGCCACCCTGACCCACCTGGCACCGGGATCACACCTGCGCGACGGAGTCTGGGAATGGCCCACGCCGCGCGCCGAGGGTGTGCGAGAGATACACCTCGGCGGACGCGGATTGATCCTGCGCCCGACTTTCCACTGGCGTCGCGGCCCGCTCATCCAGCACCGGGCGGAGTGCCCGACGGCGCTCGCCTACCCAGCAGGCCGGGGGCTGCCGCTCGTCCCGGAAGAGGGCAGCCAGGCGGAGGAGCCCCTCGCGGGAGTCCTCGGGCGGACCCGGCTCGCGCTGCTGCGTTCCTTGGACGAAGCACGTACCACCACGGGACTGGCCCGCCGCATCGGCGTCAGCAACGCAACGGCCTCGGCCCACGCCTCGGCCCTACGCGCCGCCGGCCTCCTCACGACCACGCGCACAGGCCGTTCGGTGCGACACGCGCGAACGCCGTTGGCGGAACTGCTGCTGACCGGCGGAACGGCCGACGGCTGACGCGGGCCGGGTGACGCGCCGTGCCACCCGGTCCGGCGGGGCTTGTCGGCTTCAGGCGTGGTCGACCAGCTGTGCGTGTCCGCGCTGGCGTGCGCAATGGGCGCAGCAGAAGAAATCTCCGTCCCCCGCTTGAAGGCCGTGGCCGAGGATGCGGCATTCGCAGTTGCTACAGGTGGGGGCAATGAGCTGAGCCGCGCACTCGAGGCTGTCGAAGATGTGAGTGGCGTCGGCTGTCCTCACCTCGAACGCCATCTCGTAGTCGTTGTTGCAGACCTCGCAAACTGCCATGGTCCTCTGCTCCCTGGTGTGCCGTGCCGGTGGCCCGGTCTGGTGAGTGACCGGCTGCTTCCGCTGTGTTCCACCGGGCACACGTCCGGGATCAGGGGGTCCCTGGGAATCACTCCCATGGACCTGCGCCGTCGAGGAGAGCGCCACCGACCCGCGGCCAGGGATTGTGGTGAGCCAATCGGGTGGCAAGCCCTGCCCTCATGAGGCGAGCGATGCGACGCAACACCGTCGAGGCGGCCGCTGCCTCTACGGTGGTCGAAAAAGGGGCCCTGTCCGGGCCCGTGCTGCCAAGGGAGGCCGCCGCCATGGAGGAGCAGTTCGTCTGGGTCACGACGCGCCGCCTTCGGCCGGGCACCCTGGAGGATTTCGAGAGCGCGTGGCGACCGGGCGCCACCCCGCAGGGGATGCGGCGCGCTTTCGCGTACTGGTCCGAGGACGGACAGGAGATCACCGGGGTGTCGTTCTGGGACTCCAAGGAGGCGTGCGACTCCTGGCGGGCCTCCGATCCGGAGGCGCAGCGGCGTGCGGCCATGGCCCCGTACGTCGTCGAGGAGCGGGAAGGCTTCTATCGCGGCCGTGAACTCGCCATCCCGCACAGCTAGCCGTGTTGACGGTGAAGCGGCGGAGGATGTCCCGCCACGCGGACGCCTAGCGTTTGTCGACGGCGAGGCGGCCGTTCAGGATCACCATGCCGAGGTCGCGAAGGTTGCCGATGTCCGCAGTGGGATCAGCGTTCAGCACGAGCAGGTCGGCACGCTTGCCGGGGGCCACCGTGCCGAGGTCGGGGCGGACGCACTGCCGCGCCGCGCCGCTGGTGCCTGCGGCCAGCACCTGGGTGGGCGTCATCCCGGCCGCCACCATGAGTTCGGCCTCTTCCAGGGTGTTGGCTCCGAACAGGCCCCGGCCGCTGAAGGTGTCGCTGCCCAGCACGATGGGCACGCCGGCTTCGGCGGCCTTCTTGAGATTGCCACGGGCGTCCGGGTGGGCATCGTCGATCCAGAGCGTGGGCGTGTAGGTGATGCCGTGTTCGAGCATCAGGTCGATGAGCGAGTGGTCGGTGAGGGGCTCGACGGTGACACCGTGCTCCAGACCGTCCGCCCCGGCCTCGATCGCCTCGCGTGCCGCGGCTTGCTGGGTGGTGTGGACGGTGACCCGAAGGCCCCGCTCGTGCCCGGTCTCGATACCCGCCCGAAGGAGATCGAGGGGAAGCCGTTCCAACTCGACACCATCCGGGAAGGCAGGATTCTGCCAGAGGTACTTCGGCCCGCCGGCGTGTGCGCACGCGCCTTCCGACAGGAGTTTGATCGCGTCCACCTTGCGGTCAGCGAGGTGGTGCACCAGGTCGCGGATCTGCTGCACGCTGTCGACCTCTCCCGTGAAGCGCTCGCGCGCCCAAGGGTTGCCGCTGAAGACAGTGGCGGCGGGATGGCCGTCGCGGCCGGTGATACCGCAACCGGTCGCCAACAGCCGCGGGCCCCGCAGCGTGCCCGCGGCGATCTTGGCCCGCGTTTCCAGGATTCCGCCCGTCGGATCGCCCACCGACTTGATGGTGGTGATCCCGTGGTCGAGGAACAGCCCGAGCCTTCCGGGAAGCTCGTTCTCCTCGAAGGCCCGCATCGAGTGCGGATCGGAGACCGCGCGCACGTCGTAGAAGTGGATATGCGTGTCGATCAGGCCCGGCATGACCCATCCTTCGGCCGCGTCCACCTCCTGTCTGCCCCTGAGCCGCTCGGCCGAGACGGAAGCGATCTCTCCGCCGTCGATGGCGACGTCGTACAGACCGGCGAGCGCCTGGCGGCCGTCGAAGACGTGTGCGCGCCTGATCACGAGATCGTAGGTCACAGGGCCGCGAGCCTCGGTGCTCGCAGTTGCTGTGGATTCCTTGGGCATCGCTCTCACTCCTGGTGGTTCTGGGGAGCAAACTGCAACTAAGGCAGTTGCAGTTAAGGCGTGCGTCATGACGCAGGGTGCGCATGTGTCACCGCTTCGTCAGTGATCCCTCGGTTCGTTGTCGGAGGCCAGTATCTGCTGCAGCAGGCCGGCGATCGTCGTCCTGTCGAGCTGTTCCTCCAGGGCTCGCTCCGCGCTCCGGAACTCGGCGTCGAGCACGTTGCCGATGCTGCGTCCGACCTCGCACGCCCCGCTGGGCGGATGGGTGTGCCGCGAGAAGACCTGCCCCTCCTCGACGGCGGCGTAGGCGTCATAGAGCGTGATGTCCCGCGGAGCGCGGGCAAGGGACCAGCCGCCCCCTCGGCCCTCGGTCGACCACACCAGGTGAGCGTCTCGCAAGCGGCCGAGGATGCGCCGTACGAGGACCGGATTGCTTTCGAGGCTGTCCGCGATCTCCGCGGACGTCAACGAGCCCCCGCGCCGGTGCGCCAGCATCGCAAGCGCGTGAATAGCGACCGCGCTCCTGCTGCTGAGCCCCGCCATCTCCTGCTCCCGCCGTCGCCGCCGATAACTGAAACCAGGCTAGTTTCAGTTAAATCGGCAGTCAACCGAGCTGTCCGCGCTCACGCCGGAGCAGTCGCGTATCGGCCCTCTCCGGCCGGCCTCGCCTCGCAGCGAGTACCCGTGGTCGCGGGGTTGCGCCGCCCCGGGCTCTGTCCACGGCGGAGCCCAGCTCTCGACAACGGTAGGCGCGCCGGTGGCCGTGGTGAGAGGCCATCTCGGGGGAAGCTGACAGCACCGGCCCAGTCGCGTGGGGCGGGGGTGCTGGGCAGTATGTGAAGTGTCCGTTCGAACGGGTGCCTCTCGCCTCCGGGCGGACGTCGGAGCGCCCCGGAAGCGGCACAACCCCCGCACGACACCAAGGAAAGTGGGTCGTCATGTCCCAGGGCGCAAACGAGTTGAGCAAGGCCCCCACGCCGGACACGGCCGAGGACAACGCGTACTTCCCGTCGCCGTACTCACTCAGTCAGTACACGTCGTCGAAGACCGACTTCGATGGGGTCCAGCACAAGGGCGCCTACACCCGGGGGAAGTGGAAGGTGCTCATGATCGCGGCGGAGGAGCGCTACGTCCTGCTGGAGAACGGCAAGATGTTCTCCACCGGAAACCATCCGGTCGAGATGCTGCTTCCGCTGCATCACATGATGGAGGCGGGCTTCGACGTCGACATCGCCACGCTGGAGGGCTATCCGGCGAAGCTCGAGCTGTGGGCGATGCCTCGCGAGGACGAAGCGGTCATGCGGACGTACGAGGCCCTCAAGCCGAAGCTCAAGCAGCCCAAGAAGCTGTCCGAGGTCGTCGCCAAGGAGCTCGGAGAGGACTCGGATTACATCGCCGTGTTCATTCCAGGCGGACACGGGGCCGTCGTCGGGCTGCCGGCCAGTGAGGCGGTGGGGCGGACGCTTGAGTGGGCTCTGTCCAACGACAAGTTCATCATCACCCTGTGCCACGGCCCGGCGGCGCTGCTTGCTGCCTCGTTGGGCAGGGACGAGTCGCTGTTCAAGGGGTACTCGGTCTGCGTCTTCCCCGACGCACTCGACGAGGGGCCGAACCTGGAGATCGGCTATCTTCCCGGCCGCTTGCCCTGGCTGGTGGCCGATCTGCTGAGCAAGCAGGGGCTGAACGTCATCAACGACGACATGACCGGCAAGATCCACCGGGACCGGAAGCTCCTGACGGGTGACAGCCCCCTCGCCTCCCACAAGCTCGGTCTGCTCGCCGCTGAGGCCCTGGTCGAGGCAGCCGGGACCGCGGGCTAGGGACCGGGACCGCCCTCAAATGACGTTCAGCTCACGGGCACCACGGCGACCGGGCAGGTCGCGTGGTGCAGTACGGCGTGCACGACCGCGCCCAGTCGCAGTCCGAGCCTGGCCGCGGGTGGATGGCGCGGCAGAACCAGCAGCCCGGCACCGGCGGACGCCTCCACCAGCAAGGCGGCGGGCGCTCCGACGACCAACTCCATGTCCACGTGCACCTGCGGATACTCGGCGACAGGCCGGGCCGCCTGGTTCAGCACCCGCGCGTGGGCCTTCCGTTCCTCGTCCACCTGACTGACCTGCGGAATCATCCGGCCGGCGTCCACGAGAGGTGTCCATGCGTGAATCAGCCGCACGGGCGCCTGCAGCAACTCCGCCTCGGCGAGAGCGAACCGCACGGCGTTCTCGTCGTGCTCATCGCGTACGCCGACCACGATGCCGCCGTCGGCGGCCTTCTTCTCCGCATGCCCGCGTACGACGACGACCGGGCAGGTGGCGTGGGCGGCCAGCTTCAGGCTCACCGATCCCAGCAGCAGACCGGCGAACCCGCCCCGCCCGCGGGTGCCGACCACCAGCAAGTCGGCGTCCTCCGCCGCGCTCAGCAGGGCCTCGGCCGGATGGTCCCGGGCGAGGACGGTCTCCACGTGCAGCCCCGGATGGCCGGCGGCGATCCTGGTCCGGGCGTCGTCCAGCACGGTGGCCGCCGCGTCCAGGACCTGCCGATCGGCACCCTCGGACACGAGTTCCACCTCGGCTCCCGTGATGCCGTGGACGGCGTGGACCACCCTCAGCGTGCTGCCGCGCAGCTCGGCCTCGGCAGCGGCCCAGTCCGCGGCGAGCCAACCGTGCGACGTGTCGTCGACGCCGACGAGCACCGTCCCGGTGCGGCCGTCATGCTTCACCATGCCTCCCATGAGCTCTTGTCCGGTCAGCCGTGGGCTCCGCGACCGGTCCTTCCCTTGCGCAGGAAGCGCCGCAGGCGCGTCTCCGGCCAGGTGTTGATCACGTCGTCCTTGGTGAGCCAGCCGCGCTGGGCCGTGCCGACGCCGTAGCGCAGGTTCGCCAGGTGGAGGACGGCGTGGGCGTCGCTGTCGACGGCGAACTTCACGCCGTGCCGCCTGGCCCGCAGGATGTCCTCGTCGCGCAGATCCAGCCGGTCGGGGTGGGCGTTGATCTCCAAGGCGGTACCGGTGCGCGCACAAGCGGCGAAGATCGCGTCGAGGTCGGCATCGACGCCCGGCCGCTTGCCGATGATCCGGGTGGTGGGGTGCCCGATGATGTTGACGTACGGGTTCTCGCAGGCCCGCACGATCCGCCGGGTCATGGCCTCGCGCTCCTGGTTGAAGTGCGAGTGCACCGAGGCCACGCACAGATCGAACCCGGCCAGGAACTCCTCCGGCCAGTCGACGTCGCCGTCGGGGTCGATGTTCAGCTCGGCGCCGTGCAGCAGCCGCATGCCCTTGCCGCCCTTGCCGCGCTTGCCGCCGAAGGAGCCGTCGAGCTCCCGCACGCGGTCGCGCTGGGCGAGCATCCGCTCGTCGGTCATGCGCTGCATGTAGAGGTTGGGCCCGTGGTCGGTGATCGCGTAGTAGGCGTAGCCGCGTTCGGCGGCCGCGGCGACCATCTCCTCGAGCGGGGCGAGGCCGTCGGTGAGGTCGGTGTGCGTGTGCAGGTCGCCCTTGATGTCCCCCTCCTCGATCAGGCCGGGCAGCTCGCCGTGCAGCCCGGCCTCGATCTCGCCGCGGTCCTCGCGCAGCGTCGGCGGGATCCACGGCAGGCCGAGCCGCGCGTACACCTCCTCCTCGGTCTGCGAGACGATCTTCTCCCCGCTCTCGGCGTCGAACAGCCCGTACTCCGACAGCTTGAGCTTCTGGTGCACGGCCAGCTCCCGGGTGCGGATGTTGTGCGCCTTGGAGCCGGTGAAGTACTGCAGAGCCGCTCCCCACGAGTCCGGCGGTACGACGCGCAGGTCGACGGAGAGGCCCTTGGTGGTGCGGATGGACGTCTTCTTCCCGCCGTGGGCGATGATCTCCGAGACGTACGGCAGCTCGGTGAACGCCTGCATCACCGGCTCCGATTTCCCGGCCGCGGCGAGCACGTCGACGTCGCCGATCGTCTCGCGGTAGCGGCGCAGCGACCCGGCGTACGTGCAGCGCCGGCAGCCGGTCACCCGGGACAGCTCGGCGACGATGTCGTCAGCGACGTCCATGGCGGCATCGAGCAGGACCCGCTCCCCGGAGGACTGCAGGAGTTCGATGCCGTGGAGGATGTTCTCCTCCGTCTTCGGCCCGAAGCCCCTCAGGTCGCGCAGCCGTTCCTCGTGGATGGCGTCGGCCAGTTCCTCCACGGAGGAGATGCCCAGCTCCTCGTGCAGCACGGAGGCTTTCCTCGGGCCCAGCGTGGGGATCGCCGTCAGCCGCCGTACGCCGGCGGGGATCTTCGCCCGTAGCTCCTCGACGGCGGACACCTTGCCGCTGCGGAAGTACTCGACGACCTTCTCGGCGATCGACTTGCCGACGTTGGGGATCTCCTGCAGGCCCTTGACGTCCAGGGTGGACACGTCGGCGTGGTAGCCGCCGATGGAGCGGGCGGCCTTCTCGTAGGTGCGCGTCCGGAACGCGTCTCCTCCGGTGATGGAGATCAGGTCCGCGTACTCGTGGAACAGCGCGGCGACCTCGTCGTTGGACCGAGCCATGACTCCCGAGTAGGCAGACAGTGCCCCGTTCATGCGCGTCGGCCACGACCGTGTGCGGTGGAACCTGCGTGGAGCCGGCGCGCCCGCACGGTCAGCGCCGGCCGAGGTCTCCCTGCGTGCGGCAGAAGCCGGCTCTATGCTGGTCATGAGGCGGGTGCGCCATGCGAGTCGAGCTGATCCAACGGGCCGCCGACGTGCTCTTCGATGTGCCGGAGGAGACGCACGGAGAGATCATCACGCTCATCGACGCCATCACCGAGGACACGGAGACCCGGGCCCCGGACCTTGCCGCGGCGTTCGGCGCATGGTGCTGGCTCGTCTACACCGTCCACGGCGACGTGATCGAAGTGCTCGATGTCGGCTGCGCACGGTGAGACAGGCGATGTCACGGCGCATCGGGTCGCGACTCGTAGTGCAGGGTGTGGAACCGGCCGTCCTCCTCGCGCCCGGCAGGATCCCCGCCCAGCGCCCGTACCGCCGCGATCGCGTACTGCCGCTCCCGCTCGTCGGTACACAGGCGCTGCGGATAGGTGCGGGAGACATCGAGCGTGGTGCGCAGACCGTGCGCGGCCAGGGCCCGGACGACCGGGTGGTACGACACCGTCCGCAGCACGAAGGCGCTGACCCATACCGGCCGCCGGGCGCAGTCCACCAGTGCCGTGAACGTTCGGTCGGTGACATAGCTGCCGCCGCCCGTCAGCGTGATGAGGCCGACCTCGGCGAGCGCGCGCCGCAGACCGGGGCCGGGCGAGCTCCGTTCCAGGTCGTCGGTGAAGCCGTCGTCCAGGAGCCCCACCTCGAGCGCGTAGTGCACGGCGGGGGCCGAGACGTCCAGGCCGAACACCGGCACCGCGTCCGGTCGGCGCCGCTCGGCATAGAACACCTTGTCCCGCGCCACCAGTTCCGCCGTCGACATCGTCCCGAGGGCGGGGGAGGTGTACCGCTCGTACATGTCCGCCAGCGTCAGGTCATGGTTGAGCAGCGCCGCGTTGATGCCGTACGAACAGCACACATCCAGCACCGCCGGCCTGCCGGGGCAGCCGTCGTCGAGCGCGGACCGCTCGGCGGCGACCCGCCGGAAGGCCGGCTGGGCATGGTGCGGGATCTCGTACTCCAGCGGGGCCAGCCGCCCGAAGTACGCGCGGGGGTCCGGCTGGGCGTAGATGTCGTCGAACCGTGACTTGCCGTCCGCCATGCCGTCGGTGCCGCCACAGTCCGACCCGGCCATGCCGAACTCCTCCTCACAGAACGCGCCTGGTACCCCCATCGTGACTCGCCTCCTGCGTCCCCGGATGTCCGCCACACAGGGGCCGTGCACAGATGCACTCGCTTGCTCCGCAACGTCGGCGGCAAGGCCCGGTCGCGTGGTCCGGCGCCGGGGGCGGGCAGCGGCGGCTACAGCCGGACCCGGGCGCGGCCCCACGCCGGGCCGGACAGTATCCGGCCCAGCGCCAGGGTGCTGAGGCCGAACATCAGGACCCCCAGCGGGACATGGAGCGAGGGCATGTGCGCGATGCCCAGCACGACCTGCACCGAGGCCAGGACGAGGAAGCCGGTCGCGTACAGGACGGGGCGGGGTGAGCCGCCGCCCGGCCGCCAGGCCAGGACCGCGGCGAGTACGTACAGCATGGAAGCGGCGTACATCACGCGCGATCCGACGTCGTGCAGCAGCGCGCCGTCGGACGAGGACAGGAGCATTCCGGCGGTGGCGGCCTGGAAGAAGAGGGTCAAGGTCTGCAGGGCGATCGCGCCCTTGAGGAAGGTCTGGCCGCGCTGCCCGGCCGTCGTCCGTCTGCCCATCGTGGTTCCTCTCGTGTGGCGTGTGGTGTCTCGGCGGTCCGGCGTGTTCAGCGCAGCGTGAGTGCGGTCTCGGTCTCGACGCGCGTCAGTTTCTCGGGGTTGCGGACGTAGTAGACGCCCGTGATGCGGCCGTCCTCGACACGCATCGCCATGACGCCGTCGATCTCGCCGTCGAGGAGCAGGGCCAGGCCGGGGTTGCCGTTGACCACGGTCGGTTCGCAGGTGATCGTGGCCTCGACCCTGCCGGAGCCGCCGAGGTAGAAGCGGACCAGCTTGTCGGCGCCGACGACCGGCCGCAGCGCGGCCCGCTTCAGGCCGCCGCCGTCGCTCACCAGGACGACGTCCGGGGCGAGCACATCCAGGAGGCTCTGCGGGTCACGGGTTTCCAGAGCGCGCCGGAAGGACTCCACAGCCGCCCGGGCCTCGCCCGGGGTGACCGTTCTGCGCGGGCGGCGGGCGTCGACGTGCCGGCGGGCGCGGTGCGCGATCTGGCGGACGGCGGCCGGGCTCTTGTCGACGGCGGCCGCGATCTCGTCGTAGCCGACGTCGAAGACCTCGCGCAGCACGAACACCGCCCGCTCGGTCGGTGACAGCGTCTCCAGGACGAGCATCAGCGCCATCGACACGCTCTCGGCGAGCTCGACGTCCTCGGCCACGTCCGGCGTGGTCAGCAGCGGCTCGGGCAGCCACTGACCGACGTACGCCTCCCTGCGGCGCTTCACGGTGCGCAGCCGGTTGAGGGCCTGGCGGGTCGTGATCCGGACCAGGTAGGCGCGCGGGTCGCTCACCTGGTCCAGGTCCACGCCGACCCAGCGCAGCCAGGTCTCCTGGAGGACGTCCTCGGCGTCGGCGGCCGAGCCGAGCATCTCGTAGGCGACGGTGAACAGCAGGTTGCGGTGGGCGACGAACGCGTCGGTCGCGGCGTCGCTGGCGTGGTCGGTCATTTTCGGCCCTTCTCCCTCGTGGCCGGCCTGCGGCAGGCGGCCTTCGAACGTGCGTGCACAGCAAATCGCTTTTCGGCGGCGGCCGTTAGATCCGGTCACTCCGACCGGTCACTCCGACCGGCCACTCCGACCGGCCGTCAGGCCGTCCGCTCAGGCCGTCCGCTCGGCGGCGGCCGACGCCTCGGCGCGCCCGCCCCGCAGCAGTTCGCGGCGCTTGCCGCCCTTGGGCCAGGAGTGCGAACCGGGCTTGCGTGCTTCGTCCGTCAGATGCTTGACGCTGAAGTTGCAGGAGATCTCCTTGAGCTTGGCGCCCGCGCGGCCGCCGACGTAGAGCCTCATCGCGGTGTCATCCTTGTGGGCGAGCTGGAAGACGGCGGCGCCACGCCCCAGGCTGACGCACATGGCGGGGAACGACAGGTCGACGGGCGCGGGCCGCTCGCCCACGATGCGGTGGAGCACCGTGTCGGCCGCGTGGGCGCCCAGACAGCCCGCGGCATACGCGCTCATCCGGAACGGCAGCCCGGACGGCGCCGCCGAGTCCCCGGCCGCGACGACGCGTTCGTCGTCCACGCTGGTCAGCGTCTCGTCGGTGAGCAGCCGCCCCGCCGCGTCCGTGCTCATCCCGCTCTGCGCGGCCAGATCCGGCACACCGAAGCCGGCGGTCCAGACGGTGAGCTCGCTCGGCAGCTCGCGGCCGTCGGCGAGGCGCACGGCGTCGCGGGTCACGGCCGTGACCTTCGTGCCGGGGCCGTCGAGCACGGTCAGTCCGAGCCCGGCGAGCCGCCCGGCGGCCGTGCGCCGAGCCCGGGGGTGCAGGTAGGGGACGAGATCACCGCCGCACACCAGGGTCACCCGGCGGCCCCGCTCCGCCAGCTCGGCGGCGGTCTCGACGCCGGTGGGCCCGCCTCCGACGACCGTCACCGGCGCCGACGCGGGGAGGGCGTCCAGGGCCGACCGCACCCGCTGCGCCGCCTCCAGGGTGGCGATCGGGTACGCGAACTCGGCCGCCCCGGGCACGCGGAGCTCGGCGCTGCCGCTGCCCACCGCGTAGACCAGGTAGTCGTAGCCGATCGTGTCCTCGCTCGCCAGCTCGACCTCGCGCCCGGGCGCGTCGATCCGTGTCACGCTCCCGGTCACCAGACGTACGCCCCCGGCCAGGACCTCCCGGTAGTCGACGACCGCGTCATGGGATCCGCCCACCAGCTGGTGGAGGCGGAGCCGCGGGACGAAGGCCGGGCGAGGGTTGATCAGGGTCACGGTCACGTCGTGGCGCTGCGTCAGCCGGTTCGCGGCCATCACGCCGGCGTATCCGCCGCCGATCACGACAACCTCGGTGTTCTCGCTCATGGTGTCTCCTCCGTCTCGGGGGTTCGAGCACGAGACACCGGGCGGACGATCGCTGTGACAGTGTGTGAGGCAGATCACTTCACGAGCATCGGAGCGGGCACGCCCGGCCGGGGTACCGCGCCGGGGCGCACGGGGGCCGCCGCCCGGATGCGCGGCGTGGCCGTACGACTGGCGGCTTCGGGCGTGGGTACCCTCCGGCGCATGGCGGTGGACAGGAGGACCGGGCCGCCGCACCGGACACCGGCGCGGACGAACCGCACGCTCGGACGTGTGCTGGTGCGGTGGGCGACGACGACCGATCACAAGGTGATCGGCAACCTCTACATGACGACCTCCTTCTCCTTCTTCCTCCTCGGCGGCGCACTCGCCCTGATGATGCGCGCCGAACTCGCCCGGCCCGGACTGCAACTGTTCACCAGTCACCAGTACAACCAGCTCTTCACCGTGCACGGCACGGTCATGATGCTGCTGTTCGCGACGCCGCTGTTCGCCGGGTTCGCCAACGCCATCATGCCCCTGCAGATCGGTTCCCCCGACGTCGCCTTCCCCCGGCTCAACGCCCTGTCGTACTGGCTGTACCTGTTCGGCGGGCTGATGGTGGTGGCGGGGTTCCTCAGCCCCCAGGGGGCGGCCGCCTTCGGCTGGTTCGCCTACGCACCGCTCAACAGCGCCGTCTTCAGCCCCGGGGCGGGCGGTGACCTGTGGACCATGGGGCTGGTGGTGACCGGCGTGTCCACCACGCTCGGCGCCGTCAACTTCATCACCACCATCCTGTGCCTGCGCGCCCCCGGCATGACCATGTTCCGGATGCCGATCTTCACCTGGAACGTGCTGTTCACGTCGATCCTGGTACTGCCCGCCTTCCCCGTGCTCACCGCCGCGCTGCTCGCCCTGGAGGCCGACCGGAAGTTCGGCGCGCACATCTTCGACGCGCCCAGCGGCGGGGCCCTGCTGTGGCAGCACCTGTTCTGGTTCTTCGGACACCCCGAGGTCTACATCGTCGCGCTGCCGTTCTTCGGCATCGTCTCCGAGATCATCCCCGTGTTCAGCCGCAAGCCGATCTTCGGTTACCTCAGCCTGATCGGCGCCACCATCGCCATCACCATGCTGTCCGCCGTGGTGTGGGCCCACCACATGTTCGCCACCGGTGCCGTGCTGCTGCCCTTCTTCTCGCTGATGTCGTTCCTCATCGCGGTGCCGACGGGAGTGAAGTTCTTCAACTGGATCGGCACGATGATCCGGGGCTCCCTGTCCTTCGAGACGCCCATGCTGTGGTCGTGCGGCTTCCTGGTGACGTTCCTGCTCGGCGGCATGAGCGGCGTCCTCATCGCCTCACCGCCCCTGGACTTCCACCTCACGGACTCCTACTTCATCGTCGCCCACCTGCACTACGTGCTGTTCGGCACGGTCGTCTTCGCCATGTTCGCCGGGTTCTACTTCTGGTGGCCGAAGTTCACCGGCCGCATGCTGGACGAACGTCTCGGGAAGATCCACTTCTGGACGCTCTTCGTCGGCTTCCAGACCACGTTCCTCGTCCAGCACTGGCTCGGCGAGCAGGGCATGCCCCGCCGCTACTCCGACTACCTGGCCGTGGACGGCTTCACGGCGCTGAACACCATCAGCTCCATCGGCGCCTTCCTGCTCGGCCTGTCCACGCTGCCGTTCCTCTACAACGTGTGGCGCACCAGCCGGTACGGCACGCGGGTGGAGCGCGACGACCCCTGGGGCTACGGCCGTTCCCTCGAATGGGCGACCGCCTGCCCGCCGCCGCGCCACAACTTCCACTCGCTGCCCCGGGTCCGCTCCGAGTCCCCGGCGTTCGACCTCCACCACCCCGACATCAGCCGATACGACCAGAGGCACGTGCAGTGAGGACCGAGGCGCGTCTGTTCACCGTTGTGGCGGGGTTCTTCGCCGTCACCGCGATCGGGTACGGCTACTTCTCCGCCGAGCCCGCCGGCACCGCCGTCCTCGCCGTCGCCTTCCTAATGGCGTCGCTCGTCGCGTTCTTCCTGGAGGTGCAGCACCGCAAGCGCGGCCTGCGGGCACAGGACCGGAGCGACGCCGAAGTCGCCGACGGAGCGGGGCCCCTGGAGTTCTTCCCGCCGAGCAGCCACTGGCCGATCACCACCGCGCTCGGCGCCGTCGTCCTCGCGCTCGGCGTCGTCTACGGACTGTGGCTCGCCCTGCTGGGCCTCGGAGTGCTCGCGGGCGGCACCTTCGGCTTGGTCTTCCAGTACGCGGGACGGGGCACTCAGCGCTCCAGTTCGCCCCCCGACGGCTCGGCCTCCTCCGGCTCCTCGGGCTCCTCCGCGCCGACCAGGTCGCCGTAGTACCACTGGCTCAGCGTCGCCCGCAGCCGTGCCACCCGGGGCGCCTCCCCCTCGCCCGCCGCCGGTGCGAGCGGCTCGGGCTGCCGGCCCGTCCGCAGTACGTACCGCGTCTCCTCGTCCAGGGGTTCGTGGCTCTCGGCGTAGCCGCCCGTGAGCGTCTGGCGCACCTCGCCCGTCTCCTCGCCCTCGGCCAGCCGTTCGCGGTCCCTCTCCTGCAGCGCCAGGCAGACCCGCTTGGTCACCATGAAGGCGAGCGGCGGCAGCACCACCAGACAGACACGGAACACCCACGTCAGCAGGTTCAGCGAGATCTCGAAGGTGAAGGCGATGATGTCGTTGCCGCCCGCCGCGGTCAGCACCGCGTAGAACGTGATCGCTGCGACGCCCAGGCCGGTCCGCACGGGCCTGTTCCGCGGCCGGTCGCACAGATGGTGCTCCCGCCGGTCACCCGTCACCCAGCGCTCGAAGAACGGGTACGCGTACAGCACCGCGAACAGGGCGCCCGGCAGCACCACCGCGGGCAGCAGCACGTTCCACATCACCGTGTGCCCGGCCACCACCGTCTCCCACGGCGGCACCAGCCGCAGCGCCCCCTCCAGGAAGCCGACGTACCAGTCCGGCTGCGACCCCGTGGAGACGACGTCCGCGCGATAGGGGCCGTACACCCACACCGGGTTGATCTGCGCCACCGCCGCCAGCACCGCGAGGACACCGAAGACCATGAGGGAGAGTCCGGCCGAACCCGCGATGAACTGCGGGAACATCGGCTTGCCCACGGCGTTGCGGTTGGTGCGGCCCCGGCCGGCCCAGTGGGTGTGCTTCAGATAGAAGACCAGGATCAGATGGACGGTGACGAGCCCGAGCAGCAGCCCGGGAATCAGCAGGATGTGCAGCGAGTACAGCCGCGGGATCAGGTCCTCGCCGGGGAACTCGCCGCCGAACGCGAACATGCTGACGTACGTCCCCACCACCGGGATGGACAGCATGATGCCCTGCGCGATCCGCAGCCCCGTCCCGGACAGCAGGTCGTCGGGCAGCGAGTACCCGGCGAAGCCCTCGGCGAGCGACAGCAGGAACAGCGTCACGCCGATCATCCAGTTGGCCTCCCGCGGCCGGCGGAACGCACCGGTGAAGAAGATGCGCAGCAGATGCACTCCGATGGCCGACAGGAACACCAGGGCGGCCCAGTGGTGCATCTGCCGCATCAGCAGCCCGCCGCGGACGTCGAAGCTGATGTCGACCGTCGAGCGGAACGCCTCCGACATCTGCACCCCGAGCAGCGGCTGGTACGAGCCCTCGTACACGACCTGCTCCATCGACGGATGGAAGAACAGCGTCAGCCACACACCGGTCAGCAGCAGGACGACGAAGCTGTAGAGGGCGATCTCGCCCAGCAGGAACGACCAGTGGTCGGGGAAGGCCTTGCGCAGCAGCGCCCCGCCCTCGGAGACGGGGAGCCGCCGGTCGGCCCAGTCGACCGTGCGTTCGGCCGCGACGCGGGCCCGCGCGCCTGCGCGGGCCCTTCTCCTGTTCAACAGCACGGCGCATGGGTTCCCCGACGCCTGTGCCGGAAACTACTGCGTCCGGTCCCCCTTCGGCTTGCCCCGCTGGTCCGGAGTGCCGTGCGGCGGCGGGCTGAACGGCTGCGGAGAGGTCGCGGGTGAGACGGGGGAACCCGTGCGGCCCTGGGTCTGCTCGGGGCGCAGGGCACCGGGGTCACCGGACGTCGGCTCGGCACCGGACTGCAACTGCTCCAGACGGGCCGCCAGCAGTTCCGTCACCGGCAGGCGGTCGGCGTGCGACCGTTCGTACGCCAGCAGTTCCTCCACCTCCTCAACGCCCAGCGACCGGATACGGCTCTCCAGACCCCCGATCGGCAGATGGTCGTAGTCGGGCAGCGGCAGGGCGTTGTGGGCGGGGTCGGCCATGGTTCTCACTTCCCTCTGTACGGCGGCCTGGACGCGGCGGCCTCGGTGCGCGGTGCCCTTCGGAGGCCGGGGCGGGACGGTTCCGGCTCAGCGGGCGCCGGGCCCGCCGCTGCCGAACGAACCGCTGCTGCCCTCGTCCCAGCGCGGCCGCTCCCGCCCGGGGGCGCTGCGGCTGCCCTGGTGCCTGAGTTCGTGGGGCAGCGCCCGCTCGTCGCTCCTGGGCACCTCCTCGGGTTCCCGGCTCTCGCGGACCTCGCGGACCGGTCCCTCGTCGGGCAGCCGGGGCTGTTCGTCGGGAAGGGGCGGCGCCGGCTCCCGCTTCTTGACGCGGACGCCGTAGGCGAAGGCGCCGATCAGCAGCGCCACGACCACGACACCCGCCACGATCAGCCCCACCCCGGCGGCACCGGGGCTCGCTGCCATCTCCATCCATGCGCTAGTCATGCCGCGCGAGTACCCGCGGGGCACGTCACCAACCTGCTCAACCCGACCGGGACGCTCGCGTCTGCGAACGGTTGGCCTTGCGGATGGCGTCGAGCAGTTCCGCCTTCGACATCCGCGACCGGCCCTCGACGCCGAGCCGTTGCGCGACGCCGTACAGGTGCTCCTTCGAGGCCTGCTCGTCGACGCCCTCGCCGCTGCGGCCGCCCTGCCGGCGGGGCCGGGCGGACTGCGGGTCCGAGGGTCCCTTGCGGCCGCCCTCCTTGCGCTCCCAGTGGTCGCCGACCTTCTCGTACGTGTGCTTGAGCGCCCCGTAGGCCACCCGGTGGGCCCGCTCGCCCTCGCCGTACTCCTCCACGGCCGAGTCGTGGGCCTTGATCCACGTACGCTGGGCGTCCTTCGAGGACCGCTCCAGGGTCGACGGCAGTTCCTGTCGTCCGGGCATCTCGTGCACCTCCGTCCGTCGTCGCTTCCGGGGCGTGGAACGGGTGCCCGGCCACGGGTGCGGAAAACGGCCCGGAACCCTTGGGAACACCGGGCTCCGCGGGTTTGCCGCGGCCGCCGGCGGCAACCCGCGGAGTGTGACATCGACGACTTCCCAACAGGAACTCTTCCGGTTCCTGGAGGACCGCTTCGCATGTGCACAGGCCTGCACCGAGTGTGCGCGGGCCTGTGCGGTGCGCGCGAGCCTCGTGGATCCGGACGGGACCGAGGAGCAGGAACTGGTGCGGCGCAAGGGCGTCATGTGCGCGGAGGTGTGCGACGCGACCTGCCGGGTGCTGTCCGAGCAGAACCAGGTGGACGAGTCCGCGATCCGGGCCCAGCTCGAGTGGTGCCGCCAGGTGTGCCTGGAGACCGCGCACGTCTTCGACGCATGCCCCGGAGCCGAGGACAGCGCGGCGGCCGGCCGCGCCTGCGCCCGGGCCTGCGACGACTTCCTCGCCACCCTGCGCTGAGGCCCTGAGGCCCTGAGGCCCTGACGCACTGCCGGACACGGGCCGTACGGCGTTAACCTGCCCGCATGACGGTGACGCCGACGGGTGACCCGGGCCTGTTCGGCCCCGGCTCCGTGACCTGGCAGGCCCACGCCGACCCCATGATGTGGGTCGCCGGGATCCGCGCGCTGTACCTCCAGGCCCTGCACCCGCGCGCGGTGCGCGGCGTCATGCAGAACTCCGACTTCCGGCGCGACGCCTGGGGCCGGCTGAGGCGCACCGCCGACTTCGTCGGCACCACGACGTACGGCACCACCGAGGCCGCCGAGCGGGCCGGTGCGCGCGTCCGGAAGATCCACCGTATGCTCGGCGCGACGGACCCGGACACGGGGGAGCGGTACGGCGTCGACGAACCCGCGCTGCTGCTGTGGGTGCACTGCGCCGAGATCGACTCCTACCTGCACGTCCTCACCCGCTCCGGGTTCCCGCTCACCGACGCCCAGGCCGACCGCTACATAGCCGAGCACCGGATCAGCGCCCGTCTGGTCGGCCTCGACCCCGATGCCGTACCAGCCGACCGGGCCGGGCTGGCCGCCTACTTCGCCCGGGTGCGGCCCGAGCTGGCCGCGGGGGACGAGGCGCGCGAGGTGGACGCCTTCCTGCTCCGCCCGCCCACGCACCCGCTCCTGGTCCCGGCGCGCGAGCTGCTGTGGCGGCGCGTGGCACATCTGGCGTACGCCTCCCTACCGCGATACGCGCACGAGCTCTACGGCAGACCGGCCCCCGCGCCCGCCACCGTCACCCGGCGACTGCGGGTCACGGGAACCCTGCTGCGGGCGATTCCCGCACGTCTGCGCTGGCAGCTCCCGCCCAAACACGTCCTGCGCGCCATGGCGAGGCTCGGACCGGACGCGCGTCCGGCACCGTACAAACCCGGACGATAAACCGCCATACTGGACGGGCCAGGGGAGGGCGGAGCGGACAGCTACGGGGGCGGGCGCCGAGATGGGGGACAGCACGCTGATCCAGGGCCGGTACCGGTTGCTCGACCGGATCGGGCGCGGCGGCATGGGCGAGGTCTGGCGAGCGCGGGACGAGTCACTGGGGCGGCGCGTCGCCGTGAAGTGCCTCAAGCCGCTGGGCGCGCAGCACGACCAGTCCTTCGGCCGCGTCCTGCGGGAGCGGTTCCGGCGCGAGGCCCGGGTGGCCGCCTCCCTCCAGCACCGCGGGGTGACCGTCGTGCACGACTTCGGGGAGTCCGACGGCGTGCTCTTCCTGGTCATGGAGCTGCTCGACGGCCGCAACCTCAGCCAGCTCCTGGAGGACAACAAACACCACCCGCTGCCGGTCCCCGACGTCGTCGACATCGCCGAACAGGTCGCCGCCGCCCTCGCCTACACCCACGAACAGGGCATCGTGCACCGGGACCTGAAACCCGCGAACATAGTGCGGCTCGCCGACGGCACGGTGAAGATCTGCGACTTCGGCATAGCCCGGCTCGGCCACGACGTCGGGTTCACCGCCCGCCTCACCGGCACCGGCATCGCCATGGGCACCCCGCACTACATGTCACCGGAGCAGATCGGCGGCACCGAGGTCGACCGGCGCAGCGACCTGTACTCGCTGGGCTGCGTGCTCTACGAGATGGCCACCGGCGTACCGCCGTTCGACCTCGACGACGCCTGGGCGATCCTCGTCGGCCACCGCGACACCCCGCCCGAGCCGCCGCGCAGGCACCGTGCCGAGCTGCCCGGGTACCTGGAGCGGATCATCCTGGACCTGCTCGCCAAGCGGCCCGAGCAGCGCCCGGCGGACGCCCGGGAGCTGGGCCGCCGGATCGCCGCGGGCCGGGCGGCGCCGGCGCAGGTGCCGACGGCGGTCGCCGCCGCGCGGCCGGCGCCGCCCGAGCCGGCGGTGCGCAGGCTGCCGTCCTGGACGAAGGGCATCACCACCGGCCACAAGGCGACCGGGACGGGACTGCGGTCCACGCCCCCGGACCCCGCGGCCGGCCTGTCCGGCGAGTGGATCCCACGGCCCGCCCGCGACGAGGACGCGCGGCCCGCCACCGACGCGCGACCCTACCCCGGCGAGCGGCCCGTCACCGACGCGCGACCCGACCCCGGCGAGCGGCCCGATCCGGCACCGGAGGCCGTCACCGCGCTGGCCGGGCGGCACAACGCGGGCCTGAGCCTCGGGCGGCTGGGCCGCTGGACGGAGGCGGGCGAGGTGCACCGCGCGGTGGCCGCCGAACGCGAGCGGCTGCTCGGCCCCGACCACCCCGACACCCTCGCCAGCCGCTACGAGGTCGCCTTCACCCTCAGCCGCACCGGCCGCGCCGCCGACGCGCTGCACGCGTACAAGCGCGTCGCCGAGGCCAGGATCCGCGTGCTCGGCCCCGACCACCCCGACACCCTCGCCACCCGCCAGGAGATGGCCTACGTCCTGGGCCGGCTGGGCCGGTACGCAGACGCCCACCAGGTCTACACGTCGGTCCTCGCGGCCCGGGAACGCACCATGGGCGCCGACCACCCCGAGACCCTGCGCTGCCGCCACAACCTCGCCTTCAACCTCGGCCGGCTCGGCCGCCCCGAGGACGCCCACCGCATGGCCCGCGAGGTGGCCGCCGCCCGCGCCCGGGTGCTCGGACGCGACCATCCCGACACCCTGGTCACCCGCTACGAGGTGGCCTACACGCTCGGCCAGCTCGGCCGCTGGCAGGAGGCGCTGCGGACCTACCAGGAGGTCGCCGAGGCCCGCGAGCGGGCGCTCGGCCCCGACCATCCCGACACCCTCGCCGCGCGCTACGAGACGGGCATCAGCCTGGGCCGGCTCGGCCGCAGCGCCGAGGCGCTGACGCTGTACGGCGAGCTGGTCGAGGACCGCACCCGCGTCCAGGGCCCCGAGCACCCCGAGACCCTGCGCGCCCGGCACGGCCTGGGCGTCAACCTCGGCCGGCTCGGCCGCTGGGAGGAGGCGCTCGGCGAGTCCCGCGAGGTGTGCGCGATCCGCGAGCGCGTCCTCGGCCCCGACCATCCGGACACCCTCGTCAGCCGCCGAGAGGTCGCCGTGGGCCTCGGCTGGCTGGGCCGCTGGGCCGAGGCTCTGGCCGAGTACCGGCAGGTCGCCGACGCCCGCGAGCGCGTCCTCGGCCCCGACCACCCGGACACGCTCGCCAGCCGGGACGACGAGGCGCACTGCCTGGAGCAGCTGGGCCGGGGCGCAGAGGCCGTGGAGCTGTACCGCAGGGCGGCGGTGCTGCGGCGCCAGGGGGCGTCCGGCAGCCGCTGATCCGGGGCACGGACAGACGGGCGGGCGGACAGACGGGCCGACGGGCGGACGGGCAGGCGGACCCTGGCGGAGTGGATCACCGCGTGCTACCAAGAGCCATGACCCCACACCGCGCATCCCGTTCCTACGACGCAGTCGTCGTCGGCGGCGGCCACAACGGTCTGGTCGCCGCCGCCTACCTGGCCCACGCCGGGCGCTCCGTGCTGCTGCTGGAGCGTCTCGGCCACACCGGGGGCGCGGCCGTGTCCACGCGGCCGTTCGCCGGGGTCGACGCGCGGCTGTCGCGGTACTCGTACCTGGTCAGCCTGCTGCCGGGGAAGATCGTGCGGGACCTGGGCCTGGACTTCCGGGTGCGCGGACGCACCGTCTCCTCGTACACGCCCGTCGTGCGGGACGGCCGGCCCACCGGGCTCCTCGTCGGCGGGGACGAGGGGCGGACCCGGGAGTCCTTCGCCCGGCTCACCGGCTCCGACCGGGAGTACGCGGCCTGGCAGCGCTTCTACGGCATGACCGGCCGCGTCGCCCGGCGGGTCTTCCCGACGCTCACCGAACCGCTGCCCACCCGGGACGAGCTGCGCCGCCGCGTCGACGACGAGGAGGCCTGGCGGGCCCTGTTCGAGGAGCCGATCGGCGTCGCCGTCGAGGAGCACTTCGCCGACGACCTGGTGCGGGGCGTGGTCCTCACCGACGCCCTGATCGGCACCTTCGCCGACGCCCACGACCTCTCCCTGAAGCAGAACCGCTGCTTCCTCTACCACGTGATCGGCGGCGGCACCGGAGCCTGGGACGTACCGGTCGGCGGCATGGGCGCCCTCACCGACGCGCTGGCGGACACGGCGCGTGCGGCGGGCGCCGTGCTCGCCACCGGCCACGAGGCGGTGCGCATCGACACCGACGGCCGGACCGCCGAGGTCACCTACCGCACGGCCGACGGCGAGGGCGTCGCCGCCGCGCGGCACGTGCTGGTGAACGCCTCCCCGCGGGAGCTGGCGGCCCTGACCGGCGCGGCTCCGCCCCCGCCCGCCGAGGGCGCCCAGCTCAAGGTGAACATGCTGCTGAAGCGGCTGCCGGCGCTGCGCGACCCGGCCGTTCAGGCGCGCGAGGCGTTCGCCGGGACCTTCCACGTCGCCGAGGGCTACGAGCAGCTGGCCACCGCGTACGCCCGTGCCGCCGGCGGGCAGCCGCCGGCCGCGCCGCCCTCCGAGATCTACTGCCACTCCCTGACCGATCCCACGATCCTCGGCCCGGACCTCGCGGAGCGCGGCATGCACACCCTCACCCTGTTCGGCCTGCACACGCCCGCACGGCTGTTCGCACGGGACAACGACGCCGTACGCGAGGAACTGCTGGCCTCGCCCCTCGCCCAGCTCGACGCCCATCTCGCCGAGCCCCTCGCGGACTGCCTCGCCACCGACGCCGACGGGCGCCCCTGCATCGAGGCGAAGACCCCGCTCGACCTGGAGCGCGACCTGCGGCTGCCCGGCGGCAACATCTTCCACCGCGAGCTGTCCTGGCCCCACGCCCAGGAGGGCACGGGCCGCTGGGGCGTGGAGACCGGGCACGCGAACGTGCTGCTGTGCGGGGCGGGCGCGGTGCGCGGGGGAGGGGTCAGCGGGGTGCCGGGGCACAACGCGGCCATGGCGGTACTGGAGGCGGGCGAGAGCTGAGGGCCTGCATGCGTCGGTGCATGCGGGGTACCGCGACATAACGGAAATTCCGTACATGCACAGCCGACCAGTACGACAAGGAGCCCGTCATGGCCGACCTCAGCCCCATCGACCTGCAGAAGGCCCTCAGCGGCATGGACTACCCGGCGGACAAGAAGGCGCTCGTCGACTGCGCCCGCAAGAACCATGCCGACGACAAGGTCGTGAGCCGACTCGACGGCCTCAAGGAGAACCGCTTCGACGGCCCGAACGAAGTGCAGAAGGCGGTGTTCAACCGGTAGCGACAGCGGACCCCCGGTCCGCTAGTCCGCCGACGGCGCCCACCCGAGCGTCTCGACCCGCGCCGCGTCCGCCGGGCGCGCGTCGTCGAACAGGACGTCGCCGGCCCTCTCCACACGAAGCCCGTCGACGTACGCCCCGCGGCCCACGTACAGCCGGTCGGTCGAGTACCGCCAGCGCAGCGTGAGCCCGCGGGCGGCCGGCAGGTCCGCCGTCAGCCGGTGCCAGACGCGGCCCGACCAGCCGGAAGCCGAGCCCGCGGGGTGCTCCCGCGGTGCCTCGCCGCGGCGCGCGGTCGTGAAGGGCACGGGCTTCCAGGTGGCGCCGCCGTCGGCCGAGCCCTCCAGGACGAGGGCGTCCGACCCCGCCTCCGTGTCCCACCACAGCGCGCAGCGCAGTCGTGCGTCACCGGCCGACGCGTCCAGTGCGGGCAGCGTGAGCGTCGCCGTCGTGGCGTTCGCCGTCCCGGAGAACCAGGCGGTGCGTCCGTACGCCGGCCGGACCGGCACGGCGCGTGCCATGCGGGTGGCGGCCGCCACCCGGGGCGCCGAGCCGGAACGCCAGCTGCGCACGGGGTGCACGGAGTTGCCCAGGACGACGAGGAACGAGTCGGTCGTCGGGTCGAGCACGAGGGACGTTCCGGTGAAGCCGGTGTGCCCGGCCGTGCGCGGGGTGGCCATCGCCCCCATGTACCAGTGCTGGTACAGCTCGAAGCCGAGTCCGTGCTCGTCCCCGGGGAAGGCGGTGTTGAAGTCGGTGAACATCAGCTCCACCGACTCCGGCCGCAGGATGCGCGCCCGGCCGTAGGAGCCGCCGTTGAGCAGCGTCCGGCCGAGGACCGCGAGGTCCCACGCGCAGGAGAACACCCCCGCGTGGCCGGCGACACCGCCGAGGCTGAAGGCGTTCTCGTCGTGCACCTCGCCCCACACCAGCCCCCGGTCGAGGCCGGACCAGGGCTTGCGGGCGTCCTCCGTCGCCGCGATCGACGGTCTCCAGGACGCGGGCGGGTTGTAGCGGGTGCGGCGAAGTCCCAGCGGGCCGGTGATCTCCTCGCGCAGCAGGACGTCGAGGGCCCTGCCCGTGATCTCCTCCAGGACCAGCTGGAGCGAGATCAGGTTCAGGTCCGAGTAGAGGTAGGCGGTCCCCGGCGGGCTGACCGGCGCTTCGTCGAAGACGAGCCGGACCTTCTCCTCGTACGTCGGCGCGCTGTACAGCGGGATCCAGGCGCGGAACCCCGAGGTGTGCGTCAGGAGTTGACGTACCGTCATCGCCTCTTTGCCCGCCCGGCCGAACTCCGGCAGGTACGAGGCGACCGGCGCCTCCAGCTCCAGCGCGCCCCGCTCGATCTGCTGCACGGCGAGTATGGAGGTGAACAGCTTGGACACCGACGCGAGGTCGAACACCGTGTCCCTGGTCATGGGGATCTGACGGTCGGCCGGGAACTCGACGCCGGTGTCGGTCTTCTCGTCGTACGCCCGGTAGCGCACCGCCATGCCGATCGGCTCGTGCAGCGCCACCGTGCCGCCGCGGCCGGCGAGCAGCACGGCGCCCGCGTACCAGGGGTGCTTGGGGGACGGGCCGAGGAACGCCTCGGCGTCGGCGACGAGTTGCCGCAGATGGCCGGGGAGCAGCCCGGCGCGCTCGGCGGAGCCGTGCCGCAGGGTGGGGCGGCGGCCCCTGTCCGGGGCGGCCGAGGCGGGCCCGGCCGCGAACGGGGCGATCGCCAGGGCACCGCCCAGGGCCAGGGCGCCGGCGCCCAGTCGCCGACGGGTGAATCCGCTCGCCGCCTGCTCCGCCATCGAGAGCCTCCCGTACCGAAGTTGAAAGTATCTTTCCGGGATTGCCGTGCGGGGTGAAACTTTCCTGTCAGTGACGGTGTGTGTCAATGGGGCGTGCGGGACCGGCGTGCGGGACCGGCCCGCCCGGCGGGTCGCCGGGCGGGCGGGCGGTTCACCGTTCGCGCACGCGGACGACCCTGAGCGCGGGCGAGGAGAGGATGTCCCGCTCGCAGAAACGGGACGTCACCCATCTCCCTTCCGAGAACAGCCGCGTCTGGTCGGCGTGATGCGGCGAGTACGGGTTGGACGACTGGGAGTACGTCAGCAGCGTCCGCGCCACCGGGCAGCCGCTCCCGTCCCAGCCGACGGCCTGGATGTAACTGGAGCCGGTGGTCACCTCGGTGTAGCCGCCGCGCGCCGGGTTCCAGACGGGCTCGATCTTGTTCCAGACGCCCAGCGACTCGGTGCCGCCGCCGACGGGGATGCGCGTGCCGCCCCGCACGACGAACTGGTGCTCACCGAGAGGCGCGTCCAGCGCGATGCCCGCCGCCCGGAGTTCGGCGACCGCGTCGGCGAGGGCGGTGGCGAAACCCGGCGCGTCGGTGTTCAGGGTGTGCGGGGTGCCGACCGGGTCGGCGGCCGAGAACGGCACCCGCCACAACTGCGCGGCGGGGACGGCTGCCGTGACCTTTCGCCAGAACCGGTCGAAGAGCAGCGCGCCCCGGCTGCCGGTGCTCGCGGTGCGGTCCCAGGAGGCGAGCACGTCGCAGGCGGACCGGACGTCGACGACCCGGCCGTCGCTGCCCTTCGCCGTGCCGCCGGGCAGCGCGGCGCAGCTCTTCGCCGCGTCGGCCGCTACCAGGTCGCCGGCGGGCACGCGGTTGGCGAACTGCTGCTTCTGCAGGTCCCGTACCGTCAGGCCGCCCCGGCCGGCCATCGCCGCCACGTCCTCGATCGCGCCCCGGGTACGCATCGACCGCTGCGTGCCGACGGTGCCGAAGACCCGCTCGTAACCGGTCAGCGGCCGGGCGGCGTTGGCCAGCCAGGCGCTGTCGTTGGAGTTCTCCGCGTACGGCGCGTCCTTCAGCGTCGGCATCCTCGCCGGGCCGAAGATCCCCGGCTGCACGGCGTCGCGGTCGCGGCCGAGGGCGCACTCACCGCGCGAGCCGTCCAGGACCGCCAGTCCGGAGGAGGGGTAGGTCGCCCTGCCGAGCGGCGTGGAGCAGTCCTGCGCCAGCTCGTCGGTGATCCGCGGGAGCACCTGCGACTGGGTGAACAGGGTGCGACCGCGTGCGTCGGCGGCGATCGTGTTCACCCACGGCAGTCCCTGGGTGCGCCGCAGGGCGTCCAGTACGTCGTCCGTGCCGCGGGCCCGGCTGAAGCCGAGCGCGGTGTCGGAGGCGCGCAGGTTCGCGGCGTTGGGGTCGTTCAGCGCGTAGGCCGTGGTGGCCGTCCAGGGCAGGGGGAGCGAGGCGCCGAGCGACGTGACCACCGGTCCGTACCGGGTCCACCACTGGGTCCGCGTCACCGGTGCGCCGTTGTCCACCGCCACGGTGACGGACCGTTTCGTCATGCGCTCGCGCCTGCCGTCCACCAGGTAGACGGTGGGCTCCGCCGGGTCCAGGGCCAGCTGGTGGAGATTGAGGGTGACGCCCGTGGCGACGGTGTGGCTCCAGGCCACGTGGGCGTTGTGGCCTATGGAGACGGTCGCCGAGCCGAGCAGTGAGCCGCCCGCCACGTCCAGCCGCCCGGGGATGGTCTGCTGCGACTGCCAGAAGCGCCGCCCGCCCTGCCAGGGGTAGTGCGGATTGCCCAGCAGCAGGCCCCGGCCGTTCGCCGTCGTCGCCCCGCTGAAGGCGACAGCGTTGGACCCCATGTCGGCGTCGTTCGCGGCGAAGAGCTCCCGGGCGGCCCGCGCGGTCGCCTCGGCGTCGGGTGTCCGCGAGGAGGCGGTCCCCGCCACCCCGGCCGGCGGCTGCGCGGCCGTGATGCCGTCCACGGCCCGTCCCTGTCCGCCGAGCACGGAGAGGGCGAAGCCGCGCGCGGCCACGTCCAGCGCCGTCACCGGCCGCACCCAGGCGGCGCCGCGGCACGCCGGGTCGGTGATCCTGTTCTGCTCCAGCCAGGCGTTGTAGCCCGCCGCGAAGCCCCTCATCAGCTCCTTCACGTCCCGGCCGGGGCCGCGCGGCGCCGGCTCGGCGAGCAGCCTCTCCACCGTGCCCGCCTCGCGCACTCCCCGGAAGTAAAGGTCGCTGGAGAGGTTCGTGGTGGCCGAGGAGAGCGAGGGGTCGGAGGCCGCGTCCGCACCGAAGTGGCGCGAGCGCTCCCCGCGCACGGTCACGAAACCGTCGGCCAGCGTGCACACCTGGTCGGCGGCCTGCGCCCAGCCGGTGCCGAAGCCGAGGTTCGCGTAGTCCTTGGCGACGATGTGCGGAATGCCGTACTCGGTGTAGCGGATGACGGCGGACAGCCCGCCGTGGGACGGATGCTCGTGGCGGTCACCGGGCCGTTCGGCCGCCGCGGCGGGCAGCGCCGTCGTGGCGGTGAGCAGGGCGACGGCCGTGACGACGAACCGTCTCAGGCGGGTGCGCATCGTGCCTCCCGACGTCATTGGGGGAAGGGGCGGCCGAGCGTACCAGTCGGTATGTGTACATGTCAGTGCTAGGACACCAGGCGCTTCGTGCGGGGCTGTCGCGCCTCGCGGACGCGCTCAGTCGCGTTCCTCGCCGTCGCCGACGGCGGCCTCGTAAGCGAGCAACGTGTCGACGAACAGCCGGCGCTGAGCCGGCGTCAGTGGATCGAGAGCCGTGCGCCACGCGGCGGCGCCGGGGGCCAGCCAGGCGCGGATGGCGGGTTCCTGCTCCGGCGCGATCGCCACGATCCGGCGGCGCCGGTCGGCCTCGTCCTCGCGCCGCTCCAGGATCCCCTTCCGGCTCAGGTCGCCGATCAGCAGGCTCGCCGTCGTCGGTGCCACCTCCAGTCGCGCCGCCAGTTCGTTCACCGTCATCGGGCCGTCGAACAGCAGACAGGCGAGCAGGGAGAGGTGGCGCGGTGCGAGCCGCGAGGAGCGCAGCGCCTCCGGTACGGGAATCCGCTTGGCCCGGCCCACCAGACGCGGCATGAGCAGCAGGAGCGCCCGGATCGTGTCGTCGACGCCTCCAGGTCCGTCCCCGCCGTCGTGTCCGGTCCCGGGCGCCTCGCGTGCCGGCATCGTGCGCTCCTCGCCATTTACCTTTGATGTCAAAGATGCTTTGCTTTCTCATGCGAACTGTCCGCCATGCTACGCATCGCGTGAACGGAGACCCGCCATGCCCCACTTCACCGTCCACCTGCGCGAGGAATCCCTCGACGGAACGGTCGAGCCCAAGCTGATCGCCGCCCTGGCCGACGCGGTCGGTTCCGTCTACGGAGAGGAGTTCCGCCGCCTGGTCGGCGTGGACCTGATCGGCGTCCCGCAGCACCGGCGCGGCATCGGCGGCGTGCCGACCGACACCGACGCACCCCTGGTCACATTCAGCCTGCGCGAGCCCGCCCTGCGCCACCCGCGGGTCCCCGAAGCGCCCGCCCGCCTCGTCGCCGCCATCACCGACGCCCTGGCCGGCGTGCTCGGCGAGGGGGTCCGCGAGCAGACCGTCGTCAGCCTCGCAGGCGTCCCCGACGGACGCAGCGGGGTGGGCGGGGTTCTCATGTGAGTCCGGCACCGGCGCGACGGCCCGGCACCGGCGGCGCACGGGAGTCTTGACCTTCCCGGGAGGCCGACCGAGGATCGGCTGTCATGACGCCCGGACACGGCAGCACGGTCGACGGGGTGCTGCGGCGCAGCGCCCGGCGCACTCCGGCGCGCGTCGCGGTGGAGTACCGCGACCGCCGCTGGACCTACGAGGAACTCGACACCGCGGTCTCCCGCGCGGCGAGCGTCCTGCTGGGGCTGGGACTGTCCCCCGGGGACCGGGTCGGCGCCTACGGCCACAACTCGGACGCCTACCTCATCGGCTTCCTCGCCTGCGCCCGGGCGGGCCTGGTGCACGTGCCGGTCAACCAGAACCTGACCGGCGACGACCTCGCCTACCTCGTCCGCCAGTCCGGCAGCACGCTGGTCCTCGCCGACCCCGACCTCGCCGGCCGGCTCCCCGTCGGCGTCCGCAGGCTCCCGCTGCGCGACGCCGACGACTCGCTGCTCGCCCGGCTGGCCACCGCTCCCGCGTACGACGGCCCGGAACCGGGCGGCGAGGACCTGGTGCAACTGCTGTACACCTCGGGCACCACCGCGCTGCCCAAGGGCGCGATGATGACCCACCGGGCACTGGTGCACGAGTACCTGAGCGCCGTCACCGCCCTCGACATCGGCGCGGACGACCGCCCGGTGCACGCGCTGCCCCTCTACCACTCGGCGCAGATGCACGTCTTCCTGCTGCCCTGTCTCACGGTCGGCGCGACGAACATCATCCTCGACGCGCCCGACGGCGACCGGCTCTTCGACCTGATCGAGGCCGGCCGGGTGGACAGCCTGTTCGCGCCCCCCACGGTGTGGATCGGCCTCGCGAACCGCTCCGACTTCGCCACCCGCGACCTCGCCGGCCTGCGCAAGGCGTACTACGGTGCCTCGATCATGCCGGTGCCCGTCCTGGAGCGGCTGCGCGAGCGCCTGCCGGGTCTCGCCTTCTACAACTGCTTCGGACAGAGCGAGATCGGCCCCCTCGCCACCGTCCTGGGCTCCGACGAACACGAGGGCCGGATGGACTCCTGCGGCCGGCCCGTCCTGTTCGTGGAGGCCCGCGTGGTCGACCCGGACGGCAGGGATGTGCCCGACGGCACACCCGGCGAGATCGTGTACCGCTCACCGCAGCTGTGCGAGGGGTACTGGGACAAGCCGCAGGAGACACGACAGGCGTTCCGCGGCGGCTGGTTCCACTCCGGCGACCTCGCCGTGCGGGACGCGGACGGCTACTTCACGATCGTCGACCGGGTCAAGGACGTCATCAACTCCGGGGGCGTCCTGATCGCTTCCCGCCAGGTCGAGGACGCCCTGTACACGCACGAGGCCGTCGCCGAGGCGGCCGTGGTCGGGCTGCCCGACGAGCGGTGGATCGAGGCCGTCACGGCGGTCGTCGTCACACGCGCAGAGGTCACGGAGGAGGACCTGATCGCCCACGTCCGCGAGAAGCTCACCGCCTTCAAGGCACCCAAGCGGGTGCTCTTCGTGGACGAGCTGCCCCGCAACGCCAGCGGCAAGATCCTCAAACGGGAGCTGCGGGACCGCTTCGCCGGTTCCTAGAGCGCCCCGCGCGGCCGCAGATCCACGATCCGCCGGATCTTCCCCACCGACCGCTCCAGCGACTCCGGATCGACGATCTCCACGCCGACCGAGACCCCGATGCCCTCCTTCACCCCCGCCGCGATGGCCCGCGCGGCCTCCTCCCGCACCTTGGGGCCCGCGTCCGGGCGGGCCTCGGCCCGCACGGTGAGGGCGTCGAGGCGTCCCTCCCGGGTGAGCCGCAGCTGGAAATGGGGCGCGACGCCCGGCGTGCGCAGCACGATCTCCTCGACCTGCGTGGGGAAGAGGTTCACGCCCCGCAGGATCACCAGGTCGTCGCTGCGGCCCGTGACCTTCTCCATCCGCCGGAACACCCGCGCCGTGCCCGGCAGCAGCCGCGTCAGGTCCCGCGTCCGGTACCGGACGACGGGCATCGCCTCCTTGGTCAGCGAGGTGAAGACCAGCTCGCCCTCCGCCCCCTCGGGCAGCACCTCCCCGGTGACCGGGTCGACGACCTCCGGATAGAAGTGGTCCTCCCAGACGTGCAGGCCGTCCTTGGTCTCCACGCACTCCTGCGCGACGCCCGGGCCGATCACCTCCGACAGCCCGTATATGTCGACCGCGTCGATCGCGAACCGGTCCTCGATCTCCCGCCGCATCTCCTCGGTCCACGGCTCGGCACCGAAGACACCCACGCGCAGGGACGTGCCGCGCGGATCGACGCCCTGCCGCTCGAACTCGTCCAGGAGCGTGAGCATGTAGGAGGGGGTCACCATGATGACCGTGGGCCTCAGGTCCTGGATCAACTGAACCTGGCGGGCCGTCATGCCACCGGAGGCGGGGATCACCGTGCACCCCAGCCGCTCCGCGCCGTAGTGCGCGCCGAGCCCGCCGGTGAACAGCCCGTAGCCGTACGCCACGTGCACCACGTCCCCGGGCCGGGCACCGGCCGCGCGGAGCGAACGGGCCACCATGTCCGCCCACACCGACAGGTCGCCGTCGGTGTAGCCGACGACCGTGGGGCGCCCCGTCGTGCCGCTGGAGGCGTGCAGGCGGCGGACGCGCTCCCGTGGCACCGCGAACATCCCGTACGGGTAGTTCTCCCTGAGGTCCGCCTTCGTGGTGAAGGGGAAGCGGGCCAGATCGGCGAGCGAACGGCAGTCCTCCGGGCGCACTCCGGCCTTGTCGAAGGACTCACGGTAGAAGGGCACGTTCTCGTACGCCCGCCGCAGCGACGCCCGCAGCCGGTCCAGCTGCAGCGCCCGCAGCGCCCCGGCGTCGAGCCGTTCCCCCGGGTCCAGCAGGTCCGTCGTCGCGTCCGCCATCGGCACGTCTCCCTCGCCAACCACATCATTCCGGGCGACCGATCATTCGGTCGAGGTGCTGTGGATCAGTAACGCAGGCGGCCTGCGCGCAGGCAAGAGTCCGTCCGGCACTTTCTGCCGGACGCCGGCAACTCCGTTGCGGCCGGCCGGCCCGCGGGCGAGGATCGGCGCCGTGCCGATCTCCTTCACCGCGTACGACGGGACCCGCCTCGCCCACCACGTCCGGGGCGACGGCGACCCGCTGGTCGTCCTGCCCGGCGGCCCCATGCGGGCCTCCGCCTACCTGGGAGACCTCGGCGGGCTGGCGGCCCACCGCCGGCTGATCCTGCTCGACCTGCGCGGCACCGGCGACTCCGCCGCCCCGGCGGACCCGGCGACGTACCGCTGCGACCGGCTCGTGGACGACGTGGAGGCGCTCCGCGTCCACCTCGGCCTGGAGCGCATGGACGTGCTCGCGCACTCGGCGGGTGGCAGCCTCGCGATGCTGTACGCCGCCCGCCACCCGGCGCGCGTGTCCCGGCTCGCGCTGGTCACCGCCACGCCGTGGGCGCTGGGCATGCCGGCGACGGCGGAGGACCGGCTGGCGGCGGCGCTGCTGCGCAAGGGCGAACCGTGGTTCGAGGACGCCTTCGAGGCGTACCGGAGCTGGCTGGCGGGCACCGGCGACCACGACCCGGCGTTCGCCCCGTTCTTCTACGGGCGCTGGGACGACACGGCCCGGGAGCACGACGCGCGCGGCGACGAGGAGTTCAACGACGAGGCCGCCGGAGTCTACGGCTCCCCGGGCGCCTACGACCCGCCCGCGACCCGCGCCGCCCTCGCCCGGTGCACCGCCCCCGTCCTCGTCCTCGCCGGCGAACTCGACGGCGGCCCGCGCCCGGAACTGGCCCGCCGCACCGCCGCGGCGTTCCCGCGCGCCGAGACCGCGGTCCAGCCCGGTGCCGGGCACTACCCGTGGCTGGACGACCCCGAGTGGTTCGTACGGCGTGTCCTGGCCTTCCTCGGACAGGACTGAGCGGACCCGGCCTGTTCCGCTCCGCGGGACGCGTGGGACTCCCGGGGACGGATCCGGGGAAAGGTACGGCTCAGGTGGCCTGTTGGCGGTCGGACCCGATCGCTAGGCTGGCCGCGGACGACGAATCGGGAGGAGCACGGACGTGGCCGAGACCACCACCCAGCAGCGCTCGCTCACGGGCTGGGACAAGCCCGAGCTGGACCTCAGCAACGCGCAGTGGCAGTCCAGCAGCCGTGGCCTGGGGGATGTCCAGATCGCCTTTGTCGAGGGGTTCATCGCGATGCGGAACAGCGGCCGCCCGGAAAGCCCTTCCCTGATCTTCACCCCCGCGGAGTGGGGCGCTTTCGTGTCGGGCGCGCGGGAGGGGGAGTTCGACCTCACGTGACCGGCCGGGGCCCGGGCGAGCCGTCCGGCCGATCCGGGGGTGTTCCACGCGTTTTTCCGGACACGCGACCATGAGCACCCTTCCGGAGCCGATGCCTGAGCGAGGCTGGCGCCGGGAGGGGGAAGGTCGCACTCCGGAGGTGAGGAACCCATGAGCACCCTGCCGGTCATCGCGGCGGTCGACGGTTCGGACGACAGCCTGCATGCCCTGGACTGGGCCCTCGACGCCGCCCGTCGGCGCGAGGCGCCGCTGCGGGTCGTCCACGTGCGGCAGTACCCCGCGTGGGCACAGCCCGACATCCCGGTCGCCGAACCCCCGGACCTCGGCGAGGACGAGGTGCTCGACCAGGCCCGCACCCACCTTCAGGACAAGGCCGACGGGCTGGTGACCGAGTACATCGGTATGGAGGGCGTACCGGGCGCCCTGCTGCCCGAGCTGGGTGCAGGCGCCCAGCTGATGGTGCTCGGCTCCCGGGGCCGGGGTGGTTTCGCGAGCCTCCTGCTGGGCTCCAACGGCATGGCCGCCGCCCGGGACGCCGAGTGCCCCGTCGTCGTCGTGCCCCGGCCCGGCCGCGAGGTGCACGGCGAGGCACCGGCGGAGCCCGGCCCCCGGGTGGTCGCCGGACTGCAGGTGGACAGCCCCGACGAGGCCACGCTGTCCTTCGCCTTCACCGAGGCCGCGCTGCGCGGCGCCCGCCTCCAGGTGGTCGCCGCCTACCCGTGGCCGGTGCACCCCTGGGTCGCCGCCGGCCAGGTCGTGCCCCCGGTGATCGACGAGGTGGCCATCGAGAGCGAGACCCGGGTCCTCGCGGACGGCTTCCTCGCCCCGTACCGGGAACGCCACCCCGACGTCCGCGCCGAGTCGTACGTCGTGCCCGGCGACGCCGCCGGCAACCTCGTCGCCGCGTCCCGCGACGCCGAACTGGTCGTCGTCGGCCGGCACCGCAGGCGCCTGCTGGCGCCCGCCCGGATGATGGGCTCGGTCACCCACGCCGTCCTGCTGCACGCCGCCGCCCCGATCGCGGTCGTACCCCCGGCCCCGCCCGAGGAGTGACCACCCGACGCGGCCCCGGCCATCGGAGCCACGCCCGCCCGGCGGACACGGTGGTCTCGCCCACGGCACACCCGTCCCGCCGACCGACCGCACGGGTCCACACGCACCCGCCCGACCGGCGCCGGCCGGCCGCCTCGCCGCCGACGCGGCCGGTCACGCCGCTTCGCAGGCGGCCCCGCCCGAGGGGTGCCCGCCCCACGCCGCCCTCCGGCGCACCGGTCGTCGGCGCCACGCCCCGCCCGGCGGACACGCCCGGCCCGCCGGCCCACGGCACGGGTCACCCCCCGCCCGACCAACGGTGAGGTGGTCCCCGCCGTCGTCCCAGGCGTGGCCCCGCCCGGGGACTGACCAGGCCGCGGCCGTCCGGCCTGCCGGTCGTCGGTGTCTTGGCCCGCCTGCCAGGCACGTCCTGCTCACCCCCACCGTCCCACCGGCGGACACGGTGGGCCCGCCCCGCCGAGCGGCCGCACAGGTCCGTGTCTGCGCCCACCCCCAACACCCTGCCGGGGCTCGCCCGGCGGCCTTACCGGCGGTGAGGCCCGGTCCGCCTCCGACTTGGCGGCCGCCGCGTTCCGGCGCCTCGGGTGCGGGCAGGGCCGTGGGACAGGAACCGCCGTGCGCCAGGAGTCCGTGCACCGCGCGTCGGCCTCACCTCGCACGGTCCTCGCGCAGTCCCTGACCCACAGCCGCGTGGGGGCCGAGCGGCGGTGGGCCGCCGGGCCTGCCGCGTGCGTTGGTTCCTCGTGGAACGCCCGTGTCGCGAGCGGCGTGGGTGCTCTCGCGGCGACCGGGCCCGAGGCGTCCTCGCCGCGAACGGCGCGAGAGGGCCGCGCAGCCGGATCGGCACCCGCCCGCACGCCGTTCGCGCGTGCCGGGCACGTACCATTGGCGGCATGTCGTTCCTCCGCCGCCGCAGTGCCACGCCCGCCGGGCCCGACTTCGACGTACTGGCCATGGACCCGGGCGACTGGCCCGGGAACCTGGGCGCCGGGCTGCTCCCCGCGCCCGACGGCAGCTGCCAGGGCGTCTTCCTGCGCTACGACCTGTTCGGCGGCCGCGGCCCCGCGATGATCATCGGCAACCTGCCGGAGGGCTCGCCCGCCCGCGACGTCCCGGAGGGACAGATCCCGTTCGAGGTCGGCCAGCTGCTGCTGGCGCTGGAGAACGACGAGGAGGTGACGGTCGTCGGCAGCGAGGACGTGCCCGTCATGCAGGGCGACAACCTGCTGATCGTGCGCCGTCTGAAGCTCTCCGAGAGCCGGATCTCCTGCGTCCAGTTCGACCGGAGCGACAAGGTCCTGGTGACGATCGCCGCCTGGGACCGCCCCATCACCGACGACCTGTACGCCCTGCTGAAGCCGCTCCCGGCGGAGCTTTTCCAGCAGGGCTGACCCGGCTACTTCCCGGCGGACACGAGTGTCACGTCGGCGGCGCGCACATACGCGACCCGGTGGCCGTACTGGATCTCGTAGTACTGGTCCTGGCCGACCACCACCCGGTGCGACGACTCGTCGAAGGTCACCGCGTAGTAGTACTCGCCGGGCACCGTGTCACCGACCACGTACCGCTGGCCCTTCGGCAGCCTGTACGGCAGCGGGGACACGGCCTGGGCCGGCACGCCCGCCGGGTAGGCCTCCTTCTCCGGGTACGCGCGCCCGTACACGGGGACGCTGTCCAGGCCCTCCCGGGGAGTGACCAGCCGGCCCGAGGCGGGGACGGCCGCCGGATTCTTCTCCGGGTTGTGGAACCAGGCCTTCTGGCCCAGGTACCAGATGGCGGTCCAGTCGCCCCAGCGGTCGGCCACCGCGTACTGCTGGCCGGTGGAGACCCGGGAGGACAGGTCGTTCACCCCGGTGGTCGGCGTGGTGCCGAGGCCGACGTCCTTGATCAGGGGCGCGTTCACGTCGTGGTCGGAGTACAGCCGCACCTCGCTCGAACCGTGCGCCGCGCACGGCACGCCCTTGGCCTCGCAGCCGGTGTACTCCGGCCGGTTGGCGGCGTAGTCGGGGCGGATCGTCACCAGGGCGGCGTTCTTGCCGGCGCTCGGCTCGAAGGGGCGGCCGAGCAGCTGGAAGTAGTGCCGCCAGTCCCAGTACGGGCCCGGGTCGGTGTGCATGCCCGGGACCGTCCCGGCCGTCGGACCGGGCACGTTGTCGTGGCCCAGGATGTGCTGCCGGTCCAGCGGGACGTCGTACTTCTTGGCCAGGTACTTCACCAGCCGCGCCGACGAGCGGTACATCGCCTCCGTGTACCAGGCGTCCGGCTCCGCGAGGAAGCCCTCGTGCTCCAGGCCGATCGACCCCGCGTTGACGTACCAGTTGCCCGCGTGCCAGGCCACGTCCTTGCCCTTCACATGCTGGGCGATGTGGCCGTCGGTGGAGCGGAGCGTGTAGTGCCACGACACGTACGTCGGGTCCTGGACCATGTTCAGGACCCCGTCCCAGGCACCCTCCGTGTCGTGCACGACGATGTACCGGACGGACTGGGACGCGGGCCGGTCGCCCAGGTCGTGGTTGCCGTAGTCGCCCGCCCCGAACTCCTGGTAGGGCGCCGGGATCCACTCGCAGGACACCGTCGTCGGGCACTCGGTGCCGTCGGCCGAGGCGGGGCGCAGATCCGCCCGCCGCAGCTGCCCTGTCTCGGGTGCCACCTCCGGCAGGGGGGTCAGGACGACCCGCTGCCCGGCGTCCGTGGTGCGTTCCTCGCCGCCGCGGATCACCTCGTACACGTCGTTCGCGTACGCCGCCGCCGTCGCGGAGTCGTCCGCGCCCGAGAACCGGGCCACCGCCCCGTACCAGTCCGCCGGGTCGTCGCTCGGCGGCTCGCCCAGCTCCCGCTGGATGGCGGCGAGCAGCGCGGCGCCGCCCGCCACGTTGGCGGCCGGGTCGGTGCGCAGGTCCTCGGGGCTGAGCCCGGTCAGCTCGGCCGCCTTCGGCAGTGTCGTCAGCCGGGCCGGCAGGTCCGCCGTCTCGGGGAGCGGTGCCTGACCGGGGCGCAGGGCGGCGCGGGCGTCGTCGCCGCGCGGGTCCTCGGTGCCCTCGCTGTGGTGCGACGCCCCGGCCAGTGCCGTGCGGGCGTCGGTGAGGTGCATCGGGCCGTAGCCGCCGGTCACGCTCGGTGCGCCGCCGTGGGCGTCCCAGCGGGACTGGAGGTAGGAGACGCCCAGCAGAACGCTCTGCGGCACGTGGTACTCGGCCGCCGCGACGGCGAACGCCCGCTGGAGGCTCTCCGGGGACGGTTGGGTGTCGGACGGCCGTGCGGTGGACGGGGCCGCGCCGAGCAGCGGCAGCAGCAGCGCCGCGGCGGCCAGGGCGCCGGCGGCGGTGCGGACGCGTCTGCCGCCGGGGGCGGGATCGGGGACGGTGGCGGTACCTCGCAATGCAGCCTCCTGTGACGGTCGGGCGTGGCGGGGCGTGCGGGGCCGGGCGTCCGTCAGTGGTACCCGGCAGTCCGACGATCCGTCAATCATGCAGGAGCGACGGCGATTTCCCACGTCAACAGGGGGTTGGGCGAGTTTCGTGGCGGCGGCCCACGGGCCTGCGCGGCGTCACTGGCGTACACCAATGGCCACGCCGGATGCCCGGAGACACAAAAGTCCGCGGTGCGCCCGGTTCGGGCACACCGCGGACCTGGGTCTCCGTCAGCGAGTGCCGACCGCCGCGCGCACGGCCCGCCGGGCCAGCTGGCAGTCGTCGTGCAGCCGCCGCAGCAGCAGCCGCTGTTCCTCGCCGGACGGTGCGGCACCCGGGTGGGCCGCACCCGGCGCCGCCGGGGCCGTGTCGTGCATCGAACGCTGCACCGCCGTCTCGTACGTGCGGATCTCCCGGGTCAGCACCAGCATCAGGTTCACCAGGAACGCGTCGCGCGCGGCCGGTCCCCCCGACTGGGCGATCTGGCTGATCTGCCGCCGGGCCGCCGGCGCGTCCCCGAGGACCGCCCACAGCGTCGCCAGGTCGTACCCCGGCAGGTACCAGCCCGCGTGCTCCCAGTCCACCAGCACCGGACCGGCCGGCGACATGAGGATGTTGGACAGCAGCGCGTCACCGTGGCAGAACTGGCCCATGCCCTGGCGCCCGGCCGCCTGGGCGATGCCGTGCAGCAGTTTCTGCAGGTCTCCCAGGTCCCGGTCGGTGAGCAGCCCCAGCTCGTGGTACCGGGAGATCCGCGCCCCGTAGTCCAGAGGGGCGTCGAAGGTGCCCGCCGGCGGCCGCCAGGCGCCCAGCCGGCAGATGGCGCCGAGCGCCGCCCTGATGTCCGCCCGCGGCGGGGCCTCCAGCGGGTGCCGCTGCAGGGCGGCGGGCCGGCCGGGCATCCGCTCGATGACCAGTGTGCAGTTGTCCGGATCCGCCGCGATCAGCCTCGGCACCCGTACCGGAGGACGGTGCCGGACGAACGAGCGGTATGCCACTATTTCGTGCCGGATCCGCTCCGCCCACGCGGGGGAGTGGTCCAGTAAACACTTGGCGACCGCCGTGCTGCGCCCGGTCGTTCCGACCAGCAGCACGGACCGCCCGCTGCGGCGCAGCACCTGCACCGGGGCGAACTCCGGGCAGATCCGGTGCACGGAGGCGATCGCCGTGCGCAGCTGGGCGCCCTGAGCGCCGGACAAGTCGATTCTCCCGCTGAGCGGTTGCGTGCCGGGGACCGCGCCGCGCCGCGCCCTGCCCGCCCCGAGCACGGGGGCCGCCGGACGCGCGGGGGCGAGGTAGGGGCCGCCGCCCGCCGCCGGGCGGGGGTGCAGCGACCGGGGCGGGGCGGACACGGAGGACGATGCTGCGTACATGGGCGAGACAGATCCCTTCGTGTGCCTGCTGTGCCTGCCTGACAGGCCACGTCCGTCGAAGGCCGTACCTGTCCGATGGAGCCGTTGCGCCCACCCGCCCGGCGGCCGGAGGGGCACCCTGGGGAGTGTCCCCGCGGCGACCGGGTCGGGGTGGCGCGTTCCTACCTGACACCCGTCGGCCCCTGGCACACCATCTGGCGCACCCTGGCGAACGGTGGCGAATAGTCGCCCGGCATCTCTCCCCGGGCTAGTGTCAAGTCAGCCGAGAACCTGGGGGCTTGACGTGAGCGGACAACCCAACACCCGCCTGTCGGACCTGTTCGGCCTGGCCGGCTGGTCCAAGGGGGAGCTCGCGAGGCTGGTCAACCGGCAGGCGGCGGCCATGGGCCACCCCCAGCTGGCGACCGACACCTCGCGGGTGCGGCGGTGGATCGACATGGGAGAGATCCCGCGCGATCCGGTGCCACGGGTGCTGGCGGTCCTGTTCACCGAGCGTCTCGGCCGTGTCGTGACCATCGAGGACCTCGGTCTGGTACGGCACGGGCGTGCGGGTAAACGGCAGGGCGGCGGGAGTTCCGAACATCCCGACGGAGTGCCGTGGGCGCCCGAACGGACCGCTGCGGTCCTCACCGAATTCACGGGAATGGACCTCATGCTCAACCGACGCGGCTTGGTGGGCGCGGGCGCCGCGCTCGCCGCGGGATCCGCACTCAGCAGCGCCATGCACGACTGGCTGCACACCGACCCTGCCCTGGCTGCCGACGCTCCCGACCTCGACCACCCCCTGCACGCCGACCCCGCCGGGTTCGACCGCTACGAGGCCGCCCCCATCGGGTCGCAGGAGATCGAGGAACTGGAGCGCTCGGTCGAGGTGTTCCGCGCCTGGGACGCCGCCCGTGGCGGCGGGCTCCAGCGCAAGGCCGTGGTGGGCCAGCTCAACGAGGTGGGCGGCATGCTCGCCTACCACCATCCACCCCACCTGCAGCGGCGCCTTTGGGGTGTCGCCGCCAATCTCGCCGTCCTCGCCGGCTGGATGTCGCACGACGTCGGCCTGGAGCCGACGGCACAGAAGTACTTCGTCATCGCCGCCCATGCCGCACGCGAGGGCGGTGACCGGCCCCGGGCCGGGGAGGCGCTCTCCCGGGCGGCCCGCCAGATGGTGCACCTGGGCCGGCCCGACGACGCGCTGGACCTGATGAAGCTCGCCACGTCCGGCTCGGGCGAGCGGCTGCTGCCGCGCACCCAGGCGATGTTCCACACCATCGAGGCGTGGGCGCAGGCGTCCATGGGCAAGGGCCAGGCGATGCGCCGCACGCTCGGCCGGGCCGAGGACCTGTTCGTCTCCGACCGGAACGACACCGAACCGCCGGACTGGATGCAGACCTTCAAGGACGAGGATCTGTACGGCATGACGGCGCTCGCCTACCGCACCCTGGCGGAGTTCGACCCGGGTGCGGCGGTGCACGCCCAGTACTACGCCGAGAAGGCGCTGGAGCTGAGGGTCGACGGCCGAGAGCGGTCGAAGATCTTCGACCATCTGTCCATGGCATCGGCCTGCTTCATCGCGGACGACCCGGAACAGGCCGACCGCTACGCCCGGTTGGCCCTGATGTCGATGGGCTCCAACTCGTCCCAGCGCACCTGGGACCGGCTGCGCCAGATGTACCGGCTCACCGCCGAGTACGCGAGCTACCCGAAGATCCAGGAACTGCGGGAGGAGATCAAGCTGGCGCTGCCGAAGGCGAAGGGGAGGAGCGGCAACAGCGCACAGGCCTAGCGGGCGGCGCCGTTTCCTAGGACGTCACCCGGGCGACCAGTACGCAGGCTTCGTGCTCGCGTCCGGTACCGCCGCTTCCGTCGAACTCCCGCGTCACCATGCCCACGCCGTCCTGCGCCGAGCGGGCCCCGGCCAGACGCGGGGCCAGGGCGAGGAGACGGTTCACCGCTGCCGCCCCGCCGTGCCCCGGCACCAGTGCGCCGGTGTACAGGAGCAGCAGATCGCCCGCCTGGAGGGTCTCTTCGGGCTGCCCGTCCAGCCTGCGCCCCGTTCCGTTGCGGAAGAGCAGCGGGGCGGGGTGTCCGGTGTGCGCCCACCGCAGGGTGCGGGTCGCGGTCCGGTAGGCGCAGCACACGGCGGTGTGCAGGGGCGGCAGGGCGGCGGCGTCGAGCAAGGGGGCGAGCCGGCTCAGTAACTCCTCGGGCCGGGTCTCCGCCACGGCGGCCATGCCCCGCAGGGCGCCGATCAGCATCGCCGTGCCCGCCGCCTCGCCGGTGGCGGGGCCGGTGAACTCGCCGACGCCGAGCAGGGTGTCGCCGTCGCCGAGCGGGCAGGCGTCGTACCAGCCCGTGCCGGGCGCGGACACCGCGGAGGGCAGGTACCCGCCGGCGAGGTCCAGGCCCGGTCGTTCCTGTCGGGGGAACCGCGGGAGGCCGTGCCGCGGAGGGACCGCGGCCTCCCGTTTCCCGGTCCCCGCGTCCTGCGGGTGGCCCTGGAGCGAGTCACGGGTCTCGCTCACCACCCGCTGGCTGCGGCGCAGTTCGCTGACGTCGCGCAGCACCGCCCACATGGACACGGTGCTGCCGTCGGCGTCGAGCACGGGCTCGCCCATCATGTGGACGAGCCGTACGTCACCGTCGGGGCGCACGATGCGGAACTCGCCGTCGATGGGCCGGGCGTCGACGAGACAGTCCGTGACCATCGCCGTGAGCTTCGGCCGGTCGGCGTCGAGGACGAGGGACGGCAGCTCGTCGAGGGTGAGCGGGGGAGTGGCGGGGTCACGGCCGAGGATCTGGTACAGCTCCCCGGACCAGTCGGCCCCGTCGGTCAGCAGATTCCATTCCGCGCAGCCGACCCGGCTGAGCAGCGAACCGGGCCGGGGCGCGGGCTCCGGCCCGTCCCGCAGCTGGGACAAGTGCTCGTCGAGGTCGTGGAGCTGACGCAGCGCCAGGTCGCACAGGGCACGCTGCCAGCGGCCCCGCGGGTTCGTCACATCGTCCCGGGTGTCCCGCCGCACGGCGTCCACGTCGCCCCTGAGCCGCCGGGCCTGCGATATCAGCGCCTCGACGGAGCCGCGCCCCGGCGGCTGGGCGGCTGGGCGGTCCGCGGAGAGATGGGACGGCATGACGCACTCCGGTGTGCAGACGGTACTTGACCAAGGCGGAACCGAGGCTGACGGAAGGACCGTTACGACTGTTGCACAGCCCTCGACGCCCTGTAAGGGATTTGGCAAGACACGATACGGTGGTGCTTCCGGCATATGCCAGCGTCTTCCCGGAGCGACTTCGGCGGACGAATGACGTACGTGCCACGGAGTCCAAGTCCCAGGAATTCTACGGAACTTGGGGGAGTGCCCCGTGTCACGCCGTCGTCGTTCTGGTGTTCGCCGGACTCGTGTTCTACGACGGGTCGTACAGCGCCGGGCGCCCGGCCAGGTCGACGGCCGTCCGGACACCGGTCTCCAGCGCCCGCACCCCTGCCTCGGCGACCGCCGAGGCGGCATACCCGTCCCAGGCACTCGCACCGGTGACCCGTCCCCGCCGGGTGGCGTCGACCCACGCCTGCACCTCGCGGTCGTAGGCGTCCGCGAACCGGACGAGGTAGTCCTGCGGCACCTCCTCGCGGCTGCCGCCCGCCTCCGTCACGACCATCGTGTGCGCGTCGCCGATCCGGGCGCTGCCCGCCTCGCAGACCGCCTCGCAGCGCACCTCGTAGCCGAAGCCGCAGTTGACGAAGACCTCCACGTCGACCAGGGCGCCCCCCTCGGTCTCGAAGAGCACGAACTGCGGATCGAGCAGGCCCTCGGGCGCCCCCGCCGACGGGCGCGGCCGGAGCACGGTCACCGCGGTCAGCTCCTGGCCGAGCAGCCAGCGGGCCGCGTCGATCTCGTGCGACACCGAGCTCTCGACCAGCATCGCGGAGGTGAAGCCGGGCGGCGAGGCCACGTTGCGATGGGTGCAGTGCAGCATGAGCGGACGCCCCAGCCGCCCGCCGTCCAGCAGCGACTTCAGCTGCCGGTACTCGGCGTCGTAGCGCCGCATGAACCCGATCTGCGCCAGCCTCCGGCCCAGCCGCGCCTCCGCCTCCACCACGCGCAGCGCGCCCGCGGAGCCGGGCACCATCGGCTTCTCGCACAGCACCGGCAGCCCCCGCGCGAAGGCCGCGAGCAGCGCCTCCTCGTGCGCCTCGCCGGGCGAGGCGATCAGCACGGCCTCGACGCCGGGCGCGTCGAGCGCGGCCTCGGCCTCCGTGTGCGTGGCGACCCCGTCCATCCCGGCCACGGCGGCCTTCGCCCGCTCGGCGTCGGGGTCGGCCACGGCGGCCACCCTGGCGCCGCTCACCACGCGGTCGAGACGTCGTACGTGATCGGCCCCCATGTGTCCCGCACCGAGGACCGCCACACCCAGCAGCTCACTCACGCTCCGCCGGCTCCTTCCCTGTTCGCCGCGCGCCCGCGAGGGGCGGGCACCTGCACGGCGAACAGGGTTTCATGGTCGTCAAGAGGGGCGGTACGGCGCGGTGGACGGCGGGTGCCTCAGTACCGCAGCACTCCCGCGATGCCGTTCGCGTCCCCCAGCGTGCCGTCCGGTACGAAGCGGACGTCGGCGCCCGTCTCCAGGCACTGCTCGACGATCTCGTCCACGATGTCCTCGCGGGCGTCGAGGTCGCCGCTCTCCGCCGGGATGAGATGGTCACCGGCGTCGCGCACCGTCACCCGGTAGTTCTCCTCGACCGCCAGCAGCCGTACACGGCCCGACCGGGCGCTCTGCCACAGCTCGTCGACCCCGGCCGCGTAGTCCTTGCGCCCGCGGGCCGCCTCCAGCTCCTTGGCCACCGCGGCGGCGGAGCCGCGGGCCTCCTCGGCGAGCACCGGGTGCACCGCCTGCCACACGCCCTCGGCGGTGCCGCCGTGGGCGAGTCCGCCGCGCGGCACGAGGACCGCGTCCCTGGCGATGCCGCCGGCCTCGTCGAGCAGGGACAGGGCGGGCTGCGGGCCGGTGATGTACAGCGGCCGCGGGTGCGTCCGCAGCACCTTGGCCATGGCCGCGTCGGCGTCGCGCAGGAACCGGCGGGTGGTCTCGTCCCGGAAGGTGCTGGGCGTGTCCCCGATCCGTTCCTGGCGTTCGGGGTCGAAGTTCTCGGGGGGCCGGTCCATCGGGAAGCCGCCGGTGCGCTCCTCGACGACGCGGTCGACGCCGCCGTTCCACAGGGCCACGCGGTCGGCGGCGACCGACAGCACCCAGAACGGCCGCTCGGCGGTCTGCGCGGCGACGAGGTTGCGGGTGAGGAACGTGTCCGAGAGCACCACGCGCTCCGGCACGGAACGGGCGAGGGTCCACACCTGGTGCTCGCCCGGAGCGGCGAAGATCGCCAATCCGTCCTCGGCGTGCGCCAGATCGACCTCGGTGAGGGCCCGGTCGAGTTCCCGGGAGACCTCGATGCGCCGCTCCCGGGTGACCGAGGGATCGTCCTCCAGCTGTTTCTTGGCCTCGGCGACCGCGTTGCGCAGCCGTACCGGGTCCTGGGCGTTGTTCGGCTCGCGGCGGTGCGTCGGCGTCAGCACGGACACCGCCGGATACGGGCGGGGCCGCCGCAGCTCGGCGAGGGTGGCGGGACTGAGATCGTGCTCCATGTCAGCACGATAGGGCGGATGCGCGTATCGGGCATTCGGAGCAAGTCGCCGGTTCGGCTGCCGGCCCGCCCGCGTGGTTCCGGATCAGCCGCCGCTGCGGCCCGCGTCGTCCTCGGACCCGCAGGAGCTGCCGTCGGGCGGCAGGGAGCCGTACAGCAGGAAGTCGTCGACCTTGCGGTGCACGCACTTGGACGACGCGTAGCCGGTGTGGCCCTCGCCCTTGTTGTCGAGCACCACGGCCGACGGGCCGAGCCGCTCGGCCGTCTCCTCCGTCCAGCGGTACGGCGTCGCCGGGTCGCCGCGCGTGCCGACGAGCAGCATCCTGGCGGTGTCGAGGTCCTTCACGTCCTCGCGGATGTAGTCGGTGCCCTTCGGCCGGCCGTAGCACATCAGCACCTGGACGAGCCGGTAGGGGCCGAATATCGCGGACGCCTCCTCGTACTGCCGGCGCAGCGGGCCCAGGGACCGGGTGACCTGCTCGGCGGAGGGGCGGTCGGGGTCGTCCGCGCAGTTGATCGCCATCAGCGCCGCCGGCAGGTTGTCGAGGGGGATGTCCTCCTCGTCACTGAGGTCGCCGTCGTCGTCCCGCCGGACGGGCAGGTTGACGCCGCCGGAGACGAAGCCCTCCAGACCGCTGGTGTCGCCGTGCTCGATCAGCTGCGCGAGGGCGCGCTCCAGCGTGGGCCACAGCTGCCTGCTGTAGAGCGCCTGCCCGACGGCTCCCACCAGGTCCTGCCCGGAGAACGGCTCACCGAAGGCGGACGGCACCGGGTCCGCGTCGAGCGACGCGACGAGCTGCTCGACCTGGCGCCGGGAGCTGCGGGGGTCCTGCCCGAACGGGCAGGCGATGTCCTCGGCGCACCAGTCGAGGAAGTTCTCCAGCGCGTTCTGCTGCCCCCGCGCGCCGGCCAGTCCCTGCCTGGCCAGGGGTTCCGTCAGCGTGTCCACCCCGTCCAGCACCACGCGGCCCACCTTGTCGGGGAACTGGGCGGCGTACACCGCGCCCAGCCTCGTCCCGTACGAGAAGCCCAGGTAGTTGAGCTTGCCGTCGCCCAGTGCCCGGCGCATCACGTCCATGTCGCGCGCGGCGTCGACCGTGCCCATGTGGCGCATGACGGGGCCGGAACGCTTCTCGCACTCCGCGGCCGCGTCGCGCAGCTGCCGGAGCACGTCGTGCGGATCCGCCATCTCCTCGTCCCCGTCGGTCGCCTCCACGATGTCCACGGTGGCCGGGCCGCAGGTGACGGGCGAGGACCGGCCCACGCCACGGGGATCGAAGGACACCACGTCGTAGCCGTTGGTCAGGTGCATGAAGTTCTTGCCGCTGGTGGCGAGTTCGCTGACGCCGGAAGCGCCGGGACCGCCGAAGTTCAGCAGCACCGAGCCCCGCGAGTCGCCGGTCGCCCGGTACCGGGCGAGCGCCAGGTCGAGCGTCTCCGCGTCGGGCCGGGAGTAGTCGAGAGGAACGGTGACCTTCCCGCACTGCAGGTCTTTGGACACGTCCATGCCCTCGCAGGCCGACCACTTGATCTTCTGGTTGTGGAACCGGGACAGATCGGGGCCGTCGTCGTCCGCGCCGGCGGTGGGCAGGCCCGCGGCCAGCAGGGTCAGACCGAGTGCCCCGGCGACCGCGCAGCGCCGGACCGTGGACCGGGTCGACGGCTTGGCCAGCATCGATGCCTCCTGGGTGCCGCGTCGCGGACCGTGGATCGGTGCCCTCGAACACACACCATAGGCGGCCCCCGGACGCGCCGCCTCCGGGCGGACCGCCCGCCGTGGGCCGCGCTCGGATCTGCCGCCAGTTCGACAACCCGGCCACTCGATGGAGTGAAAGACCGATAAGCCATAACTCGGATGGTGCGCCCGCGTTTTACCCGGTGCGGGCGAGCGCCCGCGATCATTTCTGGAAGGCAGGGAACCTCATGAGAAGGGTTACCCGAAACGGTGTGCTCGCCGTCGCCGCCTCCGGCGCGATGGCCGTGACCATGCCGGCGTACGCGGCCTTCGCGTCCGACGGAGCCGGCGCGGCCGGCTCCGCGGCCGGCTCGCCCGGGCTGATCTCCGGCAACACCGTCCAGGTCCCGGTGGACGTACCGGTGAACGTGTGCGGGAACACCGTGAACGTGGTCGGGCTCCTCAATCCGGCGGCGGGCAACAGCTGCGCCAACACCGGGTCCGGCAGCACGGCGAGCGAGCAGGGCGGTACGTCCGGCGGCAGCTCCTCCGGCGGAGCGGTCGCCGAGGGCGCCGCGTCGGACTCGCCGGGCGTGCTCTCCGGCAACGGCGTCCAGCTGCCCGTCCACGCCCCGGTGAACGTCAGCGGCAACACGGTGAACGTGGCCGGAATCGGCAACCCGGCCGTCGGCAACCAGTCCGTGAACGGCGGCGACGGCCCCGAGACCCCGGCCCGCCCCGAGGAACCGGAGCCGAGCGAGCCCACCGAGGAGCGTGCACAGCCCGCACCGGCCCCGCAGGCCGCTCCGCCGCGCGCCGAGGCGGCCCTCGCGCACACGGGAGCCGACCAGACCCTGCCCGCCCTCGCCGGCGGAGCTGCCCTGGTCATCGGCGGAGCCGTCCTCTACCGGCGCTTCCGGCCGCGGACGGGCGACTGACGCCGCCCCGGGCGCGCGGCGGCCCTCCGGCCCGGCGCCCGCCGCTACCCGTCCACCGGCCGTGCCCGCCCCGCACCGGCCCGCCCGCGTGTCCGGTCGCCCCGGTGGACCCCCTCGACGCCGCCGGAGGGTGCACGCACCGCGGGTACCGGCCCGGCATCCTCGTGCCGGACACCGAGCGGGCGACGACGTCCCGGACCGGACGACGAGCGATCGCGCCGGGCCGGTCCGGGACGGCGGGAGACACGGCCCCGCCGGCCCGCCCTGCCCGACGGCGGCGGGCCGGACGTGCCGCCCGGCCGGTTCGGCGGACACGGGCCGTCTTCGCCGTCCGCCCGCCGGCGTACGGCCGCCGTCAGCCGCGCCCGCGGTGGAAGCGGTGGTGCAAGGCCCGCACCTCGTCCGCGAGTCCGGGAACGGGACCCTCCACCACCACGCCGGGGGCGACCTCCCGCACCGGCAGCGCCCGCACGGGCGGGGCGGGTACGTCCAGCTCGGCGAGCCAGGCCGTGAGCTGCTCCGAAGAGGCGACGTAGACGATGCGGCCGAGCCCCACCCAGGCATGGGCGGCGGCACACATCGGACAGTGCTCGCCGGACGTGTACACCGTCGCGGCCGCCCGCTCCTCGGGAGCGAGGTGGGCCGCGGCCCAGCGCGCGAGCTCGAACTCGGGATGGCGGGTGCGGTCGCCGGAGGCCACCCGGTTGTGGTCCTCGGCCAGCACCCTGCCGTCCGAGCCCACCAGGACCGAGCCGAACGGCTCGTCACCGGCGTCCAGCGCCTCGGCCGCCAGCTCCACGCAGCGGCGCAGGTACGGCAGCTCGGCATCCTTCACGACCATCGGCCTACGACCCTCCTCGTGATCCGTTCCCTCCCGGCACTCTACGTGTTCCAATCCAGCGCTCAGCGGAGACCGAACGCGTCCGCCAGCGCGTCGAACTGGGCGGTGAGCAGGGTGGCGCCGTCGTGCCCCATCCCGGCGAACTGGCCCGCGACCTCCAGCCCGATCACCCCGTGCAGGCCGGTCCAGGCGAGCACGGCGCCGGCCAGCGCGACGGCCTCGTCCCCGGCGGGCACGTGCCGCGCGGCCCACTCGGCGACCGCCGCGTCACCGGCGGCCCACGTCCGCATCTGCTCGGCCACCGGACGCACCGCCGCCGACGGCTCGCCCCCCGCGAACGCCGGCAGGAACGGTCCGAGCACCGCCCGGGCGCTGTCGAGCGTGTCCGGCGGTGCGCTGTACCCCGGCACCGGTGTGCCCTCGATCAGCAGATAGCGGTGCGGTTGCGCCACCGCCCAGGTGCGGCAGGCCGCCGCCAGCGCCCGCAGCCGGGCACGCGGCGAGGTGTCCGCCGGCAGTGCGTCCGCGGCGGCGCCCACGGCGGCGGCCAGATCGGTGTAGGCGTCCCGGATCAGATCGGTGAGCAGGGCGTCCCGGCTGTCGAAGTAGCGGTAGAGCGCGGGACCCGACAGGCCGACCTCCTTGGCGATGCGAGTCAGCGCCACCGCCGTCGTGCCGCCCTCGGCGAGCTGCCGGAGCGCGATCTCCTTGATCTCCGCCCGGGTCTGCTCCCGGTAACGGTCCCTCGGGCTCAGCCGGCTTCCGCTCACGGGCGGCTCCTCTCGTCTCGTGACACACCTTAACGACCGCCGGAGCGCCCCACGCTTGCTATGGCTCATCGCGAGAGTTACTGTCTCTAACAGTTGCGAGCAGTGCTCACAGAATCGAGGAGACCGGCATGTCCGCCACCACCACCCCCCAGACCCGGGCCCGGCACACCGTCCTCGGAGCCGGCCCCGCCGGCACCGCCCTCGCCGGGGAACTGGTCCGCCGCGGCCACCCCGTACGCCTCGTCGACCGGAAGGGCGACGGTCCCGCGCCGGCAGGCGTCGAGCGGTTCGCCGCCGATGTGAGCACCCGCGAGGGCGCGCTGGCCGCCGTGGGCGGGGCGGCCGTCGTGTACCACTGCGTCAACGTCGGCTATCACCTCCAGGTCGAGGTGATGCCCCGCGTGCAGGAGGCCGTCCTGGCCGCGGTCGAGGCGTCCGGGGCCCGGCTGGTCGTGCTCGACACCCTCTATCCGTACGGGGAGACCGGGGGAGCGGTGATGACCGAGGACAGCCCGTGGCAGGCGACCAGCCGCAAGGGCCGGATGCGCGCCGAGCTCGACGAGCGGTACCTCGCCGCGCACCGCGCCGGCCGCGCACGCGTGGTCCTCGGCCGTTCCGCCGACTTCGTCGGCCCCGGCGTGCTCAACTCCTCCCTCGGCGCCGCCGTCTTCCCCGGTGCCCTCACCGGCGGGGAGGTCCTGGCGCTCGGGGACATCGACCTGCCGCACAGTCACACCGACATCCGGGACGTGGCGGCCGGCCTCGCAACCCTCGGCGAGCGTCCGGAGGGCGACGGCCGGGTGTGGCACCTGCCCACCGCGCCCGCCGTCAGCACGCGTGAGATACACACGATGATCGAGAAGTGCGTGGGCCGCCCCCTGAACGTCGTGGTCCTCGAAGAGGCCCGCCCCTTCGGGCCGTTCGACGACCTGTTCATGGCGGAGTACGCCGAGATGTTCTACCAGCACACGGAGCCCCAGATCATGGACTCCTCCGCCTGCCAGCGCGCCTTCGGGGTGGCTCCGACGCCGCTCGCGGACACGGTGGAGGCGACCGTGGCCTGGTACGCGGAACGCCTCGCGCGGTGAGGCGCCGGGCCGAGCGGACGCGCGGGAGCGGCGCGCCGGATCACGCCCGGCGCGCCCGGCCGGACTCCCGCCTCGTCAGCGACGTGCCCGCGAGCGGTCCAGCGCGCCCACGCCGAGCGCGGCGAGGGCGATCTGGATGAGCCACTCGATCCAGTCGACGCCCTTGGTGTCGGCCACGTCGAGCGCGGTGGCGATCCAGGTGCCGATCAGCGCGGCCACGATGCCCACGAGGATCGTCCACAGGATGCCGATGCGCTGACGGCCCGGGACGACCAGTCGGCCCAGGACGCCGATCACGACGCCGATGACGATGGCACTGATGATGCCGTCGATCTCCATCTCCGCCCCTCTTCGTCAAGTCCCCGCACCAAGGCGTGTTCCCGCTGCGGGCGGGCGCAGTCCGCCTTCAGGGCGGCGACGGGCCGGGTGGCGGGAGGGTCGAGGGGGCACGTGCAGGCCGGTACCTCGTTCGGACCGGCCTGCACGGCGTTCCGGTTGTCGGCGTGCCTACGGCCTTGGGACGCTCCTCGCTGCCGTGCCGGCGCAGACCAGTCCCAGGACCAATGCCAGGACGCCGATGACGATGTTGTTCCACACGACGCCGGCGTCCGGGCTGGAGCCGACGATCCACGGTGAGATGATCATCCACACACCCATCGCGCACATGGCCCAGCTGAGGCCGTACATGCGCTCCGGGGCCCTGGTGAACCCGAGGGCCAGCAGTCCGATGGCGATACCCACGATCAGGTTGTGGGGCACCAGCGCCGGCTGGTTCGCCGTGAAGTGGAGGATCCACGGGGACACGGCACAGTACAGACCGAGCAGGAACACCGGCCCGTCCACGAGTGCCACATCGCGACCACCGAGCATGCGGGCGTAGCGTGCCCGCATTTCCGAGGCATCAGGGTGACTGGTGATGTCACCTCTGGTGTGCGAGACGTGGGCCATGAGTCGTCTCCTTTGACTTGCAGGCCGACCGCTCTGATGCGGTATGCGGTAAGCGCCGCGTACATACATTCTGCGCTTATTTCTCCCTTATGTGTAGAGGTCAGCGAGGGTCCCGCACGGTCTGCCAGCATCCCGAACGTCACACCCTCGTGAATTGCGGTTCCGCGATACGAGATCGTCCGGGTACTCCTTGACGGCTCTCGCCGGCCGCTGTCACGATCGACGGCATGACAACGCGACTGGAACTCACGCGGCGACGCCACGTCGACCTCGCACGCGTTTCCAGCGCCTTCTGTCGCATCGCGGCCTGACCCTCCGGTCCGCCGTCCCCTCCCGCGCCGCGAAGGCCCCGCGCGCGTTCTTCCCTCCCACCGTCCCGGCACGGCGCTCTCTCACGTCCCGTTGAACGAGGACCACGCCGAACCCGACGGTGTCTTCTGCCGGTTCCGACCCCTTCCCCCCGACCGCTTCCACCGGGGCGCCGCCCTCGGCGCCGTGCGCTCCGCCGTCCCGAAAAGAGGGCCCATGGCCACCGTCCTGTCCGTTTCCGGCAGCCCTTCCGCCACCTCCCGCACCAACCGGCTGCTGCGCCACCTCGACGACCGGCTGACCGACCAGGGCCACGAGGTGATCCCGCTCGACGTGCGCACCGTCCCCGCCGACGCCCTGCTCGGCGCGGACTTCCGGCACCCCGCGATCGTCGAGGCCACCGAGCTGTTCGCCCGTGCCGACGGGGTCGTCGTCGGCACGCCCGTCTACAAGGCGTCGTACTCCGGTGTCCTGAAGGCGCTCCTCGATCTGCTCCCGCAGTACGCCCTCACCGGCAAGACGGTGCTGCCGCTGGCCACCGGCGGCTCCACGGCCCACGTCCTGGCCATCGACTACGCGCTCCGTCCGGTCCTGAACTCCATGGGCGCGGCGCACATCGTGCAGGGCTGGTTCACCCTCGACAAGGACATCACCGCGCACGAGGACGGCTCGGTCACGATCGCCCCGGGGGCGGCGGAGGCCCTGGCCCATGTGGTCGACCAGTTCTCCGCGGCCCTGGGCGTCCACGTCCCGGTCCTGGCCGCGGCGAGCTGAGGGCCGGCGGCCGCAGGGGGAGAGGTGCGCCGGCCCTCACCCCGCTCGCCGAACACTCGCCGAGGACCACTTCGGGGCAACGTCCGGTTGCCCCACGCCGCCCGGCCGGCCCGTACCGACGAACGTCCCCGAACGGAGACCCACGTGTCCCTCACCTTCCACTGGTTCCTGCCCACCAACGGCGACAGCCGCCACGTCGTCGGCGGCGGCCACGGCTCCCCGGCCACCGCCTCCGGACGGGACCGGCCGCCGACGGTGGCCTACCTGAGCCAGATCGCCCGTGCCGCCGAGAGCCTGGGCTTCGCCGGCGCGCTCACCCCCACCGGCGCCTGGTGCGAGGACGCGTGGCTGACCACCGCGATGGTCAGCCAGAACACCGAGCACCTGAAGTTCCTCATCGCCTTCCGCCCCGGGCTCCTGTCGCCCACGCTCGCCGCGCAGATGGCGTCCACCTTCCAGCGGCTGAGCGGCGGACGGCTGCTCCTGAACGTCGTCACGGGCGGTGAGAGCCAAGAGCAGCGGGCCCACGGCGACTTCCTCGACAAGGACGCCCGCTACCGCCGTACCGGCGAATTCCTGCAGATCCTCCGCGGGTTGTGGGAGGGCGGGACCGTCGACCTGCACGGCGAGCACCTTCGCGTCGAGGACGCGAGGCTCGTGCGCGTACCGGACCCGGTGCCCGAGGTCTACTTCGGGGGCTCCTCGGCCATCGCGGGCGAGGTCGCCGCCCGGCACGTCGATGTGTACCTCACCTGGGGCGAACCGCCCGCGCAGGTCGCCGAGAAGATCGACCGGATCAGGGCGCTGGCCGCGCGGCAGGGCCGCACCCTGCGCTTCGGCATCAGGCTGCACGTCATCACCAGGGACACCTCCGAGCAGGCCTGGGCCGAGGCCGGACGGCTCCTCGACGGCTTCGACCCGGAGACCGTGCGGTCCGTGCAGGACTCTCTCGCCCGCAGCGAGTCCGAGGGGCAGCGGCGCATGCTCGCCCTGCACGGCGGCTCCCGCGACGCGCTGGAGATCCACCCCAACCTGTGGGCCGGCATCGGCCTGGTGCGCGGGGGCGCGGGCACCGCCCTGGTCGGCAGCCACGACGAGGTCGCCGAACGGATCAGGGAGTACCACGCGCTCGGCATCGACGAGTTCGTCCTCTCCGGATACCCGCACCTGGAGGAGGCGTACTGGTTCGGCGAGGGCGTCCTGCCGCGCCTCGCCGCCGAGGGCCTGTGGCGGCATCCGTACGACGACCTGACGGCCGGCCCGCTTCCCGTGCCGGCCGCCGCCGCGAGCTGACGCCACGCCAGTCCGCCCGGTACTCAATGAAGTTGAACTGGTCTACACCCTTGACTGGTACAGACCAAGGCGGTTGAGTGTGCCTCCACACCCCCCACCACGGCCGCCCCCACGCCGTGGCCGGTCCCACCGGCACGCGCGCACAAGGCTCCTGCCCCCTGTCCTTGTCCGGGGACGGCCGTGCTCGCCAAGGAGGCAGACCCGTGTCGAGACGTCGTATCTCCGCCGTGGTGACCGTGCTCGCCCTCGCGGGAGCCGTGCCCGTGCTCCTGCCGGCCACCACGGCGTCCGCCGCCGCGTGTTCCAGCTACCCGAACTGGACGGCCGGCAAGTCCTACAACGCCGGCGACATCGTGCGCTACACCGACGGCAAGGCCTACATCGCCGAGCACGCCAACCCGGGCTACGACCCGACGATCAGCACCTGGTACTGGGAACCGTACGCCTGCGACAGCGGCTCGCAGACGCCGGTCGGCACCTTCGTGGTCAGCGAGGCCCAGTTCAACCAGATGTTCCCGAACCGGAATCCCTTCTACACCTACCGCGGCCTGACCGCCGCGCTCAGTGCCTACCCGGGCTTCGCCAACACCGGCAGCGACACGACGAAGAAGCAGGAGGCCGCCGCCTTCCTCGCCAACGTCAGTCACGAGACCGGCGGACTGGTGCACGTCGTCGAGCAGAACACCGCCAACTACCCGCACTACTGCGACTGGAGCCAGCCGTACGGCTGCCCGGCGGGACAGGCCGCCTACTACGGGCGCGGCCCGATCCAGCTCAGCTGGAACTTCAACTACAAGGCGGCGGGCGACGCCCTCGGCATCGACCTGCTGAACAACCCCTGGCTGGTGCAGAACGACGCGGCCGTGGCCTGGAAGACGGCCCTGTGGTACTGGAACACCCAGTCCGGGCCGGGCACCATGACCCCGCACAACGCCATGGTGAACGGCGCCGGCTTCGGCCAGACGATCCGCTCCATCAACGGCTCCCTGGAGTGCGACGGCCGGAACCCGGCGCAGGTGCAGAGCCGCGTGACCAAGTACCAGCAGTTCACGCAGATACTCGGCGTCGCGCCGGGCGGCAACCTGTACTGCTGAACCGGCGGCCCGCGGTCAGACGGTCCAGACGCCGTCCCGCATGAGGTGCCGGCCCCTCAGCTCGTGCACCCCGTGCCAGGCCTGGACCGCACGCGGACGCACCCGGAACCAGGCGTACGGGGCGCTGTCCTCGCGCGGATCCCAGCCGGTCTTCGCGAGGAACGCCCCGGCCGCCTCCGCGGGCACCTCCGACGCCCCGAAGGTCTCCACGTCACCGTCGATCAGTACGACGTCCCGGGTGTGCCCGAAAGCCAGCCGCGCCCGGCCGCCCTCGCGCAGATTGCGGCCGGTGGGGTTGGTCCGGCGCGTCGCCAGCCACAGGGACTCGCCGTGCCAGGCGAACCACAGTGGGACCAGGCACGGCAGCCCGTCGGCGTCCGCCGTGGCCACCCAGACGTCGGTCTCCCGTTCCAGGCGGGCCAGTACGTCCTGCTTGCGCCGCTCGGGGCCGCGCGGAGGAGCGGTGATCTTCATGGCGGGGACGCTAGCGGAGACCGCGCCGGTCGCGCCTCGGGCGCGAGGCGTAGGGCCGGAGACCGGCGACCAGGGGTTTCCGGAGACTGGCGCCCAGAGAGTTTTACGTATAACCTCTCCCGTCAATCGCTGCTCCCGGAAGGCCCAGATGACCCGCATCGCCCTGGTCACCCTCGTCGTCGACGACTACGACGAGGCGATCCGCTTCTACACCGAGGCTCTCGGCTTCCGCCTCGCCGAGGACGCCCCCCGCCCCGACGGCTCCCGCTGGGTCGTCGTGGAGCCCGGGGTGCAGGGCGAGGGCACCGCGCTGCTGCTGGCCCGCGCCAAGGGCGGGGCGCAGCGCGACCGGGTCGGCGACCAGACCGGCGGACGCGTCGGCTTCTTCCTGTACACCGACGACTTCGCCCGCGACCACGCCCGCATGCTGGCCGCCGGCGTGACCTTCCTGGAGGAGCCCCGGCACGAGACCTACGGCACGGTCGCCGTCTTCCAGGACCTGTACGGCAACCGCTGGGACCTGCTCCAGCCGGCCTCCTGACCTCCCGAACCCATCGCACCGACCCGCCGAGGAACCACCGCACCATGTCATCTACGCGCATAGACGCCGACCTGATCCGCCGCCTCCCCAAGGCCGTCCTGCACGACCACCTCGACGGCGGCCTGCGCCCCGCCACCGTGGTGGAGCTGGCCGGGGCCGTCGGCCACACGCTGCCCACGACCGACCCCGACGAGCTGGCCGCCTGGTACTACGAGGCCGCCAACTCGGGTGACCTGGTGCGCTACATAGCCACCTTCGAGCACACCCTCGCCGTCATGCAGACCCGCGAGGGCCTGCTGCGCACCGCCGAGGAGTACGTCCTCGACCTCGCCGCGGACGGCGTGGTCTACGGTGAGGTCCGCTACGCCCCCGAGCTGAACACCCGCGGCGGGCTGACGATGCGCGAGGTCGTCGAGACCGTCCAGGAGGGACTGGCCGCCGGCATGGCGAAGGCCGCGGAGGCCGGGACCCCCGTACGCGTCGGCACGCTGCTGTGCGGCATGCGGATGTTCGACCGCGTCCGGGAGGCCGCCGAGCTGGCCGTCGCCTATCGGGACGCCGGCGTCGTCGGCTTCGACATCGCCGGCGCCGAGGACGGCTTCCCGCCCGCCGACCACCTCGACGCGTTCGCGTACCTGCGCCGCGAGAACGTGCCGTTCACGATCCACGCCGGGGAGGCGCACGGCCTGCCCAGCATCCACCAGGCCCTCCAGGTGTGCGGCGCCCAGCGCATCGGCCACGGTGTGCGCATCACCGACGACATCCCCGACCTCGGGTCCGGCAAGCTCGGCCGTCTCGCCGGCTGGGTGCGCGACCGGCGCATCGCCCTGGAGATGTGCCCGACGTCCAACCTCCAGACCGGCGCCGCGACCTCGATCGCCGAGCACCCGGTCACGGCGCTGAAGGACCTCGGCTTCCGGGTCACCCTCAACACCGACAACCGGCTCGTCTCCGGCACGACCATGACCCGCGAGATGTCCCTGCTGGTCGAGCAGGCGGGCTGGACGGTCGAGGACCTGCGCACGGTCACGGTGAACGCGGTCAAGAGCGCGTTCATCCCGTTCGACGAGCGCAGGGCCCTGATCGAGGACGTCGTCCTGCCGGGCTACGAGGCGGCGCTCTGAAGGAGCCCCCGTACATAGGCGGCCTGTCCGGCGTGCTGCAGATCGTCGGACAGGACGCTGACCAGCCGCACGCCCAGGGTGACCGGCGGGTCCCAGTTCTCGTCCACGATCCGCTCCAGGTCCTTGGCGGCCACGGAGCGCAGCGCGCCGAGCGTCTGCTCGTGCACGTCGTCGTAGTAGCCGGTCAGCAGGTCCGCCGAGTCGACCCGCACCTTCGCGACCTTGGCCGAGCTGTGGCCGTACCCGGTGTCGAGGCGCGGCAGCCCCAGGCCGAACCGCTTCTCCCACTCCTGGGCGAGCCACACCTGGTCGAGCCCGAAGGCGTCGGCCATGTGGTCGTCCTGCACCCGGGTGAGGTGCCAGACCAGCCACGTGATGGAGTTGGCGTCACCGGCCGGGCGGGCGTTCAGCTCGTCGGGGTCCAGGCCCTCGACGACGGCGTGGACTTCTTCCCGGATGCGGCTGTAGCCCTCGATGAGGATGTCCTTGGCATGCATGGGTCCACCATCGCGCAGTCCGCCCTCACCCGCTCCCCGTCTCCAGCAGTCCCATGAGCGCGCGTGCCGCCGGACTGGTGGCCTGCACGGGCGGCAGCAGCGCGATCGTCTCGTACGCCGTCTCCCCGGTGTCCTTCAGCGGCAGTGACGTCAGGGAGTCCCGCTTGCGCCGGAAGTGGCGCGGCACGACGGCGATGCCGAGGTCCTCGTCGATCAGGTCGAGCAGCCCGTGCACGTCGTTCACCTCCAGCGCCACCGTCCGCCGTACCCCCGCGGCCGCGAACACCGCGTCGGTGACGCGCCGCGGACCCCAGTCGGGGTGGAAGTCGACGAAGACCTCCTCGGCGAGGTCCTGCGGGGTCAGCACCGCCCCGCCGGCCGCCAGCCGGTGGCCGGGGTGGCACAGCACCGTCATCGGCTCGCCGCCCAGCGAGACCGAGCGCAGCTGGTCCGTGTCCGCCTGCGTCCGGTAGGCGAACGCCAGGTCCAGCCGCCCGGCCGCGACCTCCTCCGCCAGTTCGCCCGAGCCCGCTTGCCGCAGCCGGATCTCCACGTCCGGATGGCGCCGCCGGAACGCGGCCAGCAGCCCCGCCACGTACACCCCGGCCACGCACTGCTCGGTGCCCAGCGACAGCGTGCCGCGCAGCACGCCCTGCACCGCGGCGACCGCCTCGTGCGCCGACCGCACCTGAGCCAGGATCCGCCGGGCCTCGCCCAGCAGCGCACGCCCGGCCTCCGTCAGCGTCACCCGGCGGGTCGTCCGCACGAACAGCGGCGTCTGCAGCTCCCGCTCCAGCGAGCGGATGGACGCCGACAGCCCGGACTGGGACACCAGCAGCCGTTCGGCCGCCCGGGTGAAGTGCTGGTCCTCGGCGACCGCCACGAAATGCTGGAGATGACGCAGTTCCATGATTGAGAAGCGTATCCGCTGAATCCCATCGGATTCTTCTGTTGGACCACTGCCCGCGGGCCGCGAAAGAGTGGGACCCGGTCACGTCAGAAAACCCGGCACCTTTGGTGCCAACCCCACTGGAGTCGCGTTGTACACCGCACACCCCGACCGCTACGCGGACATGCCCTACCGGCGCACCGGACGCAGCGGCCTCAAACTCCCCGCGCTCTCGCTCGGCCTGTGGCACAACTTCGGCCCGGACCGCCCCGTCGAGACCCAGCGCGCCATTCTGCGCCGCGCCTTCGACCTCGGCGTCACCCACTTCGACCTGGCCAACAACTACGGCCCGCCGCCCGGTGCCGCCGAGTCCGCCCTCGGCGAGGCGCTGAAGGCGGACTTCACGCCGTACCGCGACGAGCTGGTGATCTCCACCAAGGCCGGCTACCTGATGTGGCCCGGCCCGTACGGCGAGTGGGGCTCGCGCAAGTACCTGCTCTCCTCCCTCGACCAGAGCCTGAAGCGGATGGGCCTGGAGTACGTCGACATCTTCTACTCGCACCGCCCGGACCCGGAGACTCCCCTGGAGGAGACGATGGGCGCCCTGCACTCGGCGGTCCAGCAGGGCAAGGCGCTGTACGCCGGCGTCTCCAACTACTCGCCGGAGCAGACCCGCGAGGCCGCCCGCATTCTCGCGGACCTCGGCACACCGCTGCTGATCCACCAGCCGCGCTACTCGATGCTCGACCGGCGTCCGGAGAGCGAAGGGCTCCTGGACACCCTCGACGAACTGCGGGTCGGCTCCATCGCCTACTCCCCGCTGGAGCAGGGCCTGCTGACCGCCCGCTACCTCGACGGCATCCCGGAGGACTCGCGCGCCGCGAGCGACAGCCCGTTCCTGAACTCCGACGCGGTCACCGAGGAGCTGGTCGGCAGGCTGCGCACCCTGAACGAGATCGCGGCGTCCCGCGGCCAGTCGCTGGCCCAGATGGCGCTGGCGTGGGTGCTGCGCGAGGGCCGGGTGACCTCCGCCCTGGTCGGTGCCAGCAGCCCCGAGCAGCTGGCGGACAGCGTCTCGGCCATCCGCAACCTGCACTTCGGCGCGGACGAGCTGGCCCGGATCGACGAGGTCCTGAAGCGGTAGGACATCCGCCATCGGCGTCGGACACCGGCGCCATCTGGTGAGACATCCGCCCACGATCCGAGAAGTACGGCCGGACCCTCATCCCTCGGCCCCCCGGCAACGAACACCTAGCGAGGCAGGGGCAGGCGACCGTCGGCAGCCGAGGGGGTCACCATGACGGGACAGGAGCTCCAGGAGGCGGTCACGGACCCGGGGGCAGGGGTCCGGCCTCGCGAAGCGCCGCCGGATCCCGTCGTGTCCGCCGGGGCGGAGCGGTTCGCCGGGCTGCTGGCGGAGGTCGCCCACCTGGACGAGGTGCCCGTCGACAGCAACTTCTTCGACGATCTCGGCGCCGACTCCCTGGTGATGGCCCACTTCTGCGCGCGGGTGAGGAAGCAGCCGGATCTGCCTCCGGTGTCGATGCGCGACGTCTACCGGCATCCGACCGCGCGTGCCCTGGCGGCCGGACTGCTCGGCGGCACCCCGGCTCCACCCGACGCCGGGACGCCCGGCCCGTCGGCTCTGCCCGGGAGCCGGGCGCCGGCACCGGCGCCGCCGACGGGCCGCCCCCACCACGTGCTGTGCGGGGTACTCCAGCTTCTGGCCTTCCTCGGTTACGCCTTCCTCCTCGCCGCCGTCACGGCCCAGGGGTACGAATGGATCTCCGCCGGAACGCACCTGCTCGACGCCTACCTGCGGTGCGTCGTGTTCGGCGCCGCGCTGCTCGTCGTTCTGTGCGCCCTGCCCGTGATCGCCAAATGGCTGCTCATCGGCCGGTTCACGGACCGTCGGTTCCGCGTCTGGAGCCTCACGTACTTCCGGTTCTGGCTGGTCAAGACGCTGATCCGGTCGAGCCCGCTGGTCCTGTTCGTCGGATCGCCCCTCTACCCGCTCCTCCTGCGGGCGCTGGGTGCGCGGATCGGACGAGGAGTGACGATCCTTTCGCGCACCGTACCCGTCTGCGCCGACCTGCTGACCGTCGGGGACGGCGCGCTCGTCCGCAAGGACGCGCTGATCAGCTGCTACCACGCGGCCGACGGTGTGATCGAGACCGGGCCGGTCACGCTGGGACCGGGCGCGGTCGTCAGCGAGGCGACCGTGCTGGACATCGGAACCCGGCTCGGCGACGGATCCCGGCTCGGGCACGCGTCCAGCCTCCACACCGGGCAGGCGGTCCCGGACGGCGAGCACTGGCACGGGTCTCCGGCCCGGCCCGCGGACGGCGGCTTCCCGGAGGTGGAGCCCGCCCGGTGCGGCACCGTACGCCGAGCGGTCCACGGAGTCCTGCTGCTGCTCACGGCGCTGCTGGTGTACGTGCCGGTGGCGGTGGGCCTCCTGGGCGTGCTGCTCTCCCGGATGCTGGAGGGGTCCGCGGCGGTCCGGCCGAGCGGGGCGGCGTCCGCCGGTGCGGTGCTCTACACCGACGTGCTGGTGGTCACCGCCGTGGCCTTCTTCGGCGGCGTGCTCGCCGCTCTCGCGGTGCTCGGCACCGTCCCACGGCTGCTCCGCAGGCTGGTCGAGCCGGGCCGGACGTACCCGCTCTTCGGGTTCCACCACGCCGTGCACCGGGCGATCGTCCTGATGACGAACAGGAGGTCCCTGACGCGTCTGTTCGGCGACAGCTCCTGCATCGTGCACTACCTGCGCCTGATCGGCTACGACCTCTCACCCGTGGAGCAGACCGGCTCGAACTTCGGCACGCAGGTCAAGCACGAGAGCCCGTACCTGAGCAGGGTCGGCACCGGCACCATGGTCGCGGACGGACTGTCCCTGATGAACGCCGAGTACTCCAGCACCTCCTTCCGCCTGTCGCCGACCGCGATCGGGGCGCACAACTTCGTCGGTAACCGGGTCGCCTACCCGTCCGGCGGCAGGACCGGCGAGAACTGCCTCCTCGCCACCAAGGTGGCCGTCCCGGTCAGCGGACCGCTCCGGCACGACGTGGGACTGCTCGGCTCTCCGTGCTTCGAGATCCCGCGATCGGTCCGGCGGGACAGCACCTTCGACGAGCTCGGCGCCGGTGACGGGCTGCGCCGGCGCCTCGCGGCCAAGAACCGGCACAACGCCGTCACCATGGCGTACCACCTGCTCACGGGATGGCTGTACGTCTTCTGCGTCGCCCTGCTCTTCGCGCTCGCCGCGAGCCGGTACCCCGTGTGGGGCACGGCGGTGATCGCGCTGGCCAACGCCGTCCTGCTGCCGTTCACCCTCCTGTACTTCGTCCTCGTCGAGCGGGCCGTCACGGCGGTGCATCCCCCCGGGCCACTGTTCTGCTCGATCTACGACCGGCGCTTCTGGCGCCGCGAGCGGTACTGGAAGGTCCCGTCGGAGACGTATCTCCACGTCGTCGACGGCACTCCGTTCAAGAGCGTCGTCTGGCGCCTGCTGGGCGTCCGGATCGGCGCCCGCGTCTTCGACGACGGCTGCGCCCTGACCGAGCGCCGCATGGTCGCCATCGGGGACGGCTGCACCCTCAACGCGGGCAGCGTCGTGCAGTGCCACTCCCAGGAGGACGGCACGTTCAAGTCCGACCACAGCGCGCTCGGTGCCGGCTGCACCCTCGGCGTCGGAGCGTTCGTGCACTACGGCGTGACGGTCGGCGACGGCGCCGTGCTGGCGGCGGACTCCTTCCTCATGAAGGGCGAGACGGTCCCCGAGCACGCCCGCTGGGCGGGGAATCCGGCCCGTCCGGCCCTCGACGACACCGGAGGTGCGCAGTGACGGCACCGACTTCGACCGACGCCCGCGTCCCCGGACACGACGGCCGTGCCGACGGCGGCGGCTGCACGGCCGTGCCCCGATGGGCGGCCGAACCGGTGGCCGGCGCAGCGGAGCACGTCAGGTACCTCCCCGACGCGGTGACGGCGGCCCTGCGCGGACGGGCCCGTGAGCTCGGCGTGCCGCTCGGCGCGATCCTCCTCGCGGCGCACGCGAAGGTGCTCGCCGCGCTCTCCGGAGATCCCGAGGTGCGCAGCGGCTACCGCGCCCCGGGCCGGGCCGGGCCGCTGCCGTTCGAGCTGACGGTCGGGCCCGGCCCATGGCGCCGGCTGGTGCTGGAGGCCGCGAGGGCCGAGGCCGCGGTGCTGTCGCCCGGGCCCGCCGCACCGTCCGCGGCCGGCGCCGAAGCGGTGTTCGCCCCGGCCGGACCGGAGAACACCGTCCCGGTGGACGGCAGCGTGCTGCTCGGCGTCTCCGCCGGTGAGGAGGACGGCCGGCTCGTGCTGCGCGTGCGCCACCGAACGGATCTGCTGGACGCCGACTTCGCCGCCCGGATCGGCGGATACCATCTCGCCGCACTCGAGGGGATCGCCGCCGACCCCGACGCCCCGCACCACCGGCGCAGCCTGCTGTCCGCGGACGAACTCCGGTTCCAGCTCGACGGACTGGCGGGGCCACGCCGTGAACTGCCGGACCGCCGGTTCCACGAACTGTTCGAAGAGCGGGTCCGGAGGCATCCGGACGCCGTCGCCGCGATCCACCGGGGCCGGCGCTGGACGTACGGGGACCTCAACACGCGGGCGAACCGGCTGGCCCGCGCCCTGCTGGCGCAGGGGACCGGTCCCGAGGACACGGTCGCCGTGGTGACCGAGCGCGACCTGCACTGGGCGGCCGGCGTGATCGGCGTCCTCAAGGCCGGCGCCGTGTACCTGCCCGTCGACCCGCACCACCCGCCCGGCCGCATCGCCACCGTGCTCACCCGCGCCGACTGCTCGTACGTCCTCACCGAACCAGGCAGCACCACACACCTCGACCGGGCCCTGACGTCGCTCCCCGGAACCCGGCGGCTCCTCGTCCCGGACCTCACCGAGCGGACCGCCGACGGAACCGACCTCGGCCTGGACATAGCGGCGGACCGGCTCGCGTACGTCTTCTTCACCTCCGGCTCCACCGGAGAGCCGAAGGGCGCGATGTGCGAGCACGCCGGCCTCCTCAACCACCTGTACGCCAAGATCGACGATCTGCGCATCGGCGAGGGCACCGTGGTGGCGCAGACGGCCTCGCAGTGCTTCGACATCTCGCTGTGGCAGTTGCTGGCGGGGCTGCTGACGGGCGGGCGGACACTGCTGGTCGAGCAGGACGCCGTGCTCGACGCGGACCGGTTCCTGGACCGGATCACCGAGGACCGCGTCAACGTCCTCCAGGTGGTGCCGTCCTACCTCGACGTCATCCTGTCCGCGCTGGAACGCGCTCCCCGCGACCTGCCGGACCTGCGGTGCGTGTCCGTCACCGGGGAAGCGCTGCGCGGGGAGCTGGTCCGGCGGTGGTTCGCCACCGGTCCCGCCGTGCGACTGGTCAATGCCTACGGACTGACCGAGACGTCCGACGACACCAACCACGAGGTGATGGACCACGCGCCCGCCACCGACCGGATCCCGCTCGGCCGGCCGGTCGCCAACGTGCACCAGTACGTCGTCGACGACCATCTGCATCCGGTCCCGCTGGGCGCCCCCGGCGTCATCGTCTTCTCCGGGGTGTGCGTCGGCCGCGGCTACGTCAACGACCCCGAACGCACCCGGCTCGCCTACATGGCCGATCCCCACCGCCCTGGCCAACGGCTCTACCGCGGGGGCGACTTCGGCCGCTGGCGGCCCGACGGAAAACTGGAGTTCCTCGGCCGCCGGGACGCGCAGGTGAAGATCCGGGGGTTCCGCGTCGAGATCGGCGAGGTCGAGAACACGCTGTTGCGCGTGCCCGGCGTCACGGACGGCGCGGTCGTGGTGACAGGCGCGCAGGACCACGGCCGCCGGCTGGCCGCCTTCTACACGAGCGAAGGCGCGATGACCGCCGAGGACCTGCGGGAGCGGCTCGCGGACCGGCTCCCCGCGTACATGGTTCCGGAGTCCGTCCACCGGTTGGACCGCCTGCCGCTCACCGCCAACGGCAAGACCGACCGCAAGGCGCTCTCGGCGCTCGCCGAGTACCACGGCCAGGCCCACGACTCCGGCGGTGTCCCGCGGACGCCGACCGAACGGCGGCTCGCGGCGGCCTGGGCGGCGGAACTCGGCATACCGCCCGGACGGATCCACCGGGGCGACGACTTCTTCGATCTGGGCGGCACCTCCCTGTCGGCGGTACGGCTCGCGGTGTCGCTGGACCGGGCGATCTCCCCGCGCGACCTCGCCGGGCATCCCGTACTGGCCGACCTGGCGCGCCTGATCGACACCCGGACCGGCGCGGACGACCCGGCGCCCCGGTCCCCGCTGGTCCCGGACGGTCCCACGCACACCGCGCCGGTCCGCCTTCCCGGGCGAGAGACATGAGCAGTACGACAGGAGAACGACATGCTGTCCGCAGTCTTCCGCAAGCGCAGGGCCACCGGGCCACCGGCCGCACCCCACACGGGCATCGCGGCACCGGCCCCGGACGGCCCTCCGGTACTGGACGCCGAGGGCCCACCCGACGCGGCGGCCTGGGTGGCCGGCCGACGGGACCTGCTGCGCGAACTCCTCGCCGAGCACGGCGCGCTCACCGTCCGGGGCCTCGGCCTGAGCACCCCGGCGGACGTCGGGTCGGTCCTCCACCAGGTGGCCGAGCACCCCGTGGCCGAACGTGAGGCGTTCGCCGCCCGCCACCGCCACGCGGACGGCGTCTACTCGTCGTCGGCATGGCCGCCCAACCAGCCCATGTGCATGCACCACGAGCTCAGCTACGCCCTTCAGTGCCCCGGCCTGATGATGTTCGCCTGCCTGGAGCCGCCTGTCGAAGGCGGGGCCACCGCGGTGGCCGACTCGGCCGCCGTGCTGCAGGCGCTGCCCGCCGAACTGGTCGACCGTTTCGCCCGGGAGGGCTGGCTGCTCACCAGGGCCTACAACGACGGGATCGGCGCGACGCCGAGTCAGTCCTTCGGCAGCGACGACCGTGGCGCGGTCGAGGCGTACTGCCGCGCCCACGCGATCGACTGGTCCTGGCAGCCGGACGGGTCACTGCGGACGCGGCAGCACCGGAACGCCGTCGTACGGCACCCGGTCTCCGGCCTGCGCTGCTGGTTCAACCAGATCGCGTTCCTGAACGAGTGGACGATGGAACCCGACGTCAGGGAGTTCCTCGTGGACGAGTACGGCCCGGACGGTCTGCCCTTCAACACCCGCTACGGCAACGGCGACCCGGTGCCCCCGGACGTCGTCGAGCAGATCAACACGACCTACGAGGCCCACGCCGTGAGCCGGTCCTGGCAGCGCGGGGACCTGTTGCTCGTGGACAACATCCGCACCGCGCACAGCCGCGAGGCGTACCGGGGGCCACGGAACGTCGTGGTGGCGATGGGCGACCCCGTACGTGCCCATCCGCCCGGGCCGCCGGCGGGGAGGGCAGTCGCATGACCGCCGTGCACCCCGATGGCGAACCGGCCGTCGGGACGGACACCCCGGTCGTGCCCTCCTTCGCCGTCGTCCCCGGCAGCCAGGTCAAGCAGGTGCTCGAGGGCCGTGAGAAGACCGTGGTGGAGGTCGTCGAGGCGACGTACCGTCTGCACGGCGCCGGCCGCACGGTCAACCCGCCGTCCTCCTTCCTGCGCTTCCCCGACCGGCCGGCTTCACGGATCATCGCCCTGCCCGCCTCGCTCGGCGGTGAGGGCCGGGTGGACGGCCTGAAGTGGATATCCAGCTTCCCCGCCAACGTGGCGTCGGGCATTCCCCGGGCGTCGGCCGTGCTCATCCTCAACGATCCCGCCACGGGCTACCCCTTCGCCTGCATGGAGAGCTCGATCATCAGCGCCGCCCGGACCGCCGCGTCCGCCGCGTCGGCGGCCGACCGGCTCAGCAGGGGACGACCGCGCCCCGCCCGCCTCGGGTTCGTCGGGGCGGGGCTGATCGCACGCTACATCCACACGTACCTGGAGGGCACGGGCTGGTCCTTCGACACCATCGGCGTGCATGACCTGTCCGCCGGCAGCGCGGCCGGCTTCCGCACCTACCTGGAGCAGTCCGGAGCCGTCGGACGCGTCACCGTGCACCGCAGCGCCGAGGAACTGATCCGCCTCAGCGACCTGATCGTCTTCGCCACCGTCGCCGACCGGCCGCACATCGCCGAGCCGTCGTGGTTCCGGCACAACCCGGTGGTGCTGCACGTGTCGCTGCGCGACCTCGCGCCGCAGGTGCTGCTCAGCGCCACCAACGTCGTCGACGACATCGACCACTGCCTGAGAGCCGCCACCTCACCGCACCTCACCGAACGCCTCACCGGCAACCGCGACTTCCTGCTCGGCACGCTCGACGACGTGATGGCCGGCCGTGTGACGGTCCCGGCCGACCGCCCGGCGGTCTTCTCGCCGTTCGGCCTGGGCGTGCTCGACCTCGCGGTCGGCAGGTTCGTCTACGACGAGGTGGCCCGCTCCGGCGAGCTGAGGATCATCGACGACTTCTTCCACGAACTGCGCCGGCACGGCTGAGGACGGCTCGTCGCCGGCCGTCCGGACGGCCCTCGCGGTCACAGACGAGGAGGACATCGTGCCAGTCATATCCGTCCCCTACGCCTTCAACGAGGAGGACCTGTACGTCGACCTGGAGCCCATGACCGGACACCGGCTCTTCCTCAAGTGCGAGGGCTTCAACTTCGCCGGTTCGATCAAGCTGAAGGCCGCGACCGAGATGGTGGAGTCCGCCGAGCGGAACGGAATCCTCACCCGGGACTCCATCCTGGTCGAGTCCTCCTCCGGCAACCTCGGCGTCGCACTGAGCGTGATCGCGGCGAGCAAGGGCTACCGCTTCGTCTGCGTGACGGACTCCCGCTGCAACCTGGCCGCCCGGCTGATGATGGAGGCCCTGGGCAGCCAGGTCCACGTCGTCTCCGACGAGCACGCCGCCGGCGGCCTCCTGGGAGCCCGGCTGGCGCACCTGCGCGAGCTGTGCGCCGCGGACGACCGCTACGTGTGGCTGAGCCAGTACACCAACCCCGACAACTGGCGGGCGCACTACGGCCGGACGGCCCCGGCCATCGCCCGCCGCTTCCCGCAGCTGGACGTGCTGTTCATCGGCGTCGGCACCACCGGCACCCTGATGGGATGCGCGCGCTGGTTCCGCGCCTGGCACCGTCCGGTGCGGATCATCGCGGTGGACAGCGTCGGTTCCGCCATCTTCGGCCATCCGCCCGGACGGCGGATGATCCCCGGACTGGGCATGAGCGTCCGGCCGCCGCTGCTCGACGAGTCGTACGTGGACGAGGCGGTCCGCGTCGAGGAGGCCGACGCCATCCGCGCCTGCCGGCACCTGGCGGAGCGGGGCTTCCTGTTCGGCGGGTCGACCGGCACGGTCGTCAGCGGGGCGACGAGCTGGCTCGACCGGCACGCGACGCCGGGCCTCACGCCCGTCGCGATCGCCCCGGACCTCGGTGAGCGCTATCTCGACACGATCTACCAGAGCAACTGGGTGGAGGCCCTTTACGACGACGACGCGCTCCCCCCGCCGGTCGAGCGCGACGACGGACGAACGGACCGTGAGGAGCACGCCTCCGACGGCCTGCTTCCCTGACCGCCCGCTCGGTGCGGGCACTTTCCCGGCCGAAGGCGGCGTCCCATGTGCCCCCTCCTTCCGCGACGCTCCGAGGCGCCGGCCCCCGCGGGTGCGTACCGCCCGGTCCTGCGTCCCGAGCGGCTCACACCCGCCACGTGGGCCGGGCCTCCGAAGCCGCCCCGCTCCGGACGGCCCCGGCTGTGGCTGGCGTACGTGGACGACCTCCGCGGCGTCGTGGCCCCGCTCGCCGACTTGCTGCTGGACAGCCGGGAACGGGCGCGGGCCGCGGCGCTCCACCGGCCGGCGGACCAGGACGGCTACCGGGTCGCCCACGTGGGCCTGCGCATGCTTCTCGGTGCCTACCTCGGGGTCGAGCCGTCGGACGTGACGCTGGTCCGGCAGCCGTGCCCGTTGTGCCGGGCCCCGCACGGCCGTCCCGGCGTGCCCGGCGTGCCCCTGTGCTTCTCCCTCTCCCGTACCGACGGCCTGTGCCTTCTCGCCTTCGCGGAAACGGCCGTCGGCGCGGACGTCGAGACACTGCCCGCCTCCGACGTCGTCGCCGGCCTCGCCACGATGCTGCATCCCGAGGAGACCGCCGAGCTCGCGGCGTGCCCGCCGGACCGGCGGCCCGCCGCCTTCGCCCGCGTGTGGACCCGCAAGGAGGCGTATCTGAAAGGGCTCGGCACCGGACTCGCACGTGACCTCCACCTCGACCGCCTCGGCACCTGCGCGTGCGGGCCCTGTCCGGTGCCGGGCTGGGCGGTCCACGACGTGGCGGTGGAGACGGGGTACGCGGCTGCCGTCGCCGTGGCCGAGGAGTGACGCGGCAGTCCGCCCGCCCACTCGGTTCCCGGACGCGGACGCGGTGCGCGTGCCGGTGTCGTCACGCGGGAAGGGAGATGAAGGCGAGGATGTCGGTGGTGGGCCGAGGGGAGCCGCCGGCCGGTTCGACCGTGATGCAGACGGCAGTGGCTCCGCCGAGCCGTCCGTCCAGGACGCGGGACTGGCGTCCGCCCGTGGCCGGCAGCAGTCCCGCCGGCCGGTACCACCCCGAGTCCGCGTACCAGAGCTCGTAGACCCGGTCGCCGGCGAGCGGCGGCAGCTGTGAGGCGATGAACGCCGAGCGGTCCTGCCCGCGGGAGGCGACGACGGCGGCGTTGCCGCCGTACTCCAGCTTCGAGGTGGTGATCGTGGCGTCGGGGGCGGTCAGGACGTCGGCGAGTCGTCCGGTTTCCGCACGGGCCAGGGCGGACTGCTCACGCGCGGTGTCGGCCTCCGAGCTCTGCCACCAGGCGACACCTCCGAGAGCCGCGGCCGCCGCCAGGGACGCGGCCAGCGCCGGCCAAAGACGCCGTTCCCGGCGGCGCCGGGACGCGACCGGCCCGGGACGGTCCTGGCGTACGGTGCCGATCCGGTCGAGCACCCGGCGGCGCAGGTCCGCGGGGGGTGCGCTCGTCTCGGCCGCGCCCAGCCGAACGGCCGCCCCGGACAACTGTTCGGCCTCCAGGCGGCATGAGGTACAGCCGGCCAGGTGGTTCTCGAAGGCGGCCTCCTCATCGGCCGGGAGCGCGTGCAGCACGTAGGCGCCGACGTCGAGGTGGGGATCGTCGGTACGGTTCACGAACCCGCCTCCAGACACTCGTGCAGGCGCCGCAGCCCCTGACGTATCCGCGACTTGACGGTTCCCGCCGGGGCGGAGAGTGCCGCGGCGACCTCCGCGTACGTCAATCCCTCGTAGTAGGCCAGCACCAGGGGCAGCCGCAGCTCCCGGGCGAGCTGGGCCAGGCAGCGGAAGACCACGCGCTGCTCCTCCCGCACCTCGACCTCTTCGGCCACGGTGTCGAAGGACCGTTCCTGCTCCAGGAGCGCCGCACGCAGCTCGCGGGCGCGGCCCGTGGCGGTGGACCTCACCCGGTCCACCGCCCGGCGGTGCGCGAGGGTGAGGACCCAGTTCCGGGCGGCTCCCCGCTCCGGACGGAACAGGTGGGCGGTGCGCCACACCTCCACCATCACGTCCTGGGTCACCTCCTCCGCCTGGGCCCTGTCCCTCAGCACACGGCAGGCCAGCCCCATCACCGTCTGTGCCAGGGCGTCGTACACCCCGGCGAACGCCTGTTCGTCGCCATCGGCGGCGCGGGTGAGCAGCTGGTCCAGCCTGGAGTCGTCCGCGGACCGTCCGGGCCGCCCGTGAGCGTCACCTTCCGTTCGAGCTCCGGTTCCACGACCCATCGCGCCTCCTCGGCTCAGCTCGACACTGGCTCCCCTCCCCGGAGAGCGCATCCCTCTGGAGCCGTCCGTCTGACGGATTCACCTGCCTGCCGCAGCGGACGGCAGGCCGTCCGTCCGGCCGGGTGAGGCTGCGCGCTCCCTCCCCCTTTGTTCGGAGCCGTCGCCCCGGCAGATCAAGATCATGTCGTCCGCGCCCGGTGCGTCCGCCCTCCGGGAGCCCGTCCGCAGGGTTTCGGCCAACTGTCGCGGTGAATATGCCAGGAGACTGGCCGGAAACTCATGGTGACAGTGGTTCAGTAGTGAACATACTCGTCAGCTAGGGCGTCTCACACCATGCGACGGCGTCCTCACGCACAGCACACGAGCCGCACGGACGCCAGGCCCGACCGGCAGGCGAGCTGGCGACGGGGGAGGGGAGCAGTGCACGACGAGTTCCTGTGCCATGTCACCGCCTACGGTGTCTGCGACGGCCGGCGCATCGGCGTACCCCTGGGCACCTACCGGGCCCCCACGCTGGCCCTCGCCCTGTGGTGGCTGCGCGACCGCGCGTCCTGGATCGCCGAGCGCCTGGACCCGCAGCCCGACACCCCGCACTTACCCGCCGGTGCCCTGACCCCGGTCGCCGACGACGCTCCCGACGTGCCCCGCGTGCTGCGTTCCTGGTGCGCCGACGACGTCCAGCAGGAACTGGTCGCCGACGAGTTGGCCGCGGGACGGCTGGTGCGCGTCGCGACCAGCGACGACACCACGGAATACGAGCTGCTGGCCGAGTCCGTGGACGCCCTGCGCATGCAGCGCGCGGCCCCGCCACTGGTCGTGCACGTCGCCTGACCGCCGTCCCCGCCCGGCGCCGGAAGTGCCCCGACCGCCCAGGCATCGGGGTGTACGAATCGGTAGAATCCAGGCATGGTGAAGCGGCCGGCCGCCCCGACCGCGCCGGAACTCGTCATGGAGACCGACACGGGCTCCACCGTGATGAGTCCGAGCCGCGACTACCACGTCGGGCGCGACCCCTCGTGCGACGTCGTCATCGACGACGCCCGCGTCTCGTGGCACCACGCGGTGCTGCGGCCCGTGGGCGGCCACTGGACGCTCGAGGACGACAACAGCGCCAACGGCACCTACACCGACGGCCACCGCGTCCACGAGTGGGACGTCGGCCCCGGCACCGTCATCCACTTCGGCAGTCCGGCGGACGGGCCCTGCGCGGTCCTCACCAGCCGCCGCGCCCCGGAGCATTCGCCGGCGGCCGACACCGTCTCGCTGCCGGCCCTGGCCGGCCTCCGGCAGCCGACCACCGTACGGCCGCTGCCCGCCCGCCCCGTCCGCATCGGCCGGGCCCCCGGCAACGACCTCGTCGTCGACGACCTGGTCGTCTCCCACCGGCACGCCGAACTGCGCACGCTGCCCGACGGGACCTACGAGATCGTCGACCTCGGCAGCCACACCGGCACCTACCTCAACGGCGTGCGCGTCACCAGCGCCCGCGTGGGCCCCGGTGACATCGTCGGCATCGGCCACTCCGACTTCTGCCTGGTCGGCGACACGCTCCAGGAGTACGTCGACACCGGCGAGGTCTCCCTCGACGTACAGGACCTCACGGTCGCCGTCGACGGCGGGCGGCGGACCCTGCTCGACCACGTGTCGTTCCCGGTGCGGGAGAAGTGCCTGCTGGCGGTCGTCGGCCCCAGCGGCGCCGGCAAGTCCACGCTCCTCAACGCGCTCACCGGACAGCGGCCCGCCGACCAGGGCACCGTGCTCTACGACGGCCGCGACCTGTACCACGACTACGCCGAACTGCGGCAGCGCATCGGCCTCGTCCCGCAGGACGACATCCTGCACACCCAGCTGACCGTCCGCAGCGCCCTGTCCTACGCGGCCGAGCTGCGCTTCCCGCAGGACACCGCGAAGGCCGAGCGCCGGGCCAGGGTCGACGACGTGATGCGCGAGCTGGGCCTGGAGCAGCGCGCGGGGCAGCACGTGCACAGCCTGTCCGGCGGACAGCGCAAGCGGGTCAGTGTGGCCCTGGAACTGCTGACCAAGCCGTCGCTGCTCTTCCTCGACGAACCCACCTCCGGCCTCGACCCCGGCATGGACCGCTCGGTCATGCGCATGCTGCGGGGCCTCGCCGACGACGGACGGACCGTCATCGTCGTCACGCACAGCGTCCTCAGCCTCGACGTGTGCGACCGGCTCCTCATCCTCGCCCCCGGCGGCAAGATGGCCTACTACGGGCCGCCCGGGGAGGCGCTGCCCTTTTTCGGCGTCGAGCACTGGCCCGAGGCGTTCGAAGCCTTCGAGCGGGACCGGGAACGGGACTGGGCGGGCCGGTTCCGCTCCTCGCCCCTGTACGCGCGGTACGTCGCCGGGGCCACCGCACAGCCCCCGCGGCCCCGGTCCGGCCCGGTCGTCATCACCCCGCCGGCCAGCCCGCGCAGCCCGGTCGCCCAGCTCGGTACGCTGGTCCGCCGGTACGCGGCCGCGCTCAGTTCCGACCGCACCTTCCTGGCCATCATGATCGCCCTGCCCTTCGTGATGGGGGCGATGGCCCGCGCCCTGGCCGGCGGCCGGCTGACGCAGCAGTCCGCGATCAACACGCTGCTGATCCTGTGTGTCGGCGGCGTGCTCACGGGCGCGGCCAACGCCGTGCGGGAACTGGTCAAGGAACGCGTGATCTACCAGCGGGAACGGGCGGTGGGCCTGTCCAGATCGGCGTACCTGATGTCGAAGGTCGTCGTCCTGGGCACGGTCACCGTGCTCCAGGCCGTGGTGCTCACGCTGGTCGCCCTGCTCGGGGTCGATCTCAACGTGCCGGGAGGCGAAGGCGTGTTGATGCCGCCCCTTGTGGAGATCACGGTCGCGGTCGCCCTGCTGGCCTTCACGTCGATGATGCTCGGTCTGGTGGTGTCCGCGCTGGTGCGCAAGGAAGAAGTCACAATGCCGCTGCTGGTGCTGCTGGCCATCGTCCAGGTCGTGTTCTCCGGTGCCCTGCTGAAGCTGGACGGCGTGCCCGGCCTGGAGCAGCTGTCCTGGCTGGTGCCTGCACGGTGGGCGCTCGGTGCGATGGCGGGCACGGTCGGGCTGGGCCGGCTCGTGCCCGGTGAGCTGACCTCCGACCCGCTCTTCGAACACTCGGCGGGCGTGTGGCTGCTCGACATCGGCATGCTGCTGGTGCTGTCGGTGGCCTTCGGCGTCCTCGTCTCCCGGCTCCTGCGCCGTCACGAGCCCGTGGTGATGCGGAGGTAGACGGCTCGGGCCGCGTCGCCCACCCGTCCGTGGCCGGGTCCCCGGGTCCCCGGCGTCCCGCGCGGCCCCCGCGCGGGCCGCCTCGCGCCCCGCGCTGGGCCGCCTCGCCGGACGAACTCACGCCGCCCCGAGCGGCCTGCGGCCTCGCCCACCCAAGCGAGCCGAGAAGCCGGCCGCGTGCTTCGAGCCGATGCACGGCGCCCGGGCGCGGACCGCGCCGGCTCGGGGGCTTGTGGTCTGAGGGGCCTGGGCGTGTGGGTGGGGGTGCGTGCGCGGCGCCCGGTCCCGCTGATCGGGGCCGGGTCTGCGGAGGGACCAGGGCCACGGCCCGACGTGTGGATTCGGGGACCTGAGCGGCCTGCGGAACCCACCCGCGGACGGACCGGCAGCAGGCGGCCCGTCCGACCGGCGCCGCCCGCTGCCGGGACGAAAGACGCCTCCCGCCCCCGCGGGCGGGCAGCCTGCGGCACATCGGCGGACCCACGGAACCGGACCCACGGACCCCGAGCCGCGTGCCGGGTGCGCGGTGTCCGGGCGCGCAGACCCGCAGTCCGTGCGGGACCGGAGCCACGGGGGCCGGGCTGTGGCGCGGGGTGTGTTGTGTTCGGGTGCGCAGATCCGTGGTGCGTGCGGGACCGGAGCTATGGGGTCCGGGCTGTGGCGCGGGGTGTGTGGTGTTCGGGTGCGCAGATCCGTGGTGCGTGCGGGACCGGAGCTATGGGGGCCGGGCTGTGGCGCGGGGTGTGTGGTGTTCGGGTGCGCAGATCCGTGGTGCGTGCGGGACCGGAGCCACGCGGTCCGGGCCGTGGCGCCGGGTGCGTGGCGTCCGGGTACGCAGATCCCTGGTCCGCGCGGGACCGGAGCCACGTGCAGATCCGTGGTTCGGGCGGAACGGGGCACCCGCTGCTTCCGCGCTGCGCCGGGTCCGGCGTCGTTACCGCGCCGGTCCCTCGTGTGTGTCGGAGTGTCGGGCGAGTCGCTGGGCGAGCGACGCGCCGAGGAAGCCGGCCGCCAGGCCCCACAGGACCGCGAGACCGACCGCGCCCCACAGGTGCGGGCGCAGGAAGAGCTGTCCGGACAGATCGCCCCCCAGATCGCCGATGCCGAGCACCGAGAGGCCGTACCGCGCGGAGACCCGGCCGACGAGGCAGATCATCAGTGTCGCCAGTGCCAGCGCGACGGCCATGTGCACGGCGTGCCGCCATGCCGGCGTCCGTGCCGGGGAGCGGCGCGCCATCAGCCACCCGGCGGCCGGCAGCAGCACCACGTCGGCGACCAGGAGCCACCACACCCGGCCGTCGTGCTCGGCGAGGGTCCCCAGGTTGAGCGTCGACACGTCCGGCGTGCGCAGCACCTCGTCGAGCACCTGCGGCATCGGCAGCCCGAACGGTCCCTCCACGCGCCCGTCCCAGGTGGCGCCGAGGCCGATCGTGAGCGCCGGCCACACCAGGTTCGGCAGGCCGAGCAGCAGCACGGCGAAGGTCTGCGCCGGGTGCCCCCGAGTCCCCGCGACGACCAGGCCGACGACGACGCCGATGACGACGTAGGCGAGCAGCAGGGCGACCACGGCGTACGCCGCCGGCCGCACCGACGCATGCAGACGCAGCAGCCGCGCCGGCAGCGGCGCCCCGCGCGACACCAGCAGGGCCAGCACCAGCACACCCGCCAGCCACAGCAGTCCGAAGAAGGCCGTCAGCGGCACGTCCGTGGTGAAGCCGACCTCCGGAGAGAGTCCGAACAGATCCCCCAGGTCGTCCAGCAGCCCCTCCCCGAGGGGCACCTCGAAGGTCTGGTGCGAGGCGAAGGACAGCCCGAGGAGGGCGAGCAGCCACAGGACGGCGATCCTGGCGGCCCAGCCGGCCAGTTCCCCGGCACTGCCCACGGCCCCGTGACGCAGCGGCCGCAGGAAACCCGCGGCGATCACCAGCGCCCCGGTCAGCGTGACGGACAACGGCATCACGGTCAGCGCCGCCTCCGTGTCGGCGAGCCCGTCGGCGTTCCCAAACAGCTCCACCGCACCGCCCACGGCGGTCACCACCGTCGCCGTGACGACCCGGGGGAAGGCGTTGTCCGGCAGGTCCGCCGCGCCCGCCGCCCACAGCCCGAGCGCGGCCACCAGCCCCATGGCGACCAGCCCGGCCAGCACCGTGGCCAGTGCCTGGAGCCAGCCGTGCCGGGCGCCGGCCCGGGCGGAGGGGGTTCGCGAGCTCACGCTGCCACGCTAAGCAGCAGCCGCGCGGTGCGCCCGCCGACGGGGCCGTCCGCGCCGGCGCCGTGACTCAGACCGCCCTGACGACCAGGGCGTGGCCGCCGAGGCCCAGCAGACGGTCGGCCGGCAGCTCGGCCGATGTCGTGACGACCCTCAGGATCCGCCCGGTACGCGGATCGAACGCCACGTCCACCACTGTGCCGCGCTCGTCACCGGCCTCCGTCAGGACCCGGCTGCCCAGGATGTCGTGCCGGGGCGGAACCGGCTCGGGCGCGGCGGTCGACCGGACCACGACGGCGTCGGGGCCGATCGAGTCCAGCGCGTCCCAGGCCAGTACCGTCTCGCCGCGGAACCGCCCGCAGCGGACGCGGACATGGCTGACCCGTCCGGACGCGGTGTCGACGCCCAGGGACGCCATGACGCCGAGCTGTGCGCCCTCGGACGGCGCCAGCACGGGCCGGCCCCGCAGCCGGGAGAACAGCATCACGGCGGCGGACCCTCCCGCCGGGGGGCGCCGTCGGCCAGGGCGGCGAAGGCCGTCAGGTCGTCCGCGATGTGCTGCAGGGCGTCCTCCGGGAGAACGAACGCCCGTCCGTGGACCGCGAGGCTCTCGCCGCGCGGCACGTACACCCACCGCCGATGGCGCTTCGGGCCCGGCGGCGCGAACTGCCTGGCCGCGGCCACCCGGAAACCGGCGACACGGCCACTGGTGCCGCCCTCCACCACGACGTCGAGCACCGTGCCGATGTCGGTGCCCTTCTCCGTCAGGACCCTCGCCCCCAGTACCCGGCCCCGCAGGGGCTCGTGGTGGGCCACGGCGAGCGCGCCCGTCAGCGCGCGCCGGTCGCGGATCATCACCGCGTCGTGGCCGAGCGAGTGCACCGCCGGCCACGGCAGGCCCTCCTGCAGCTGCCCGGACAGCAGTCCCCGCCCACTCAGGGCGAAACCGGCGATACGGCCGACCGACGCGTCGAACACGGTGTCCTTGATCTGGGCGACGGCGTCGCCGCCCAGGGTGACCACGGGCCGGGTCGTCAGGCTTCGTGCGGCCATCAGCTCGTTCATCGCACGCCCTTCCCGCCGGCTCCCGTCGGGCCGGTACCCTGCGGGTGCCCCGGGCGACTGTGACGATGCCCGCAGTGCGGGCCGCGGGGACTGCACGGTCCGGCTCGGGGTACGAGGACTGGTGCAGACACGTCCGGCCATTCCGGCTTCCGAGAGAGAAACGCATGACCGAGTACCTGGACGGGGCAGTGATACCCACTGGTTTCGACGTGCCCGTGGAACCGCTGCGGCGCGCGGCACACTTCACCGGCGAGCCGGGATGCATCGCCGAGGCACGTTCCACCGCCTCGCTCTTCCTCGACCAGCTCAGGACCGAGTGGTGCGCCGAGATCGGCCAGCGGGCCGACGGCGCGGTGCTCCTCGTGGTGAGCGAACTGGTCACCAACGCCGACCGCCACAGCAACGGGCCGTACATCCTGGAGCTGGAAGGCACGGACGCCTCGGTGACGGTGACCGTCTACGACAGCAGCGGCGCCGTGCCCCGGCTCTTCCCCCGCGACCCCGAGCGCGTCGGCAGGCACGGTCTGGAGATCGTCCACGCGCTGGCGGAGACGGTCACCGTCGAACGCGTCCCGGTCGGCAAGCGCGTGAGCGCCGTGGTCCGGTTCGACGGCGACGGCGACTGAACCCGGCCGACGACAGCGACCGAGTCCCGCCGACGACGGCGACCGAGCCCGGCCGTGACCGGGCCCCGGCCTCCCGGCACCCCGTCAGGCGCAGCCCAGTTCGCCCATCATCCCTTCGCGCAGCCGCGTGATGATCCGCTTGATCAGGCGGGACACGTGCATCTGAGAGCAGCCGAGCTGCTCGCCGATCTCCGCCTGGGTGGCCTCCTCGACGAACCGCATGTGGATGATCCGACGGTCGCGGTCGCTCAGCTCGGCCATGAGCGGCGCGAGCGAGTGGAAGTCCTCGACGAGCCGCAGCCCGTTCTCCTCCACGCCGATGAAGTCGGCGAGCACCGCCTCCCCGTCCTCCGGCCCGTCCCCGGTGAGCGCGGCGTCCAGCGACGAGGAGTTGTACCCGTTGGACGCGATCTGGCCCTCGATCACCTCGTCCTCGCTGATGTTCATCAGCGTGGCCAGTTCGGCGACCGTCGGGTCGCGGTCCAGCCGGCTGGAGAGCTCCTCACGGGCCTTGGCCAGCTCCACCCGCAGCTCCTGCAGCCGCCGCGGCACGTGCACCGCCCAGGTGGTGTCGCGGAAGAAGCGCTTGATCTCACCCACGATGTACGGCAGCGCGAAGGAGGTGAACTCGACCTCGCGGGACAGCTCGAACCGGTCGATGGCCTTGATCAGACCGATCATGCCGGTCTGGACGATGTCCTCCATGTCGTCCCCGCGGCCGCGGAACCGGCCGGCGGCGAACCGCACGAGCGACATGTTCATCTCGATCAGCGTGTTGCGCGCGTACTGGTACTCGTGCGTGCCCTCTTCGAGTTCCGTCAGACGCTGGAAGAACTGACGGGACAGTTGACGAGCGTCCCGAGGCGCCACGGTGCGGGGGTCGGCCACCCCCGGAAGTGATCCGTCGCCCGTCCTGCTCCCGGTGGTCTCCTCGACAACCTGCGCTTCCGGCCGGGTCACGGCGGTCTCCATTACCTCTCCCACGAAAGTCACGGTTCGGCGTCTCCCTAGGCTCTTCCCGACTGCGGGTACCCGGGTCCTGGCACGGCATGCCCCTCCGTCCTGCCGCCGGCGGAAAACGGCGGCACGGCGTGGGTGTCGAGCGGCCCGTGCCGAGCCGGTCACGTCCGCGCGGTGACGGCGGTATTTCGCGGGTTGGCGCGATATGTCACAGGATATCCCCCGGGTCGGCCACAGGCACGCCGGACGCGGGCTGCCGCAGCGCTCGTGGAACCGGTCCGCGGCCCGCGGCCGCCGTCCGCTCTGGGCGGAACGTCGATCCCTTTCCCTTCGCGGCGCCATTCCTAGTCTGGAGAGGTGAGCAGCCATGTGCCGAACGAAGCCCGCGTCATTCCCCTGCGCCCGCCGGCCGCGCGCCCGGGAGTCCGTCCCACCGCGTCGCCGGCCCCTCCGGACCCGTCGGCACCCGCCGTCAGAGAACCGCTGTGGCGCGACCTGGTCGGTGACGTCCTCAGGCGTGAACGCCTCGCCCAGGAGCGCACGCTGAAGGAGGTGGCGGAGCAGGCGCGGATCTCCATGCCGTACCTGTCGGAGGTGGAGCGCGGTCGCAAGGAGGCGTCGTCGGAGGTCCTCGCCGCCGCCGCGCACGCCCTCGGACTCGGCCTCGGGGATCTGCTGTCGCGGGCCCAGGGCGAACTGCTCCGCATCACCGCCCGGCACACCGGCGGCCGCCACCGCGGCACGACCGGTGCGCGCTACGACGGGCTCTGCCTGGCCGCCTGACGGTCCGTGCGGACCGGCGCCCGGTGGGAGACCGGGCGCCGGTCCGCCGTCCGGGACCGTCACCGGCTGAGAGCGTCACCGATCCAGGACCGTCACCGGCCTCGGACCGTCACGGGTGTCAGACCCTCACCAGCCGTCGGCTCAGCACCTCGTCGGCCAGCCCGTACGCCACGGCCTCCTCGGCGGTGAACACCTTGTCGCGGTCCATGTCGGCGCGCAGCGTCGAGACGTCGTGGTGCGTGTGCCGCGCCAGCACCTCCTCGACCTGGGACCGGATCCGCACCATCTCCTTGGCCTGCAGCGCCAGATCGGAGACCGTGCCCTGCCGTCCGCCGCTGGCCGGCTGCCCGAGCAGCACCCGCGCGTGCTCCAGCACGAACCGCCGGCCCGGATCCCCGCCGGCCAGCAGCACGGCCGCCGTCGAGGCCGCCTGACCGACGCAGAACGTGGAGATCGGCGCCTGGACGAAGGTCATCGTGTCGTAGATCGCCATGAGCGAGGTGAACGAGCCGCCGGGGGAGTTGATGTAGATCGCGATCTCGTTCTCCGGCGCCGACGACTCCAGATGGAGGAGTTGCGCGATGACGACGTTGGCGACGCCGTCGTCGATCTCGGTGCCCAGGAAGATGATCCGCTCCGACAGCAGCCGGCTGAAGACGTCGTAGGACCGTTCGCCCTGCGGGGTGCGCTCGACGACGTTCGGAATCGTGTACGTCCCCATGTCACAGCCCCATCCGTCGCCTGGTGGCCGCCGGCCGGACGTCCGCCAGGGACTCGACGACCCGGTCGACCATGCCGTACTCCCTGGCCTCCTCCGCCGTGAACCAGCGGTCGCGGTCGCCGTCCCGTGAGATGGTCTCCGGGCTCTGACCGGTGTGCTCGGCGGTGATCCGCTCGATGGTCCGCTTGGTGAACTCCAGGTTCTCCGCCTGGATCTCGATGTCCGCCGTGGTGCCGCCGATGCCGGCCGACGGCTGGTGCATCATGATCCGCGCGTTCGGCAGGGCGTACCGCTTGCCCGGCGCGCCCACGCTGAGCAGGAACTGGCCCATGCTGGCGGCGAATCCCATGGCGAGCGTCGCGACGTCGTTGGGGATCAGCCGCATGGTGTCGTAGATGGCCAGGCCCGCGTGCACCGAGCCGCCTGGGCTGTTGATGTACAGGCTGATGTCGGTGCGGGGGTCCTCCGCCGACAGGATCAGCAGCTGGGCGCAGACCCGGTTCGCGGAGACCTCGTCGACCTGTGTGCCCAGCAGCACGATCCGCTGTGCGAGCAACTGCGCGGCCAGGTGGTCGTCGAACCGGGTGGGCGGGGTGTCGCCCTCCTCGGACCGGGGCAGGGCGGCCGGCGCCGGGCCGGCGATGAGTGGAGACATCGGCACTCCTTGTCGAGTCCTGTGTCGAGTCGTCGAAGCGGGTCCTACGCGGCCGTCGGGGCCGCGGTCTCCACTGTCGGCGCCGGGCGGGCCCCGTCGGGGCGTTCTCTGCCCGCGGCAGATTCGCCACGGGCAGAGCCGCCGCGCGACCGATGAGTTCCGCCGCCCGGGCCGGTCGACAGTGGTGACCGCGTTCCACGCCCCAGGAGGAGCACATGAGCACCGACGGATTCACCACGTGTCTCTGGTTCGACGGGCAGGCGGAGGAGGCCGCCCACTTCTACGTCTCGGTCTTCAAGAACTCCGGTGTCGGCAGCGTCACCCGCTACACCGAGGCCGGTCCCGGCCCGGCGGGTTCGGTGGTGACCGTCGAGTTCACGGCCAACGGCCAGAAGTTCGTCGCGCTCAACGGCGGCCCCGAGTTCCGGTTCAGCGAGGCGGTCTCCTTCCAGATCACCTGCGCCGACCAGGAGGAGGTCGACTACTACTGGACCCGCCTCACCGAGGGCGGCGGGGAGGAAGGCCCGTGCGGCTGGCTCAAGGACAGGTTCGGGCTGTCCTGGCAGGTGACCCCGCAGCGGCTGATCGACATGATCAGGGACCCCGACCAGGAGAAGGCGGCCCGCGCCACCCGCGCGATGCTGAAGTCACGCAAGTTCGACATCGCCGAACTGGAGAGGGCCTACGCGGGCAAGTGACGGCGCCCCGCACAGCCGTTCCCCGCCGGAGAGGGCCGGGAACGGCCGGCCGCGGGGGCCTGCCCGGTGCGCCGCTCGTCGTCGGCGAGGTGCCGCGGGGAACAGCGGCGAGCGGAAGGACAGCGGATCACCCGCGCCCGGCGCGGCCGGGCCCGAGCGCGCCGGCGTGCCGGGGCTCGCCCACGGGGTCCGCCCCGGCCGTCCGGAGGCACACCCGCGGTCCCAGGAGGACACGGAACGCGGCCGAGCCGGCAGCGGCCGGACCATCTGCGCCGGGCGGCGGCCCCGGCGGAGCGCGCCGCGTGCGAAGGTGCGCCCGTGCGGACTCGCTCGCCCCGGACGTGTCACCGAGACGCCTCGACAGGGGGCCGCACCATCGAGGCCGCGTCCTCTGGACTGCTGACGTCGGTGACAACCGTCCGGACCCGGTCGGCCTCGGCGAACGCCGACGCGGCCGCTTCCGCCGCGTCCTCGTCGACGTCCGTGATCACCACGTTCGCACCGGCCTCGTACAGGCGGCTTACGGCGCCGAGGCCGATTCCCCCGGCGCCGCCGGTGACGATCCCCGCCCGGCACAGCCTCCGGGCCCGGGGCCGAGGGCGGGCCGGCGGCGGGCGGCGGCCGGCGCCGGCCGGTGTTCCGCGTTCTCCGGTTCCGGCATGTGCGGAATCCGGCATTCGGCGCGCGGGGCAACGTGCCGGTGGCTAGCGTGAGGAATCGGAGGATCCGGACCACCCATCCACGCGGAAGGCGGCAGCCATGGCCGTGCAACCTGAGGGAGCCCCCTGCTGGGCCGACGCGATGTTCAACGACGTCGAGGGGGCCAAGCGCTTCTACGGCGACGTCCTCGGCTGGACCTTCGGTGAGTCGGCGCCGGAGTACGGCAACTACACCCAGGCCTACGCGAACGGCAAGGCCGTGGCCGCCGTGGCCCCGCCCATGGCCGAACAGGAGGGCCAGTCCCAGTGGTGCCTCTACTTCGCGTCCCGGGACGCCACCGCGACCGCCACGAAGATCCGGGAGGCCGGCGGCGAGGTGGTGATGGAGCCGATGGAGGTCGGCGAGTTCGGCACCATGTGCCTGGCCTGCGACCCGGCCGGTGTCGTCTTCGGCGTCTGGCAGAGCGGCACCCACGAGGGGTTCGAGGCGATGGCCGAACCCGGCGCCTACTGCTGGGCCGAGGTGTTCACCCGCGAGCCGGAGAAGTCGGACGCGTTCTTCCCGGCGGTCTTCCCCTACTCGGCGAAGCAGATGGAGGACGACCAGATCGACTTCCGGATCTTCGACCTGGACGACCGCAGTGTCCTGGGCCGTATGAAGATGACGGACGACTTCCCGCCCGAGGTCCCGCCCTACATCAACGTCTACTTCACCGTCGCCGACTGCGACGAGGCCGTGGCCCGGGCCACCAAGCTCGGCGGCATCGTGCGGTTCGGCCCGGTGGACACCCCCTTCGGCCGGTTCGCGGCGCTCAGCGACCCGCAGGGCGCGAACTTCTCGGTGATCGACATCACGAAGACCGAGGGCGAGATGCCCAAGGTCACGGCCGTCTCCTGAGTCCGGTCCGGCCACCCCGCCGGGTCATGGCATGATCGGGCCATGCGTGAACGTGTTGTGGCCGCGTGCGACGGGGCTTCGAAGGGAAACCCCGGCCCGGCGGCCTGGGCCTGGGTCGTCGCCGATCCGTCCGGGACGCCGGTGCGCTGGGAGGCGGGGCCGCTCGGCAGAGCCACCAACAACATCGCCGAACTCACCGCGCTGGAACGCCTGCTCGCGGCGACCGACCCGGACGTGCCGCTGGAGGTCCGCATGGACTCCCAGTACGCGATGAAGGCCGTCACCACCTGGCTGCCCGGCTGGAAGCGCAACGGCTGGAGGACGGCCGCCGGCAAGCCCGTCGCCAACCAGGAGCTGGTGGTGCGCATCGACGAGCTGCTCGACGGCCGCTCGGTGGAGTTCCGTTACGTGCCGGCCCACCAGGTCGACGGCGATCCGCTCAACGACTTCGCCGACCGCGCCGCCAGCCGCGCGGCCACCGTCCAGGAGCCCGCGGGCAGCGCCCTGGGTTCGCCGGAGCCGCCGCCCGCGCCGGACGTCCCGGCGGCCAGGAAGGCACCGGGCCGCAAGCCGGGGGCCTCCCGGAAGGGCGGCGGCGCCTCCTCGCGCACCATCAAGGCGAAGTTCCCCGGGCGCTGCGTGTGCGGACGTTCCTACGCGGCCGGCGAGTCCATCGCCAAGAACGACCAGGGCTGGGGCCACCCGGAGTGCCGCACCGCGGCGGCCGGCTAGCCGCCGGAGCCGGCGTCGCGGACGTCCCCCTTCCGTGGATGCCCCCTGACGTGAGCGGGCGTCAGGGCGGCGCGTGCCGGCCGCCCGGGCCCCGTGCGGTGCCGGGCCGCCGCTGATGACAGACTGGCGGCATGGAAGAGCGCACATTCGACAGGTCGGGTCAGCACGCGTCGGTGGTCGGTCTGGGCACCTGGCAACTGGGGGCCGACTGGGGAGACGTCGACGACAAGCAGGCGGAAGCGGTGCTGGAGGCGGCCGCCGAGTCGGGGGTGACCTTCTTCGACACCGCGGACGTCTACGGCGACGGGCGCAGCGAGGAGACCATCGCCACCTTCCTGCGCAGCAGGCCCGACCTGCACGTGCTGGTCGCCACGAAGATGGGCCGCCGGGTCGAGCAGATCCCGCAGAACTACGTCCTGGACAACTTCCGGGCCTGGAACGACCGCTCCCGGCGCAACCTCGGCGTCGACGTCATCGACCTGGTGCAGCTGCACTGCCCGCCGACGCCCGTCTACTCCAGCGACGAGGTGTTCGACGCCCTCGACACCCTCGTGGAGGAGGAGCGCATCGCCGCGTACGGCGTCAGCGTGGAGACCTGCGAGGAGGCGCTGACCGCGATCGCCCGGCCGAACGTGGCGAGCGTGCAGATCATCCTCAACCCGTTCCGGATGAAGCCCCTGCGCGAGGTGCTGCCGGCGGCCCGGGAGGCGGGCGTCGGCATCATCGCCCGGGTGCCGCTGGCCTCCGGCCTGCTGTCCGGCAAGTACACCAAGGACACGGTCTTCGCCGCCAACGACCACCGCACCTTCAACCGGCACGGCGAGGCCTTCGACCAGGGCGAGACCTTCTCCGGCGTCGACTTCGCCACGGGCGTCGAGGCCGCCGCCGAGTTCGCCGCCCTCGCCCCCGAGGGATACACCCCGGCCCAGCTGGCGCTGCGCTGGATCATCCAGCAGCCCGGCGTGACCACCGTGATCCCCGGTGCCCGCTCGCCGGAGCAGGCGCGGGCCAACACGGAGGCCGCCCGGCTGCCCGCGCTGTCCGAGGACACCCTCGCGGCCGTCCGCGACCTCTACGACCGCCGCATCAAGGACCAGGTCGAAGACCGCTGGTAGGGCGCCCCGGCCGCGCCCCCCTCGTCCCGCCCCGGGCACCTCGCCGCCCGGCGAGGTGCCTGTCCGCGGGAAACCCGGGAAGAGGAGATGCAGGCGGCAACGGGAGGACCAGTGGCGGAAAGGGCAGAGGGCTCGGGCCGGCGCAGGGGACGCGACGAGACCGAGGAGGAACGCGCGGACCGGATGTGGACGGAGCTCATCCAGGAGGTCCGCGTCGCGCAGATGGGCGTACAGATCCTGTTCGCCTTCCTGCTGACCGTGGTGTTCACCCCGAAGTACGACGACCTGTCCGACACGGACCAGGCGATCTACCTGGTCACGGTCGTCCTGGGAGCCGTCACGACCGGGGCGCTGATCGGTCCGGTGTCGCTGCACCGGATCGTCTCCGGGCGGCGGATCAAGCCGCAGGCGGTGCGCTGGGCCTCCCGGCTGACCGTGCTCGGCCTGGTGCTGCTGCTCGCCACGATGGCCGCCTCGCTCCTGCTGATCCTGCGCGTCGCGACCCACGACGGCTTCGTGCCCTACCTGGTCGCCGCCGTCGTGGCCTGGTACCTCCTGTGCTGGTTCGGGATTCCCCTGTGGACCCGGCACCGGTACCTGTCGCGCTGACCGGGGCGGGTCAGCCGCCGGCGATGACCTCCGCCAGGAAGTCGTCGACGCGGACGTCCTCGCTGCCCGGCCGGACCACGCCGTGGGTGTCGCGCAGGAAGGCGGCGACCGCGGGGGCCCACACGTAGACCACGGCGCGGTGCCGGTCGCCGTCGGGCCTCGCGTCGCCCAGGAACTCCATGCGCAGTTCGTCCCACATGCCCCGCGACTCGGGGCGCAGCCGTACGTCTCCCACACCCACCGGGCGTCTCAGCCCCTCGCCGACCATCTCCCGGTCCAGTGTCCACCGCGCGAGCACGCGCCCCTCGTGGCTGAACACCATGGTCAGCGCGAACGGGTCCGCGGCGTCGTAGCCCAGGTGGGCCATGACCGGGAATCGGTCCGCGTCGCCCGACTGGAGCTGCACGACCAGGGTCTTGCGCACGAAGGAGTTCACGGGGGCCTCCGGGAGAACGGACGTAGATCCCTCAGGTACCCCGCCCCACCGGGAGATGCTCGCGCATCCGGGTGAACGTGCCGTCGCCGGGGAGTCAGCCGAGGGCGTCTCGCAGTGCCGGCAGCAGCGTCTTCTCCGACCAGTCCAGGAAGGCCGGCTGCGACTCGCCGCCGATCTGCACCAGGGCGATCTCGGTGAAACCGGCCTCGGCGTACGGGCGCACGGCCGCGACGAAGGCGTCCGGGTCGTCACCGCACGGGATCGACTCGGCGACGTCGTCCGGCGTGACGAACTGCGTCGCCGCCTCGAAGGCATCCGGATGCGGCAGCTCGGAGTTGACCTTCCAGCCGCTGCCGAACCAGCGGAACTGCGCGTGGGCGCGCTTGATCGCCGTGTCCCGGTCGGGGTCGTAGGACACCGGCAGCTGGCCGACGCGCGGCTTGCCCCGGCCGCCCTGCCGGTCGAAGGACTCCACCAGCCCCGGCTTGGGCTCGGTGGCGATCATCAGGTCGGCGTGCTCGCCGGCCAGGGCGCAGGAACGCTCCCCGGAGACGGCGATGCCGATCGGCGGCGGGCTGTCCGGCAGGTCCCACAGCCGGGCCGACTCCACGTCGAAGTGGGTGCCGCGACGGTTCACGTGGCCGCCCCCGAACAGGTCCCGGATGATCTCCACGGCCTCCTGGAGCATCTCGTGCCGCACGTCCACGGACGGCCAGCCGCCACCCACCACGTGCTCGTTGAGGTTCTCGCCCGAACCGAGCCCCAGCCGGAACCGGCCCTCGGACAGCAACTGCAGCGTCGCCGCCTTCTGCGCCACCACCGCCGGGTGGTAGCGGAACGTCGGACACGTCACGTACGTCATCAGCGGGATGCGCGACGTCGCCTGCGCGGCCGCGCCCAGCACGCTCCACGCGTAGGGCGAATGCCCCTGCGAGCGCAGCCACGGGAAGTAGTGGTCCGAGGTCACCGAGAAGTCGAAGCCCACCTCCTCCGCCCGCACCAGGTGGCCGACGAGCTCACGGGGGCCGGCCTGCTCGGTCATCATCGTGTATCCGATTTGCACCATAACGGGCGAGTCCCCGCCGGGCCGGAGCGAAAACGGCCCGCCCCGCCCCACCGGCGCCCGGCGCCGGTCAGGCCGACCCCTCCCGGAACGTCTCCAGGAAGGCGGCGAGCGCCCGCTCGTTCGCCGCCTCGTCCCAGTCGGCGGCCGGGGTCGTCCAGCGCAGCGAGAAGCCGCGTCCGCCGCCGAGGAGGAAGCCCCGGCCGAAGGTGCGCACCCGGGTGCCGTCGTCCCGCGCGAGCCACTCCATGTCGGCGGCCTCCCGGCCCCGGTACGTGGTCGCGCGGATCTCGCCGATCCTCCGGTAGCCGCCCGACCGCCGCAGACCGGGCTCGACGTCCTCCCGCCAGACCGCCACGGGGTCCGCCCCCACCCGCTCGCTGTAGGTGACCGCGAGGGTGCGCGGATCCCCGGACGTGCCGAAGACGACCCGGTACGCCACCCCCGGCACGCGGGAGGTGTCCAGCCGCCGCCAGTCCTCGGGGAGCGCGACGGAGAAGCCCTCCGGCGCCTCGTAGCGGCGGAACCCGGCCGGCACGGCGGCGCCCGGGGCGGACGGCGACGGCGAGGGCGTCACGCCCGGCCGGGGGGTGCGGGGCCCGGGCGCGGTGCCGTCGCCGGGCGGGGCGGAGGGAACTCCGGGGCGCGGCCGCGTGCCGGTGGCGGAACCGCCGGTGCCGGGCGGCCCGAGGGTGGCGGCGAGGACGGCGACCGTGACGGCGGCGACGGCGAGGGCGGCTGCCGCGGCCGTCGTCCGCCGGCCCCGCGCAGGGCCCGCGTGACGGACGGCGGCGTACCTGCCGCGCAGCCGGGGACGCGGGACCGGTCGTACGGCCGCGTCGGCGTCCTCCGTCAGCACCCGGGCCAGGGCCTCGCGGACCACCGGCCGGGTCAGCCGCTCCCGCGGGTCCTTGCGGAGCAGCCCCTGGACCGCCTGCGTGAGCGGGCCCGCGCGCACCGGCGTGCGCAGCGGCAGCCTGTCCACGCCCCTCAGCGTGGCCTCGGGCCTGCCCCGGTCACGGAACGGCGGACGCCCCTCCACCATCGTGTAGAGGATCGCGCCCAGCGCCCACAGGTCGGCGGCGGGCCCGGTCCGCTCGTCGCGGGCCTGCTCGGGGGCGGCGTACGCGGGAGCGGTGAGCCGCGGGGATTCGGTGGCACCGGCCAGTCCGAAGCCGCCGACCACGACCGATCCCTCCGCACGCACGAAGACCTGCCCGGGGCTCAGCTCGCCGTGCGTGATCCCCCGGCCGTGCGCGGCCTCCAGCACCTCCAGCAGCTCCAGTCCGACGCGCGCCGCCCGCACGTGGTTGAACCTGCCGTGGCCGGCGAGGACGTCGCCCAGCGGCTCGCCGGTGACCCACTCGGTCACCGTCCACAGGGAGCCGTGCTCCACGACGACGTCGATCACCGCGGCGATCCGCCCGGGGCACAGCATCCGCATGGTCTCGCCATCGCGCACGATGCGGCCGCAGGCCCGGCGGGCGGTCTCCCCGGTCACGTCCTCGGGGAGCCCGATCCGCGTGACCAGGCACGGGCGGCCCGCCTCGACGTCCTCCGCGGACCAGCGGACGCGGTTCGTCTCGCGGTCGACGACCGCGAGCAGCCGGTACCGCCCGGCGACCAACTCGTGTGCGCAGACCTGCTCCGTGCCCATGGCCATCCCTCGTTCGCACCCGCCCGCTCCGGCTCGCCCAGAGGTACGGTGAGCGAGCCGGGGTGCGTTCAACGGATCCGGCGCGTCCGGGAGAAAGCGGCCGCAGGGGCGGTCTCCGCCCCCGGCCGCCCGCCCGCACCGTCAGCGCAGACCGAAGCGGGCCGCCCAGGCGGTCATGTCGGCGGCCGTCGCGTTGCCCCCGCACACCACCAGCCCGATCCGTGCGCCGCCGCCCACCCGCTCCACCACCCTCCGGGCCGCCGGCAGCAGACAGCCGGCGGCCGGCTCGGTCCACAGCTTGGCGTGCTCGGCGAGTACCAGGGACCCCTCGACGGCCTCCCGGTCGGGCACCACCAGAACCTCTTCGACCTGGGCCGCCACATGGTCGTACGTCAGCTGCGACACGGCCGGGGCGCTGAGCGTGGTGACGATCGACGACAGCGCCACCGGAACCGGGCCGCCCGCCGCCAGCGCCCGCGACATGGCCTCGGCGCCCTCGGTCTCCACGCCCCAGATCCGCAGGTCCGGCCGGCGCGCCCGCAGCGCCGCCGCGACGCCCGCGATCAGCCCGCCGCCCCCGATGCTCACCAGGACGTCGGTGAGCTCCCCTGCGTCCTCGGCGAACTCCAGCCCGACCGTGCCCTGCCCGGCGATCACCTCCGGGTCGGCGAAGGGGTGCACCAGCGTCAGACCCTCGTCCTGGAGCCGGGTCACGAGCGCGAAGGCGCCGTCCATGTCGTCGGTCAGCCGCACCGAGGCGCCCGCCTCCTCGGCGGTCTCCACCGACCGCGGCGGAGCCGAGCGCGGCATGACCACCGTCGCCTTCACATCGAGCGCGGCGGCCATCACCGCCACCGCGATGCCGTGGTTGCCGCCGCTGACCGCGACGACCCCGGCGGCCCGCTCGGCGTCGGTCAGCGACAGCAGCTTCGCCGTGGCGCCGCGCGCCTTGAACGAACCCGTGCGCTGCAGCAGCTCCAGCTTGGCGGTGACCGGAACCTCCAGCAGCGCGGACAGGCCCGGACTCGGCACGGTCGGGGTGCGTACGACGTGTCCGGCGATCCGCTCGGCCGCGGCTTCGATCTCCGTGATCCCGATCAACTCAGTCATCCTTCCGGCACGGCAGGGGCCCCGTGCCACCTCGCCACACTTCCGCTCACCGCTCTCCGGGTCAACAGCCTCAGTGCTGCTGCGCCTTCTGCGGTGCCGCCTCGCTGGGACGCACCACCACGTAGCCCTCGCCCTGGAGCATCAGCTGCACGGCCTCCCCGGACCCGCCCCGCAGCATCGACCCGATGGACTGCGAGCGGTGCAGCGAGGTCCCGAGCCCCGCCGTCCAGCCGACGATCGCGTCCGTGTCGACGTACACCGGGTACTGCGGCGAGACCGGGATGACCAGCGGGCTGCCCTCGCAGACCAGCCCGAGCCTGCCGTGCCCCGTGAAGACGCTGTTGAACAAGCCGCCGCCGGCGATGCCCGAACCCTTCACCGTGGCGATGCGGTACGACAACGAGGCGTCGAAGCACAGGACGTTGCGGCCGTTGACCGTGAACTCGTCACCCGGCTCGACCTCGACGATGAAGCAGTTCTGCGCCTCGTGCGCGAACCACGCCTCACCCCGTCCGCGCACCGCCATCAGCGGCAGCCCCTCCCCGGTGACCGCGCGCTTGAGCATGCCGCCCACACCCTGGCCCTTGCGCTCGAACTGGAGGTCGCCGCGGTAGGCGACCATCGCGCCCTGGCGGGCGTGCATCTCACCGTCCACGGCGTACCGGATGCACTTGGCGTTCTCGACGGTCATGCCCGGCGCCGTGGCGGGCTGCACCATGTGCTCGCTGGAAAAGAGGTCACCCTTCATGCGGGCATCCTGGCCCGGACGACTCCGTTCCGCCAAGATCGCCCTCCTGGGGCCGCTCAGCCACCGAAGAGCTGCGTCCAGTACGTGCCCGCCCGGCCGCCGCCCGCCAGACCGACCCCGATGTGCGTGAACTCCGGCTTGAGGATGTTGGCGCGGTGCCCGGGGCTGTTCATCCACCCCTCCACCACGTCGGCGGGGGAGCGCTGGCCACAGGCGATGTTCTCGCCGATCGTGCGCTGCGGGGCGCCCGCGGCGGCCGCGCGGTCCCAGGGCCGGCTGCCGTCGGGGCCCGTGTGGGAGTAGAAGTCGCGGGCGACCATGTCGGCGCTGTGCGCCTGCGCGGCGGCGGTGAGCCGGGGATCGGCGGCCAGCGGGCGCAGACCGGCCCTGGTCCGCTCCCGGTTGGTGAGGCCGACGACGTCGGCCGTCGTCCGCGCCAGGCCGGCGGGCGTCAGCGGCACGGCCCACAGCGCGGTCCAGTACGTGTCGCCCGAGGGGCCACCGGTGACGCACCCCCACCCGGCGTGCGTGAAGGCGGCGTCGTGCAGGGTGCGCCGGGTCCGCTCGGCGCGCAGGCAGTACGCGACGAACTCGGCGGGCGTGCGCGGGCCGGAGACCAGGTGCTCACCGACGGTCAGATACGCGTACCCGGCGGAGACGACACGCTGGTGCACCGAGACGCCGTCCCTCGTCTCGACGCTCAGGGCGCCGGCGGCGGCCATGGCGGCGGCGTGGTCGCGGGCCGCGCCGGCCAGGCGCGGGTCGGCGGAGACGGGAGGGGAACCGGCGGCGGCACGGGCGGAGTTGACCAGCTCCAGGAAACCGGCGGCGGCCGGGGCCGGGGCCGGGGACAGGCCGGGTGGCCGGTCGGGCGCCGGTGTCTCGTCGACGACCTCCACCCCGAAGTCGCGGGCGAGACCGGCGAGCCCGTCGGAGTATCCCTGGCCCAGCGCACGCAGCTTCCACCGGTCGCCGCGCCGGTAGAACTCCGCGAGCAGCAGGACCGTCTCCTGCCGCGGGCGGGGCGGGGTGAACCGGGCGAGCGTACGGCCGCCCGCGTCGGTGACCTGGAGCGCCGGGGCCGGCAGGGCGCTCAGGGCGGTGCCGGGCTCGGCGGGGCTGACCGCCACCGTCACCCGGGTCGCACCGGCCCGCAGCCGGGCCGGGTCGACGGTGAGCGTGTCGTCCCGCAGCCGGGCACCGGGGGCCTCCGGCTGGTTGTAGAACACGAAGTCGCCGTCGCCGCCCACCTTGCCGCCGTCGTCCGTGACGAGCGCCGACACGTCGAACGCGCCCGGCACCCGGATGGTGACGGGCCCGCTCGGCAGGGGGACGTTGCCCCCGGGGACCAACTCGCTCATCGTGCCGCCCTGCTGTGTCGTCGGTTCGCGCTCCGCCGGGTGGGTGTCCGGACAACGTCCCTCGGCCGGCCGGGGTTCCCGGCACCGCCGGCGTCACCCCCCAGCCGTCGGCTCCGGGGTGATCAGCCCTTGCCGGTAGGCCACCGCGACCGCCTCCGTACGGCTCGCCGCGCCCAGCTTCGCGAGGATGTTGGAGACGTGGACGCTCGCCGTCTTGACGCTGATGAACAGCTCCTCGCCGATCTGCCGGTTGCTGCGACCGAGGGCCAGCAGCCGCAGCACCTCCCGCTCACGGGCCGTCAGCACCGGCCCGCGGTCCCCGCCGGCCGCTTCCCGCGTCAGCCGGCCGCGGCGGACCAGATCGTCCAGCCGCTCCCGCAGCGGCGCGGCCCCGAGCCGGTCGGCCTCCCGCCGTGTCGCATCGGCCTCGACGGCGGCCTCCTCGCGGCGGTCGGCCGCCAGCAGGGCCTCGGCCAGCCGCAGCCGGCACCGCGCGCGTTCGTAGACGTCGCCGTCGGCGAAGGCGGCCACCGCCGCCGCCCAGGCAGCCACGTCCGGCCCGGACACCGCCCGGGCCCACTCCGCCTCGGCGCGGGCCAGCCACGCCTGCCCCTCCGGGCCCTGCGGTATGCCGCCCTCGCCGCGCCCGGCCGACTCCCGTGCCTGTGCCACGAGTCCGGTCGCGGTGTCCGCCCAGCGGCGCGCCCCCTCCTCGTCGCCGGTCAGGCGCAGCCCGGCGGCCCGGTCGGCGACGGCGGCCAGAGCCAGAGCGGTGAGCCGGACCGTGACGTGGGGCCGCGTGCCCGCGGCGTCGGTGAGGGCCTCGACCGTCGACCGCATCCACCGCACGGCCTCCTCCGGGTCCCCGCGCAGCGCGGCGGCGTCGGTCAGCACGATGCCGGCGACCATCGTCCCCATCCAGTCGAACGGCCCCTCCAGCAGCGTGCGGGCGCGCTCGGCGGCCCCGAAGTCGCCGCGCGCCAGCGCCACGTACAGCCCGGGTCCCGCCGTGTAGCCGCCCGCGGCGGGCAGTGCCCCGGCATGGTCCGCCGCCTCGCGCACGCACTCGTCCCAGTGGCCCAGCGTGTACCGCACCAGCTGCCGCAGGTACCACATCTCCCGCGGATACGGCGCGGACAGCAGCCCGGAGCGGCGGGCCCGGTCCAGTCCCTCCGTCGCCCAGGGCAGGCACTCCTCCAGGTCGCCGGACTCGAAGCAGCCGATGGCGAGATTGAACAGCGCGCGCAGCTCCACCGGCGCGTTGCCCGCCCGCCGCGCCAGCTCCCGGGCCTCCTTCAGCCGTGCGCGGCCGGCCGGCGTGCGCCGGCCGTGTTCCTCCAGGCCGGCCAGGGAGATCAGCAGGTCGGCCCGGGCATCGGCGACACCCAGTTCCTCCGCGACGCGCAGGGCCCGCCGGGCGGTGCGCAGCGCGGTCTCGTGCTCGCCGACCTGGCGGGCGGTCACGACGTGCGTGGCGGCGGCCCACACCCAGGTCGCCGACGGGGGCTCGGCGGGGATCAGGGCGAGGGCCTCGCTGCTGTGCTCGAAGGCGGCCGTGAGGTGGTCGACGTTCAGCAGGTTCCCGGCCAGGGTGTAGCGGACCCGGGCGGCCAGCTCCAGGTCCGCGTCCTGGCCGAGGCCGGCCAGTGCGGACCGGGTCAGGGAGACCGCGCGGTGCAGCTCACCGGCGTGCGCGGCCGCCGCCGAGGCGCGCAGCGTCAGGGTCACGGTGTCGGTGCCCGCCGGCCGTGCCGAGGTGTCCACCGCCGCCCACAGGTCGAGGGCCGCCTCCACGTGCCGTAGCTCCTCGGCGGGCGCGCCGACGCGCTGGGCGTGGTCCGCGGCCTCCAGCGAGGCGGCGAGCGCCTCGGGCAGGTCGTGGCTCTCGCGGTAGTGGTGGGCGCGCTCGGCCGCGCTCCCGGCCCGGCGGTCCCGCCCGGCCAGCAGCCGGGCGAACGCGCCGTGCAGGCGGGCCCGTTCACCGGGGAGCAGGTCGGTGTAGACCGCCTCCCGCGCGAGGGCGTGCCGGAAGGAGTACGTGTCGCCCTCACCGGGGACGAGGAGCTGCCGCTCCACGGCCTCGCGCAGCGCCGCGTCCAGCTCCGCGTCGGGCAGCCCGACGGCGTCCCGCAGCAGGTCGTGCCCGACCCGGCGCCCGGCGACGGCGGCGGTGCGCAGCACCTGCTGGGCGGTGTCCGACAGTTGCTCGAACCGGATGAGCAGCACGTCGACCAGGCCGCTGGGCACCCCTGACGCCGGCGCGTCGGTGGCCGCGACCAGTTCCTCCGCGTAGAAGGCGTTGCCCTCCGCGCGTTCGACGATCCGGTGCACCGTGGCGTCCGGCAGCGGGCGCTCCCGCAGGGCACGCACCAGCCGGGCCACGTCGGCGTCGGCCAGCGGCCGCAGCTCCATCCGCTCCACGGCGGGCAGCCGCACCAGCTCGGCGAGGAGCGGGCGCAGCGGGTGGCGGCGGTGCAGGTCGTCCGCCCGGTAGGAGGCGAGCACCGCGAGCCGGCGTGCGGGAGCCCCGCCCACCGGGTGCTGGAGGATCCCCCGGCTCAGCAGGAACCGCAGCAGGTCCCGGGAGGACTGGTCGGCCCAGTGCAGGTCCTCCAGGACCAGCAGCAGCGGGGCGACCTCCGCCAGGTCGGCCAGCAGCCCGGCCACGCCCTCGAAGAGCCGCAGCATCGCGTCCGCGTGACGCGCGGCGTCCGTACCGCCGCCGAGGAGCCGGTCGACGACCGGATGCGCGGCGAGCACGGAGGCGAACCGCTCGTCCCCGGCGAGCACACCCAGGATCTCGGTGAACGGCAGATAGGGCAGACCCACGTCGCCGAGGTCGACGCAGTGCCCGGTGAGCACGGTGGTCCCGGCCTTCGTGGCCCGGTCGGCGACCTCGTCCAGAAGCCGGGTCTTGCCGACTCCGGCGTCCCCCGCGATCAGTACCGCGCGGGCCGCTCCGCCGCGGGCACGGTCCAGTACGCCGGTGAGGCGGGCGAGTTCGTCGTCTCGGCCGACGAGCGGGGTGGTGAATGAGGTCTGCGGCACGCGGTCCATCCTGGCACGCGGCTCGGACGGCACCGCCGCGCCCGGTGCCGTCGCGCCGGCCCACCGGCCCACGAGGGCCGCGGGACGGTACCGTTCAGCGCCGCAGCGTCCGGGCCCAGTCCGCCGGTACCCGCCCCGCCGGGCCGGGGGACGGCTGGTCCTCGGGGTGGCTGCGCGGCGGGGCGAGTTCCGGCCCGGACTCGCGCACCTCGTTCGTGGCGTAGTCCCAGAACCAGTCCTCGCCCGGCTCGAAGCTCTGCACCACCGGATGACCGGTGGCCCGGTAGTGGCCGGTGGCGTGCTGCCCCGGCGAGCTGTCGCAGCAGCCGATGTGACCGCAGGCGGCGCAGCGCCGCAGGTGGAACCACCAGCCGCCCGCGGCGTCGCACTCGACGCAGCCGGTGCCGCTCGGCAGGACGGCGGGGTCGATTCCGGTGTGACTGGTCATGCCGGCTCCTCGGTCGGTTCGGGTTCGGCGGCGGTGAGCGGAAGGAGGACCTGGAAGCGGGTGTCGCCCGGCTCGGAGGTGACCTGGAGGGTGCCGTGGTGCTTGTCGACCACGATCCGCCAGGAGATGTCCAGGCCGAGCCCGGTGCCCTCGCCCACCGGCTTGGTGGTGAAGAACGGGTCGAAGATGCGCCCCCGGATCTCCTGGGGGATCCCGGTGCCGGTGTCGCGGAACTCCACCAGCAGCCGGTCGTGGTCGAGCGCGGTCCGCACGGTCAGTGTGCCCTCCGCACCCGTGGAGCGCATGGCGGAGACCGCGTTGTCGATCAGGTTGGTCCACACCTGGTTCAGCTCCGCCGGATACCCGGGGATGCTCGGCAGCGTGCGGTCGTACTCCTTGACGACCCGGATCCGCGGGCCGATCTTGCCCGACAGCATCAGCAGGGTGCTGTCGAGGAGTTCATGGACGTCGACGATCCGGTAGGGGGCCCGGTCGAGCTGCGCGTACTGCTTGGCGGCGTCCACGAGGTGGGAGATACGGGCGGTGGAGTCCGCGATCTCGTCCATCAGCAGCTCGGTCTCCACCGTGTAGTTCAGCCAGCCGACCGCCCCCGGCAGGATCTCCTCGTCCACGGCCGCCGCGACCTGGTCCAGCCACTCGGTGTCCAGCCCCGCCTGCACGAACGTCGGCGCGATCTGCCAGCCGCCCTCGATGCCGTGGTCGTCCAGCCAGTCGGTCAGTGCGTCCTCCCGGTCGGCCGCCTCCAGCGGGCTGAGCGACGGCGCCTTTGCGACCCGCTCGGCGGTGCGCTCCTGGAGGTCGATGAGATCGGCCAGCGCGTCACGCGAGAACGGTCCTTCGGCGATGACGGCGAGCTTGTGCCGCATCTTCGCCACCCGCTCCCGCAGGGACTCCGTGGCGCGCACGGCCGCGGCGGCCGGGTTGTTCAGCTCGTGCGTGAGACCGGCCGACAACGAGCCGAGCGCCAGCAGCCGTTCGCGCTGGCCGATGGCCCGCTGGGTGTTCTTCGACCCGAAGAAGAGCCCCTCCAGCAGATGCACCGCCATCGGGAACCACTCCTGCATGACGCTCGCGAAGGTGTCCGCGGGCAGCACGAAGAACCGCGTCGGCTCGGTCACGCGCATGGAGTTGTTGTAGACCTGCGGCACCCGGTCCCCGAGGTACGCCTGCATCGACCCGGCGTACACTCCGCGCTGCGAGGTCCGGCTGACCTCCACGTCGTCCCCGCCGACCCGGCGCGAGAGCACCACCGTGCCCTCCAGCATCACGTAGAAGCAGGTGGCCGGTTCCCCCTCGGCGTACACCGGACCGGGCTCGAACAGCTCCACCCGGCCCTCCGCGCACAGCCGGCCCAGCTGCTCCGGCGTCAGCTTCTCGAACAGGAACAGCGACCCGATCTCCTCGGGGCTGCACGGCATCGGCCGCCCGCTCACGACTGCTCCAGGTACCGGTGGACGAGCATCACGGCCATGGCTCCCTCTCCGACGGCGGACGCGACCCGCTTGGCCGACTCCGCGCGGGCGTCCCCCGCCACGAACACGCCCGGGACGCTGGTCTCCAGGTGGTACGGCGGCCGGTCCAGCTCCCACTCCGCCGGCGGCCGTCCGTCGGGCGTCAGGTCGGGCCCGGCGAGGATGAACCCGCGCTCGTCGCGCAGGACCGTGCCGTCCAGCCAGTCGGTCAGCGGGGCCGCGCCGATGAACACGAACAGCCACTGGGCGTCGACGAGCTCGCTGCGCCCGCTCTGCGTGTCCCGCAGGGTCAGCCGCTCCAGCCGGCCGTCCCCGTGGGCCTCCTCGACGACGGTGCCGCAGCGCACCACGATGTTCGGCATCCGGTCGATCTGCTGGATCAGGTAGTGCGACATCGACGCCGCCAGGGACGGCCCGCGCACCAGCAGGGTCACCGACTTGGCGCCCCGGGCCAGATACATCGCCGCCTGCCCGGCGGAGTTCGCGCCGCCCACGATGTACACGTCGTGGCCCTGGCAGGAGGCCGCCTCCGTCAGCGCCGACCCGTAGAAGACACCGCAGCCGGTCAGCTCGTCCGTGCCCGGAGCGGGGAGCTGCCGGTACGACACACCGGTCGCGAGGATCACGCTGTGCGCGGCGACCGCCGAACCGTCCGAGAACCGCACGATCCGCGCCGACCCGCAGACCTCCAGGCCGGTCACCTCCCGCGCGGTGAGGATCTCGGCGCCGAACTTCGCCGCCTGCCGCCGCGCCCGCTCGGTGAGCTGCCCGCCCGACACCCCGTCCGGGAAGCCGAGGTAGTTCTCGATCCGCGAGCTCTGCCCGGCCTGCCCGCCGGTCGCCGACCGCTCCACCAGAACCGTCCGCAGCCCTTCCGACGCCCCGTAGACGGCCGCGCCGAGCCCCGCCGGACCGCCGCCGACCACCACCAGGTCGTAGAAGTCCGACGCCGGCGTCGTCGCCAGACCGACGTGGGCGGCGAGATCGGGTGCCTCCGGCTCCACCAGCGGCGTCCCGTCCGGCGTGATCACCACCGGCAGCCGCTGCCCGTCCTGCCCCGCGGCCGCGAGCAGCCGCCGCCCCTCCGGCTCCTCGGCGGAGTACCACCGGTAGGGCACCTGGTTGCGGGCCAGGAACTCCCGGACCTCCGAGGAACGCGCCGACCAGCGGTGCCCGACGACCTTGGTGCTCGGCACGGGCCGGTGGTCGCCGGTGCGCCACGCCTGGAGCAGGTCGTCCACGACCGGGTACAGCTTCTCCTCCGGCGGGTCCCAGGGCTTGAGCAGGTAGTGGTCGAGGTCGACGACGTTGATCGCGTCGATCGCCGCGCCCGTGTCCGCGTACGCCGTCAGCAGCACCCGCCGCGCCCCCGGGTACACGTCCATGGCCTGTTCGAGGAATTCGATGCCGTTCATCCCGGGCATGCGGTAGTCGGCGAGGACCACGGCCACCAGGTCGCCACGCAGCTTCAGCTCGCGCAGCGCCTGCAGCGCGGACTCGCCGGACTCCGCCCGGACGATCCGGTGCGTGGCGCCGTAACGCCGCCGCAGGTCTCGGGCGACGGCCCGGGAGACTCCCGGATCGTCGTCCACGGTCATGATGACGGTCCGCGCCGACTCGGCGGCCTGTGCCATACGTCCCCCACGTCGCGAGGCCGGGTTCACGGCACGGCGTCCCCGTCACCGCACCGGCCTGACGCCCATCGTATGTTCGATCGCACCGCCTCGCTCAGGCACGGGAGACCCCGGCCTCCCGGTCGTGGCCCCGGCGGCGGCTTGGTGAAGACTGGGCCCGACCGACGAGAGCGACACAGGGAGGAACCCCCATGACGCGTCCGATCACGGCAGGGGTGGACGGATCGCAGGAGAGCCTGGCCGCACTGGGCTGGGCGGCGCGGGAGGCGGTCCGCCGCGGGACGCCGCTGCGGGTGGTGCACGCCTGGCGGTTCCAGCCGCGCGAGGTGGTCGACGCGGGAGACCGGGACACGCAGGAGCGGTGGGTCCGGGACTCGGTGGCCGAGGCCGTCCGGACCGTCACGGAACGCCACCCGGAGCTGGAGGTGTCGACCGACGTGCGCGAGGGCGACCCCGTCGCCACGCTGCTCGCCGCGGCGGCCGGTGCCGAGACGCTCGTGCTCGGCTCGCGCGGCCGAGCGGCGGTCGTCGGCTTCCTGCTCGGCTCCGTCGGCCAGCAGGTGATCGCCGGGACCACGTCGCCCGTCGTCCTCGTCCGCGCCGGGGACCGCGCCACCGCGGAGGCCGCCGGCCGGGAGATCGTCGTGGGCCAGCAAGGAGAGCCGGAGGACAGCGCCGACGTGCTCGGCTTCGCCTTCGAGACGGCCGCGGCGCGCGGTGCCACCGTGCGGGCCGTACGGGCCTGGACCCTGCCGCCGGTGTTCGCCTACAGCCCCGCCTCCCTCAAGATGCTCGACGAAGCCGGGGGCCTGGAGCCGTACGAGAAGAAGGCGCTCGCCGAGTCGCTGAGGCCGTGGCGCGAGCGCTTCCCCGGCGTCCCGGTGGTCGAGCACGTGGAGATGGGCAGCGCCGGGCAGGTGCTGCTGTCGGTGTCCGGCCGGGCCCAGTTGATGGTCGTCGGCCGCCGGGCCCGCCGTACCGCCGTCGGCGCCCGGATCGGCTCCGTCGCGCACGGCGTCCTGCACCACGCGGACTGCCCGGTCGCGGTCGTCCCGCACCGGTGACGCGCGCGGACGCCCGCACGACTCAGTCCGCCGTGGGCTGCAGCGTCTCCCGGGCCTTGGGCAGGATGTTCTCGATGTAGTCCCTGACGGCCGTGTCCAGACCGATGTCGTGCTGCGCCCGCTCGGACAGGTACCAGCGGTGCTCCAGCAGCTCGTGGTAGATCTCGGCCGGGTCCATGGCGCCCCGCAGCTCGCGCGGCACGGCCCGCACGGTCGGCCGGAACACCTCCCGCACCCAGCGGTGGGCCAGCACCTCCGGCCGGGCGCCGAGGGGATCGCCGGGGGCGTAGTCCTCCTGCGTGGCCATCCAGCTCTCCAGGTCGTTCAGCAGCCGGCGGGCCTGGTTCTCCTCGGCGTCCAGGCCCGTCAGGCGCAGCAGCTGGCGCTGATGGTGGCCCGCGTCGACGACCTTGGGCACGAAGGTCACCGTGTCGCCGTTGCCGGCGTGCTCGATCTGCATCTCGGCGACGTCGAAGCCGAGGTCGTTGAGCCGGCGTATCCGGCGTTCTATGTAGTGGTACTTGCCCGCCGGGTAGACGGAGGTGCGGGTCAGCTCCTCCCACAGGCTCCGGTAGCGGGCGCAGATCTCGGTGCCGAAGTCCACCGGGTCGACGGAGGGGTGCAGGGCCCCGGACGCCTCCAGGTCGAGCAGTTCGCCGCTGATGTTGACGCGGGCGAGGTCGAGGTCGTAGTCGCGCTGCCCGGGGCTCAGCTGCGCGTGCAGTTCCCCGGTCTCGGCGTCCACCAGGTACGCGGCGTAGGCGCCCGCGTCGCGCCGGAAGAGCGTGTTGGACAGCGAGCAGTCGCCCCAGGCGAAGCCGGCCAGGTGCAGCCGCACCAGCAGCACGGCCAGGGCGTCCATCAGGCGGTGCATGGTCGCCGGGCGCAGCGTGGTCTCGAACATCGACCGGTACGGCATCGAGCCGCCGAGGTGCCGCGTGATCAGCACGGGTTCCAGCGCCTCGCCGGCGCCGTCGGTGCGGCCGGTGACCACGCCGAGGGCGTCCACCGCAGGGATGGCGAGCCGGTCCAGGTCGCGCAGCAGCTCGTACTCGCGCAGCGCGGGCCGTTCGGCGAGCTCCTTGACGGCGATCACCTCGTCCCCGGCCCGCGCGTAGCGGACGACGTGGCGGGAGATGCCGCGCGGCAGCGGCACGAGGTATTCCTCGGGCCACTCCTCCAGGGGCAGGTGCCACGGCAGTTCGAGCAGGAGGGCGGGGTGCTCCGGGTTGGTGGCGCTGATCTGCAAGGCCATGGCCCCGACTCTAGAGCGCCCCTGCCACGGCCGGCCGCGGCAGGGGCCGGTTCTAGCGCGCCCGTTCCCCGGCCAGCCGTGCGGCCTCCCGCACCGGGCCGTGGTGGACGGGTCCGTGCCCGGGGAGCAGCACGTCGCCGTCCAGCTCCGCGAGGACGTCCAGCGAGGCCACGGTCCGCGCCCGCTCGTGGTGGAACATGTCGGGCAGCAGCTGCGGTCCCTCGATCCTCGACGTGGGGTGGCCGCTCACCAGGGCGTCGCCGGAGATCACCACTCCGGCGCCGGGCAGATGGTAGGCGCAGTGCCCGTCGGTGTGCCCCGGGGTGTGCACGGGAACGGGCCGGCCGGGCAGGTCGAGGGGACCGGCCGCCGGGAACGGTGCCGGGGAGGCGACCGGGAGGTGGGCCGTGCCGCCGGAGCGGATCACGTGCGCGGCCCAGGGCAGCACGCCCGGCCGCCAGCCGTTGCGCAGCACCGTGCCGACGGTGACCTGGTGCAGGAAGTCCCGCCGCGCGTGCGGTACTTCGGCCTCGTGCAGCAGGACGGGCGTGCCGTAGACCCGGCGCAGGTACTCGGCCGAGCCCAGGTGGTCGTTGTGGGCGTGGGTGATCAGTACGGCCGCCACCGCCTCCGGGGAACTCCCCACGGCGGCGAGGGAGTCCAGAAGCAGCTGCCGGTCGCCGGGGTAGCCGGTGTCGACCAGCGTCACCGCGTCGCCGTCGGTGAGGATCACCCAGTTGGTGTTGCTGCCGTGCACCAGGTAGGTGCCGTCGGCGACGTGCTGGACGTTGGCGCGCATCGATCTCCCCGCGTCCCGAGGTGGCTGTCGTCGGACAGCCAACCAGATGCGGGGCCCCCGAGGGTCCCCGCCGCGTCAGCGCACCCCGTGCGGGCGGAACTGGATGCTGATCCGCGGCCCGGCGGCACGGGTCGACTTGGGGACGCAGTGCTCCCAGGTGCGCTGGCAGGAACCGCCCATCACGATCAGGTCGCCGTGGCCGAGCGGGCGGCGCACCGTCTCCCCGCCGCCGTTCCGCGGGCGCAGCAGCAGGTCACGGGGTGCGCCCACCGAGAGGATGGCGACCATCGTGTCCTGGCGGGCGCCCCGGCCGATGCGGTCGCCGTGCCAGGCGACGCTGTCCCGGCCGTCGCGGTAGTAGCACAGTCCGGCCGTGGTGAACGGCTCGCCCAGCTCGTCGGCGTAGTGGGCGGACAGCGCGTCGCGCGCCTCGTCCAGCAGGGGGTGCGGCAGCGGGTCGTGCGCGCCGTAGAACGCCAGCAGCCGGGGCACGTCGACCACGTGGTCGTACATCGTGCGCCGCTCGGCGCGCCACGGCACCTCGGCGGCCAGCCGTTCGAAGAGGGTGTCGGACCCGCTCAGCCACCCCGGCAGGACGTCGATCCAGGCCCCGGAGCCGAGCCGGGTGCGGTGCAGCCCGTCGAGGGGACCCAGCCGGACCTCGTCGGTCTGGTCGAAGAGCGAGCCCTGGAGGTGCCTGGTCATGGTTCCAGCGTACTCCCTATTCGAAAATGTGTTCCATTGACTGTGCCGGCGGGAATCTCCCCCGCGCAAGGGCTTCGGATACACCGGTGTATCCGATACATTCGCGCATCGAACGGAGGGGCGGCATGGCGGCGAGGGCGACGACCGGGCGCGTGACCAGGCGCCGCGCGCGCACGCGCGCCAACCTCCTGGACGCGGCGTTCAGGGTGTTCGCCGCCAAGGGGTTCGGCCGTGTGTCGATCGAGGAGGTCTGCGAGGCCGCCGGCTACAGCAGGGGCGCCTTCTACTCGAACTTCGACAGCCTCGACGAGCTGTTCTTCGCCCTCTACCGCGAACGGGCCGAGCTGATCGCGGAGCAGGTGTCCGGGGCCCTCGCCCTCGACGGCCCCGACCTGGACGTGACCGCCGCCGTCGACCGCGTCACCGAGGTGCTGCTCCTGGACCGGGACTGGCTCCTGGTGAAGACGGACTTCCTGGTGCACGCCGCCCGCGACCCCGCCGTCGCCCGTGCCCTGCTCGACCACCGGGCGCGGCTGCGGCGGGCGATCGCCGACCGGCTCGGCCGGGCGCACGGCCACACGGCCCTGCCCGCCGTGCTGGGTGACGCCGAGGGCGCGGCGCACGCCGTGGTCGCCGCCTACGACGGAGTCACCACCCAACTGCTGCTGGACCGGGACGTCGCCCGCGCCCGCGGCCGGCTGAAGCAACTGCTCACCGCGCTGCTCACCGACGGCAGCGGCACCTCCGGACGAGCCGGACGAAACGCATGAGGAAGGGACGGTCGCCATGGATGCCGACGTCATCGTGGTCGGAGCGGGTCTCGCGGGCCTGGTCGCGGCCCACGAACTGACCAGCCGGGGCAGGAGGGTCGCGCTCGTCGACCAGGAGAACGCGGCCAACCTCGGCGGGCAGGCGTTCTGGTCCTTCGGCGGCCTGTTCCTCGTCGACTCCCCGGAGCAGCGGCGCATGGGCGTCAAGGACTCCTTCGACCTGGCGTGGAACGACTGGCAGGGCAGCGCGCAGTTCGACCGCGTCGCCGACGAGGACTCCTGGGCCGTGCGCTGGGCGCGGGCGTACGTCGAGTTCGCGGCGGGGGAGAAGCGGTCCTGGCTGGACGGACACGGCATCAGGTTCCTGCCCACGGTCGGCTGGGCCGAGCGGGGCGACCTCAGGGCCGAGGGGCACGGCAACTCCGTGCCGCGCTTCCACATCGCCTGGGGCACCGGCACGGGCGTCGTCGAGCCCTTCGTGCGGTACGCGAAGCAGGCCGCACGCGACGGGCTGCTCACCTTCCACCACCGCCACCGGGTCGACGAGCTGGTCGTCGACGGCGCCGCCGTGACCGGCGTGCGCGGCACGGTCCTCGCCGAGGACACCTCGCCCCGCGGCGTCGCCTCCAACCGCGACGCGGCCGGCGAGTTCGAGCTGACCGCGCAGGCGGTCGTCGTCACCTCCGGCGGCATCGGCGGCGACCACGACATCGTGCGCCGCCACTGGCCCGAACGGCTCGGCACCCCGCCCGCCCGGATGGTCACGGGCGTCCCCGCCCACGTCGACGGGCGGATGCTCGACATCAGCGCCGCGGCCGGCGTACGCCTGGTCAACCGCGACCGGATGTGGCACTACACCGAGGGCGTCCGCAACTGGGACCCGATCTGGCCCGGCCACGGCATCCGCATCCTGCCCGGACCGTCCTCGATGTGGTTCGACGCCCTCGGCCGCCGCCTGCCCGAGCCCTGCCTGCCCGGCTACGACACCCTCGGCACCCTGCGGCATCTGCGCACGGCCGAGGACCTGGCGGGCCACGACCACTCGTGGTTCATCCTCACCCGGAAGATCATCGAGAAGGAGTTCGCGCTGTCGGGCTCCGAGCAGAACCCCGACATCACCGCCAAGGACCGCGGCGCGTTCCTGCGCGAACGCCTGCTCGGCAAGGGCGCCCCGGCCCCGGTGGACGCCTTCCTGCGCGAGGGCGAGGACTTCGTGACCGCGCCGGACCTGGAGCGGCTGGTCGACCGGATGAACCGGCTGACCGACGAGCCCCTCCTCGACGCGGGCCGCATCCGCCGCCAGATCGAGGCCCGCGACCTGCAGATGACCAACCCCTACGCCAAGGACGCCCAGATCCAGGGGATCCGCAACGCCCGCCGCTACCTCGGCGACCGCCTCGGCCGGGTCGCCACCCCGCACCGCATCCTCGACCCGGCGGCGGGCCCGCTGATCGGCGTCAAGCTGCACGTCCTGACCCGCAAGACCCTCGGCGGCATACAGACCGACCTCGACTCCCGCGCCCTGGGCGCCGACGGCACACCCGTCGACGGCCTGTACGCGGCCGGCGAGGTGGCCGGCTTCGGGGGCGGCGGGGTGCACGGCTACAACGCGCTGGAGGGCACCTTCCTCGGCGGCTGCCTCTTCTCCGGCCGGGCCGCGGGCCGGGCCGCCGCCCGGCAGACCGCCTGAGCCGGCCGTGTCGCCGTCCGCCTCCTCAGCGCCCGTCGAGGAGGCGGAGCAGCACGGAGGCGTGACCGCGCTCGGGCGACTTGGACGCCGTCACGAGCGTCACGTCCCCCTTGCGCGCCAGCTCCCGCACGTGATCGAGGAGCTTCGCCGCCTCCGGGGCGGCGAGCTCGGCCTCGTAGCGCTGGGCGAACTCCTCGTAGGAGCCCTCGCCCGCGTGGTACCACTGGCGCAGTTCGGTCGACGGGGTGAGGCCCTTGGGCCACTCGTCCACGTGCGCCTCGTCCTTCGCCACACCGCGCGGCCACAGCCGGTCGACCAGGACCCGCACGCCGTCGTCCGGCTCGGGCGGGTCGTAGATGCGGCGCACGCGAACGCTCATGGCCGTGCCTTTCCACGGGGGACGGTACTGCCGCGAGCCTACGTCCGGCGCGGGCGGGGCGTCGGTGACCGTGGGCCGTTCGTGAACGGACGACCGATTCCTCCCGCTCCGTTCGGGTACTCCGTGGTCCCGTACTCCGTGGTTGCGACGGGCCGACGAGGGAGGTCAGGAGATGGGGGCATCGGACGACCTGCCGGTGGTGCGCACACTCGCCGAACTCACCGGCCTGGTCGAACAGCACCGTGGCCTGTACGTGCGCTGGTCGCGCGGCCCGGCGACCGACCTCGCGGACGTCTCCCGCACCTCCAGCACCGACGACCTCACGGGCGTGCGCATGTCGGGGCTGTCGGCCAACCCCCTGGACGTGGAGGAGTGGTGGGCGGACCGGCCCGTACGGGTGTGGGCGGCACGCCGGCTGCACGACTACGCGCATCTGCCCCACGACAAGGGCCCCGGCGTACGCCCCTGGGTGCTCACCGGCCGGGAGACGGGCCGCGGCCCCGACAACGAGCCGCTGGTGGCCGACGTCCGGCCGATGTGCTGGATCGACGCGGGCGTCATCGACGAGGCGCTGGCCGAGGTGGAGCGCCAGGTGAACCCGTGGGGACCGCTGCGCCGCACCGGGCGCTGAGGCCGGTGCGGCGCAGCGGCCGGGGTCAGCCGGAACTCCTGCGCGAGCCCGCGCGCCGTTTCAGCGCACGGCGCTCCGTCTCGCTGGTCCCACCCCAGACACCGAGGGACTGCCCCGTGTCGAGCGCCCACTGCAGGCACGGCTCCCGCACCGGGCAGCGCCGGCAGACCGCCTTCGCCTGTTCGGTCTGCACCAGGGCCGGGCCCGTGGTGCCTATCGGGAAGAAGAGATCGGGGTCCTCGTGGCGGCACGCGGCGTGCTGTCGCCAGTTGTCCATCAAAGTCACCTGCGATCGAAATCGTGTCGCGCCCTCGTGAATGCCTTACTCCGTTCCGGGTCACCTGTCGATACCGGGGTGAAACCGGCGATCCGCCTTGGGTCGTACCGGGCGCCGGGGCCGGTTGCTCGGCTCAGGCTGCGGGGAGGCGACGGAGCCGGTGAGCGCCGGTGAGCCGGCGAGGACAACGCGGCAGATGTGCGTGCCGGGGCCGGTGACGCCGGGGATGATCCCAGCGACGCCCTAGCTCCGCAGCGACTCCGCCGCGGCCGCCACCACCGCCTCGGCGACCGTGGCCAGTGCCGGGGAGTCGAGTTTCCACTGCTGCCAGTACAGCGGGACGTCGACCGGCAGATCCGGGGCGAGGCCGACGAGCCGGCCGGTGCGCAGCAGGGGCTCCGCCTGCGGCTCCGGCACCATGCCCCAGCCCAGACCGGCGGCGACGGCCTCCACGAAGCCCTCCGACGCCGGGACGTAGTGCCGCACCGGACTCGCGGCGCCCTGCCCGGGCCCGAGCCGGCGGACGAAGCCGTCCTGGAAGTCGTCCCGCCGGTCGAAGGCCACCACCGGAGCCTTGGCCAGCACCTCACGCAGCGGCCCGTGCAGATGCCGCGCGGCGAAGCCGGGAGCCGCGCACGGCAGGTACCGCATCCGGCCCAGCGCCCGCACGGAGCAGCCCGGCACGGCGTCGGGGGACGAGGTGACCGCGGCCATCACCACACCCTCCCGCAGCAACGCCGCCGTGTGGTCCTCGTCCTCGCGGCGCAGCTCGAAACAGAGTTCCGGCTCCCGCGGCACCCGCGTGAGGGCCCCGAGGAACCAGGTCGCCAGCGAGTCGGCGTTCACGGCCACCGAGACCCGGGTCGGCTCACCGCCCCCGCTCAGCCCCAGCTCGGCGTACGCGTCCCGCTCCAGCCGGGCCACCTGGCGGGCCAGCCGGACGAGCACCGCGCCGGACTCCGTGGGGCGGACGGGCTTGGTGCGCATCAGCAGCACCCGGCCGGTGCGCTGCTCCAGCGCCTTCACCCGCTGGCTGACCGCCGACGGCGTCACGTGCAGCGCCGCGGCCGCGGCGTCGAACGTGCCCTCGTCCACCACCGCCAGCAGCGTGCGCACCTGGTCCAGCGGCAGATCGGGGAAGCCCGTCGTCCTCATGGCTGCTAAGGATACGTAAGAATCTTTAGCTGTACGCCATGTGATCATCCGCTTAGCGTCGGGGCATGACCAACGCCCTCACCGCCGCGGCCGCCGGCTTCGGCACCGGCCTGTCCCTCATCGTCGCCATCGGTGCCCAGAACGCCTTCGTCCTGCGCCAGGGGATCCGCCGCGACGCGGTCCTCGCCGTGGTCGGCATCTGCGCCCTGTCCGACGCCGTGCTCATCGCCCTGGGCGTCGGCGGGGTCGGCGCGGTGGTCGTGGCGTGGCCGGGCGCGCTGACCGCGATCGGCTGGATCGGCGGCGCCTTCCTGCTCGCCTACGGCGCCCTGGCCACCCGGCGCGTGTTCCGGCCGGCCGGCGCGCTGCGGACGGACGGCGACGCCGCCGGCTCGCGCCGGCGGGCGGTGCTCACCTGCCTGGCGCTGACCTGGCTCAACCCGCACGTCTACCTCGACACCGTGTTCCTGCTGGGCTCCGTGGCCGCCGACCGGGGCGACCTGCGCTGGACCTTCGGAGTGGGTGCCGCGCTCGCCAGCCTGTGCTGGTTCGCCGCGCTCGGCTTCGGCGCCCGCTACCTCGGCCGCTTCCTGGCCCGCCCCGCGGCCTGGCGCGTCCTGGACGCGCTGGTCGCCGCCACCATGATCGTCCTCGGGATCACGCTGATCGCCGGAGCCTGAGCCGGCCACCGGCGTGCCACCGGCCACGCGGATCCGGAGCGCACGGACGCGGCTGCGAGACTGAAGCCCGCAGCCGAAAGATGTACCGAGCACCTAGGAAGCGCGTGGACACCAGCGAGAGCAGCACCGAACCCCAGGCGGAGGCCCCGGTCCCGGCGCGGGCCCGGCGGCGCGGATGGCGCCGCTGGGCGATGGACACCCGCCCCCTGCGCCGCCCGGCCTACCGCCGGCTGTGGTCCTCCACCGTCGTCACCGCCGTCGGCAGCCAGCTCACCGCCGTGGCCGTGCCCAAGCAGATCTACGACATCACCGGCTCCTCGGCCTGGGTCGGCGCCGCGAGCCTCGCCGGTCTGCTGCCGCTGATCGTCTTCGCCCTGTGGGGCGGAGCGGTCGCCGACACGTTGGACCGCCGCAAGCTGCTGCTGATCACCAACACCGGCATAGCCGTCACCTCGCTCCTGTTCTGGGCGCAGGCCGTCACCGGGCTGGAGTCGGTGGGGGCGCTGATGGTCCTGCTCGCCGTCCAGCAGGCCTTCTGGGGACTGAACGCCCCGGCCCGCAGCGCCTCCATCGCCCGCCTGGTCCCCGAGGACGAACTGCCGGCCGCGAACGCGCTCGGCTCCACCGTCATGCAGACCGGCCAGGTGGTCGGCCCGCTGCTCGCCGGTGCGCTCATCCCGCTGATCGGACTGCCCGAGCTGTACCTCATCGACGCCCTGGCCCTGTGCGTCACCGTGTGGGCGGTGTACCGGCTGCCCGCCCTGCCGCCGCGGGCGGACACGGCGCCCCGGCGCGCGGGCGTGCGGGAGGTGGTGGCCGGCTTCCGCTACATCGCCGGGCACACCGTACTGCTGCTCTCCTTCCTGGCCGACATCGTCGCCATGGTCCTCGGCATGCCCCGCGCCCTGTTCCCGCAACTCGCCGCCGAGACCTACGCGCCCTACGGCGAGGGTCTCGCCCTCGGCCTGCTGTTCGCGGCGATCCCCGTCGGCGCGGTGGCCGGCGGGCTCTTCTCGGGCACGTTCTCCCGGGCCCGCCGGCACGGCTGGATGGTGATCGGCGCGGTCGTCGTCTGGGGCGCGGCCGTCGCCGGCTTCGGCCTCAGCGACAGCCTGTGGCTCGCGGTGGCCTTCCTGGCCGTCGCCGGGGTCGCCGACATGGTCTCCATGGTGTTCCGCGGGGCGATCCTGCTCTCCGCCGCGACCGACGAGATGCGCGGCCGCATGCAGGGCGTGTTCACGGTCGTCGTCGCCGGCGGTCCGCGGCTGGCCGACGCCCTGCACGGCGGCGCGGGCTCCGCCTTCGGCCCGCGTACGGCGGTGGCGGGCGGCGGGCTGCTCGTCGTCGTGGTGATGCTGGCGCTCGCCGCCGCCGTCCCGGCGCTGCGCCGCTACCGCGTCTGACGCCTCACAGGGAACCGTGCCGGTGCGGCGCGTAGGTCTCCATGAGCCGGCCGCGGGTCGTCTCCAGCCGGTGCGCGAGGATCTCGGCGACGGTCCGCACCAGCACGATGCCGAGCTGCGGGTCCTCCTCGCACAGGGCGAGCACCGCCGAGGCGTCGAACTCGTAGGCGCGCACCGGACTGAACGCCTCGGCGCCGAAGTCCCACTCGTACGGCGGGAACAGCCAGGACCAGCCGAGCAGGTCGCCGGCGCCGAGGCTGGCGACCGTGACCCGCTGCAGGGACGTCACCTGCTGGGTCAGGGAGACCGCGCCGGACCGGATGACCCAGAAGCGGTCGGCCCTGCCTCCCGCCTCGAAGATCCGGGTGTCCTCCGGGAAGGAGACCTCGCGGGCGAGCGCCGTCAGACGCCGCCGCTGGTCCGGGGGAAGGGCGGTGAGCAGTTTGATCGCTTTCGTCATGACGCGGGGCTCCCTCGCCGGCGATTCGGTTCCGGTGCTTTCCCTACGCCCATTTCAGCCGCTGCGGGCGCCCTGGGCACCTCGGCGGACGGCGGATTCGGTGCCGGTTCCGCGGCGGATTCCGCGCGTTGCGGGGAGGGCGTGAAAAAGCCCTGGCTGGACGGGGGAAGCCAGCCAGGGCCGTAAGCGGTGACGTCGGAGGACTCCGGTCGACTCCGTCGCCACGTATGAGTGAACGCTAAACCATCTCGGGGTGGTTCCGCGAACCCGCGACCGGTGTACGTGACCCGTTTCACTGGACCGTCACCCCGCCCCACGCGCGACGACCCTGACCGTGGCCAGCTCCGGGTCGCTCGGGTCCGGCAGGTACATCCCGGCGGCCAGGCCGCTGCTCAGATACCGCAGGACCGGTTCGGTCAGCCGCTCGCCCGGCAGGACGGCCGGGATGCCGGGCGGGTACGGCGTGATCATCTCCGCGGCGACGCGTCCGGCGGCCTCGTCGAGCGGCACGTCCTCGGCCGGCCCGAAGAACGCGTCCCGGGGCAGCCGCACCTGCGCCATCCGCAGGTCGGACGGCGACGGGACCGCCACGGTCGGCGCGGGACCCAGGCCGGGCGCCGCCCGGGCGAGGTCCCTGAGCGCGGCGAGCAGCTCTCCGGCGGTCTCCCGGTCGTCGCCGTGGGTGATCTGCGCTCCGATCCGGCGGTGGTCGGTCAGATGCGCGACCACGCCGCGGTGCGCACGCAGCCAGTCGGCCGCCTGGAAACCGGTGATGCCGAGGCCGTGGACGTCGACGACGACGGGCAGTGGATCGAAATCATGGGCCATGCCCGGACCGCAGAAGTCCTCCCGGTCGTTGACGTGCATCCCGTCGATCTCCTCGACGGCCGCGCGGACGCCGGCCGCGAGATCCAGCGCGGCGCCCATGATCTCCCGCCCGCGCAGCGCCATCTGCCGGCGCCAGCCGTCGAGGCCCGCGAAGATCAGCGCCGACGGGCTGGTCGTCCCCAGCAGGTCGGCCCGCATGCCGAGCAGCTGCGGCGGCACCAGATCGCCCCGCAGATGGAAGACGGAGCCCTGCTCCAGGCCGCTGCCCATCTTGTGGATGCTCGTCACACAGATGTCGGCGCCCGAGTCCATGGCCCACGACGGCAGATCGGGGTGGAAGGGCAGGTGCGCGCCCCACGCCTCGTCGACGATCAGCGGGACCGACCGCCGGTGACACACCTCGGCGATCCCCCGCAGGTCGGCACCGGCCCCGTACGGCGTCGGACTGGTGACCAGCGCCCCCTTGGCGTCGGGATGCGCGGCGAAAGCCTGCTCGAACTCCCCGGCGGACGGGGGATGGGCCAGATGCCGCTCGGCGTCCCACCGCGGCTCCACCCAGACCGGCTCGATGCCGGACAGGATCAGCCCCGCCACCACGGACTTGTGGGCGTCCCGGCCGATCAGCAGCCGTTCGTGCGGCCCCGCGACGGCCAGCATCGCCGCCTTGACCGACAGGGAACTGCCGCACGTGGAGAAGAACGTGTGGTCCGCGTGCACGGCGTCGGCCATCAGCTCCTGGGCGCGCTGGAGCACACGGCCCCCGGTGAGCCGGTCGTCGAGCCCGCCGGTCGCCAGGACGTCACCGAGGAACACGGCGTCGCCCAGCACCTCGCGCACGGCGGGATCGGTGCCGCGGGCCTGCTTGTGCCCCGGCGGGGTGAACGACAACCGTCCCTCACGGCGGTAGTCGACGAGGGCCTCCAGAACCGGTGCGCGGGTGTGGTCGGTCTTCATGCCGACCCGGTTTCCCGGCCCCGGTCCCCGTCAATCCGTCCAGCCGCGCGACGGCCGGCTCCGCGCGGCGCGCCCGCCCGGGGGTCAGCACCTCGTCCAGCACCCGCAGCACGGCCTCGTACGCCATCGTCCGTACGGCGGCCTCGAGCGCCCCGTCCGGGTCGGTCGCCCGCAGCTCCTCCCCGTGCGCCCGCCACCTCCGCTCCTCCTCCACCGCGCAGGCACGGGCCCGGTGCATACGGCGCAGCAGTTCGTCCGAGTCCACAACATCGCTCATGCACTCCGCCTACCCCCACACGGCGCCGGAATGGCCGCGGGACCGTACCGAGAGCCCCGGGTTTGAGGGTGCGCGGAGAGGTCAGCCGGACGACAGGGCCCCACGGCGTCCGTGCGCGGGCGAGACCGGATCCGGCCCTCCGTATCGACCAGGGAGCTGACGGATGTGCGCCGAGCACCCGCCCGAATCCGCCGTCGACAAACCCCGCGCGGACACGGCCGCGCCACCGCGGCCGTGCGGGCCCGCCGAGGCGCGCCGGACGGTCGAACGCGTGGTCACCGAGTGCTGCCGCGCCGGCCGCACCCGGTGCGACGCGGCCGCCCTCTCGGACGCCGTGCTCGTCGCCTCGGAACTGACCACCAACGCCATCCTGCACGGCGGCGGCGTCACCGACTTCCGGGTCGACGTCATCGGGCCCGCGGTCCGCGTCTCCGTCAGCGACCGCAGCGACCGGCTGCCCGTGGCCGTGCCGCCGGCCGCCCCCCGAGGACGCCGACGGGTGGGCGGCCGGGGCTGGCCGATCGTCTGCCGGCTGGCACGGGACGTACACGTGCGCGACCTGCCCGCCGGCGGCAAACGCATCACCGCGGTCGTTGCGCTGTCCTGAGGACATTTCGGCGCGCGGCGTTTGTTCCCCCGAGGCCGGGGCAGTCGCAGTCTCGTGCTTCGGACCGGAGGCGCAGCAGCGGGAGCGTCATGGCTGCTTCGGGCCCTCCGGATGATCCGGGCGGCGACGTTCCCGCGGACAGTCCCCTGAGACCACCGTTCAGGAGCGAATCCGCATGCTCATAGAAACGCCCACCATCCGTCCCGGTACCCCCGAGCCCGCCGCCACCCCCGCCGCAGACGCCACCCCCACCCCCGCCTCGGCCGCGCCGGCCCGGCGCCGCCACGACGACGCCCCCGACACCGCGGCCCTCTTCGGCCGGCTGGCCGCCCTGGAGGACGGGCCCGAGCGGGACGCCGTCCGCGACGAGCTGGTCACGGCCTGGCTGCCGATGGCCCACCGGATCGCCGGACGGTTCCGCGACCGCGGGGAGTCCATCGAGGACCTGCGCCAGGTGGCGGCGCTCGGCCTGGTGAAGGCCATCGACCGGTTCGACCCCGGGCGCGGAGCCTTCGAGAGCTACGCCGTGCCCACCATCACCGGCGAGGTCAAGCGGCACTTCCGGGACCGGATGTGGGCCCTGCGGGTGCCCCGCCGGGTCCAGGAACTGCGCAACAAGGTGCGCGTGGCGCGCCGCGAACTCACCCAGAGCCCGGGCAGCCCCGAGCCCTCGGTCGCCGCCATCGCCGCCCACACCGGGCTCAGCGAGGAGGACGTCAACGCCGGGATGGAGGCGCTGGAGAGCTTCAGCACCCTGTCGCTGGACGCCGAACTCTCCGCGGGCGACGACGGATACAGCCTCGCCGACACCCTGGGCGCGGCGGACGCCTCGTACGACGTCGTGATCGACCGGGAATCCGCCAAGGAGGGCCTGCGCCGCCTGCCCGAACGCGAGCGCGCCATCCTGTACATGCGCTTCTTCGAAGACATGACACAGAGCCGCATAGCCGACCGCCTGGGCATCTCGCAGATGCACGTCTCCCGGCTCATCAGCCGCAGCTGCGCCCGTGTGCGCGACGAGGCGCTGGGACAGCGGGCGGGCCGCCGGCCGGGCGGCCGCCGGACGACGGCCTGAGCCCGGCGCGCGACCCCGGCGGGACCCACCGCCCGGGACGCGGCCCACCGGACCGGGACGTCACGGCCGGAGCCGGCAAGGTGCCCGCCGGGCGGTGGCCGGCGGGCACCTTCCGGCAGGCCGGACGTGCCCCGGGACGGACACGGCATCGTCCGCTTCCCCGGCCGGCGCACCACCGGATCACCGTGGCTCCCGGCCCGCACAGGTCTGACTCACTCCGCACGGGGAACACGGGGCGGATGAACGAACACGAGATTCCGGAGCCGAACGGCCGTCCCGTGGACGTCTACCTCGACCTCCTGCGCATCCGCATGGACACCGAGGACTACCGGCTGCTGCTCAGCGTGGTCGAACCGGTCCTGCAGGCGATCGACGAACACCAGATGCCCACCATCGACTTCTCCCTGGACGGCGCCAGTGCCGAAGAGCTCCCCCAGGAGATCAGAGACGAGGCCGCACTGGTCATCGCCACCGCCGTCACCGGCCGGCTGGACAACGAGGTCGTCGAGATCAGCACCGAGGAGACCGGCCCCGTGCGGGTCGTGACGGACGCGGTCACCGCCTCCGACCCCGAACGCCTCGGCGAGATCGCCGACTACCTCAAGGAACGCCACCGGCAGAACGAGGAACTGCGCGGCATCGCCGAGGCGAGCGGCATGCCCACCGACTTCTGACCATCCGCGGCACGCACCCCGCCCCGTCCGTCACCGCTTCGGGGCCGCGACGGGCACGCCGAGCGGCCGGGCGAGGCCGACCACCGCCTCGTCCAGGCGCTCCAGGTGCCGCAGCACCCGCCCGGTGATGCGGCCGTACCGCGACGTCCCCTCCGCACCGGGCTCCAGCAGCGATGCGATGCTCGGCCCGGTCTCCACCTCGACTTGGGCGTGCTCGTCGGCGACGTGGGCGGCGATCGCCTCGATGTTGCGCACCGTGCGCCGCACCGCCCCGCGCAGCCGCGGGTCGGCCGCGATCGACGGGTGGGTGGGCAGCAGCTCGGCCGTCGCGGCCAGGGAACGCGCGTGGTAGGCGCATGTCTCCAGCAGCGCCACGACGTACCGGGCCGTGTTCCGCCGGGCCCGCAGCGGCGTGATCGGATGGGTGAGCGGCTGGGTGGCCCCGCGCAGGTCGCCCAGCGCCTGGTCCAGGTCGCGCGCCGTGTCCAGCAGGTCCGCCGCGGGCCCGCCGCTGAGCTGGTCGACGGCGCCCTCGGTGACGTCGACCAGCCGCTCCAGCACGGTGCCCAGGAGCTCGTTCGTACGCCGGTCGGTGCGGATCGGCAGCACCAGCGCCGCCGCGATGATCCCGCAGGCCGCGCCCAGCGCCGTCTCCTCCACGCGCAGCAGCAGCACCGACAGGCTGTACGTGTGCAGCAGGGTGTACAGCAGCCCGAGCATCGCGGTGACGAAGAACGACATCAGCGTGTACGACAGCGGCGCCGTGTAGAACATCGCGAAGATCAGCAGCAGCACCAGCCCGAACGCCGTCCACGTGTGGTTCCCGACCAGGCCGGCCAGCACGATCCCGGCAACCACGCCGAACACGGTGCCCAGCAGCCGGCGGTAGCCCTTGACCAGGATCTCGCCGGTGGAGGCGGTGTTGAGGAAGACGATCCAGCAGGTCAGCACCGCCCAGTACCAGCGCTGCGAGGACAGGAACTCCCCGCCGACGATGGCGAGCGAGGACCCCACGGCCACCTGGACCGCGGCGCGCGTCGTGGGCCGGCGCAGCCCGGTGAGCTCCTCCTCCGGCCTGACCTCCTCACCCGCGTCGATGGCCGCGTCCTCCGCGTCCAGCTCCTCGCGCGAGCGGGCCGTCGCCGGCGTGTCGGCCGACTCGTCCTGGGGCCCGTCCAGGGCCATCCGCAGCCCCATGACCGCGCGCGCGGCCTCACCGACGCCCCGGAAGACGTCCTGGAGGGCGGCCGTCGTCCGCGGCAGGTTCTCCTCGTCGCGGTAGCCGAGGAGCCGGTTGCGCACATGGGACAGCGCGGTGCCGCGGGCCTCGGCGGGCGGCCGCAGCATGAGCGCGCGCAGCGCCCCGAGATCGCGGCGCAGCATCGCCGTGGTCTCGTCCGGTGAGTCCGCGCGCTCCATCGAGGGTGCCGGCGCACCCGGCAGATGCAGCGTCAGGGTGTCCGCCCGCTCGGTGCTGCGCGCGGTCAGCAGCAGCAGGCCCAGCCGCTCGGCGGCGATCTCGGCGTCCGCGACGCGGCGCTGCACCAGCCGGGCCGTGGACTCGTCGGGCGTGCCCTCCTCCAGCCGGGACTGGATCATCAGGGCCGTCTCGTGCAGGCGGGCGGTGCCGTCGCGCAGGTGCTCCATCACCCTGTCGACGTCGCCCGGCCCGGCGTCCAGCAGCTCGATCTGCGCCGAGATCAGCTGCGCCAGCCGGGCGCGGAACGCCTGGCGCAGCCGCTGCAGGATGCCCGCCGGTGTCGCCGGGACGATCGCGAACCGCACCACCGCGCTGCACAGGAACGCGACGGTGATGGCGCCCCACAGCTGCGGCAGTGCCGAGACCTCGGCGCCGACGAAGAGGGTGAGGAAGTAGGTCTGGAAACCGATCAGCCCCAGGGCGGTGCCGCGGTCGCCGAAGCGCCGGCCGTAGACGGCGCAGAAGATGAGGACGACGAAGAAGGCGTCACCGAGAACGACGTGCGGGCGCAGCAGCGCGCTCAGCGACACCGACGCCAGCGCCACGGGCAGGCCCAGGGCGAGGGTGACCGCCTGGGCGGCGGGCTGCTTCTCCCGGATGGCGAAGGTGGCGACCATCGCCGCCATGGCGCCCGCGACCAGATGGGTGACGCCGGCCCCGAGCACGGCGAGCACGGCCAGCGCGAGGGCGATGGCGCCCACGGTCCGCAGGCCCGCGGTGAGCCGGAGCAGACCCGGGTCGGACGCGGCGACGCGGTCCCGCAGCCGTGTCCGCACCGGGCGCCTCGCCGCCTTCACGCCGCCGTACACTCTCCCGTTTCGCACCCGTCCGCACCGAGATCCACTTCTCAGCATGTCATGCCGTCAGCGGATCCCCGCCGCCGGGTCACGACCCCGCCCGGCCGCCTTCCCCGATGCGCTCCCGCACCTGCTCCGGTGTCAGATAGGCGTCGGTGTACTCGAAGTCCTTCAGCTTGGCCGGCTTGCGGGCCTGGAAACCGGTGCGCACGAAATCGTCGCCGGCGACCGCGTTGAGCATCCAGTTCGTCAGGACCCGGGCCTTGGCCACGCCGGTGCGCAGCGCCGACCAGTGGTACCCGCGGGCGACCGCCTGGGCGGGCAGGCCGTGCAGTTCGATGCCGAGCGGCTTGGAGACCGCGTCGGTGCCGCCCAGGTCGACGACGAGGCCCAGGTCCTTGTGGACGTACGGCCGCATCGGCTGGTTGTGCAGGGTGGCGATGATGTTCTCGGCGACCTGCCTGCCCTGCCGCATGGCGTGCTGCGCGGTGGGCGGGCAGACGGCGCCCTCCTGCCCCTTGGCCAGGTCCGGGACGGCGGCGGAGTCGCCCAGCGCGAACACCCCGTCGTGGCCCGGCAGGCACATCTCGGCGGTGACCGCGAGCCGTCCCTTGACCGTCTCCGCGCCCAGCGTCGCGATCAGCGGGCTGGCGACCACGCCCGCGGTCCAGATGAGCGTGCGGGTGGGCACCACCCGGCCGTCGGTGAAGGTGACCTCCTCCGGGCCGGCCTTCTCGATGGAGACGCCGAGGGAGATCTCGATGCCGCGCCGGCGCAGCACCTCCTGGGCGGCGCGCCCGAGCTTGTCGCCCAGCTCGGGCATGAGCTTCGGGGCGATGTCGATCAGGTGCCACTTGATCAGGCCCGGGTCCAGGCGCGGGTAGCGCTTGACGGCGGCGTGCGTGAGGCGCTGCAGACAGGCCGCGGTCTCGGTGCCCGCGTAGCCGCCGCCGACCACCACGAACTGCAGCCGGGAGGCGCGCTCGGCCGGGTCCTGGCTGGCGTCGGCGAGGTCGAGCTGCGAGATGACGTGGTCGCGGATGTAGGCGGCCTCCGCGAGCGTCTTCATGCCGAACGCATGGTCGGTGAGGCCGGGGATGTCGAAGGTGCGGGTGATGCTGCCGGGCGCCAGCACGATGTAGTCGTACGACTCGTTCACGATCTGGTCGGTGATGGTGCGGATGACGCAGACCTTGGCCTTGAGGTCCACGCCGATGGCGCCGCCCGGGATGATCCGGGTGCGGTACTTCCGGCTGCGGCGCAGCGAGAGCGCGATCGACTGGGGCGTCAGCACGCCGGAGGCGACCTGGGGCAGCAGCGGGAGGTAGAGCTGATAGGCGAACGGCGTCACCAGCGTGACGTCGGCCTCGCCGGGGGCGAGTTTCCTCTCCAGACGGCGGACGCACTCCACGCCGGCGAAACCTGCGCCGACCACAAGGATCCTGGGTCGTGTCACGGTGTTCATCCCTTTCTGCGGCTGCGGGCAGTGTGCCGCGAACGCCGTTCGCCTGCCCCCGGACCGCTGCTTCGCACCTCCTCGATCCCACCCCGCCACCGAGGTTTTGGCGAGCCGGGAGCGGCAGGCAGGCGACAGTGCCCGACCCCACCATGCCCCGGCCCGGCGCGGAACGCACCGGTCCGGAAGGAACCGGGCGTCGCGCCGCGCCGGGCCGCACGGGCGGGACGACGCTTCAGGCGCCGGCTTCCCCCTCGGTTTCCGCCTGCTGTCCGTCGACGAGGGCGAGCGCCTCGTCGACGCTCCACGAGACCGGCACCGTGATGCTGACGCCCGTCAGGTCCAGGATCCGCTGCACCGCCGGGGCGGGGGAGATGACGTGGACGCTGCCGGGCAGGTCGCGCACCTCCTGGTAGACGCGGAGGATGATGTTCATGCCGGAGGAGTCCATGAACGGCACCGCGGACATGTCCAGCAGGAAGTGCCGCCTGCCGTGGTGGAGCTGGTTGGCCAGGTGGTGCTGGAACTCGGTCGCGGTGTCGACGTCCAGGTATCCCTCCACCGTGAGCAGCGCGACGTCCTCCCGGGGCAGCGTCACCTCGACGGACAGCGGGTTCTGGGCAATGGGCACGAATACCTCCAACAGTGCTGACGGCCGGGGCTTTCACCCCCGGACGGGTCCCACCGCGGCGCGCGTACCCGCGAAACCGCCCGGCACACCTGGGGGGACGCCCCACGAGCACGGTCACCAGGGCAGGAAGACGTGGATGTCCTTGCCCTGCTCGCCGCTGACGACGCTCACCTGGTCGGACAGCGTGTGGATCAGATGCCAGCCGATGCCGCCACCGCCGCTGCTCGGCTGGAAGGGGCGCGGTGCGGGCTCGGTCGTACTGGTGTCGTGCATGACCACGTGCACACCGTCGAAGGTCCGGCGCAGGCGGAGCTGGAAGGGGCCCGGCGCGTACTGCACCGCGTTGGCGGCCAGTTCCGTGACGACCAGGAGGATGTCGTCCCAGTGCTCGGGGGCCGACGGCGGTGACACCCGGGCCAGGTCGTAGAGGAATTCCTCCGCGACGAGGCGTGCACCGGTCACATTGTGCAGCTCCCCGGCGAAGCTGGCGGTGCGGCTCGTGATCTCCTCGGAAGCCAGTGTCCTGTCCCAACGCGACTCGGCTGCCATTTCGCCTTCCCGGGCCCGGCGCCAGCCGGGCGGTCGTCCCTTTCCCTGCGCCCCCTTCGTTTGTTAGTTCCCGAGCCGGCGCAGCCTACGCGCGTCCCGCTCCGGGCTCCCGGCAGCCGCCCGCTCACCGGAGGAACACGTTGTCCGACTCCTCCCAGCCGGCCGGATCGTCCGGCAGGCTCCGCGGCCGCCGGCGCGAGCGGGCCTCGTACATCGCGTCGATCTCGAACGCGTAGGTCCGGACGATCTCGTCGCGCCGCAGCTTCATCGAGGGCGTCAGCAGCCCGCCCGCCACGTCGAAGGGCTCCGGCAGGACCCGGAAGACCCGGATGGACTCGGACCGCGACACGGCACTGTTGGCCGCGGCGACCGCCCGTCCGATCTCCTCCCGCAGGGCGTTCTCCTCGCGTGCCTCGCGGACCGGCGCGTCGCCCTGCAGGGCCAGGCCCGCCCGCCAGTGCGTCAGGAACTCCGGGTCCAGCGTGATCAGGGCGCCGACACAGGGCCGGTTGTCACCGACCACCACCGCCTGGTGGACGAGCGGATGCATCCGCAGCCGCTGCTCCAGGGCGGCCGGTGCGACGCTCTTGCCGCCGCTGGTGATGATGACGTCCTTCTTGCGGCCGGTGATCGCCAGATAGCCCTCGTCGTCCAGGTACCCGAGGTCCCCGGTGGCCAGCCAGCCGCCGCGCAGCACCCTCCGGGTGGCCTCCCCGTCACCGACGTAGCCCTGGAACACCGACGGTCCGCGCACCAGGATCTCCCCGTCGTCGGCGATCCGGACCTCCGAGCCCGGCAGCGGCTGCCCGACGGTGCCGGACTTCTCCCGGCCCAGGGGCTGCATCGTCAGCCCGCCGCCGGTCTCCGTCAGGCCGTAGCCGTCGTGGACGTAGACGCCGATGCCCTCGTAGAAGAGGGACAGCTCACGGCTCAGCGGCGATCCGCCGGACGTCGCGCGCCGCACCCGGCCGCCCAGCGCCTCCCGCAGCCGCCGGTACACCGTCCGCTCGTACAGGGCGTGCTGGAGCCGCAGGTCGAGGCCGGGCCCCGAACCCCTGCCCAGCCGCCGGCGTTCCGTCGCCGCGGCGAAGTCCCGGGCCGTGCCGGCGGCCCGCTCGAACAGCGCCCCGCGGCCCGCGCGCTGGGCCGTGCGGAGGAAGTTCTTGTAGATCTTCTCGAACACCGAGGGGACGGCGTAGAAATACGTGGGCCGGAAGGAGCGCAGGGCCGACGACAGCGCCTCCTCGCTCATCGCCGGCTCGTGACCCATGAGCAGACCGCCGCGGACGCACAGCCCCTGGATCATCAGGCCGTACACATGGGAGAAGGGCAGGAAGGCGAGGACGGCACCCTGTTCCCCGGGGGGCGCCGCCGTGTGCCCCCAGCCCGCCAGCAGCGTGTCGCAGGGACTGGCCAGGTTGCGATGGCTCAGTGCGCAGCCCATGGGCCGCCCGGACGTGCCCGAGGTGTAGGCGACGGCCGCGGTGGAGTCGGGCAGCACGATGCGGCGCATGGAGTCGACAGCGGCGTCCGGCACGGACCGCCCGTGCGCCACGAGGTCCTCCAGGGCGCCCGCGTCCAGCTGCCAGACATGGCGCAGCGCCGGAAGCGAGGCGCACACCGAGCCGACGGTCATCACGCTCTGCTCGTCCTCGACCACCACGGCCACGCAGCCGGCGTCCCGCAGGATCCACTCGACCTGGTCGCGCGAGGAGGTCGGGTACACCGGGACGACCTCGGCGCCCACCGTCCACAGCGCGTAGCTCAGCACCGTCCACTCGTACCGGGTGCGGGCCAGGATCGCCACGCGCTCGCCCGGTGAGATCCCGGAGGCGATCAGCCCCTTGGCCACGTCGACGACCTGGTCGCGGAACTCCACGGCCGTCACCTCCTCCCAGACGGCGGAGTCGGGGCCGGTGCGGCGGGCGAGCGCGGGCAGGGTGGGGGTGCGGGCAGCCGTCTCGAAGACGCTGTCGGCGAGCCCGCCGGTCAGGGACGGGGCCGCCGGGCCGGCGGGAGCGGGGTCGCGCATGCGCTGATCCTGACGTGTACGGGGTGTGACCGGGCCGACGAGCACCGTCAGCGGCGGGCTCGAATCTAGCCGAGGCCCAAGCTGCTGGGGACCGGGACGGCAGAAGTGCTCCCGACCCGGTGATCCCGGCCCGATCGGGGGACCCGGACGGCATGAGTTACACGAACCCCGACCCCGACCCCGACCGCACTCCCGGCCTGGAGCCAGGAGGCGGCGTACCGCCCGGCGAGACCCCGCCCGCGGAGAGCAGCCTGCCCGAGGCGGGCCCGAGGGAGGTGCACAATCCCCCGAAGGGCTGGGCCAAGGCACCGCTGACGCTGATCCTCGCCCTCGTGGTGCTCGTCGCCATCGGCTTCCTGGCGTACGCCCTGGCCCTGATCTTCTGACATGGCGCCGAACGCCGACGGGACGGGCGCCTCACGCCGCCTGCGTACGGCGTACGCACTCGGTGACGACGTCCCGCAGGCTGCCGGTGCGCTCCAGCAGCTCGCGCTGCACCCGTGCGCCGTTGCCGCGCCGCAGCAGCCGCGCGGCGGACTCCCGCGCCCGCTCCAGGTCGCCGTCCGCCGCCAGCGCCTCCCCGGCATGGTCCAGCAGGGCCCGTACGACGGCCTCGGCGGGCATGCGCCGCATGGTCGCGGGGTGGAGCAGCTCACTGGTCAGCCCGGACCGGGCCGCCCGCCACGCGGCGAGGCGCAGCAGGCTCACGCTGTGCCCGGCCGGTTCCCGGCCCTCGCGCCACTCGCGCGCGGCGGTCTCCACCAGGGCACGGGCGAGGGCGGCCAGGAGGACGGCGGTCTCGGCGTGCAGGCAGACGTCGGCCACCCGGAACTCCACCGTGGGGTACCGCTGGGACAGCCGGACGTCGAAGTAGATCATTCCCTCGTCGAGGAGGGTCCCGGTGGCGAGCATGTCCGCCACCCGCCGGTGGTAGCGCTCCGCCGAGCCGAACAGCTCGGTCGGGCCGGCCGACGGCCAGCGCTGCCAGATCCGGCTGCGATAGCTGCTGTACCCGGAGTCCTTCCCCTGCCAGAACGGCGAGTTCGCGCTGAGCGCGGCGAGCACCGACAGCCAGGGCCGCACCCGGTCGATGACGGCGACGCCCTCCTCGTCGGACTCCACGGCCACATGTACATGGCAGCCGAGCACGAGCTGTTCGTGGACGACGACCCGGTACTGGTCGGCCATCCACTGGTAGCGCCGGTTCACGCCGACGGCGGGGCTGACGGGCAGGGGAGAGGTGGCGAGCGCCGCGACGGCACAGCCGATCTCCCCGGCGTGCCGCGCGGCCTCCTCCCGGCAGCGGACGATCTCCGCGTGCAGACGCGCCATGTCCGCCTGCGGATGCGTGGCGAACTCCAGCATCTGCTCGTGCAGTTCCTTCTCGAACACGCCCTGGTCGCCGGGGTCCTGCGAGGCCCGGGCGAGGACAGCGGCGGACAGCGCCCGCGGCTCGCCGGTCTCGGGGTCCACCAGGAGGAGTTCCTCCTCCACTCCGACGGTGCGCACGTGATGCCGCCTTTCCGAGGCCCTTGCGCGGCGACGACGGGGATTCTCCGCTCGTAGGACCCCGCGTGCCCCGCAGGGGCCGGTCGGACACCTGGTCGCCCCGCCGGGCTTCACGGAGCGAGCGGCATCAGCCACACCGTGGCCAGCGGAGGCAGCGTGAGCCGGACGCACCCGTCCTCCGGCTTGACCGGTTCGGGGTTGGTGACGTCGCTGCCGCCATACTGCGCGGCGTCCGTGTTCAGGACCTCCCGCCAGGCGTCGGCCTCCTCCGGGACACCGAGCCGGTACTCGTGCCGGACGACCGGGGAGAAGTTCGAGACCGCCAGCAGCGGCGCGCCCTCCTTGTCGAACCGCAGGAACGCGAACACGTTGTCGTCGGCGGCGTCCACCGCGACCCACCGGAAGCCGGCCGGATCGGTGTCACGCTCCCACAGGGCCGGGGTGGCGCGGTAGCGGGCATTGAGATCGCGGACCAGGTCCCGCACACCGCGGTGGTCGCCGGCCGAGTGGTAGTCGTCGTCGAGCAGCCACCACTCGGGACCGTGCTTCTCCGACCACTCGGCTCCCTGGGCGAACTCCTGCCCCATGAACAGCAGCTGCTTGCCGGGATGGGCCCACATGAACCCCAGGTACGCCCGCACGTTCGCCCGCCGCTGCCACCAGTCGCCCGGCATCTTCGACACCAGCGCCTGCTTGCCGTGCACGACCTCGTCGTGGGAGATCGGCAGGACGTAGTTCTCGCTGTAGGCGTACACCATCGAGAAGGTCATCTCGTGGTGGTGGTACTTGCGGTGCACCGGCTCGTGCGCGACGTACTCCAGGGAGTCGTGCATCCAGCCCATGTTCCACTTGAAGCCGAAACCCAGGCCGCCGGTGTCGGTGGGCCGGGTCACCCCGCCCCACGCGGTCGACTCCTCCGCGATCGTCACCACGCCCGGGCAGCGGCGGTAGACGGTCGCGTTCATCTCCTGGAGGAACGCCATCGCCGCCAGGTCCTCCCGGCCTCCGTACACATTGGGCTCCCACTGCCCGGAGTCGCGCGAGTAGTCCAGGTAGAGCATGGACGCGACGGCATCGACGCGCAGCCCGTCGATGTGGAACTCCTCGCACCAGTACACGGCGTTCGCCACCAGGAAGTTGCGCACCTCGGTACGGGCGAAGTCGAAGGTGTAGGTCCCCCAGTCCGGGTGCTCCGCGCGCCGGGAGTCCCCGGGCTCGTACAGCGGGTCCCCGTCGAAGCGGGCCAGCGCCCAGTCGTCCTTCGGGAAGTGGGCGGGCACCCAGTCCATGATCACGCCGATGCCGGCCCGGTGGAGCGAGTCGACCAGGTACCGGAAGTCGTCGGGCGAGCCGAGCCGCGCGGTCGGCGCGTAGAAGCCGGTGACCTGGTAGCCCCAGGACGGCCCGTAGGGGTGCTCGGCGACCGGCATCAGCTCGACGTGGGTGAAGCCGAGGTCCTTGACGTACGCGGGGAGCTCCTCGGCGAGTTCCCGGTAGGTCAGCCCCGGCCGCCAGGACGGCAGGTGCACCTCGTACACCGAGAACGGGGCCTCGTGCACCGGCGTCGCGGCCCGGGACCGCATCCACTCCGCGTCGCCCCACTCGTAGTGCGACGCCGTCACGACGGACGCCGTGTCGGGCGGCTCCTCCGCGCTTCGCGCCATCGGGTCGGCCTTGAGGAACCGGTGGCCGTAGCGGGAGTGGATCTCGAACTTGTACCGGGTGCCCTCGCCGACGCCGGGCAGGAACAGCTCCCACACACCGGAGGAGCCGAGCGAGCGCATGGGGAACGCCGTGCCGTCCCAGAAGGTGAAGTCCGCGGCGACCCGGACGCCCTGGGCGTTCGGCGCCCACACCGTGAAGCGGGTGCCGGCCACGCCCTGGTGGGTCATCGGCTCCGCCCCGAGCGCCCGCCACAGCTGCTCGTGCCGCCCCTCGGAGATGAGGTGCAGGTCGAACTCGCCGAGGGCGGGCAGGAACCGGTACGGGTCGTGCACCTCGTACTCGGCGTCCTCGTACGTCACCACGAGGGTGTACGCGGGGATCTCCGCCAGCGGCAGGACGCCGGAGAAGAGACCGTCCTCCTCCGAGACGAGCGCGTGGCGCTCTCCGTCGACCAGCACGCTCACCCCGCGGGCGAAGGGCCGCAGCGCCCGGAAGGCGATGCCGCCGGGCACCGGATGGGCGCCGAGCAGCGCGTGCGGATCGTGATGGGCGCCCGCCAGCAGGCGCCCGCGGTCGACCGGGTCCAGGGCGGGGGCGGTCCCGCAGGGCCGGGTGGCAGCAGGGGCGGGGCCGGACGGCTCGGGGAGCGAGGTGTCGCGGAGGGCCACGGGTCAGTCTCCTCTCACGGCGAGTCGTTCGATCGCCGCCATGGGTACGGGAAGCCAGTCGGGGCGGTGCCGGGCCTCGTACAGCACCTCGTACACGGCCCGGTCCGTCTCGTAGGCGCGCAGCAGGCCGTGCTTCTTGCGCGGATCCCATCCCGCACGGGCCGCGTAGCCCGCGCAGTAGGCCTCCCGGCAGCGGCGTGCCCACTCGGGGCGCCACGGGCGGCGCTGCCGGGCGGCATAGTCGAAGGAGCGCAGCATGCCCGCGATGTCCCGCACGGGGGAGTGGGCGCTGCGCCGTTCGGCGAGCGGGCGGGACGGCTCGCCCTCGAAATCGATGACGAACCAGTCGCGGCCCGCGCGCAGCACCTGCCCCAGGTGCAGGTCGCCGTGGATGCGCTGGGCGGGCGGCCCGACGTCGCAGGTGGTCAGGGCGGCGAACGCGGTCCGCAGCCCCGGGACGAAGGGCCGCAGCGCCGGTACGCAGTGCGCGGCGGCGGTCAGCCGCTCGGTCATCGCCGCCGCCGTCCGGCCGTTCTCCCCGGGGGCTCCGGCCGGGAAGGCCGACGCCAGCGCGACGTGCACGTCGGCCGTGGCCCGGCCCAGCTCGTGGGCCTGCGCGGTGAAGTCGTCTCCCGAGGCCAGCGCGTCCAGGGCGAGCGTCCAGCCGTCGGTGGCGTCGTGCAGGAACGGCTGCAGCACCCCCAGCGTCGCCTCGTACGGATGTGTCGTGCGGAACCATGCCACGGGGGCGGGGACCCGGTCGCAGCCCTGCCGGGCCAGCGCGTCCGGCACCTCCAGGTCGGGGTTGACGCCGGGCTGGATGCGCCGGAACACCTTCAGGATGAACTCGTCGCCGTACACCAGCGAGGAGTTGGACTGCTCGGCGTCCAGCAGCCGCGGCGCGAGTCCCGCGGGCACCGGCCGCGACGGGTCGCAGCCGAAGCGCAGCGGGCCCGCCTTGCCGGAGTGCCGCAGCCGTTCCAGGAGCAGCTGGGCCGTGCGGGGGTCCTGGAGCGCGTCGTACACCGTCAGACCCGCCAGTGAGCCCTCCTGCACCCGGCCGATGAGCGCACGGCCCAGGCGCGGCGACGGCTGGTTGCGGACGCCGAGCAGCAGCTGGTAGCAGTCGCCGCCCGGAAGCGTGGCGCCGGGTGCGGGCACGGTGCCGGGACCGGTGTGGACCAGCAGGTGCAGACAGCCCGGGAACAGCTCGGTCATCGACAGCAGGCCGAGGTCGGCGAGGGGCCGGTCCTTGCCCGCGAACCAGCGCTGACGCGGCAGCCACTCCCGCAGCAGCCCGCCGAGCGACGCCATGGGCTCGGCGAGTTGCGTGCGTCGGGGGCGCAGGGGTGCGGTCTTCGGCATGGTGACGCGTCCTTTCCTCGGCGCACGCTCACACTCGGCGGCCGATGCGGGATGCGACTCGGGTGAGCCGGAACCAGTAGAAGCCGTGGCCCCCGAGGGTCAGCAGGTACGGCAGTTCGCCGATGGCGGGGAAGCGGACGCCGCCGAACAGCTCCACCGGGTGCCGGCCGGCGAACTCGCGCAGGTCCAGCTCGGTCGGCTGCGCGAACCGGGCGAAGTTGTTCACGCACAGCACCAGGTCGTCCTCGTACTCGCGCAGGAAGGCCAGCACCGCGGGGTTGGAGGAGGGCAGTTCGGTGTACGAGCCGAGACCGAAGGCGGGGTTCTGCTTGCGGATCTCGATCATCCGGCGGGTCCAGTGCAGCAGCGAGGACGGCGAGGCCATGGACGCCTCGACGTTGGTGACCTGGTAGCCGTAGACCGGGTCCATGATCGTCGGCAGGTAGAGCCGCCCCGGATCGCAGGTCGAGAAGCCGGCGTTGCGGTCGGGGGTCCACTGCATCGGCGTGCGCACCGCGTCGCGGTCGCCGAGCCAGATGTTGTCGCCCATGCCGATCTCGTCGCCGTAGTACAGGATCGGCGAGCCGGGGAGGGACAGCAGCAGGGCGGTGAACAGCTCGATCTGGTTGCGGTCGTTGTCCAGCAGCGGGGCCAGGCGGCGGCGGATGCCGATGTTGGCGCGCATGCGCGGGTCCTTGGCGTACTCGGCCCACATGTAGTCGCGCTCCTCGTCGGTGACCATCTCCAGGGTCAGCTCGTCGTGGTTGCGCAGGA
>NZ_JACVQF010000219.1 GCF_014534645.1 Streptomyces griseicoloratus
GTAGTGCTCCGGGTTCAGACCGACGATCTCCAGCAGCTCGCGGACGCGCTTCTCGCGTCCGCCCGCCGGGTCGATGCCGTTGATCTCCATCGGCCCGGAGATGATCTTGCCGACCGTCTGCCGCGGGTTCAGCGAGGAGTACGGGTCCTGGAAGATCATCTGGATCTCGGACCGGATGGGCGCCAGCTGCTTGCGGCTGGCGTGGGAGATGTCCTGGCCCTTGTACAGGATCTTCCCGGCCGTCGGCTCCAGCAGACGGGTGATCAGCCGGCCCGTGGTCGACTTGCCGCAGCCCGACTCACCGACCAGCCCGAAGCTCTCGCCGCCGTGCACGGTCAGGTCGATGCCGTCGACGGCCTGGACGTGGCCGACGGTCCGCCGGATGGGAAATCCGCCCTTGACCGGGAAGTACTTGGTCAGGCCCTCCGCCACCAGCAACGGCTCCCCCGACCCGCCGGTCGCGGCCTCGCGCGGGGCGGGGAGGACGAGGTCTTCTTTCATGACTCCTCTTTCATGCGGCAGGTCCTCCTTGTGGGCCTGGTGGGCCCTAGCCCAGTCGGGGCTTGATCTCGTCGATGAAGATGGTCCGCTTCTGCTCCGCCGTCAGGTGGCACGCCGAGGAGCGGTCCGGTGCGAGCAGGGGGCGTTCGGTGGCGCAGCGGTTGCCGCCGACGCGGTCCTGGAAGGTGCAGCGGGGGTGGAAGCGGCAGCCCGTGGGCGGGTTGAGCAGCGAGGGCGGGGTGCCGGGGATCGGCGACAGCTGGGCGCTGAGGTCGGAGTCCAGGCGCGGCATCGAGTTGAGCAGGCCCCAGGTGTACGGGTGCCGGGGCGCCCTGAGCACCTCGTCGACGCTGCCCCGCTCCACCGCGCTGCCCGCGTACATGACCAGGATGTCGTCGGCCATGTCGGCGATGACCCCGAGGTCGTGCGTGATGAAGACGATCGCCGAGCCGAACTCCTGCTGGAGGTCCTTGAGCAGGTCGAGGATCTGCGCCTGGACCGTCACGTCGAGGGCGGTGGTCGGCTCGTCGGCGATCAGCAGGTCGGGGTCGCAGACCAGGGCCATCGCGATCATCGCGCGCTGGCGCATACCGCCGGAGAACTGGTGCGGGTAGTCCTTGGCCCGCTGTTCCGGGTTGGGGATGCCGACCTTGCCGAGCATCTCCACCGCCCGCGCCCAGCCCTCCTTCTTGGAGGCGCCGGTGTGCTTGATGAACGGCTCGGCGATCTGCCGGCCCACCGTGTAGTAGGGGGACAGGGCGGTCAGCGGGTCCTGGAAGATCATGGCGACCTTGTTGCCCCGCAGCTGCTCCATCTCCCGTTCGGTGGCGGTGACGAGTTCCTTGCCGTCGAGCACGATCTCGCCGTCGATCGTGGTGGTGCGCGGGTTGTGCAGGCCCAGGATGGTCAGGTTGGTCACGGACTTGCCGGAGCCGGACTCGCCGACGATGCCCAGGGTCCGGCCGCGCTCGACGTCGAAGGAGAGGCCGTCGACCGCCTTGACGACGCCGTCCTCCGTGGCGAACCGCACGCTCAGATCGCGGACCGACAGAAAGCCCTCCGGCCCGGTGGGGGCCGGCGCGTCCTCGGTCTTGGTCACTGTGGTCACGGTGGTGCCCTCTTCCTAGGAAAGCCGGACGCGCGGGTCGATCCAGGCGTACGCGATGTCGACGAGGATGTTGAGCAGCAGGATCATGAAGGCGCCGACCAGCATGACGCCCATGGTCAGCGGCAGGTCCTTGTTGACCGCGCCGTCCACGGCGAGGCGGCCGATGCCCTGCAGGGAGAAGGTCAGCTCGGTGACGACGGCTCCGCCGAGCAGGCTGCTGAGGTCGATGCCGAGGATGGTGACGATGGGGATGAGGGAGCCGCGCCAGGCGTAGCGGAAGAAGACGTACTTCTGCGACATGCCCTTGGCGCGGGCGGTGCGCACATGGTCCTCGGCGAGCTGCTCGATGAGCGAGGAGCGTGACATACGCGTGTACTGGGCGGTGAAGATGGTGGCCATCACGACCATCGGGATGGACAGTCCGACCAGCCAGCCGATCGGGTCCTCGGTGATGGGGACGTACTTGGGGTCCTCCATCCAGCCCGTGCTGTAGACGAAGATCGCGAGCGCGATCGGGCCGAGGAAGTAGATCTGGAAGGAGCTGAGCACCATGGAGGCGCCGGTGGCCACCTTGTCGACGGACGAGCCGCGCCGGAAGGCGGCCAGCATGCCGGTGCCGAGGCCGACGATCAGGAAGACGAGCGCGGCGCCGACGGTCAGCGACAGGGTCAGCGGGAAGCGGTCCTTGATGGTGGACCAGACGAGATCGCCCGAGTAGAACGACTGCCCGAGGCACGGGGCCGGGCAGTGGCCGGTGGGGAAGTCACGTCCCATGACGATGCCGGACATGAAGTCCCAGAACTGCTGGGCGATGGGCAGGTTGAGGCCGAGCACCTCACGGATCTCCTCCAGCCGGGCGGCCGAGCAGTCCTTGCCACAGGCCAGGGACGCGTAGTCGGAGGGCGCGGCGACGAAGAGGAAGAACGTGGCGGCACCGATCAGGAACAGGGTGACGACGGCACCGACCGTACGCCGGATGATGAACTGAAGCATGGCGGGTGGGCTGCTCTCTGCGGGGTGGTCGGGAGATGTCACGGAACCCTGGGGGTGCGCTCCGCCTGGTGCGCACCCCCGCCAGTCAGCCGTAGAGAGTTACGACTTCAGGAACAGCTGGGTGACGTCGATGTAGCTGGACTCGGTGCTGTAGCGCGCGCCGCCGATGTTCGAGCCGTAGAGCTGGAACTGCTTCGTGTACCACAGCGGGGCCGCCGGGTTGACCTTCTCCAGGATGTAGCGGTGCGCTTCCTTCCAGGTCGCGTCCGCCTCGGAGGGCGTCTGGGTGAGCGCCTTCTTGATCAGTTCCTGGACCTTGGGATCGTTGATGTGCGAGTAGTTCGACGAGCCGTCGGCGACCTGGTCGCCGTCGTAGATCGGCGTGACGACCGTGCCGGGGGACGGCCAGTCCTGGCCCCAGCCCGTGATGTACATGTCGTACGGGTTCTTCAGCTTGCCGATCTGCTCGTAGTGGCTGGCGGCGTCGACCTCCTTGGAGACGACTTCGATGCCGACCTTGCCGAGCGCGTCCTCGACGGCCACCTTGTGCTTCTGGCCGGCCTCGTTGTTGCGGTAGGCGAAGACGAGCTTCTTCTCGGCGGCCGGGACGTCCTTGAGGAGTTCCTTGGCCTTCTCGATGTTGCCGGACGGCATCTTCAGCCTGCCGTACGGGTCGTAGTCCGCCTCGTAGCCCGGCAGGGTCGGGGCGAACAGGTTCGGGGCGACGTCACCGCCGTACGCGCCGCCCTCGCCGGCGATGAGCGACTTGGAGTTGATCGCGTAGGTGACGGCGTCGCGGACCTTCTTGTTCTTCACCCGGTCCAGGTTGAACGTCAGCGTCATGACGTAGGGCTGGTAGCCCTTGATGGTGCGCTTGCTGACGGCCGGGTCGCTGACGACGTCCTGGATCTGCGTGGACTCCACGGCGCCGGTGAGCTGGATGGCGTTCTTGGCATCGCCCTGGTCGGCGATCAGACGCTTGGTCTGGGTCGACTCGGTGACGCCGAAGTCGAAGTTCCAGCCGTCGACGTACTGGTGGCGCACGGCGTCGGTCTTCGGGTCCCAGTTCTCGTTCTTGACGAGCTTGAGGGACTTGCCGACCTTGTACTCCGCGATCTTGTAGGGGCCGAGGGAGACGGGACCCTTGTCGTACTTCTCCTTGGTGTCGGTCTCCTCCGGCACCACGGAGTACCCGGGCATGGCCAGCATCTGCGGCAGGTCGGGGCGCGGGGTGTCGAAGTGGAAGACGACGGTCTTGTCGTCCGGCGTCTCCAGGACGGTGTCGGGCAGGTGCTTGTCGCCGTAGCCGCCGTCGGGCAGCGCGTCGCGGTAGTCCGGGCCGCTCAGCCAGGTCTGGAGGTACGTCGGGCCGTCGAAGATGAACTTCGCGTACTGGCGCTCGACGGTGTGGCGGATGTCGGCGGACGTGATCGGGTTGCCGTTCTGGTCCTTGACGCCGTCCTTGAGGGTGAACGTCCAGGTCTTGCCGCCGTCCGAGGACTTGCCGGAGTCGGTGGCGAGGTCGCCGACGACCGAGACGTTGCCCTTGCCGTCCTCCTGGAAGTTGGTCAGACCGCGGAAGATCAGGTTGGCGACCTGGCCGGCGTCGGAGACGTAGATCTGGCCCGGGTCGAGGTGGGTCAGGCCCTGCTCCTGGTAGACGTTGATGGTGCCGCCGCTCCTGGCGCCGGGCACGTCCTTGGCGGGGCCGGTGGACGCGGCCGCGTCGGCGTACGTGACCGCCTTCGACTGGACGGCGGCCTCCTTCTGGTCCTTCTTGGAGTCCTTCCCGGAGCTCGAGTTGCCCTTGTTCTCCGAGCAACCGGTGAGGACGAGCGAGCCTGCCGCGAAGGCGACCACGATGGCGCGCGCAGTGCGGGAGTTGAGCGTCTTCATGTGGTGATGCACCTGCCTGTCGGGTTTGTTATCCACTGACCACTGCTGTGCACTGCCTGACGCGGCCGGTGAGCCGACGCAGGGGCGGCAGTCCCCCCACCAATGGACCCCTCTTACCGTCCTGACTTGGGATCGAGGGCGTCCCGTACGGCGTCTCCGAGGAGGTTGAAGCACAGGACGAAGACCACCAGTGCCACACCCGGGAAGAACATGAACGCCGGGTCCTGCTCGGCGACCCTGGCTCCGGTGGCGAACATGCGTCCCCAGTCGGGTGTCGGCTCGACGAAGCCGACGCCGGCGAAGGAGAGGAACGCGATGGTGAGAATCGTGCTGGGGAGCAGGTACGTGAACTGCACCAGGATCGGCGAGACCACGTTCGGGAGGATCTCCTTGCGGATGATCCGCCAGGGCGAGGCGCCGGCGACCTTGGCGGCTTCGACGAACTCCCGCTCCCGCAGGGACAGTACGGTGGACCGTACCAGTCGGGCCATGCCCATCCAGCCCAGCAGCCACAGCACGATCAGGATGGCCAGCGCCCGGAAGTACGTGGGCGTCTCGTCGCGCGGGTCCACGAAGAACGCGGTCACCACCGGCATGAAGGCGATGAAGAACAGCTGCTGCGGGAAGGACAGGAAGAAGTCGGTGACCCGGCCGAGGAAGTAGTCGGTCTTGCCGCCGAAGTAGCCTCCGACCAGGCCGATGAGGACACCGGTCAGCATCAGCAGCGTGGTCACGCCCAGCGCCATGTACAGCGAGGTGCGCATGCCGTAGAGCAGCATGGTGAAGACGTCACGCCCGAACTGCGGCTCGACGCCGAACCAGTGCTCGCCGGAGACTCCGCCGAAGTAGCCCAGCGGCAGCCCGAAGTCGTCGAGGACGGGGTTCTCGGCGATGTACTCGGGGTCCTGGCCGTACAGGATGTACGGGTCCTTGCCGTACAGCTTGGCGATCACCGGGGCCAGTGCGGCGATCACGAAGTAGCCGAGCACCACCCAGGCACAGATGACACCGGTCCGGTCGCGCTTGAAGCGCAGCCACATCAACTGCCCCGGAGAACGGCCCTCGTGTTTCCCGCCCTCGGTCTTCTCCTGCGGCTGAGGTGCGCCGTCGACGACGGCGGACGTTCCGCCGCCCTCAATGTCGATTGGACTTGTCACAGTTCGCCCATTTCACAGGTGTGGGTGTGCCGAACCGGCGACCGGCGCAGGGTGTGCGCCATCGCGGAACGGATCAAGAAGAAGCGTTTCGGGGTACCCCGAGGAAGTGCGGGAAACCCGCAGCCGGACGCGCGTAGCCGAATGACCCGGCGTCAGCGGCCGGCCGGCTCCTCAGAGACGATCGCCGTCCGCCGGGGCACAGTCGGCGGTGACGGATCGTGCGACCCACCTGGTGTTCGTGACACCGCGCATGGGGCTCCTCCTCATGACTCCACGTGTTCACCGACAGGAGGGGGCACGACATCTGCCTTCCGACACCCCTGACGGAAGTTCAGACACCCCCTGGTGCTCGTGAGTCGGGCGCTGTCCCCACAGCGCGAGACCCATTGACCCGAGCGCTACGCGGCTAACTATCTGCCATGACCTGAAGGACCGACCACCGTCTTTAAATCTCAATTCAGTCACGGCTGCCAGCTAGATCTTCCAAAATCTGGACAAACTGTTCGGGACGAGAAGGCCGCGAAACGGACGTGTTACATGGCTATCGGGCGCGGATCTCCGTATTCCGTACAGGAAGCGGGCCCGGGGCCCCGGAAAAGCGGTTGAAAAAAGCCCGGGTGCCCCCAAGATGGGGGCACCCGGGCTTCCCTGCGGGCCGGCCATACGCCGGCCGCCGGGACGGATCAGCCGTGCTTGGCGCGGCTCGCGGCGCGGGCGCGCTCGCGGGCGTCCAGGTTCACCTTGCGGATGCGAACGGCCTCCGGGGTGACCTCGACGCACTCGTCGTCGCGGCAGAACTCCAGCGACTGCTCCAGCGAGAGCTTGCGCGGCGGAACGATCGACTCGGCCACATCGGCCGTGGACGACCGCATGTTGGTGAGCTTCTTCTCCTTGGTGATGTTGACGTCCATGTCGTCGGAGCGGGAGTTCTCGCCGACGATCATGCCCTCGTACACCTCGGTGCCGGGCTCCACGAACAGCACGCCGCGCTCCTGGAGGTTCGTCATCGCGAACGCGGTGACGGCACCGGCGCGGTCGGCGACCAGCGAGCCGTTGTTCCGCGTGGTGAGCGTGCCGAACCAGGGCTCGTGGCCCTCGTGGATGGAGTGGGCGATGCCCGTGCCGCGGGTCTGGGTCAGGAACTCCGTACGGAAGCCGATCAGACCGCGGGAGGGGACGACGAACTCCATGCGGACCCAGCCGGAGCCGTGGTTGGACATGTTGTCCATGCGGCCCTTGCGCACGCCCATGAGCTGCGTGACCGCGCCCATGTGCTCCTCGGGCACGTCGATCGTCATGCGCTCGACGGGCTCGTAGACCTTGCCGTCGACGTCCTTGGTGACGACCTGCGGCTTGCCGACGGTCAGCTCGTAGCCCTCGCGGCGCATCTGCTCGACCAGGATGGCCAGCGCCAGCTCGCCGCGGCCCTGCACCTCCCAGGCGTCCGGCCGGTCGGTGTCCAGCACGCGCAGCGAGACGTTGCCGATCAGCTCGCGGTCGAGGCGGTCCTTGACCTGGCGGGCGGTGACCTTGCGGTCCTTGACGGCCGCCTTCGCGTCGGCGCCCTTGCCGGTGCCGCCGCGGCCGACCAGCGGCGAGGTGTTGGTGCCGATGGTCATGGAGATCGCGGGCTCGTCGACCGTGATCAGCGGCAGCGGGACCGGGTTCTCCTGGTCGGCCAGGGTCTCGCCGATCATGATGTCCGGGATGCCGGCGACCGCGCAGATGTCACCGGGGCCGGCCTTCTCGGCGGGCTTGCGGGTGAGCGCCTCGGTCATCATGAGCTCGGAGATCCGCACGTTCGCCGTGGACCCGTCGCGCTTGAGCCAGGCGACCGTCTGGCCCTTCTTCAGCTCGCCCTGGTGGACGCGCAGCAGCGCGATGCGGCCGAGGAAGTTGTCGGCGTCCAGGTTGGTGACGTGGGCCTGGAGCGGGGCGCCCTCCTCGTAGGTGGGGGCGGGGATGTGCTCCAGGATCGTGGAGAAGAACGGCTCCAGGCTGGTGGAGTCGGAGGGGACCGTGCCGTCCTCCGGCTTGGTCAGGGAGGCGATGCCGTCCCGGCCGCAGGCGTAGACGATCGGGAACTCGATCTGCTCCTCGTCGGCGTCCAGGTCGAGGAAGAGGTCGTACGTCTCGTTGACGACCTCGTCGATCCGGGCGTCCGGCCGGTCCGTCTTGTTGATGCACAGGATGATCGGCAGCCGGGCCTGGAGCGCCTTGCGCAGCACGAAGCGGGTCTGCGGCAGCGGGCCCTCGGAGGCGTCCACGAGCAGGACGACACCGTCGACCATCGACAGACCGCGCTCGACCTCGCCGCCGAAGTCGGCGTGACCGGGGGTGTCGATGATGTTGATGGTGATCGGGTCCCCGCCGTCCTTGGGGTGGTACTTCACCGCCGTGTTCTTGGCGAGGATCGTGATGCCCTTCTCACGCTCCAGGTCGTTCGAGTCCATCATGCGGTCGTCGACGGAGTCGAGCTGGTGGGCGGCGAAGGCACCGGCCTGCTTCAGCATTCCGTCGACGATGGTGGTCTTGCCGTGGTCGACGTGGGCGACGATGGCGACGTTACGGATGTCGTGACGTGTGGTGGACACGGCCATATTGCGGCGTACTCCCGGAGTGTGAGGACGGCCCTGCTGCGTACGTCTGTGTTACGCGGGCCCTGCCGGGCGGTACATGCCACGGCCTCACCCCATGGTACGGGGCGGCGGCGGCTGGGGCTTGCCGGGTGCACCGGCGCAGGTCGGGGGGCCGTCGGCGGCCCCGGGACCGGCAGCCGTCACGACGACGGGCTCACCGGTGGCCGTGCGCCCTGCGCCCCCTTCTTCAGGAAGCCCATGTCCTCGTAGACCGGGGTCTCGAAGGCGAAGGCGCCCGCGTTGGCGAGGTTCGTGCGCGCGGCGACCAGCTGGGGGCGCTGGTAGAGGGGGATCGAGCCGGCCTGCGCCCAGATCCGGGAGTCGGCCTTGCGCAGCAGGTCCCGGGCCTCCTCCTCGTCCAGCGTCGTCAGGGCCTGGTCGAAGAGCTGGTCCACCTGGTCGGTGCCGACCCGGGTGTAGTTCTGCGCGATGTTCAGGGAGCCGTCGGCGGCCGGGACCGGCTTGGCGTAGATGGGGCGGGCGTCGGTGGCGGGGAAGGCGGAGGCGGGCCAGGAGTACAGCGCCAGGTCGTACTGGCCGGAGGCGATGTGGTCCTTGAAGTAGCTCGCGTCGGAGACCTTGGTGATCTCGGTGCGGATGCCGACGGCGTCCAGCATGCCGGAGATGCGGTCGGCCACGGTGCGCAGCACCCCGGACCCGGGGCCGGAGGGGAGCACGAAGCGGAGCGTGAGCGCCTTGCCGTCCTTGGCCGGCGGTGCCACCGCCGAGCCCGCCGGGGCCGCGGTGCCCTTGGGGGCGTAGGCGCCGGGTGCGCTGCCGCCCTGTGCCGTGTTCTTGCCGCCGGCGCGCTTCTCGCCGCTCTCCTGGTCGCTGCGGCCCTGCTCGTCGTTCTTGCCGTCGTCGTTCTTGCCGTGGGTGTCCTTGTCGTGGGTGTCCTTGTCGTTCTTCCCCTGGTCGTCCTTGTCGTCCTCGCCGACGATGTACGTGCCGTCGTCGCCGCCCGGGGACTTCTCCCCGTCCTCGCCGTCCTTCCCGCCCTCGCGCTTGTCGCCCTCGGAGCCGGCCGCCTTCTCGCCCTTCTCCGGCTGCTCGACCGGCCCGCCGGGCACCCAGCCGGCGTCCGCGAGGAGGGCCCGGGCCTCCTTGGTGTCCGGGCCACCGAGCGCGCCGCTGCTGTCGGCGTAGACGGGCTGGCCGGCGAGCGCCAGGTGGCTGCCGACCGGCTCGGCGGGCAGGCCCAGCGGCTTCAGCACCAGCTCCGCCAGCTCCCTGCGGTCCAGGGTGCGGGCCACTGCCCTGCGGACCCGCTCGTCGGCGAGCGGACCGTCGGCGCCGTTGAGGGCGAGCTGGGTGTACGCGGGCTCCAGCGACCTGCGGACCTCGAAGCCGCGCAGGGCCTGCTCGCGCCGCTGGGCCCGGGCGACGGCCTTGCGCCGCTTCTCGCGGGCCTGGGCCTCCTTCTCGGCGGCCTCCTCGTCGGAGCCGTTGGCGACCGCCCAGGAGCGCAGGGCGTCGGCGGCGGACTGCCGGTCCTCCGGGCCCATGAGCGGGGCGCCGGAGGACGGGGCGGTGTCACGGGGGCCGGCGGCCAGCGCGACCTCCTCGGCCGTGTCCGGGTCGATCTCGGCCAGGTCGAGCCTGCCCGCCGCCAGCTCGGAGGCCCGTTTGTCGCGCGGTACGGCGCGCAGCACGATCTCGTTCAGCTTGGCGGGCCGGCCCCACCAGCGCGGGTTGCGGGCGAGGACGATCTCGTCCTTCTTCGTGTCCACCTTCTCCACGGCGAACGGGCCGGCGGTGACCTTCAGCCGGCGCCGCGCCCCGTCGTTGAAGGAGTCCGGGGTGCCCATGACGTCCTTGGGGTAGAGCGGTGTGAACAGCGACTTCCAGTCGGCGTAGCGGCGGCTGAAGGTCACCTTGACCTCCAGGTCGCCGGCACCGCGCTCGATCTTCTCGATGCGGTCGTACCCGGCGTTGCGGGCGGTCCAGTAGGCGCTGTCCCTGCCGGACAGGGCCCGCCACTGGGCGGCGAAGTCGGCGGCGCCGATCTCGCGGCCGTCGCTCCAGACGGCCTCCTGGTGGAGCCGGTAGACGACGACCTGCTTGGGCTCGGTGTCGACGACCTCGGCCGATTCCAGGTAGTCGGGGTTGCGCACCGGGCGGCCCCTGGCGTCCATCCGGTACATCGAGGGCAGCACGGCCTGGGCGACCCGGCTGCTGGTGGCGTCGGCGTCGGACTGGAAGGTGTTCAGGGTCTCCGGCACGGAGTCCACGGCCCAGCGCAGGGTGCCGCCGTCGGCGACCCGGGAGCGGGCGGCGGCGGCGATGTCCTGACCGGCGAGCGGCTTGCCGGAGTCGTCCTCGGAGGTGCAGCCGGCCAGCGCGGTGACCGCGAGCGCACCCGCGGTGAGGAAGGCGACCGCGCGCGTGATCGCGCGCGGTCCGACGCCGACGTGGGACATCTCTGCTACCTCCGGAAGGCCGCGAGCGTTATGGTCATATTTGGCGGTATATGGAGTTGATCATTTGTATCCAGATGTATGCGGCCACTGAAGAGGAAAGGGTTCGGCAACGCAGGGCGACACGTCGGCGACGGTTGGTAAGCCCACTCGTGCGGCGCAACGCACCCGGGAGTGCACCCACACGCCTCGGCCAATCGGTGCACGTCCCTTCCCACCGGCAGGTGTGACGCGCAACACTCGCAGGCGCATGAACGTCGCCGTCCAAGGCCGGCCGTGCGGCCGTGTCCGACGGAAGTGAGGTCACGTCATGTCCGTGCACGACGAACTGACAAGGATCCAGCGCCTGCTCGACGACCTGTCCCGGTCGGTGAGCCGGCTGGAACAGCAGGCCGGGTCCGGCGGCCTGGAAGTGCGGCGGGTCCGCACCGACGCCGGCCATCTGCGCGAGAGCGTCGCGCTGCTGCGGGAGGCCGTGGCATCGCCCGAGGCGCCGAAGCGGCCCGACCTGGTCACCATCTCCGACGCGCCGTACGACCTCTCGCTGTGGACGGACTCGGACGACGAGGGCCTCGGCGCCCGCGACCGACGCGCCCCCTGACCCGACCGGAGTCGACTAGTGGCCACTGGTACCGAACCCCCAGCCACCGAGCCCCACCCCCGCGGCGGCGTCCACACCCCGACGCGCGCCGCCATCGCCGCCCCGCACCTGCGGACCGACCGCTGGTGGCTGGCCCCGGCCGCCACCGCGGCCGGCCTGCTGGCCTTCGTCGTCTACTCGACGTGGCGGGCCTTCGCGAACGCCGACTACTACGCGGCCCCGTACGTCTCGCCGTTCTACTCCCCCTGCCTGGCCGAGAACTGCGAGCCGATGCGCGGCGGCCCCAACTGGGAGATCTTCGGACCCTGGTGGGGCATCTCCCCCGCGATCATCATCCTGATCTTCCCGCTGGGCTTCCGCCTGACCTGCTACTACTACCGCAAGGCGTACTACCGGGGCTTCTGGGCCTCGCCGCCGGCCTGCGCGGTGGCCGAGCCGCACAGGAAGTACACCGGCGAGACCCGGTTCCCGCTGGTCCTGCAGAACATCCACCGGTACTTCTTCTACGCCGCGCTGCTGGTGGCGGGCGTCCTGACCTACGACACCGCGCTGGCCTTCCGCGACGAGACCTACGACTGGGGCCACATGGGCCTGGGCACGCTGGTCTTCCTGGCCAACATCGTGCTGATCTGGGCGTACACCCTCTCCTGCCACTCCTGCCGGCACATCGTCGGCGGCAAGCTCCGGCACTTCTCCCGGCATCCCGTGCGGTACCGCATGTGGCAGCTGGTCGGGAAGCTCAACGCCCGGCACATGCTGCTGGCCTGGACGTCCCTGGCGAGCGTGGCCCTCGCCGACTTCTACGTGTACCTGGTCGCGTCCGGCGTCTTCGACGATCCGCGGTTCTTCTGACGAGTCCGACGAGTTCTGGTGAGTGAGGCCTTGTGATGTCCGTGGTCGACCGGCAGGAATGGGACGTCGTCGTGGTGGGCGCGGGCGGCGCCGGGCTGCGCGCCGCCATCGAGGCCCGTGAGCGGGGCGCCCGTACGGCCGTGATCTGCAAGTCGCTGTTCGGCAAGGCGCACACGGTGATGGCCGAGGGCGGCATCGCGGCCGCCATGGGCAACGTCAACGCCGGGGACAACTGGCAGGTCCACTTCCGCGACACCATGCGCGGCGGCAAGTTCCTCAACCAGTGGCGGATGGCCGAGCTGCACGCCCAGGAGGCCCCGCAGCGGGTGTGGGAACTGGAGACCTGGGGCGCGCTGTTCGACCGCACGAAGGACGGCCGGATCTCGCAGCGCAACTTCGGCGGCCACGAGTACCCGCGCCTCGCGCACGTCGGGGACCGTACGGGCCTGGAGCTGATCCGCACCCTGCAGCAGAAGATCGTCTCGCTCCAGCAGGAGGACCACCGCGAGACGGGCGACTACGAGTCCCGGCTCAAGGTGTTCCAGGAGTGCACGGTCACGCGCGTGCTGAAGGACGGCGCACGGGTCTCCGGGGTCTTCGGCTACGAACGCGAGTCCGGACGCTTCTTCGTGCTGCAGGCGCCCGCCGTCGTGATCGCGACGGGCGGCATCGGCAAGTCGTTCAAGGTGACGTCCAACTCGTGGGAGTACACCGGCGACGGGCACGCGCTGGCGCTGCTGGCGGGCGCGCCCCTGCTGAACATGGAGTTCGTGCAGTTCCACCCGACGGGGATGGTCTGGCCGCCGTCGGTGAAGGGCATCCTCGTCACCGAGTCGGTGCGCGGCGACGGCGGGGTGCTGCGCAACAGCGACGGCAAGCGGTTCATGTTCGACTACGTCCCCGACGTCTTCAAGGAGAAGTACGCCGAGACGGAGGAGGAGGCCGACCGCTGGTACGACGACCCGGACCACAACCGGCGTCCCCCCGAACTGCTCCCGAGGGACGAGGTCGCGCGGGCGATCAACGCCGAGGTGAAGGAGGGCCGGGGCTCACCGCACGGCGGCGTCTTCCTCGACGTGTCGACCCGTATGCCCGCCGAGGTCGTCCAGCGGCGGCTGCCGTCGATGTACCACCAGTTCAAGGAGCTGGCCGACGTCGACATCACGGCGGAGCCGATGGAGGTCGGGCCGACCTGTCACTACGTGATGGGCGGCATCGCCGTCGACTCCGACACGGCGGCGGCGCGCGAGGTGCCGGGGCTGTACGCGGCCGGTGAGGTGGCCGGCGGCATGCACGGCTCCAACCGGCTCGGCGGCAACTCGCTGTCCGACCTGCTGGTGTTCGGCCGCCGGGCGGGCTGGCACGCGGCCGAGTACGCGTCGGAGCGGGCCGGGCAGCGGCCCCGGGTGGACGACCTCCAGGTCGACTCCGCCGCCGCCGAGGCGCTGCGGCCCTTCTCCGCCGAGGCGGAGGCCGGGGAGAGCGCGGGCGGTCCGCCGGAGAACCCGTACACCCTCCACCAGGAACTCCAGCAGACGATGAACGACCTGGTCGGCATCATCCGCCGCGAGCCGGAGATGAAGCAGGCCCTGGAGAAGCTGGCGGAGCTGCGGGTACGGGCCCGCCGGGCCGGCGTCGAGGGGCACCGGCAGTTCAATCCGGGCTGGCACCTCGCCCTGGACCTGCGCAACATGCTGCTGGTCAGCGAGTGCGTGGCCCGGGCCGCGCTGGAGCGCACGGAGTCGCGCGGCGGGCACACCCGCGAGGACCACCCGACGATGGACTCCAAGTGGCGCCCGGTCAATCTGCTGTGCACGCTGGCCGACCCGACGGGCGGCCTCGCGGCGACCGATCCGGCGCGTGGCCAGATCGCCCTGGAGCGGCAGACCACCGAGCCCATCCGCCCCGACCTGCTCGCCCTCTTCGAGAAGGAGGAGCTGGTCAAGTACCTCTCCGAGGAGGAGCTGTCCGAATGAGCGGCTACGTGGCCCGCCTCAAGGTGTGGCGGGGCGACGCGGAGGGCGGCGGCCTGGAGGACTTCCGGGTCGAGGTGAACGACGGCGAGGTGGTGCTCGACATCATCCACCGCCTCCAGGCCACCCAGGCCCCCGACCTCGCGGTGCGCTGGAACTGCAAGGCGGGCAAGTGCGGTTCCTGCTCGGCGGAGATCAACGGGCGGCCCCGGCTGATGTGCATGACGCGCATGTCGGTGTTCGACCGGGAGGAGACGATCACCGTCACGCCGCTGCGCGCCTTCCCGGTGATCCGCGACCTGGTGACGGACGTCGGCTTCAACTACACCAAGGCCCGCGAGGTCCCGGCGTTCGTGCCGCCCGCCGGTCTGGGCCCCGGTGAGTACCGGATGATGCAGGAGGACGTGGACCGCTCGCAGGAGTTCCGCAAGTGCATCGAGTGCTTCCTGTGCCAGGACACCTGCCATGTGGTCCGCGACCACGAGGAGAACAAGCAGGCGTTCGCCGGTCCCCGCTTCCTCATGCGCGTCGCCGAACTGGACATGCACCCGCTGGACGCGGCACCGGAGACGGGCCTGGACCGGGGGCGCACCGCCCAGGACGAGCACGGGCTCGGCTACTGCAACATCACCAAGTGCTGCACCGAGGTCTGCCCCGAGGGCATCAAGATCACGGACAATGCGCTGATCCCCCTGAAGGAGCGGGCCGTCGACCGCAAGTACGACCCGCTGGTGTGGCTCGGGTCGAAGATCGGCCGCCGCAGGCCCTAGGGGGCTGTGCGCACCGTCGCACCTGACGGCTCAGCGCACCCAGCCCTCCCGGTACGCCTTCCAGTCCGCCTCCGTCGCCGCGAAGTCGATGTACAGGGCGACGCCGAAGCGGGCGCGGTCCGCGTCCGTGCGGGACAGGCCGAGGCGGACACCGCGGACGGCGGCGGACACGGTCTCGGCGTGGTTCCAGTGGCCGAAGCGGTTCTCGTGGAAGAAGGGCAGGCCCATCAGCAGGTCGGTGGTGGGCGGGGTGACCTCCAGGGCCAGGGAGGTCTGCTGGGCGACGTAGCCGCCGTAGGTGCTCTCCAGGGGCTGCATGGTGTCGTACGACATGACGGCGATCTGGTCGACGCGGCGGGCGACCTGGCCGAAGAACTCCTGCGACCACCACTTGGGGTGGCCGGTCAGCGTGCCCCAGACGGAGTGGAAGGCCGGGAGCGGGTCGATCTGGTGGGCGGCCACCGACAGCTGCGCGTCCCGGGCGCGGGTGAGGCCGCGCAGGTCGTCCAGGAGGGACAGGTAGTCGCGGTCGCCGGAGTGCAGGGGCTCCAGGTCGAGGTGAACGCCGTCGTAGCCCACGTCCAGGACCTGGCCGGCGGAGCGGACGACGGCGGCCCGGGTGGCGGCCCTCTCCAGCCGCATGCCGTCGGGGCCCTCGGTGGCGAGGACGTCGCCGAGGAACGCCTGGACGCGGACGCCGGGCAGTTCCCGGTGCACGGCCTCGGTCAGCCGGCGGGCCCTCGGGTACAGCGACGTCGGCAGGGTGCCGTCGTGCTCCAGCGGGCCGGTGTGGACGTACAGGTCGCGGATGCCGGTGTTCTTCAGGCGGCGGGCGAGGGCGGTGACGTCCGCGTCGTCCTTCCGGCCGTCGACCCAGGCGTGGCCGAGCCAGAACGCGTCGCGGTTCCTGGTGTGGGTGCCGTCGGCGGGGTCGCCGGTGTAGTTGATGCGGAGGGCGGTCTCGGCGGCGAGGAGGGGCAGGAGCAGGGCCAGGACGAGAGCGAGGGCGGTGCGGCGGATCCGGCGGAGCCGGCGGCCCCGGCGACTGGGTACGGGCTTCTCTCCGGCCTCGGTGGTACCGGTCCGGCCTTCGGTCTCGGTGGTACCGGTCCGGCCTTCGGTCTCGGTGGTACCGGTCCGGCCTTCGGTCTCGGTGGTACCGGTCCGGCCTTCGGTCTCGGTGGTACCGGTCCGATCTTCGGGTGCGGGTGGTCCCTCCACCTGGTCCGTGTGCTCCGCGCGTTCCCCGCGTTCCGCGTCTTCCGTCCGCTCCACAGCGTTCCCCTCCCTGTCGCCCGCCCCGGTCGCGGTGCCGCATTCCCGCTCATACGCTCCGAATGTGACGCCATCCTTGATCCGGGGTCGGCCGCGGAGTGCCACGTCGCACATATGCGTGCGGGTGGCGCACGCCCTGCTGGGCGCTGCCGCCGGGGTGGTGTGGCTGGTGTTGTCACTGTTGACGACTCGAACCGATGTTCCGGTTGCGGTCGACACGGGCGAGGTGCCGGTCGCGGCCGCGCCGGCGCCGGGCGAGGGCGACGGCGAGGCGTCGACCGCCGACCTCGTGCTGCCGCTGATCGCCGTGGGTACGGCCGCCGTGCTGGCCGGATACGGCTACCTGCGCCGCACCCGGCGCGCCCGGACCCGTACGACACCGGGCGGGGCTCCCGTACGGCCGGCCGGGCCGCCTCCGGCGGCGCTCGACGAACGGGCCCGGGAGGCCCTCGTCGAGGCGGACGGCTGGGTGCGCACCAGCCGCGAGGAGCTCGCCTTCGCCGAGGCGCTGCACGGCACGGCGGCCGTGGCGCCCTGGGCGCGGGCCCTGCGAGAGGCGGAGGCGGAACTGTCGGCCGCGTTCCGGATACGGCAGCGGTACGACGACGGCGACCCCGAGGACCCGGCCGGCCGGCGGCAAGCGCTGGCGGCGATCATCGACCGGTGCCGGGAGGCGGGCCGCCGGCTGGACGCGGAGGCCGCCGGGTTCGACCGGCTGCGTGGCCTGGAGCGGGACGCCCGGGAGGCGCTGGAGGCCGCGGAGGCCCGGGTCCGGGAGCTGACCGCCCGCGCGGAGGCCGCGCGGGTCACGCTCGGCGGCCTCGGTCGGCGGTACGCGCCGTCCGCGACCGCGCCCGTCACCGGGTACGCCGGGCAGGCCGCGGAAGGTCTGGCGTTCGCCGCGGACCGCCTCGACCGGGCGCGCGGGGCCGCCGACGGCGGCGACCGTGCCCGCGCGGCCGGGCGGTTACGGGCGGCGGAGGGCGCCCTCGCGCGGGTCGGCGTCCTCGTGGAGGGCGTCGAACGGCTCGCCGCCGAGCTGCCGGCCGCGGCGGAGCTGGTGCCGGCCGCCCTCACGGGCGCGGAGGCGCTGCTCGCCGGAGTACGGCGGCGGTCGGCCGAACGGGGCACGGCGAGCTCGGCGGCCGTCGGCGAACTGCGGGTGCGGCTGCGGTACGCGGACGGTGTGCTGGCCGTCGTACGGGAGGAGCTGACCGGCGGGCCGTACGATCCGCTCGACGTCCTGCGGCGGGTCCTGCGGGCGGTCGGGGCGTCGGACGCCGAGCGGGCGGGCGTGCTGTCCGTGGCCGCCCTGCTGGTCGCCCGCAGTGCCACGGCCGCCGCGGCCGACGTGGTCGCGACGCACCTGCGCGCGGTCGGCGCCGAGGCGCGTACGCGGCTCGCGGAGGCGCAGCGGCTGCTCGCCGCGGACCCGCCCGACCCGAGGACCGCGGACGCCCTGGCCCGGCGGGCCCGGGACCTCGCCGAGCAGGACATACGCCGGTACGGCCGTCCGGACGCCGGGGCGGGCGGGGCCGGCTGGGCCGTGCCGGCCGGCGTCCTGCTGGGCGGGGAACCGGACGGCGGACCGCCCCCGAGCTTCGGCGGACCGCATACCCGTGCCCGCCGCTCGGCCGGATAGGACACGTCCACCGGACCGCATCACGGAGTCACGGACCCACCGACGGCGGACCGACAGCACCCCGGCCGGAACCCGGCCCCCACCACCGCCGCATCAGAACAGGCTCAGCAGTGCCTCCGCCGGATCCGTGAGACCGGTGTCCCCGCCCGGCAGGGGCAGCGCTCGCCACCACACCCGTCGTGCCGCGCAGGGGTGCGCCGCATCAGAACAGGCTCAGCAGTGCCTCCGCCGGGTCGGTGAGGGTGGTGTCGCCGCCCGGCAGGGGGAGTTCGAACCACACCGTCTTGCCGCGCGGGGTGCGGCGGGAGCCCCAGACCGCGCTGAGCAGGCCGACGAGTTGCAGGCCGCGTCCGCCCTCGTCGGTGTCGCGGGCGCGGCGGCGGCGCGGCTGGACCAGGCCGGAGTCCCAGACCTCGCAGACCAGGGTGCGGTCCAGCAGGAGGCGGAGCCTGATCTCGCCCTCGCCGTACCGGAGGGCGTTGGTGACCAGTTCGCTGACGAGCAGCTCGGTGGTGTCGACGAGCGGTTCCATGTCCCAGCCGAGCAACTGGGCGCGCGCGTACTCGCGGGCCCGGCCCACGCTGCGCGGCTCGCGCGGCAGGGTCCAGTCGCCGACGGATTCGGCGGGCAGTCCCTGCACCCGGGCCATCAGCAGGGCGATGTCGTCCTCGCCGTGGTGGGAGCCGAGGGTGTTGAGGACGTGGTCGCAGACGTCCTCCAGGGGGCGGCTCGGATCGGTGAGCGCGCCCACGAAAGCCTGGAGGCCCTCGTCGAGGGGGTGGTCGCGGCTCTCGACCAGCCCGTCCGTGTACAGCGCGAGCAGGGCGCCCTCGGGCAGTTCGACCTCCACCTCCTCGAACGGCTCCCCGCCGACGCCGAGCGGCATGCCCGGCGGCACGTCCAGCATCAGGGCCGGCTCGCCCGGTTCGACCAGGACGGGCGGCAGATGGCCGGCGTTGGCGAAGGTGCACCGCCGGGTGACCGAGTCGTAGACGGCGTAGACGCAGGTCGCCAGGTACACCTCGGACAGGTCGGCCTCGCGGGGGCGGCGTGCCGCGCGGGTCGCCTGCTGGACGCCTCCCGGGGCGCCGAGCCCCCGTGCGATCTCGTCGAGCTGGGAGAGCACTTCGGCCGGTTCGAGGTCGAGCTGGGCCAGCGTCCGTACCGCGGTGCGGAGTTCGCCCATCGCCACGGCGGCCCGCAGTCCGCGGCCCATGACGTCGCCGACGACCAGCGCGGTGCGGTGTCCGGGCAGTTCGATGACGTCGAACCAGTCGCCGCCGACCTCGCTCGGCCGGCCGGTGGCCGCGTTGCCGGGCAGATAGCGGCAGGCGATGTCGAGGCCGGACGCCTCCGGGTCGCCGGGCGGCAGCAGGGACCGCTGCAGTATCAGCGCGCGTTCGTGCTCGCGCCGGTACAGCCGGGCGTTGTCGATGCAGACGGCGGCCCGCGCGGCCAGTTCCACCGCGAGGTCCCGGTCGCGGTCGCCGAACGGCTCGCTGCCCTTGGTCCGGGCGAACTGCGCGAGTCCGACGACCGTGTCGTGGGCGACCATCGGCACGGCGAGCGTGGACTGCACGAGTCCGCCGTCCTCGGCGGGGACGTTGCGGGGGCGGGCCGTGCGCAGGGCGTCCGCGCAGGGCGAGTTGAACGGGTAGTGGTGGACCGCACCGAGCTTGACCCGCTCGCCGGTGCCGTGGAAGGGCGCGTCGGACACGGCGCTGGAGAAGGCGACGCGGCGCAGTTCGGCGCTGCCGTCGGCGAGGCCGGGCGGGGTCTCCTCGCCCACGAGCAGGGCCTGGTAGAGGTCGACGGTGGCCAGGTCGCAGAAGCCGGGGACGACCACGTCGAGGAGTTCGCGCGCGGTGGTCTCCAGGTCGAGGGAGTTGCCGATGCGCGCCCCGGCCTCGTTGAGGAGGGCGAGGTTGCGGCGGGCGGCGGCGGCCTCGCGGGCGGCGGCGCGGCGGGCGGTGATGTCGGTTCCGAGCCAGGCGATGCCGATGGGCCGGCCGGAACCGCTGTGCACGCGGTAGAGGTTGACGGACCAGTGCCGTCGCTCCTCGGAGCCGGGCAGGAAGCCGGTGACGTGCATGTCGGTGATGGAGTCGCCGGTCTCCAGCACCCGGCGCAGGGTGGCGGTGACCCGCTCGGACTCCGCGCGCGGCAGGTAGTCGTGGACGCCCTTGCCGCGGTGGTCGTCGGGTGTGCCGCCGAAGACGGAGGCGAACCGCTGGTTGGCGCGGCGCACCCGCAGGTCGGGGTCGATCAGCAGGAAACCGAACGGAGATTGACCGAAAATGGCCTGCGAGGCGGCGAGATCGGTCTCGATACTGCGCAGGGTGCGCACATCCACGACGATGCAGACGGCGGCCTTCTCGCCGTCCTCCGTCCGCGTCGGCATGACGTAGACCTCGGCGAGCCCGCGCTGTCCGCGCTCGGTGCCGGTGCCCGGCGTCCGGAAGGGGACGACTCCGGTCCACTCCCGCCCGTCGAGGATCTCGGCCATCTTGCGCTGGCCGCGCTCGCGCAGGTCGGGGTCGATGAACGCCTCGATGGGGTCGGTGCCGACGGCGCGGTCGGCGGGGATGCCGAGCAACTGCTCGGCGCGCAGGCTCCACTGGTCGACGAGCCCGTCGGGGCCGATGGAGAAGGACGCGACCTTGATGTAGTCGTAGATGGAGCCGGGCGGACTGCTCTGCCACGTGGCGTCACCGGGCAGCGCACCGCCGGAGCCGGTGTCCGCCGTCGCTGTGCCCGCGGCATCGGCCCTCGCGCCGTCCGACGGGTCCTCGGACTCCGTGGCCCTCGCTGGTATCTCGCTCACGCGAACCGTCCCCTCCAGCTCACCGCGTCCGGCACCGGTCACCGGGGGCGGCTGCCCGCAGTATCCAGCACTACGGCCCCACACAACACGGTGTTCACGATCACAGCACGGTCCCGATGGTTTTCGGTCCGGACCGTGACAACACTTCCAGACTTCTAACCAGCGGACACGTCATCGAATCACGCGGCCCGGCACCGGCAGGACGTTCACCGTCCCTCATTCCGGCATCGCGAGTTCGAACCAGACCGTCTTGCCGGCCTCTCCCGGCCGGGTACCCCAGCGCCGCGTCGCCGAGGCGACGAGTTGGAGACCCCGCCCGCCCTCGTCGTCGGGGCCGGCGACGCGTTCGCGGGGCGGCTCCGGGAGCGAGTCGGAGACCTCCACGCGCAGGACACCGTCCACCGAGGAGCGCACCAGGCGGACGCCGATGGGCCCGGTGGCGTGCCGCAGGGCGTTGGTGACCAGTTCGCTGACGAGCAGGGCGGCGAGGTCGCCGACGCTGTCGAGGCCCCAGCCGTGCAGCCGCCCCCGGACGAGGGAGCGGGCCGCCCGTACCGCGTCCGGTTCTGCGGGAAAGGTCCACTCGACGCAGTCGCCTTCGGTGTCGATCACACCGATCACTTCCCCGGCCAGCAATCCCACCCATGTCCGGCTTCGTGGGCTTAATGGGCACATACCCGATATTCAGAGGCGGGTACCGTCCGGAACGGCGCACTGTGGCGCGACCGGCGCGCGGGACTCTCACTCCGGTCCGCGTCGCACCGCGGGCCGCCGCTACAGGCCGCTACAGGCCGAGCCGTTCCAGCGTCCGGCGGACGGCCGGCACGTCCTGGTCGAGCCAGGGCACTTCCCAGATCTCGGCGGGGGCGAGCCAGCGCAGGACGTCGTGGTCCTGGAGGGGTTCGGGGGCGGCCGAGCCGGGGAGCAGACGCGCGGTCCACACCTGAAGGACGTACGGGGGTTTCAGGGGCCACTGCCCCGGGACGCGATCACCGGGCTCGGCGGCCACGCCGAGTTCCTCGCGCAGTTCACGCACCAGCGCCGCCTGCGGCGTCTCGCCCGCCTCGACCTTGCCCCCGGGCAGCTCCCAGCGTCCGGCCAGCTCGGCCGGCGCGCTGCGGCGCGCGGCCAGCAGACGTCCGCCGTCGACCAGGGCGGCGCCCACCACGATCCGTTCCGTCATGCGCGGGAGCTTAAGGCCCGGCCGGCCGGACACGCGGGCCGGGCCGCAGGCCGCGTCAGTCGGCCGGGCCCCTGCCGTTCTGGCCGATCTTCTCGACCCAGTAGAGCTGCTTGTGGCCGCGACCGTCGAGGGTGTCCGCGATCTTCTGGGCCTCGGCCCGGGTCGCGTACCTCCCCACGCGGTAGCGGTTGCCGTTGTCGTCCTGCCGGACGACGAGCCAGGGAAGAGCGATCGTGCCGTCGTTCATCGTCGCGCCCCTCCACTTCCCGTCCACGGTCCGCGCCGCGCCCCGCCCGCTGAGGAAACCCCGATCCGCATATGCCCGAGCCTACGCCTTACCTTTACGCAGCGAATACGGCTTTTCACAAAGAGGTACGCAACCAGCCAGAACCCGGGGGGCGCACGTTGCCGAGTGCGCCGTCCGCGCGCGCCGTCGCCCACGGTCGGGGGCATGGCGGACACGCCCGGGGCGACCTGCGAGAACGGCCGGATTCACGCACCCGGGGGACGGCGGCGCGAGGGGCGGTTCCGCGGTGACGACATGAAGGGGGAGTGAGATGGCGCGCGGGAGGCGTGCGCCATCTCACATATGGCGGGCGCTACTTGACAGGCAGGTGATACGCCACCCGGTACCGGTCGGCCGGGACGACCACGTCGGCGGTCTCCACCGGGCGGCCCGAGGCGTAGAACGTGCGCTGGACGACGAGCACCACGTGCCCGGGGACGCCTCCGAGGGCGAGCAGTTCCTCCGCGAGGCCGGGGCGGGCGCCGACCTCCTCGGTGACGTTGTCGACGACGATGTCGAGGGCGGCCATCCGCTCGACGACGCCCATGCCGCCCAGCGGACCCTCCTCGGGCAGCATCACGGGCGTGCGGCCGGTGAGGGCCAGCGGCTCCCAGGAGGTGGAGAGCATCATCGCCTCGCCGCCCTCCCGGAAGACGTACCTCGTGCACATCACGCGGTCGCCGGGCTCGATGCCGAGCCTCTCGGCGACGGCACCGCTCGCCCCGGTCTGCTCGCTGCGGGACTCCCAGGTGCCGCGCACCCCGGCGTCGGCCTGCTCCTGCCGGAAGGGCGTGGCGCCGCCCGCCGGCCGGTACCCCGAGCGGGCGATGCGCCGGGGCACGGGCCGCTCACGCACGTACGTCCCCGACCCGGAGCGGCCCTCGACGAGCCCCTCGGCCATGAGCACCTTGCGCGCCTCCAGGGCGACGGTGTCCGAGACGCCGTACTCCTCGCGGATCCTGGCCTGGGACGGGAGGCGGGTGTGGGGCGGCAGCAGGCCGTCGACGATCTTCTTGCGGAGATCACCCGCGACACGCAGGTACGCCGGCTGCTCACCGAATGTCACTGGCCGCTCCCATCAGGTTGTACAGACAGCAACAGCGTGGCAACCGTAGGTTGTGCCAGGCAAGCAAAGGCCAGAGAATCACTCGATGTGATGACTTGTGGCGCCGGCAGGCTTTACGCAGGCACTTTCTCCCCGCTATGAGGGTGCTCACACCTGCATGCCGGAGCCCTCTCCCCCGCTCTCCCCGCCGTCGCCGCCGGCGCCTGCGTCCTCCTCGTACACCGGCGGTGTCGTGGCCAGGCCCAGGGCCTCGCGGGCGGTGACCGTCTTGTCGGGGTCGATGAGCTCGTAGCCCTTGTCGTAGTGCTCGTAGAAGGTGTCGATGTCGGTGGACTCCGCCGCCAGCGCCCACTCCTTCTGCGCGGCGTCCAGGTCCTCGACCAGGTCGGCGACCGGCCGCTCGGCGTCGGCCGGCCAGGTGTGCTCGCGCAGCATCCCCGCCTGCTCGGTGAGCGCGTCCGCCACCCGGCCCGCCCACTCCTGATGGCCCGGCAGGTCGTCCTCGACGTACTCGGTGTCGGGTTCGGACTCCATGGCCGTGTTCAGGACACGGGCCGCCTTCAGATAGGTGAGCTGGTGCGCGTCGAGCGTCGTCTCGTCGTTGCGCAGCGACCCGGTCAGGGTGCCCGCCTCGGCCGTGCTGCCGAACAGGCAGGTGACCTCCCGGTCGCCCAGGCGCCAGCTCTGCGGGGTGGGCGTGAGGTAGTAGACGTCGACGTCTGCGGGCAGCGCCCAGCCGTCCATGGCGTAGTCGTCCTGGAGGGCGTAGCACTTGTCGTCGGCGACCCGGGTGATCTCGTCGTCGCCGGGGTAGCGCCCGCCCGGCAGGTCGAAGGCGGCGAAGACCTCGCCGTCGTGCTCCTGCGCGCAGGGCACCTCGTCGACGTCGTAGGTCACCCCCTCCAGGGAGCCGCTGGGCGTGTTGAAGCACTGGCCCTCGGCGAGGGCGAAGGCGGTGCCCTCGCCCCGTGCGGCGTCCCTGAAGCCCTGCCAGAAGTCGGCGGCCGCGCCCGTGGCGAGGGACACCACCCACAGGGCCAGCCCGACGGAGGACAGTATGGATCCGGCCACGGCCAGCCCCTTGCCCCGTTCGCCCTTCCGCTTGATCTGGCCCAGCGCGATCAGGCCCAGCACGAGTCCGACGGCGGGCAGGAAGCAGAGGATGCCGAGGACGAGGGCCGCGATCGCGACGCCGTTGACGGCCGGCTGCCGGGGATACGCCCCGTAGGGCGGCGGGCCCCAGGCGGGGTGGGGCTGCTGCGGGGCGTACGGCCCCGGGGGCTGCTGGGGCCCGGGGGGCGGCGGTATGGACACGGGTACCGTGCTCCTGATCCAGGCGGCGCTGCGGCGACGCGGCTGACGAACGGGCCTACGGCGTACGACCGTACGGCTGGGCGAATGGTAAGCGTGCGACGAGCGGGGGCGGTATGCGGGTCACCAGTGCGACGGTCCGGGCGGTGAACGGTCTCAGCGGACGCTGGGCGGCCACCGCGGAAGGCGGCACGGTGCTCTCGGCGCCCGGCGTGTGGCCCCTGCTCGCACTCCTCGCGGACGGGGCCGCCGGCCCGGCACGGGCGGAACTGGCCGAGGCGGTGGGCGTGCCCGCCGACCGGTCGGCCGCGGCGGCCCGGGAACTGATCGCCGCACTGGCCGGGGTGCGCGGGCTGGACACGGCCCTGGCACTGTGGACGAAGCGCACGCTGGAGCTGCGCGAGGAGTGGGAGGCGGGGCTTCCGGCCTGCTCGCACGGCGTCCTCACCGGCGACGAGACCGCCGACCGCCAGGCGCTGGACGCGTGGGCGGCCAAGCGCACGGACGGGCTGATCGAGCGGATGCCGGTGAAGGTGAGGCCGGACACCGAGATGGTCCTGGCGAGCGCGCTCGCGCTGCGCACGCGGTGGCTGCGGCCTTTCGAGGAGACGTACCGGGCGCCGGAGGCCGGCCCGTGGCAGGGCCGCGAACTGCTGGGCCTGTGGCGCCGGAGCACGCAGCTGGACCGGGTCGGCGTGGCGCAGACCCCCGACGGACACGTCACCGAGCTGAAGGTGCTGGGCGACACCGCGGTCGACGTCCATCTGCTGCTGGGCGAGGAGGGCATGACGCCGGGCCAGGTGCTGGGGGCGGGGATCGGCATCCTCGCGCGCACGTACCCCGTGGTGCCGGGCTCCCGCCTGCCCTACGGGGAGGTGGGCCCCGGCCTCGATGTCGTGAAGGCGCAGTCCAGGACGCCCGAGCCGCCGAGGCTGGACGTCACGACCATGGCGTTCGGTGTGTCGGCCGGCCACGATCTCCTGAAGCGGCCGGACCTGTTCGGGCTTCGCACCGCGCGGGACGCCCGGCAGGGCCATTTCCCCGGCATCAGCGCCTTCCCGCTGGCGATCGGATCGGCCGGGCAGTCCGCCATGGCGAGGTTCGGCGCGCTGGGCTTCCGGGCCGCCGCGGTGACCGCCGTCGCCGCCGCCCCCGGCGGGGCTCCGCCGCCGGTGCGCTACGCCGTCACCGAGGTCCGGTCCGTCTTCGACCGCCCCTTCGGCTTCCTCGCCCTGCACCGCCACTCACGCCTCGTCCTCGCGGCGGGCTGGGTCACCGACCCGGAGCCGTACCGCGAGGACGAGGAGGTTCACTGAGGTTCACTGAGCCGGGGTCCGAGCCGGGGTCAGAACTGCAGGGCCCAGGCGTCGATCCGGCCGGTGTCGAACGTCGCGTTGTCGGAGACCCGCAGCTTCCACGTGCCGTTCGCGGTCTCCGAGGAGGCGTTCACGCTGTAGGTGGTGTTGATGTCGTTGGCGCTGCCGCCGGTGCCGTACGACTTCAGCGTGTACGCCGTACCGTCGGGCGCGATCAGCTGGACCTGGAGGTCACCGATGTAGCTGTGCACGATGTGCACCTCGACGGCCAGGGACGAGGGCGCGTTGCCCGCGACGCCGGAGACGGTCACCGGGGACTCGACGGTGGCGTTGTCGCCGATGGCGTAGTCGCCGGTGTTCTCGAAGCGGTCGCCGGGCGGGGTCGTCGTGCCGCCGCCGACGTACAGCAGCCGGTTGGGCGAGCCGGTGCCCGGGTTCGACACGACGCCGCTGGTGGCGGCGGTGGTCAGCGCGGAGGAGACCTGGGCGGGGGTGGCCGTGGGGTTGTCGGCCAGGTAGAGCGCGGCGGCCCCGGCGACGTGCGGGCTCGCCATGGACGTGCCGGAGATGGTGTTCGTGGCCGAGTCGCCGGTGTTCCACGCCGAGGTGATGGACGAGCCCGGCGCGAACAGGTCGAGCACCGAACCGTAGTTGGAGTAGCTCGCGCGGGCGTCGCTCGACGTGGTGGCGCCGACCGTGATCGCCTCCGTCACCCGGGCGGGGGACTTCGTGGAGGCGTTGGTCGACTCGTTGCCGGCGGCGACGGCGAAGGTGACGCCGGAGGCGATGGCGTTGCGGACGGCCGTGTCGAGGGCGGAGTCGGCGCCGCCGCCGAGGGACATGTTGGCGACGGCCGGCTTGACCGCGTTGCGGGCGACCCAGTCGATGCCGGCGACGACCTGGGCGGTGGTGCCGGAGCCGGAGTTGTTCAGCACCCGGACGCCGACGATCTTCGCCTTCTTGGCCACGCCGTGCGCGGTCCCGGCGACCGTGCCGGCGACGTGGGTGCCGTGGCCGTGGCCGTCCTGGGCGGTGTTGTCGTTGTCGATGGCGTCGTAGCCGTAGGAGGCGCGGCCGCCGAAGTCGCTGTGGGTGATGCGGACGCCGGTGTCGATGACGTACGCCGTCACGCCCTCGCCCGCGGAGTCCGGGTAGGTGTACGAGCTGTTCAGCGGCAGGTTCTTCTGGTCGATGCGGTCCAGGCCCCAGGAGGGCGGGCTGGGCTGGGTCGTGCTGATGTGGAAGGTGCGGTTCTGCACGACGGAGGCGACGGCCGGGTCGGCGGCGAGACGTTTCGCCTCGGTCTCGGAGGCCTCGACCTCGTAGCCGTTGAGGGCCTTGGTGTACGTGCGCTCGATGTCGGCGCCGTGGCGTGCGGCCACGGCGCGGCCCTCGGCGGTGCCGGCCTTCGCCTCGTCCGCCCTGAGGGTCACGATGTAGCTGCCGGGGACGGCGTTCGCCGCGTCCTCGTACTGGATGCGGCCTTCGGCGGCCGTGGCGGGGAAGGCGGAGACGAGGCTCGCGGCGAGTACCGCGGAGGCCGCCGCGCCGATCGCGGCCAGTCTTCGCCGGGTGGTGCCGTGGGGGTGGTGACGCAGCGCTGCCATGTGAGGGGTCCTCCTCAGTCGGTGGTGCGTGGTGGGGTTCGTGCACGCCGAGCAGGCCGCCCTAAGGCATGGTCATGTCAATCAGCGGGCGGCATTGGTGCGTCAGCCGAAAGATTGAGGCTTCCAGAGGAATTGCACAAGGGCCCTGCACGGGTGTGCAGGACCCTGCGCCGGATGAGCGCCGGTCGTTTTCGGCCTCAGTCGTCGAAGGCGGTGGCCCGGGTGCGCTTCTCCCATGCCTCGACGTCCGCGCGGACCCGGTCGAGGTGGCCGAGAACCGCTCCGACGCCGTCGTCGCCGAGCGGCAGCCGCAGCGGGGTGTGCTCGGCCGCCAGCGCCTCCAGGATGACCGCGGCCGCCTTGGCCGGGTCGCCGGGCTGGGTGCCGTCGCCGCCGGTGACGAACCCGCGGGTCTCGCTGACCTTGGCGTACACGCCGCTGTCGGCGCTGAGCCCGGCGCGGCCGGCCTCGAACAGGCCGGTGCGGAACGCGCCGGGCTCGACGATCAGCACCTTGATGCCGAAGTCCCGCACCTCGTCCGCCAGCCCCTCGGACATGCCCTCCAACGCGAACTTCGTCGCGCTGTACGCCGAGAAGCCCGCGAAGGACATCTGCCCGCCCATGCTGCTCATCTGCACGATCGCGCCGGTCCGCCGCTCCCGCATGTGCGGCAGCACCGCCCGCGTCAGCGCGGCCGGCCCGAAGACGTGCACGTCGAACAGGGCACGCAGCTCCTCCTCGCCCGTCTCCTCCAAGGCGCCGACGTGTGTGCGGCCCGCGTTGTTGACCAGGACGTCGATCCGCCCGTGCCGCGCCACCACGTCCCGTACCGCGGCCTCGGCGGCGGCCGTGTCGGCGACGTCGAGGCGCAGGGCCTCCACCTGGTCCGGGTGAGCGGCCACCAGGTCCTCCAGCGCCTCGGGCCGCCGCGCCGCACCGACCACCACGTCGCCGTCGGCCAGCGCCGCCTCGGCGATCGCCCGCCCGAAACCGCTGCTCGCGCCCGTGACCAGCCACACCTTGTTCATTGCCGACTCCTCGTGTGCCGTTGGCTCCCTCTGCGCCAACCACCCTGCCGGGAAAGCGGGTTGCCGGTCCAAGACCCACGCTGATAACCATCGGTCATGACCACCGACGTCCATGTGCGGGACCTGCGCTACTTCGCCACCGTGGCCGAGGAACTGCACTTCACCCGGGCGGCCGAGCGGCTGTACGTCTCCCAGCCGGCGCTGAGCAAGCAGATCCGGGCGCTGGAGCGGCAGTTGGGCGTCGAGCTGTTCCGCCGCGAGCCACGGGGCGTGACGCTCACCGACGCGGGGGCGGCCCTGCTGCCGCACGCACGGCGCGTCCTGGCCGACTGGTCCGAGGGGGCGGCGGCCGTGGACGCGCTGCGGGCGGCTCGGCACGGCACACTGGTGGTCGGGATGAGCACCAGCCCCGGCCGCGGCGGACTGCTGCCCGCGATCCGCTCGCGCTTCACCGCGGCGCATCCGGAGGCGGTCCTGCGACTGCGCCAGGTGAGCTGGGACGACCCGACGGCGGGCCTGGCGGACGGTTCGACGGACGTGGCCTTCGTCTGGCTCCCGCTGCCCGACGCCGGCCGCTACGCGTGGACCGTGGTCGCCGAGGAGCCCCGCCTGATCGCCCTCCCCGACACCCACCCCCTCGCGGCCCACGCGGAACTCGACTTCACGGACCTGGCCGACGAGCCGTTCCTCGCCCTGCCGCCGGACGCGGGCGTGCTGCGCGACTTCTGGCTGGCCCTGGACGAACGGCTCGCCCTGGACGGAGGCGCCGGCCGCCCGCCCCGCATCGGCGCCGAGATCGCCGGCACCGAGGAGACCTACGAGGCGCTCGTCGCGGGCCTCGGCATCTGCTTCGTGGCCGAGGGCAACGCCCCGCTGATCACCCTGGGCGGCGTCACCACCCGCCCGGTGCGCGGCCTGGGCCCCAGCCGCTACGCCCTCGCCTGGCGCCGGGAGGACGCCGGGCGGCCGCTGGTGCGGGCGTACGCGCAGGCGTGCCGGCGGGTGGTGGCGTAAGGACGGGGGCCTCAGACACCTCGGGGGTGCTCACCGGACACCGGCGGCGGGCAGGGGAGTGCGCCGCCGCCGGGTCCTCTGCCGGGGTTCAGCAGGGTCCGAGATCCTGCCAGACGCCCCACTCGCCGGTGGTGCCGGGCTCCTCGCCCTGCGTCCACCACTTGGCCTTCCAGTTGTGGCCCTCCCAGGCGACGGTGTCGCCGCCGGAGTAGGCGGTGCCGGAGCCCCAGGTGGGCGAGGTGCACTCGCCCGGGTCGCCCGGGTCGCCCGGGTCACCGGGGTCGCCCGAGCCGCCGCCGATGTTCACGTCGATGCAGGCGTAGAACGCGTTGGCGGTGTCGGCGACGTTCCAGACGGCCAGGACCTTCTGCCGACCGGTGATGTCGCCGAAGTTCACCTGGTGGCTGACGGTCGCGGGGGGCCGGGCGCCGCCGTCGTTGAACTCCGCCACCTTGCGGCCGCCGACGAAGTACTGCCAGGTGCTGGTGGCGTGGCGTGCCGTCAGGTTCCAGGTGAAGGCGGTCGTGCTGCCGACCGCGGTGGCCCGCCAGGGCTTGCTGTCGTCGTCGAGCTCGGCGAACTGCGCGTTGCCGCCGCTGCAACTGCGCAGCCCCTTCGGCCCCTCGACGCTCTGCGGCTCGTACTTGATCTGACCGCAGTCGACGATTCCCGCGGCGCACTGGGCCTGCCTGCTCAGCGGTGCGGAGACATAGCCGTGCGCACTGGCCGTGCCGGCCGGAAGGCTCACCGCGAGGAGGGGGGCGATCCCCGCCCCGATCACGGCGGCCAGTCGTCTCTTCGCGCTCATGTCAACTCCTTCGCTGTCGAGGCCGTTGCCGGGCGGGTGGCGACCGCGGCCGGCGCGCCCGCACTCGCGCCACCCGTGGCCTCGTCGGTCGGGGGGCGGGTCAAGACCTCCGCGGCCCCTGGCGAGGGTCGCAGCCGCGCGTTTCCCGGCGTGCGCTCTCGGCCGTGGACCGGCGGCCAGGGCCGTGACTTAAGGTCTAGACCTTCTTGACTCTTGGTCTAGACCTTAGCCATCGACGGGGTTCCGTCAAGGGGTTGGGACGCAGTGGAGTGCCACGCCCGGCCTTCTCTCGATTGGTCTGGACATGACCGACCTCCCTCGCTAGCTTCGAGTGAGAGTTGGTCTAGACCTGCATCGCATGAGCGCCTCGCCCGGCCCGGCTCCATGAGCGCCGCATCGCGCGCTGCCGGCCGCGGCGCCCCTTCCCCACCTCGCACCCCACCGAGAATCCACGGGAGCACCCATGAGAAACGGCACGCCGGCCAGCCCGCTCGACGGCCTGCTGGGCAGAGGCACGGACCATGCCATCGGACTGTTCAGGATGGTGACGGGGTTCCTGTTCGCCTGCCACGGCGCCGCCACCCTCTTCGACGTCCTCGGTGGTGCGTACGGCGGCACACCGGCCTTCGGCGACTGGCCGAGCTGGTGGGCGGCGGTCATCCAACTGGCCGGCGGCGGCCTGGTGTTCGCCGGCGTCGGCACCCGTGCGGCCGCCGTGGTGTGCTCGGGGTCCATGGCCTACGCCTACTTCGTCGAGCACCAGCCCGAGGCACTGTTCCCGATCGAGAACGGCGGCGAGGCGGCCGCCATGTTCTGCTGGTCGTTCCTGCTCATCGCCGCCCTGGGCCCCGGCAGATGGGCGCTGGCACCCGTACTCGCCCGCTCCCGGCGCCCGGCGGACACGACCGCGCGGGGAGAGCAGGACGAGGCGACCACGTCCGCACGCTGACCTGTCGGGCGACCGCCGCCGACGACACCGAGGACGAGGCGGAGCCCCCCGGAAGTCCTGGTCCTGCCGGGGGGCCGGAGCGTCAGGAGCCCGGCCGGCCCACGGGAGCGCGCGACACGACACCTTCCTGCCATCCGCGTTGCTCCGCCGGACCGCGCGCCAGTACGACTTGTACGCGCCGGATGGATCCGGGTACGGCCGCTCCAGCGGGCGACGCCCTGTCCGTCGGTGTTTCGCGGCGACAGGCAGGGCGCATCATCAGGGGGCCGGGATGGCAGGGACGGACGTGAGCACGCTGCCCGTCAGGCAGGTGCGGCACGACAGCGGCGTGCTCTGCGCGCCCACCACGCCGCCGAGGAGACTGCCCGGGATCGGCGACCTCCTCAAGCTGCGGTCGAACCTGCTGAACGCCATCCAGTACGCCGCCCAGGACGGGAGCGAGCTCTCGTACTTCGCCGTCGGCCCCAAGCGCATGGTCTTCGTCAACCGGAGCACCGCGGCCGACGTCGTCCTCTCCGACATCCACACCTTCGGCAAGCCGAACGCCGAGAACCCGCTGCGGCTGGTACTCGGGGACGGGTTGATCAGCAATCCGTACCACGACCAGTGGCTACGGCGGCGCAGGGCCCTCCAGCCCATGTACAGCCGCCCCGGCCTGGCCGGGATGCGGCAGAAGATGGCCGACGTGATCGGCGAGCACACCGCGCGCTGGGAGGGCCGCGACCGCACGGAGCTGCGCGTCCACGAGGACATGCTGTCCTTCGCCCTGGACATCGTGGCCAGGTGCATGTTCAGCCGGTCCGGCGACACGGTGTCCGGCGTCCTCACGCCGGGAACGATCTCCTTCCTCCTGGAGTTCGTCGAGCGCCGCCTCCGGATGCCGCTGTCCTTGCCGGTCGGCGTGCCCAGCCGGCGGAACCGGGAGTTCACCGCGACCATGCGGGGCCTGGACGACCTCGTCCACCGGCTCATCAGGGAACGGCGCAGAACCGGTGAACGGCACGGCGACCTGCTGGACCTCCTCCTGGAGGCCAGGGTCGGCGACGCCGCGGAGCCGTTGACCGACGTGGAGGTCAGGGACGAGGTGCTGACCACGTTCGTCGCCGCGTACGAGACCACGGCCAGTGCGCTGACGTGGATCCTGTATCTGCTGGCCTGCTATCCGGACGTTCAGCGGAGCGTCCGGGAAGAGGTGCGCTCGGCCGCGCCGCCCACCACGGGGGAACGGCAGGGGAGCACGCTTCTGGAATGCGTCATCAATGAGGGGATGCGGCTCTTTCCTCCGTCCCCGACCATTCCCCGGCAGGTCGGCAAGGACGTGTTCATCGGCTCGTCCGAGATCCCCAAGGGGTCCTTCGTGATGCTCAACGTGGCCGCCATCCACCGGGACCCGGCCGTCTGGGAACGGCCCGACGCATTCCTGCCGGAGCGTTTCATGAACGGTGTCCCCGGAAAGGGACGGTTCCTTCCCTTCGGCGCCGGTGCCCACATGTGCATCGGCAAGGGGTTCGCCATGATGGAGATGAGCATGCTGCTGGCGAGCATTCTCGACAAGTTCGAGATATCACAGCGGGACTCCACCGGTCCCGCCCCCAGGGCGATGCTCACTCTGCGGCCTCGTGAAGGTTTCCGGCTGACTCTCACCCGTATCTGACCCCTTACCACTTCGGGTGCACATCCGCCGGAGGCGGCACCATTTCACGAGAGAGGCTTGGCCATGCGAGGCATGACCCGTTTCAACGCGGTGGTCAAAAACGTGCGTCCCCGTACGCTCCTGGTCAGCCCCCTGTCCTATTGCGTGGGCGTGGCCGTGGCCGGCCACCGCTTCGACCTCACGGTGCTGCTCGGTGTCCTCTTTCACGTGCTCGCCCCTCTGGCGGCCAACGCCCACAACGCCGTGACCGACCTCGTGGAGGACGGCAGGAACGTACCGGGCCGGTTGAAGCTGGTCGAAACGGCCGGCGTGGGACTTCTCCAGAGGGTTCTGTACGCAAGCCTGGGCATCATGCTGGTGCTCTCGCTGGTGATCTCGTTCGCGCAGACCCTCCTGTGGGTGTTCAGCGTTTTCCTCGTGCTCGGTTACTCGTCGCCGAGGTTCCGTCTGAAGGGCCGTCCGGTCACCGGTATGGCGGTCTTCTCGATGGCGGTCACGGAGCCCTACATCGCCGGTGCGCTGCTCGGTGACTCGTGGTGGGAGATCCCCCGGTACGACACCTATCAGCCGGTCGTTCTCGGGGTGTTCCTGTTCTGCTGGTACTTCGCCAAGGGCATCATGAAGAACGTCCCCGACTACGCGGGGGACAAGGCGGCCGGCCTGCGGACCATTCCGGTGCTCCTGCCGTCGCAGCTCGCGGGCGCCTGGGTCGCCGCCGCGGCGACCACCCTGGTGTACGCCGCTTTCCCGGTGCTCGTTCTCCTCACCGATACGCCTGACCGGCTGGTTTATGCGGGGGTCATGGTGATCCCGGCCGTGGCTAACATGATCTTCATGGTCCGGGCCCGGACGCCGGTCGAGTACAACCTGGTCGGCCAACGGGACATGTACGTGTCCGTGATCTTTCTCGGTCTTCTGCTCTTCGGGTTGCGGCCATCGGTCGGCACGGCGCTGATCGGGCTCCTCGCCGTCGCGGTCATGGCCGTGGTGGACCTGTCCGGTTCGGACTCCAGGGTGAGTCACCACATCGCCCGGGTTGATTCGGTTGATTCGGTAGTGGGCTCCAGTGGAGGAGGACGGAACAGGTGACGAGTGATCGCGCACGTCGTGGCAAGGGCTCCGAAGTACACGGGATCTTCCAGAAGATCGCCGGATACTACGACCGGATGAACTTCGTCATGACGCTGGGCCGCCATGAGAAGTGGTGCCGGGAAGTGGCCGCGCGTGTCGCACCCGTCCGGGGCGGACAGCTGCTCGACCTGGCCACGGGTACGGGTGTGATCGCTCTGGAGGCGGCCCGCAGACACCCCACCGTCACGGTGACCGGCGTCGACTTCTCGGAGGAGATGCTGCGCCGGGCCAAGGCCAAACCCGGGGCCGGCGCGGTGCGCTGGCAGCACGCGGACGCGGCCAGTCTGCCGTTCGAGGACGAGTTCTTCGACGGGATCACCGAGGGTTACCTCCTCAGGAACGTCGAGGACCTGGACCGGGTGCTCCGCGAACAACACCGGGTCCTCAAACCGGGCGGGCGCCTCGTGATCCTGGAGACGTGCCCCCCGAGCGGCCTGGTGGAGCCGGTCATGAAGTGGGGAATGCGCGTCGTCGTCCCGCTGCTGGGGCAGGTCGTGGCGCGCGACCGGTCGTCCTACAGCTATCTCGAATCCAGCACACGCGCCTTCGAATCACCGCAGAGCATCGCCGGGGCGCTGCGCGGACTCGGGTTCAAGGACATCGGGTGGCGCAAGAAGTTCTTCGGTACGAACGTCATTCTGTGGGCCACCAAGGGGGATTGACGGTGCCGGCGGCGGCAGCCCACCGACGCACCGGGCCTTCTCGGTGGACCTAGGGGGAGATCTCGTGAGCAGACCTGTTCCGGACAGCGACGCGGCTGTCCCTCACATAGCGCACGTCACAAAGGCCCTGGAGCGCTGGACGTCCGAACAGCCCGACCGCGTCGGATCGATCGGAACCGACGGCGAGGGGCTGACCTGGAGGGAGATCGCCGCTTCGACGCGGACCCTGGCCGGCCGCCTGGAGCGGGCCGGGGCCGGTGCGGGCGACCGGGTCGCCGTCATGGCGGGCCGGTCGCGCTACGCGCTCAGCAGCCTGCTGGCGATCTGGGCCAACGGATCGTCGGCGGTGCTGCTCGACGAACGGCACCCGGCCGAACGCCTGCGCTGGATCGTGGCGGACGCCGGGTGCAAGGTGGTCGTGTCGTCGGAGCCGGACGCCGCCGGACTGGGCCTCACGCTGGTCGGGACGCACGGCTCGCACAGCCACTGCGCCGACCTGCCGCCCGGTGCGTTCGCCTGGGACGAGTGGGCCGACGGCGAGCGCCGGTCCGAGGCGTACGTCGTCTACACCTCGGGCACCACCGGCCGCCCCAAGGGCGTGCGCGTCGGCTCCACCGCCCTGGGGAACCTCCTGGCCAACGCCGAATCGCTCGGGTACCGGCCGGGCAGCCGGGCGGTCTCGGTGGTCTCCCCGGGTTTCGACGGCTGGCTGTGGTCGGTCCTCACCCCCTTCGTCAACGGTGTCACCTGCGTCGCGCTCGACCCGGCGCGCGGGGACCTGGAACGGGACCTGGCCACATGGGAGATCGACTGCCTCTGCATGACCCCCTCGCTGTACGCCACGCTCACCGAGCTGCCGAAGGCAGAGGTCGCCGTGGTGGCCGGCGAGCGCTGTCCGGACTCCCTGGCCGACCGCCTCCGGACGACGGCCGGCCGCGTCATCAACGTGTACGGGCCGACCGAGACCACCATCGCCGCCACCATGGCCGACACCGCCCGCGGCGACGACCCCCGCACCATCGGCCGGCCGCTGTCCGGCTACACGGTCACCGTCGTCGACGCCGACCTCAACGAGGTCCCGCCCGGCGTGACCGGCGAGATCCTCATCGGCGGCGCCGGGGTCGCCCTCGGGTACGTCGATGCGAGGGGGCCGGGCGCGGACCGGTTCGTCGACCGCGACGGCGCCGGGCACTTCCGTACGGGAGACCTCGGAGTGCTCCATGCCGACGGGCAGTTGAACATCCTCGGCAGGGCCGACAACCAGGTCAAGGTGGGCGGCTTCCGGGTGGAGCTCGAAGAGCTGGAGAACATCGCCTGCGAAGTGCCCGGCGTGGAGGGCGCGGTGGCCTACACACGCGGTGAGCCGCCCGCACTCGCCATCGGCCTCCAGACCGCCGCCGGTCATCCCCTCGACGACGACCTGCGCAGGCGGCTCGCCTCCGCGTTCGCCGCACGGCTGCCGCGTCAGCTGCGCCCCACCCTGGTGCATCACATCGCCGGCATTCCGCTGGAGCCGACCGGCAAAGTCGCACGGCGCGAGGTGGCCGGGCTCGGCGACGCCGAACTGGCGGCGCGCGGTGACGCGGAACGGGCGGCGCACGGTGACGCCGAGGCGGACGGCGCCGGGTCCGCGGGTGACGACCACGTCCTCGGCGGCGTCCTGGAGGCGTGGAGCGGCGCCTTCGGGCATGCCGTCGCCCGGGACTCCGACTTCTTCGCCATCGGCGGACACTCCCTGCTCGCCGCCCAACTGGCCTCGCGGATCGAGACGGAGCTGGGAGTGACGGTCACGATCCTGGACGTCCTCACGGCCAGAACCCCCGGAGCACTGGCGAAAAGGATCGACGAAGCGAGGGCGGCGTGACGTACCTGCGCTCCTTCACCGCTGCCGGGGAGAGCGCCGCCGCCACCGTGGTGGTGTTCCCGCAGGCGGGCGCGGGCTGCCTGCGCCTGCGCGCGACCGCGGCGGTGCTGCCCCGCGGGACGCACCTGCTCGGCGTGCAACTGCCCGGACGCGAGGACCGGGTGGCGGATCCGGTGGCCACCAGCCTGGCCGAGGTGGTCGATCGCGTCAGCGGCGAACTGCGCGAACCCGCGCGGCGTCGCCCGCTGGTGCTGCTGGGCGTCAGTCTCGGCGCGCTCATCGCCTACGAGGTGGCGAGGCGGCTCGAATCCACCGGGACCGCGGCCCGCTCGCTGGTGGTCGCCGCCGCCCGCTCGCCGGAACACTGGAGGACCTTCCCCGCCGCGAACCCGCCCCGGGCGCATCTGACGGCCCTGCTCCACCCGTCGGTCCGCGAGTCCGGGCTCGCCGGGTACGCCGTCGCGTCCCTGCGCTCGGACCTGCGCCTCATGGCGGACTACCAGGTGCCGTCCGCGCCGCTGACCGGCACATCACTGCGATCGGTCTCGGGACGCCGCGACACGGTCGTCACCACGGCGCAGATGGCCCGGTGGCGCGAGAGCGCCGCCGACTACCGAGGACATCAGGTGATCGAAGCGGACCACCACGAGTTCATGGACCCGGACGCCCTCATCGGGATGATCTCCGATGCCGTGCCCGGCGCCGCTTTCCACCAGGCGGTGCGCGGATGACGCAGCGGATGACACAGCTGACAGCGCCGGACCTGTTCGAGCCGGGTCTCTTCGAGGGCACCGGTTTCTACGACGTCTTCGCCTGGTACCGGGCGAACGACCCCGTCTCCTGGCAGCGCCCCGCCGGGGATCCGGACGGGTTCTGGAGCGTCACCCGCTACCACGACGTGGTCTCCGTGCACCGCGACAGCACACGGATGAGCTCGGCGAAGGGCATGCGGCTCGGCTCGGCGGACCATGCGGTCGGCGCCGTGGCGAACAAGATGCTGATCGTCGCCGACCCGCCCGACCACACGCGGATGAAGCGCGTGCTCATCCAGCCGTTCTCGAACGAGGTGCTGTCCAGGGCCGAGGAGTACGTGGAGGAGGTCGTCGCCGGCGTCGTCGCGACGGCCGTACGGCACCCCGGCCCGGACCTCATCGAGCAGCTGGAACGGATCCCGACCGACGTCATCTGCGCCATCATGGGCCTGCCCCGCGCGGACTGGGAATGGATCGGCAGGAAGACCACCGAGGCGTTCGAATCTCCGTCCGAGGTACAGCGCATCACGGCGAACGGCGAGATCTTCAAGTACTTCAGCGACCTGGTGCGCGAGAACCGCAGGACCGGCACGAACGCGTTCATCAGCGGTCTCACCGCGCGGAACTCCGGCGGCACCCGGGTGACGGACGAGGAACTGGTCTTCAACCTGAGCGGAATCCTGGCCGGCGGGAACGAGACGACCCGGTTCACCCTGGCCGCGCTCACGCTCCAGCTGGCGCAACACCCCGACCAGTGGGACCGCGTACTCCGCGGGGACGTCGAGCCGGCCGTCGCCACCGAGGAGGCGCTGCGCTGGTCGGTGCCCGGCATGCACGTGCTGCGGACCGCCACGGAGGCGCTGCGCATCGGGGACGTCGAGGTCGAGCCGGGACAGCGCGTCGTGACCTGGATCGGCTCGGCCAACCGGGATCCGGAGGTGTTCGACGACCCGGACACCTTCGACGTCGGCCGGAGCGGCAACCGGCATCTGAGCTTCGGCGCGGGCCGCCACATGTGTCTGGGGAGCCGGCTCGCACGGCTGGAGATCACCGCGTATCTCCGCACGCTGCGGGTCCGGGTGCGATCGATGACGCTGGAGGGCGAGCCGCGCTACAACGGGTCGAACTTCACCTGGGGACTGAACAGACTGCCGGTGGTGCTGCACGCATGACAGGGACGACATCCGCTTCCCCGGTACGGGCGGTGACCCTGTGCCTCCCCGACGAGCTGTTCCATGGTGAACGGACCGACACCGCCGACACCGCCGGCATCGGCCGGTACGGCGAAAAGGCGATGGTGATCGGCGACGAGATCGCCGGTGCCGGGTACGAGGTGCAGACGGTGCGCCTCTCCAGCCCGGCGCTCGACCGGCCGATCGGCCACGACCGGCTCCGCGCGCGAGCCGCCGGTCTCGTCGAGGGCTGCCGGCGGTCGGGCGTGGGCAGCGCGTCACTGGGCGCGCTGCGGCCCTCCGCGCTCACGGGCTTGGAGCCCTCGGTCGTCGCGGACGTGCTGGTCGCTCACCCGTCCCTGTTCCTCGCCGTCGTCGTCGCCGACGGCGCCGAGGTGGACCACGCGGCCGTCGCCTTCAGCGGGGCCGTGGTCCGCGAGCTGGCGAGCCGCGACGCGGAGGCCAACTTCCGGTTCGCGGCGGTCGCCCACCTGGGCGCCAATGCGCCGCTGTTCCCCGGCTCGTACAGCGACGGAGGCGACGCGGGGGTGAGCGTGGGCCTCCAGTCGGCTGGCCCTCTGCTCGCCCGCGCCCGCGAGGCGGCGCCGGCCGGCCTCACCGGGGCGACGGAACTGACCAGGACCTGCCTGCACGAGCAGTTGGACCCCCTCGACGACCTCCTGCGACCGGCATGCGAGCGCCACGGCCTGCTGTTCCACGGCTTCGATCCGTCCCCGGCCTGCGCCCCCGACGCCGGCATCGGGGAGTTCCTGGAGACCGTGGGCGGCATCCGGTTCGGCACTCCCGGGACGATGGCGGCCTGCGCGGCGGTCACGGCGGGCATCCGCTCCGTCGGCCGGCCCACGGTCGGATACGCGGGACTGATGCTCCCGGTCCTTGAGGACAGGGTGCTCGCACTGGCCTGGCAGGAGGGCCGCATCGACACCGACTCGGTGCTCGCGTACTCGTCGGTCTGCGGCGCCGGGATGGACACGATCCCCTTGCCCGCATCCACCCCCGAGCACGAGGTCACCGCCATGATCGCGGACATGGCAGCCCTGTCGGCCCGCTGGAGGAAACCCCTGTCCGCCCGGCTGATGCCGGCACCACCCGACTCCGACCCACACCGAACACAGTTCCGAGCAGAACAGATAGTCAACATCGCCTACCCCACCAGATAGCGCCCGCCGCCATGGCCGGGGCAGCCCGCCATCTCCGCTGCGCGTGATCCGCACGTGCCGCCAAAACGGCCAGGGCCCGACTCGACGAGTCGGGCCCCTCTGGCGTGCGCATCGCCTAAACGTTGAAGCGGAACTCCACCACGTCCCCGTCCTGCATGACGTAGTCCTTGCCCTCCATGCGGGCCTTGCCCTTGGCTCGGGCCTCTGCCACCGAGCCCGTCTCGACCAGGTCCTCGAAGGAGATGACCTCGGCCTTGATGAAGCCCTTCTGGAAGTCGGTGTGGATGACGCCGGCGGCCTCGGGGGCGGTGGCGCCCTTCTTGATGGTCCAGGCGCGGGATTCCTTCGGGCCGGCCGTCAGGTAGGTCTGCAGGCCGAGGGTGCGGAAGCCGACGTGGGCGAGGGTGGCGAGGCCGGGCTCGTCCTGACCGACGGACTGGAGGAGTTCCAGCGCCTCGTCCTCCTCCAGCTCGGCGAGGTCCGCCTCGAGCTTGGCGTTGAGGAAGATCGCCTCGGCGGGGGCGACCAGGGCGCGCTGCTCGTTCTTGAAGTCCTCGTCGGTCAGCTCGTCCTCGTCGACGTTGAAGACGTAGAGGAAGGGCTTCGTCGTGAGGAGGTGCAGGTCGTGGAGGAGCTCGGCGCGCTCGGTGCCCTGGACGATGCCCTGGGAGAAGAGGGTGTCGCCCTTCTCCAGGATCTCCTTCGCCTCCTCGACCGCCTTCACCTTCGGCGCGACGTCCTTCTTGATCCGGGACTCCTTCTGGAGGCGCGGGAGGACCTTCTCGATGGTCTGGAGGTCGGCGAGGATCAGCTCGGTGTTGATCGTCTCGATGTCGTCCTTGGGCGAGACCTTGCCGTCGACGTGGACGACGTTCTCGTCCTTGAAGGCACGGATGACCTGGCAGATCGCGTCGGACTCGCGGATGTTCGCGAGGAACTTGTTGCCCAGGCCCTCGCCCTCGGACGCGCCGCGCACGATGCCCGCGATGTCGACGAAGTCGACCGTCGCCGGGAGGATCCGCTCCGAGGAGAAGATCTCGGCCAGCTTGGTCAGGCGGGGGTCGGGGACGCCGACCACGCCCACGTTCGGCTCGATCGTGGCGAACGGGTAGTTGGCCGCGAGCACGTCGTTCTTGGTCAGGGCGTTGAACAGGGTCGACTTGCCGACATTCGGCAGACCGACGATTCCGATCGTGAGCGACACGTTGCGACTTCCCGTACGTGAGGATGCGGAGAGGAGCCCGGCAGGGCCGATCCACCAGTCTACGGGGTGCGCTCCCCCGTACCGGCGCGGTGTCGAACGCTTGGCCAAGCTCCGTCCGACGGCGTGTCCGAGAGCCGATTCAGCACATAAAACGACCTAAGTTGGTCCAGTGGAGCAACACAGGACGCGATCCCCGCGGTACGGACCGCGACGTGGCGGGGTGCCGCTGCCCCCGCAGGGAAGGGGTACCGAGGCAGCGGCGGTACGGCCCCGGTACGGGCCCCCGTCGGCGCGGGCGCCGCGCCGCATGCCGAACCCGCGGCTGACCGGGCTGGGCTGCGGCCTGTTCTGCACGGCGGCGATGTCGGCGCTCGGGTTCCTCGACCACCTGCTGTTCGGCGGCTCGCCGGCGGTCTACGGCGTGCTCTTCCTGCCGGTGTGCGTGCTCACGGCGCTCTGGGTGCGCCGGGGGGACCTGCTCACCGCCCCGGTGGTCGTGCCCATCGCGTTCGCCGTGGGTCTGCTGCCCGTCGCCGACAGCGGCGACGGCACCGGCGGACGGCTGATGGGCCTCGTGACGGCGCTGGCCACCGAGGCCGGGTGGCTGTACGGGGGGACGCTGCTCGCGGGATCGCTCGTGATGGCGCGGAGGATCCGGCTGCTGCGGCGCAGGGCCGCCGCCCGCAGGCGTCCGGCCGGGTGACGGCTCAGCCGGCCGCGCGCATCGCCGCTCCCACGATCCCGGCGTTGTTCTGCAGCTGCGCGGGGACGATCTCCGCCTGGACGCCCTGGATGTGGTGCAGGAACTTGTGGGCCTTGCGGCTGACCCCGCCGCCGATGATGAACAGCTCGGGCGAGAAGAGCATCTCGACGTGGGCGAGGTACTTCTGCACCCGGCGGGCCCACTGCTCCCACGACAGGTCGTGGTCGTCCTTGGCCTTGCTGGAGGCCCGCTTCTCCGCGTCGTGCCCCTCCAGCTCCAGGTGGCCCAGCTCGGTGTTGGGGACGAGGGTGCCGTCGGTGAAGACGGCACTGCCGATGCCGGTCCCGAAGGTGAGCACGATGACCGTGCCCTTCCGCCCGCGCCCGGCGCCGAAGTGCATCTCGGCGACGCCCGCCGCGTCCGCGTCGTTGACCACGGTCACGTCCAGGCCGCCCAGCCGCTCGCTGAACAGGGCGCGGGCGTCCGTGTCGATCCAGCTCTTGTCGACGTTCGCCGCCGTGCGGATCATGGCGCCGCCCGTGACCACTCCGGGAAAGGTCAGGCCCACCGGACCCGTCCAGCCGAAGTGGTCGACGACCTGCTTCACTCCGTCGGCCACGCCGTCAGGGGTCGCCGGGTGCGGGGTGAGTACCTTGCAGCGCTCCTCCGCCAGGTCGCCCCTGTCGAGGTCCACAGGGGCGCCCTTGATCCCGGATCCGCCGATGTCCACGCCGAAGATCTGCATGGCTCCACGTTACGACGGACGACTGACGGTCACGCTCCGGCGGTACCCGAGCCGCCCCGCTCCGCCACCAGGGCCGCCGCCTCCTCGCGCAGGTCGCGGCGCAGCTCCTTGGGCAGCGAGAAGGTGATGGACTCCTCGGCGGCCTTGACGATCTCCACGTCCGCGTAACCGCGCTCGGCCAGCCACTCCAGGACCTGCTCGACCAGCACCTCCGGCACGGAGGCACCGGAGGTGACGCCGACGGTGGAGACGCCCTCCAGCCAGGACTCGTCGATCTCGTGGGCGAAGTCCACCAGGTACGCCTCGCGCGCGCCCGCCTGCTTGGCGACCTCGACGAGCCGCTTGGAGTTGGAGGAGTTGCGGGAGCCGACGACGATCACCAGGTCGGCCTCGGCGCCCATCTGCTTGACCGCGAGCTGGCGGTTCTGCGTGGCGTAGCAGATGTCGTCGCTGGGCGGGGAGATCATCTGCGGGAACTTGTCCTTGAGCGCGTCGACGGTCTCCATGGTCTCGTCGACGGACAGGGTGGTCTGGGAGAGCCAGACGACCTTGGACGGGTCGCGGACCTCGACCTTGGCGACGTCGTCCGGGCCGTCGACGAGCTGGATGTGGTCGGGGGCCTCGCCGGAGGTGCCGATGACCTCCTCGTGGCCCTCGTGGCCGATCAGGAGGATGTCGTAGTCCTCCTTGGCGAAGCGGACGGCCTCCTTGTGGACCTTGGTCACCAGGGGGCAGGTCGCGTCGATGGTGGCGAGGCGGCCGCGCTCGGCCTCCTCGTGGACGACGGGGGCCACGCCGTGCGCGGAGAACATGACGATGTTCCCCGGGGGGACCTCCTCGGTCCGCTCGACGAAGACGGCGCCCTTCTTCTCCAGGGTCTGGACGACGTACTTGTTGTGGACGATCTCGTGCCGGACGTAGACGGGGGCCCCGTACTGGTCCAGGGCCTTTTCGACGGCGATCACGGCGCGGTCCACACCCGCGCAGTAGCCACGGGGGGCGGCGAGCAGGACACGGCGGCCAGACGAAGCAGTCATGGGCACCATCGTAAGGCCGCGTTCGGCGGGTCGGAGATCGCGTGGGCGCGGCGTCGCCGGGAAACTGACGGGGAGGTTCCGAGGCACTCGCGGAGGCACCATGTCCGACGGCGGCACGAGGCCCCCCGGGGCCGGCGAGGAACACCGCCTGCGGCGCAGCCTGGGCTTCCGGGACCTGGTGGTCTACGGGCTGCTGTTCATCGCGCCCATGGCGCCGGTCGGGGTGTTCGGCACGCTGGACGCCAAGTCGCACGGCGCGGTGGCGCTGGTGTACGTCGTCGCCACGGTCGCGATGGCGTTCACCGCTTTCAGCTACGCGCAGATGGTGCGGGTGGTCCCGCAGGCGGGGTCGGTGTTCGCCTACGCGCGCGCGGGGCTCGGCAGAGGGGCCGGTTTCGTCGCCGGCTGGATGGCGATGCTGGACTACGTCCTCATCCCGGCGGTGGCGTACCTGTTCTCCGGCATCGCGATGGAGGCGCTGGTCCCGGCGGTGTCCCGCTGGGTGTGGACGGCGCTGGCGGTGGTCGTGACGACCCTGCTGAACCTGTGGGGCGTGCGCGCGGCGGCGCGGGTGGGCTTCCTGGTCCTCGCCATGGAGATCGTGGTCCTGCTGGTGTTCGTCGTGGCGGCGGTCGTGGTCCTCGCGCGCGACGGCGCCGAGCGGGGCTGGCTGTCGCCGCTGTCCGGGGACGGTACGCAGGGGGCGTTCGCGCTGTCGGCGGTGGTGGGCGCGGTGTCGGTGGCGGTGCTGTCGTATCTGGGCTTCGACGCGATCGCGACCTTCGCGGAGGAGGTCACCGGGGGGTCGGCGCAGGTGGCGCGGGCGCTGCTGTTCTGTCTGGCGCTGGCGGGTGTGCTGTTCGTGGCGCAGACGTATCTGGTGGCGCTGCTGGAGCCGGTGTCGTCGGCGCGGCTCGCGGCGGAGCCGGAGCGGCAGGGTTCGGCGTTCTACGACGCCGTGGACGTCGCCGTCGGGACCTGGCTGCACGACCTGGTGGCGGTGAGCAAGGCGATCGGTGCCGCGTTCGCCGCGCTGGCCGGGCAGGCGGCGGCCGGGCGGCTGCTGTTCGCGATGGGCCGCGACCGGCGGCTGCCGCGGGCGCTGTCCAGGACGGATTCCGGGGTGCCGCGGGTGGCGCTGCTGGTCGCGGCGGTGATCACGCTGGTGGCGGCGGTGTGGGCGGCGCAGCGGGACGACGGCCTCGACCATCTGGTGTCGGTGGTCGACATCGGCGCGCTGACCGCGTTCACGCTGCTGCACGCGAGCGTGGTGGGGTGGTTCGCCCTCCGGCGCGCCGGAGGGCCGGTGAGCTGGTGGCGGCATGTACTGGTGCCGGTGCTCGGCGCGGCGATCACGGTCGCGGTGATCGTGGAGGCTTCGGGGACGGCCCAGGTGGTGGGGGCGATCTGGCTGGCCCTCGGCCTGGCGGTCCTGGCGATCCAGACACGCCGGGGCGTCCCGCCGGGCACGTGAGGGCGGGGTGCACCGCCGGGGGCAGGCGAGCCGGGGCGTCCCGCCAGGCACGTGAGGGGCGGGGTGCACCGCCGGCAGGTGCGAGCGGGGCTGTCCCGCGGGGCAGGTGCGAGCGGGGCTGTCCCGCGGGGCAGGTGCGAGCGGGGCTGTCCCGCGGGGCGCAGGCGAGCCGGGGCCTACCGCCAGGGGGCGCGGGTGCCGTGGGAGGTGGCCGGGTCCGGTGCGGACGCGTTGTCGTAGGTGGCCGTTACGCTCGGGCGCATGGCTGTGAACACGTCTGCGGAAACGCCCCTGCCCGTCGGTGAGGTGTCGCGGCTGATCGGGGGGTGGATCGACCGGCTCGGCGCGGTGTGGGTCGAGGGGCAGATCACGCAGTTGTCGCGGCGGCCCGGCGCCGGGGTGGTGTTCCTGACGCTGCGCGACCCGTCGTACGACATCTCCGTGGGCGTCACCTGCTACCGGCAGGTGTTCGACGCGGTCGCCGACGTGATCGGTGAGGGCGCCCGTGTCGTCGTCCACGCCAAGCCGGAGTGGTACGCCCCCCGCGGCCAGCTGTCGCTGCGTGCCGCCGAGATCAGGCCCGTGGGGGTCGGCGAGCTGCTCGCGCGCCTGGAGCAGCTGAAGAAGAGCCTCGCCCGCGAGGGACTGTTCGCGCCGGAGCGGAAGAAGCCGCTGCCCTTCCTGCCGCAGCTCGTCGGCCTGGTGTGCGGGCGTGCCTCGGCCGCCGAGCGGGACGTCCTGGAGAACGCCCGGCACCGCTGGCCGGCGGTCCGCTTCGAGGTGCGCAACGTCGCCGTGCAGGGCGTGCACGCCGTGCCGCAGGTGGTGCAGGCCGTCAAGGAGCTGGACGCGATGGACGACGTGGACGTGATCGTCGTCGCGCGGGGCGGCGGCAGCGTGGAGGACCTGCTGCCGTTCTCCGACGAGCAGCTGGTGCGGGCGGTGGCCCAGTGCCGTACGCCCGTCGTCTCGGCGATCGGCCACGAGCCGGACAACCCGCTGCTGGACCACGTCGCCGACCTGCGCGCCTCCACGCCGACCGACGCCGCCAAGAAGGTGGTGCCGGACGTCGGCGAGGAGTACGAGCGGGTCCGGCTGCTGCGGGACCGGGCCCGGCGCTGCATGGCGGCGTTCGTCGACCGCGAGGAGCGAGGGCTGGCCCACGCGCTGGCCCGGCCCGCGATACAGGATCCGCACCGCATGATCGACGAGCGCGCCGAGCAGGTGACGGCCCTGCTGGAGCGCGGCCACCGCTCCCTGCGGCACCACCTGGACCGGGCCGACTCCGAGCTGACGCACACGCACGCGCGCGTGGTGGCCCTCTCCCCCGCCGCGACCCTGAAGCGCGGGTACGCCGTCCTGCAGCGGGCCGACGGCCACGCCGTGCGGGACCCCGGCGAGGTGACGCCCGGACAGACGCTGCGCGCCCGGGTCTCCGAGGGCGAGTTCTCCGTACGAGTCGACGCATAAGGTGGGTGGATGACCAGCGAGGTTGAGAAGCCGGCGGCCGTGTCCGAGGCGCTCGGGTACGAGCAGGCCCGGGACGAGCTGATCGAGGTCGTACGACGGCTGGAGGCCGGCGGTACGACGCTGGAGGAATCCCTCGCCCTGTGGGAGCGGGGCGAGGAACTGGCGAAGGTGTGCCGGCGCTGGCTGGAGGGTGCCCGGGCGCGTCTGGACGCGGCGCTGGCCGAGGAGGCCGAGGCGGAGAGCGAGGACTAGGGCCTGTCGGACAGGCCCCGGGGGGCCGCGGCGGGGCCTACTTCCCGCTGTCCTCGGCGAGCGTGTGCGCGACGAGCGCGTTGGCGTGCCCGTGGCCGAGTCCGTGCTCGGTCTTGAGCCAGGCGACGAGTTCCATGTGCTTGGCGAGCGGCGAGGAGCGGATCAGCTCCTTCCATTCCGCGACCGGGCGGCCGTACTTCTTCTCGATCGACGGAAAGTAGCTGGCCGGGCCCTTCACGGTGGCGGTCATGGCGATGCGGTCCCATCTGTTCGAGTGGCGGCTTGTCCGTCATGGAAGACCGCGGGGAGCCCGCGAAATGATCGCCGGAAGAGCGTGATCGACGTCACATTCACCATCAGCCGGAGCTGTGAAGCGGATCACCGCACTCCCCCTTTGGTTGAAGCTTGAACTTCCCTGCCGTAGCGTGATGCCCGTCAACGGATCCGTGCCGACGCGCACGGCCCCGACGCACCACCCGAGAAAGATCACGCATGTCTCTCGTTCTCGACCCCGCCGCACAGGACCTGCTGTTCCGCGAGGCCCGCACCGCGAACACCTTCACCGACGAGCCGGTGACCGACGAGCAGGTGCAGGCGATCTACGACCTGGTCAAGTACGGCCCGACCGCCTTCAACCAGTCGCCGCTGCGCATCACCCTGGTCCGCTCCGCCGAGGCCCGCGAGCGCCTGGTCCAGCACATGGCCGAGGGCAACCAGCCCAAGACGGCCGCCGCCCCGCTGGTCGCGATCCTGTCGGCCGACAACGAGTTCCACGAGGAGCTGCCCCAGCTCTTCCCGCACTTCCCGCAGGCCAAGGACGCCTTCTTCAGCGAGCGCCCGGTGCGCGAGGGTGCCGCCGCGCTGAACGCCTCCCTCCAGGCCGCCTACTTCATCATCGGCGTCCGCGCCGCGGGCCTGGCCGCCGGCCCGATGACCGGCCTGGACTTCGAGGGTGTCCGCAAGGAGTTCCTGGACGACGACCACACCCCGCTGATGGTCGTCAACATCGGCAAGCCGGGCCCGGACGCCTGGTTCCCGCGCTCCCCGCGCCTCGAGTACCACCAGGTCGTCACCACGGTCTGAGCGATCGGACCCGGCCCACGCACGAGCCCGGCATACGGAAGGGCCCCCGGCATCCCGCCGGGGGCCCTTCCTCGTCGCGTCCCGCGCACACAGTCGCGCTCAGCCGCACTCAGTCGCACTCAGTCGCACTCAGTCCATCTTCAGCGCCGCCGCCATGTCGGCCAGCTGCTCGAACGAGCCCGTGCCCGCCACCACGGTCGTCGCGCCCTTCATGCCGTCCACGTCCTGGAGCACCAGCGCGTCGTACCGCCCGCCCGTGTAGCGCGTCCACGTCCGGCCGCCGATCTCCTCGGCCCGCTCGGTCTTCGCGGCACCCTGGGTCGCGTCCTCTATGAACCTGGCCGGCTTCTGCGTCGACTGCTGGACCTGCACGTACTCGCCGTCCGGGGTGTGGAAGCCCAGGTGCCAGGTGTCGAAGTCGTCGCCCCGGTAGCGGACCGAGGTGGGCTTCCACTCCTTGGCCAGCCCCTCGGGCGCCGCCACCGGATACGGCGCCGCACGGCGCGCGGTCAGCAGCTCCACCCGGTAGTCCACACGCTTGATGTCGGGCTCCTTGTCGTCATGCGGGATGAAGACCCACATGACGAGCCCCGCCAGCACGATGACCCCCAGGGAGAGGACCATGTCCCGGGCCGTCTTCTGCTTGCCGTTCGTACCTGCCACGCCCCCTATCGTCGCAGGTGCCTGATCCGCTCATCCGTGGGGTCCCCTGCTCATTTTGTCGGACTGACGATAGAGTCGTGGCCAACACCCTCATCCGGCCGTCGTCGTATCAGAAAGGTGCGCTCCGATGACCGAGCATCATCATCTGCCGTCCGAGCTGGACGTTCCCTCAGAGGCCCCCGACCGCAACCTCGCCATGGAGCTCGTCCGGGTGACCGAGGCCGCGGCGATGGCCGCCGGCCGCTGGGTCGGCCGCGGCGACAAGAACGGCGCCGACGGTGCCGCGGTGCGCGCCATGCGGACCCTCGTCCAGACCGTCTCGATGAACGGCGTCGTCGTCATCGGCGAGGGCGAGAAGGACGAGGCCCCGATGCTCTTCAACGGAGAGCGGGTGGGTGACGGAACCGGCCCCGAGTGCGACATCGCGGTCGACCCCATCGACGGCACCACGCTGACCGCCAAGGGCATGACCAACGCGATCGCGGTGCTGGCCGCCGCCGAGCGCGGCTCCATGTTCGACCCGTCGGCCGTCTTCTACATGGACAAGCTGGTCACCGGGCCCGAGGCCGCCGACTTCGTCGACATCAACGCGCCCGTGTCCGTGAACATCCGCCGGGTCGCCAAGGCCAAGCGGGTCACGCCCGAGGACGTCACGGTCGTCATCCTCGACCGGCCCCGGCACGAGGGCATCATCAAGGAGGTGCGGGAGACCGGCGCCCGCATCAAGCTGATCTCCGACGGCGACGTGGCCGGCTCCATCCTGGCGCTGCGCGAGGGCACCGGCATCGACCTGCTGCTCGGCATCGGCGGCACCCCCGAGGGCATCATCTCGGCCTGCGCCGTGAAGTGCCTGGGCGGCACCATCCAGGGCAAGCTGTGGCCCAAGGACGACGAGGAGCGGCAGCGCGCGATCGACGCCGGGCACGACCTGGACCGCGTGCTGACCACCGACGACCTGGTCTCCGGGGACAACGTCTTCTTCGTCGCGACCGGTATCACCGACGGCGAGCTGCTGCGCGGCGTGCGCTACCGCTCCGAGACCGCCACGACCGACTCGATCGTGATGCGCTCCAAGTCCGGGACGGTGCGCCGGATCGACTCCGAGCACCGGCTGAGCAAGCTGCGGGCGTACAGCGCGATCGACTTCGACCGAGCGAAGTGACTCCGTCGGTGGTGCCGGGCGCCTTCCAGCTCGTGGCTGCTGTCGCACGGCGGGTGCGGGTCCGATGTGGTTGATCGCGCCCACGCGGCGGAGCCGCATGTCATGACAGCCCCGCGCCCCTGAGTGCCCCTACGGCAGTGGAAAGGGCACCCTCTGTGCGGGAGGGTGCCCTTTTCACGCAGGTGACCGGTCAGCCGGCCGCCGCTATGCGTCCTGCCGCCGCGCGGGCCGTCTTCTTCAGTTCCAGCTCGCGGCGGCGGCGACGGGCCAGGACCACGCGGCGCTCGGCGGCGGTGAGGCCGCCCCAGACGCCGTAGGGCTCGGGCTGCAGGAGCGCGTGCTCGCGACACTCGACCATGACCGGGCAGCGGGCGCAGACCCGCTTGGCCGCCTCCTCACGGGAGAGCCGGGCGGCGGTGGGCTCCTTGGAGGGAGCGAAGAACAGACCGGCCTCGTCGCGCCGGCACACCGCCTCGGTGTGCCAGGGAGCGTCCTGGTCCCTGTCACGCGAGGACACCCGCTGGGCCGGAACGACAGCTACCTGCAGGGACGAATGCGGCGGTTGCAGCACGGTCTACTCCTGACGACGGCTTCGCGAGCGAGAGACGATGCGTCAAGGCCTACCCGCTGTACGCGCGCCTATGCACTGAGTTCCGAACCGCCGCTTTCACCGCAGGATCCACGCGGATTTCACATCGGTCAGCGCTCCAGGTGCCTGCGCACACTCCGGTCGACCTTGCGCTGCACCCGGTCGAGGATGTCCGCGACGAGCTTGCCGCGCTTGGGCCGCGCCTCGACGTTGCCCAGGACGGCCCAGCCGTCGACGTAGACCACGGGGGCGTCGGCCTCGCCCGAATCGAGCGTGCGCACCTCGAAGTTGCCGAGCACGCCGCCGCCCGTGCCGCGCATCGAGACGTTCTCCGGGACGCGGACCTCGACGTTGCCGAAGACCGAGACCGCCTTGATCACGACCTGCCGGTACTCGAAGATCGCCTCGCTGAGGTCTATCTCGACGCTGCCGAAGACCGCGTACGCGTGGATACGGCGGCCCGCGCGCCAGCGGCCCTTGCGGACGGCGCTGCTGAAGACCGCCACCACGCTGTCGTCGGGGTCCGTGGGGATCAGGCCGGCGGCCGGACGGTTGGGCGCGGGAGCGGAGGCCGGGGCGGTGTGCCCGGCGTGCGCGGCGGGCAGGTCCCGCACGAACACGTCGAGCTCGCCGACCGTCTTGGCGGCCAGCACGCCCTCGACGCGCTCGGCGTGCTCCTCGGCGGTCAGGCGCCCCTCGGCGAGGGCTTCGCGCAGCATGTCGGCGATGCGGTCACGGTCGGCGTCCGAGGCGCGCAGCTCGGACACCGCCGGTGCCGTGCCCTGCCGTTCGGCGTGCTTCTGAAGGTCCACGACAGCAGCGTACCGAAACGCGATAGATCGCGACCAGGGCTGTGGACAACCTCGTGGCCCCCAACTGAGCCTTACCTCACAAGCTCGCCGTGAGTGTCAGGTTTTACGCTGGTGGACGCTGCCAATGGAGGCCAGCCGTCGTTGCTGAGGAATCCAGCCGCGCGTGATGCCGAGTGAGGAATGGGCGAGATGCCTGAGTTCGCGTACACCGATCTGCTCCCCCAGGGAGAGGACACCACTCCGTACCGGCTGGTGACCTCCGAGGGTGTCTCCACCTTCGAGGCCGACGGTCGGACGTTCCTCAAGGTGGAGCCGGAGGCGCTGCGCAAGCTGGCCGAGGAGGCCATCCACGACATCCAGCACTACCTGCGCCCCGCCCACCTGGCGCAGCTGCGCCGCATCATCGACGACCCCGAGGCGTCGGCCAACGACAAGTTCGTGGCGCTGGACCTGCTGAAGAACGCGAACATCGCGGCGGCGGGCGTGCTGCCGATGTGCCAGGACACGGGCACGGCGATCGTGATGGGCAAGCGCGGCCAGAACGTCCTGACGGCGGGCGGCGACGAGGAGGCGCTCAGCCGGGGCATCTACGACGCCTACACCAAGCTCAACCTGCGCTACTCGCAGATGGCCCCGCTCACGATGTGGGAGGAGAAGAACACCGGCTCCAACCTCCCGGCGCAGATCGAGCTGTATGCGACCGACGGCGGCGCCTACAAGTTCCTGTTCATGGCGAAGGGCGGCGGCTCGGCCAACAAGTCCTTCCTGTACCAGGAGACGAAGGCCGTCCTGAACGAGGCCTCCATGATGAAGTTCCTGGAGGAGAAGATCCGTTCGCTGGGCACGGCCGCCTGCCCGCCGTACCACCTGGCGATCGTCGTCGGCGGCACGTCCGCCGAGTACGCCCTGAAGACCGCGAAGTACGCCTCCGCGCACTACCTGGACAACCTGCCGGACGAGGGCTCGCCGCTCGGCCACGGCTTCCGGGACAAGGAGCTGGAGGAGAAGGTCTTTGAGCTGACGCAGAAGATCGGCATCGGCGCGCAGTTCGGCGGCAAGTACTTCTGCCACGACGTGCGCGTGGTGCGGCTGCCGCGGCACGGCGCGTCCTGCCCGGTCGCCATCGCCGTGTCCTGCTCGGCGGACCGGCAGGCGGTCGCCAAGATCACCGCCGAGGGCGTCTTCCTGGAGCAGCTGGAGACCGACCCGGCGCGGTTCCTGCCGGAGACCACGGACGAGCAGCTGGAGCAGGACGGGGACGTCGTCAAGATCGATCTGAACCAGCCGATGGACGACATCCTGGCCGAGCTGACGAAGTACCCGGTCAAGACCCGGCTGTCGCTGACCGGTCCGCTGGTCGTGGCCCGCGACATCGCGCACGCCAAGATCAAGGAGCGGCTGGACGCGGGCGAGGAGATGCCGCAGTACCTGAAGGACCACCCGGTGTACTACGCCGGCCCGGCGAAGACGCCCGAGGGCTACGCGTCCGGTTCCTTCGGGCCGACGACGGCCGGCCGCATGGACTCCTACGTGGAGCAGTTCCAGGCGGCGGGCGGCTCCAAGGTGATGCTGGCCAAGGGCAACCGGAGCAGGCAGGTCACGGACGCGTGCGGGACCCACGGCGGCTTCTACCTCGGCTCCATCGGCGGGCCCGCCGCGCGGCTCGCGCAGGACTGCATCAAGAAGGTCGAGGTCGTCGAGTACGAGGAGCTCGGCATGGAGGCCGTCTGGAAGATCGAGGTGGAGGACTTCCCGGCGTTCATCGTGGTGGACGACAAGGGCAACGACTTCTTCCAGGACCCGGCGCCGCAGCCGACGTTCACGTCGATTCCGGTGCGGTCTTCCTGAGCTGTGGGGCGGGGGTGGTTCGGCCCTCGGGTTTCGCCCCCGCCGCCCCTTCCGTCCCGTCCCCGGGGGCTCCGCCCCCGGGCCCCCCGCTCCTCAAACGCCGGAGGGGCTGAGTCCGAGACGCCGGGCGGCTGAAGGGCGGAACAACCGCCACTCCTCCCACGCTGTACCCGGTATGAGCGAATACCGCATCGAGCACGACTCCATGGGCGAGGTCCGGGTGCCCGCCGAGGCCAAGTGGCGGGCGCAGACGCAGCGGGCCGTCGAGAACTTCCCCGTCTCCGGGCAGCGGATCGAGCGGGCGCACATCGAGGCGCTGGCCCGCATCAAGGGGGCGGCGGCGAAGGTGAACGCGCGGCTGGGGGTGCTCGACAAGGACGTCGCGGAGGCGATCCAGGAGGCGGCGCAGGAGGTCGCCCAGGGGAAGTGGGACGAGCACTTCCCCGTGGACGTGTTCCAGACGGGGTCGGGGACCTCGTCCAACATGAACACCAACGAGGTCATCGCCACCCTCGCCACCGAGCGGCTCGGCCGGGACGTCCACCCCAACGACCACGTCAACGCCTCGCAGTCGTCCAACGACGTCTTCCCGTCGTCGATCCACATCGCGGCCACCGCCGCCGTCAGCCGGGATCTCGTTCCCGCGCTCGACCACCTCGCCGCCGCCCTGGAGCGCAAGGCCGAGGAGTTCGCCGACGTGGTGAAGTCCGGGCGGACCCACCTCATGGACGCCACGCCCGTCACCCTGGGGCAGGAGTTCGGCGGGTACGCGGCCCAGGTGCGGTACGGGATCGAGCGGCTGAACGCCTCCCTCCCCCGGCTCGCCGAGCTGCCGCTCGGCGGCACCGCCGTCGGCACCGGCATCAACACCCCGCCCGGCTTCTCCGCCGCCGTCATCGAGGAGGTCGCCCGCGCGACCGGCCTGCCGCTCACCGAGGCTCGCGACCACTTCGAGGCGCAGGGCGCCCGGGACGGCATCGTCGAGACCAGCGGGCAGCTGCGGACCATCGCCGTGGGGCTGACGAAGATCGCCAACGATCTGCGGTGGATGTCGTCCGGGCCGCGGACGGGCCTCGCGGAGATCTCCCTGCCCGACCTCCAGCCGGGGTCGTCCATCATGCCGGGCAAGGTCAACCCGGTCATCCCGGAGGCCGTGCTGATGGTCGCCGCCCAGGTCACCGGCAACGACGCCACCGTCGCCGCCGCGGGCGCCGCCGGCAACTTCGAGCTCAACGTCATGCTGCCGGTCATCGCCAAGAACGTCCTGGAGTCGATCCGGCTGCTCGCCAACGTCTCCCGGCTGCTCGCCGACCGGACCGTCGACGGCATCGTCGCCCACCGGGAGCGCGCCCGCGAGTACGCCGAGTCCTCCCCCTCCGTGGTCACCCCGCTCAACAAGTACATCGGGTACGAGGAGGCCGCCAAGGTCGCCAAGAAGGCGCTGGCGGAGCGGAAGACGATCCGTCAGGTCGTGCTGGAGGGCGGATACGTCGAGCGCGGCGACCTGACGACCCAGCAGCTGGACGAGGCCCTCGACGTGCTGCGGATGACCCGTCCCTGACCGCCCGTGCTTCCCCCGGCGCCCCGTGCCGTGTGCGCGGGGCACCTAATATCTCCGCATGACAGACGGTGAAGCGGTGAGCGCGGCGGCGGAAGCGGACGGGACGACGGCCTTCTGGGCACCGGGGAGTCACATCCTGTGGCGCTACCGGGAGAACGGCGGCCGGCGCGTCCACATCGCACGCCCCGTCACCGTCGTACGGGACGACGCCGACCTGCTCGCCGTGTGGCTGGCGCCCGGCACCGAGTGCGTCAAGCCGGTGCTCGCCGACGGCACGCCCGTACACATGGAACCGCTGGACTCCCGCTACACCAGGCCGCGGACCGTGCAGCGCGACCGGTGGTTCGGCACGGGCGTGCTGAAGCTCGCGCGGCCCGGCGACCCCTGGTCGGTGTGGCTGTTCTGGGAGCCGGGCTGGCGGTTCAAGAACTGGTACGTGAACCTGGAGGAGCCGCTCGCCCGCTGGGAGGGCGGGGTCGACTCCGAGGACCACTTCCTGGACCTCTCCGTCCACCCGGACCGCAGTTGGCACTGGCGGGACGAGGACGAGTTCGCCCAGGCGCAGCGGGACGGGCTGATGGGCGCCCGGCTCGCCGGGCGGGTGCGCGAGGCCGGGCAGGCCGCGGTGGAGGTGATCCGCGCCTGGGGGCCGCCCTTCTCGGACGGCTGGGAGGACTGGCGCCCGGATCCGTCCTGGCCGGTACCCGCACTGCCCGGTGACTGGGATCGTACGTCCGCGCGTGTGTCCTCGTGAGACCCTTGATACGACCCCCGGCAAGAAACGTAGGATCGTCCTCCGCAAGGACGCGCGGTGGCAATTGCCGGGGCACGCGCTGAGCTTGACCGATCGTCACCGAGGGGCGGCAGGACGTGAGCGAGGGGTACGAGGGCAACACCGGTACGGGCCGCGGCCGGTCTGCCGGTCGCACAGGAACAGCCTCTGACCACGTGGAAATTCCGTTCCTCGGGCACGTGTTCCGGGTATCGGGACTTCTGCGGGACGAACTGCACGCGCTGCGCGCAGTCGCGGACGGATGGATTCGACACGCGTGACGGAGCACCCGACCTCCTTCGAACGCCCCCAGGCGGGCGCCGACCCCGTGGAACCCCCCGGGGCGCTGCGTCGTACCCCCGGAGCCGCGTTACCGGCACAGGGGCGGGCCGCGGAGCCGCCGGGCACGAATCCCGTGGGCGTCTTCGAACACTCCCAGCCGGGCGCCGAGCAGGCCGCCGAGCCCGACACGCACCGGCCGCGGCCCACGCCCGAGGGCGTCCCCGCGCAGCCGGGCGGGGAGCCCGCCGCGGCCGGCGGGGGAGCCGCGGGGCAGGACCGCCGGACGGGCCAGGACCGCCGTACCGGGCAGAACCCGGCGCCGGGGCGGCCCACGCCCATGCGGCGGGACGGGGACCGGCTGCGGTTCGTGGGTGCCGCGACCCGGCGGATCGCCCGCGGCATGGACCTCGACGAGATCGTGATGGGGCTGTGCCGGGCCACGGTGCCGACCTTCGCGGACGCCATCCTCGTCTATCTGCGCGAGCCGCTGCCGGTCGGCGACGAGCGGCCCACCGGTCCCCTGGTGCTGCGGCTGCGCCGCACCGACCGGATACCGGCCGAGCGCGACACGGAGGGCGGGTTCATGCCCGCGGTCCAGCCGGAGCCCTCCGAGCTGGAGACGGTCGGCTCGGAACTGTGCGAGGTGCGGCCCGGCAGCGCGCTCGCCGAGGTGCTGCGCGGAGTGCGCCCGGTGTTCACCGACGCGCCCGCCGCCCGGGCCGCGCTGCCCGAGCTGATCGGCGAGGGCGGCGAGTTCGCCGTTCCCGGCGGTCAGCGGGCGATCCTCGCGCCGCTGCGCGGCCGGCGCCGGGTGATCGGGGCCGCCCTGTTCCTGCGCGGTCCCGAGCGCATCGCCTTCGAGGCCGACGACCTGCTCGTGGCCGCCCAGCTCGCCACGCACAGCGCGCTCGGCATCGACAAGGCGGTGCTGTACGGGCGTGAGGCGTACATCGCCGACGAGTTGCAGCGCACCATGCTGCCGGAGAACCTGCCGCGCTGCACCGGCGTGCGGCTGGCGTCCCGCTACCTGCCCGCCGCGGAGACCGCGCGGGTCGGCGGCGACTGGTACGACGCGATCCCGCTGCCCGGCAGCCGCGTCGCGCTGGTCGTCGGGGACGTCATGGGCCACTCCATGACCTCCGCGGCGATCATGGGTCAGTTGCGCACCACCGCGCAGACCCTCGCCGGGCTGGACCTGCCCCCGCAGGAGGTGCTGCACCACCTCGACGAACAGGCCCAGCGCCTCGGCACCGACCGCATGGCGACCTGTCTGTACGCCGTGTACGACCCGGTCTCGCACCGCATCACCATCGCCAACGCGGGCCATCCGCCGCCGGTCCTGCTGCACCTGGGCGGCCGGGCGGAGGTGCTGCGGGTGCCGGCGGGCGCCCCGATCGGCGTCGGCGGGGTGGACTTCGAGGCCGTGGAGCTGGACGCGCCGGCCGGCGGGACGCTGCTGCTCTACACCGACGGGCTGGTGGAGTCCCGGCTGCGGGACGTGTGGACCGGCATAGAGCAGCTGCGCGAGAAGCTGGCCGCGACCGCGCAGCTGACCGGGCCGGATCATCCGCCGCCGCTGGAGGCCCTGTGCGACGAGGTGCTGGACATGCTCGGGCCGGGCGACCGGGACGACGACATCGCGCTGCTCGCGGCCCGCTTCGACGGGATCGCGCCGAGTGACGTGGCGTACTGGTTCCTGGAGCCGGAGGACGCCGCTCCCGGCCGGGCCCGGCGGCTGGCCCGGCGCGCGCTGGCCCGCTGGGGCCTGGAGGAGCTGACCGACTCGGTGGAGCTGCTGGTCAGCGAGGTCGTGACCAACGCGGTGCGGTACGCCTCCCGGCCGGTCACCCTGCGGCTGCTGCGCACCGACGTACTGCGCTGCGAGGTCGGCGACGACGTGCCGCAGCTGCCGCGGCTGCGGCAGGCACGCGCGACGGACGAGGGCGGGCGCGGGCTGTACCTGGTGAACCGGCTGGCCCGGCGCTGGGGTGCGACGCGGCTGAGCACGGGCAAGGTGGTCTGGTTCGAGCTGAACCGGGGCTGAGCCGCGTACGCCGGAGGGGGCGCCCGGTGCTCACCGGGCGCCCCCTCCGGCGTTCCTGTCGGCTACTGCCGCTGCCGGTCGTCGTCATCGCCGCCCGGGAAGAGCGGGTCCTCCGGCTCCGTCGACGCCCCTCCCGTCGGCGGTGCGGTCGACGGGCTGTTGGACGGGGACATCGTCGGCGACTCGGGCGGTTCCTCGGTCGTCGCCTCGTCGGACGGGGACTCGTCGACCGTGGCCTCGTCGGACGGCGACTCCTCGGCCGTGGTCTCGTCCGACGGCGACTGGGACGGCGACTGCGTGACCGTCGGCGAGGTGCTGGGCTTGACCGCGGCGCCCTGCTTGGTGTCCAGGTCGAACTCGGTGACCTCGTCCATGACGCCGAAGGTGTACGCCGCCCAGATCTCCGCCGGGAAACCACCGCCGTTGACGCGGTGGTCGACGCCGCCCGCCTTGTACATCGGGACCTGCGGGTGCGGTTCCTTGTCGTCCTCGCCGAACAGGCCGACCGTGGTGACGAGACCGGGTGTGAATCCGCTGAACCAGGCGGACTTGTTGTTGTCGGACGTACCCGTCTTGCCGGCGACCTGCTGGCCGCGGCGCAGCGGGTTGTCCCGCACGGACTTCTTGGCCGTACCGTCGTCGACCACGCCGGTCAGCACGGACGTCACCGTGTCGGCGGCCTCCCGGCTGATGACCTGCTCGCCGATCGGGTCGGGGAAGTCGACCTTGCGGGAGTTGTGCTCGACCGACTTGACGACGGCCGGGGTGACCTTCTTGCCGTGGTTGTCGAAGGTGGCGTAGACGCCGGCCATCTCCAGCGGGCTCGCGCCCATACTGCCCAGGGTCTGCGCGGGCACGGCCTCCATGCCCTCGGTCTCCATGCCGAGTTCGCCCGCGACCTTCACGACCTCGGACATGCCGACGTCGATGCCCATCTGCGCGAAGACGGAGTTGACGGACTCGTTCATCGCCTTCTGGACGGTGATGGGGCCGTAGTCCACGTCGTCCTCGTTGGGCGGCGCGAAGCCGACCTCGCGGTCGCCGTCCATCGCCGGGCGCCTGCTCGTACCGTCGTAGATCGTGTTGGCCGTGATCGGCACGCCGTCCTGGGTCTCGGCGTCCTGGTCGACGGCCGCGGCCAGGATCACGGGCTTGAAGGTGGAGGCCGGCTGGTAGTCGTCGCGGGTGGCGTTGTTCGTGTAGTGCTTGACGTAGTCGACACCGCCGTACATCGCCACGACGCCACCCGTCTTCGGGTCGACGGACACGGCGCCCGCCTGGACGTCGGCGTCGACGTCGCGTTTGCCGGGGTCGAGCTTGCTGGTCAGCTGGGTCTGGACGGCCTTCTCCAGCGCCGCCTGCTTCTTCTTGTCGATGTTGAGCGTGACGGTCCAGCCGCCGGCGTCCACCATGGCGTCGGCCTGCTCGGCGTCCTCGGCGGTGCCCTGGGCGACGAGCCGCTCCTTGAGCGCGGTGTCGGCCGCCTCGACCAGGTAGCCGGTCTGGCCCTCCATCCCGGGGACGGGCTTGGGTTCCTCGGGCACCGGGAACTTCATGTTCCGGCGCTCGGCCGCGTCCAGCCACTTCATCTCGACCATGTTGTCGAGGACGTAGTTCCAGCGCTGCTGGACGAGCTTCTTGCCGGTGTCGCTGGCGATCGCCCAGTCGTACTGGTTCGGCGCCTGGAGCAGCGCGGCCAGGTAGGCGCCCTGCTCGACCGTCAGGTCCTCGGCGTCGACGCGGTAGTAGGCCTGGGCGGCGGCCTGGATGCCGTAGGAGCTGCGGCCGTAGAAGCTGGTGTTGATGTATCCGGCGAGGATGTAGTCCTTGGACTTCTCCCGGTCCAGCTTCAGGGAGATGACCAGCTCCTTCAGCTTGCGGGAGACGGTCTGGTCCTGCGTCAGGTAGTAGTTCTTGACGTACTGCTGGGTGATCGTCGAGCCGCCCTGCGCGCCCTTGCCGGAGAGCGTGTTCAGGATGCCGCGCGCGGTGCCCTTGAGGTCGACGCCGGCGTCCTTGTAGAAGGTCTTGTTCTCGGCGGCGACGAAGGTGTGCTGGACGTCCTTGGGGACCTTGGCCAGGTCGACGATCTCGCGGTTGTAGCCCTTGCGGGCCATGATCGAGCCGTCGCTGTACTTGTAGACGTTGCCCTGGGAGTCGGCGTCCTCGTTGCCCGCTGCGGGGATGTCGATCATCAGGTACAGCACGATGAAGCCGCCCATGGCGAGCAGGCACAGGCCGAAGAACGTGCCGAGGATCTTCTTCCAGGTGAACAGCCGGCGTATGCCGGTCTTCCCGTCCGCGCGCGACGAGCGGCGGCGTTTCGGCGCCGCGCGGCGGCCACCGCGCTGTCGCGCTCTTCTCTCTTCCGCTCGTCCCATGAGTCCGATCCGCTCCGATTCGGTCGTGTGTGCTCACCCGTCACACAGGTTCGCCACTCGGGTCAGCTCAGAAAACTAACACCGGGAGATATGACAAACGGCTGCGGATCCGGCCTTGTACGGACGTGAGAATCAGCACCCGCTCCATGGGAACCGACGTACGAGAGGGGTTCAGGGTTGCCGTGTACGGGTAAAGTGATATCACTTAGCTAGACCAGAGATAGATGGCGAGAGCGCCGGAGACAACCGGCGAGAACGGGGGATCCCTCATGTCCACACACGACACGTCGCAGGTCACCGCGGATGTGCCCGAGATGCCGGCCCCACGGGTCCGGGAGTTCACGGCGCACAGCATCGGCGGCGGGCTGGCGCTGCTGCTGGGCCTGGTCGGGCTGCTGGCCGGCGCCGGCCTGATCGTCGCCGCGACCGCGGTGTCGGCGACCGGCGCCAAGGCGGCGCTGATCATCGCGGGCATCCTGGTCGCGCTGGCCGCGTTCCTCGCGATGTGCGGCCTGAACATGGTGGCGCCGGGCGAGGCACGGGTCGTGCAGCTCTTCGGGCGGTACCGGGGCACCATCCGGCAGGACGGGCTGCGCTGGGTGAACCCCCTGACCTCCCGCAGGAAGATCTCGACGCGGGTGCGCAACCACGAGACGGCCGTCCTGAAGGTGAACGACGCCTACGGCAACCCGATCGAGCTGGCCGCCGTGGTGGTGTGGCGGGTCGAGGACACCGCCCAGGCGACCTTCGAGGTGGACGACTACGTCGAGTTCGTCTCCACCCAGACCGAGGCGGCCGTGCGGCACATCGCCATCGAGTACCCCTACGACGCCCATGACGAGGACGGCCTGTCGCTGCGCGGCAACGCCGAGGAGATCACCGAGAAGCTCGCCGTCGAGCTCCACGCGCGCGTGGAGGCGGCCGGTGTGCAGATCATCGAGTCCCGCTTCACGCACCTCGCCTACGCCCCGGAGATCGCCTCCGCGATGCTCCAGCGGCAGCAGGCCGGCGCGGTGGTCGCGGCGCGGCGGCAGATCGTGGACGGGGCGGTCGGGATGGTCGAGGCGGCGCTCGCCCGGATCACCGAGCAGGACATCGTGGAGCTGGACGGCGAGCGCAAGGCGGCGATGGTGTCCAACCTGATGGTCGTGCTGTGCGGGGACCGCTCCGCGCAGCCGGTCCTGAACACGGGGACGCTCTACCAGTGACCGATCCCTCCGAGGGCCCGGCCCCCAAGCGCCGGCCGCAGCAGCGCAAGCAGGTGCTGCTGCGGCTGGACCCGCTGGTGTACGAGGCGCTGGCCCGCTGGGCCGGCGACGAGCTGCGCTCGGCCAACGCGCAGATCGAGTTCCTGCTCCGCAGGGCGCTCGCGGAGGCCGGGCGCCTGCCCGGCGAGGCGGGCCCGATGCCGCGCCGCGGCCGGCCGCCCGGGGGCACGACCCCCGGGCCGCCGTCGTAGCGGAACCGTGACAAACGGCCTTGACCTGGAGCCCGGTACCCCCCGCCACGACCTCTGCACTCGGCGTATACACCCCACGTATACACCGTGTGTAGAGTGCTGGCATGTCCATCGGTCACACCCTCCTGGGGCTCCTTGAGTCCGGGCCGCGTCACGGTTACGACCTGAAGCGCGCGTTCGACGAGAAGTTCGGTCACGACCGGCCGCTGCACTACGGCCAGGTCTACTCGACCATGTCCCGCCTCCTGAAGAACGGCCTCGTCGTCGTCGACGGCATCGAGGCGGGCGGCGGTCCCGAGCGCAAGCGGTACGCCATCACCGACGCCGGCATCACCGACGTGGCGCAGTGGCTCGCCACGCCGGAGAAGCCGGAGCCGTACCTGCAGTCGACCCTGTACACCAAGGTCGTCCTCGCCCTGCTCACCCACCGCGACGCGGCCGACATCCTCGACACCCAGCGTTCGGAGCACCTGCGCTCCATGCGGATCCTCACCGACCGCAAGCGCAAGGGCGACCTCGCCGACCAGCTCATCTGCGACCACGCCCTGTTCCACCTGGAGGCGGACCTGCGCTGGCTGGAGCTGACCGCGGCGCGCCTGGACAAGCTCCGTGAGGCGGTGGCCGCCCAGTGACCGCCCCCGCCGGATCGCTGCTCGCCGCCGAGCGGCTGCGCAAGGCCTACGGCCCGACCCTCGCCCTCGACGGCGCCGAGTTCTCCATCCACCCCGGCGAGGTCGTCGCCGTCATGGGCCCGTCCGGGTCCGGCAAGTCGACGCTGCTGCACTGCCTCGCCGGGATCGTGACGCCCGACTCCGGGACGATCACGTACGACGGGCGGGAGCTGTCCGCCATGGGCGACGCCCGGCGCAGCGCGCTGCGCCGCAGCGAGTTCGGGTTCGTGTTCCAGTTCGGGCAGCTCGTGCCGGAGCTGACCTGCGTGGAGAACGTCGCCCTGCCGCTGCGGCTGAACGGCACGCCCCGCAAGGAGGCCGAGCGGGCCGCGCTCGGCTGGATGGAGCGGCTGGAGGTCGACGACCTGGCGAAACAGCGGCCGGGCGAGGTCTCCGGCGGCCAGGGGCAGCGCGTCGCCGTGGCCCGTGCCCTGGTCACGGGCCCGCGCGTGGTCTTCGCCGACGAGCCCACCGGCGCGCTCGACTCGCTCAACGGCGAACGCGTGATGGAGCTGCTGACGGAGGCCGCCCGGTCCACCAACGCCGCCGTCGTGCTCGTCACCCACGAGGCGCGGGTGGCCGCCTACTCCGACCGCGAGATCGTCGTACGGGACGGGAAGTCCCGGGACATGGAGCGCGCCCTGTGAACGCGCTGCAGTGGACCCGCGACCTGGCCATGGGCGTGCGGTTCGCGCTCACCGGCGGGCGCGAGGGCTGGACCCGGGCCCTGCTGACGGCCGTCGGCGTCGGGCTCGGGGTGGCGCTGCTGCTGCTGACGACGGCGATACCGAACGCGCTCGCCGTCCGGCACGAGAGGGAGGCCGCCCGCACGGACATCACCTTCGTCGACTCCGCGCCCCTGTCCCGGGCGGACGACACGCTCCTGGTCGCCAATGTCGGCACGGACTTCCGTGACGAGTCCGTCCGGGGCCGCGAGCTGGAGCCGGAGGGACCGCGGGCGCCGCTCCCGCCCGGTGTGGCGGAGTTCCCGGCGAAGGGCGAGATGGTCGTCTCCCCGGCGCTGAAGGAGCTCCTGGAATCGGACTCCGGGAAGCTGCTCCGCGAGCGGCTGCCGGACCGGATCGCCGGCACCATCGCCGAGGAAGGGCTGATCGGCTCCTCCGAACTCGCCTTCTACCGGGGCGCCGACGGGCTCGCCGCGCATCTCGGCAGCGGGAGGGTCACGCGGATCGACCATTTCGGCGAGGCCGACGAGCGTGAGCCGCTGGACCCGGTGCTGCTGCTGCTCGTCGTCGTCATGCTCGTCGTCCTGCTGATGCCGGTGGCCGTGTTCATCGCCACGGCCGTGCGGTTCGGCGGCGAACGGCGCGACCGGCGGCTGGCGGCGCTGCGGCTCGTCGGCTCGGACAGCCGGATGACCCGGCGGATCGCCGCCGGCGAGGCGATGGCCGGGGCGGTCCTCGGGCTGCTCTTCGGTGCCGGGTTCTTCCTGATCGGGCGGCAGCTCGCGGGACACGCCGAGGTGTGGCACGTCAGCGTGTTCCCGAGCTACCTCGACCCCTCGCCCGCACTGGCCCTGCTGGTGGCGGTGACGGTGCCGGCGGCGGCGGTGCTGGTGACGCTGTTCGCGCTGCGCGGGGTGGTCATCGAACCGCTCGGCGTGGTGCGCACGGCCAGGCCCGCACGGCGCCGGCTGTGGTGGCGGCTGCTGCTGCCGCTGGGCGGCCTCGCGATGCTCTACCCGATGTTCGGCCAGGGCAACGACGACGGGGAGTTCAACCAGTACCTGGTGGTGGGCGGCGTCGTCCTGCTGCTGGTCGGCGTGACCGCGCTGCTGCCGTGGCTGGTGGAACGGGTCGTCACGCGACTCGGCACGGGCGGGGTGTCCTGGCAACTGGCGGTGCGCCGCCTCCAGGTGAGCAGCGGCACCTCGGCCCGCACGGTCAACGGCATCGCGGTCGCCGTCGCCGGCGCGATCGCGCTGCAGATGCTGCTCGCGGGCGTCGACGGCGACTACACGAAGGACACCGCGTACGACGTCACGCGCGCGCAGATGCAGGTGAGTCTGCCGGAGGACGTGCCGGTCACCTCGGCCGCCGCGAAGTTCGGGCGCACGAAGGGCGTCCGGGGCGTGGACGCGTACTCCGAGGGCTACCTGGGCGACCGCCGCGAGGATCCGGAGCGGAGCACCATGCTGACCGTCGGCGACTGCGCGGCGCTGCGTGAGATCGCCACGCTGCCCTCCTGCCGGGACGGGGACGCGTTCGCCGTGATCGGGGCCGAGTACGACACCGACACCGAGAAGCTGGCGGCGCCGGGGCGGACGCTGTACCTCGACCCGTCGTACGAGGGCGGGCCGAAGAGCAAGGAGATCCCCTGGACGGTGCCGGAGGGGGTGAAGGAGGCCCGGCCGCGGATCGGTCCGACCGGCACCGAGCAGATGGGCTTCCTCGTCACCCCCAAGGCGCTCGCGGCCACCGCCGGACCCGCCCTGACCGGGCAGATCTACCTCCGGCTCGACGAGTCGGTGCCCGACGTGCAGGACCTGGTGCGCAACACCGCGGCGGCCGTCGACCCGCTCGCCTCGCCGATGACCTGGTCGGCCGTCGAACGCAACGAGCGGTTCACCGCGATCCGCACCGCCCTGTTCGCCGGCGCCGCCTGTGTGCTGGCGCTGATCGGGGCGAGCCTGCTGGTCTCGCAGCTGGAGCAGCTGCGCGAGCGCAGGAAGCTGCTGTCGTCCCTGGTCGCCTTCGGCACCCGGCGCCGCACCCTCGGCCTGTCCGTACTGTGGCAGACGGCGATCCCGATCGGGCTGGGGCTGCTGCTGGCGTCGGCCGTGGGCGTGACGCTGGGCGCGGTGCTGCTGAGGATGACGGACACCACCGTGCGCGTCGACTGGAGCGGCGTGCTGTCGATGACCGGCATCGGTGCCGCGGTCGTCCTGGTGGTGACGCTGCTGAGCCTGCCGCCCCTGCTGCGCCTGATGCGACCGGACGGCCTGCGCACGGAGTGACGCCCCGTCACACGCCTCACCCGCCCGGCCGGCCTCCCCGCCGGCCGGGCCCCGGCACGCGGGCCGGCGTGCCCGTACGGCGCTCGCTCAGCCCTGGACCGTGCGCACCGGCAGTTCCCGCATCGCCTCTCTGAGGGCCGCCGCCAGTTCCTCGTACTCCGCGGAGCGTGCCGCGCCCGTGCGCATGGCGAGGGCGATGCGGCGGGTGGGGGCGGGATCGGCGAAGGAGCCGGTGAGGAGCTGGCTGGAGCGGGAGGTCTCCACCCGGACCGCGGTGCGCGGCAGCAGCGTCACGCCGAGGCCGCCCGCCACCAGCTGCACCAGCGTCGACAGGCCCGCGGCCGTCGTGGTCGCCGGGACGTCCTCGCGGCCCGCCTCCCGGCAGATGTCGAGCGCCTGGTCGCGCAGGCAGTGGCCCTCGTCGAGCAGCAGCAGGTTCAGCTCGCGCAGCGCCGAGCGCGGGATGCCCTCGCGGCCGCCGAGCCCGTGGTCGAGCGGGGTGACGAGCACGAAGTCCTCGTCGAAGAGGGGGAGTTCGGTGACGCCGGGCACGCCGAGCGGCACCGCGAGGAGCAGCAGGTCGAGCCGGCCGGAGGTGAGTCCGTCCAGGAGGCTCGCGGTCTGCTCCTCGTGGACCTGCAGGTCGAGGGCCGGGTAGCGGTCGTGGACTAGGCGCAGCACCGTGGGCAGCAGATACGGCGCCACGGTCGGGATGACGCCGAGGCGCAGCGCCCCGGTGAACGGCGCCCGTACGGCCTCCGCCTCCTCCATCAGCGCCCCGACCTCCGCGAGCACCGCCTTGGCCCGCACCGCGAGCCGCTCCCCCGCCGGTGAGAGCAGCACCTTGCGCGTCGTACGCTCCAGGAGAGTGACACCGAGTGCCTCCTCCAGTGTGGAGACGGCACCCGACAGCGCGGGCTGGCTCATGCCGATCGCGGCGGCGGCATCGCGGAAGTGCAGATGCTCGGCGACGGCGGCGAAGGCGCGCAGCTGCGCCAGGCTGGGCTGTCGTTTCCTGCCCGTGGCCGCCCCGGTCATCCCCATGCTCATGCCCTCGACTCACTCCCGGTCACTGATAGACACACCCGATCAACCCGACCGAGTGTAGCTATTTCACTAATCAATGCACCCTGTGCCAACATCAACACCGTCCAACCCATGGGAAACGCTCGCAAAATGGGTGTTTCTTCGCTGCAAGGAGAGCGTGTGCTCACTGTCGGTGACAAGTTCCCCGAGTTCGAACTGACCGCCTGCGTCTCGCTGGAGAAGGGCAAGGAGTTCGAGAAGATCGACCACAAGACCTACGAGGGCAAGTGGAAGGTCATCTTCGCCTGGCCCAAGGACTTCACCTTCGTGTGCCCGACCGAGATCGCCGCCTTCGGCAAGCTGAACGACGAGTTCGCCGACCGCGACGCCCAGGTCCTCGGCTTCTCCGGCGACTCCGAGTTCGTCCACCACGCCTGGCGCAAGGACCACGACGACCTGCGCGACCTGCCGTTCCCGATGATGGCCGACTCCAAGCACGAGCTGATGCGCGACCTCGGCATCGAGGACGAGGAGGGCTTCGCCAAGCGCGCGGTCTTCATCGTCGACCAGAACAACGAGATCCAGTTCTCCATGGTGACCGCCGGCTCCGTCGGCCGTAACCCCAAGGAGGTCCTGCGGGTCCTGGACGCCCTGCAGACCGACGAGCTCTGCCCCTGCAACTGGAGCAAGGGCGACGAGACGCTGGACCCGGTCGCGCTGCTGGCCGGGGAGTGACCTGAGATGTCGCTCGACTCCCTGAAGTCCGCCATACCGGACTACGCCAAGGACCTGAAGCTCAACCTGGGCTCGGTCATCGGCAACTCCGACCTCCCGGCGCAGCAGCTGTGGGGCACCGTGCTGGCGACCGCCATCGCCTCGCGCTCCCCCATCGTGCTGCGCGAGCTGGAGCCGGAGGCGAAGGCGAACCTCACGCCGGAGGCGTACACGGCCGCCAAGTCGGCCGCCGCCATCATGGCGATGAACAACGTCTTCTACCGCACCCGGCACCTGCTGTCGGACCACGAGTACGGCACCCTGCGCGCCGGCCTGCGGATGAACGTCATCGGCAACCCCGGTGTCGACAAGGTCGACTTCGAGCTGTGGTCCTTCGCGGTGTCCGCGATCAACGGCTGCGGCATGTGCCTGGACTCGCACGAGCAGGTGCTGCGCAAGGCGGGCCTGGACCGTGACACGATCCAGGAGGCCTTCAAGATCGCGGCCGTGATCCAGGCCGTGGGCGCCACGCTGGACGCCGAGGCGGTCCTCGCCGAGTAACCGGACCGTACGACGGTACGACGAGGCCCCGCTCACCCGACGGTGGGCGGGGCCTTCGCTATGCCGGAGAGCCGTCCGAGGGGGGTTCGCGCCGCCGGTCCGGCTCGGGCGGCGGCTCCGCGGCCGGGGAGACGTCCGCCGACGTCGCGCCCCGGGGCCTCGGCGCCTGCCGTACGGCGGTCTCACGGGAGTACGCCCGCAGGTACCCCACGACGGTGTTCGTCACCGCCACCAGCGGTACGGCGACCACCGCGCCGCCGATGCCGGCCACCATGCCGCCGGCGGCCACCGAGAGCACCACGGCCAGCGGATGGACGCGTACCGCGCGCCCCAGGATGAACGGCTGCAGGATGTGGCCCTCGATCTGCTGCACCGCAAGGACGACGACGAGCGTCATCACCGCCGTGAACACGCCCTGCGTCACCAGCGCGACCACGACCGCCAGCGCGCCCGACACCACCGCGCCGACGAGCGGGATGAACGCGAACAGGAAGATGAACACGGCCAGCGGCACGGCCATCGGCACATCGAGGAAGTAGATGCCGAGTCCGATGAAGATGGCGTCGATCAGCGCCACTATCACCGTGCCGCGCACATACGCCGTCAGCGTCCGCCACGCGCGCGGACCGGCACCGGCCACGCCCGGCCGGGCCGCCGCCGGCACCAGCTTCAGCGTCCACTCCCAGATGCGCTTGCCGTCGTAGAGCAGGAACAGCGTCGAGAAGACGGCGAGCAGAATGCCCGTCAGCGCCTCGACGACGACGGTCACGCCCTCCAGGCCAGCGGAGGTTATCTGGTCGGTGTTGGCGCCGACCGCCTCGCGCAGGTTCTTGGCGATCTCGTTGATCTGCTTGTCGGTGACGTGGAAGGGGCTGTTGAGCAGCCAGTTGCGCAGCTCGTCGATGCCGTCCTGGACCTGGTCGGAGAGGTCGTCGATGTTCTCCATGACCTGCCAGGTCACGAACCAGCCGATCAGGCCCATCACCACGAACCCGAGGACCGCGGTCAGGGCGGTGGCCAGCCCGCGCGGGACCCCGTGCCGCCGCAGCCGCGCCACCGTCGGCTGCAGCATCGCCGTCATCAGCAGCGCGATCACGAAGGCCAGCACGACCAGTTGGACGGCGCTGATGACCCGCATCAGCACCCACACCGTGCCCGCGAGGACCAGCAGCCGCCACCCGGCCTCGGCCGCGACGCGCACGCCCCACGGCACCGCCTGCGCGGGGTCGGGGCGCACGGGGACCGCCGGCGGGTGGACCTCGGGCGGGTACTCCGGGGGCGGTGGCACGTGGTCGGGCGGCCGGGTCCCTTCGGCGCCGTCGGCGTCGCCCTCCCGTTCCACCTCGGCGCGGCGCTGGTCCAACCGCTTGCTCATCCGGGTCAGTCCGGCGCCGAGCCGGCCGAGCCACCCTGGCACTCGCGACATGATCCGTCCTCTTCCCCCGTCTCTCCCCACCACTCCCCCCTGGAGTCGTCCGCTCCGACCGTACATGGGGCAAGCCCCTCACCGTAGGACGGTGAGGGGCTGTGCGGGGTTGAGCGGCGGCCGGGTGGGCCGGGCCGGCTCAGTACCAGTGGTTGGCCTGCCAGAAGGACCAGGCCTCGCACGGGCTGCCGTAGCGGCTGTCCATGTAGTTGAGGCCCCACTTGATCTGGGTGGCCGGGTTGGTCTGCCAGTCGGCGCCGACCGAGGACATCTTGGAGCCGGGCAGGGCCTGGAAGAGACCGTAGGCGCCGGAGGAGGGGTTGACCGCCTTGTAGTTCCAGCTGGACTCGTGGTCGACGATGTTGCTGAAGCACTGCCACTGGCCGCTCGGCACCATCTGACGGGCCATCGCCTGGATCTGCGCGACGGTGTAGGAGCTCTGGACGGCGAAGGTGGTGGTCTCGCGCGCGGCCTCGCGGCTCGCCCGCTCCTTCTCCTCCTCCGCCCGCTTCTTCGCCTCCTCGGCGGCCTTCTCGGCCTGCTCCTTCTTGGCGATGGCGGTTTCGGCGGCCGCCTTGCGGGCCGCCTCCTCGGCGTCCTTCTTGGCGCTCACGTCCGCGGCGATGGCCTGCGCGTCGGCCTGCTGCGTCAGGGACGCGGTCTGCACCTGGGCCTGCTGGCCCGCGGGGATGTCCGCGAGCAGCGTCATGCCCGTGGCCGTCGCTTCGGCGTCGTTGTTCTGCGCGGTGCTGCCCGAGGCAACTCCGACGACGCTTCCGACAGCGGTGACCGCCGTGGCCGAGGCCACTGCGAATCCCCGGACCGAGATCCGGCTCACACGGTTTCCTTCCAGCATCGCCCGCTTCGGTGACCCTCGCGGACGCAATCGTGCCCCTGGCACTGGCCTCCCCAACTACGGGTCACGGGAGGCACGGGCCCGTGGGCAACTCCCCGGGGGGAGCGCCGCGTACTGCTCGGGCGGCATACGACGCTGCTATGGAGTTGAACTGGTGCATTTGTGGTGCCGTACCGCTGGGGGTACAGATGTGTCGTATGCGGGGCCTGACAGGAGTGAGACTCTGCCGCAACCCGACGGGGCAAGGCAATTCCCCGTTGCGTGTGAAAGCTCACATCCCGTTTGGCCCAGGGGATTCACAGAAACGCCAACATGCGAAGGCGCCGCCCGGCTAGGCTCTTCGCCTTTCCGGACGGCGCCGACCGACGCGTAACCGGCCCTTGTCGGGCCTGAATTCTCAGATGTGCCCGTCCTCCAGCATTTCGGTCACAAGCGCCGCGATCTGGGACCTCTCGGACCGCGTCAGCGTGACGTGGGCGAAGAGCGGATGCCCCTTCAGCTTCTCGACGACGGCGACGACTCCGTCGTACCGGCCGACCCGCAGGTTGTCCCGCTGCGCCACGTCATGCGTCAGCACCACCCGCGAGTTGGCCCCGATCCGCGACAGAACGGTCAGCAGCACGTTCCGCTCCAGCGACTGGGCCTCGTCCACGATGACGAACGCGTCGTGCAGCGACCGGCCGCGGATGTGCGTGAGCGGGAGCACCTCCAGCATGCCGCGGGCGGTGACCTCCTCGATGACCTCCCGGCTGGTGACCGCCGAGAGCGTGTCGAAGACCGCCTGCGCCCAGGGGCTCATCTTCTCCGCCTCGGTGCCGGGCAGATAGCCGAGCTCCTGCCCGCCCACCGCGTACAGCGGACGGAAGACCATCACCTTCTGGTGCTGCCGGCGCTCCAGCACCGCCTCCAGACCCGCGCACAGCGCCAGCGCCGACTTGCCGGTGCCGGCCCGGCCGCCCATCGACACGATCCCGACGTCCGGGTCGAGGAGCAGATCGAGCGCGATCCGCTGCTCGGCGCTGCGCCCCTTGATGCCGAACGCCTCCCGGTCGCCGCGCACCAGCCGGACGTTGCCCTCGGCGGTGACGCGGCCGAGGGCCTTCCCGCGCTCCGACTGGATGGTCAGCCCGGTGTGCACGGGCAGTCCGGCGGCCTCGGGGACGAAGACGTGCCCCTCCTCGAAGAGGACGTCCACCTGCTCGCCGGGCAGGGTCAGCTCGGACATCCCGGTCCAGCCGGAGGCGTCCGTGATGGCCAGCTCGGCGCGGTACTCCTCGGCGAGCAGGCCGACGGAGGATGCCTTGATCCTGAGCGGGAGGTCCTTCGACACGACGGTGACGTCGAACCCCTCGGCCTGCAGGTTGCGGGCGACCGCGAGGATGCGCGAGTCGTTGTCCCCCAGGCGGTAGCCGGTCGGCAGCACGCTGGGGTCCGAGTGGTTGAGCTCGACACGCACGGTCCCGCCGAGGTCCCCGATCGGGATCGGGGCGTCGAGGCGGCCGTACCGCACCCGGAACTCGTCGAGCAGGCGCAGGGCCTGCCGGGCGAAGTAGCCGAGTTCGGGATGGTGCCGCTTGGCCTCCAGCTCCGTCACCACGACGATCGGGAGCACGACCTCGTGCTCGTCGAAGCGGTTCAGGGCGTTCGGGTCGGCCAGCAGGACGCTGGTGTCGAGAACATAGGTGCGCCGATCTGGTTTGTGGCGCTTTGTGCTGGTCACCACGGAAGGACGTACCCCCTCGGATGAGGTCGGGGAGCGACGGAGTGGACGCTGGGCCGGGAAGGCGGGAGCGAGCCGGCCGGTCGACGGCCGCCATGCACTGGCGCGGGCCGAGAACCGGCCCTCCGCTGCTTCTTCCGTGTCGTGACCGCACGGTCGGGCTGGTGCAAAGGGCCTCCCGGGCGGACGGCTCCGTGCCGCCCGCTGAGATCCGACACCCGGGGTTCGGGCATCGACCTGCTTGCCTTATGCCCTCGAACGAGCGCGGCCATGCCATGCCACAGGACGGCGCACCGGTGAACTCCTCGTTACGCCGGCCCCTCGTTCCACGCCGGGACGGGTCGCATCGGGGGCGCGGGGAGCGCGGGAGGGCGGGGACAGAAAAACGGGCCGGTCCGTGGGGGGGAGACGGACCGGCCCGAGGGGGGGTTTCCACCATAACCCTTCGTAAGTGATGCTGCGTGCATCGGCGTGCCACAACTACTCTCCGAAGTCGCCCGGCGACGCCGTGGTGGCCACGGAACCCCTTATTCCAGCTGGAATCATGGCCAAAACACAGTGGAATCCCAGGGGAATGGTCTGACGAAGGCGGTCTTCCGGTGGAGCCGCCCGCGTCGGCCCCGCTGCGGCCGAATGCCCCCGCATCCCCCGACCGGGTGAACCCTGCGGCGAACGCCGACTTGACCGCGGCACCGCGCAGCCCCCTCCACTGCACGGTGCCGCCCGCGCAGCTTTGCTGACGCGAATTACGTTGGTCCGAACTTACGCGATCACGCGGGGCGGGCGCGACCCCCGCAAGGCAAGGCCGGATAACGATGTGGAAACCCTGTGAGGATCGGCGGGCGATTCCGCACATTCCTTCCGGCCGCGGGGATATTTGCGAAGGTTTGCGGTTTACCCGCAGAAGTCCCGATCTTCCGCTTCCGCCACGACGAGGACCGGCCGCCGCCCCCGGACCACCCGAATGGACGCTGGCAGGACAAGAGCTGTCCTACTACGCCCATGACGACGGCCAGGAGGATCAGCTGGGAAGCGGCGACCGCCCGACGGCCGGAACGGCAGTTCCTGGCCAGTGCCGCCCGGATGGGCACACCGGTGGAGGACGTGGTCGGCACGATGCCCGCCGACCGAGGGCCCGTTGCCTACGCCTGCGGCTTGCGGGCCTCGACGAGCTGGCGTGCGCTGTGGGCGACGAAGGGCCCCTCCGCCTCGATCCGCTCGTGCAGGGCGCGCAGCCGGGGCTCGTACGCCTCGACCGTGAATCCCGGGACCATCCACACCACCTTGCGCAGGAAGTGGACGACGGCCCCGACGTCGTGGAACTCCATCCGCAGCCGCTCCGCCCGCAGATCGACGACCTCCAGCCCGGCCGCCTCGGCACCGGCCCGCTCCCGGTCGGGGTGGCGTGCGTTGCGGTTCTCCTCGGGCTGGGGCCCGAGGAAGTACTCGACGAGCTCGAAGACGCTGCTGGGCCCGACGTGCTGGGCGAAGTAGGTGCCGCCGGGCGCGAGGACACGGTCGATCTCCGTCCAGCGGGGCACGACGGGATGACGGCTCACGACGAGATCGAAGGCCCCGTCCGCGAAGGGGAGCGGCGCGTCCTCGGGCGAGGCGACCACCGCGACCCCGCGGGGCCGGAGCCGGGCGGTGGCCTTGGCGACGTTCGGCGGCCATCCCTCGGTGGCGACGACGAGCCGGGGCGGGCGGGAGGCGGCCCCGAGCGCGAAGTCCAGCACCTCGCCTCCCCCGGTCTGCACGTCGAGCACGGCGGTGGCCGACTCCAGCCGGCCGGCCATGGACCGCGCGTACCCCCAGGAGGGCCGGGCCTCGGTGGCCCGCCCCTCGAACCAGGAGAAGTCCCACCCTTCGGTGGGGACGGAGGCGCCTTCGGCGACGAGTTCCTCGAAGGTGCGGGGATGTTTCCGAGCCATGAGACCGATCATTGCAGGGGACGGACATTGGCAGGGGGTGGCGACGCCCGGGGCCGGACGGGTACGGCCGTGCGCGGACGGCGGGCTCAGGCCACCAGCGGGCGGACCTCCTGGGCCGCGAACCGTACGAAGCCCTCCGGGTCGGGCTCGTCCCCGGTCGGCTGGAGGATCACGGTGTCGGCCCCGGCCTCGGCCAGCCGCTGGACGGCCTTGGCGACGGCACCCGCGTCCCCGGCGACCGCCAGATCCGGAACGGAGCCGAGACCTTCGGCGACCAGTTCGGCCCGCAGCCGGTCGGCGGCACCGGGCCCCGTGGCGGCGAGGAGGTAGACGACGACCTCGTGCGGCTCGGTCCGCCCGGCCGCCTCCCGCCCCTCGTCGATGAGCCGGCGGGCGCGCCGCACTCCGTCGGGCGCGGTGGCCGCGGTGAGAATCGTCCCGTCGGCGGCCTCGCCGGCCAGCCGCAGCGAACGGGGCCCGGTGGCACCGGCGAGCACCTGGACGTCCCCCTCCGGCGGCCAGTCGAGCGCCACGTCGTCGAGCCGGACGTACCGCCCGTCGGTGGTCACCCGCTCCCCGCGCAGCAGGGCCCGCAGGGCGAGCAGGTGCTCGCGCAGCAGGGTGACGGGCGACTCGACCCGCGCCCCGACCTGCCCCATCCAGTCCTGCACACCGTGACCGACGCCGAGGATCGCGCGTCCCGGGAACATCCGGTGCAGTGTGGCGGCCTCCATGGCGGTGATCGCGACGTTCCGGAGCGGCACGGGCAGCAGCCCGACCCCGACCCGCACCCGCTCGGTCCACGCCAGCGCAGCGCCGGCCGTCGAGATCCCTCCTTCGCGGAAGCAGTCCTCCCAGAGCCACAGCTCCTCCAGGCCCGACTCGTCGGCGGCACGGCAGACGTCACGCAGGCGTTCGGGGGCCAGTTGGGGACGGAAGACAGCACCGAGTCCAGTCATGGGGTCTTCCTATCTCGGGCGGCGCCGGCCGACAACAGCATTACGGGGCGCCGGCCCGTGTGGGGCCCCGGTCTTCGTGGGTACGTTCGGTCGGGACACCGGTGGTACGGAGGGGGCCTGGTTCATGGGGCGGCGCTGGGTGGACGGGCGGGGGGCCCTGGTCGTACGGGGTGGCCCGGGTGCGGCGGACGTCCGGGTGCCGCTGGAGGTAGCCGCCTCCTACCGGACGCGCACCAAGGGCCTGTTGGGGCGCGACCACGTCGACGGGGCGCTGCTGCTCTCCCCCGCGAACAGCGTGCACACCTTCGGCATGCGCATCCCCATCGACGTCGCCTACCTCGACCGCCGGCTCACCGTCATCGCCGTGCGCACCATGCGGCCGGGGCGGCTGGGGCTGCCCCGGTTCCGCTCCCGGCACGTGGTGGAGGCGGAGGCCGGGGCGATGGCGGGGTGGGGGCTGCGGGTGGGGACGCGGGTGGAGGTCGTGGAGGGCCGGCCGTCGGGTTCCTCGGGCGAGGCCCCGGGCCCTCTGGGCTGAGCGCGGTGACGTGACCCCGGCCCGCCGTGGCCGGGGAGCGACCGTGCTCACGGAACTGGCCGGGGAACTCGGGGCGCGGTAGCGGTGGGTGACGTTCATCGGTTGGCGGCTGCGACGGTCACTCTTCTGAGCGGGGGAAGGAGACTTCGACCCGGCGGTTCTTCTTGCGGCCGGCCTCCGTCGAGTTGTCGGCGATGGGGTACTGCTCGCCGTAGCCCCGGACCTCGTACGTGATGCCGGCGTCGTTCAGCTCCTGCACCAGGAGTTCCTGGACGGCGTTGGCCCGCTGCTTGGACAGGACGTCGCCGTGTGCGGAGGAGCCGAGGTTGTCGGTGAAGCCGAAGACGCGGACCTTGGTGGCGTTCTGGGTCTTGATCTCCTCGGCGATACCGGAGATCCGGGACTTCGCCTCGGCACCGAGCTTGGCGCTGTCCTTGCCGAACAGCACCTCGGCCTGGAGCGCGAACTTCACGTCCGAGTTGGTGTCCTCCCGCCGCTCGTCCCCGCTCTGATCCTCCACGACCGACTTGATGTCCAACACCTTGGCCTGCGCGAGGGTCGCCCCGTCGGGAAGCTTCAGGTCGGGGTCGTCGGGGTCCACCTCGACGGGGGCGGGGGCGGAGGCTTCGGTGCCGGGGGGGACGTTCGGGTTGTCGTCGGCGTGGGCCCACGTCGTGCCGACGACGTTCGTGGCCACGAAGAAGGAGGCGGTGAGGAGGATTGTGAGGCGGGTGTTCATTGTCGGCCTCACCCGGAGATCTCAATGGGCGCGGACGCAAAAGTGGGCAGCTGGAAGGTGACTTCCTCCGTGTCGGCGGGAGGTGCTGGGAACTGCATGAAGACAGAGATGGACGCGCCCGGCTTGATCCTGGGCATGTCCGTGGTCGTCAGAGGACGGCCGTCGGTGTCACGCAGCACGTAGTACCGCTTTTTGTTGGCGGAGTCCACGAGGGTTGCCCCCCCGAGCGACCCGCCGTGCCGCATGATCTCGGTCTCGTCACCCCGTGTCTGAATCGGAATACGAGCGGCCTCCGCACCGTCATTCTTGATCTCCCCGCTCACGGTCACAAATCCACCCGCGTCCCGGGCCGCGGAATCGATCGTGAGAATCAGGCCGTCCTGCCCTTTCAGTTCAGCCAGCGGGGCGTCCGTACCCTGCTGGGAGCTGGGTCCTGCCTTACCACCGGAGGTGGCGGACGCCGATGCCTTGGGCTTTTCGTCGTTGCCGCTCCCGCCGCCGCAGCCGGCCACACCGAGGGCCAATCCAGCCGCAACGGCCGTCGCGGCCATCCCTCTGCGGGCCTTCGCCGTGAACCGAATGTTCATGACTCAGCTTCCTTCGTCTCTCATCGTTCGCTTGTCAGTCGGCCAGATGGACGTCAAAAAGGTCTTGGGGCTCTGGAAGTTCAGCGAGATCGTCGGGGTCCAGGTCCCATTGTTGGTTCTCGCAAGTGAGCCTGGGCAGCTCGTCGTCCGCCACCGGGAGTTCGAACGAGCAGCGGGGTTCGATGACGGCGGTGGCGGAATCTCTCGCCTTCTTGTCCTCCGTGCCCGGCACGATGGTGTCGCCGACCGGCTCGTTGGTCTCGACAGCGACCGTGTAGGCCAAGAGCCCCTTCGGATCGCAATCCTCCAGTCGGGCGTCATTCTGCGCCGCGAGTTGAGCCGCACGCGCACAGGGCTTCCCTGTCGGCCCTATGCCGTCGAAGATGTCCTGCCACAAATCCGGCTTCAGCACGTTCTCCAGCCAGTGGTCCGCGAGGTGGTCTCGCGTCTCCTGAGCTGCCGCGAGTGCGGCGGCATCCGCCGCCGTCCGAGCCTCGTTACGAGTCGCCGCGGCCTGGCCCACCGCAAAGTAAGCGAACGCAAGAAAGAGCAGACCCGCCACCACCGTGATGTAGATGGGGAAGGCCTGCCCTGCGTCGTTGCGACCGGGACGCCGGATCAGTCGACGACCTCGTCGATCTTGTCGGTGATCGCGTTGTAAATCGTCTCGCCGATATCCGTCCCCGTAATGGCCAGCACGATCGCCACCACCACCGCGATGATCCCCAGATACTCCACCGCCGTCTGCCCCTTGTCGTTCCGGGCGGTGCGGTTCCGCAGGTACGTGGCGGTGGTGTGGAGCCAGTTGGTCATGGTGTTCCCCTCCAGGGTGGCCGGTGCCGCGTTCGGCCTCTGGAAGGTACGGCGGGACACCTCGTCCCGCGGAGGGCCCCAGGGCCCAATTCCGGGCCCAATCGGTGAAGGTCATCGCGGATCACCCCAGGCCCGCCGGGAGTCCGGTGCCGCGCCGAGCCACTTGGCGGCGGCCTCGGCGCGGCTGGTGCTGTGGAGCTTGGCGAAGATGCGGTTGATGTGGTTCTTGACCGTCTTCTCGCTGATGAAGCACGCGGCGGCGATCTGCTGGTTGTTCATGCCGGACGCGATGAGGTCCATGATCTCCGCCTCCCTCGTGCTCAGTTGGAACCTCGACCGGAACGACGACCTGTCAGGAGTACCGGACGACGACTGTCCCACAGATGGTTGCAGTTGCGAAAGAGGATGTGCCGAAATCGCGCTATCGGGCGGCGGGCCGAGGGGCGTTGACTTCGGCAGCGCATGTGCATTCGCACTCTGGCGGCCGCCACCCAGCCCCTCCGGCAGGCCCTCCTCCTCCCGCAGCCGGGCCAGCAGCGCGCCCGCCGCCGTCGGTGTGACGTGGGCCCTGCCCTCTCTGACGTCCCGCAGCGCCGTCACCAGTTGGTCGGCCGTGAACTCGCCGTGGACCAGGTAGCCGCCCGCCCCCCGGCGCAGTGCCTCCCGCACGATCTCCGACTCCCTGCTGTACGTCAGCATGATCACCGGTGCGATCCCCACCAGGTACGGGAGTGCCGAGATGCCGTCGACGCCGGGCATGCGGACGTCCAGGAGGACGACGTCGGGGCAGTGCCGGTCGGCCGCCTCGCAGGCCGCCCGGCCGTCCGCGGCCTCGGCGACGACCGTGATGTCCTCCCGCCCGGAGAGCAGGGCGGTGAGGCCGGCCCGGACGACCGGGTTGTCGTCCGCGACGACCACCCGCAGCGGGGGCGTCGGGGCCGGGGCGGGGATGGCGTGGTGGAGTGGGCTCCGGGTCCGGTCCGGGTCGTCCGGCATCGGGGGGCCTCCTCTCCTGTCGTGGGGGGGTCGGTTGCCGCGTGCTCATGTCTGTGGCCGCGGGTCCGGGGGCGTCAGTGCGGCCAGGGGGAGGTCGAGGCGGACCTCCGTGCCCCTGGGGTGGTCGCCCCGGCCGATGCGGATGCGTGCTCCGACCGAGGCGGCCCGCTCGACCATGCCGACCAGGCCGAAGTGACCCGCGTGGCGGAGCTGTTCGAGGGTGGTGCCCGGGGGGAGGCCGCGGCCGTCGTCGTACACGCTGATGCGCAGCAGGTCGCCGTGGACGCCCGCGTGGACGTCCACGCGGGTGGGCGACGCGTGGCGGTGGGCGTTCTCCATGGCTTCGGAGGCGATGGTCAGGAGTTGGCGGGCCACCGCCGGGGGGACGGCCGGCACGGCCCGGTCCGGGGTGGGGTGGTGGTACGTGGCGGGGACGCCGGTGCGGGCGGAGAAGTCCCTGGTGCGCGCCGCCAGTTCCGTCGTGACGTCCGTGGCATGGGACGGGTCGGCCTCGCGGCGCAGGTCGGTGAGGAGTTCGCGGGACTCGGCGGCGGCTCGACGGGCCGAGCGGGCCACCAGGTCCGCCTGCCGTCTGATCAGCGCCGGGTCCGGGCGGTCGCCGCCGGCCGTGGTGGCCAGTCCCTCGGCGGCCAGGGCCACGCCGTGCAGGGTCTTGGCCACGGAGTCGTGCAGTTCACGGGCCAGGCGGGCGCGTTCGGCGCTCACCGCCTCCGTGACGGCCAGCCGGGCCTGCACGGCCGTCAGGGCCTGGGTGGCGGAGCCGAAGCGGAGCAGGAGGTTGCGCAGGCTCGATCCCACGGCTCCGGCGATGACACAGAGGCCGGGGAGGAGCGATGCCTCCGCCGGACCCGGGCGCGGGTCCTCCAGCGTCGCGTGGACGAGGAGCAGGAGCAGGGACTGGAGGGAGGCGAAGACGGCCGCGCCGCGCCAGCCGTAGACCAGTCCCGCGAGGAGCGGGGTGCAGACGCTGACGTAGGCCAGTGTCGTGTCGGGGCCCGCCGAGATCAGGAGCAGGAAGCCGAAGAGGGTGTCCACCGCGAGGAGGGTGGGGTGGCGCAGGAGGAGGGGGCCGAAGCGTTCCCAGTCCCGGAAGAGGACGTAGGAGCCCATGAAGGTGACGACCACGGCGGCCCCGACCAGGCGCGCGCCCAGGCCCGGGTTGGCGTTGAGGAGGGCGGCGGGGGCGGCCACGGCGATCATGGCCAGGCGGAAGCCGAAGACCTGGCGGCACAGGGCCTGGAGGGCGTTCACCTGGAGGGTGATGGCGGGTGCGGGCCCGGGTGTGGGCCCGGGTACCGGGTCCTGGCTGTGCGCGGCCTCCGACCCTGCGACGGCGGCGGTGACGTCGGCCGGCCGGTCGTGCGCGGGCGTCCGTGGCGCCGGTGCGGGCCCCGGCTGCCTCGGCATCCCCGGCAGCGGTGCCTCGGCCGGCTCCCAGCCCGGCGGCAGTGCAGGCGTCGCCGTCGTCACCGGGACGTCGGGGGCGCCCGTGCGGGCGTGGGCCGGCAGGACCGTGCCCGCCGGCGGGGTGGTGATGACCGGCGGTCCCGGGCGGCGGCGCAGGCGCCTGGTGGGCCTCTCGGCCGGCTCCTGGGCCACCAGGTCATTCGCCGGCGGGTTCGTGGTCGGCATGTCGTCCTCCCCTACTCACCCGTGATCGTCCCGAAGTCCGTCCCCGACCCCAGGATCAGTCCGGCGCCGAGGAGGATCATGGTGGCCGGGACCATGAACGTCGTGATCATCATCGTGGCCTTGGGGACCGCGCGGGCCGCCTTGCGGCGGGCGTTCTGGGCGTCCGTGCGGCGCATGTCCTTGGCCAGGGACACCAGGGTGTCGACGATGGGGGCGCCCAGTTCCTCGCCCTGCTGGAGCGCGGTGACGAACATCGCCACCTGTTCGGAGTCGTTGCGGCGGCGCAGTTCCGCGAAGGCCTGGCGGCGGCTCATGCCGAGGTCCATCTGGCGCAGGGTGATGCGCAGCTCGTCCGCCCAGGGGCCCTCGTAGCGCATGGCGACGCGGTCCAGGGCCTGGCGGAAGCCCAGTCCCGCGCTCACCACGACCGCCAGGACGTCGAGGAAGTCGGGGAGGGTGCGTTCGATCTCGTCCTTGCGGATGCGGATCGCCGACCAGATGCCGACCTCCGTCCAGAACGCCCCGAAGGCCAGCAGGAGCAGGGCGACCAGGAACTGGCCGCGCATCAGGAAGACCAGGAAGCCGGTCAGGCCCAGGAAGCCGTAGACCGCCCGGCGGGCGGCGTACCGGTCGATGGTCAGGCCGCCGGGGTTGCCGGCCAGGTCGATCTTGCGGCGGTACTTGGCGACCAGGCTCGGGCCCATCAGGCGCAGGACGGCGGGGGCGTAGCGCATGCCGAGGCGGTCGACGAGGGAGTCGACGGCGCCGGTGCGGGTGGAGCCGACCTCCAGGGCGAGGGCGAGGTCGCCGGGGAGCTTGGCCTCGGCCCGGTACATGCGGATGCCGGCGAAGACGCCCCAGACGCTGAGGCCCATGACCAGTGCGAGCAGCAGTCCCATGAGATCTCCCCTGCGTCCTACACGTCGATGCGCGAGAGGCGGCGGATGAGGACGAAGCCGACGGCGTACAGCGCGAAGGCGACGATCACCGCGACCTGCCCGGCCGGTGAGCCCGTCATGCGTTCCAGGGCGCCGTCCTTCACGCCGTTCATCAGGAACAGGGAGCCGACGCCGAGCACGGGGACGGCGTACGACGTCATGTTCACCTGGGACAGCTGCGTACGGACCTCCCGTCGCGTCTCCTTGCGCTCCTCCAGCGTCTCCGTGAGGTTGCGCAGCGCGCTGACCACCTGGCCGCCCGCCCGGTTGGACAGGATGAGGGTGGTGACCAGGACGACCAGTTCGCGGGAGGGGAGCCGGTCCGCGAGTTCGCCGAGCGCGTCGTCCATCGAGGCGCCGAGCGTGAGCTGGTCGGCCACCTTGCCGAGTTCCTCGCCCGCCGGGGCCTCCAGTTCCTCGGCGGCCATGCCGATGGCGGTGCGCAGGGCGAGGCCGGCGTGGGTGGCGTTGGCGAGGATGCGGGCGAGTTCGGGGAGCTGGTTGATGAACTTCTCGATGCGTTTCTGGCGTTGCCAGTTGAGGAACTGCACCGCGGCGGCGGCGCCGAGGAGTCCGGCGAGCGGGCCGAAGAACGGGGCCAGGGCCGCCTGTCCGATCATCCACAGGCCCGCGACGCTGGCGAGCATGTAGACGAAGAACTCCCCGGGGGTGATGTCGAGACCGGTCGCCGCCAGGCGGAGTTCCAGCTTCCGGCCGGTCTTCGTACGGCGCAGACGGCGGTCCAGGGTGCGGAAGCGGCGCCGGCGGCCCGCGGACGGCGCCTGGCCGGTGGCCGCGAGACGGTCGACGAGGGCCTGGCGCTGCGCCTTGCCCGTGGCGTAGGAGTGCAGGCCGACGACCGCCAGGACGCAGGTCAGCAGGGTGATGCCGGTGGTGAGCGTGACGAGGTTTTCCAGTTCCATCGGCGGTTCCTACCTGGCTCGGGCTTCGGCTTCGGCGGCTTGCGCGGGCACGGTTCCTACCTGGCCTCTCGGGTGGCGAGCTGGTCTGCGGTCTGTGCGACGCCGAAGGCCTGCGGGATGGGCTGGCTCGCCATGTAGAGGCGGTCGGCGGTGCGGCGCGGGAGGGGGTAGTACTCGAAGGCGCCGTGGATCCGGCCGTCGGCGGTCATCGGCCGGGCGTTGAAGCGGGCGACCGTGGCCAGGCGGTAGGGCTCGCCGCCGTGGCTGGCCAGCATGGCGATCTCGGTGATGCGGCGGGCGCCGTCGGCGAAGCGGGTGAGCTGGACGATGACGTCGACGGCGCTGTTGATCTGGTCGTGCAGGGCCACGAAGGGGATCTCCACGTCGGACATGGAGGCGAGCGTCTGCAGACGCATCAGGGCGTCCTCCGCGCTGTTGGCGTGGACGGTGGCGAGCGAGCCGTCGTGGCCGGTGGACATCGCCTGGAGCATGTCGAGGGACTCGCCGCCGCGGACCTCACCGACGACGATGCGGTCGGGGCGCATGCGCAGGGAGTTGCGGACCAGGTCGCGGATGGTGACGCGGCCCTTGCCCTCGACGTTGGGCGGGCGCGACTCCAGGCGGATCACGTGCGCCTGCTGGAGCTGGAGTTCGGCCGAGTCCTCGATGGTGATGATGCGTTCGGTCTCCGGGATCAGACCGGACAGGGCGTTGAGGAGGGTGGTCTTCCCGGTGCCCGTGGCGCCGGAGACGATGATGTTGAACCTGGCCTGCACCAGGCCGGCGAGCAGGTACAGCATGTGCTCGTCCAGCGAGCCCAGGCCGATCAGCTCCTGGAGGGTGAAGGAGCGGGGGAAGCGGCGGATGGTGAGGGTGGCGCCGGTCAGGGACAGCGGCGGGATGATGACGTTGACGCGCTCGCCGGAGGGGAGGCGGGCGTCGACCATGGGGTTGGACTCGTCCACGCGGCGGTTGACGGTGGAGACGATCCGCTCGATGGTCTGCATGAGCTGGTCGTTGGAGGCGAAGCGGAGCGGCAGTTGCTCGACCCGGCCGCCGCGCTCGACGAAGATCGCGTCGGGGCCGTTGACCATGATCTCCGTGATGGAGGCGTCTTCGAGCAGGGGCTCCAGGATGCCCAGTCCCAGTGCCTCGTCGACGACCCGGCGGATCAGCTGGGAGCGTTCGACCGTCGACAGGACCGGGCCCTCGCGGCTGATGATGTGCCCGAGCACCCGCTCCAGCCGGGCCCTGCGCTCGGCCGTGGCCAGCGAGCTCATCTCCGCCAGGTCGATCTCCTCCAGGAGCTTGGCCCGGTAGGAGGCGACCAGGTGTCCGTCCTCGCCCCGGCCGGCGTGCTCCTCGGGGGAGTGGATGCGTGCGCGCAGGCTCATGCGTCCGGTGCTCCTTGCTCCTCGGTCAGTGGTCGAGCGGCATGGTCGCCGTCCTGGTCGCGTCCCCGAAGTCCCAGCCGGGGACGATCGAGGGGATGTCGACGGTGGCGGTGACCGTCACCTCGTCGGCGGCGTACGACGGCGGGCAGTCGGTGCCGTCGGCCAGCCAGCCGCTGACGGCCGCCCGGCACGCCTGGCCGGCGCTCTGCTGCAGCGAGGCGCCGCGCGCTCCGGCGCGGGCGGCGGTGCCGGCCTGCTGGGCGGTGTACGCGATCAGGCCGAGCTGCACGGCGGCCATGGCGACGAGGACGAGGATCGGCAGGAACCCGAGGTACTCGATGGCGACCTGGCCCCGGTCGCGCCGCCCGGTCCGGACGTACGGCATGTCAGTCGTCCTCCTCCTCGACGGCCCCGGCGTGTCCGCGCACGTCGAACGGGAAGCCGATCGTGCCCGGGAAGAGGACGGGGACCCTGAGCCGTACGTCGGCCGTGACATAGCCGTTCGCCGTGCCGCAGTTCACGTCGGCTCCCCCCTCCCACCCGCCGGGCAGCTTGTCGAGGCCGGCCTCCCGGCACGCGCCGGCCCGCTCCCCCGGGCCCGCCGCGGTCCCCGCCCGTACCGCCTCGTCCGCAGCATTACCCGCGAGGGTGAACGTGTATCCCACGAGGACGAGCTGCCACAGCACCACCAGAGTCACGATGATCGTCGGCGTCATGCCGAGGAACTCGATGGTGACCTGGCCACGGTCCCCTCGCGCGTTCCGGCCGCGTAACGCGCTCATCCTCCGCCCTCCTTGCGGCGCCGGAAGCTCACCGACCCCCGGTCGCCCCGGAACCTGCCGCCCTTGCGGTGGTCGCTCTCGGGCGCCTTGACCAGCCCCAGCTCGCCGGCGAGGCTCCACAGGGCCTGCTTGACGGTGCTGCGGCTGTCGAGTTCGTGGATGCGTCCGGCGTCCACGGCGCCCTGGAGTTCCTTGAAGCCCGCGGGGACGGCCGTCTCCGCGACCTCGGTGCCGGTGATCCGCCGGATCAGCGCGGGCTGGATCTCCGTGGCGCGGGTGTGCCGGTTGACGACGACGGTCGTCTCCTCGGCCTTGCGGATCTGTAGCCGGTCCCACATGCGCACCGCCCGCTTGGCGCCCCGCACCGCGACCACGTCCGGGGTCGTCACCAGCAGCGCCTTGTCGGCCATCTCCACGGCCGCCGCGCCGGCCCCGCCGAGCTGGGCGCCGCAGTCGATGACGACGACCTCGTAGCGGGAGCGCAGGGCGCCGACGATCTGGCGGGCGGCGCGGTCGGTGACGTCCTCGCCGCGTTCGCCCTCGCCGGGGGCGAGCAGCAGGGCGACGCCGGTGTCGTGGCGGAAGACGGCGTCGGCCAGGACGCGCGGGGAGATGTCGGTGATGGCGGCCAGGTCGACGACCGAGCGGCGGAACTGGACGTCGAGGTAGGAGGCGACGTCGCCGGTCTGGAGGTCCATGTCGAGCAGTGCCGTGCTCCGGCCGGAGGCCTGGGCGGCGAGGGCGAGCTGGATGGCCGTCACGGTCGCGCCCACGCCGCCCTTGGCGCCGCTGACCGTGACGACGGTGCCGCCGGTGCCGGTGAACACGTCGCCGCCGGTGCCCAGGTGCCGGCGTACGCCCACCGACCACTGGGCCACCGCCTGGACGCGGCTGGCGAGTTCCTCGTAGCTCAGGGGCAGGGCGACCAGGCCGCGGGCGCCGTAGTCCATGGCGGCCTGGAAGAGGCCGGGGCCGGCGTCGGAGGTGACGAGGATGACGCCGACGGCCGGGAAGCGCAGGGCGACCTCGCGGATCAGTTCGAGGGCGGGGACGGGGCCGATCCGCTCGTGCACGACGACGACCTCGGGCAGTTCGTCGACCGATTCGGCGGCCAGCCGGGCGAGGGTGTCCACGAGCTGGGTCGAGTCGACGACCGGGGCCACGGGTTCGGCGTCCGGGAGCTGGCTGAGCAGGGTCGTGATGGACCGTACGGCGTCCGGGTCGCCGACTGCCGGGAGGATCCTCGTGGGCATGCGGGCCTCTCACTTGTCCTTCGCGAGTTCGTACGTCCGGTCCTTGTCCGGCACGGCGCTGTCGCCGCCCGGTGCCACGAGCGCGAGCCGGACCCGCTGGGCGAACGACTCGGCGTAGGTGATGCGCTGGGCGTCGATGGTGGACAGGGCGAAGGTGATGGGGACGGCGTCGGTGGGCTGCCGGTCGCGGCTGTTCTCGTCGGGTTCCAGTGAGGTGAGTTCGCCGACGTCGAGGACCTTGGCGTTTGTTACGATGATCTTGGATTGAGCGGGGTCACCCTCACGCTCTCCCTCGAAGGTGGCGTACACGTTGACGGTGGAGCCCGGCGTGATCTTGCCGGCGACACCGGTCGCCGCGTCGATCATGATGGCGACCTCCTGCTGCCCGGGCTGCAGGGCGGGCTGGTCCACGATCATGTCGCTCTGCAGCAACGAGCCCTGCTTCAGCGTCGTCACGGCGATCTTGCCGCGGATCCGGTCGAGATCGGTGACCGCGTTCTCCGACAGCCAGCGCTCGGGCATCTCGATCTTCTCGAACTGGCTCGCGTTCAGGGCCGTGTACGGCTCCACGTTGGTTTTGAGCCGGTAGGCGGTGACCTCGGGGCCGACCTTGGACTGCACGTCGCGGATGACGGACAGCACGCCGGCGAACGCGCCGAGGGCGCAGACGACCGACAGGATCAGCAGGATGATGCCGCGGCGCTGACGGGAGTTCATGAGCCGTGCAACCTCATTGGGGGTTCGGTTCGGGCCGGAACGGAGGACGGGGGGCGGGCCGGTCGTGGGCCGGACGTGCGCCGGGGTGGCTCACCCGGTGAGCATGCGGGGGCCGGTGCCGCGGCGGAGGCCGGGCCGGCCGCCTGGTCGGGCCTCCGGCCGGCCGTCCGGCCGGCCGTCCGGCCGGGTGTCGTGCGCCGGGGGCGCCGCGGAGCAGAACACGCAGCGGTCCCCGATGACGTCGATGCCGCACCAGTGGCACCGGCTCTGCCGCACGGACGTGACGAGCTGGTACAGGACCGACAGGTCGGGCAGGTAGGCGCAGAACTCCGTCAGCCTGCCGGTGCCCCACCAGCCCGGGGACTCGGCGGGGAGCGGGGCCTCGCGCTGCCCGAGCACGTTCCAGGACGGGGCGAGGGTGCCGGTGACCCAGTCGGACGGGAGCTGGCCCTTGGCGACCAGCAGCCAGGTGCCGAACTCGGGCCCGGCGAGGGCGGCCCCGGGCGCGATCCTCACCAGCTGCGGCTCGGGATGGGCGACGACGCCGAACTGGCTGCCCGGCATCCAGGACTTGGCGTGCGACTTCAGGCCCACGGGGACGCGGTCGAGCCGGGCGACGGAGCCGAGGAGGGCGCCGGAGTGGATGTAGTGGGTGAGCAGGCGGCCGGCCGAGGCGAGGACGCCGGGGCTGAGGTCGCAGGAGGCGAGCTGCCGTAACTGGCGGGCCAGTACGGCGAGCCCGAGCGGGGGCAGGGGCGGCCGGAACAGGGCGATCCGGTCGGTCTCCAGCAGGGACCGGATGGTGTGCAGCCGCCGCTCCACGCCGGCGGGGACGGCCTGCGAGCACACCACGATGACGTGCCCGTACTGATCGACCAGCGACTGCATCTCGGTCAGCGCCTGCTCCAGAGGACGCTGGTCGACGTCCTGGAGCACGACCGCGGGCAGGGTCCGTTCGTCCTGCGGTGGCAGCGCCATGTCGGCACTGGTCACGGCGATGGCAGTTGGCACACGCGGCTCCCCGTCTCCCCATGCCCCGCGGCTGGGCCGGCGCTCGCACCGACACACCCGGACGACTTCACAGCGTGACTACCTGAGCACTGTATCCATGCGTCTGTGACCGGAGAACAGCGTTTCTGTAGCTCTGGAACAACTCGTGTGGCACAAGTCACGCCAAACCGGGTCAGGTTGCTTCGGCATCGGTCGCAACTCGGGCCTGCGTGCGCCCCATAGCGGTCGGCGGCGACACCGACAGGCCCGGCCCGGCACGCCTCCAGCGCGCCCCGGCGGTCGACGCCTGCCCCTGACGGCCGCCCCTCAAGAGAACTCGTGCAGCACCACCCAGTATTCGTCCTCCTCGACCGAGGTGGCACACAGCCGCCGGCCATCGACGGAGACCGCCAGGAACTCGGGCGACCCGGTCACCCTGCCGACGCGCGACGGCAGCTTGCCGCCGACAAGATCCCTGACCTTCACCCAGCCGACCTCGCTACCCCCGGACAGAGGCGGAAGCATCAGGAACTCACCGCGTTCACCGTGCAGCGCAGCCGCTGAAGCATGGTGCTGCCACTGCCGGTCGAGCTCCTCGGCAGCACCAGGGGAGGCCGCGGGGACGGCAGCGACCGGCACGACGTCGAACCCGGCGGCAGCGTGGATGGCGGCCTCCACGGACGGCCCGCCCGCCGCCGCCACTCCCACCACCTGAAGACCACAACGCCCGAAGACGCGCAGCCACTCCGGGTTCTCCTGCTCCCGCACGGAACGGAAGAACGAATCTCGCACCTGGCATTCTCCACTTCAGCACAGAGAGTCGGCGAAGGGATCCCGCCGCATGGAACTGTGCGGAGACATCATTACAGGAAGATGAAAATCATCGACGCCTGCAGTCCTGCGCCACAAATTTCTTAATCTGGCCAGCCCGCGAGACCCGTCCTGTACGCTGATTGCGGGTCAGTCGGGCATCTGTGCGCGCAACGCCGCCTCCATACCTGGATCACACAAAAGCACTGTCCGGAACGTGACTTTATCTTGCCCCGGGAGGTCTGCCTTCGCAGCCCAGTATTTCGCCGCGCCAGAGAGCATGCGATAGAAACTTCGCCGCTCGTCATTCATTTCCTGGAGAATGCTTTCAGCGGCGTCAATGGTCAGCAGGATGTGGGCGGCGGGGAGCCAGTGAAAATCGTGAAGGCAATCTCGCAACGCGTCCCAGTTCCAGCCGAAATAGTCGGGGAGTCGCAGATGTTCGTAAAATTGAGTGAAAACTCCGTCAGCGTCGACCATGTCTTGCCCGGACATCCTGGCCGAGTAAAAGAGACCGCTGGGCGGCAGCGCATGAATGGCCGAAATCTGCGTGACGCTAGATACGACGGTTAGCTGCTTCGTTTCTTTCCACCAGAGTTGCTCGATCACCGGCCCTGCTCCATGACGATGTAGGTTTGATAATGGGTGGGAGTGTAGTAAGCAGAACCATCTGATCCGGTCACGATACGCTCACCTCCCCACTTAGGATTCTGTGCGGACTGGACAGTACCCCATTCTGTGTACTTGACAGGGTTGCCCTGGCTGTCAAACTCTGGCAGTTTGTACCCGCCGTTCTTCCCGCTATTTTCGAACGGCTTGGGGATGGAAGGGCCCATCAGTTGGGGGCCAGCTCCCTGCGCTTCCACCCCGAACTGCCGGATGTCCTGCAGCACTGCCCAGGACTCAGGTGGGACGTCCGTAGGGATCCAGCCCTTCAACGTGGGTAGCGGGCGGTTTCGGGGTCGTAGTGGCGGAAGTAGTTGTAGTGGAGGCCGGTTTCGGGGTCGTAGTACTGGCCCGGGAAGCGCAGTGGTGTGCACGTCGTGCTGTTCGCCGCCCAGGCAGTCGTGCCCCACAGCGTGCTTCGCGTTCGCCACGAGATCTCCCCCTGTTCGTCGATCAGTTCGCTGGGGGTGCCGACGAGGTCGGTGATGATGGCGAAGAAGCGGGAGTCGATCTCCTGCTGCGAAGCCTCGGCGGTGAGGATGCGTTCCGTTTGGGCGAGGGGGCGCAGGCCCTGGTGGTCCCAGGTGAGGGTGACCGGGTGGGGGAGGTCGGGGGAGGTCGTGGTCTGTTCGCACAGCACCGTGCCGTCCCAGGTGAAGTCCACCCGCTCCGCGATCGTTTCGCCGTCCTCGGCCAGGCGGAGTTTTGCCGTGCGGCGACCCAGGGGGTCGTAGGTGTAGCGCCAGCGGACGCCGTCCGGAGTGACCACCGACGTCAGGCGGTCCTCGGCGTCCCATTCATAGCGCCAGGTGTCCGGCCTGCGGGACAGGCGGGTCTTCTGGCGCAGGGTGATGCGGCCCAGGGCGTCGTGTTCGTAGCGGACGCGGCCCGCGCGGGTGATGCGCGTGCCCGTGTATGCCCGTTCACCCGTCGCCTCGCCGCCCGGGTGGGACGACGGCCAGTCGGCGTGCGTCTGGTTGCCGGCCGCGTCGTAGGCGTACGTCTCCGTCCAGTCGGCCGCGTGGACCGCCGTCACCCGGCCGACCGCGTCCAGGTCGAAGCGGTGCGGGCCGGAGAGCTGGTCGTCGATGCCGGTCAGGTTGCCGTCGGCCCGGTAGGTGTAGGTCCGGTGCCGGACCCTTCGGCCGCCCGCGCCCGTCACCGACTGGCTCGTCAGGCGGCCCAGGGCGTCGAAGGCGTGTTCCAGGGTGATCGTCTCGCCGATGCGGCGGGACAGCTCGCGGCCCGCCTCGTCGTACGTGACGACGATGGAGCGGCCCGAGGCCACCAGCCCCGTCCGGCGGCCCGCCGCGTCGTACGTCCATGTCGTCGTGGCCCCGGTCGGGGTCGTACGGCCCGTGCGTCGGCCCAGGTCGTCGTACGTGTACGTCAGGGTGCGGCCGTCGACCGTCTCCTCCCGCACTCTGCCGTAACGGTCCCGCAGGATCGTCAGCGCCGTGCCGTCCGGGCCCGTCGCCTGGGCGAGGCCGTCGGTGAAGTCGTACGCGTAGGTCGTGACCCGGCCGGCGGCGTCCTTGCGGACGACCTGGCCATGTTCGGGATCATCACATTGTCGCATTGCCGATCGCAACGCGGCCCTCTGGTCCCTGCCGCGGAAGCGCGAGCCCGGCAGCACGGCCCTTGTCACTTACGGGAGTTGGTCCGGACCTACCTCTTGACACCCTCAATTGGTCTGGACCACCTTGTACTTCAGCGGTGGCCACCGTCCCCATCCCTCCCCACTCCCCCACCGGAGGCTCCAGTGGACCCCGTACGCAGACGGCGCAGACGCCGGCTCGGTACCTGGTCGGGTGCCGTCACCGCCGCCCTGGCCCTCGCGGTCACGGCCGTCGGCCCGGCATCCGCCGCGGACGTCAACAACGTCAAGAACGCCGGCTTCGAGTCCGGTCTGAGCAGCTGGACCTGCTCGGCGAACAGCGGTACGACCGTCGCCTCCCCGGCGCACGCGGGCTCCGCCGCGCTGAAGGCCACGCCGGCCGGGCAGGACAACGCCCGGTGTTCGCAGAGCGTCGCGGTGAAGCCCAACTCGACGTACACGCTGAGCGCCTGGGTGCAGGGCGGGTACTCCTACCTGGGCGTGACGGGGACGGGCACGACGGACGTGTCGACCTGGACGCCGGGCTCCGACGCGTGGAAGCAGCTGAAGACGAGCTTCACCACCGGTTCGTCGACGACGTCGGTCACGGTGTACACGCACGGCTGGTACGGCCAGTCCGCCTACTACGCCGACGACGTTTCCGTGTTCGGCCCGGACGGAGGCGGCAACGGCGAACCGGAGCCGACGGTCCCGGCCACCCCGGCCGGACTGAACGTCTCCGGGACGACGTCCTCCTCGGTGTCACTGGCCTGGAACACCGTGTCGGGCGCGACCGGCTACAACATCTACCGCGACGGTACGAAGGTCACGGCGGTGACCGGCACGTCGGCGACGGTGACCGGCCTCGCGGCCGCGACGTCGTACTCCTTCCAGGTCACGGCGACGAACGCGGCCGGTGAGTCCGCCAAGTCGGCGGCCGTGACGGCCCGTACGAAGGAGCAGGACGGCGGCGGCAACGGCGATCTGCCCAAGCACGCCGTGACCGGCTACTGGCAGAACTTCAACAACGGGGCTGCGGTCCAGAAGATCTCGGACGTCCCGTCCCAGTACGACATCATCGCGGTGGCCTTCGCCGACGCGACGGCGACGCCGGGCGCGGTCACCTTCAACCTGGACTCGGCCGGGCTGGGCGGTTACACGGTCGACCAGTTCAAGGCGGACATCCGCGCGAAGCAGGCCGCCGGGAAGAAGGTCATCATCTCGGTGGGCGGCGAGAAGGGCACCGTCTCGGTGAACGACTCGGCCTCGGCGACGGCCTTCGCCAACTCCGTGTACTCCCTGATGCAGACGTACGGCTTCGACGGCGTCGACATCGACCTGGAGAACGGCCTCAACGCGACGTACATGACGCAGGCGCTGCGTGCGCTGTCCGCGAAGGCGGGCCCGGACATGATCCTCACGATGGCGCCGCAGACGATCGACATGCAGTCGACGTCGGGTTCGTACTTCCGGACCGCGCTGAACGTGAAGGACATCCTGACCGTCGTCAACATGCAGTACTACAACAGCGGTTCCATGCTGGGCTGTGACGGCAAGGTGTACAGCCAGGGCACGGTGGACTTCCTGACCGCCCTGGCCTGCATCCAGCTGGAGGGTGGCCTCGACCCGTCCCAGGTCGGCCTGGGCCTGCCGGCCTCGACCCGTGCCGCGGGCGGCGGCTACGTGTCGCCGAGCGTGGTGAACAACGCGCTGGACTGCCTGACCAAGGCGACCAACTGCGGGACTTTCAAGCCGTCCAGGACGTACCCCGACCTGCGGGGCGCGATGACCTGGTCCACCAACTGGGACGCGACGGCGGGCAACGCCTGGTCCAACGCGGTGGGTCCGCACGTACACGCGCTGCCGTAACCGACCCGGCCCCGGCCGACAGGCCCCTCGCCCACGAGAACGTGGGTGGGGGGCCTTGTGCTGGCCTGCACGCACTCATCGAGGGGCCCATGATGTAGTGGCGCATGGGAGCACACTGCGAACTCCCCTGCCCTGTCATCGAGGAAGTTGATGCGACTTATCGGTTTCTATCGTGAGCTGTCAACGAATGACCCTTCATACGAAGAGAAGATGCCGGAGCCTGGTTCCGGGACAGCCCAATATCCTTCCAAAGAGGTGGGGCGTTACCTGACTTCAGGGCACCCCGTTCTCGACGTCACGGAGCTGACGACGGATGCGATCGGGAACCGTTTCCGTGTGCCTGGTGGCTCATCTGTGCTGACTGACGGCACACATGCATGGCGGGCAGATCTCGCACACTACGTAAATCACTACTCCATTGCTTTGCCCGCAGAGTTCACGCAGTTCATGGACAAGCATGGATACCGAGTTCCGCAGGTGACACGGAAGAAATTGATCGACATCTCGATGGACGTCACCCGGTTTCTCGGCTTCCGGGCCGATGCAGGTTCACGGCGCCGAGGCGACACCTGATCGACCGCCTATGCCTTATTACGCCGACCTGAGTCCGTACACCTACGATTCATCCGATCAGAACGCTCTGAGTGTTGGGTGGCTCGACAGCGATCACCCATATCCTACTGGGCCCACGCCTGATGGGCTGGTATCAGCTCTTGTGCAGCACGCCAACCATCCGGTAAACGTGCATCGCGGTATGCACTTCTGCAATCTCTGTCCAGATTTTCAGACAGCAAGGAGCAACATTTCGAGAGGGAACCATTTCATTGGGAGCGGAGAGATCCACATCAAAGGACGCGATGGCCGTGTTTACGCGGCGCCGCTAATGATAATTCACTACTTAGAGGCCCATCGATACCTGCCGCCGGAAGAGTTCTGTGCCGCTGCGCTCGGGGCGGACCGGCCGGATGGAACGGATAATTGATGCCACACCTGATCACCCTCTCCAGGGACACGCCGATCTCGACCGTACATGCATTGTTGCCCAGTGGCCTCTTCTACTCGGCCAGGATGTCCGGGCGGGACATGCCTGACGCCGACGGAGTCTTCGCACAGTTCTACGAGCATCTGCGACTCCCCGACTATTTCGGCTGGAACTGGGACGCCCCGCGGGACTGCCTTCAGGATTTCCACTGGCTCCCCGCCACACACGTACTGGTGGCCATTGACGACGCTGCGTACATTCTCCCGGAAATTGATGCATTCCCTACCGAATACTATCTGACGCAGCGAAATACCGGGACGGAAAGGCCGACATTCCAGGGCAGGAGAAAGTCACGATTCAGACCCGTCTTCAAGGCCGCGCTGCCCCCGTTGCCCGAGCACGAGGTCGCCCTGCGCCTGGCGCACCGACTGGAGCGTCAGCGGGTGCTGGAGGGCGACAGCCCCACCGAGTACGTCGGGGTACTGCATGAAGCCGCGCTGCGTATGCAGTTCGGTGGGCGGAAGGTGGCGCGTGGCCAGTTGGAGCATCTGCTCGCCTTCTCGGAACTGCCCCACGTGTCACTGCGGGTTCTTCCGTTCGCGGCCGGCGCCTTCCCGGGCGCCGGGCAGACCGTCGTCTACATGGAGGGGCCCGTGCGACGGCTCGACACGGTCCAGATCGACAGTTCGCACGGGCCGGAATTCCTTCACCACGAGGCTCAGTTGTCCAAGTACCGGGCGCAGCTCGACTGGATGGAGCAGCACGCTCTGTCGCCCACGGAGTCGTACGCCCTCATCCAGGACATCGCCAACCAGCTCTGAGGAGACACCATGCCCGACATCACGTGGGAAGAGCCGTTCTGCGCCGAGGGATCGGCCTGCTTCCGTCTCGGCACCGACGACGCCGGCAACGCCTACATCGCCATAGCCGGCGAAGAGGACGCCTACCTCACCGACAGCCGGGACGCCCTGCGCCGGATGATCCTGGACATCAAGGCGGGGAAGGCCGACCACCTCCTCTGAGGCCGGTGCCGGGCAGCCGGCCGGCCTTCGTCAGCCTCCCAGGAGTCTTCCGAACGTCTCCCCCGCCACAGCGCGCAGCAGTTCGTCCTCGACCGCGCGCAGCCCTCCGCCGGACCGGCCGGCCCCGGACGACGCGCCGTACGGGCGTCCCTTGGCGCGCCAGACGTGTTCGGCGCCCGGCGTGGCAACCAGGCAGTCCATGCGGAGGTCCCCGGCGATCCACAGGGCGCCCCGGCCGTCGCGCATGCGCAGCCAGATCTCCTCGGGCACGCTGGACTCCAGTTCCCGGGCCACCTGGCCGTCCGGTGCCAGCAGCAGGATCAGGCGCTTGCCGTCCGCAGTCCGCTCCAGCTGGCACGGCCAGGCCTGGAACGGATGCGCGGCGGCGATGCGTACCAAGGCCGCGTCGTTGGCGTACGCCAGCCAGCCGCCCAGCCCGAAGAAACCCCCGAGCACGAGCCCGACCGCGCTGATGATGATGGCCGCTGTCGTTCCGAAGGGCCAGGCCGAGGCCGCGGTGAGGATCACCACCGCAAGCAGCGAGGCCAGTAGCGCCGTGCCCAACAGCGCGAGCCGGAGGTAGACCTTCCGCGAGTGGCGCAGCCGTTCGCCGACCCAGGACTCGGCCCGGCGCCGCGACACCTGGTACCCGTACTCGTTCGCCAACATGAGCCTTCGCCCCCCGTGAGTTGGTCTGTACATGGTCTCCGGCCCGGCCCCTCCGTGGAAGGGCGGCCGCAGCGGTCACCGTGTGAAACATTTCCCCGGGCCCACCGCATCAATGAGGTGTAGGCAGCACGAGGGGGGTCACGCACATGAGGCAGAGGCGGGCGGACGAGTACGCCGAGTTCGCGGCGGCGCGGGCCGGGCATCTCTACCGGTCCGCGTGCCTGCTCACCGCCGGGGACACGCATCTGGCCGAGGATCTCGTGCAGGAGACCCTCGGGCGGCTGTACGTCCGCTGGGGACGCGTCTCGCGGGTCGGGAATCCCGCCGCGTACGCGCAGACCGTACTCACCCGCGCGTTCCTCGCGCACCAGCGGCGGCGCAGCAGCGGTGAGCGGGCGACGGACGTGTTTCCCGACCTGCCCGGTGCCGGCGACGGGGACGCGTCCCTCCGGCTGACCCTGCTGGCCGCGCTCGCCCGGCTGCCCGCCAAGGACCGGGCCGTCATCGTCCTGCGGTACTGGGAGGACCGCTCGGTCGAGCAGACCGCCGACGTGCTGAACGTCAGCTCGGCGGCCGTGCGGACGCGGTGTGTCCGTGCGCTCGCCCGGCTGCGCGAACTGCTGGGCGAGGACCTCTCGGAGTACGCCAGACCCTGACGAGGACGCCGCTTCTCACGCTCTCTCATCTCACACCTTGCGGAAAGGGTGGTTCGCCATGCCCGAAAACCAGTCCCCCGACCCCTTCGAGGGCCGGCTCACCGCCGCCCTGCGTGACACCGGGGACCGCTTCGACACCGACCGCGCGGCGCTCGTCGCCGGCGGGCAGACCCGCGGGCGTAGGGCCCGGATGCGGCGCCGGGCCGGGGTGCTCGGCGGAGCCGCCGGGATCGCCCTGGTCGGGGTGGGCGGGGCGCTGCTCCTGCCGACGGAGGACTCGTCCGGCCCCGAGCGCTCCTCCGTGGCCTCCAGCACCACTGCGCGACCGTCCGCCTCCGCTTCCCCGGCTCCCTTCTCCGACGACGACCTCCTTCGTGAACTCAAGAAGCTGCTGCCCGAGGGCGAGTTCAGCGAAGAGGGGGCCAGGGGGACGGCCGACGAACTGGGTGCGTTCGCGCACCTCGTGTACGACGACGGGAAGGGAGCCGCCGCGATCGGCATCAGCTTCGCCCGGGTCGAGCCGGGCAGCCAGCAGATCCGTGAGCTGACGGAGTGCCCGGACAGGACGTTCGTCGAGTACGACGACTGCTCCACCAGCCGGCTGCCCGACGGCTCGCTGCTCAAGCTGTACCAGGGTTACGAGTATCCCGACCGGCGCGTGGACACCAAGTTCTGGTCCGCCGACCTGGTCACCTCCAAGGGGCAGCACGTCACGCTCAGCGAGTGGAACTCCCCCGCGCAGAAGGACGCCCCGATCACCCGCCCGAACCCCCCGTTGTCGACCGCTCAGCTGAAGGAGGTCGTCACCGCCGAGGTGTGGCGCCGGGTGGTGGACGCCCTGCCGGAGAACCCGAAGCAGCCGACGAAGAAACCCGCGGCGGACCCCCTGCCGCCTGGTGTCTCGGGCAAGAAGATCGGCGAGACGCTGACCGCGCTGCTCCCCCAGAAGCTGGACGTGGTCAAGCAGGGCGGTCAGGACACCGAGTACGCCTACGTCGTCGTCGACGACGGCAAGGGCCAGAGCCTCGTCCAGATCAACGTGCAGCACGGCATGTCCGATGTCGCCGACCAGCTCTACGGCAACGGCGAGACGCTTCCCGACGGCACGCGGGTCGCCACCCGGCAGGGGAACGGTGACGACCGCGTCGCGGGGGTGGTGATGTGGACCGTCGACACCATGCGGCCCGGCAGCGACGGGTTCCGGGTGGTGGTCAGCGCGTTCAACAACGGTGCCGCGCACGCCGAGCCTGGCCGCGCCACCCCCGCCCTGACCATGGAGCAGCTGAAGGAGATCGCGCTCAGCCCGAAGTGGGATCAGCTCGCCAAGTAGCGCCCTAGAAGAACTCCGACCACGGCTGGTCCCAGATCTGCTTCACGCACAGCACCAGGAACAGCAGGCCCGCGATCGCGAGCATGCCGTTGCTGAGCCAGCCGTTGCGCCACTCGCGGGGCGTGCGGGTGGAGTTGAGGAGCCAGATCAGGGTCAGGGCGAGGAAGGGCATGAAGGCCGCGCCCAGGACGCCGTAGACGATGATCAGGCGGAAGGGCTGGCCCTGGAAGAGGAGGACGATGGGCGGGAAGGTGAGCCAGAGCAGGTAGGCGCGGAAGGCCCACGAGCGCTCGCGCCGGCCCGAGGCCACCTCGTCGCCGCCCCTCGCCTCTCCCTCGCCCCGCAGCCGGGCCACGAAGTCGGCGAACATCAGGCTCACGCCGTGCCAGACGCCGATCAGGGAGGTGAAGGAGGTGGCGAAGAAGCCGACCAGGAAGAACTTGGACGTCGCCGTGCCGTACTCCTCCGCGAGGATGTCGCCGAGCTGGATCAGGCCCTTCTCGCCGCTGGCGATCGCGACGTTCGCCGAGTGCAGCAGCTCCGCGCCGACGAAGAGCATCGCCACCACGAAGATGCCGGTCGTCGCGTAGGCGACGCGGTTGTCCAGCCGCATGATCTTCATCCAGCCGGTGTCGGTCCAGCCCTTGGCGTTGACCCAGTAGCCGTACGCGGCCAGCGTGATGGTGCCGCCGACACCGCCGATCAGGCCGAGGGTGTTGAGGACGGAGTCCTTCTCGTCGGGGAGGACCGGGAGGAGGCCGGCGAAGGCGTCGCCCAGGTTGGGCGTGACCCTGATCGCCAGGTAGACGGTCACCACGAACATGACGCCCACCAGGACCGTCATGACCTTCTCGAAGACCGCGTACTTGTTGAACCAGACGAAGACCAGGCCGACCAGGCCGCAGGCCACGGCCCACCACTTGAGGTCCATCACGTCCGGGAACAGCGCCTGCAGCGGCAGCGCGCTGGACGACATCGCCGCCGCGCCGTACACGAAGCCCCAGATCACGACGTAGACCGCGAAGAACCACGTCGTCCAGCGGCCGAGGCTCGCCCAGCCGTCGAAGAGCGTGCGGCCGGTGGACAGGTGCCACCGGCCGCACGCCTCGGCGAGGGAGATCTTCACCAGGCAGCCGATGATCGCGGCCCACAGCAGGGTGTAGCCGAAGTTGCTGCCCGCGATGAGGGTCGCCACGAGGTCGCCGGCGCCCACACCGGTCGCCGCGACGACGATGCCCGGACCGATGTAGCGCCAACTGGATTTACGCGGTGCCGGGACGGTGCCGTCGGGCGCGCCGGTGTTCCTGGTGTTGCCGGTGATGTCCGCCATGCAGGTCAAGAAAGCCCAAAGCCGGCGGCGGGACAAGAGGGCGTGCAGGGATCTTCACGCGTTGCGCCTACTCGCCGCCCTTGCTCTTGACGGACTCCTCCGCCTCCTTGGGCTCCTTGGGCTCCTCGGGCTCCTTGGCGTCCCTCGGCTCCCCGGGCTCCCCGGCGTCCTCCTCGCCGTCGTCGAAGTACGCGTCCAGTACCTCGTCCAGCGCGGACTCCCACTCCTTGAAGCGGCTCCTGGCGGGCGCGTCGACCTCGATGGGGTACCAGCGGCGGTCGGTGGTGTGGACCGTGACGGTGAACCGCTTGCCGAAGCGGGCCGTCTCCGTCTCGACCGCGCCGATCTCGTCCCAGCGGAACTCGCACTCCTGGTCGTCGAGGGCGAGCCGTACGCCCTTGTGGTCGGCGACGATCCGGGCGCGGCGGTCGGCCGCCTCGAAGACGGGGCCGTCGGGGTCGCCGGCCTCGGGGTCGCCGGCCTCTGGCTCCTCGGCGGCGGCCTCCTCCGGCTCGGTGGCCTTCTCCGACGCGGCGGTCCCCTCCGGCTCGGTGGCCTCCTCCGTCTCCGAGGCCCGCTCCGCGTCAGGGGAATCCGCGTCACCGGGCTTGCCGGCCCCGGCCTTCGTCTCCGCCTTCTCCGGCTTCTCCGGCTCCGCGCCCCGCGGCTCGCCGGACGCGGGTGTCGTGAGCCCGGGGATGAAGGCCGGGTCGAATCCGGCGCCTTCCAGGGGCTGGCTGCTCGAACCTATGCGCTGCTCCACAGCGGAGCAGTATGGTCGACGATCCTGTGCCGGACACAGCCAGCCCCGGCATCGTTATCAGACGCCTACAACCGAACGGGCCTCTAGACGAAGAGACTCAGGACCGCCGCCACCGCGAATCCGCCCAGCGACAGCACGCTCTCCAGCACGGTCCACGTCTTGAGCGTGTCCCGTTCGCTGATGCCGAAGTACTTGGCGACCATCCAGAAGCCGCCGTCGTTGACGTGCGAGGCGAAGATGGAGCCCGCGGAGATGGCCATGATGACCAGGGCGACGAACGCCTGCGAGTGGTCGCCCTCGGCGAGCAGCGGGGCGACGATGCCCGCCGTCGTGACGATGGCGACCGTCGCCGAGCCCTGGGCGACCCGCAGCACGACGGAGATCAGGTACGACAGGACGATCACCGGCAGACCGACGTCGTTGAAGGTGTCGGAGAGGGCCTGGGCGACGCCGCTGGCCTTGAGGATGGCACCGAAGACGCCGCCCGCGCCGACGACCAGCAGGATGTTGCCGACCGGCTTGAGCGAGGACGTCGAGACGGTCTCCAGGGACTTGCGGGACCAGCCGCGCCGGACGCCGAGCAGGTAGTAGGCGAGGAACAGGGCGATGGTCAGGGCCACGAAGGGGTTGCCGAAGAACTCGATCACCGAACGGGTGGTGGAGGGGTCCAGGGCGATGGAGGAGAAGGTCGCGGCGAGGATCAGGACCAGCGGGGTGCCGATGATGCCGAGGACGGTGCCGAGCGGCACCGGCGTCTCCCGCGGCTCGACGCCGGACGCGCGCTGCTCGGCGAGCACGGCCTGCCGGGCCTCCTCGGCGGCCTCCACCATGTCCTGGGGGACGGCGACGAAGATGCGGCGGCCGATCCAGGCCGAGAAGGCCCAGGCGGCGAGCACCGCGGGGATGCCGCAGACGATGCCCATGAGGATCACCCAGCCGAGGTCCACGTGCAGCAGGCCGGCGGCGGCCACCGGGCCGGGGTGCGGCGGCAGGAAGGCGTGGGTCATGGACAGGCCGGCGAGCAGGGGCAGGCAGTAGAGCAGGACCGACTTGCCGGAGCGCTTGGCGGCGGCGTAGACGATCGGCGCGAGGACGAAGATGCCGACGTCGAAGAAGACGGGGATGCCGAAGATCAGGCCGGTGAGGCCCATGGCGAGGGGGGCGCGCTTCTCGCCGAACATGCCCAGCAGCCGGGAGGCCAGCACCTCGGCGCCACCGCTGACTTCGAGGATCGCGCCGAGCATGGTGCCCAGGCCGATGATGATCGCGACGTGGCCGAGGATGCCGCCCATGCCGGACTCGATGGTGGAGACGGCGTCGGACTTCTGGACGGTGCCGAAGAGTTCGGTGACCGACAGCCCGGCGAGCAGGCCGACGGCTATGGAGACGGCGAGGAGGGCGACGAACGGCTGGAGCCGCACCTTGATGATCAGGAAGAGCAGGAGCGCGATGCCGATCGCGGCGACGGTCAGCAGGCCCGCCGTGCCGTCGATCAGGAGCAGCAGTCCGCCGGTGTGGGGTGGGGTCTCCGCGGGGGCGGATGCGGCGAGCGGGAGGGACAGATGGGACATACGGGGGTCCTCGGGGTAAACACATACTGCTTTCGGGCAGGGAGGAGCGCGGCACGGCGCCCCGGGAGCGGGGAACGCCGTGCCGTTCACGACATGCGAAGGAAAGAGGGGGGAGCGTCAGCCCAGGACGGCGAGGGCGTCGATCTCGATGAGGAGGCCGGCGGGCAGACCGACGTAGACCGTCGTGCGGGCGGCCGGGGGCTGGGTGAGGCCCTGCTCCTCGAAGTAGGCGTTGTAGATCTCGTTCATCTCGGCGAAGTGGTCCACGTCCGTGAGGTAGACGCGGATCATCATCACGTCGTCCCAGCTCGCGCCGCCCTCTTCGAGGATCGCCTTGACGTTGGCGAGGGTCTGGAGGGTCTGCTCGCGCAGCGTCGGGCCCGCGGGGGTCGGGGCCTTGCCCTCCTCGTGGGGGAGGAAGCCGACCTGGCCGGCGACCTGGAGGATGTTGCCCTTCTTGACGCCGTGGGAGAACTTCGCCGGCGGGACGGTGTGGGTCGCGGGGGTGAGGGCGATCTTGTCGGTCATGGGGTGTCCTTGTCGGGGTGGTGCTGGGGCTCGGCGTGGTGCACGGGGGTTCTGCCGGAGTACTCGCCGCTGATGGCGTCCGCCGTACGGCGCACCAGCGGGAGCAGGGTGAGGAGTTCGTCGGCGGTGACGACGACGTTCGGCGCGGAGACCGACATCGCGGCGACCACCCGGCCGTCGGCGCCCCGGATGGGCGCGGCGACGCAGTTGATGGACTCCTCGTGGCCGCCGAGGTCGGTGGCCCAGCCCTGTTCGCGCACCTTGGCCAGCTCCTTGAGGAAGGCGTCGGCGTGGGGTGTCGAACGGGCCGTGTACAGGGGGTAGTCGAGTTTCTCGACGACGGCGCGGCGCTCGCCCTCGGGCAGGTCGGCGAGGAGCAGCTTGGCCACGGCCGCGACGGTGATGGCGACGGGCTTGCCGATCCGGGAGTACATGCGGACCGGGTAGCGGCTCTCGACCTTGTCGATGTAGAGGACCTCGTCCTCCTCGTAGACGGCGAGGTGGACGGTGTGTCCGCACTGTTCGTTGAGGCGTACGAGGTGGGGGTGGGCGATCTCGCGGACGTCGAGGTTCTCCATCGCCTCCTGGGCGAGGGCGATCAGCCGGGCGCCGAGGCGGTAGCGCTGGTCGGACTGGCGGTAGACGAAGCCGTGGTCGTGGAGCGTGCGGAGGAGGCGCAGGGCGGTGGACTTGTGCACCCCGAGGCGGTCGGCGACCCGGCCCAGGTCGGCGGGGCCCTCGGCGAGCAGCGGCAGGATGCTGAGCGCGCGGTCGACGGTCTGGCTCATGGTGTGCGTACCTCCTCGTCGGCCCCTTCGTCGGCCTGTGTCCAGCCGGGGCCGAGTCGAAGTCTCCCCCACGCGGCGTCGTCGAGGGCGGCCAGGCGGTCGGCGTGGTGCCGGGCGGGGGGTGCGGCGAGGTCTCCGGGGACGGTGAGGGCGGCGGCGGCCGTCAGGTGGCCGTGGCGGAGGCGGTCGCGGACGGGCAGTCCGCGCAGGGTGGCGGAGAGGAACCCGGCGGCGAAGGCGTCGCCGGCGCCGACGGCGGCGACGACGTCGACGGTGAGGGCGGGGACGAAGGTGGCGTGCGGCCCGTGGAAGGCGGTGGCGCCGGTGCCGCCCTGCTTGACGACCAGGACGTCGGGCTCGGGCAGCGCGGCGCGGACGGCCTCGGGGCCGCCGAGGTCCCACGCCTCGTCCTCGCCGACGAAGACCAGGTCGGCGCCGCGGGCCAGTTCCCGCAGGACGGCGGGGCCGTCGTCGCCGTTCCACAGTCCCGGCCGGTGGTTGACGTCGAAGGAGACCAGCGGCCGGCCGGGGCGGCGGGCGGTCAGCTCGCGCATCAGCTCCCGGCAGTCGGCGGAGAGCGCGGCGGTGATGCCGGACAGGTGCAGGATCCGCCCGGCGCGGACGGCGTCCAGGTCGATGGTGCGGACGGACATCGCGGAGGCGGCCGACCCGGCCCGGTAGTACGCCACCTCGTGCGCGTCGGTCGCCCGGTCCCCGGCGGTGCGGAAGTACACGCCGGTGGGGCGGGCGGGGTCGCGGCGCACGGCGGAGACATCGACGCCGTAGGAGCCGATGGCCTCGGTCAGGTGGTCGCCGAATCCGTCCGCGCCGACCCTGCTGACCCAGCGCGCGGAGTGCCCGGCGGCAGCGAGCACGCAGGCGACGTTGGACTCGGCTCCGCCGATGGCCCGGTCGAAGGAGGGGACGTCGGCGAGGCGCCCGGGGCGGGAGGGCAGGAACGTGACCATGGACTCGCCGAGCGCGACGACGTCCACGACGTCGGGGGCGGTGCTGCGGGGTCCGTCGGGGGTCACGATGGGGAGGCTCCTTGTCGCGTCTCGCGGGCGGCGGCTCCGTTGACCCCGCGTTCGCCGAGATGTTAGACAGCAGTAAGCGATATACGCAATGGACGTTGCAGAGCATGCAACGCACCAGATCAGGGAGGCTCCATGGCCCTCGACACCGGTACCGAAGCCCTCGCCAAGCTGGCCGAGGAACATGTCGACCACCGTTTCAAGGGCCTTCCGCCGGACGCGTACGGCCTGACCGTCGCCGAGCTGGCGGGCCAGCGCCGCAACCTGTTCACCGGCGGCTTCACCACCCCCGTCCTGGCCCTGTCCGCCGAGCGCCTGGAGCACAATCTGCGGCTGATGGAGACCTACGCCGCCCGGCACGGCCTCGCGTTCGCGCCGCACGGCAAGACCTCGATGGCCCCGCAGCTCTTCCACCGCCAGATCGAGCACGGCGCCTGGGGCATCACGCTCGCCGTCCCCCACCAGGTGCGCGTCGCGCGGGCCTTCGGGATCCGGCGGGTCTTCCTGGCCAACGAGCTGGTCGACGCCGCCGCCCTGCGCTGGATCGCCGCCGAGCTGGCCGCCGACCCGGACTTCCGCTTCGTCTGCTACGTCGACTCCGTGCGCGGGGTGGAGCTGATGGACGAGGCGCTGCGCGGCGCCGCCCGCCCGGTGGACGTCGTGATCGAGCCGGCCGCCGGCGAGGGCGCCCGCACCGGGGCGCGCACGGAGGCCGAGTGCGCGGCCGTCGCCGACGCGGTGGCCGCCGCGGCCTCCCTCCGGCTGGTGGGCGTCGCCGGGTACGAGGGCGAGGTGCCGGACGCCGACGGGGAGAAGGTCCGCGCGTGGCTGCGGCGGCTGGTCGCGCTCGCCGCCGGCCTCGACAAGGAGGGGCGCTTCGCGGACACGGACGAGATCGTGGTGAGCGCGGGCGGCAGCGCCTGGTTCGACGCGGTGGCCGACGTGTTCGCCGAGATCCCGGGGTTGTCCCGGCCGGTGCTGAAGCTGCTGCGCTCCGGCGCGTACGTCAGCCACGACGACGGGCACTACCGCGAGCTGACCCCCTTCAACCGGGTCCCCGAGGAGGGCGCCCTGGAGCCCGCGTTCCGCCTGTGGTCGCAGGTCGTCTCCCGCCCCTCCCCCGCGCAGGCGTTCACCAACGCGGGCAAGCGGGACGCGGCGTACGACCTCCACCTCCCCGTCGCCCAGGTCGTGCGCAGGGACGGCACCGAGCGTCCGGCCGACGGCGTGGAGGTGACCGGCCTGTCCGACCAGCACGCCTGGCTGCGCACGTCACCGGAGGCGGACCTGGAGGTCGGCGACTGGGTCGGGATGGGCCTGTCCCACCCGTGCACGGCCTTCGACAAGTGGCAGCTGATCCCGGTCGCGGAGGCGGACGGGACGGTCGTCGACTACATCCGAACGTTCTTCTAGAGGAGGCTCGCGTGGAAGAGCTGGTCATCCGGGACGCCGACGTCGTGGACGGCTCCGGCCAGAGCGCCTACCGGGCGGACGTCGTGGTCGACGGCGGCCGGATCGTGTCGATCGTCAAGGAGGCCGCGGCGGCCGGCTGCCAGCGGCCCACCGCCCGCCGGGAGCTGGACGCCGAGGGCCTGGTCCTCTCCCCCGGCTTCATCGACATGCACGCCCACAGCGACCTGGCACTGCTGCGCGACCCCGACCACAGCGCCAAGGCCGCGCAGGGCGTCACCCTGGAGGTCATCGGCCAGGACGGGCTCTCCTACGCACCCGTCGACGACCGCACGCTCGGCGAGGTGCGGCGCGCGATCGCCGGGTGGAACGGCCCCGGCGACGACATCGACTTCGACTGGCGGTCGGTCGGCGAGTACCTGGACCGGCTCGATGAGGGGATCGCGGTCAACGCCGCCTATCTGATCCCGCAGGGCACGGTCCGCGCGCTCGCCGTCGGCTGGGAGGACCGGGAGGCGACGCCGGCCGAGCTGGACCGGATGCGGCGGCTGGTCGCCGAGGGCATGGAGCAGGGCGCGGTCGGCATGTCGTCCGGGCTGACCTACACGCCCGGCATGTACGCCAAGGACGCCGAGCTGACCGAGCTGTGCCGGGTGGTGGCGGAGTACGGCGGCTACTACTGCCCGCACCACCGCTCGTACGGGGCGGGGGCGCTGGAGGCGTACGAGGAGATGGTGGAGCTGACCCGGGAGGCCGGCTGCCCGCTCCACCTGGCCCACGCCACGATGAACTTCGGCGTGAACAAGGGCCGGGCGCCCGAGCTGCTGGCCCTGCTGGACGACGCGCTCGCCGCCGGCGCGGACATCACCCTCGACACCTACCCGTACACCCCCGGCTGCACGACCCTCGTGGCGCTGCTGCCGAGCTGGGCGAGCGAGGGCGGACCGGAGGCGGTCCTGAAGCGGCTGGCGGACGACGACACCGCCGAACGCATCCGCCACCACCTGGAGGAGACCGGCTCCGACGGCTGCCACGGCGTGCCCGTCGAGTGGGAGACCATCGAGATCTCCGGTGTGACCGACCCGGCGCTCGCGGAGTACGTCGGCCGTACGGTCCTGCAGTCGGCGCGGCTGCGGGGCGAGGCCCCGTGGACGGTCGCCCGCCGCCTGCTGCTGTCGGACCGGCTGGCCCCGACCATCCTCCAGCACGTGGGCCACGAGGAGAACGTCCGCGCGATCATGCGGCACCGGGTCCACACCGGCGGCTCGGACGGCATCCTCCAGGGCGCCAAGCCCCACCCGCGCGCCTACGGCACCTTCCCGCACTACCTGGGCCACTACGTGCGCGAACTGGGCGTGCTGTCCCTGGAGGAGTGCGTGGCCCATCTCACCGCGCGGCCGGCGGCCCGGCTGCGCCTGCCGGACCGGGGCCTGGTCCGCGAGGGCTACCGGGCCGACCTGGTCCTCTTCGACCCGGCGACGGTCGCCGCGGGCTCCACCTTCGCCGAGCCGCGCACGCTGCCGGCCGGCATCCCGTACGTCCTGGTCGACGGCCGCTTCGTCATCGACGACGGCCGCCGCACGGACACCCTGGCGGGACGATCGGTACGCCGCACACCGGCGTGACCGGGCCCCGGGCTCCCCTGCCCGGGGGCCCGGGGCCCGGTCGGGAGCGGACCGTGCGCCTGCTACTTCGGCCCCTTGCCGCCCCGGCCGCGGCCCGGCTTGCCGTCGGAGTTGCCGGGGGCGGTGGCCGCGGGTGTCGCCGGGGGCGCCGGGGCCGTGGTCGTGGGCGCCTGCGAGGGCGGTGCGGTGTCGGACGGGTCCGGGGACGGGGACGGGCTCGTCGACGACCCCCGGGACGGTGTCGCCGTACCCGCCTGGTGCCCGGGCTCCGGGGAGCGGGCCGGGTCCGCCTCGTCCGGCCCCGCGGGGCCACCGGTGTCCGGCACCGTCGGGCTGACCCGGTCCTCCCCGTCCGCCGCCCCGTCCGAACCCGAGAAGGAGACACCGGCGATCAGCGCCGCCGACGCCGCGCCCACCGCGCCGGCGACGACGGCCGCCCGACGGGAACGCCAGGTGGCGCGCGGCTTGCGGCGGGCCCCGCGGGCCGTCCCCCGCGGGCGGACGCCCGGCGTCTCGGGCACCGGGGGCAGTTCCTCGGTGCGGTCGTAGGCGTTCTGCCAGCCGTGGGCCGCCGCCGGATCGGTGTACTCGTCGTACGCCGGAGGAGGGACGGACTGCGGAACGTACACCTTCGAAGCGTGCCGACCGTCCGCCCCGTCGTCGTACTGAGGTGGCCTGGACATGGCCGCGCATTGTAGGGACGGAAGGGACCGGTGGGACAGCCGTCGGCGATAACCACCCAAAACGCCGTGTCTCACGTGGCGGAAAACACGGCCCTTGGGGCGTAACCGGGTCGTAAGCTCACGGACATGCAGGTGATCCAGTCGACCAAGCTCGCCAACGTCTGTTACGAGATCCGGGGCCCGGTGCTCGAGGAGGCGATGCGGCTTGAGGCGGCCGGGCATCGGATCCTCAAGCTGAACACCGGCAATCCGGCGGCGTTCGGCTTCGAGTGCCCGCCCGAGATCCTGGAGGACATCCTCCGCAACGTGTCCTCCGCGCACGGCTACGGCGACGCCAAGGGCCTCCTCGCCGCGCGCCGGGCGGTCGTCATGCACAACCAGACCCTCGGCATCGAGACGGACGTCGAGCACGTCTACATCGGCAACGGCGTCTCCGAACTGATCGTGATGGCGATGCAGGGCCTCCTCGACGACGGCGACGAGGTCCTCGTACCGGCGCCGGACTACCCGCTGTGGACGGCCGCCGTCTCACTGTCCGGCGGCACGGCGGTGCACTACCGCTGCGACGAGCAGTCCGACTGGATGCCGGACCTCGCGGACGTCGAGCGCAAGGTCACCGACCGCACCAAGGCGATCGTCGTCATCAACCCGAACAACCCGACCGGTGCGGTGTACGACGAGGCGGTGCTGCGGGGCCTGACCGACATCGCGCGCCGCCACAACCTGCTGGTCTGCTCCGACGAGATCTACGACAAGATCCTGTACGACGACGCCAAGCACATCCCCACCGCCGCCGTCGCCCCGGACCTGCTCACCCTCACCTTCAACGGCATGTCCAAGGCGTACCGGGTGGCCGGCTACCGGGTCGGCTGGATGTCCGTCTCCGGGCCGCGCGCGCACGCCGAGTCCTACATCGAGGGCCTGACGATCCTGGCGAACATGCGGCTGTGCGCGAACATGCCGGGCCAGCACGGGGTGGTCGCGGCGCTCAGCGGGCGGCAGTCCATCAACGACCTCGTCCTGCCGGGCGGGCGGCTGCGCGAGCAGCGGGACGCCGCCTACGAGGCGCTGACGCAGATCCCGGGGGTGACGTGCGTGAAGCCGAAGGGGGCGCTGTACCTCTTCCCGCGCCTCGACCCGAAGGTCTTCAAGATCAAGGACGACCGCCGGATGGTGCTGGACCTGCTGCGCCGGGAGAAGATCATGGTCGTCCAGGGCACCGGCTTCAACTGGCCCGAGCCCGACCACTTCCGGGTGGTGACCCTGCCGACGGCCAGTGATCTGCGGGACGCGGTGGACCGGATCGGCAACTTCCTGGACGGCTACGGGCAGCCCTGACCCTCACGGTCCGTGTACACGGACTCCTGTCTTGTGAACGACTCAACTTTAGACGGAATCTAAGCTAGGATGGCTTCCTGTAAGCATTCAGGAGGCCATCCATGTACGAACCGATCCGCAACAAGTCGGTCCACAGCACGATGGCCGGCAGCACCTCGGACTTCCCCCACCGGTCTCGTGAGGAGGAGCTGGACATCCAGCTCGCGGGCCATCTCGCGGCACTGCTCGCCGTCACGGACGAGCTGCGCGCGCTGGCGCCCTCGGACGACCTGGACACCGCGGCCGACCGGCTCGCCGAGCAGGTGACCCGGCTGCGGGGAGGCCATGCGCCGGCCCGCGTGCCGGTGACCGCGGCCCCGTCCGAGCCGCACCAGGCGGCCCTGCACCGGCGGGCCCACACCCTCGCGGGACGCGCGCTGGTCGTCGCGGCCTCCCGCGCCGACACGGCGGCCGCCATCCTGGCCGCCGAGCGGATGGACGCGCACTCCGCGGCCCTGGAGCCGCGCGAACTCGCGTCCCGCTGAGCCCTCGGGCTCCCCCCGACGGCCCCGGTCCGCGCGCACCCGCAGCGACGCGCGGACCGGGCGCCACTCACCGGGCACCATGCACCGGACGACATTCACGAGCCGTGTCAGTGGCCGGTCCTAGGATCGCAGCGCATCCAGTGACCGACCGAGCGGAGAACGCCGTTGTCCTCGATACACGACTTCGTGACCTGGGAGCCGCTGCTGCGGCTGGTGCGGGATTCCCACGCGGAGCAGCTCGCCGCGCCGGGTCGTTGCTTCACGGGGCAGATCACTCTCGGCAGTTGGACCCTGCCCGCGCCACAGCCGCGCCCGGTGCCGGGGCGGGCCCTCCAGGTGGCGGACATGCAGGACCAGTTCACCGCCGTGGAGCGGGTACAGGACGCCCTCAGGGCCGACGGCGCGAGCCGCGTGTCGTACATGGTGGAGAGGGCGCCGGACGGGAAGCTGCTGCTCCATGTCGTCGACCCGGGCCCTGCCGTGGAGCACGGCGTCGTCAGCCCCTTCGTGGGAGCCCTGCTCCTGGTCGAGGGCGCCGTTCCCGAGCCCTGGCGGCGTCTGCCCGAGGCGGTGCCGGGCGCGGCGCCGGCGCCGTCGGCGGACCCGGCGCTGCTGGAGCGGACCCTGCGCGAACGGCTTCCCGACGCCATCGGCGCCACCGAGGAGGAGATCGCCGAGGCGGAGGCGCGTCTCGGTGTCGCGCTGCCCGACGAACTGAAGGCGCTCTACCGCGTCACCCGTGCCCGGTGGGAGGACTGGAACGGCGACTACGCGGCGCAGGAACGCGTCAGCGATGCGGTCGGCTGTGAGCTCTTCTCCCTGGACGAGCTCTACATCGCGGACGCCCGGTCGCGTCCCTGCCCTTGGCAGTTCGCCGCCGACGACGCCGCCGTCACCGCGCCGGACGCCGCCGTGCAGGGCCTCGTCGGCTCGCCCGGCTGGATCGCCTTCGGCGACAACGGCGGCGGCGACCGGCTGGCCCTCGACCTCACGCCGGGCCCGGGCGGACACACCGGGCAGGTCATCGTGATCGACCACGAGCGGACCATCGGCGCCGGACTGCTCGCCGAATCCCTCACCGACATGGTGATCAACCGCCCCGACGGCTGGCACCAGGACCGTGACGCGGACAACCCTCCGGTGGTGGCCCGGGTGAACACCCACCGCCTGGGCAGTGTGGAGGCCGCCGCCCGTCCCGAGCTGGAGGTGCTCGTCATCGGCGGGCGGGCGAGCGCGCCGGTCGGTCTCGCGCCGGTCGTCGGGCTTCCCCGTCTGCGGACCCTCACCGCCCACCCGGGCTCGCTCGCCGATCCCCTGGAGATCGCCGGGCTGACGGGTCTGGAGTACCTGAGCCTCGGCCCCGAGGACTGGCGCGCCCTGCTCGATGCCGGTGCCGTCCCCCGGAGTCTGTCGGCGGCCGGCATCGAGGTGCGGGGCGAGCAGCCCCCGCTTCCGGTCCTCGACCTCGCGAACGAGCTCCTCGCCCTGTGGGACCGCCCCCTGATCACCCGGACCGTCCTCGAAGGCGACCTGGACGCCGCCCGGTGAGCGAAGACGGGCCGGCGGAGTGGGCGGCGCCGCCCGAGTACCTGGTCGAGATCGGTACCGAGCCGCTGGACCGGCCGGCCCGGAACTCGGTGGGCGGGTGGCCCTGCTTCGACGACGACCAGGAGTGGCCGCGGTGCTTCTGCGGCGACCGGATGGCGCTGTTCTTCCAACTGGATCTGCCGGACGACATCGAGTTCTTCGGCGGGGAACACCTGTCGGTCTTCCACTGCGCCCACCACAACGACGCGTCCGACCCGGTCACGGCCGACGGGCGCCTCGTGCCCCGGTTCTGGGAGGCTCCGCAGCCACCGTTTCCGGGCTCGTTCTGGCGGGTGCTGCTCCAGCGTGACCCGGGGATTCCGGAAGCGGAGCCCGAACCGGCCGTGCGCGCCCTGCCCCTGTCCCTGCGGCCCTTCGTGGACGCGCACGGGCCGTTCGGCATGCATTTCAAGGTGGGTGGCACGGCGGCCTGGGCGCAGTACCCCGAGCGGTACTGGTGCGCGTGCGGAGCGGAGCTGGCGTTCGTCTGCCAGGTACCGGCGTACCGGGAGTTCGGCGTCCGCCCCGGGGCCCCGGTGCAGCCCTACGGCCTCCGGGACGACGCCTACATGCTGTTCCTCGGCAACGAGGTCTATCTGCTGGCCTGCCCGAAGCGTTGCGACCCGGCGGCCGTCCTGCCGGTGAACCAGCGCTGACCGCGGGTGACTTGAGGGACGCGACGAACGACGTCCCCGCAGTTGCCGCACGCAGGCCGCGGAGTGGCGTGTTCCTGTTGCATACCGGTATGGGGCGGACACCCTCCGTTCACCGGCGGCGCCCGGGAACGTTGGGTTCCGGCGGGACGCTGCGGGTGTGAGACGTATCGCTGGAATCGTCCTCGCGGTCCTGCTGATCGGCGGCGTGGTGGCAGCCGTCGTCGCGGGCCGGGACAACGAGGAGACGGGCACGGCAACGAAGACCGTGCGCATGGTCATCGGATCGGAGAAGGCCGAGTTCTTCGCGGATCCGGACGTGGTGAAGGCCCTCGCCGCCAAGGGCTACACCGTCGAGGCGGAGACCTCCGGGTCCTGGGCCATGGAGGGGCTGGATCTCAAGGGGTACGACCTCGCCTTCCCCTCCAGCCGGGCGCCGGCCACCGAACTCGCGGCCCGGCACGAGGTACGGGGCGCCCTCCCCCGCCCCTTCTACTCGCCGCTCGTCGTCGTCGCCCGTCGCGGGGCGGCGACCGTCCTCGCCGGCAACGGGCTGGCCACGCTCGACGCGAAGAACCGCGGCACGCTGAAGATGGCCGCCTACCTCGACGCGGCCGAGCGTGACCGGACCTGGCAGCAGCTCAAGGGGGCCGGCAGGTACGGGGAACTGAGCGGCACGCTGTTCATCTCCAGCACCGATCCCGAGAGTTCCAACTCCGGTGCCCTGTACCTCGCCGCCGCCTCCTACGTCGCAGGCGGCGGCAAGGTCGTCGCGAGCGACGCCGAGGTGGAGCGGACCGCGCCGCTGCTGCGCAAGCTGGTCAGCGTGCAGGGCGCCCAGCAGACCGGCACGGACGCCGTCTTCCGGGACTTCGTCAGCGGGGCCGGGAACCCGCTCGTCCTCGTCTACGAGTCACAGGTGGCCGCCCTCCTCGACGAGCAGCCGGACGCCGAGGACCTGGTCGTGCTGTACCCGGACACCACCGTCAACAGCGACCACACCGTCGTCCCGCTCACCGAGAACGGCAAGGGGCTCGCCGAACTCCTCGGCAGCGACCCGGAGCTGCGCAGGCTCGCCGTCCGGCACGGATTCCGGCCGCAGGGCGACGCCGCCGAGTTCGCGGCGGCCGCCTCGGACCGCACCACCTACCTCAAGCAGCGACTGACCGGCGTCCGCCAGGCGCCCGTGCCCACCGCCGCGGTGCTGCACGAGCTGGCGCGGCGGGCGGTCGGACAAGGGGGGCAGTAACCGATGAGCAGCACCGACGGAGACTTCACGCTCACTCCGCCCGAGGCCGTCACTCCCGTGCCCCGGGAGAAGGCCGGCGGGCTGGTGCCCGTCGACGACGGCGTACGCGCCGACATGGCGGCCAAGGCCGCCGCGTACGTCGAGGGGCTGGCCGCCCTCGACGCCCGCTCGCCCGAGTTCGCGGGCAAGGTCGGTGAGATCACCGCGCTGGGCGCCGGTGAGATGCGTACCGCCACCGCGCAGTCCAACCGCATGCTGGAGCGCACGGTCCGCAGCCTGCCGGACAAGGGCGGGGACGCCCAGTCCAAGGTCGCCGGATCACTGGTGGAACTGCGGCGCGTGGTCGAGGACCTGGACCCGCGGGACCTGCCCGCGAACAAGGGCCGCAGATTCCTCTCCCGGCTGCCCGGCGGGAACAAGCTGCGCGACCACCTCGCCAAGTACGCCTCCGCGCAGGGCACCCTGAACGGCATCGTGGCCGCGCTGCGCGGCGGGCAGGACGAACTGCGCCGCGACAACGCCTCGTTGCAGACCGAGCGGGTCCGCCTGTGGGAGACCATGGGCAAGCTCCAGGAGTACGTCATCCTGACGGAGGCCCTGGACTCGGCCGTCGAGCAGCACATCACGGGCGTCGAGGCGGCCGACCCCGCGCAGGCCGACACCCTGCGCGCCGACCTGCTCTTCCCGGTCCGGCAGAAGCACCAGGACCTGCTGACCCAGCTCGCCGTGTGCGCGCAGGGCTACCTCGCCATGGACGTCGTACGCCGCAACAACGACGAGCTGATCAAGGGCGTGGACCGGGCGGCCACGACGACCGTGTCGGCGCTGCGGATCTCCGTGATGCTGGCGTCCGCGCTCGACCACCAGAAGAAGGTCGTCGAGCAGGTCAACGCGCTGCGCGGGACCACCGAGGAGCTGATCCGGGGCAACGCGGAGATGCTGGCGACGCAGAGCGGGGAGATCCAGCGCATCGCCGCCGACCCGGCGGTCGGGGCCGAGACCCTGCGTGCCGCGTTCCAGCAGATCTACCGCACCCTCGACGCCATCGACACCTACAAGGTGCAGGCCACCGAGGCGATGGCGGTGACGGTGGAGAACCTGACCTCCGAACTCCGGCACGCGAGCACCTACCTGGAGCGCAGCCGGTCGCGGGGCGCGCTGGAAGGGGGGCTCGGATGAGACGACGGGCTCCGGGCTCCCTGCTCGTCGCCGCCGCGGCCGCGACGCTGCTGGCCGCCTGCACCGCCGCACCGGAGGAGGACGAGGACCCGGACGCGGCCGCGCCGGGCACGCTCCGGGTGCTGGCCTCCAGCGAGCTCAGCGACATGACACCGGTCCTCGAACGGGTCGAGAAGGACACCGGCGTCACCGTCCGGCCGACCTACATCGGCACGCTCGACGCCGTGGACATGCTGGCCACGGGGAAGACGGACGGCCGGTACGACGCCGTGTGGCTGTCCTCCAACGACTATCTGCGGCTGCGTCCGGACGCGGAGAAGAAGGTCGTCTCGCAGACGCCGGTCATGTCCAGCCCGGTCGCCATCGGCGTCCGGTCCGCCGTCGTCGAGGAACTGGGTTGGAAGCCCGAGGAGGTCACCTGGTCCCGGATCGAACAGGCCGTCCGGGACGGCAGGCTCACCTACGGCATGACCGACCCGGCCCGCTCCAACTCCGGTTTCTCCACGCTGGTCTCCGTCGCCTCGGCGCTCTCCGGCGCGCAGTCGGCGCTCACCGACGCGGACGTGACGAAGGCGGCGCCGCGGCTGAAGGAGTTCTTCAAGGGACAGAAACTGACCTCGGGTTCGTCCGGCTGGCTGGCGGGCGCGTACAACCGCCGCGGTGACGTCGACGCGCTCCTCAACTACGAGTCCGTCCTCAAGGGGTTCGAGGGCCTGACGGTGATCCGCCCGAAGGACGGTGTGGTCACCGCCGACTATCCGCTGTCCTCCCTCGCCTCGACCGACGCGGCCACCCGTGAGGACGTGCGCCGGGTGACCGAGGCGCTGCGCTCGGACGCCGTCCAGCGGCTGATCACCGACCGCACGCTGCGCCGCCCGGTCGTCGCGTCGGTGCCGCCGGCGGCCGGGCTGGACACCGGCCGCCGGCGCGAACTGCCCTTCCCCGGCAGCCGTTCCGTCGCCGACGGACTGCTCGACTCCTACGAGAACGAACTGCGCCGCCCGTCGCGGACCGTGTACGTGCTGGACACCTCGGGCTCGATGGAGGGCGGCCGACTGTCCCGCCTGAAGTCCGCCCTCACCGGTCTGACCGGCGACTTCCGTGACCGCGAGGAGGTGACGCTGATGCCGTTCGGCTCGGACGTGAAGAGCGTGCGGACGCATGTCGTCGACCCCGCCGACCCGCGGTCCGGTCTGGAGGCGATCAGGAAGGACACCGAGGCGCTCACCGCCGAGGGCGACACGGCCATCTACACCTCCCTGGAGAAGGCGTACGGCCATCTGGGCGCCGGCCGGGACACGTTCACGTCGATCGTGCTGATGACGGACGGCGAGAACACCGCGGGCGCCGAGGCGGAGGACTTCGACGCCTTCTACGCCGGGCTCGACCGCGACCGGCGCGCGACGCCCGTCTTCCCCATCCTCTTCGGCGACTCCGACCGGGCCGAGCTGGAGCACATCGCCGACCTGACCGGCGGCCGTCTCTTCGACGCCCGGCAGGGTTCGCTGGACGGCGCCTTCGAGGAGATCCGTGGCTATCAGTAGGTATCTGGAGTCCCGCAAGAACATCGCCGGCAGCGTGTGCGGGCTCACCGGTCTCGGGCTGACCTTCGCCGGGGTGGCGGGACCGTACTGGCCGGTCGTCGTCGCGGGGCTGTACGGCGCGGGCGCGCTGATCGCCCCGCCGGAGCGGCCCGCGCTGCCGGACTTCCCCGACCCGTCGGCCCAGCTGGACGAGGTGCGCGCCGACTTCGAGAGGCTGGGCGGATACCTGGCGGAGGTGGAGCTGCCCCCGGCGGCCGCGGACCGGCTCACCGAGCTGACGGAGCTGCTGGCCGCGCTGCTGGACCCGGGCTGGGCCGGCCGGCTCCTCGCCGAGCACCCGGAGGGCCTGCACACCCTGTCCCGGGCGGTGCGGCAGGACCTGCCCGAGGCCGTCGACAGCTACGTACGGGCCCGGTGGTGGACGCGGCTGACGCCGGGCCAGGAGCCGCCGGAGCGGCATCTGGAGCGGCAGCTCGGCCTGCTCCGGCAGGAGGCGGAGACCCTGGCGGCGGCCCTCCGGGACACGGAGGCCCGCCGCCAGGAGACCCACACCCGGTACCTGGAGGACCGGAGCGGGGGCGGGGGGATCAGCGCGTGACGGTGACCGTCGCCGAGGCCGTCGAGCCCTGGTGCAGGTCGTCGCCCGGCCAGCTCACCGTGTAGGTGGTGGCCCGCCGGGTGCGCGGGATGTCGTTGACGGTGAAGGTGCCGTCCGCGGCGACCGTCACCGACGACAGGGTGCCGGTGCCGAGCCGGTCGGTGCGCTCCACCTTCAGCACCGCCCGGTCCGGCAGCGCCTTGCCCTGGGCGGTGAAGGTGCCGGTGATCTCGACGCCGGTGCTCATCGAGGCCTCGGCCGGGGCGGTCAGCGCGATGGAGGTGGGGGCCTTGCCGACGGACACGGTGTGGGTGACGTCGGTGGCCGGGCGGTGGGTGAGGTCGCCGAGGTAGGAGACGGTGTAGGTGGCGTCGCCGACCAGGCCGGGCTCGTCGAGGACGGTGTAGGAGCCGTCCTCCCTGACGGTGAAGGTGCCCAGGTCGTGGGTGCCGTTCGCGTCCGTGCGGGTCGCCTTGACCTTCATCGGTTCGGCGGGCGCCGGTCCGTCGTACTCCAGCCGGCCGCGCACCGACAGCGGCTCGCCCGCGACGGCCTGGGCGGGGCTGTGCGTGAACGTTTCGCTGAGGCGGACGTCGTACTGGACGGCCGGGGGCTGGACGATGTGCAGCCAGTACTGGTTGCCGGCCGCGTTGGTGGTGACCGTGAAGAGCCGGGAGCCGTCGGCGGACCACTCCATGCCGCGCGGGACGACCCGGTCGCCGTCGAGGCTGCCCTCGAAGACGAACTCCAGCGGGGCGGTGGAGTCGGCCGGGTCGGCGGGCTGCACCAGCAGGTCCGGGGTCGCGCCGGTCGCCGAGGCGCCGCGCGCGATGTACTTGCCGTCGCCGCTGAAGGCGACCGAGCTGGCGGCGGCACCGGACGGGAGCGGCTGGTAGCCGGCCGGCGCGTCGGACAGGTCGCCGGTGTTCAGCAGCCGGGTGCCGTAGGCGGCGTCGGCCACGGCGACCTTGGTGCCGTCCGCGGAGAACGCCATGTCCTTGAAGTCCAGGGCGCCCTTGCCCTCGCTGTCGGCGAAGCGGCGCGCGGCGTTGCGCACCAGGCCGTCGCCGCTGGTGTCGAACACCGTGATGAAGGGGTTGGACGCACTCGCGTTGCGCGGCTGGCCCATGAGCATCCTGTCGCCGGGACCGGACTCCAGCTGGAGGTCGCCGTAGTCGTTCCAGCCGGTGCGCTGATGGACGCCGTTGACGACGGCGTCCACGTTGGTCCCGGAGAAGGAGCACTCTCCGGCGTACTGCGCGTACGGCGTCGTGAAGTACAGCTGGCCGCCGGAGTGGGCGAGGTCGCGGCCGCACGTGTCGGTGTACGTGCTGGCGACGACGGTCTGCTGGTAGGTGGTGGTGTCGATGGAGTCGATGCGGTCGCGCAGTCCGATGTACAGCTTGCTGCTGTCGTCGCTGAGCGCCAGACCGGAGACGTGCTTCTGGTTGGTGGTGATCGTCCTCAGCCGCTCACCCGCGAAGTTGTAGACGGCGATGGTGCCGGAGTTGGTGTAGTAGCTGGTGTTGCTGTCGGCGACGAACACCTGCTGGTGGACGTTGTCGACGGCCAGCGCCGAGTACGAGGAGATCGGCAGTTTGACGACGACGTCGGAGGCTGCGGCGTGTGCCGCGGGCGCGACGGCGACGGTGAGTCCGGTCCCGGCGAGTGCGGCGGCGAGGACGGTGGCCGCGAGGCGTCCGGAACGGCGTGCTGTATTCAACTGTGCCCCCCACAGGCTGTGTTGAGGTCTCACGCGGCAGGTGAGACACCCGTGAAGGACATGGAACAACCGTGAAGATCGCGGAAGCAAGGGGGACACGCCGGGCATGGGCGAGGGCCTGTCGTCGTCCCTTCCGCCGGGGCGGGCGGAGGCGACGACGACAGGCCCGGGACTCGCACGCCGTTGTACGGGTCTCGCCGGTGTGTTCCGCGGCCGGCCGTGACGATCGCTGGTCAGGGCATCCCAATCCCAACCGGCCGCGGAGTCTGTGCGGGCGTCAGCCCAGGCGCTCGACCAGGGCGCGGTACTCGTCCCACAGCTCGGTGGGCGTGTGGTCGCCGAAGGTGTTCAGGTGCTCGGGGACGAGCGCGGCCTCCTCGCGCCACACCTCCTTGTCGACGCTGAGCAGGAAGTCCAGGTCGGCGTCGGAGAGATCGAGGCCGTCGGTGTCGAGGGCCTCCTTGGTCGGCAGGACGCCGATCGGGGTCTCGACGCCCTCCGCCTTGCCCTCCAGGCGCTCCACGATCCACTTCAGGACGCGGCTGTTCTCGCCGAAGCCGGGCCAGACGAACTTGCCCTCGTCGTTCTTGCGGAACCAGTTGACGTAGTAGATCTTCGGCAGCTTGGACTGGTCCTTGTCCTTGGCGACGTCGATCCAGTGACCCATGTAGTCGCCCATGTTGTAGCCGCAGAACGGCAGCATGGCGAAGGGGTCGCGGCGCAGCTCGCCGACCTTGCCCTCGGCGGCGGCGGTCTTCTCGGAGGCCACGTTGGCGCCGAGGAAGACGCCGTGGTTCCAGTCGAAGGACTCGGTCACCAGCGGTACGGCGGTGGCGCGGCGGCCGCCGAAGAGGATCGCGGAGATCGGCACGCCCTTGGGGTCCTCCCACTCCGGCGCGATGATCGGGCACTGCGCGGCCGGCGTGGTGAAGCGGGCGTTGGGGTGGGCGGCGGGCGTGCCGGACTCGGGCGTCCAGTCGTTGCCCTTCCAGTCGGTGAGGTGGGCGGGGGTCTCCTCCGTCATGCCCTCCCACCACACGTCGTTGTCGTCGGTGAGGGCGACGTTGGTGAAGACGGAGTTGCCCCACAGGGTCTTCATCGCGTTGGCGTTGGTGTGCTCGCCGGTGCCGGGGGCGACGCCGAAGAAGCCGTACTCGGGGTTGATCGCGTACAGGCGTCCGTCCTCGCCGAAGCGCATCCAGGCGATGTCGTCGCCGATCGTCTCGACCGTCCAGCCGGAGATCGTGGGCTCCAGCATGGCGAGGTTGGTCTTGCCGCAGGCCGACGGGAAGGCGGCGGCGACGTACTTGGACTCGCCGTGCGGCGGGGTGAGCTTGAGGATGAGCATGTGCTCGGCGAGCCAGCCCTCGTCGCGGGCCATGACGGAGGCGATGCGCAGGGCGTAGCACTTCTTGCCGAGCAGGGCGTTGCCGCCGTAGCCGGAGCCGTAGGACCAGATCTCGCGGTCCTCGGGGAAGTGCGAGATGTACTTGGTCTGGTTGCAGGGCCAGGGGACGTCCTCCTGGCCGGGCTCCAGCGGGGCGCCCAGCGTGTGGACCGCCTTCACGAAGTTGCCGTCCTCGCCGAGCTCTTCGAGCACGGCGCTACCCATACGGGTCATCGTACGCATCGAGACGGCGACGTACGCCGAGTCCGTGATCTCCACACCCAGCGCGGACAGCGGCGAGCCGAGGGGGCCCATGCAGAAGGGCACGACGTACATCGTCCGGCCGCGCATGGAGCCGCGGAACAGGCCCTTCTCGCCGGTGAAGATCTCCCGCATCTCGGCGGGGGCCTTCCAGTGGTTGGTCGGGCCCGCGTCCTCCTCCTTCTCGGAGCAGATGAAGGTCCGGTCCTCGACGCGGGCGACATCGGACGGGTCGGAGGCCGCGTAGTAGGAGTTGGGGCGCTTGATCGGGTCGAGTTTTCTGAAGGTGCCCTTCGCCACGAGCTCTTCGCACAGTCGCTCGTACTCGGCCTCGGATCCGTCGCACCAGACCACGTTGTCCGGCTGCGTCAGTTCGGCGATCTCGTTGACCCACGAGATCAGCCCCTGGTGCTGGGTGGGGACGACGGGGGGAGCTGCGATGTCGCGCGCCACGATTGCTCCTAAATGAGGGGTTTTTTGTTTGGAGGCCCCGTGGGGGCTGCGACCCGGATGCGTCACGGAGGGTATACGTCGCTCATCCGGTGCCGACCGCACTCATTTGATCATCCGATGAGAGTGCCCATATGTCCAGAGGGCCTCACACCTGAGCGGCGTGAGGATCGCCACGCACCTCCGGTTATCACTCTGTTTCTTTGCGTTCACCTGGCCTCGGCCTGGGACGCCCTTTACCCCTGGCGACCGAGAGGGGTGTGCCGCCGAGTACCCCGTGAGACGATGGCCACGCGTCGGCCGGCATCCCGACGTACTGATACGTAACTTACGGTTCCGTAGGTACGATGCCGCGCATGACTGCGCCCGCCTTCGACGCGCCCAGGGACACGCCGGCCGCCGGCCGCGGTCCCGTGGCGCTCCCCCTGCCGCATCCGGTCAAGCCCAAGCTCCGCGGCTGGCTGCACCTCGGCATGTTCCCGGCCGTCCTCGTCGCGGGCCTGGTCCTCACGGCCCTCGCGGACTCGGCCAGAGGACGCCTCGCCTGCGGGATCTACGTCCTGACGGCCTGTCTGCTGTTCGGCGTCAGCGCGCTCTATCACCGGGGCAACTGGAGCCCGCGCATGGACGGCGTCCTGCGCCGGCTCGACCACGCCAACATCTTCCTGATCATCGCCGGCACCTACACGCCGCTGACCTTGCTGCTGCTGCCGGAGGCCAAGGGCCAGTGGCTGCTGTGGGGCATCTGGGCCGCGGCGGCGGCCGGCATCGTCTTCCGCGTCTTCTGGGTCGGCGCCCCGCGCTGGCTCTACACCCCCTGTTACCTCGCCATGGGCTGGGCGGCCGTCTTCTACCTCCCCGACTTCCTGCGGGCCGGGGGCATCGCCGTCCTGGTGCTGGTGATCGCGGGTGGCATCCTTTACAGCGCGGGCGGTGTCATCTACGGCATCAAGCGTCCCAACCCCTCACCGCGCTGGTTCGGCTTCCACGAGGTCTTCCACTCCTTCACCCTGGCCGCCTTCATCACCCACTACGTGGGCATCTCGCTGGTGGCCTACCAGCACGCGTAGCGCACCGCGCCCGCGCGGACACGGACAGCGGCGACCCGGCCATGGCCACGGCCACGGCCGGTGTCCGACAATGAGTCCCATGACGGCCGCACGTACCACCGCCCCATCCGACCCCCCGCGGCTGAGCCTGCGGGAGCGCAAGAAGATCAAGACCCGCGCGGCGATCCGCACCGCGGCCTACGGGCTGATCCGGGAGCAGGGGTACGAGGCCACGACCGTCGAGCAGATCGCCGACCGCGCCGAGGTCTCGCCGTCGACCGTCTTCCGCTACTTCCCGACCAAGGAGGACATCGTCCTCACGGACGCGTACGACCCGGTCATGGCGGAGGAACTGGCGGCCCGTCCCGCCGACGAGCCGTGGCCGGACTCCGTGCGGTACGTGATACGCAAGGCCATCGGCGTCGGGACCGGCGAGGAGCCCGAGGTGACGCGGCTGCGCACCCGGCTGATGTCCGAGGTGCCCGCGGTGCGCTCACGGATGCTGGAGAGCATGTCGGTCACCGGGCGCACCCTCGCCCGCGCCATCGCCGAGCGCACCGGGCTGGACCCCGACGGCCTGGAGGTGCGGGTCGTCTCGATGTCCCTGATGGGCGGGGTGCTGGAAGCCACTCACTACTGGGCCGAGCACGGCCACCGGGGTGACCTGGCCGACCTGGTCGACCGTGCGCTGGACGCGGTGGAGCACGGTCTGCCCGCCGGAAAAGGCTGAGGCCGCGCCCCTCGCCGCGTGGCATCCTGGCCGGGTGAACGGTCCCGAGATCCACGTCGAATTCTCCCCCGAACTGCACCTGTTCGTCCCGCAGGCCCGCCGCACGGGCGCCGTCCGGGCCGCCACCGACGGTGTCTCCACGCTCGGCCACGTCGTCGAGTCCCTCGGTGTGCCGCTCACCGAGGTCGGCGCGCTCCTCGTGGACGGCCGCGAGGTGCTGCCGGGGCACGTGCCGTCGGCCGGCGAGTCGGTGACCGTCCGGGCCGTCGAGCATCCCCAGAAGGTGCCGGGCGCTCCCCTGCGGTTCCTCCTCGACGTGCACCTCGGCACCCTCGCCCGCCGCCTGCGCCTGCTCGGCGTGGACACGGCGTACGAGTCGACGGACATCGGCGACCCGGCGCTCGCCGCCCGGTCGGCGGCCGAGAAGCGCGTGATGCTCAGCCGCGACCGCGGGCTGCTGCGCCGCCGCGAGCTGTGGGCGGGCGCCTACGTCTACAGCACCCGCCCCGACGACCAGCTCCAAGGCGTCCTGGACCGGTTCCGGCCCGAACTGCGCCCGTGGACGCGCTGCACCGCCTGCAACGGACTGCTGAGGCAGGCCACCAAGGAGGAGGTCGCGGAGCAGCTCAAGGGCGGCACGCAGCGGTCGTACGACGTGTTCGCGCAGTGCTCCGCGTGCGGGCGTGCCTACTGGAAGGGCGCGCACCACGAGCAACTGGAGGCCATCGTGGAGCGCGCGCTGAGCCGGGGTCCCCAGGGCGGTTGAGTACGCGGGCCGATCCCCCGCGACCGGCCGGCGCGGTGGGATGACCGCATGAACACCTGCCAGCCGCCGCAGCCCACCGCCCGTGCCCTGACCGGCTGGTCCCTGGCCGGGCTCCTCCTGCTCCTGCCGACCGTCGTCCTCGCGTGGGTGGCGGTGCTCGCCACCGAGCGCGGCAGCCGCTGTCTGATGTACGGCGAGCAGTGCTCCGCCGTCCCGGGCGGGGCTCTGTGGGGCTGCTTCGGGGCCGCGCCGGCCCTGGGCGCGCCGGCCCTGGCCTGGCCCCGCACCCGGTGGACCTCCGCCAGGGCCGGGGCCGTCGCCCTGCAGTGGGGCGCTCAGCTCATGCTGGGCGCCCTGATCCTCAGCGGAGCCTGATGGGGCCCCGCCCCGGCGACGGACGGGCCGGCCGCCGGGGCGTCGCAGGTGAGGTTGCGGCACACGTACGCGGCCGGCGCCCCGCCTCACGCTCGGCGCCCTGGTCCTCAGCGGAGCCTACGAGACCCCGCCCCGGCCGTCCGCGGCCCAGCTCAGCCGCCCAGTGCGGCGCGTAGCCGCTCCGGGTCGGTCGTCGGGGCGTCGCAGGTGAAGTTGCGGCACACGTACGCGGCCGGAGCCCCGCCCACCAGCGGCCGGTCGGCCAACAGCGGGAACTCGTCGCTGCCCTCGGCGCCGACGGCGACGACCGCGCCGGGCGCGGTGCCCCGCAGGGCCGTGCGGTGCAGGGCCCGGGTCGCCTCGTCGTCGAGGGCGGGGCCGACCACGGCGACCTCGCGGGGCCCGTCGAGCAGGGCCTCGGCGACGGCGAGCCCCCAGCCGATGAAGCGGGGGACGCGCGGGCCGAGCGCCTTCACCACGCCGAGGGCGTGCTCGGCGGCGGTGCGGTGCGGCTCGGAGCCGGTGTGGGCGGCGTAGGACAGCAGGGCACCCGCGGCGGCGGTCCAGCCGGACGGGGTGGCGTTGTCGGTGGGGTCCTGCGGACGGCGGATCAGCCGCTCGGCGTCGGCGGCGGTGTCGTACAGCGAGCCCGCCTCGTCGGTGAACCGGGTCAGGACGTGGTCGAGCAGCAGCCCGGCGAAGTCCAGCCAGACGCCCTCGCCGGTGACGGACGCCAGCGCCAGGAAGCCCTCGGCGACGTCGGCGTAGTCCTCCAGCACCCCGGCGTTGGCCCCGGCCTGCCCGTCCTTGCTGGTGCGGGTGAGGCGGGCGTGGTCGTCCAGGTGCACCCGGACCAGGAGGTCGGCGGCGGCGACGGCGGCCTCCACCAGGTCGGGGCGGTCGAAGCAGGCGCCGGTCTCGGCGAGCGCGGCGATCGCCAGGCCGTTCCAGGCGGCGACCACCTTGTCGTCCCGGCCGGGCGCGGGCCGCCCGGAGCGGGCGGCCAGCAGCCGCTCCCTGATCGAGGCGATCCGCCCGGCGTCGAACACGCCCTCCTGCTGCGGCAGTTGCAGGACGGAGGCGCCGTGCTCGAAGGTGCCCTCCTCCGTCACGCCGAAGTACGGGGCGGCCAGGTCGGCGTCCGCCTCGCCGAGCACCTCCCGCAGCTGGGCGGGCGTCCACACGTAGTACGCGCCCTCGACGGGCCGGCCCGTCCCGTCGTCGCTGTCGGCGTCGAGCGCGGAGGCGAACCCGCCCTCGGCGGTGCCCAGTTCGCGGACCATGAAGTCGGCGGTCTCCAGGGCGACGCGGCGGGCGAGCTCGGAGCCGGTGGAGCGCCACAGGTGGGTGTAGACCCGGCACAGCAGCGCGTTGTCGTACAGCATCTTCTCGAAGTGGGGCACGACCCAGTCGCGGTCGACGGAGTAGCGGGCGAAGCCTCCGCCGAGCTGGTCGTAGATGCCGCCGCGCGCCATGCGCTCGCACGTGTCCTGCGCCATCTGGAGGGCGCCCTCGGCGCCGGTGCGGGCGTGGTGGCGCAGCAGGAACTCGATCACCATGGACGGCGGGAACTTCGGCGCGCCGCCGAACCCGCCGCGCTGCGGGTCGTACTCCCGGGTCAGGCCGAGCAGCGCCTGCCCCAGCTCCGCCTCGCCGGGCGCCTGGGCGTCACCGTAGGAGATCTCCCGCCCGGCCAGGTCCCGCACGATCTTCCCCGCGACGTCGGTGACCTCCTCGCGCCGCTCCGCCCACGCCTGGTGGACGCCCTGGAGGACCTGCCGGAAGGACGGCATGCCGTGCCGGGGCTCGGGCGGGAAGTAGGTGCCGAAGTAGAACGGCTCGGCGTCCGGGGTGAGGAACACCGTCATGGGCCAGCCGCCCTGACCGGTCGCCGCCTGCACGGCCTCCATGTAGACGGCGTCGACGTCGGGGCGTTCCTCGCGGTCGACCTTGACGCTGACGAAGTGCGCGTTGAGGTAGTCGGCCGTCGCCTCGTCCTCGAAGGACTCGTGGGCCATGACGTGGCACCAGTGAACCAGCAGAAGACGTAAGTGACAGGACGCATAGCCCACACTCAAGAGGATGGGTACGTCCCGCCGCTTCGCTTCTGTCATCGCCTCCTCTCCCCATGGCCACCAGTCCACTGGATTGGAGGCGTGCTGGAGCAGATAAGGCGACTGGGAGTTGGCCAGTCGATTCATACCGGCATCGTCGCACGATCCGGAGCGTCCGTCCCTGCAATCGAGGGCCCGACCCGGGAGTACTTGGACGCGTACGGGTCGTAACGGGCGATCTCGCCCGCGAGGCAGGCCCGCCGGCCCGGCGCCACCCGACGGACTTCTCCGCCTCCAGCCCGACACGGATCCGCCGGCCGGAGAATACGACCTCTAACAAAAGCGGAAAGTATTGTACGAGGAATTCGCCGCAATTCAGGTGCGGCCGGGGCGTTCGCGAAGACCCCGGCCCTCTGCGGCTTGCCCGTCAAGCGGCGGCAGGCCGCGACCGAGGGAGGAAAGCCTGCCCCCATGGCGCGGCCCGTCGCGTTCTCGACCTGGCCGACACCTCACATGGCGAGGATCCCCGACTCTATGGCCCGGACAACGGCAAGAGTCCGATTCGGGCAGTTGAGCTTGGCCAAAATGATGCCGACCGTGCGTTTGACTCCGTGTTCCGAGATACTCAGCGATCGGGCGACTTGTCGGTTGCTCAGACCCTCTGCAATCAGGCGCAGCACCTGGTGTTCACGTGCCGTCAGTGCAATCGCCGCCGCGCGCTTCGAGGTGGTGTCGTCACCGGCCTGGTCGGGCGCCGTCACGGATCGCCGCGCCAGGGTCGCCGACACGTGAAATCGTCCGGCCTTCACGTCGACGATCGCTTCGCGCAGGGTCTCGGGACGGAGATCTGCCCAGTCCAGGAAGCCGTTTGCATGATCGACCCAGGCTTGCTCGACGACGTCTGCCGAATCCACCAGGATCAGCACTTGGATGTTCTGGATGCGCAGCTTTTCAGCGATCTCGCCGGGTACAGACCCCAGAGCACTGCTGTCTAAAATGACCAGCCGGCCGTAGCCGAACGCCGAGAGATCTTCGATATCCGTGATGGATCGCGCCGTCAACTGGATGCCGGGCGAACGAAGCATTCCCTCGATACTGTACCGGCGAATGTCGTCTTCGATTATCAGCGCTATCTCGGCCTGCAACAGGGATCGTCCGGCCTGCGGGGAAGCTCGCCTGCCAGGTATGTCAGGCGTCAGGTAGTCCATCCGACTGCTGTAGTTTTCGTGATTTCCACTGCTCGGGACCGGTTGCCAGGTCAACCTGTTCTTCACGCTGTCCATATCAGTGATCCCCCGTTTTCTCACATTAAAACTGGAAGGTGTGACTCCTGATAGATGAGCATGGCACGGAGTGACGGGAACTGTCCACCCCAGAATCAGCCACCGCGTGCTGGGCCGTCGGTGGACGGCGAATAAGAAGAGGTGAACGTTTCGCACAGACCGGCGAAACTGTTTGTTGTTCAACGACCCCGGCCTGATCGCGAATGCCGGGTTCATCCCGACGATCCGGTTGGCCGAGAAAGTGAAACTCGTCGGCGCGGCCAACGGCGCCGGGGGCGCCCGCGGCGACGACGCGGGCGCCGAGCCGTCAGGCGGGCTGGACGGTGATGGTGCAGTGGCGCTTGGTGGCCCGGGTCAGGGCCACGTACAAGTCTCTTTCCCCACCGGGGCGGGCCGTGATGATTTCCTCGGGGTTCACGACGACGACCCCGTCGAATTCCAGCCCGCGTGCTTCGGACGCCGGCACGATGCGTGCGTGGTGAGCGACGCCCTCGGCCGTCAGCTCGCTCACCCTGGTGTCCGCGCAGATCACTCCCAGAAGCTCGCCCGGGTGCGCGCTGCTCTGGGCGCGGAGTTCCCGAACGACGGCGGTGACCAACCCGTCCGCAGGTGCGGTCACGGTGCGAGGGCTCTCACCGCTTCGCAGTGACCGCGTGGGCTTCTGGTCCGGAGCGATCCGCGTGAGCAGGTCCTGGACGCTCTCCAGGATCTCCTGCGTCGTGCGGTAGCTGACGGTCAGGTTGTGCAGTTTGAACCGCGGTCCGACGTGGGGGCCCAGTGCTTCCTTCCAGTCGCGTGCTGTCGCGACCGGGCCCGCCTGGGCGAAGTCACCCACCAGCGTCATCGCCCTCGACGGGCAGCGGCGGACGATCATCCGCCACTGCATGGCGGTCAGTTCCTGCGCCTCGTCGACGACGACGTGCCCGTACGTCCGCTCCGGCGGGCCGTCGACCAGGCTCGCCGCCTCGTCCAGCAACGCCACGTCGGCATCGGTCCACGGGTCGTCCGGACCGCGCAGCAGAAGGGCCCGCTCCTGCGCGGTCAGGCGGGGCAGGCGCTCGGCGAGGGCGTCGGCGTTCGTCAGGAGCGCCTTCACGAGGTCACCGGGTGCCAGCCGCGGCCACAACACCTCGACCGCCCGGTCGACGGCGGCGTCGTCGAGGAGATCGGCGCGGATGGCGTCCAGGTCCAGCTCGTGGACCGGACCCGGGTCGGCCGCGCCTTCGGCACGGCGCTGGGCGGCTCCCGTGAACCGGTCGAGGTTGATGCCCGTCATCCTTTCGGCATCGGCGTCGATCTGCTCCAGGATGTCGCCCATGTCCCGTTGCATCGCGTCGGTGACGGCGTCGACCAAGAGCTCCTTGAACACCTGGCGCGCGGGGTTGTGCCCCGGTACGGCAGCCAGGGCGGCGTCGCGTGCCGTGGCGACTTCCTCGCCGGAGAGGTGAACCAGTTCCTGTCCGACCCGCACGGTGAAGTCACCGGCGGGTGCTTGGTGGAGGCGCACCAGGCCGGCCAGGGCGTCGGCGAGGTCGGAGCTGCCCTTGAGACGCGCCGTGTCGAGCGGGCCCACCGTGTCCGTGGCCACTCCGGCCAGTTCCCCGCAGGTGGCCAGAACGACGTCGTTCTCTCCGAGCGAGGGAAGGACCTGGGAGATGTAGTCGAGGAACCGGGCGTTCGGGCCCACCACCAGGACACCCTCCTCCGCGGCGCGCGGGAACGCGTACAGGACGTAGGCCGCCCGGTGCAGGGCGACCACCGTCTTGCCGGTGCCGGGCCCACCCTGCACCACGGTCACCCCGCGGTGGGCGGAGCGGACGATCTCGTCCTGCTCGGCCTGCAGCGTCGCGACGGCCGCGTGCATCCTGCCCGTACGCCGTGCCGACAGTGCCTCGGTCAACGGGCCGTCCCCCACGACGTCCTCGTCGGTCGGGGCGGTCCCGTCCAGCAGTTCGTCGCTCACCGAGACGACCGTGCGCTCCTCGAGGCGCAGGTGCCGGCGCCGCCGCAGGCCCATCGGGTGGACCGGTGTCGCTTCGTAGAAGGGCCGCGCCGCGTTCGCGCGCCAGTCCACGAGCAGAGGCAGGTCGTCCTCTTCCGTGTGCAGTCCGATCCGCCCGATGCGCAGGGCCATGCCGTCCGTCCAGTCGATGCGCCCGAAGACCAGCCCCTTTTCGGCGCCCTCCAGCCTGGCGATTTCCTTGGCCAGGCTCTCGGCGGCGATTTCCCTCTCGTATGCCTCACCGGCGCTTTCCGCCGGGGCCTTCAGCACACTCGCCCGCTGTACTCGCGCCTCGGAAATCCGCTCGGTGAGCAATTTGTACAAGGAGGACACATACTCCTGCTCCGATTCAACCGCACGCGCAGCGGAATCACTGATTTTCGACAACAGGGGTCTCCTTCGACTTCACACGGTGGTTCGAGACTCGGAGATGCGGGTCTCTTCGTAGTCCGGCTCCGGGGTCGGGCCCTTCTTCTTTCCGGCGGCAGGCAAGGTGATCAGCAGCACGGCTGCTCCGAGGAGTGCGATCGCCGCGATCCAGCCCGCGCCGACGTGCATGGCATGGATGAACGCGTTGTCAGCAGCCTGGGCAAGGGAGGGCCGGTGGATGGTGGTGGCGACGTGGCGGGCCTGTTCGGCGGAAACCCGCGCCTGATCCTGCACCGGACCGGATACGCCCTCCAGCGAAGGTTCGATCGCACGTCGGTACGTGATCGACATGATCGTGCCGCCCACGGCGATTCCGATCACGCTGCCGGTTTGCCGCACGGTGTTGGTGACGGCCGATCCCGCACCGGCCTGTTCCAACGGCAGGTCGCTGATCAATGCGGCCGTGACGGGGCCGATCACCATGCCGACCGCGAGACCCTGTACCAGCAGCAGGAGCTCGATCCAGACGAGTGGGGTGTGGAGTCCGAGGAATGCGTACCCGCCCATGGTCAGCGCGGCCACGGTGAGCGCCGGCACGGTGACAAGGCGAAGCGGCAGGCGGCGGACCAGGCGCGAGGCAAGGGGCGCCCCCGCGAGCGCGCCGAGTGCGGTCGGGATATTGGCCAAGCCCGCCTTCATCGGCGAAAATCCGAGCGCGCCTTGCAGGTAGAAGGCGTTGTAGAAGGTGATGGCGGCCACGCCGAAGAGCAGCAGTCCGAGCGCCACATTGCCGCCACCGAATGCGCGCTGGGCGAACAGTCGCGGATCGAAGCTGGGCACCTTGAGGCGCAGTTCGACGAGTACGAAAACGGCCAGCAGAACCAGACCGACGACGATCGGCGCCCAGACGTCGGTGCGACTCCACGCCGTCACCTGCCCCGCCCGGATCAGCCCGTAGGCCAATGCCACGAGCCCGCTGATCGACAGGAACATTCCAGCGGGGTCCAGTGGCCGCGCAGTGGGGCTGCGGAAATTCGGAACCAGCACGGCAAGCCCGACCAGCGCCAGTGCCGCGACCGGCACATTGATCAGAAAGACCGAGCCCCACCAGAAATGATCGAGCAAGAACCCCGCCAGTACCGGGCCGGCAGCCATTCCAACACCGGCCGACGTCGAGAAAATGCCGATCGCGGCAGCGCGCGCGGGGCCGGTAAAGGTCCACATGAGGATGGCCATCATGGCGGGCGTGATGAGCGCGCTGCCCACCCCCATCGCAGCCCGAGCCGCAATCAGCTGGCCCGCGTCGCTTGCGTACGCCGCCCACAGCGAGGACCCGGCGAAGATCACCAGCCCACTGGAAAACACAGTCCGGTGACCGAACCGGTCGCCCAATGCGCCTGCGGTGAACATCAATGTGGCGAAGGCCAGGGTGTACGAACCGGTCGCCCATTGCAGCTGACCGGGATCGGCCCCCAGGCCGCGGACCGGGTCGGCAAGGGTCTCCAGCGTTGTGCTCAGGACGGTGTTTTCTATCCAGATCAGCAGTGAACACAACATGAGAATGGAGAGAATCAACTGCTGCCTGGACTTCGGCAACGCCGGGGGCGCGGTCATGAACACCTTCGGATATCGATCGGCGGGGACGTGACCGACTGGAATATAAGCAAGCCCCACAACGCTGTCAAGCTTGGATTTTCTCGCCCAAAGCTGTTGCGACCGAACGAAGGATATGCCTCTGCCAGATTTGCGGACTGAGCAGTTTTGTGCCTCTGCCAGATTTGCGGACTGAGTTTTTTTGTGTCTCTGACGGATTTAACTTCCGGAGGGTTGCGACGCAGCGGATTTCATGCCTCCGGGGAGCCGTCGAGGTCTCTCGACGGCTCCCAGAGGCCCAGAACCCTCAACCCGGGCACCGCGTGCCGATCACGCAGATATCAATGGCCGCTGAGCGAGTCGAGCCAGCGCCGGAGGTGCGCGGCGGTCTCTGCTGCCTGTTCCTCGACGATCGAGAAGTGGTCTGCCTCGATGTACTCGGCCGGTCCACGGTGTTGCCAGTCGGGGACGGGGTCGACGTCCCCGAAGCCGCTCAGTGTCACGGTGGCCCTCAGATTCAGCGTCGGCGCGGCGATCGGCTCGGCCTCGCGCTCGGGATATATCCGCACGTAGCCACCCATGGAGACCAGGCCGTGGTCGTCGACGGGGGTCAGTGCGTTGTCCCGGGACAGGATCTGCCCCAGCGCGTCGGTGAGCACGAGGCGGTTGAGTTCGTGCTCTTCCGGGGAGTAGGTGTCGATCATCGCGACGCCCGCGAGCTCGCCGCCGTCGTCTTCGAGCCGCCGGGCGACCGCATGGGCGAGCGCACCACCGGCCGAATAGCCGATGAGCGCCACCGGACCTCGCTCCAGTTCCGGTGCGACGGCCGCGGCGAGGCTCTCGATCGCCGCCGCCCATGTCGCCGGCAGGTCGTCGCCCGCGCGCATGCCGGGCAGCCGCAACGCACTGACCTGCCGCTCGCCGCCCAGTTCGCGGGCCAGGCGGGCGAACTGGTGCGGGCCCGATCCCGCCAGGAACGAGGGGATGCAGACCAGTGCCGGTGCCGCGGCGCCGCGCGCCAGGAGCTGCGCGGACGGGCACTGTGCGGCGGCCTCGTCGGCGGAGTACGTGGTCATCAGGGCCGAGCTCGTGATCAGCAGGGGCATCGCCCCTGCCAGCTCACCGCGGCCATGCGCCGCCGACACCAGGTCGGTGATCGTGCCGCGCACGCCGGCCGGTGCCTGCTCGGCCACGCCGGTGCCGGATTCCTCGATCCGCGACCGCACCAGTTTCGCCACGTCGGCGGCGGTCGGATGGTCGAAGATCAGCGTCGACGGCAGCGTCAGCCCGGTCAGCTGTGCGAGCCGGTTCCGGAATTCGACGGCACCGAGGGAGTCGAAACCCAGCTCGGTGAACGGCGCGTTCGGGTCGATCGCGTCGCCGGACAGGTGGCCGAGGACCGCCGAGGCGACGTTGCGCACCTCTCGCAGGACCACACCGTCGCGGTCGGCGTCGGGCAGTGCGGCCAGCTGCCGCGCCAGGCCGACACCGGTGCTCGCGGCGGCCGGGGGAACCCGGATCATGCCGCGCAGTACCGCGGGCAGTGTGCCGCCGCGCGCCAGATCGGTGAGCGCCGCCGTGTCCAGCAGTGCCGTCGTCGGTGTCGCCCGGTGGGTCGCGAGTGCGTTGTCGAACAGCGCCATCCCGGAACCCGGGTCGATCGGGACCAGGCCCAGCCTGGCCCGGATCTGGCGGGCGTACTGCTCGGCATCGTCCCCGCCGAGTACCCCGGCCATGCCGACGGTCCACAGTCCCCAGGCCAGTGAGTGCGCGGGCAGGCCCGCGCTGCGCCGCAGGCGTGCCAGCGCGTCCAGCGCGCTGTTCGCGGCGGCGTAGTTGCCCTGTCCTTGTCCGCCGAGCAGCGGCGCCGCGGACGAGAACAGTACGAACGCCGACAGGTCCAGGTCGCGGGTCAGCTCGTGCAGGTGCAGTGCCGCGTCGGCTTTCGGTGCCAGCACCCGTGTCGTCTGCTCGGTGGTCAGCGTGTCGAGCGTGCCGTCGTCCAGGACGCCCGCCGCATGGATCACGGCGGTCAGCGGGGCGTCGGCGTCGATGCCGGCCAGCAGGGCCTGGACCGCGGTGCGTTCGGTGACATCGCACGCCACGACCCGGACGTGGGCGCCGAGGCCGGTCAGCTCGGCGGCCAGTTCGGCGGCGCCGTCCGCGGCGGCACCGCGCCGCGATGCCAGCACCAGCCGTCGTGCGCCGTGCGCCGCGACCAGGTGCCGGGCGACGATCGCACCGATGCCGCCGGTGCCGCCGGTGATGAGCACGGTGCCGCGGTCGAACGAGGGGGGCGCGCCCGGTTCGGTGGCGGGCAGCGGCTGCAGTCGCGGTGCCAGGAGCCGGCCCTCGCGAACGGCCATGTGCGGTTCGTCCCGGGCCACGGCGTCGGCGAGCGACGTGATCGGCAGGGCGTCGCCGTCGTGGTCGATGAGCAGGAACCGGCCCGGGTGCTCGGACTGTGCGCTGCGCACCAGGCCCGCCACGGCCGCTCCGACCAGGTCGGGTTCCTCGCCGGGCAGTCCGGCGGCCGTGCGCGTCACGATCGCGAGCCGGCCGGGATGTTCGGCGCCTATCCAGCCCTGCAACAGCGCGAGCGCCGTCAGCACGCCGGCGTGTACGTCCGCCGCGCCGGCACCGGTTCCGCGGGGCGCCGTCCACACCACCGTGTCGGGAACCTCCCGCAGCCCGGCGAGTTCCGTGAGATCGACACAGCTTGCCGGGGGCTCGGGGGCCTCGACGGTCGCCGGGTCGCCGAGCACCACGATGCGCCCGGGGTCCGCTGCGGAGACGGCGGGCACGGCGACCCACTCGACGTCGAACAACGGTGCCGCGCCGCGCAGCCGGGCCAGCGCCTGCCGCTCGATCGGGCGGACCCGCACCGACTCCATGCTCAGTACGAGGGCACCGGTCGCGTCGACCGCGTCCACGCGGAAGGTGTCCGGTGCGGTGCGGGCGATGCGGGCGCGCAGGGCACCCGCGCCGGACTGTGCCAGCTGGACACCTTCGAAGGCGAAGGGCAGTGGCACCCGGCCGTCGGACGCGCCCTCGGCGGGACGGTCGACAGCCGCGTGGAACACCGCGTCCAGCAGTGCCGGATGCAGCCCGAAGGCGGTGGCGCGCGCCGCGGTGTCGGTGTCGAGCGCCAGGTCGACGAAGACTTCCTCCCCACGCGACCACGCGGCGCGAACACCCTGGAACACCGGGCCGTACCCGAAGCCGAGGTCGCCGAGCGCGCGGTACACCTGCTGCCCGTCGACCGGATCGCCCGCAACGGGAGGCCACACCTGGGACCAGCCCGGTGCCGCGGCCGGTGCGGCGGGCGTCAGCAGGCCACGGGCATGCAGCACCCAGGCGTCGGCGGCGCGGGCGTGGACGGCGACGGTCCGGTGCCCGTCGGCGTCGGGTTCGCCCACCGCGAGCTGAATGTCCGCGGCACCCTCGGGCGTGAGAACCAGCGGTGCTTCGAGCACCAGTTCCGCCAGGCGCGGCACGCCGAGCCGGGCACCGGCGGCCAGGGCCAGTTCCACGAATCCGGTACCCGGCATCACGACCGCGGCGAAGACGGCGTGGTCGGCAAGCCATGGGTGCGTGCGCAGCGAGAGCCTGCCGGTGAACAGCCACTCGTCCTTGCCGGCGAGCTGCACCTGGGCGTGCAGCAGGGGATGGCCGACGGAGTCGGCACCGGCGAGCGGCGCGGCGGCCTCCGCGGGCAGCAGCCAGAATCGTTCGTGCTGGAAGGGATAGGTGGGCAACGTGGTGCGTGCCTGCGGCCGAGCTCCGAAGTAGGCCGCCCACCGCACCGGCCGGCCCGCGCAGTGAGCGGTTGCCAGCGCGGCGACCAGCTGCTCGGGTTCGGCGACTGTGCGACGGGATCCCGCGACCACCGATGCGTGCGCCGCAGGGTCTGTCGCCAGCGTGGCGCGGGTCATGGTCGTCAGCACCGCGTCCGGGCCCAGCTCGACGAACAGGCGCGCACCCGAAGCGAACAGTGACTGCACCGCCGGGGCGAAGCGCACCGCCTCGCGCACCTGCCGTACCCAGTACTCGGGCGTACTCACCGATGCGTCGGCGAATGTGCCGGAAACCGTGGAGCACAAGGGTATGCGCGGCTCGTGATACGTCAGGCCCGCGGCGATCTCCGCGAACTCGGTCAGCATCGGGTCCATCAGGGCGGAGTGGAACGCGTGGCTCACCCGCAGCCTGCTGGTCTTGATGCCCTCGGCCGCCAGCCTCGACTCGAGCGCCGATACGGCCTCGGTGTTTCCGGAGAAGACCACCGCATCGGGGGCGTTCACAGCGGCCAGCGAGACCGACTCGGCCGCCGGACCGCCATGACCCGCCGCCAGCAGCTCCGCGGCCCGCCCCTCCGGCACCGCGGCGGCCAGCATGCTCCCGCCTTCCGGCAGCGCCCCCATCAACCGCCCCCGGGCCGCGACGAGTCTGCACGCGTCCGACAACGACCACACACCGGCCACGTAGGCCGCGGCCAGCTCGCCGATCGAATGCCCGGCCACCGCGTCCGGCGTCACGCCCAGCGACTCGACGAGGCGATACATCGCCACTTCGAAGGCGAACAGCGCGGGCTGGGTGTACTCGGTGCGGTCCAGCAGAGCCTCGGCAGTCGCGCCGGACATCACGTCCCGCAGCGGATGCCCCAGGTGTGCGTCGAACTCCGCGCACACCTCGTCGAGCGCGGCCGCGAACGCCGGGAACGCCCGGTACAGGTCAGCGCCCATCCCGGTCCGCTGGGCGCCCTGACCGGTGAACAGGAACGCCGTCGTGCCCGTCCGGCCGGCGCCGTCCACGATGCCCGGTCCCGGCTCGTCGGCCGCCAGGCGCGCCAAGGCCGCCAGCAGCGTCTCCCGGTCCGGGCCCACGACGGCGGCGCGCTGCTCGAACTGCGCGCGGTGCAGCGCCAGCGTCACCGCGACGTCGGCCGGGTCCAGCTCCGGACGTTCGCTCAGCGCGTCGTGCAGACGGCGCGCCTGGGTCCGCAGCGCGGCGGTCGTCCGCGCGGACAGCAGCAACGGCAGGGCCGCCGGGCGCGGTGGCTCGACCGGCCGCGGCGGGACCGCGGGCGCCTCTTCGAGGATCACGTGCGCGTTGGTCCCGCTGATCCCGAACGACGACACTCCCGCCCGGCGCGGACGCTCCCCGGCCGGCCACGGCTCGGCCTCGGTCAGGATCCGTACCGCGCCCGCCGACCACTCCACGTGCGGCGACGGCGCGTCGACGTGCAGGGTGGGCGGCAACACCTCGTGCCGCAGCGCCTGCACCATCTTGATCACACCGCCGACACCGGCAGCCGCCTGCGTGTGCCCGATGTTCGACTTCAACGACCCGATCCGCAGCGGCTCGGCGCGATCCTGTCCGTAGGCGTTGATCAGCGCCTGCGCCTCGATCGGGTCACCCAGCGTGGTGCCGGTGCCGTGCGCCTCCACCGCGTCCACCTCGGCCGCGGCCACCCCCGCGTTGACCAGTGCCTGCGCGATCACCCGCTCCTGGGACGGACCGTTCGGTGCGGTCAGGCCGTTGCTCGCACCGTCCTGATTGATCGCGCTGCCGCGGATCACGGCCAGCACCGGGCGCCCGTTGCGCTGCGCGTCGGACAACCGCTCCAGGGCGAGCACGCCGACGCCCTCGGACCACGAGACACCGTCCGCGGCACTCGAGAACGCCTTGCAGCGCCCGTCCGGTGACAGCGCCCGCTGCCGGGAGAACTCCAGGAACAGCAGCGGAGTCGACATGACCGTCACCCCGCTGGCCAGGACCAGCGACGTCTCCCCGGCGCGCAGTGCCTGCACCGCCAGGTGCAGGGCCACCAGCGACGACGAACATGCCGTGTCCACCGTCACCGCGGGTCCTTCCAGACCGAGGGCGTAGGACACCCGGCCGGAGACGACGCTGCCGGCCGATCCGGTCGCCAGGTAGCCTTCCGCGGCACCGTCGGCGGCCTCGCGCGCCGTGTGGCCGTAGTCCTGGTACATGACGCCCGCGTACACCCCGGTGTCGCTGCCCCGCAGTGAGGTCGGATCGATACCGGCGTCTTCGAGCGCTTCCCAGGACGCCTCGAGCAGCAGCCGCTGCTGCGGGTCCATCGCCGCTGCCTCACGGGGTCCGATGCCGAAGAAGGCGGCATCGAAATCACCCGCGGCATGCAGGAATCCGCCTTCCCGGGTGTAGATCTTGCCGGGTTTGCCGGGCTCGGAGTCGTACAGGTGGTCGGGGTCCCAGCCGCGGTCGCCCGGGATCGGGGTGATCGCGTCGACGCGCCCGGCGATCAGTTCCCACAGCTGGTCGGGATTCTCGACGCCGCCCGGATACCGGCAGCTCATGCCGACGATCGCGATCGGCTCGTCGGCCCTGGATTTCGCCCTGGCCGAGGCGGTGCGCGGTCGCGTCGGCGCCGAACCGTCGACCCGGGTACGCAGGAAGCCCGCGACAGCGGCGGTGGTGGGGTAGTCGAAGACCAGCGTGGACGGAAGCTGAACACCGGTGGCGGCGGTCACCTTGTTGCGGAACTCGACTCCGCCGAGCGAGTCGAAGCCCAGTTCCGTGAACGGTGTCTCGGGGTCGATGGCGTCGGCCGACTCGTGGCCGAGGACCCCGGCGGCGATCGCGCGGACCTCCTCGCGGATCAGCGCCTCCCACTGGTCGTCGGGGGCGTCGAGCAACCGCTGTCGCAAGGGGCCGTCGTCGATCCGGCCGCGCGACGGTACGTGGATCAGGCCGCGCAGCACCGCGGGCAGCGTGCCGAGCCGGCCCAGCGCGGTGAGGGCGGGGGTGTCGAGCAGCGCGGTCATCAGCATCGGTTCGCCGCTGTTCAACGCGTCGTCGAACATCTGCATGCCGGTGTCCGGCTCGATCGGGGACAGACCGAGACGCGTGCGGATCTGCCGCGCCAGATGTTCGGCACCCGGGTCGTTCAGTGCCTCGGCCATGCCGCGCCTCCACAGCCCCCAGGCCAGCGAGTGCGCTGGCAGACCGGCGCTGCGGCGCGCCCGGGCGAGCGCGTCCATCGCCGCGTTCGCGGCCGCGTAGTTGCCCTGGCCCTGCCCACCGAGCAGCGGCCCGGCGGAGGAGAACAGCACGAACGCCGACAGGTCCAGGTCGCGGGTGAGCTCGTGCAGATGCCAGGCGGCATCGACCTTCGGGGCGAGCACCCGGTCCACCTGCTCGGCGGTCAGGGTTTCGATGGTGCCGTCGTCGGCCACGCCCGCGGTGTGCACGACGGCGGTCAGCGGTTCGTGCGCCGGTACGGATTCCAGCAGCGCCGCGACCGCGGCACGGTCGCTGACATCGCACGCGGCGACGCGTACCTCGGCGCCCAGCGCGGTCAGCTCGGTGACCAGCTCCTCGACGCCCGGCGCGGCGGAGCCACGGCGCGAGACGAGCAGCAGTCTGCGCACCCCGTGCCGGGTGACCAGGTGGCGTGCGGTGACGGCGCCCAGTCCGCCTGCGCCGCCGGTGATCAGGACCGTGCCGTCACCGAAGGGCTCGCCGGTCGGTTCGGCGGTGGCCGCACGAACCAGCCGCGGTGCCACCGTGGCGCCGTCGCGGATCGCGAGCTGTGGTTCGTCCATGGCGACCGCGGCGGCGATCCGCTGGTGCAGGTCCGCGGGGTCGCTGTCGTCGAGATCGACGTTCACGATGCGCCCCGGATGTTCCGACTGCGCACTGCGCACCAGGCCGCGGACGGCCGCTGCCGCGGGGTCCGGCGTCTCACCGGGCAGTCCTGCTCCGTTGCGGGTCAGCACGATCAGCGTCGAGTCGGCGCAGCCCGGTTCGGCGAGCCAGTCGCGCAGCACCGCGAGGGCGCCCAGCACGGCGGTGCGGATGGTCGCGGGGACGTCGTCGCCGTCCGCCGACGCCGTCTCGGGCGACCAGACGACAGCCGCGCCTGTGCGGCCCCCGCCGGTCGCGAACGCCGCGACGTCCTCGAACGTCTCGGTGCAGCCTGCGACGGGCCGGCCCAGTGCGACCAGGTGCCGGTCCGACGCCGCGGGTGCCGTCACCGGCGTCCAGTCGAGAACGTAGAGCGGGCTGCGGGCACCGGCGAGAGCGCGCGCGTCCGCGGGGCGGGCGAGCACGGCGTCGATCGACAGCACCGCGGCGCCGGTGGCGTCGCAGGCGTCGATGCGCACCTTCTCGGGACCCGAACGGATGATGCGGGCGCGGACCGCGGTGGCGCCGTGCCGGAACACACGGACGCCGCCGAAGGAGAACGGAAGCGGCAGCCTGCCGTCGGGCAGGTCGTCGGCGAGCACATCGATGGCGGCGTGGAAGGTCGCGTCCAGGAGCGCCGGATGCACCCCGAAGCCCGCCGCCCGGCCCGCTGTCGTCTCGTCCAGGGTCACCTCGGCGAACACGTCGTCACCGCTGGTCCAGGCGGCGCGCACGCCCTGGAAGCTCGGGCCGTAGCCGAATCCCAGGTCGGCGAGCCGGTCGTACAGACGCGTTCCGTCGACCGGCGTGGCGTCGGCCGGCGGCCAGTCGGGGTCGGTCCAGGCCGGCGTCACGCCGTCGGCGGGGGCGAGGGTGCCGGTGGCGTGCAGCGTCCAGTCCGGCTCGCCCGGGCTGGACGGCGCGGTGCCGGTGACGGCACGCGAGTGGATCGCGAGGCGTCGGCGGCCGGTGTGGTCGGGCTCGCTCACCGAGACCTGCACGTCCACGGCAGCGGCGCCGTCGAACAGCAGCGGCGTCGACAGGACGAGTTCGTCCACGACGGGCAGTTCCAGGCGGCGGCCCGCGGCCAACGCGAGGTCCACGAACCCGGTGCCGGGCAGGAGCACCGTTCCGAAGGCCGTGTGGTCGGCGATCCACGGCTGGTCGGTGGTGGAGAGCCTGCCGCTGAAGAGCCATTCGTCGCGGCCGGCGAGCGGCGCGGCGACGCGCAGCATCGGATGGTCGAGCGCGGAGAGACCGGCGCGGCCCATGTCACCGAGCGTGTCGTCGTCGGGCTGCACCCAGTAACGGCGGTGCTGGAAGGCGTAGACAGGCAGGTCGAGGTGGGTGACCGGCCTTCCTGGTGCCAGCGGAGCCCAGTCGACGGTGACGCCCGAGCAATGGGCGGCGGCGAGCAACCGCAGGAACTGGCCGGCCTCGTCGACGCCGCGCCGTGACGCCGCCGCGACCAGCGAGCGGGACGCCACCTCGTCGGTCACCGTCTGGCGGGTCAGCGCCGCCAGCACCGCGTCCGGACCCACCTCGACGAACCGGCGCACGCCGGCGTCGACGAGTGACCGCACCGCCGGGGCGAACCGCACGGCCTCGCGCACCTGCCGCACCCAGTACTGCGGCGTCAGCAGCTCGGGACCGGCCGGCGCACCGGACACCGTGGAGCACACGCCGATGCGGGGCGCCCGGTACGCCACCGACCTGGCGACCTGCTCGTACTCGGCGAGCATCGGCTCCATCAACGCCGAATGGAAGGCGTGGCTGACCGTCAGCCGGGTCGTCTTCACACCCTCGTCCGCCAGCCGGCCCTCCAGTGCGGCGATCGCCGCCGTCTCGCCCGAGAACACCACCGCCGCAGGGGCGTTCACGGCCGCCAGCGAGACCGTCCCGGCCGCGAGCAGTTCCCGCGCCCGCTCCTCCGGCACCGCGGCGGCGAGCATGGCTCCATCGCTCGGCAGCGCGCCCATCAAGCGGCCGCGGGCGGCAACGAGCCGGCACGCGTCGGCCGGCGACCACACCCCGGCCACATGGGCCGCGGCCAGCTCACCGATCGAATGCCCGACCACCACGTCCGGGGTCACGCCGAACGACTCCAGGAGGCGGTACAGCGCCACCTCGAACGCGAACAGCGCGGGCTGCGTGAACTCCGTCCGGTCGAGCAGGGCCATGCGCTCGGTGTCGCCGACGCCGCTCCCGGCACCACCGGTCTCGCCGAACATGACCTCGCGCAGCGACACCCCCAGCAGGGCATCGAATTCCGCGCACACCTCGTCGAGGGCAGCGGCGAACACGGGGAACGCGGCGGCCAGCCCCGCGCCCATGCCGACGCGCTGCGCGCCCTGACCGGTGAACAGGAAGGCCGTCTCGCCGGTGGCGGCGACGCCCGACACCACATGCGGGGATGCCGAGCCCTCGGCCAGGGCCGTGAGGCCGGCGAGCAGAGCGGCCCGGTCGGCGCCGAGCACCGCGCCGCGCCGGCCCAGCCGAGCGCGCGCGGAGGTCAGGACGGCAGCGACATCGGCGTCCTCCACCTCGGGGTGGTCGGCGAGCCAGGCCAGCAGCCGGCTCGCCTGTGCCCGTAGCGCGGTCTCCGACTTGGCCGAGAGCAACCACGGTGCCGGCGGCGTCGCCGGGCCCGTCTCCGACTGCTGTACGGCGGCATCCGGTCCTGTCACCGGATCGGCGGCACGGTCGCGCGGCGCCTCTTCGAGGATCACGTGGGCGTTGGTCCCGCTGATCCCGAAGGACGACACCCCAGTCCGACGCGGACGATCGAGCTCCGGCCACTGCTGAGCCCGCGTCAGCAGTTTCACCGTGCCCGCCGACCAGTCGACCTCGGGGGTCGGCTCGTCCACGTGCAACGTCGAGGGCATGACCCCGTTGCGCATCGCCATGACCATCTTGATCACGCCCGCGACACCCGCGGCGGCCTGCGTGTGACCGATGTTCGACTTGACGGAACCCAACCACAACGGGTTGTCGGCTCCACGGGCCTGGCCGTAAGCGGACAGCAGCGCCTGGGCCTCGATCGGATCACCCAGCCGCGTACCCGTACCGTGCGCCTCCACGACGTCCACCTCGGACGCCGACAGCCGCGCGTTGGCCAACGCGGCCCGTATGACCCGCTCCTGCGCAGGCCCGTTCGGCGCAGTCAGCTGGCTGCTCGCACCGTCCTGGTTGACCGCGGAACCACGGATCACCGCGAGTACCCGGTGCCCGTTGCGCTCCGCGTCCGACAGCCGCTCCAGCACCAGCACGCCGACGCCCTCGGCCCAGCCCGTGCCGTCCGCCGACGAGGAGAACGCCTTGCACCGCCCGTCCGGCGACAGCCCACGCTGCCGGGAGAACTCCACGAACGTGCCCGGTGTCGCCATCACCGTCACACCACCGGCGAGCGCCATCGAACACTCGCCCTGACGCAGCGACTGAGCGGCGAGATGAAGCGCGACCAGCGAGGACGAGCACGCGGTGTCGACCGTCACCGCCGGCCCCTCCAGGCCGAAGGTATAGGCCAGACGCCCCGACGCGACGCTGCCCGCGCTTCCGGTCAGCAGGTAGCCCTCGAAGTCCTCGGGCGCACTGGGGACCCGGGAGCCGTAGTCGTCGTACATGACGCCCATGTACACCCCGGTACGGGTGCTCCTCAGCGCGGTCGGGGCGATGCCCGCGTGCTCGAAGGCCTCCCAGCTCGTCTCCAGCAGCAACCGCTGCTGGGGATCCATCGCCGCGGCCTCGCGAGGACTGATGCCGAAGAACTCGGCGTCGAACCGGTCCGCCTCGTACAGGAAGCCGCCTTCGCGGGCGTACGAGGTCCCGAGGTGGTCGGGGTCCGGGTGGTACAGGTTCTCCAGGTCCCAGCCGCGGCCCTCCGGGAAGGGACCGACCGCGTCGCGTCCGGCGCTCAGCAGCTCCCACAGGTCTTCCGGGGAGGCGACACCGCCCGGGAGCCGGCATGCCATGCCCACGATCGCGATCGGCTCGTGTGCGCGCTCCTCCAGATCCTGCACACGCTGACGGCTCTCCCGCAGGTCGACCGTTGCCCGCTTGAGGTAGTGGCGAAGTTTCTGCTCGTTGCTCATGTCTACCTGCCGAGTTCGTTGTCGAGTGCCGCGAAGAGTTCGTCGTCGGTCGCCAGGTCGAGGTCGGCGCCGTCGGGGCCGCCGTCCACGGTCCGGAGCAGGCCGCGCAGTCGCGCCGCGTACGTCCCTGCCGGTCCGTCGCCGTCCGACGGGCCGGCGGCCGAGAGAGCGGCCTCGAGTGCGTCCAGGGCTGCCTGGACCGGGTCCGCCGCTTCGCCGGCCAGCTCGCCCCGCAGGTACTCGGCGACGGCTTGGGTGGTCGGGTGGTCGAAGACGAGCGTGCTGGGCAACCGCAGTCCGGTGAGGGTGTTCAGCCTGTTGCGCAGTTCGACCGCGGTGAGGGAGTCGAAGCCCAGGTCCAGCAGTCCGCGCTGGACGTCGATCGTCCGCGGGGCCGGGTGGGCCAGGACGATGCCGACCTGTTCCCTGACGAGGTCGAGCAGCAGCTGCCGCTGCTCCTCCGCGTCCAGGCCCGTGAGCCGCTGCGCCGGCGGGATCTCCGCCGGAGCGGGGGCAGGCCGGCCGGCTCGGCGCCCGGTGCGTACCAGGCCCCGGTACAGCTCGGGCAGTGTGTCCCCGAGGCCCCGCAGTACCGCGAGGTCGAGTGCCACCGGTGCGAGCACCGGTCGAGTTCCCGCCTCGCCGCCGGCCTGTGGCGCCTTGCCTGCGGCCAGGGCCGTGTCGAGGGCCGCGAGTGCCCGGTCGGCCGGCATCGGCAGGATCCCGTTGCGTGCGAGCCTGGCCCGGTCGGCACGGTCGAGGTCGCTCGCCATCCCGTCCTGCCACATGCCCCAGGCGAGGGACACGGCGGGCAGGCCCTCGGCTCGCCGGTGTTCGGCGAGCGCGTCCAGGAAGGTGTTGCCGGCGGCGTAGTTGGCCTGTCCGGCGTTGCCCACCAGGCCGGCGACGGAGGAGAAGAGGACGAAGTCCGTCAGCTCCAGTCCGGCGGTCAGTTCGTGCAGGTTCCAGGCGGCTTCCACCTTCGGCCGCAGGACCCGGGCGAGGCTGTCCGGGCTCATGGCCTCCAGCGTGGCGTCCTCGACGACTCCGGCCGCGTGCACGACCGCGGTGAGCGGGTGCTCGTCCGGGATCGAGGCGAGCAGCCCGGCCAGCGCGTCGCGGTCGGCCGCGTCGCATGCCGCGACCCGTACGTCCGCGCCGAGCGCCGTCAGTTCGGCGACCAGGTCCTCCGCCCCGCCCCGCCGGCTGGTGAGCAGCAGGCGACGGGCGCCGCGGCCGGTCACCAGGTGCCGGGCGACCCGGGCTCCGAGTGCGCCCGTGCCACCGGTGATCAGCACCGTGCGCTCCGGGTCGAACGCGTCGTCGGCGTCCGGGGTCCGGACCGGGTGCGGGACCCTGGCGAGCCGGGTCACGTAGGCCCGTCCCTCGCGCAGTTCGAGCTGCGGCCGGGGGTCGGCCAGGGCCGCGGCCAGCAGCTCGGGGCCGGCCGGCAGGCCGTCCGTGATCACGTGCTGGAAGAGTCCCGGGTGTTCCGACTCGGCGGTCCGCATCAGCCCGGAGAGTGCGCTGTGGGCGAGTTCCCCGGTGCTGACCACGGCGAGCCGCGCTCCGGCCGGCGAGTCGGTGGCGAGCCACTGCCGCAGTACCGCCAGCACCTCCTCCGTGACCCGGCCGGTCTCCTGCACGGTGGCCGGGGGTACCGGAAGGACGACCACGTCGGGTGCGGCCGCGCCGTCCGCCAGCGAGGCGGCCAGGCCGGCGAGGTCGGCGTGGTGCTCGGCGGCGAGCCCGAGGTCGGCCCCGCCGAGGACCGCGATGGTCGTGTCGCCATCGGCGGGGAGTTCCACACCGGCCCGCTCCACCGCGTACACGTGCTGCTCGGAGGGGTGGGCAAGCGCGGTCCCCGCCGGCAGGGCCCGCAGGGCGAGCGAGGCGACGGTGGCGACCGGCGCGCCCGTCTCGTCGGCGATGCCGACCGCGACCGTTCCGTCCGGGCCGGCCGACAGCTTGACCCGCAGGGTGCCGGTCGTCCGGGAGCCGGTCAGCTGGACGCCGCCGAAGGAGAAGGGCAGCCGCAGTCCGGCCGGCTCCTCCAGGAGCAGTGCGTGCAGCGCGGCGTCGAACAGTGCCGGGTGCAGGGCGAATCCGTCGGGGTCGACGGGCAGCCGTACCTCGGCGGTGAGGTCGTCGCCCGAACGCCATGCCGCCTTCAGGCCCTGGAAGGCGGGGCCGTAGCCGTAGCCCTGGTCGGCGAGGCGGTCGTACAGGTCCTCGACCGGCTGGGCTTCGGCGCCGGCCGGAGGCCAGGACGCGAGGTCGGGTTCGGGGCCGCCGGGAACGGCGGCCGTCACGGTTCCGGTGGCGTTCCGGTTCCAGACGTCGCCTTCCTGGTCCCCGCGCGAGTGGACGGCGACGGGCCTGCGGCCGTCTCCGTCGGGGCCGCCGACGGTGATCTGGAGCTGGAGCGCACCCTCGTCGGGAAGGACCAGGGGTGTCTGGAGGGCCAGTTCCTCCAGGCGCTCGCAGCCGAGTGCGGCGCCCGCGTGGAGCGCGAGCTCCACCAGGGCCGTGCCCGGGACCAGCAGGGTCCCGGCGACGGCATGGTCGGCCAGCCAGGGGTGGCTGCGGGCCGAGATCCGGCCGGTGAACAGGACGCCGTCGGAGTCGGCGAGCGGAACCGCGGCCCCGAGCAGCGGGTGCCGTGCGGAGTCGAGTCCGGCCGAGGTGACGTCGCCGCCGGGCCCCTCCGTGAGCCAGTAGCGCCGGCGCTGGAAGGGGTAGGTCGGCAGGTCCGCGGCCGGTCCGGCGTTCTCGCCGAACAGTGCGGGCCAGTCCACCGGCACGCCCCGTACGTGGGCGTGGGCCAGGGCGGTGACGACGGTGTGCGGCTCGGGGCGCCCGCCGCGCAGCACCGGGACCAGCAGCGATCCCGCGTCGAGGAAGTCCTGCCCCATCGCGCTGAGCACGCCGTCCGGGCCGAGCTCCAGGAAGGTCCGTACGCCTTCGGCCTCCAGGGCGCGTGCCGCGTCCAGGAAGCGCACGGGTTGGCGGACGTGCCGGACCCAGTACTCGGGCGTGGTCAGTTCCTCGGCGCCGGCCGGCTGCCCGGTCAGGGTGGAGACGATCGGGATGGTGGGCGCGGAGAACGTGAGCCCCTTCGCGACCGTCTGGAACTCGTCCAGCATCGCGTCCATGTGCGGGGAGTGGAAGGCGTGGCTGACGCGCAGCCGCTTGGTCCTGCGTCCCCGGGCGGAGAGTTCGGCTGCGACGGCCTCGACGGCTTCCGCGTCGCCCGAGAGCACCACGGAGTCGGGGCCGTTGACGGCGGCGATGCCCAGCAGGTCCTCCCGTCCGGCGAGCAGCGGCAGCACCTCCTGCTCCCCGGCCTGCACGGCGAGCATCGCGCCGCCGCCGGGCAGTGCCTGCATCAGCCGGCCGCGGGCCGCGACGAGCTGTGCCGCGTCCGCCAGTGAGAGGACGCCGGCGACGTGCGCGGCGGCCAGCTCCCCGATGGAGTGGCCCGCGAGGAAGTCCGGCCGTACGCCCCAGCCTTCGAGGAGCCGGAAGAGCGCGACCTCGGTCGCGAACAGGGCGGCCTGCGTGAATCCGGTCCGGTCCAGCGGCGCCGGGTCCTCCCCGAAGAGGACGTCGAGCAGCGGCGTTTCCAGCCATGGGTCGAGCTCTTCGCACACGGCGTCCAGGGCCTCGGCGTAGGCGGGGTAGGCGGTGTACAGCTCCCGGCCCATGCCGAGTCGCTGGCTGCCCTGACCGGTGAAGAGGAAGGCCGTACGGCCGTCCACGGGTGTGCCCCGCACGGTCGGTTCCGCGCATCCGTCGACCGCTTCGGCGGCGGTGGAGGCCACCACCACGGCGCGGTGCGGCAGTACGGCCCGTCCGACGGCCAGGGTGCGGCCCGTCGATGCCAGGTCCTGCTGCCCAGTGCCGGCGAGGGCCGCGCCGACCTGGCCGGCCTGCGCCAGCAGGGCCGCGTCGTTGTGCGCGGACAGCAGCAGCGGCACGGCCGGCATCGGCTCGGCCGGCGGGACCGTCCCCTCGGCGGGCGGCTGCTCCACGATGACGTGGGCATTGGTACCGCTGATGCCGAAGGAGGACACGCCTGCCCGGCGCGGCCGCCCGGACTCGGGCCACGGCATCGCCTCGGTGAGCAGTTCCACCTTGCCGGCGGACCAGTCCACCTGTGGGGTGGGCTCGTCGATGTGGAGGCTCCTGGGGAGCACCCCGTGCCGCATCGCCATGACCATCTTGATGACGCCGGCCACACCGGCGGCGGCCTGGGAGTGTCCGATGTTGGACTTCAGGGAGCCCATCAACAGGGGCGACGGGCGCTCCTGCCCGTAGGTGGCGAGTACGGCCTGGGCCTCGATCGGGTCGCCCAGCCTGGTGCCGGTGCCGTGGGCCTCCAGTGCGTCGACGTCCGCGGTGGTCAGGCCCGCGTTGGTCAGGGCCTGGCGGATCACCCGCTCCTGGGAGGGGCCGTTGGGGGCGGTGAGGCCGTTGCTCGCACCATCCTGGTTGACGGCGGTGCCGCGGATCACGCCGAGGATCCGGCGGCCGTTGCGCCGGGCGTCGGAGAGCCGCTCCAGCAGGAGGATTCCGGCGCCTTCGGCCCAGGCCGCCCCGTCCGCCTGCGCGGAGAAGGACTTGCACCGGCCGTCCGGGGCCAGGCCGCGCTGCCGGCTGAACTCCACGAACAGGGTGGGCGTGGCCAGTACGGTCACACCGCCGGCCAGGGCCAGCCCGCATTCGCCGTTCCGCAGCGCCTGCGCGGCGAGGTGGATGGAGACGAGCGAGGAGGAGCAGGCGGTGTCGACCGTGATCGCCGGTCCCTGCAGGCCGAAGGTGTAGGCGACGCGGCCGGAGGCGACACTGACCGTGCTGCCGACCGACAGGTACCCCTCCAGGGCCTCGGGGGCGTCCTTCAGGCGTGCCGCGTACTCGTTGGCCATGACACCGGCGAACACACCGGTCTGGCTGCCCTTGAGAGAGGTCGGGTCGATGCCCGCGCGCTCGAAGGCCTCCCAGCAGATTTCCAGCAGCAGGCGCTGCTGCGGGTCGATGGCGGTGGCCTCCCGGGCGCTCACCCCGAAGAGTTCGGGGTCGAACTGCGGGGCGTCGTAGAGGAATCCGCCGTGCCGGGTGTACGAGGTGCCCACGTGGTCGGGGTCCGTGTCGTACAGGCCGTCCAGGTCCCAGCCGCGGTCGTCCGGGAACGGGCCGATGGCGTCCCGCTCGTCGGACAGCAGCGCCCACAGCTCCTCCGGGGAGCCGACCTCGCCCGGGTAGCGGCAGGCCATCGCGACGATCGCGATCGGCTCGTCGGAGGCGCCGGCGACCGGTCGGGCCTCGGCCGCCGCGGCGGCCGAGCCGAGCAGTTCGGTCCGCAGGAAGCCGGCCAGCTCGGCCGTGCTCGGGTAGTCGAAGACCAGCGTCGCGGGCAGCTTCAGACCGGCGGCCGCGTTCAGCCGGTTGCGCAGTTCCACTGCCTTGAGCGAGTCGAAGCCCAGCTCGTTGAACGCCCGGTCGGGCGCGACCTGGCCGGCGTCGGTGTGCCCCAGTACGGAGGCCACCGCGCCGCGGACCAGGTCCAGCAGCGCGCGCTCCTGGTCCTGGAGGGGCAGAGGCGCCAGGCGTTCCCGGAGGGAGTTCCCGCCCGTCTGCTCGCCGACGGCGGCGCGCCGCGCCGGGCGCACCAGCCCGTGGAAGAGCGCGGGCAGGGTGCCGTCCGCGCTCTGTGCCCTCAGTCCGGTGTAGTCCAGCAGCGCCGGGACGAGCACCGGCCGGCGGGTCGCGAGGGCCGCGTCGAACAGCGCCGGCCCCTGCTCGCTGCCGATCGGGGCGATGCCGCCCCGGGCCATGCGGGCGAGGTCGGCGTCGGTCAGGTGACCGGTCATCCCGCTGCCCTCGGCCCACAGGCCCCAGGCCAGCGACGTACCGGGCAGGCCCAGGGCCTGGCGGTGGTGCGCGAGGGCGTCCAGATAGGTGTTGGCCGCGGCGTAGTTGGCCTGTCCCGCGGTGCCGACCGTACCGGCCAGCGAGGAGAACAGGACGAACGCGTCCAGTTCCAGTCCGGCCGTCAGCTCGTGCAGGTGCCGGGCGGCATCGACCTTGGGGCGCAGTACGGTGTCGAGCTGCTCGGCCGTGAGGGCGTGCAGCGTGCCGTCGTCGAGGACGCCGGCGGTGTGCAGGACCGCGGTGAGCGGGTGCTGCGCGGGGATCGCGTCCAGCATCGCGGCGACCGCCGTGCGGTCGGCCGTGTCACAGGCGACCACGGACACGTCGGCTCCGTGCGCCGTGAGTTCGGCCTCCAGCTCCGGCATGCCCGCCGCGTCCCGGCCGCGGCGGCTCGCCAGCAGCAGGTGCCGTACGCCGTGTTCGGCGACGAGGTGGCGGGCGAACAGCCGGCCCAGGGTGCCGGTGGCACCCGTGATGAGCACGGTGCCCCCGGGGTTCAGGGCGGGCACGGTGTCGCCCGCCGTGGGGGCCTTGACCAGCCGCGGTACGAGCAGTGCCCCGTCCCGCAGGCTCACCTGCGCGTCCGGTACGGCCAGCGCACGGCCGAGCTCGGCCTCGGAGACGTCCCAGTCCGTCAGGTCCAGCAGGCCGAACCGGTCGGGGTTCTCGGTCATGGCGGTACGCACCAGCCCCCAGACGGGAGCCGAGCCGAGGCCGGCCTCCGTGCGGGCGGTGGTCGCGTCACGGGTCACGAAGACCAGGCGCGAGCCGGCGAACCGCTCCTCGGCGAGCCACTCCTGGGCCAGCCGCAGGGCCCGGTGTGCCACGGCGCCGGGGCCGTCCTCGCCGGGGAAGGGGGCCACGACGAGCGGCGGGGCTGCGACGATGCCGGCGAGGTCCGAGTAGCTGCCCAGGGGTGCGGGCAGACCGTGGCCGAAGTCGTCGAGGACGGCCCATCCGGCGGCCGGGGCGGCCTCCGGGGCGGTCGTCCACTCCACCTGGAGCAGCGGCCGGCGGGGGGTGCCCGAGCCGGCCAGCCGCGCGGGGTCCACGGCCCGCAGGCCGAGCGTCTTCACCGACGCGATCGGCGCACCGCTCGCGTCGGCGAGCCACAGGGCGGCACCCGGGCCTTCCGGGGTGATCCGCACGCGCAGCACGCCGGCGTTCACCGCGTGCAGCCGGACGCCGGTCCAGGCGAACGGCAGCACCAGGCGGCCGTCCTCAGCGAGCGCCAGCGGGTGCAGGGCGGCGTCGAGGAGGGCCGGGTGGATCCCGAACTCGCCCGGGGGGACGTCCTTCGGGAGCGCGACCTCGGCGAACATCTCCCGGCCGGCGCGCCACAGCGCCCGCAGGCCCTGGAAGGCGGGTCCGTACTGGAAGCCCCGCTCGGCGAGCGTGTCGTACGCCGCCGTCAGGTCGACCGGCTCGGCGCCGGCCGGGGGCCAGGCGGTGTCGGCCGGTGCGCCCGCACGTCCTTCCGCGTGACCCAGTACGCCGGTGGCGTGCAGGGTCCACGGGTGGATCGCGGCGTCGTCGGACTCGGGCTCCGGGCGGGAGTGGACCGACAGCGCGCGCCGGCCCTCCTCGTCCGGGGCGTCGACCACGACCTGGAGCTGCACTCCGCCGCGGCCGGCCAGCACCAGCGGTGCCTGGAGGGTCAGCTCGTCGAGCTGGTCGAGGCCCGTGTGGTCCCCCGCCCGGATGGCGAGGTCCACGAAGGCGGTACCGGGGAGCAGCACGGTGCCGGCCACGGCGTGGTCCGCCAGCCAGGGCTGCGTGTTCAGGGCGATCCTGCCGCTGAGGACCAGCTTGTCCTCGTCGGCCATCCACAGCGCGGCGCCGATGAGCGGGTGCCGCTCGGCGGCCATGCCGAGCCCGCCCGCGTCCCCGGCCGGCGCCGGGCCCTCCAGCCAGTGGCGCCGGCGCTGGAAGGGGTAGGTCGGCAGGTCGACGACCGCGCCGGGTCCGCCGGCCACGGCAGCCCAGTCGACCGGGGCGCCCGAGACGTGGGCCTGCGCCGCGGAGGCGAGGAAGTCGTCGAGTCCGCCCTCGTCACGGTGGAGCGAGGGCACGGTGACGGCGCCGTCGTACGACGTGTCGTCGATCGTCTCCTGGAGCGCGACGGTCAGCACCGGGTGGGCGCTGGCCTCGATGAAGACGCGGTGGCCCTGGTCGAGCAGGGTCCGGGTGGCCTCCTCCAGCTGGACGGTCCGGCGGAGGTTGCGGAACCAGTACGAGCCGTCGAGCTCCGTGCCGTCCAGCGGCTGCCCGGTGACGGTGGAGAGGAAGGGCACCTCGACGGCGCGCGGGGTCAGCGAGGACAGGGCGTCGAGAAGCTCGTCCCGCAGGCTTTCGACGTGCGCGGAATGGGAGGCGTAGTCGACCGGGATGCGCTTGGCGCGCATGTCGTTGTCCTTGCAGTGGGCGACCAGCTCCTCGAGAGCGGTCACCTCTCCGGCGACCACCACGGAACGCGGGCCGTTGTGTGCGGCGATGTCGACGGCGCCGTCCCAGCGGGTGATGAGCTCGCGGACCTCGTCGGCGGGCAGGGCCACCGAGACCATCCCGCCCGTGCCCGCCAGCTTCACGATCGCCCGGCTGCGCAACGCCACGACCTTCGCCGCGTCGTCCAGCGACAGCGCCCCGGCCACCGCGGCCGCCGCGATCTCGCCCTGCGAGTGACCGATCACCGCATCCGGCTCGATGCCCACCGAACGCCACAACGCGGCCAGGGACACCATCACCGCCCACAGCGCCGGCTGCACCACGTCCACCCGGTCGAAACCGGGCGCACCCTCCACACCGCGCAGGACGTCCAGCAGCGACCAGTCCGTGAACGGCGCCAGCGCCCGCTCGCACTCCGCCAGCCGGGCGGCGAACACCGGGGAGGCGTCGAAGAGCTCCAGGGCCATGCCCTGCCACTGCGAACCCTGGCCCGGGAACACGAACACCGTCTTGCCCGGGCCCGTGACCGCGCCCTGCACCAGGTTCGGCGCGGACCCGCCCGAGGCCAGCGCCACAAGACCCGCCAACAGCTCGTCCCGGCCGGCGCCCGAAACCGCCGCCCGGAAGGGGAGGTGCGGGGCCCGGGTCGCGAGGGCCGACGCCACCCGCGCCGGGTCGGCGGTCTCCGAGGCCAGCAGCTCACGCACCTGGGCGGCTCGCGCCGCCAGGGCCGCCTCGCTCTTCGCCGAGACCACCAGCGGAAGCCCCGCCACCGCCGGCTCACCGGCCACGGCCGGTTCCGGGCCCTGCTCCAGGACCACGTGCGCGTTCGTACCGCTGATACCGAACGAGGACACGGCCGCGCGGCGCGGACGCGCCACCTCCGGCCACGCCCGGCGCTCGGTGACCAGCTCCACCGCGCCCGTCGACCAGTCGACGTGCGGCGTCGGCTCGTCCACGTGCAGGGTCGCCGGAAGCTCCCCGTTGCGCATCGCCATCAGCATCTTGATGATGCCGGCGACACCCGCGGCGGCCTGCGTGTGACCGATGTTCGACTTGATCGATCCCAGACGCAGCGGCTCCTCACGGTCCTGGCCGTAGGTGGCCAGCAGCGCGTTGGCCTCGATCGGGTCGCCGAGCCGGGTGCCGGTGCCGTGCGCCTCGACCGCGTCCACCTCGTGCGGAGCGAGGCGGGCGTTGGCGAGGGCCTGGCGGATGACGCGTTCCTGCGAGGGCCCGTTGGGGGCGGTGAGGCCGTTGCTCGCACCGTCCTGGTTGACCGCGGAACCACGGATCACACCGAGGATGTCGTGCCCGAGCCGCTGGGCGTCCGACAGACGCTCCAGCACCAGCATGCCCGCGCCCTCGGCCCAGCCCGTACCGTCCGCCGAAGCCGCGAACGACTTGCAGGTCCCGTCCGGCGACAGACCACGCTGACGCGAGAACTCGACGAAGGTCGTCGGCGTGGACATCACGGTGACACCGCCGGCGAGTGCCATCGAGCACTCGCCCTGGCGCAGCGCCTGGGCGGCCAGGTGCACCGCCACCAGCGACGAGGAACACGCCGTGTCCAGCGTCACCGCCGGCCCTTCAAGACCGAACGTGTAGGCCACCCGGCCCGACAGGACGCTCGAGATCGTGCCCGTCAGCAAGTGCCCCTCGAAGCCCTCCGGAGCGCTCCCCAGCCGCGACCCGTAGTCGTTGTACATCACACCCGTGTAGACACCGGTCGAGGAACCGCGCAGCGAGGCGGGGTCGACTCCCGCACGCTCCAGCGCCTCCCACGCGACCTCCAGCAGCACCCGCTGCTGCGGGTCGGTCGCGGTCGCCTCACGCGGACTCAGACCGAAGAACTCGGCGTCGAACTCCGCGGCCTCGTAGAGGAATCCGCCCTTGCGCGTGTACGACTTGCCGGTCTTGTCGGGGTCCGGGTCGAAGAGGCCATCCACGTCCCAGCCGCGGTCGGACGGGAACTCGCCGATCGCGTCCCGGCCCTCCGCCACGAGCCGCCACAGGTCCTCCGGCGAGGAGACCCCGCCCGGGTAGCGGCACCCCATGCCGACCACGGCGATCGGCTCGTCCCATCCGGGGGCGTGGGCGGTCACCGACGGGACGACGGACGTTCCGGCCGCGTCGAGCCGGTCCAGCAGGAAGTCCGCCACCGCCTGGGGCGACGGGTGGTCGAACACGAGGGTGGTGGGCAGTCGCAGCCCGGTCACCGAGCCCAGCCGGTTGCGCAGTTCGACACCCGTGAGGGAGTCGAAGCCGGTGTCCTTGAACGCCTTGGCCGGGTCGATGCCGGCGTCGGCCCCGTGCCCGAGAACCAGCCCCACGGTCTCCCGTACGGTCTGGAGGACGGCCTGCGCCCGCTCCTCCGCGGCCAGCGCGGTCAGCCGCTGGACCCACGACGAGCCGGCGCCGTGTCCGCCGCCGGCCGCCTGCCGGCGGCGGACGCGGACCAGGCCGGTGAACAGCTCGGGGAGGGCGTTCTCCTCGGCCCGGGCGCGCAGGGCGCCCAGGTCGAGTTCGGCGGGGACCAGCAGCGGCTCCGCCGAGGCGAGCGCCGCGTCGAACAGACCGAGACCCAGTTCCGGGCTCAGCGGGACGATTCCGCTCCGCTTCCACCGCGCGACGTCGGCGTCGGCGAGGGTTCCGGCCATGCCGTCGGCGCTGTCCCACAGGCTCCACGCGAGGGAGGTGGCGGGCAGGTTCCGGGCGCGGCGGTGCTGCGCGAGGGCGTCGAGGAAGGTGTTCGCGGCCGCGTAGTTGGCCTGGCCGGCGTTGCCCATCAGGCCCGCGATGGACGAGAACATGACGAACGAGGCGAGGCCGAGGGATTCGGTGAGGCGGTGGAGGTTCCAGGCCGCGTCCACCTTCGGACGCATCACCCGCTCCAGATGGCCGGCCGACAGCGAGGCGACCGTCGCATCGTCCAGGACACCCGCCGTATGCACCACGGCAGTCAGCGGACGCTCGTCCGCGACCTCGTCCAGCAGACCCGCCAGCGCGTCGAAGTCCGACACGTCGCACGCCGCCACCCGAGCCCGCGCACCCAGCTCCGCCAGCTCCGCCACGAACTCGGCGGCACCCGGAGTCCCACCACCGCGGCGCGACACCAACAGCAGGTGCCGCGCACCGTGATGGGTCACCAGCCGACGCGCCACCAGACGGCCCAACGTACCGAGAGCACCGGTCACCAGGACCGTACCCTCCGGGTCCAGACCCTCCACCGCGCCCGCCACGACACCCGCGGCACGCGCCAGACGCGGTACGAACAACCCGCCGCCCCGCACCGCCACCTCGGGCTCCCCCGAAGCCAGCACGGCGGGCAGCAGCTCCAGACCACCCTCGTCCACGTGGGCGAGGACCAGCCGGCCGGGCTGCTCGGTCTGCGCGGTACGGATCAGGCCCACGAGCGGGGCCGTGTGCAGCGCGCCGTCCGGCACGACGAGGACGAGGCGGCTCTCCGCGAACTGCGGGGCGGCCAGCCATTCCCGCACGGCCTCCAGCCCGCGCGCCGCCGTGGCGTGGGTCCGGTCGAGTACATCACCGGTGGCACCGACGCCGAGCTGCTGCTCGCCGATCACCACGAACTCCGGTACGGCGGATCCGGCGTCGACCGCGGCGCCGAGCGCGGCGAGGTCGGCGTAGGGCGCCTCGCCCAGCCGGACCCACCGCCGGCCGGCGACCGGCTCGGCCGCCGGGACGGCCTCCCAGGCCACCCGGTACAGGGACTCCGCGGCCGGGCCGGCGACGGTGAGCTGATCGCGGGCGATCGGCCGCAGGGCGACCGACTCGATCGCCGCCACCGGAGCGCCGGTGCCGTCGGCGAGAGCGAGCCGGGCCGTGTCCTGGCCGGTCCGGGTCCAGCGGACGCGCAGCACCGTGGCGCCGACCGCGTGCAGCACGAAGCCCGAGAACGAGAACGGCAGCCGGATCGTGCCGTCGTCCTGCGCCGGGGCCGCGTCCTCCAGCACGAGCACGAGCGGGTGCAGCACCGCGTCGAGGGCGGCGGGGTGCACGCCGAAGCGCGCGGCCTCGGTGTGGAGCCGGTCGGGCAGGGCGACCTCGGCGAAGAGGTCGTCGCCGGCGCGCCAGGCGGCGCGCAGGCCGTGGAAGGCCGGCCCGTAGCCGTAGCCCAAGTCGTCGAGGCGGTCGTAGACGCCGTCCAGCGGGATGGGGGTGCCGTCGGCCGGGGGCCACTGGTCCAGGGAAACGCCCGGCGAGGGGACGGAGGACGTGAGCAGGCCGGCCGCGTGGGCGGTCCACTGCTCCTCGCCGGTCCGCGCGTACACGGTGAACCGGCGATCGCCGCGCGCGTCGGCCCGGTCGACGGTCAGCCGCAGCTGAACGCCGGTCCTCTCCGGGAGGATCAGGGGTGCCTGGAGGGTGAGTTCCTCGACGGTGGCGTAGCCCAGCTGCTCGGCCGCGGTGCCCGCGAGCTCCAGGAACACCGTCCCCGGGACCAGGACCCTGCCGCCAATCGCGTGATCGGCCAGCCACGGATGCGAGGCCAACGACACCGAGGCCGAGAACTGCGCCCCGTCACCATCGGGCTCCGTGATCAGCGCAGCCAGCAACGGATGATCCACAGCCGTCAGCCCCAGGCCCGCCGCATCACCGGAGCGCGGCGCGTCCAACCAGAAACGTTCACGCTGGAACGCGTACGTCGGCAGCTCCACCACACCGGAACCCGGCAGGAACCGCTCCCAGTCCACATCCACACCGTGTGCGTGCACAGCGCCCAGGGCGGCGAGGAGGGAACGCTTCTCGGCACGGTCCTTGCGCAGCACCGGAACCACGACGACGCCCTCGGTGCCGGCCAGGCACTCGCCCGTCAGACCCGCGAGCGTCCCGTCGGGACCCAGCTCCACGAACGCCGTCACACCAAGACCGGCCAGCGTGGCGATGCCGTCGGCGAAACGGACCGCCGAACGGGCCTGAACGGCCCAGTACTCGGCGGTGAACTCCTCGACCACCTCACCGGTGACGTTCGAAACGACCGGGATCCGGGGAGCCGAATGCGTCAGAGTCCGGGCGACCTCGGTGAGCTCCGCCAGCATTCCGTCCAGGTGCGCGGAGTGGAAGGCATGGCTCACCTTCAGCCGCGTCGCCTTCACACCTTCCCCGCGAGCCAGCTCCAGGACGTCGAGCACCGCCGTCTCGTCACCCGAAATCACGGTGGTGTCGGGGCTGTTGACCCCGGCCACATCCACACCGGTACGACCTTCGAGCCACCCGGCGACGCGCGCTTCACCCGCGTTCAGGGCAACCATCGCCCCGCCCTCGGCAACGCCCTCCATCAGACGCGCCCGCGCACAGACCAAACGCGCAGCGTCCTCAAGGGACAGCACACCCGCCACATGGGCCGCCGCCAGCTCACCCACCGAATGACCCACCAGGTAATCCGGGGTCACCCCGTAATGGGACAGCAGACGGAACAGGGCCACCTCGACCGCGAACAGCGCCGGCTGAGTGAACGCCGTCCGCTGAAGCAGCTCCGCCTCGCCCTCGATCACGCCGGCGAGCGGACGGTCCAAGTGGACGTCCAACGCCCCGGCGACCTCGTCGAAGGCGGCCGCGAAGACCGGCTCGGCCGCATACAGCTCCCGGCCCATGCCCACACGCTGACTGCCCTGCCCGGAGAACAGGAACGCCACCGAACCCGCCGAGACGGCCTCGCCCGGGGTCACCGCCCGCAGCGCGTCCAGGAGTTCCTCCCGGGTCTCCCCCACGACCACCGCACGGTGATCGAAACGAGCACGCGAGACGGCCAGCGAGCGGCCCACCGCCACGACGTCCAGCTCCGGCCGCTCCTCCAGGAACGACACCAGCCGATCCGCCTGCTCCGACAGGGCGGCCCCCGACTTGCCCGACACCACCCACGGCACCGGACCCGGCACCGGCGGCTCCTCCACCGGAGCCTCGGTCTCCGTGACCTGCTCGACGATGAGGTGCGCGTTGGTACCGCTGATGCCGAAGGACGAGATGCCCGCCCGGCGCGGACGGCCGGGCTCCGGCCACTCCCGGGCCTGCGTCAGCAGCTCCACCGCGCCGGCCGACCAGTCGACGTGCGAGGTCGGCTCGTCCACGTGCAGCGTCGCCGGGAGAACCCCGTTGCGCATGGCCATGACCATCTTGATCACGCCCGCGACGCCCGCCGCGGCCTGCGTGTGACCGATGTTCGACTTCAGCGAGCCGAGTCGAAGCGGCTCTTCGCGGTCCTGGCCGTAGGTGGCCAGCAGCGCCTGCGCCTCGATCGGGTCGCCGAGCCTGGTGCCCGTGCCGTGCGCCTCCACCGCGTCCACCTCGGACGCCGACAGGCGGGCGTCGGCCAGCGCGGCGCGGATGACCCGCTCCTGCGAAGGCCCGTTCGGGGCGGTCAGACCGTTGCTCGCACCATCCTGGTTCACGGCGGAACCACGGATCACCGCGAGCACCCGGTGCCCGTTGCGCTCCGCGTCCGACAGCCGCTCCAGCACCAGCAGACCCACGCCCTCGGCCCAGCCCGTACCGTCCGCCGACGAGGAGAACGCCTTGCACCGCCCGTCCGGCGACAGCCCGCGCTGCCGGGAGAACTCCACGAACATGCCGGGCGTGGCCATGACGGACACACCGCCGGCGAGGGCCACGGAGGACTCGCCCCGGCGCAGCGACTGCGCGGCGAGGTGGAGCGCGACGAGCGAGGACGAGCAGGCGGTGTCGACCGTCACCGCCGGGCCCTCCAGCCCGAAGGTGTAGGCCAGCCGGCCCGAGGCCACGCTGGCGGTGTTGCCCGTCAGCAGGTAGCCGTCGTACCCGCCGGACGGCTCGTGCAGCCGCGGCCCGTACTCCTGTGCCGTCGCGCCCACGTACACACCGGTGCGGGTGCCGCGCAGCGCGGCGAGGTCGATGCCCGCCTGCTCGAAGGCCTCCCAGGCCGTCTCCAGCAGCAGCCGTTGCTGGGGCTCCATCGCCGCCGCCTCGCGGGGACTGATGCCGAAGAACTCGGCATCGAACCGGTCCGCATCGTGCAGGAAACCACCTTGGGTGGCGTAGGTCTTGCCGGGGCTGTCCGGATCGGAGGTGAAGAGCGCATCGAGGTCCCAGCCCCGGTTGGCCGGGAATCCGCCGACCGCGTCGACCTCGCTGCTCACCAGACGCCACAGGTCCTCCGGAGAGGCGACCCCTCCGGGCAGCCGGCATGCCATGCCCACGATCGCGATCGGCTCGTCAAGGGCTGTGGCCTCGTACTCGTCGTCGTCCTGGTCCTGGTCCGGGCCGAGGAGCTGACCACCGAGGTGTTCGGCGAGGATGGCCGGGGTCGGGTAGTTGAAGAGGAGGCCGGAGGGCAGGGAGAGCCCGGTGGCCCTGTTCAGCGCGTTCCGGAGCTCGACGGCCGAGAGGGAGTCGAAGCCCAGGTCCTTGAAGGTCGTGTCGATGTCCACGTCGCGCGCCGATCCGTGGCCGAGCACCGCTGCCACGTGCGCACGTACCAGCTCCAGCTCATCGAGGCGCGGCGCGGGCCGCTTCGGACCGCTCCGCCGTGCCGCGACGCCCCGGTCCCGGACCGGCCCGGCCGCCGGACCCTCCAGCCAGAAGTGCTGACGCTGGAAGGCGTACGTGGGCAGGTCCACCAGACCCGAGCCCGGCAGGAACTGCTCCCACTCCACCTCCACACCGCACGCGTGCGCCTCGGCGACCGAGGCCAGGAAACGATCCCACCCACCGTCGTCGCGCCGCAGCGATCCGACGACGACGGTGCCGCCGACACCGGCCTCGTCGGCCGTGTCGCTGAGGGCCGAGGTGAGCACCGGGTGGGCACTGACCTCGATGAAGACGCGATGCCCGTCGCCGAGCAGAGCACGGGTGGCCTCTTCCAGCTGGACGGTCCGGCGGAGGTTGCGGAACCAGTACGAGCCGTCGAGCTCCTGACCGTTCAGCGGCTGCCCGGTGACAGTGGAGAAGAACCCGATGTCACCGGTACGCGGCGTGACGCCGGCCAACAGCTCCCGCAGCTCCTCCTCCAGCGAGTCGACGTGGGCGGAGTGAGAGGCGTAGTCGACCGGAATGGTGCGGGCACGGTATCCCTTGACCTCACTTTGGGCGACGAGGCCGGCCAGGGCCTCCGGGTCGCCGGAGACGACCGTGCTCGCGGGGCCGTTGTGTGCGGCGATGTCGATCGCGCCGCCCCACGGGGCGATGAGTTCGCGGACCTCGTCGGCCGGCAGAGCCACCGACACCATCCCACCCGTACCGGCCAGCTTCGCGATCGCCCGGCTGCGCAACGCCACGACCTTCGCCGCGTCGTCCAGCGACAACGCACCGGCGACCACGGCCGCCGCGATCTCACCCTGCGAGTGACCGACCACCGCGTCCGGCTCGATGCCCACCGAGCGCCACAACGCCGCCAACGACACCATGACCGCCCACAACGCGGGCTGCACCACATCCACCCGGTCGAAACCGGGGGCGCCCTGCGCACCGCGGAGCACATCCAGCAGCGACCAGTCCGTGAACGGCGCCAGAGCCTGCTCGCACTCCACCAGCCGCCCCGCGAACACCGGGGAGGAGTCGAAGAGCTCGAGCGCCATGCCCTGCCACTGCGAACCCTGCCCGGGGAAGACGAACACCGTCTTCCCCGCACCACCCGGCACCGCACGGCCCGACACCACACCGGCCGCGGGCACACCCGCGGCCAACGCCCGGACACCCGCCAGCAGCTCCTCGCGGGTCTCCCCCACGACCACCGCACGGTGATCGAAACGAGCACGCGACACCGCGAGCGAACGACCCACCGCCGCGACGTCCAGCCCCGGCCGCTCCTCCAGGAACGACACCAGCCGCTCCGCCTGACCGGCCACGGCATCGGCCGACTTGCCCGACAGCACCCACGGCACCGCACCCGAGCCGGACTCGGTGCCGGGCAGCTCCTCCTGCGCCGCGGGCTCGGTGCGCCAGTCCGAAAGCACGACGTGGCAGTTCGTACCGCCGACACCGAACGAGCTGACACCTGCGTAGAGCGGCTCGTCCGGCCGCGGCCATGCCTCACGGCTTCGCTGCACGGCGAGCTTCAGCTCGTCGAACGGTATGTCCGGGTTGGGGGTTTCGAAGTTCAGGCTCGGCACGAGCTCGCGGTGACGGATGCAGAGCGCCGCCTTCAGCAGGCCGACGATGCCGGCGGCACCCTCAAGGTGTCCGACGTTGGTCTTCACCGATCCGACCCGCAGCTCGGCGCCGTCCACGCGGCCGTCACCGAGCACCGCGCCCAGGGCCGACGCTTCGATCGGGTCGCCCAGCTTGGTACCCGTGCCGTGCAATTCGACGTACTGCACCTGCTCCGCGGACACCTTGGCACGCTCGTACGCCTGCCGCAGGACATCCTGCTGGCCGGCCGGACCCGGTACGGTCAGTCCCTCGGTCGCCCCGTCGTTGTTCATCGCGCTGCCGTGCAGCACGCAGTAGACCGGGTCGCCGTCTGCCATGGCGGCGTGCAGCGGCTTGAGCACGACGAACGCGCCGCCCTCACCGCGTACGTATCCGTTCGCCCTGGCGTCGAAAGTGAAGCTGAGACCGTCCGGTGACAGTGCGCCGAACCGCTCCGCGCCGATGGTGCTGTCCGGCACCAGATTGAGGTTGACACCGCCGGCGACGGCCATGGCGGACTCGCCGCGGCGCAGGCTCTCGACTGCCAGGTGCACAGCGACCAGCGAGGAGGACTGGCCGGTGTCCACGGCCGCACTCGGTCCGTGCAGACCCAGGGTGTAGGAGATCCGGTTGGCAATGACGCCGCGGTTGAGGCCGGTCAGGGTGTGGCGGGTGATGCCGTCGGCCCCGTGCCGGCGCGTGAGGGCGGCGTAATCGTCGGCGATGACGCCGACGAAGACACCGGTCCGGCTGTCGGCGAGATCGGACGGGAGGATCCTGGCGTCCTCCAGTGCCTCCCAGGCGAGCTCGAGCATCAGCCGCTGCTGCGGGTCCATCGACGACGCCTCACGCGGACTGATGCCGAAGAAGCCGGCATCGAATCCGCTGACGTCCTCGAGATAGCCGCCCGGCCGCGAGGGAAGTTCGGGGCGGCTTGCCGGGGGCGCGCCGATCGCACTGCGGCCGTCGCGCAGCAACTGCCACAGTTGCGCGGGGTTCTCCGCATGCGGCAGTCGGCAGGACATACCGACGATGGCGATGGCCTCGGTCGATGTCGACGTGTCAGCTTGGAATTCGGCTTGGAATTCAACCATGGTCGAGTGGCCCCACCTATGTGTTACGTACGATGCCTGAGCGGAGGCGTAGCACCCGCAGCCGTGCCGCGGGTGCTACACCGATGTGATTCTGTGTTGGCAGCTACGAGCCGGCGGCCGGCTCGTATTTCGAGACGAGCGCCCGCTTGAGAACTTTTCCGCTGGACCCCAACGGGAGAGCGTCGGTGAATTCGACTCGGCGCGGGTACTTATATGCGGCGAGACGCTGTTTGCCCCATTCGATGATCTCTTCATCCGTTCCGGAGGTGACGTCCTCCGGCCGGGCCGGCACGACAATCGCCCAGACCTCTTCACCGAGCACGGGGTGCGGCACACCGATGACCGCCACCTGCGCCACGGCCGGATGCCCGACGAGGATCTCCTCGATTTCGCGCGGATAGACGTTGTAGCCGCCCCGCAGAATCAAGTCCTTCTTGCGGCCCACGACCGAAAGGTAGCCGTCGTCGTCCAGCCTGCCGAGATCGCCGGTGAGGAACCAGCCGTCGGTCAGGACCTCGGCGGTGAGATCCGGGCGACCGAGATATCCGGCCATGACGTTCGGACCGCGCACCACGATCTCGCCCACCTCTCCGACGGGCAGGAGATCGATCGTGTCGGCATTCGGCCGGGCTATGCCGACGGTGATGCCGGTGATCGGAACACCGACCGTTCCGGGTCGAAAAGTCAGGCCAGGATAGTGATAGGCGACGCTGCAGGAGGTCTCGGTCATCCCGTAGCCCTCGTACACAGGGCATCCGAACGTGCTTCGGACGTCTTCGAGGGTCTTGACGGGAAGCGCCGATCCCCCGCTGTACACGCGGTCGAGCCGAGGAACCCGCTCTCCCCGGGCCACCGCATCGAGCAGCTTGGAATACATGGTCGGCACGCCCATGAACACCGTGCACCGGTGTTTCGTCATCAGCGCGAGGGCCTCCCGCCCGGAGAACCTCGGCATCATGACGATGGATATGCCGGCGCGGAAGCCGGTCAGCATGCCGCAGATCTGACCGAAGCCGTGCGACAGCGGCAGACACCCGAGCAATACGTCATCACTCCGGAACGCGTACGGAGTGGTGACCATCCTCTCGACGTTGTACAGGATGTTCCGGTGGGTGAGCATCACGCCTTTCGGCTCACCCGTCGTACCGGACGTGTAGAACACGACCGCGACATCGTCGGGTTCCCGCACCGCGGAATCGTCGATCGGCGCCGTGTCCAGTGCCGCCTTCTCCAGGTCGACAGTGCCCGCGGGGCCCGGGCCGACGGTGAGGAGCACCGTGCCGAGCGGCTCCGCCGCCTCTCTCGCCCGGGCGAGCAAGGAGGCGGCGCACACCAGAAATCGGGCGTCGGCGTCGGTCAGTACGTGATCGATCTCCGACGCGGTCGCCATGGCATTCAGCGGGATCGCGACGGCGCCGGCCGCCAGCACGCCGAAGTACACGACGGGAAACTGCGGGGTGTCGATCAGGAGCATGGCGACCCGGTCTCCCGGCCGTACCCCGTTGGCCCGCAGCACGGACGCGTAGCGGCGTGCCTGTTCCCACAGCCACCCGTAGGTGACGTGCTCGGACTCGTAGATCACGGCAGTGTGGCCGGGTCGCTGCGCCGCCGTGTCGGCCAGTACGCCGGCAACTGACATGGTCACTGCGGCGGCAGTCCGTCTTTCGCGGCGGTGCGGGCGCCGCCACCGCGGAGCTCGGACGTGGACCAGTCCCGGGCACTCGCGGTCGGGATGTTCAGTTCCTTCCAGATTCCGTGAAGAGCCCGGGCGAAGTTCTCGACGTCGTTCTGATCGTGCACGGCGGACGGAGCGATGCGCAGGATCTCCTCGCCCGCGGGCACGCTGGGCGCGTTGATGGACTGGACGTAGATCCCGTGCCGCTCGAACAGCAGCTGGGACGCCCGCTTGCACATGTCGTCATCACCGACGAAGGCCGCGACGATGTGGGAGTCCGTCGAGATGAACGGGATGTCGGCCGCGATCAGAAGGCTGTGCAGAAGCCGCGCGTTCTCCGAGAGGCTCTTCCGCTCGACATCGGAGGACCGCAGGTACTGGACCGACGCCAGCGCACCGGCCGCGACCGCCGGCGGCAGCGAGGTGGTGAAGACGAACGAGCGCGAATAGGTCCGCACCGCGTCCACGAGGGCCGCCGGTCCCGCGATGTAGCCGCCGACCGTTCCGTAGCCCTTCGCCAAGGTGCCCATCACGACCGTGAACCGATCGGCGATGCCTTCCCGCGCGGCGATGCCGGCGCCCTGCGGGCCGTACATGCCGACCGCGTGGACCTCGTCGATGAAGGTCGTGGCACCGTATTTGTCCGCGATGTCGGCGATCTCGGCGAGCGGCGCGACGTTGCCCGACATGGAATAGACCGTTTCCACGACGATGAGCTTCGGGCAGTCGGCGGGAGCGGCCGCGATCAGTTCTTCCAGGTGGGCGACGTCGTTGTGCCGGAAGATGTGCTTCTTCGCGCCGCTGTGCCGGAGACCGTCGATGATCGAGGCGTGGTTCTTCGCATCGGAAAACACGACGGTGTCTTCCGGCATCCTCGCCAGCACGGAGAGAGATCCCTCGTTGGCCGTGTATCCCGATGTGAAAAGGAGAGCGGCTTCCTTGCCGTGCAGATCCGCCAGCTCGTTTTCGAGAAGGACGTGGTAGTGGTTGGTTCCACCGATGTTCCGGGAACCTCCGGAGCCTACGCCATGGGTGTCGATCGCGGCTTGCATGGCCGCGATGGCCTGGCGATTCTGGCCCATTCCCAGATAGTCGTTGCTGCACCAGACACTTACTTCCGAATCCACCCCGTCGCGCCGCGCAGTGGCCAGGGGGTAATTACCGGAACGACGGCCGATCTCCAGGAACTCGCGCTTGCTTCCAGCAAGGTCGTCAGCCGTCTTGCCACTCAGGTATGATGCCAGGTGAACGTTCATTCACTCGCCTTCTCGACGTAGCGGTTGGATTGACCTGCGAACCGAAAGGTCCACGCTAGGAATACTGCGATTTCAGGAGCACCTTGTCGGGCTTGCCGTTGCTGTTCATCGGCAGAACACTCAGGACGTGCACCTTCTCTGGCACGTGAATCGGGGACAGCGCCTCGGCAATTCTCGCGCGGATGTCTTCCACTTCGACCGTCTCAGCCGGATCGCATTCGATCGCGGCGTGGATGTGCTCGCTTCCGTCCTCGTCCCGCACGCCGTAGACGGCAGCGTGCCGGACACCCGGGTGGGCAAGAATTTCCGCCTCGAGCACGATGGGATGGACCTTGACGCCACCGACCTTGATGACGTGGGCCACCCGACCCAGGAGAGTCAGATAGCCTCGCTCGTCGAAACAGCCGATGTCTCCGGTGAAGTACCAGCCGTCACGAAGCACTTGTGCGGTCAGTTCCGGCTGGCCGTTGTAGCCGTCCATCATCTGGGGCGTGCGGACACGAACCTCGCCGATCTCCCCCACCGCCAGCTGCGCACCCGAATCCGAGTTGCAGACGACGACCTCCACCTCGGGGAAGGGCCGGCCGACAGTGGCCGCGAGATCCGGGTCGCCGTGCTCCTCAGGTGTCAGGATCGTGATCCGGCCGCTCTCAGTCGTGGCATACCCCTGCGCCAGAGCAGGGCCGAAGAGCCGAAAAGCCTGTGCGATTCTGGCGGGTGCCGCGGGGCTGCCGCCGTAGACGATCCGCTTCAGGGAGGACAGTCCCGCAGCTTCCAATGCATCACGGTCGCGGATTCCTCGCTCGAGCAGATGGTCGATGAGCTGGAACACGTGATTCGTCGCCATGAACGTCCACGAGACCTCCTTCTCCACGGAGACGGTGTCCACGAATTTCTCGGCGTCGAAGCTCTCATGGAGATGAAGCGCTCCGCCCAGGGCGAAGACCGCGTCCGCCATCGCGGCAACGCCATGGCTCAGAGGGGTCGACACCAGGATCGACGCACAGTCGTATTCACGACCGACCTCCATCCACGCACGCATGGTGGCTTCCCATGCGCGGCCCGCCAACCGGATGCCTTTGGGCCGTCCCGTGCTGCCACTCGTGAAGCCGATGAAGGCCAGCGCGTCCGGGTCCCATGACACGGCGTCCGGGGCACCGGCGACATCGGCCCGGCCGGCCTCATCGCCTTCCCCGTGCTGACGACGCGTTACAGGGATCCCACTACCACCGGCGAGCTCTGCCGCACGCTCCGAGCTCTCGGCATCGGCATAGACGGTCACGGCTTCGGTTTCGCGCAGGATCTGGATCTGGTGATCCAGCGGAAGGACCGTCGTCCTGGTACCGGGATTAGTGGTTCGCAAATAGCACACGGCACCGCCGAGCAGATGTGTCGCGTACCGCACGGTGAGCATCTCGGGACTGTTGGGTGCGACCAGAATCGCCACCATGTCCCCCTTGCCCACTCCACGATCGCGCAGCGCAAGGAACGTTTCAGTCACGGACCGGATCAGGTCGCCGCCGGAGAAGGCTTCGCCACGCCAGTGAACGACATCTCGATCCGGCGCGGCCGCGAGCAGTGAAAGAATCTCCGAAACATAACTTTGACTTGCACGCCACCAAGGCTCGGTCAGGGTCATGGGATTTCCTTTGATTTTGCCAACCATAACGACGTCATCTAATTGGGCGGTTCAATCTTCGCCATGGAATTGAAGTAAGCGGAAGATCGTTCGACTGTCTACAACGGAGTGCCGGAAGGCATGACCATCCGGGTAGCCGTTCGGCTACGCCCCGTTCGGCCGCCCAGGGGGTGGGTGAGGCACGGGCACGTCCCGCCGCACACCCCTGCCGCTCCTCTCCCCAGGGCCTCCCCATCGCAGGACACTTGACCGACGAGAACCGGGGAAGGACCGGGGAAGGGCCCGGAGACAACCGGGATGCCGATGCCGCCGGAGGGGGACGCCACATGCGGGACAGTCATCGGGCGGATGCCGAGCGACTGCTGATGCGGGCCGTGGAGGAGGAGGTGCGGCGCTCGGGCGGCCGCACCGACGGCAACGTGCTGCTGTCACGGGCGCGCGGGGCACTCGACTCGATGGCACGGGCGGCCGACGAGGAGTACGAGGCCTACACCCGCGCCCTGGACGAGGCGGCGGCCGGACAGCTCACCTTCCGCCAGCGCTACGCCCGGGAGGGCGCCGGCACCCCCCTGCTGGTGGCCGCGGTGGCGGCGGTCGCCGCGGTGGTCGCCGACATGGCCCTCGGCACCGGCACGGGCACCGCGGTCGGCGCGGGTGTGGCCGTGGGCGTCGTCGGCGCCGCGGCGACCGTGGTCAAGGTGGTCGGCTCCCATGTGCCCGCCGCCCACCACCGCGCCGGTGCCGTGAGCCAGCCGGGCGGCCCGGAGCAGCTGCGGCTGCAGTGGCTGACGGCGCTGGAGGTACGGGGGATCCGGCCGTTCCTGGACCAGCAGCGGGTGCTGGCCGCGTCCACCGGTCCGGCGAAGGCGGGCCCGAAGCTGCGCGGGGCCGACAAGAGCGCGGCGGCCCGGGGGCGCAGTGTGCTGGAGCAGTCGTTCGCGCAGCTCCCGGAGCCGGAGGGCGCCTTCGCGGGCCGGCGGCAGGAGATGGCGCGGCTGCGGCAGTGGGTGCAGGCGGCCCGCGCGAGCACGGAGACGCAGCCGACGGTCGTGGTGCTGCACGGGACGCCCGGCAGCGGCCGTACGACCCTCGCGGTGCGCGCCGCCCACGAGCTGAGGGACTACTTCCGCGGGGCGTGCGTGGTCGATCTCCGCGGGGACAGCCACGAAGAGCCGCCGCTGGCGACCCGGGACGCCCTGCTGCATCTGCTGAACCGGCTCGGCGCTCCCCGCGAGCAGCTGCTGTTCCGTGAGCGGTCCTCGGCGGACCAGCAGGTCAAGCGGCTCAGCGAGCTGTACCACCAGCATCTGACGGGCGTGCCGGTCACGGTCGTCCTGGACGACGCCTCGGATCCGGAGCAGGTGCGCACGCTGGTGCCGGAGCGGTCGGACAGTCTGGTGCTGGTCACCGCGCGCGAGCCCCTGGAACTCCCCCGCGACCTGCCCGCGCGCGTGCATCACCTGCCGGTCGAGCCCCTGGACGCGGCCGGCTCGGAGGAACTGCTGGGCGCCGCCGCGCAGGACGCGTCGGGGCCGTACGACGCCGAGTCCGCCGAGGGCATCCGGCGGCTGTGCGGCGGGCTGCCGCTGGCGCTGCGCATAGCGGGCTCGTCACTGGGCCGCGCTCGCCGCGCGCCCTGGCCACGGACCTGGGCGCGTACGGCCCGGTGGAGCCGGTCGAGCGGGCGCTGTGGCTGCGCTACACCGACCAGCCGGAGCCGGGCCGGCGGCTGCTGCGCCGGCTGGCGCTGGCCGGCCGTACCTCGCTGGGCGCGGCGGCCGCCGCCGCGCTGCTCGCCACCGACGAGACGGAGGCGACCCGGCATCTGGCGGGGCTGTCCCGGGCGGGCCTGATCGACCACGTGCGGGGCAACCGCTACCGGCTGCACGACGTGGTGCGCGCCTTCGCCCGGGCCCGTCTCGCCGACGAGGAGGACCCGGCCGAGCGGGCGGCGGCGCAGGAGCGGCTGATCGCGAACTACGCGGAGCTGGCCGACTCGGTGCTGCGGCTGGTGGACGGCAACATGTCGACCCGCTCGGACCGGTTCGGGCCGCACGGGTTCACGTCCCTGGACGAGGCGCTGCGCTGGCTGGACGACGAGTCGAGCTTCATCACGGCGGCGCTCAGACACGCCGAGGGCGTCGACCAGGGCGCCGTGCTGAACCTGCTGGGCGCGCTGTGCGACTACTGCCTGCTGCGCGGGGACCTGTACCGGCTGGGCGAGATCAGCGAGCTGGCGCAGTCCGTCGACCAGGGGCTGCTGGTGCGCTCGGTGCAGTGGCGCACCGGCATCGCGGCCCGGCAGCTCGGTGAGCTGGACAAGGCGCGTACGACGCTCGCCTCGGTCGTCGACCTGTACATGGAGGCCCACCACGACGCGGGTGCGGCCCGTGCGCTGACCTCGCTGGGCATCACGCTGCACCACCAGGGCAACCTGACCGAGGCGGCCCAGAAGCTGCGGGAGGCGCTGGATCTGCAGGCGGCGCCCGAGCTGGCCACCGACCGGGCGTGGACGCTGCACGCGCTGGCGGCGGTGCAGCGGGACCGGGCCCGGCTCGCGGAGGCCCTGGAGCTGCTCACCGAGTCGCTGGTGCTGCACCGGGCGGGCGAGTCGGTGCACGGCCAGGCGTGGGCGCACTTCCAGCTCGGCCAGCTGCGTCTGCGGATGGGCGAGGTGCCGCGGGCGGAGGCCGACCTGCGGGCCGCGCTGGACCTGTACGGCCGTACCCAGGACGCCCGCGGGGAGGCGTGGGCGCTGACGCAGCTGGCGCGGGCCCGGCTGGTGGAGGGGGACGCCGGTCAGGCGGCGGAGGAGCTGCGCCGGGCGGCGGCCCGGCACCGGGAGAACGAGGACGCGCGCGGCGAGGCGTGGACGGTCTACTACCTGGGCCAGGCACTGGAGGAGACGGGCGACCTCGACCAGGCGGTCCGTGAGCTGGAGCGGTCGCGCACGATGTTCTCCCGGATGCGGGACGTGTACGGGCTGGCCTGTGCCCGGCACCACTCGGCCCGCGCGACCCGCGACCTGCGCGCCGCCCAGACGGGATCGCTGCGCAACTCGGGCTTCGCCCGCCAGCTCCTGGTCGACGCCCGCGCCGACTTCCAGCGCATCGGCGTCGCCCACGGCGAGGCGTGGACGTGCCTGGAGCTGGCGGTGGTGGACGCGGGCAACGCGCGTACGCCGCAGGCGCTGGCCCTGTGCGACGAGGCGGCGGCGCTGTTCGCCTCGTACGGCGACCGCCGGGGCGAGGACTGGGCCCGCTTCCTGCGCTGCACGCTGCTGCCGTACGCCGCCCCCGGCGGGGTGGAGGTCGGTACGGCGGTGGCGCAGGAGGAGCTGGCCCAGCTGGCCCGGGCGGGACATCCGCGGCGGGACCCGAAGCTCGACGACTACGTGGAGGCGTACCAGCTGCTGCTGGAACGGGGCGTGCAGCTGGAGGCGGGCTGGCAGGCATGGCGCCTCGGCATGGTCCCGGACCGCCACGCACGCGAGGTGATGGGCGTGGCGGTCACGACCGACCACTGAACCACGACCGCCGCTCCCCGGCCCCACCACCGCACGCCGCGACCGCAGCCGGACACCGTGACGCACACACCCACG
>NZ_JACVQF010000220.1 GCF_014534645.1 Streptomyces griseicoloratus
AGGACGCCGCCGGGCATGTGTCGTCGTCGGCAGCCGCTGGGGTCGCCGCGGCCGGTGCGCCGGAGGAGGTGGCGGGCGAGGCGGTCGTACGCGCCGCCAGCGCCGTCCGGCAGGTGTCGTCGGCCGCAGCGGCCGGGATCGCCGCGGGCGCTTCGGAGGAGGTGGCGGGCGAGGCGGTCGTACGCGCCGCCGACCCATCGGCGGACAGGGCCTCGGCGGAGGCGCTTCGCACGGAGCGGTCGCGGACGCCGATTCCGCGGCGCTGACCATACGGATGGGCCACACGGGGCACGCCCCCGACACCATGCCCAGCGCGAACCGCACAGCGGGTCGCGGTGCGGGGTGGGCGTGCAGGGCCGGCGTGGTGGGCGTAGCGTGGGGGCGGTGCGCGGAGTCGGGGGGAGCCCGGCCGTCCCGCGGGGCCCTCAGCTTGAGTAGGGCAAACCGGTACATGTTGGTCGCCCCTGCCGGTCCCGCCCATTTCTTTTGACCGAAGCGAATGCGATGGGTACGCTCAGACCTTGTGCCTGGGGTGTGCCCTGGCCCTCGTGCGTGCCTTCAACCGCACACGGGGTCGTGACCGGCCACCGTAATCTGCGCCCTTTTCGCCTTGCGGCGGGAGTCTGCGGGATTCGACACACCCGACCGCGTGGGTCGGCGACGTTCCAGGTTAGCTGTACCCATCGGCACACAGAAACCGGAGAAGTAGTGCCTACGATCCAGCAGCTGGTCCGCAAGGGCCGGCAGGACAAGGTCGAGAAGAACAAGACGCCCGCACTCGAGGGTTCCCCTCAGCGTCGCGGCGTCTGCACGCGTGTGTTCACGACCACCCCGAAGAAGCCGAACTCGGCCCTGCGTAAGGTCGCGCGTGTGCGTCTGACCAGCGGCATCGAGGTCACCGCTTACATTCCGGGTGAGGGACACAACCTGCAGGAGCACTCCATCGTGCTCGTGCGCGGCGGCCGTGTGAAGGACCTGCCGGGTGTTCGCTACAAGATCATCCGTGGCTCCCTCGACACCCAGGGTGTCAAGAACCGCAAGCAGGCCCGCAGCCGTTACGGCGCCAAGAAGGAGAAGTAAGAATGCCTCGTAAGGGCCCCGCCCCGAAGCGCCCGGTCATCATCGACCCGGTCTACGGTTCTCCTCTGGTGACCTCCCTGATCAACAAGGTGCTGCTGAACGGCAAGCGCTCCACCGCCGAGCGCATCGTCTACGGCGCCATGGAGGGCCTGCGCGAGAAGACCGGCAACGACCCGGTCATCACGCTGAAGCGCGCTCTCGAGAACATCAAGCCGACCCTCGAGGTCAAGTCCCGCCGTGTCGGTGGCGCCACCTACCAGGTCCCGGTCGAGGTCAAGCCCGGCCGTGCCAACACCCTGGCGCTGCGCTGGCTGGTCGGTTACTCCCGCGCCCGTCGCGAGAAGACCATGACCGAGCGTCTGCTCAACGAGCTCCTCGACGCCTCCAACGGCCTCGGTGCCGCTGTGAAGAAGCGCGAGGACACGCACAAGATGGCCGAGTCCAACAAGGCCTTCGCGCACTACCGCTGGTAGTCGGAACCCCTTCGAGAACCGAGAGAAGACTGAAGCCTTATGGCTACCACTTCGCTTGACCTGGCCAGGGTCCGCAACATCGGGATCATGGCCCACATCGACGCGGGCAAGACGACCACCACCGAGCGGATCCTGTTCTACACCGGCGTTTCGTACAAGATCGGTGAGGTCCACGACGGCGCTGCCACCATGGACTGGATGGAGCAGGAGCAGGAGCGTGGCATCACGATCACCTCTGCTGCCACCACCTGTCACTGGCCGCTGGAGAACGTCGACCACACCATCAACATCATCGACACCCCGGGCCACGTCGACTTCACCGTCGAGGTGGAGCGCTCCCTGCGCGTGCTCGACGGTGCCGTGACGGTGTTCGACGGCGTCGCCGGCGTCGAGCCGCAGTCCGAGACGGTGTGGCGTCAGGCGGACCGCTACGGCGTTCCGCGTATCTGCTTCGTCAACAAGCTGGACCGCACCGGTGCCGAGTTCCACCGCTGTGTCGACATGATCTCCGACCGTCTGGGCGCGCAGCCGCTGGTCATGCAGCTGCCGATCGGCGCCGAGGCGGACTTCCAGGGCGTCGTCGACCTGGTGAAGATGAAGGCGCTGATCTGGTCGGCCGACGCGGCCAAGGGCGAGATGTACGACACCGTCGACATCCCGGCCACGCACACCGAGGCCGCCGAGGAGTGGCGCGGCAAGCTGCTCGAGGCCGTCGCCGAGAACGACGAGGAGCTGATGGAGCTGTACCTCGAGGGCCAGGAGCCCTCCGAGGAGCAGCTGTACGCGGCGATCCGCCGTATCACCATCGCCTCCGGCAAGGGCCAGGGCACCACCGTCACCCCGGTGTTCTGCGGTACCGCCTTCAAGAACAAGGGCGTCCAGCCCCTGCTCGACGCGGTCGTGCGCTACCTGCCCTCCCCCCTCGACGTCGAGGCCATCGAGGGCCACGACCCGAAGGACGCGGAGAAGGTCGTCGCGCGCAAGCCGTCGGACGAGGAGCCCCTCGCCGCGCTCGCGTTCAAGATCATGAGCGACCCGCACCTCGGCAAGCTCACCTTCGTCCGCGTGTACTCCGGTCGCCTGGAGTCCGGCACCCAGGTGCTGAACTCCGTCAAGGGCAAGAAGGAGCGCATCGGCAAGATCTACCGCATGCACGCCAACAAGCGTGAGGAGATCGAGTCGGTGGGCGCCGGCGACATCGTCGCCGTGATGGGTCTGAAGCAGACCACCACCGGTGAGACGCTGTCCGACGACAAGAGCCCGGTGATCCTGGAGTCCATGGACTTCCCGGCCCCGGTCATCCAGGTCGCCATCGAGCCCAAGTCGAAGGGTGACCAGGAGAAGCTCGGCGTCGCGATCCAGCGCCTGGCCGAGGAGGACCCGTCCTTCCAGGTCCACTCGGACGAGGAGACCGGCCAGACCATCATCGGCGGTATGGGCGAGCTGCACCTCGAGGTGCTGGTCGACCGCATGCGCCGTGAGTTCAAGGTCGAGGCCAACGTCGGCAAGCCGCAGGTCGCGTACCGCGAGACCATCCGCAAGTCGGTCGAGAAGGTCGAGTTCACCCACAAGAAGCAGACGGGTGGTACCGGCCAGTTCGCCCGCGTCATCATCGCGATCGAGCCGATCGAGGGCGGCGACGCCTCGTACGAGTTCGTCAACAAGGTGACCGGTGGCCGCGTTCCGAAGGAGTACATCCCTTCGGTCGACGCCGGTGCGCAGGAGGCCATGCAGTTCGGCATCCTCGCCGGTTACGAGATGACCGGTGTCCGCGTGACGCTGCTCGACGGTGCCTACCACGAGGTGGACTCCTCCGAGCTCGCGTTCAAGATCGCCGGTTCGCAGGCCTTCAAGGAGGCCGCGCGCAAGGCTTCGCCCGTGCTCCTGGAGCCGATGATGGCCGTCGAGGTCACCACGCCCGAGGACTACATGGGTGACGTCATCGGCGACATCAACTCCCGCCGTGGCCAGATCCAGGCCATGGAGGAGCGGGCTGGTGCCCGCGTCGTGAAGGGCCTCGTGCCCCTGTCGGAGATGTTCGGCTACGTCGGCGACCTCCGCAGCAAGACGTCGGGTCGCGCAAGCTACTCGATGCAGTTCGACTCCTACGCCGAGGTTCCGCGGAACGTCGCCGAGGAGATCATCGCGAAGGCCAAGGGCGAGTAACGGACCTCGCGTCCACGCCGTAGGCTTGACTCCGGAGCCTTGAGGGGCAAACAACCGCAAACGCGGGTGTTTGCCCCGGGCCCCGGGTTTTGACAGCAAAGATCACCTGGCGCCGATGAAGCAAGGCGTTCAGAACCACTCCACAGGAGGACCCCAGTGGCGAAGGCGAAGTTCGAGCGGACTAAGCCGCACGTCAACATCGGCACCATCGGTCACATCGACCACGGTAAGACGACCCTCACGGCCGCCATTACCAAGGTGCTGCACGACGCGTACCCGGAGCTGAACGAGGCCACCCCGTTCGACAACATCGACAAGGCTCCCGAGGAGCGCCAGCGCGGTATCACCATCTCCATCGCGCACGTCGAGTACCAGACCGAGGCGCGTCACTACGCCCACGTCGACTGCCCGGGTCACGCGGACTACATCAAGAACATGATCACCGGTGCCGCCCAGATGGACGGCGCGATCCTGGTGGTCGCCGCGACCGACGGCCCGATGCCGCAGACCAAGGAGCACGTGCTCCTGGCCCGCCAGGTCGGCGTTCCGTACATCGTCGTCGCCCTGAACAAGGCCGACATGGTGGACGACGAGGAGATCCTGGAGCTCGTCGAGCTCGAGGTCCGTGAGCTCCTCTCCGAGTACGAGTTCCCCGGCGACGACGTTCCGGTCGTCAAGGTCTCCGCTCTGAAGGCCCTTGAGGGCGAGAAGGAGTGGGTGGACTCCGTCCTCAACCTGATGAAGGCCGTCGACGAGTCGATCCCGGAGCCGGAGCGCGACGTCGACAAGCCGTTCCTCATGCCGATCGAGGACGTCTTCACCATCACCGGTCGCGGTACGGTCGTCACCGGCCGTATCGAGCGCGGTGTGCTCAAGGTGAACGAGGAAGTCGAGATCATCGGCATCAAGCAGGAGAAGACCAAGACCACGGTTACGGGCATCGAGATGTTCCGTAAGCTGCTGGACGAGGGTCAGGCCGGTGAGAACGTCGGTCTGCTGCTCCGCGGCATCAAGCGCGAGGACGTCGAGCGCGGCCAGGTCATCATCAAGCCGGGCACCGTCACCCCGCACACGGAGTTCGAGGCCCAGGCCTACATCCTGTCGAAGGACGAGGGTGGCCGCCACACCCCGTTCTTCAACAACTACCGCCCGCAGTTCTACTTCCGTACGACGGACGTGACCGGCGTCGTGACCCTCCCCGAGGGCACCGAGATGGTCATGCCGGGTGACAACACCGAGATGAAGGTGGAGCTCATCCAGCCCGTCGCCATGGAGGAGGGCCTGAAGTTCGCCATCCGTGAGGGTGGCCGGACCGTGGGCGCCGGCCAGGTCACCAAGATCAACAAGTAAGTTCCGCTTGCTTGTCGGGTCGGCTGACCTGATCTGGCCGTAAGGCCAGGCCAATGGCCTGAAGGGGCCCGCACGACTTCGGTCGTGCGGGCCCCTTCGCTGTTCGTGGGGGACGGCTACGAGGTCTCGGCTGCCGGCTGCGGTCCCACCGCCATGAGGAGCAGGACGGTCGCGCGGACGACGACGCCGCCGAGCACGGCGGTGAGGAAGCCGTCGACGTGGAGGCCGTAGTCCATCCGGGAGCCGAGCCAGGAGACGAGCAGCCACAGCAGCGTGTCCTGAACGACCCCGATGGCGCCGAGGATGAGCAGCATGATCGGCGGGGCGCTTCTGATGGCGCGCGGATAGCTGTAGATCAGCTGGTTCGCGATGAGGAAGACAGCGCCGGCCAGGACCACTTCCCAGGGCGGCGAGTCGAGTATCGGGGTGATGCCGGAGAGCAGGACGGTGGCGACGGCCACGCCCAGATAGGTGCCCAGCACACGTCTTCGCTTGTACATGGCGGGATCATGACGTTCGGCCGCCGGGCTGACAAGCCTCTGCCGCAGGCAGGGACATGCGGGCGGGACCGGGCGTCCCACGATCCGCCCGGCCCCGCCCGCTCGCGTCCCCCGTCGTATCAGTCCCCGTCGTCTCGGTCGGCTGCCGTCTCAGCCGGCCGCCGTCTCGGTCGGTCAGACGCGCTGCCAGAGCGCCGGCACGTTCGGCGGCTCCCAGCCCGTCTGCGCCTGGTGGCCCTGGAGGCAGCGGTAGGTGGCGCCGCCGTACGTCACCGTGTCGCCCGGCTGGTAGACGGTGCCGACCGCCCAGGTGCCGCCGGGCGGGGGCTCCTCGGGGCCGCCGCCGTCGTCGGTCGTCTTGAGGGTGAGGCCGTAGTTCTGCAGGAGCGGGTTGATGGGCTGGAAGAAGGTCTCCCCGCCGCTGCTGCAGTTGCCCGAACCGCCCGAGGTGACGCCCTGCGCCTGGCTGCCGGAGATGTACGAGCCGCCCGAGTCGCCGGGCTCCGCGCACACCGTGGTCCGGGTGACGCCGCTGATGGTGCCCTCGGGGTAGGTCACGCTGGTGTTGAGCTGCTGGATGGTGCCGCAGTGCCAGCCGGTGGTGGAACCGGAGCGGCACACGGAGGCGCCGACCGTGGCCTGCGTCGACCCGGTGACCTGCACGTTCTGGCCGCCGGCGCCCTTGACGTACGGGGTCGCCGTCCAGCTGGAGTTGGTGGCCACCCACGCCATGTCCCGGCCGGGGAAGACCGACCCCTGGAAGGTGCCCTGGGCGACCCGGTTGTGGCCGCTGGTGGAGGCGCCGGTCCGCCCGCAGTGACCGGCGGTGGCGAAGCCCTGCTGGGTGCCCTTGGTGACGGGGAAACCGATCGAGCAGCGCCCGCTGTTGTTGATGTAGTACGCCTCGCCGCCGCGCAGGTCGTACAGCGGGCGGGGCCGCTCGGTCGTCCGCTCGGTGCGGACGAGGGAGGCGTCGACACCGGCGGCCTTCAGCAGGGACCGGGCCGCGGACGCGCGTACGGCCTTGACGACGACCGCGTTGGTGCGCACGTCGACGTACCAGACCGGCGTGTCGGCGGTGTTCAGCTCACCGGCCGCCCGGTCCAGGCGGGCCTTGGCCGCGTCCAGCTCGGCGAGCGAGTGCCGCACGACCTGCGCCTCGGCGCCCCGGGCCTCGATCGCCCGTATGTCATCGGCGTCCGTCGTCGCCACGGTCAGCGTGCCGGACTCGGCGCCGCGCACCCACGCGCCCGCGAAGTCGCCGCCGAGCGCGGCGCGCAGGCGGCCCGCGGTCGCACCGGCCTCCGCCTCGTTCGCCAGCCGCCGCTCGGCCTGCGTCCGGTCCAGCCCGAGGTCGCGCTGCATGGCGGCGAGCAGGGCGGGCGGGGCGGCGTCGGTGCGGAGGGATTCGGCGGCGGTCGGAGTGGGCGCGGCGGCGGCCGGCCCGGCGCTCGCGTAGCCGCTGAGCCCGGCCACGAGCAGGGCGGCCGTCGCCGCGAGCGCGGCGCCCGCGGCTCTGGCCCTGGTGTGTCGCTGGAGCATGGGGGATCTCCTCGGTTTCGGTGGGGTGCCGAAACCGTAGGAAGGGCCAACCGGCGTGCGTAAGACGTCGGTTGACCCTCTCCCCGGCGTTATGGAACGGACGCGGTCCCGCGTTCAGGAGCGCAGGAGGCGCAACTCCCGGACGCCGGTGGTCTCCAGCGTGGCCGGCGAGTCGGTCATCGGATCGAGGAAGACGACCCGGCCGTCGACGTGGTGCGCGTAGAGGAGATTGCCGGAGATCTCCTGGCCGCCGATCTCGCGACGGACCCAGACCAGGCCCCGCGCGTCGGGCCCCGCCTCGCCGACCGCGCGCGTGACGTCGTCCCAGTCCTCGACCGGGGTCCGCGTGAACTCCGGGAAGTAGCGCCGGGCCAGCCTGCCCCACCACCCCGGGGCTTCGTGGTCGGGCTTCCAGGGCAGCGGGGTCACGGGCGTTCCGTCGATCCGGTGGTGCAGGGCGACGACCCGGCCGCGGACGTTGAGTCGGTGCGGCTGGGACACCAGGCGGTCGGCCTGCTCCCAGGTCGGGGCGGGTTTCAGGTCGTCCAGCGGAGCGCTGGGAGCCGGGTGGAAGGGCAGACCGCCGTACCTGGGCACGACGACCGACGCCGCCAGCATGGGCGTGCGCGGGAACCCGGGCTGCGCCACGGACCGGCAGCTCAGCAGCCACGCCGCGGACGTCTCGTGCACGACCTCGGGGACGGCCGGCTCCACCAGGCCGTTGTAGGTCTGCTGGAGCCAGTCGGTGGCCAGCCGTACCGGGCGGATCATGCGCGACGGCCCGGAGTGCCCCGGTGCCTCTGCTGCGCGCCCGGCGTGCCTCGGTAACTCTGCGGGTTGCCCGCGTCCCAGGGGCCGACGAGGGGGCGCACCCGGTCGTGGTACTCGAGGGCGCGTACCCAGTCGGCGGGCCAGGACGGGCCGCCGATCCACGCCCCGGCGAACGCTCCGGCCAGCGCCGCGACGGAGTCGGAGTCCCCCGAGGAGAACGCCGCCCGCTGCACCACCGCCACCGGCTCGTCGGGGAAGAGGAGGAAGCAGTAGAGGGCGGCGGCCAGGGCTTCCTCGGCGATCCAGCCGGCACCGGCCACCTCGCAGGGGTCGCGCTCCGGGTCGGGACGGTCGAGAGCGGCGGAGATCCTGTCGAGCGCCGCGAGGGTTTCATCCCAGCCGTGGGCGATGAAGTCGGCGGGGTCGCTCGCACCCGCCCGCTGCGCCAGGTCGCCGAGCCAGTCCCCGTGGTACGTCCGGCGCGCGGCCCGCCCGTAGTGGCGCAGGCGCGCCAGTAGCTCGGAGGGGTGGCAGTTGTGCGTCAGCAGCCACACGGCGTGGGCGGTCAGGTCGCTGGCCGCGAGCGCCGTGGGGTGGCCGTGGGTCAGCGCGGCCTGCAACTGGGCGGTACCGGCGCGCTGCTGAGCCGTCAGCCCCGGCAGCAGACCGACGGGCGCCACGCGCATGTTCGCCCCGCACCCCTTCGAGGCCATCACGGTGGCCTCCTGCCAGGGCACGCCGCGTTCCAGGGCCGCGCACGCGTCCAGGCAGGTGCGGCCCGGAGCGCGGTTGTTGTCGGGCGAGTGAAGCCACTCGACGAAGCGGGCGCGCAGGGCGGGCTCGATCGTGGCGGCCGTGAGGGAGGAGACGCCGTGGTCCGCGACGTCCGCCAGCGCCTCGATCACGGCCAGCGTCATCTGGGTGTCGTCCGAGACCCGGGCGACGCCGGAGCGGACGGGCAGCTCCAACTGGCGCCAGGAGCCGTACCGGCTGGTGAGCTGGGCGATGTCCAGGAACTCGGTGGGGTAGCCCAGGGCGTCACCGATGGCGAGGCCGAAGATTGCCGCCGTTGCTCCGCTCTTGACGGTGTCCAATGTCCACTCGCGCCCGGCGAGGTCGTCGAGGACGGCGAGGCTTTCGGCCCGGGCCAGGGAGTCCACCACGACGTGACTCCTCGGGCTCGTCGACGGCGTCGCCAGCAACTCGGCCAGGGCCTCACTGGGCCTGAGACCCCGTTCCTTGGCGTCGCGCATGCGCCTCCCCCAGACCCCCGCTTCGTTGGCGGCCTTGTACCCCGCAGCGAGGCGTGGCCGCACGCCCCCGGCCTCGTCCTCGTCGTTGATCCACACGTAAGCGATGACCTGGTCTTCGGTGTCGGCGATCGCCACGTACTGGACGGGCCGGCCGGTGTGACGGGCGTAGCGCGGGGGCCCTCCCGACACGACGAGGCCCATGTCCTCGGCGAACCGAGGGTTGACCGGGCGGCCGGGGTGTTCGGAACTCATGCGGGTTGCGTCTTTCCTCATCTGGTTACTGGCAACGCCCTTTGCCTCGGGCGACCCGTCTCGGTCATGCAGTCAGTCAATCACGCGGCAGTACCTCGCCGTAGATCTGCAGTTGACCCTTGTCGTCGTAAAAGGCACGCGTCACTTTGTAGCTCGTGCCACGCCCGAGCAACAGTTCCCGCTCGGTGACGCCGAAGTCGCTGACCTTTTCCACCCACGTTGCATGCGTTCCCTCCGGGACCCGCAGCCGCAGGACAGCGTCCTTGCCTTCGAAACTCGGCACTGGGTGGTTGCCCAGTGATGTCGACGAGTAGCCGGGGTCGGAGATCGTCCGGCCCACCAGGTCGTCGACGTCATCGAAGTCGATATGGCGGACGCCGGTTCCCCGGACGACCATGACATCCTCCGGGAGCGGCCTCCCAGCCAGTGCACCGTCTATTTGGCGGATGTTGTTGAGCACTTCTGGAGTGCCGTATTTCGGCTCGCCCCGTAGGTAACCGTTGATCTCCTGATAGGTCGCGTAGCCGGGAGCTCCCGTGTAGGGCGGCTCACCCGTGTAGTCCCGAAGCGCTTGGCGCGCCTCCGGGGACAGCTCGTCCACGTACTGGTTCCAGTTGTCCCTGCCATAAGCAATCGCCGCATCCGGGTCGGCGAAGGACCGCGCACCCTGCTCCAGTTCCGCGGCCGCGACCTGGTGCCGCTGCTCAAGGCTGAGCCCGTCCCACACGTCGTCCGGGACGTGCGGCCGGTACGAGAACCCGCTGCCCGGCGTCTGGGTGCGGGCCCCGGCCTCGACGCCTTCCCGCAGCCCGTTCCGCGCGCCGGTCTCCACGCCCTCCTTCACCGCGAGCCGCAGACCACCGCGGGCCAGGCCCGCGCCCTTGGTGCCGATCAGCTCGGGGATGAGGCGGCCGATGAACTCGGAGGGGTCCTTCTTGAAGCCGTCCACCGCCGCCTGCAACGCCCGCTCGGGGTGGGCCACGGTGGACACCAGCCCGGAGAGGGTCATCGAGACGTTCTGCAGGTACTGGGCCGGGTGGGTCAGGTTGTAGGGGTCCACGGGGTTGAGGCCGCGGACGAAGTTGACCAGTCCGGCCGTGCCCTTGACCACGCCGCCCACGACGTGGGTGAGTTCGAGGTTCCCCGCCATGAAGCCGTCGACGAGGTTGTTGCCTATGCGTTCCAGCGGCGGCGGCTCCGCCGGGGCGTGGGCCAGGGCCTTCCTGATGCTCGCCTCGGCGTCGGAGGCGGCGGTGTTGCGCTGCTTGCGGGCCTCGGCGAGCTTGTCCCGCGCCTGCCGGATCGTCTCCTTGCCGGGGTCGTGGAACGGCCCGGGCGTCGGGCCGGGGTCCTGACCCGCTCTGACCTTGGCGTTGTACGCGTCGACCTGCTTGTTGTACTCCCCGACGGCCTGCTCGGACGCGCGCTTGCCCCGCTTGTACAGCTCGACGGCCTCCTGCGCCTGCTGCTGCGCCCACTTCACGGTGCCCGCGTACGACTCCAGCGCCCCCGCGGCGGTCTCGCAGGCGTCGGCGGCCTGGAGCCACTTGCCGGGGTGGACTCCGAACTTCTCGCGGAAGGTGTCACCGGCCCGGCCCCGCCAGCTTGCCGAGTCCACCTTCTTCATCCCCGAGCCGACCTTGTCGAACGCGGTGGAGAAGTCCCGCAGGTGCTTGGCGCTGGTCCGGATCTTCTCGGGGTTGCCGTGGACGAGCTCGTTGGCCTCCTCGGTCTCGCCGAGCTGCTGCTCGCCCGGGGTGGCGCCGAGGTCGGAGGCGACGTCGTCGCCCCAGTCCTCCACGGCGTCCGCGGCGTCCTCCAGGCCGACCTTGTCCAGGCCGTCACCGAGCCGGTCGGTGCCCCAGTCGATGCCCTCGCCGAGGACCTTCTTGCCCGCGTCGACGCCGTCCTCGATGGCCGACAGGCCGTCGTTGAGGCCGTCCTTCAGCTTGCCGAGGCCGCTGCCGATGTCGTCGAGGACGCCCATCAGCCCTCACCCCCGCCGCCCTGCATACGGGCGCGCTCCTCGGGGGAGGGGCCGAAGGTCTCGTCGAGCGCCTGCTCGTACTGGGCGTCGCTGATGCCGAGGGATTCCCGTACGCGCTCGGGCCCCAGCCCCGGCAGGCCCATGCTCTCGGAGGTCATCACGTCCCGGCCCGCGTCACGCCAGCCCTGGGCGCTGTTCTCCCACGCCTGCTCGAAGGACTCCTTGCTCCAGTCGGCGTCGCGGACCTGGGTGACCACGTTGTTCGACAGGACCTCGCCCCAGTCCTTGCCGGTGATCTCCTCCTCCGAGGCGTACGGGTTGCCCATCAGGGAGTTCGCGCCGACCTTCAGGGCGCCTTCGACGTACTGGTCGGTCTCGTAGAACGTGCCGGCCGCGAGGCCGGTCTTGAGCGCGAAGCCGTTGCCCTCGTTGATCAGGGAGCGGACGCCCCACTCCCACCGCTCGCAGAACGAGCCGAAGGTGCTCGTGAGCCCTTCCGCGCCCAGTTCGAGACCGGACAGCGCGACATCGCCGAAGCCGCGGCCCACGCCGGCCTCGCCGACCATGCCGAGTTCCTTCAGCTCGCCCAGCGCGAGAGTGAGCCCCTTGGCGATCTCGTCGAGACCGATCGCCGCCAGGTCGTTGCCGTTGCCGTTGCCGCCTGCCGTCACCGAGGCGCACCCCCCTGCCGCACCCGATCCACTGCGAAGGCGTCGGGGACCACACCCGACGCCGGCGGAAACAGGACCGCGCGCTCGGTGCCGTCGGCCACGTCCACGGCCACACCGCACGGCACGCCGGCCTCCGGCACCGCCACGTCCAGCAGCCGCGCCCCGAGCACGGCCTGATACGGCCATTCCCGGTCGGCCTCGTCACGGGCCAGCGCGTACCGGGCCAGGGCCGACTCGTCGGTGAAGGCCAGGATCCAGCGCACGCCGCCGAAGTCGGCGGTGAGCCATCCGCCGTCCCGGAGCGGCACCAGTACCGCCGTGTCGCGGAAGGTCTCCAGCAACGCGGCGAACTCCCGGCGCCGGGCGGCCACTTCCGCGTCGGTGGGCTCGGCGGCCTCGTTCGCCTCCGCCCGGGCGGGCGCCTCGGCCCCCTCGGCGGCCACCGGCCGGCGTGAAGCGCCTGGCGGCCGCTCGGTCATCTCTGCGTACTCGGCAAGTCGGGAGCGCCGTACCGGCACCCCCGTGCCACCCCCGGAATCTGTCACCGCACTACCCTGGCACATCACTTGCCACTGCTTTACATGCAGCCCCATCGACCCCTTGGGTCACGCACAAGACCGATACATCGGTCTCACAAGCCGCCCGGGAGCCCGGCCGGAGCGGCGTCCGTGTCGCGGTGCGCCGCCAGCCACTCGGTGTAGCTGTCACTGCGCGCCGCCACGCCCGCGTGGGCCATGCGTGCCTGCGCGAGGACGGTGGCGGCGGTGTCCCGGGGCTGCGTCCCGGCATGCCAGCCGAGCAGATGCCGCCAGGACAGCGGAGTGCCGGTGAGCGGGCGGGTCACGATCCCCGGCATCGTCGGGAACGTCGCCCGGCACAGCCCGACCGCCCGGCCGACCTCAACCAGGTGCACGAGGGAGGAGGTGTCCGTCTCGTACATGCGGCGCGGGGTGAAGCCGGCGCGGGCGCAGGACGCGGTGAAGCAGTCCCCGAAGCACCCGTCGCCGGGTACGCAGGCCCACTCCTCGCCGGCCAGCTCCGTCAGGTCCACCTCGCCACGGTGGGCGAGGGGATGGCCGTCGGGCACCATGACGAACACGGGATCGACCGCCACTTCCCGCCAGACCAGCCCCTCGGCGCCGGGCGGCGCCGCCGAGCCGCACGTCCCGGCGAGCGCGAAGTCCAGCCGCCCCTCGGCCAGCAGACCGGCCAGCTCCCGCTCGGACCAGGAGGTGCAGGTCGTCACCCGGGCGTCGGGGGCCACGTCCGCCAGCCGGTCCACCAGGGCGCCCAGCAGGGGGCCGTGGGTGCCGCCCAGCCGGAAGCACGCCGCCGACCGCGGAGACCGGGCGAACCGCGCCGCCTCCTGCTGCAACTCGGTCACCGCGGGCAGCACGATCCGGCTGCGCTCCAGCACCAGTTCGCCCAGCGCGGTGGCCCGCACGCCGTGCCGGCCGCGCTCGAACAGCTCACCGCCCAGGGCGCGTTCGATCCGCTTGAGCTGTGCGCTCAGCGCGGGCTGCGCGAGACCGAGCGCGGTCGCCGCCCTGGTGAGACTGCCGGCCTCGGCAATGGCCCGCACCGTCTTGAGATGCCGCAACTCCAGCTCCATAAGGGGAGCTTGCGACGGGGGAGGGGCGGGGGCAAGAGGTTGGTTCAGACCAGTAGCAGTTGGTCAGTCCGGATAGCGCGGGAGGTCATGGGTCGGGATCGTCCAGTCGGCGATGGTGACGTCCTCGCCGTAGACGAAGTCCTTGCGGGTGGCGTAGCGGGGGCCGTCAGGGGTGCCGTGGATGTCGGTGAAGACGGCGCCGGTGCCGGTGCGGGGGTCGAAGACCGCGTAGACGGGGATGCCGAGCAGGGGGTAGTCGCGGAGCTTGGCGATCCAGTCGTTGTCGGGGTTGGAGCGGGAGGTGATCTCGACGGCGGCCACGAGGGTGCGGGGATCGAAGGTTCCGTCGCCTTCCATGTCCGCTTCGGCGATCACCATGACGTCGGGACGCCGCAGGATGCCTTCGGGCACGTCCTCCACGTCCGGTTCACCCGTGTGGGCGACGATCTCCTCCGGCATCACCTTTTCGAGGCGTTTCCGGAGACGCAGCACGGTGAGCTCGTGCTGCTTCACGGGCGACATCATGTCGTGAACGATCCCTTCCTTGCTGATCTCGAACTTGCCGGGAAGGGTGTCGTCCATCGACTGAACGAAGTCCCGCATGGTCCGGTAGAGGCGTGAGGCACCGCGCTGCGCGTCGTTCGGGGCGATGGTCATGGCGCTCGCTCCTCGTCGTCTGTGCCCACGGGCAAGGATCGTCACGTTCATGCTAGGCGTCCTCCGGGAGATCGGACCGGCAGTCGCGGCAGCGGGCGCCGGGCTCGGGGGCGCGGATGCCGCGGTCGCATCCGTCGCAGTTCTGGAGCGGGTGCAGGACGGGCGGTGGTGCGGCCGGTGCGCGGTACGGGGGCGGGGGCGGGAGCTGGGCGGTCAGGCGGTGGGCGACGAGGGCGGCGGGGCGGCGCAGGTCCTCGGGTGGCAGGTCGGCGGTCAGGGCGTGGCGTACGGCGGTGGGGGTGACTTCGCGTTCCAGCCAGGCCGCGACGCCGGGGGCCAGGTGGGTGGTGTCGCAGGCGGAGAGCAGCAGCCGGGGATCGAGGCGGCGCAGGCCGGCGAGGAGGTCGGTGGCCTGTTGGAGGAGGGTGGGGGAGGGGTACGAGGGCTGCGGTACGGCGGGCAGGGCGCGCTTCTTGCGGGGCGGGCGCTGCTCGGTGTGCGGTTTCCTGGCGGGCTCCGGGCGGTGCCGCGTGGCACCCGGCTGGTTGCAGGAGACCGTGCGGGTGACGATGCGCCCGGCGGGGGTGCGGACGCGCTCGCGGCGCAGGTAGCCGTGGGCCTCCAGCTCACGCAGGGCCGCGGCGATGCGGGTCGCGCCCTCCTTGAAGCGGGCGGCGAGCGACTTGATGTCGGTGGGGGTGCCGGTGGGGAGGGACTGGATGTGGCAGCCGAGCCCGATCGCGAGCAGCGACAGCTCCGGGTGCTGCACCAGGTGGTTGCCGATCACCACGAAGCGGGTGGTGTGGCGGGTGTTCTCGTGGATGATGCCGCCGCCGTGGTGACGCGAACGGGTCGGATTGCCGCCGACGGCTGACTGGGCGCGCGAGGGCGCGCTAGGGTTTTGGGTACCCATCGGGAAGCTCACTTCTTCCTTGGTGGTCAGGCCCTCGCCTCGGGATGGCAGTCCCGGCGGGGGCCGATGTCTTTGTGCGGTTGTCTGCGCTGAGAGTAGGGGAGTTGGGGGCTCGGAAATCCAGCCGAGCCGGTGATGTTCACCCGCCCGAGTGAGTCGCCGCCGCGGGCGGGAGGGGTGGGGCTTGGTGGGGTCCTTTTCCTCTCAGTTTTCCTTGGTCAGAGCGCCCGAAGCACCGGAGCATGAGGGCACGGGTTCCGGTGATGTGAGACGCAGTTCGGCCCAGACGGTCTTGCGCGGGAGGCGGCCCTCCGCCACCCCCCACCGGTCCGCCAGCGCGTCGACGAGCAGCAGGCCACGGCCGGATTCGGTCTCCGGGCCGGGCTGTTCCGGCCGGGGGAGCCGGTCGCCGCGCGTGTCGGTCACCTCGATGCGGAGGACGTCGCCGACGACGTAGAGCATGAGCCGGAAATCGCGCCCCTGTACGCGCCCGTGCGTCGCCGCGTTGACTGCCAGCTCGGCCACGATCTGGCGGGCCGGGTCCAACGGGAGCCCCCAGTCGCGAAGTTGCTCGGTCGCGAGCAACCGGGCGAGGCGGGCGCCGCGCGGAGTGGGGGAGAGCTGCACGCTGAAGTTCCGGACCGGGGTCGTGAGTTCGGCGGATTTCTGGTTCACGTCACTCAGCGTGGCGAGGTGCGCTTACCGTGAGAAGTGACTCTGCGGGTACGTACAGTGACTGTCCGGCGCTTGTCCGGTGTGTCGGAGCTGTCGGGGCGGTGCGTACGGGTAGGGCGCACTCTGCACAGCCAGCGGTACGACGGAGGGGCACGGGATGGCGGTCGAGGCGGAGACGGGCCGGCTCAAGAGCGAGGCGGACGAGCCGGGCTGGGAGGTGGACCCGGACGACGAGTGGGGCATCGCCGTCATCGCGACCGTCGGACGGCAGCTGAAGCTGCGCCGGGAGGCGGTGGGGATGCGGGCCGCCGACTTCGGGGCCGCGATCGGGTACGGGGAGGATCTCGTATACAAGGTCGAGGCCGGCAAGCGGATTCCCCGGCAGGAGTATCTGGACAGGGCCGACGAGGTCCTGGGCGCGGGCGGGCTGATTGCGGCGACGTGGGAGGACGTGAAGAAGGTCCGGTACCCGAAGAGCGTGCGGGCGCTGGCCGATCTGGAGGCGAAGGCCGTCGAGATCGGGGTGTATGTCGGGCTCAGCATTCACGGACTGCTCCAGACACCGGAGCATGCGCAAGCCTTGTTCGAGGCGTGGCAGCCGCCGTACTCGGAAGAGGAGGTGGAGAGCCTCGTCGCCGCTCGGATGGCCAGGAAGTCGATCTTTGAACGATCTCCCGGACCGGCCCTCAGTTTCGTCCTGGAGGAGGCGACACTGCGTCGACGGGTCGGAGGCACAATGGTGTGGCGTCAGCAGCTCGAACACCTGCTGGGCGTGGCCCAGTTGCGCAATGTCACGCTTCAGGTGATGCCGACGAGCACAGGGGCTCATCCCGGGCTGGACGGCAGGATCGAAGTGCTGAAGTTCGCCGACGGTACGGCGGTGGGCCGGTCGGACGGTGCGTTCAACGGCCGACCGACGTCCGACCCGAAACAGCTCCGGATCCTTGAGCTGCGGTATGGAACGATCCGGGCGCAGGCTCTCACCCCGCGAGAGTCACTGGCCTTCATCGAGCAAGCGCTGGGAGAAACATGATCCGCAAGACCGAACTGGTCTGGTTCAAGAGCAGCTACAGCGACGGCCCAGACGGCAACTCCTGCGTCGAGATCGCGATAGCCCCCGACACCATCCACGTCCGCGACTCCAAGCACACCTGCGGCCCCCGGCTGGCTCTCACGCCGAAGGCCTGGACCGCCTTTGTCGCCAACGCGTCGAAGCGCCGGTGAGGCGCAGTAACGCTCCGGACGGTCCAGTCAATGAGTACGGGTACTCAGCTGTGCTGATCGATGTGACTGATGCGTATCGTGTGAAAGTGGTTACGGTGGGTGCCCGATGTGGTCGGTACCGTGACGCTTGGGGATACGCATGGCATGGGATGAGTGGGAGCAGCTCAAAGCTTCGGCGGCTGGGCGACAGCCCGCCGGAATGAGACTGAACCAGGCCGCTGATGCAGGCGGCACCGCTTCCTCCGGCAGCGGGGATCGGTTGAAACACGCTGCCAAGCCGTGGAACCGGGCCGCTGGTACCGCCGATGACTTACGGATCAGCACCAACAACACGAGGACCACACTGACCACTGCGCATGTCGGCATGGCGGGTGGATTGTCGGGCTTGGCGAGTCTGGCGGAATTGCAGAGTGTGCTGACCTCCTGGGAGGAGCGGCTGGGCGCCTTACGCGACGAGTGTGAGTCGTTGGTGCCTAAGTTGCGTACCGTCGGCAGGGAGTTGGTCGAGGTCGACGCAGGAATCGCCGCGAAGGTCGGCTCGGTGCCGGTGCAGCAGGGCGGTGGCGCCAAGTGACGTCCTCACTGACCTGGCAGCAGCTCGGTGATCTGAAGCTGACGGAGCTGGACGACGCAGCGGACGGTTGGGCGGCTGTGTCGAGGCACGCCGACGCTGCGCAGGAGCGGGTCGACGGGGACATGGACGGTGCCCTGTCAAAGACGCAGGAGAGCGAATCGGCAAGGGCGGCGGTGGGCCGGTTCAAGAGGCTGAGTGCCAACTACGACTACATCAGAACCGAGTGCGGGCTGATCCGTACGGCGGTGAGCGGCCTGTCGGCGGAGCTCGCGCCCTATCAGAAGACGGTGAAGGATGCGCTGGCAGACGCGGAGGCGCTGTCCTATACGGTCCATGAGGACGGTAGCGTCAGCTACCCGGCCGGAGGCAAGAACCAGCTAACAGGGGAACCGGTGCCGGGCGGCAGCGCGACGGGCAGCGATGGCCTGCTCGGCCCAGGCAACAGCGGGCTGCACCGTCCCGGTCAGGGCAGCCTTTACCAGCCTGGCGAACAGGCCGCCGGCCTGATCAACCCCAACCCGCACCACGCCAAGGCACAGGAGATTGCCGACCGCATCGCCCGAGCCCTGCGCCAAGCCCGGGAGACCGACGAGCGCTACCGTCAGACCCTGAGCAAGCTGAAGGCCGCACCCGGGCTGACGGTCGATGCCAAGACGTGGGCGGACGCGGCAGCGGACATGCAAGCGGTCCGTGGAGCCGCGTACGAGTTCCTCAGGCACGAGATTCCGCTCGACAAGTCCCCGGCCCAACGGAAGGAGTGGTGGGACGGCCTGACCGATACCCAGCGTGAGGAGTATCTGGCCAGCTATCCGGACGTCATCGGCAACCTGGACGGCATCCCGGCTGTGGTGCGCGACGAGGCGAACCGGGAGAATCTTCAACTGCTGATCGCCAAGCTGGAGGGCCAGCAAGGTGAGCAGGCCGAGGCGCGGCTCGGTGGGCTGAAGGAGATCCAGCATCAGCTGGAGCTGAACGCGGCGAACCGGCTTACCGATCCGAAGGAGCCGCCCATGTATCTTCTCGGCCTCGCTGATGAAGGCACGGGCCGCGCTGTTGTCGCCTTCGGTAACCCGGACGCCTCAAGGAACGTCTCCGCGTACGTCCCCGGGCTCGGCACGGCTCTCGACAGCGACTTTGCCAATAATGATGTGAAGCGGGCGCGGGACACTGCCATCGGCGCCCGCGACAAGGACCCGTCGAGCGCTTCCATCGTGTGGCTCGGCTATGACCCGCCCCAACTCGGCGGTGTGGACGCCTCAACCCTGCTCTCGAACACGGAGGTAATGTCCGCTGAGCGGGCAGAGAATGGCGCCCCCGCCTACAACTCCTTTATGAACGGCCTGGTCGCCACGAACTCCCACGCGGACCCGCACTTGACGGCGATCGGGCACTCCTATGGTTCCCGACTGGTCGGGGCGGCCACCCAGGAAGCAGGCGGCATCCCCGGCGCCGATGACATCGTGCTGCTGGGCAGCCCTGGTGTAGGCGTCGACAAGGCGGAGGACCTGGGCGTAGGTAAAGATCACGTGTTCGTGGGTGCGGCTGACAACGACCCGGTGACCCAGCTGCCGTCCCAGAAAGAGGTTGGCGCGGCAGGAGTATTCAGCGGGGGCGGTCCGCTGCTTGGATACCTCGCGGGTGACATCGCCGACCAGGGCGACGACGACATCTGGTTCGGCAAGGATCCGTCCAGCGAGACTTTCGGCGCTCACCGGATCAAAGTCGACGACGGCCCGCGGCCATTGATCGATGGGCAGGGTCCGACCCCGGCGCACTCCAACTACTTCAATCCTGAAGTCGACCCCGAGTCCGCAGCCAATGTGGCGGCTATCGTCGCTGGCCACCCGGAACTCGTCACTTCGGAGAAGCCCCGATGAAGTATCAGTCACTCAGCGCTGTGGCGTTCGTGCTGGCCGCGTCTGCCTTATCAGGCTGCGGCCTGATCGACGAAGACAGCGTCGGTACGCAGAGCAAGCCGGAGAAGAACGTGAACCTGCAGGAAGCCGCCGACCGGGCGGAGCAGATCCTCGACGGCACCCTGGCCGGGATCAAGCCGGAAGTCGAGGCTGCCCGGGGGCCGTCCAGCGACTCGGTCTGCACAGACCGGAAGAACGACGGGGTGGGGACCAAGACCGTCACCCGGAGGCGGTACGTCATGACGATCATCTCGGAGGATCGGCGTGGCAACTTCCTTGGGGTGATCGAGCGCCAATGGAAGAGGAACGGGTACGAGATCACCTCCGTGCGCAGGAACAAGGAGATGCCCGCGATCTTCGCCTCTACCCCCGAGGGATTCCGGGTCAGCCTGGAGATCGGCTACAAGGGCCAGGCTTCCTTCGTCGTCACCTCTCCATGTGCTACCGAGTCCGAGGTCACGGAGGCGCCGCGTGAGCCCATTGACCCAGACTCCCCGGCGGGAAAGGGGCTTCCCTACGCGCACTCCGACTTCTGGTCGGCCGACACCCCGCTGTCCTCGCCTTCCCCGGGCGCGGGAGGCTGAACGCGGGCCGAGCCGGTCGCTAAATCGAGGGACATGGACGTCATGCACGTATGGGGAGGGAATCATAAAGGCGTATTGTCCGGTCACCGGGAAGAGTTCGGACCGCGCATGAGGTTGCTGCGCCGGACCGCCCGTCGCAACGTGATGCAGTCCCTCGCCATGGCCGTGGCCGGCGCCCTCCTGGGCGCGGGTGTCGTGGCGTGGCAGGCCGGGGTGCCGCCGTTCGCGGACGACCCGTGCTGGGATTCCGTGACGGACCGGGAACTCGGCGACCTCTTCGGCGACTGGGACATCAAGTCGGCGGAGACGGAGCCGACGTGGACCCGTGAAGCGTCGCACGGGTCGGGGCGGCTCGACGGCCGGTGCCGTGTCATGGCCTACGGCGACGACAACCGCGGCGGTCAGGTCGACATCCGTGTCCACGGCCTGGAGGGCCGGAGTGGTGGTGGGGTTCTCTGGTCGGACGAGTACCTGTCCTCCCGGCTCACCCCGATGGGTGACGGGCTGCTGGGCATGGCGTCGGACACCCGGGCGTGGGTGGTCCTGCCCGCCGACTGTGTGAAGCCCGATCCGTTTGAGGGGCCCGCGGTCGTCGATGTCGCCCTGGGCGCTGGCGAGATCCCCGCCTCGATCGATCCAGATCGGCGGGCAGATCACCAGCAGGCACTGGCCCGTACCGCCGTCAACGCGGCGAACGGCGCCATGGCACGCCTCGGCTGCACCGGTTCGCTGCCTGGGCCCGGTGAGCTGACCATGGTCCCGGAGGCCCGGACGGCACCGGGCGGGCGGGAGCTGTGCGGTCTCAAGGGCGTGCGCCTGCCCAAGGCCCTGGCCGACTCCGAGATCCGTACGCGCGCGACCGCGGGCACCGGCAGCCCCGTCCGTACCTGCGAGGTCTTCCCGACGTACGACGTGCATGCCCTGTTCCGTCTGCAAACGGTGGAGAAGAGCGAGCTGACCGGCGCCTTCTCCGCCGCCGTCCTCGACACCGGCCCCTCCGTCGAATCGCCGGACGCTCCCGAGCTGAGCGGGTCCTTCTCCCCGGCCCTGGCGGCGGTGCGCGTCGAGTGCGCCGACGACGACGTCCACGTGTTCCTGGCCCAGCAGTACGACTCTCTGGCCCTGGGGAACGGCGGCACGGCCCGCTACACCTTCGTCCGGGACGTGTTCCCGGCCTACGTGGCGGCAGAGGCCGAGCGACTGGGCTGCGGCCCCCTGCGGATCCGGCTCCCGGACTGACCGGTACACGGGCAGGGGAAACAGCCGCATGGCCGGGGTGTGGCAGGCCGATCTCAGATGGCGGACGATCCGCCCGGGACCTCTGGTCACGGTGTTTACATGCGCGTAACACTTAAGTGTCCTGCGCGCGGCAACGGCGCCGAGCGCTCATCACCGGTATGCATACCGGTATCAGCCGTGCCAGAAAGGGACACCGTGACGACGCGTTCCGACACGAAGACCACGCTCGAGAACCTGCTCGCCGAGATCGAGCACCGCAACCCCGCCCAGCCCGAGTTCCACCAGGCCGTCCACGAGGTGCTGGAGACGCTGGCGCCGGTGGTCGCGGCCCGTCCCGAGTACGCCGAGCCGGGGCTCATCGAGCGGCTGTGCGAGCCGGAGCGGCAGGTCATCTTCCGGGTGCCGTGGCAGGACGACCAGGGCCGGGTCCAGGTCAACCGCGGCTTCCGGGTGGAGTTCAACAGCGCGCTCGGCCCGTACAAGGGCGGCCTGCGCTTCCACCCGTCGGTGAACCTCGGCATCATCAAGTTCCTCGGCTTCGAGCAGATCTTCAAGAACGCGCTGACCGGACTCGGCATCGGCGGCGGCAAGGGCGGCAGCGACTTCGACCCGCACGGGCGCAGCGACGCGGAGGTCATGCGCTTCTGCCAGTCGTTCATGACGGAGCTGTACCGGCACATCGGCGAGCACACGGACGTCCCGGCCGGGGACATCGGCGTCGGCGGCCGCGAGATCGGCTACCTCTTCGGCCAGTACCGGCGGATCACCAACCGCTGGGAGGCCGGCGTGCTGACCGGCAAGGGCCAGGGCTGGGGCGGCTCGCTGATCCGCCCGGAGGCGACCGGGTACGGGAACGTGCTGTTCACGGCGGCGATGCTGCGCGAGCGCGGTGAGGACCTGGAGGGCCAGACGGCGGTCGTCTCCGGCTCCGGCAACGTCGCGATCTACACCATCGAGAAGCTGACCGCCCTCGGCGCGAACGCCGTGACCTGCTCGGACTCCTCCGGCTACGTCGTCGACGAGAAGGGCATCGACCTGGAGCTGCTGCGGCAGATCAAGGAGGTCGAGCGCGGCCGGGTCGGCACGTACGCCGAGCGCCGGGGCGCGTCCGCGCGGTTCGTGCCCGGCGGGCGGGTCTGGGAGGTCCCGGCCGACATCGCGCTGCCGTCGGCGACGCAGAACGAGCTGGACGAGAACGACGCCGCCGCCCTGATCCGCAACGGCGTGAAGGCGGTGTCGGAGGGCGCGAACATGCCGACCACCCCGGAGGCCGTGCACCTGCTCCAGCGGGCCGGTGTCGCCTTCGGCCCCGGCAAGGCGGCCAACGCCGGCGGCGTCGCGGTCAGCGCCCTGGAGATGGCGCAGAACCACGCCCGTACGTCGTGGACGGCGGCCCGCGTCGAGGAAGAACTGACGCACATCATGAACGACATCCACACCACCTGCCACGAGACCGCCGAGCGCTACGGCGCCCCCGGCGACTACGTGACCGGTGCGAACATCGCCGGCTTCGAGCGCGTGGCCGACGCGATGCTGGCCCAGGGCGTCATCTGAACCACGGCGTCATCTGAACCACGGCGTCATCTGAACCACGGCGTCATCTGAACCACCGGAGAACTGACCGCGAACAGTGCGCGGGGCGCAGGCGGCAGGTTGTTCAAAGCACTACCGCTTACGTGAGCACTGTTCTTGTCTGTTCGGATGGTGCGTGGAACGGACAGGGATACGCCGGCACCCGAACGGGGCGCGGGGCGGTCGGCGGGGCGTGGCGTGGGGCGGTTGAAGCAACCGCTCCCACCGCTCGCGGCGACGGTGTCGGCGGTACCCGCCCAGCGGATGCCGGGCCGCCTCGGGGCGCGCAAGCACGCCGCCGCGTCCGGCCGGCGGCGCCAGGGCGGCGGGCGGCTGTACGTCGTCGACGGCATCCGCCTCGTCGCCGCGCTGATGGTCGCCGCGCACCACTACGCCGGCACCTGGCGCGTCGACCAGCCGGGCAACGCCATCTGGGACCGGCCTGTGTCGGACATCATGCCGACGGTCTTCCGCTTCGCCTCCTACGGCTGGATCGGCGTCGAGATCTTCTTCGTGATCAGCGGCTTCGTGATCTGCATGTCCTGCTGGGGCCGGACCCCGCGCCAGTTCTTCGTGTCGCGCGTGATCCGGCTCTACCCGGCGTACTGGTTCGCGGTCGCGTTCACCACGGCCGTGCTGATGGCCGTACCGGGCGTGTGGGAACGCCTGCGACTGCGCGAGGTCCTGCTCAACCTCACCATGCTCCAGTCCGGCTCGGCCGTCCCGAACGTCGACGGCGTCTACTGGACCCTCTGGTCGGAGCTGCGCTTCTACCTGCTCTTCCTGGTCGTGGTCGCCATGGGCCTGACGTACCGCAGGGTCGTGGTCTTCTGCTGCGTGTGGGGAGCGGGGGCGATGCTCGCCCCCGTCTCGGACCTCCACCTGCTGGAACTGGTCGCCAACCCGGACGGTGCCTGGTACTTCATCGCGGGGCTGGCCCTCTACCTCATGCACCGCTTCGGCCAGGACCTGCTCCTGTGGGGCATCCTCGCCATGTCCTGGCTGATGGGCCAGCTGGAGCTGGGGAACAGGATCGAGGAGGTCGAGCGTGTCTCCGGCTGGCGCGGCAGCGTGCTGATCTTCACGGCCTTCCTGCTCTTCATGGTCGCCGTCGCGCTCGGCTACACCGACCGGATCCGCTGGAAGTGGCTGGTGACGGCGGGCGCCCTGACCTACCCCCTCTACCTGACGCACTACGTGGCGGGCACGACGCTGATCAACCGCCTCCGCGACACGATGGACGCCCGGCTGCTGGTCGTTGTGGTGGTCGCCGGATTCCTGATCCTGAGCTGGCTGATCCACCGCTGCGTGGAGCGCCCGGTGTCACGCCTGCTGAAGAACGGCCTGGACACGTCGTTCGCGCGGCTGCGCAACGCGGGGAACCCGCCTCGTTGACGTAGGGGGACCTCTCACGACCGACGCGCTGGACATATTTCTTATGATCACACCACGCGCATGTGTGTGGCGGTGCCAAAGTTGCGGGGGAGGCATTCAGTGGTGACAGCGTCGGCTGGGAGCGGGCAAGCGGTCGTTGGCACGAGGTTGAATCAGCTTCCGGCGGATCAGGGCGGGGGAGCAACGAGCCCGATGAGGCCCGCGGGAGGGCGCAAGGACATTGCCTCCTCGCCTGCAGAGAAGAAGGCTGCAGCGAAGGCAATTGAGGAGCACATCGAGCCTGACACCCACAAGGCCGGGCGGTGGGCGGACGATGACACAGCCGACGTGGTGAAGGCGTTCGGACCCAAGGACGGCGACGGCTGGCTCACCGCAGGGGCGCTGAAGAGCGCACATGAAACCTGGAGCGATCAGGTCAAGAACCTGTTGGACCGGCTCGGTGCGGACAAGAGCGCGCTGCGCAGTGCCAACACGGTGCTGCAAAACACCGACCTCGCGGTAGGAGCAGGAGTCCGTCAGGCCTCCTCGCTGGACCGGTACTGACCGGCCGGGAGGAGGGGGGAGCCCAGATGCCCACCTATCACGAGATCATGACCACGGACCTTGCCGCGCTCACCACCGCCGCAAGCCGCTGGGATGGCATGGCGGGTGAATTCGCCAAGCAGGAGAAGGCCTATCGCCGGGATGTGTATGGCATTTCCTTGGGCAGTAGCTGGATGGGTTTGAGCGCCGACACGGCCAACCGTCGTTTCGAGACCACGCTCAAGGAATTCCAGAAGGCCCAGACTGAGGCAAGGGCGGTCGCCTCGCTCCTGCGTGACGCACACACGCAGTTCACGGACCTGCGCAGCAAGTTGCAGTCTGCCCGCTCGGACGCCGTCGACGCCGGCATGGCGGTCTCAGACCAGGGCTTGGTCTCCTACGACACCACGAAGCTCAGCGAGGGCGAGCGCACCGCCCTACACCATGACCCCGACTACCAACAGGCCGTGCGCGCGGCCGTTGCGTCGTGGCAGGCGCGTATCAACCAGCTTGTGAAGGACGTGGGGGACGCCGACATCGGCGTCCAGACCGCTCTTAACGCGGTGGTGATCGACTCCGACATCAGTGACGGTACCTTCAATGGCTTCAACGGTCGGGCCCAGGGAGACATCGAGAAGTACGAGGCCGAGGCCGCTGCACCGGCCAAGGAGGCCCGTACCAAGACTGACGGGTGGGTATCGGAAGGCAAGACCTCGGCCACTGGTCCCGACGCCGGCTTCACCGTGACCACCGATCCCAAGTACGGCAAGGAAGGCTCGGTCAAGGCGTACGCCGACCTGTTCCACGCCACCGCCGAGGGGACGTTGACGAACGGCGGCTGGAAACTGTCCGGGATCGCCGACGGCTACGGCGGCGCCAGGGCCACCGCCAACTACGGATTCAACGAGAAGGGCGTCGTGGGCAAGGCCGAGGCGTCCGCCGGGCTGCGGGGACTGGTCGAGGGCCGGGCCGAGTACGGGCCGTACGCCGGCGTCTACGGACGCACCGAAGGTTTCGCCGGCGCCGAGGCCGGGGTCAACGCCAAGGTGACCAAGGAGGAGGTCACCGTCGGCGCCAAGGCGTTCGCCGGGGCCAAGGGCAGCGTCGCCGGGGGTGTCGAGATCGCCGGCATCGGCATCGGCGGCACCGCCGAGGGATGGGCAGGACCGGGCGCGGAAGCATGGTGGGGCTACAAGAAGGACGACGACGGCAAGTTCCACCTCGGCGGCAAGGCCGGTGCCTCACCCATCCTGGGGGGCGCGGTGGGGGTCGAGATCACCGTTGACCCGCACAAGGTGGGCGAGACTCTCGGCGATGCGGTGGACGTCGTGGGCGACGCTGTCGACAGCGTCGGCGACGGCTTCGGGTACGTCAAGGACGGCATCACCAGTCTGTTCTGATCTACTTTCTCTGGAAAGGGGCCCCTTCATGCCTACGTCACTGCCGATCCCCATCGAGTTCCGGCTGCCGGAGGGCTGGCTTCCTGCCGCCCGGCAGGAAGAGGCCGTGGCGGCGGACGTCGCCTTCGCGGCGGTGCATCCGCGGCCGGACGCCGGCTTCGCCGCCAACATCACCCTCGACGGCGAGGTGGCATCGGACGAGGCGCCGCTAGAGGCCCTCGCCGACCGGGCTGTTCAGCATCTACGGAGCGTCGCGGACTCGGTCGTGGTGGCCGACCGGCGCGAGGTCGGCTCCGAGGACGCACCCGGGGTGGTCCAGAAGCTGACGTTCTCGGCGACGGTCGGGGGCATGTGCCGCGCTCTCGTCCAGTCACAGGTGCTGCTGGCCATGGCGGACGTGCGGGACCCCCACCGACGCGCCGTGATCCGGGCCGTGCTGACCTCCACCGAGGGGCAGTTCCCGGAGGTCGTACCGGAGTTCCAGGAGTTCCTCGGGAGTATCCGGCCGGGCGGCGCGTCGTCCTAACGCGTCGCGGGCCTTCAGGTCGCGTCACGTCATCCGACACTCACAGGCGGTTGTTCATGGGGCTTTTCGACAAACTGACCGGCACCAGGCGGCCCGACAGCGCTGCCGGGCCGCGTCCGGCCGAGGACGTCCGGACGGCGTTGCTCGCGCTCAACGACACGGACGCGCCCTACCGGGTGCGCAACGCGCTTCCGGACGAGAAGGCCGACCTGGTGGCGGAGTGCCACATCCGGCGGGTCGGCGTCCGGCTCCGGACCCGGATGCGGCTGGTGCCGGACAAGCACGAGGTGCGCTTCCTCGACGAGCGGTGGGAGAACCGCTCCGGCGGCAACGCCGAGGGTCAGTATGGACGCGGACACGCGCCCGCGGTGTTCCGGCAGTGGGAGAAGCAGCAGGGGCCGGACGGCCGCGAGCACCAGGTCGAGGCGTTCCGTTTCGACACCCGGGAGATGACCGACCCGCTGCGGGACGCGGTGCTCGGCGCCGGATGGACCTGGCGGGGAGTGTTCCGGCTCTGACAGGCGGTCAATGACGTCCCGCAACCCTTTCGAGTGACCGACCTGCCACGTACGGTGGTCGGTGAGGTGTCGTGACCCTGCGTGATCGACGGAGGGCCCCAGCCTCCTCGACGGACTCACCGGCACCCGGTGCCGGGTGCTTCTCCTCGTTCCGCCGAGGACGTCCGCGGCGGGCTGATCGCGCTTGGTGCGGGAGAGCGCGTGGCCCGGGTTTGATCTACGTCACCCCCGGGGTATTCTCTCCGGCTCGATTGGCCAGTGTCGTGTCTCGTGTGGCAGACTAGCGGGGTTGCTCGGTCGAGTGCCGATGCTGCGCGCCTCCCGCCGGGGGGACCGGAAGCGAGTCCCACAGTACTCGTCGTCCCTGATCAGGGGCGGACGTACGGGAATCTTCCGGGAAGCGTCAGCGGGGTACCGGCCAGGCGCCCGGTGGGCCTCTCGCCCCCGGCCTGCGGTTCCGGAAGGGCCCGCGCTCCCCCAGCAGGGAAGTCCTGGAGCAGGACATCTGTGTCAGCGGGAGTGCGACACGCCCGACCGCGTGGGTCGGAGGGGAAGGCCGGAACGCCGGGTTCCAGAGCGTTTACGAGAGACAGGACTACGAAGTAGCCATGGCGGGACAGAAGATCCGCATCCGGCTCAAGGCCTACGACCACGAGGTCATCGACTCCTCGGCGAAGAAGATCGTCGAGACGGTGACCCGCACTGGTGCGTCGGTCGCGGGCCCGGTGCCGCTGCCCACTGAGAAGAACGTGTACTGCGTCATCAAGTCGCCGCACAAGTACAAGGACTCGCGCGAGCACTTCGAGATGCGCACGCACAAGCGCCTGATCGACATCCTCGACCCGACCCCCAAGACCGTTGACTCTCTGATGCGACTCGACCTGCCGGCCGGTGTCGACATCGAGATCAAGCTCTGAGGCTGGTGGGCTGAGAATGGCTAAGCAGATCAAGGGCATCCTGGGCGAGAAGCTCGGTATGACGCAGGTGTGGGACGAGAACAACCGTGTTGTTCCGGTCACCGTCGTCAAGGCCGGGCCCAACGTCGTCACCCAGGTCCGTACGAACGACGTCGACGGCTACGAGTCCGTCCAGATCGCCTTCGGCGAGATCGACCCGCGCAAGGTGAACAAGCCCCTCAAGGGCCACTTCGCGAAGGCCGACGTCACCCCCCGTCGCCACCTCGTTGAGATCCGCACGTCGGACGCCAGCGAGTACACCCTCGGCCAGGAAGTCACCGCCGAGGTGTTCGAGGCCGGCGTGAAGGTCGACGTCACCGGCAAGAGCAAGGGCAAGGGCTTCGCCGGTGTCATGAAGCGCCACAACTTCGGTGGCCTCGGCGCCGGTCACGGCACCCAGCGCAAGCACCGCTCGCCGGGTTCCATCGGTGGCTGCGCCACCCCGGGCCGCGTGTTCAAGGGCCTGCGCATGGCGGGTCGCATGGGCAACGAGCGGGTCACCACCCAGAACCTGACCGTCCACGCCGTTGACGCGGAGAAGGGTCTGCTGCTCATCAAGGGCGCGGTTCCCGGTCCGAACGGCGGCCTCGTCCTGGTCCGCACCGCGGCCAAGGGGGCCTGAGGTAACCGATGAGCACTGTTGACATCCTTTCGCCGGCGGGCGACAAGGCCGGTACCGTCGAGCTCCCCGCGGAGATCTTCGGCGTTGAGAAGGTCAGCATCCCGCTGATCCACCAGGTCGTCGTCGCGCAGCTGGCCGCTGCCCGCCAGGGCACGCACAAGACCAAGACCCGCGGTGAGGTCCGTGGTGGCGGCAAGAAGCCGTACCGCCAGAAGGGCACCGGCCGCGCGCGCCAGGGTTCGACCCGCGCGCCGCAGTTCGCCGGCGGTGGCGTCGTGCACGGTCCCGTGCCGCGCGACTACTCGCAGCGCACCCCCAAGAAGATGAAGGCTGCCGCTCTGCGTCACGCCCTCACCGACCGGGCGCGCCACAACCGCATCCACGTCGTCTCCGGCGTGATCGAGGGCGAGACCCCCTCCACCAAGGCCGCCAAGAGCCTGTTCGGCAAGATCAGCGAGCGCAAGAACCTGCTGCTCGTCGCCGACCGCTCGGACGAGGCCGCGTGGCTGTCCGCCCGCAACCTGCCCCAGGTCCACATCCTGGAGCCGGGCCAGCTGAACACGTACGACGTTCTCGTCTCGGACGACGTGGTCTTCACCAAGGCCGCTTTCGAGTCCTTCGTCGCCGGCCCGAAGGCCAACGACAACGAAGGGAGCGAGGCCTGATGGCTATCCGTCACCCCTCCATCGCCTCGAAGGCCGCCAAGGCCGCCAAGGCCGCGCGCGTGGCCAAGGCCCGCCGCCAGGCCGCCGAGGGCAAGAACACCGTCGTCACCCCGGCCAGCAAGGCGTACACGGACCCCCGTGACGTGCTGCTGAAGCCGGTCGTGTCCGAGAAGAGCTACGCGCTCCTCGACGAGAACAAGTACACGTTCATCGTCGACCCGCGTGCCAACAAGACCCAGATCAAGGAGGCCGTGCAGTCGGTCTTCTCGGTCAAGGTCACCGGGGTCAACACGATCAACCGCCAGGGCAAGCGCAAGCGGACCCGCACCGGCTTCGGCCAGCGTTCCGCGACCAAGCGCGCGATCGTGACCCTCGCCGAGGGCGACCGTATCGACATCTTCGGCGGTCCGACCTCCTGACGGAGGTCCGGATCGTCCGATATCGGACGAGGACTGAGAAATGGGTATCCGCAAGTACAAGCCGACGACTCCTGGCCGTCGTGGCGCCAGCGTCGCCGACTTCGTCGAGGTCACGCGGTCCACGCCGGAGAAGTCGCTGGTTCGCCCGCTGCACAGCAAGGGCGGCCGTAACAACGCCGGTCGTGTGACCGTTCGCCACCAGGGTGGCGGACACAAGCGCGCCTACCGCGTGATCGACTTCCGTCGTCACGACAAGGACGGCGTGCCGGCGAAGGTCGCGCACATCGAGTACGACCCCAACCGCACCGCGCGCATCGCGCTCCTGCACTACGCGGACGGCGAGAAGCGCTACATCCTCGCGCCGCGTGGCCTGAACCAGGGCGACCGCGTCGAGAACGGTCCCGGGGCCGACATCAAGCCGGGCAACAACCTGGCCCTCCGCAACATCCCGGTCGGTACCACGATCCACGCGATCGAGCTCCGTCCCGGTGGCGGTGCCAAGTTCGCCCGCTCCGCCGGTGCCTCCGTGCAGCTGCTCGCGAAGGAGGGCGCCTACGCCCACCTGCGCATGCCGTCCGGTGAGATCCGCCTGGTCGACGTCCGCTGCCGCGCCACCGTCGGCGAGGTCGGCAACGCCGAGCAGAGCAACATCAACTGGGGCAAGGCGGGCCGCAAGCGGTGGCTGGGCGTTCGCCCGACCGTCCGTGGTGTGGTCATGAACCCGGTTGACCACCCGCACGGTGGTGGTGAGGGCCGGACCTCCGGTGGTCGTCACCCCGTGTCTCCGTGGGGCAAGAAGGAAGGCCGTACTCGTTCGCCCAAGAAGGCGTCGAACAAGTACATCGTCCGCCGCCGCAAGACGAACAAGAAGCGCTAAGGACGGGTTGAGATGCCTCGTAGCTTGAAGAAGGGACCCTTCGTCGACGACCACCTGATCAAGAAGGTGGACGCGCAGAACGAAGCCGGTACCAAGAACGTCATCAAGACCTGGTCCCGTCGCTCGATGATCGTCCCGGCGATGCTGGGCCACACGATCGCGGTGCACAACGGCAAGACCCACATCCCGGTGTTTGTCACCGAGTCCATGGTCGGCCACAAGCTCGGCGAGTTCTCGCCGACCCGCACCTTCCGGGGCCACGTCAAGGAAGACCGGAAGTCGAAGCGCCGCTAGTCAGCGGGGTGGAATGACCATGACAAACACCGAAGGGACAACCATGGAAGCCAGGGCCCAGGCGCGGTACATCCGCGTCACGCCCATGAAGGCCCGCCGCGTGGTGGACCTCATCCGTGGCATGGACGCCACGGAGGCTCAGGCGGTCCTGCGTTTCGCCCCGCAGGCCGCGAGCGTGCCGGTCGGCAAGGTGCTGGACAGCGCCATCGCCAACGCCGCGCACAACTACGACCACACCGATGTCGACAGCCTCTACATCTCCGAGGCCTACGTCGACGAGGGCCCGACCCTGAAGCGGTTCCGTCCGCGCGCCCAGGGCCGCGCCTACCGGATCCGCAAGCGGACCAGCCACATCACCGTGGTCGTCAGCAGCAAGGAAGGAACCCGGTAATGGGCCAGAAGGTAAACCCGCACGGGTTCCGGCTCGGTGTCACGACCGACTTCAAGTCGCGTTGGTACGCCGACAAGCTGTACAAGGACTACGTCAAGGAAGACGTCGCCATCCGTCGGATGATGACGTCCGGCATGGAGCGCGCCGGCATCTCCAAGGTCGAGATCGAGCGCACCCGTGACCGCGTCCGCGTGGACATCCACACGGCCCGTCCGGGCATCGTCATCGGCCGCCGTGGCGCCGAGGCCGACCGCATCCGCGGCGACCTCGAGAAGCTCACGGGCAAGCAGGTCCAGCTGAACATCCTCGAGGTCAAGAACCCCGAGACCGACGCTCAGCTCGTGGCCCAGGCCGTCGCCGAGCAGCTCTCCTCCCGCGTCTCCTTCCGCCGCGCCATGCGCAAGAGCATGCAGTCGGCGATGAAGGCGGGCGCCAAGGGCATCAAGATCCAGTGCGGTGGCCGCCTCGGCGGCGCCGAGATGTCCCGCTCGGAGTTCTACCGCGAGGGCCGTGTGCCCCTGCACACGCTCCGCGCGAACGTGGACTACGGCTTCTTCGAGGCCAAGACGACCTTCGGCCGCATCGGTGTGAAGGTCTGGATCTACAAGGGCGACGTCAAGAACATCGCCGAGGTCCGCGCCGAGAACGCCGCCGCCCGTGCGGGCAACCGCCCGGCCCGTGGTGGCAGCGACCGCCCGGCCCGTGGCCGCGGTGGCGAGCGTCGCGGGCGCAAGCCGCAGCAGCAGTCGGCTCCGGCTGCCGAGGCCCCCAAGGCCGAGGCTCCGGCGGCTGCCGCTCCGGCTGAGAGCACCGGAACGGAGGCCTGACCGAAATGCTGATCCCCCGTAGGGTCAAGCACCGCAAGCAGCACCACCCGAAGCGCAACGGTATGTCCAAGGGTGGAACGCAGGTTGCGTTCGGCGAGTACGGCATCCAGGCGCTGACCCCGGCCTACGTGACGAACCGCCAGATCGAGGCGGCTCGTATCGCGATGACCCGTCACATCAAGCGTGGCGGCAAGGTCTGGATCAACATCTACCCGGACCGTCCGCTCACCAAGAAGCCGGCCGAGACCCGCATGGGTTCCGGTAAGGGTTCTCCGGAGTGGTGGATCGCGAACGTCAAGCCCGGACGCGTGATGTTCGAGCTGTCGTACCCCAACGAGAAGATCGCCCGTGAGGCGCTGACCCGTGCGGCCCACAAGCTGCCGATGAAGTGCCGGATCGTCAAGCGCGAGGCAGGTGAAGCGTGATGTCGGCCGGTACCAAGGCGTCCGAGCTGCGCGAGCTGGGCAACGAGGAGCTTCTGGCGAAGCTCCGCGAGGCCAAGGAAGAGCTGTTCAACCTCCGCTTCCAGGCGGCGACCGGCCAGCTCGAGAACCACGGCCGTCTCAAGGCGGTCCGCAAGGACATCGCCCGGATCTACACCCTCATGCGTGAGCGTGAGCTCGGCATCGAGACGGTGGAGAACGCCTGATGAGCGAGAACAACGTGACTGAGAACACCGAAGCGCGCGGCTTCCGCAAGACCCGCGAGGGCCTTGTCGTCAGCGACAAGATGGACAAGACCGTCGTCGTCGCCGTTGAGGACCGCGTCAAGCACGCTCTGTACGGCAAGGTCATCCGCCGTACGAACAAGCTCAAGGCACACGACGAGCAGAACGCCGCGGGCGTCGGCGACCGCGTCCTCCTCATGGAGACCCGGCCGCTGTCCGCGACGAAGCGCTGGCGCGTCGTCGAGATCCTCGAGAAGGCCAAGTAATTCCTGCGGGCAAACCCGCAGGTCAGTTCCGCCAGGCTCCGGGGGCCGTTCACTGAACGGCCCCCGGGGAACCGGCAGACGATCAGGAGATAGACGTGATCCAGCAGGAGTCGCGGCTGCGTGTCGCCGACAACACGGGTGCGAAGGAGATCCTCTGCATCCGTGTGCTCGGTGGCTCCGGTCGCCGCTACGCGGGTATCGGTGACGTCATCGTCGCCACCGTCAAGGACGCGATCCCCGGTGGCAACGTGAAGAAGGGTGACGTCGTCAAGGCGGTCATCGTTCGCACCGTCAAGGAGCGCCGCCGTCCGGACGGCTCGTACATCCGCTTCGACGAGAACGCCGCCGTCATTCTGAAGAACGACGGCGACCCTCGCGGCACCCGTATCTTCGGCCCCGTGGGCCGTGAGCTGCGCGAGAAGAAGTTCATGAAGATCATCTCCCTCGCGCCGGAGGTGCTGTGAGCATGAAGATCAAGAAGGGCGACCTGGTCCAGGTCATCACCGGCAAGGACAAGGGCAAGCAGGGCAAGGTCATTGCCGCTTACCCGCGCGAGGAGCGTGTCCTGGTCGAGGGTGTCAACCGGGTCAAGAAGCACACCAAGGCCGGGCCGACCGCTCGCGGTTCGCAGGCCGGCGGCATCGTCACCACCGAGGCCCCCATTCACGTGAGCAACGTTCAGCTCGTCGTGGAGAAGGACGGCAAGAAGGTCGTGACCCGCGTCGGTTACCGCTTCGACGACGAAGGCAACAAGATCCGCGTTGCCAAGCGGACGGGTGAGGACATCTGATGGCTACCACCACCACTCCGCGTCTGAAGACGAAGTACCGCGAGGAGATCGCGGGCAAGCTGCGTGAGGAGTTCTCCTACGAGAACGTCATGCAGGTTCCCGGCCTCGTCAAGATCGTGGTCAACATGGGTGTGGGCGACGCCGCCCGCGACTCCAAGCTGATCGAGGGCGCCATCCGCGACCTCACCACGATCACCGGTCAGAAGCCGGCCGTCACCAAGGCCCGCAAGTCCATCGCGCAGTTCAAGCTGCGTGAGGGTCAGCCGATCGGTGCCCACGTCACGCTCCGTGGCGACCGCATGTGGGAGTTCCTGGACCGCACCCTGTCGCTCGCGCTTCCGCGCATCCGCGACTTCCGCGGCCTGTCCCCCAAGCAGTTCGACGGCCGTGGCAACTACACCTTCGGTCTCACGGAGCAGGTCATGTTCCACGAGATCGACCAGGACAAGATCGACCGTGTCCGGGGTATGGACATCACCGTGGTCACCACGGCGACCAACGACGAAGAGGGCCGTGCCCTTCTCCGTCACCTCGGCTTCCCGTTCAAGGAGGCGTGAGCGAGATGGCGAAGAAGGCTCTCATCGCGAAGGCTGCTCGCAAGCCCAAGTTCGGCGTGCGTGGCTACACGCGCTGCCAGCGCTGCGGCCGTCCCCACTCCGTGTACCGCAAGTTCGGCCTGTGCCGCGTGTGCCTTCGTGAGATGGCTCACCGCGGCGAGCTGCCGGGCGTGACCAAGAGCTCCTGGTAATCCGGGTAGTTCCGGACTCCCAGGGCTCTCGGTAAGCAACTGGGTCGGCAGGGGCCCGGCCCCCCATGCCTTAGGCTTGTGGGGTTGGGCGTCTGCCGCGCCCGTACGACTTACTACGCCGTAGGTCCACCGCGCCGCACCCGTCCCGTCTCGGATCGGGGAGAGGGATGGCGCACCAGGAAACCCCGGCGAGAGAGGCCGAAGGCCAATTCATGACCATGACTGATCCGATCGCAGACATGCTTACGCGTCTGCGGAACGCGAACTCGGCGTACCACGACTCCGTGGCGATGCCGCACTCGAAGATCAAGTCGCACATCGCGGAGATCCTCCAGCAGGAGGGCTTCATCACGGGCTGGCGTGTCGAGGACGCCGAGGTCGGCAAGAACCTCGTCCTCGAGCTGAAGTTCGGCCCGAACCGTGAGCGCTCCATCGCGGGCATCAAGCGGATCTCCAAGCCCGGTCTCCGGGTGTACGCGAAGTCCACCAACCTGCCGAAGGTGCTGGGCGGCCTCGGCGTGGCGATCATCTCCACGTCGCACGGGCTCCTCACCGACAAGCAGGCCGGCAAGAAGGGCGTGGGTGGGGAAGTCCTCGCCTACGTCTGGTAGCGGAAGGGAACGGAGGAAACAGCTATGTCGCGCATCGGCAAGCTCCCCATCGCGGTTCCCGCCGGCGTGGACGTCACCATCGACGGCCGTACGGTCTCGGTCAAGGGCCCCAAGGGCACGCTGACCCACACCGTCGTGGCGCCGATCGAGATCGCCAAGGGTGAGGACGGCGTTCTGAACGTCACCCGCCCCAACGACGAGCGTCAGAGCAAGGCCCTGCACGGCCTGTCCCGCACGCTGGTGGCGAACATGATCACCGGCGTGACCCAGGGTTACGTGAAGAAGCTCGAGATCAGCGGTGTCGGTTACCGCGTGCTCGCCAAGGGTTCGAACCTGGAGTTCTCCCTCGGTTACAGCCACCCGATCCTGGTCGAGGCCCCCGAGGGCATCACCTTCAAGGTGGAGTCCCCGACCCGTTTCTCGGTCGAGGGCATCGACAAGCAGAAGGTCGGCGAGGTTGCGGCCAACATCCGCAAGCTGCGCAAGCCCGACCCGTACAAGGCCAAGGGCGTCAAGTACGAGGGCGAAGTCATCCGCCGCAAGGTCGGAAAGGCGGGTAAGTAAGCCATGGCATACGGGCAGAAGATCCTCAAGGGCGACGCCTACAAGCGCGCCGCGATCAAGCGCCGTCACATCCGGATCCGCAAGAAGGTGGCCGGTACGGCGGAGCGTCCCCGTCTGGTCGTGACCCGCTCCAACCGCCACATCGTGGCGCAGGTGATCGACGACCTCAAGGGCCACACCCTGGCGTCGGCGTCCACCCTGGACACCTCGATCCGCGGCGGCGAGGGCGACAAGTCCGCGCAGGCCAAGCAGGTCGGTGCCCTGGTCGCCGAGCGTGCCAAGGCCGCCGGTGTCGAGGCCGTCGTGTTCGACCGTGGTGGCAACCAGTACGCCGGGCGCATCGCCGCCCTGGCGGACGCCGCCCGCGAAGCCGGCCTGAAGTTCTGAGCCGGTTCCGTAGCTAGCGGAAACAGAGAGAGGTAATTCCAATGGCTGGACCCCAGCGCCGCGGCAGCGGTGCCGGTGGCGGCGAGCGGCGGGACCGGAAGGGCCGTGACGGCGGCGCAGCTGCCGCCGAGAAGACCGCTTACGTTGAGCGCGTCGTCGCGATCAACCGCGTCGCCAAGGTTGTGAAGGGTGGTCGTCGCTTCAGCTTCACCGCGCTGGTCGTGGTGGGCGACGGTGACGGCACCGTGGGTGTCGGATACGGCAAGGCCAAGGAGGTGCCGGCCGCCATCGCCAAGGGCGTTGAGGAGGCCAAGAAGCACTTCTTCAAGGTCCCCCGGATCCAGGGCACCATCCCGCACCCGATCCAGGGTGAGAAGGCTGCCGGCGTCGTGCTGCTCAAGCCCGCGTCGCCCGGTACCGGTGTTATCGCCGGTGGTCCGGTGCGTGCCGTGCTCGAGTGCGCCGGTATCCACGACGTGCTGTCGAAGTCGCTCGGCTCCGACAACGCGATCAACATCGTGCACGCGACCGTGGAGGCCCTGAAGGGTCTGCAGCGTCCCGAGGAGATCGCGGCCCGCCGCGGTCTGCCGCTGGAGGACGTCGCCCCCGCGGCTCTGCTGCGTGCGCGTGCCGGGGCGGGTGTGTGATCATGGCGCAGCTCAAGATCACGCAGGTCAAGTCCTACATCGGCAGCAAGCAGAACCACCGTGACACCCTGCGTTCGCTTGGCCTGAAGAAGGTCAACGACGTGGTCGTCAAGGAGGACCGTCCCGAGTTCCGCGGCATGGTGCACACCGTCCGCCACCTCGTGACGGTCGAGGAGGTCGACTGATCATGGCGGAGCAGAACCCGCTCAAGATCCACAACCTCCGTCCCGCCCCGGGCGCCAAGACCGCCAAGACCCGTGTCGGTCGTGGTGAGGCGTCGAAGGGTAAGACGGCCGGTCGTGGTACCAAGGGCACGAAGGCCCGCTACCAGGTTCCGGAGCGCTTCGAGGGCGGCCAGATGCCGCTGCACATGCGCCTCCCGAAGCTGAAGGGCTTCAAGAACCCGTTCAAGACCGAGTACCAGGTCGTGAACCTCGACAAGCTGGCCGCGCTGTACCCCGAGGGTGGCGAGGTCACCGTCGAGGGCCTCGTGGCCAAGGGTGCCGTTCGCAAGAACAGCCTCGTCAAGGTCCTGGGCCAGGGCGAGGTCTCCGTGGCGCTGCAGGTGACGGTCGACGCCGTCTCCGGCTCCGCCAAGGAGAAGATCACCGCCGCCGGCGGTACCGTCACCGAGCTCGTCTGACCCCTTCAGGCGTCTCGATGACCTGAGCGACCCGACCGGGGATACTCCACAAATGGGGTATCCCCGGTTGGTCGTTCCAAGGGAAGTGCTCTCGCCGGTAAGGTGGCCTGCACTGTCCTCTTTCACGGGTGTCACACATGGGGCACCCTTAGCGGCAGTTGACCGTTAGCTATTAAGTCGTCAGTCGAACCTCAAGACCGTCACCCTTGACGCAGTTGCGCGGGGGTCGCAGGAGGCACCGTGCTCACCGCGTTCGCCCGGGCGTTCAAGACGCCCGACCTGCGCAAGAAGCTGCTCTTCACGCTCGGCATCATCGTGGTCTACCGGGTCGGTACCCACATCCCGATCCCGGGCGTCGACTACAAGAACGTCCAGGAATGTGTCGACCAGGCGTCCGGCAACCAGGGCCTCTTCGGTCTGGTCAACATGTTCAGCGGTGGGGCGCTGCTGCAGATCACGGTCTTCGCGCTCGGCATCATGCCGTACATCACGGCGAGCATCATTCTCCAGCTGCTCACCGTGGTGATCCCGCGCCTGGAGGCCCTGAAGAAGGAAGGCCAGGCGGGCACTGCGAAGATCACGCAGTACACCCGCTACCTGACCATCGCGCTCGCCATCCTCCAGGGCACCGGCCTGGTGGCCACGGCCCGCAGCGGCGCGCTGTTCTCCGGCTGCACGGTCGCCGGCCAGATCGTCCCGGACCGCGCGATCTTCACCACCGTCGTCATGGTGATCTGCATGACCGCCGGTACGGCCGTGGTCATGTGGCTCGGTGAGCTGATCACCGACCGCGGCATCGGCAACGGCATGTCGATCCTGATGTTCATCTCGATCGCCGCGACCTTCCCGTCCGCTCTGTGGGCCATCAAGACGCAGGGCGACCTCGCGGGCGGCTGGATCGAGTTCGGCACCGTCATCGCCGTCGGCCTGGTCATGGTCGGCCTGGTGGTCTTCGTGGAGCAGGCCCAGCGCCGCATCCCCGTGCAGTACGCCAAGCGCATGATCGGCCGCCGTTCCTACGGCGGAACGTCCACGTACATCCCGCTCAAGGTGAACCAGGCGGGTGTGATTCCCGTCATCTTCGCCTCGTCGCTGCTGTACATCCCGGCACTGATCGCGCAGTTCTCCAGCGGGACCTCCGGCTGGAAGACGTGGATCGAAGCGCACCTGGTCAAGGGCGACCACCCGATCTACGTCAGTCTGTACTTCCTTCTCATCGTCTTCTTCGCGTTCTTCTATGTGGCGATCTCCTTCAACCCCGAGGAAGTCGCCGACAACATGAAGAAGTATGGTGGCTTCATCCCGGGCATCCGGGCTGGCCGACCGACCGCTGAGTATCTGAGCTACGTACTCAACCGGATCACCTGGCCGGGTTCGCTGTATCTGGGTCTGATCGCTCTCGTACCGACGATGGCGTTGGTTGGTTTCGGGGCAAACCAGAACTTCCCGTTCGGTGGTACCAGCATCCTGATCATCGTGGGTGTCGGTCTCGAGACGGTGAAGCAGATCGAGAGCCAGCTCCAGCAGCGCAATTACGAAGGGTTCCTCCGCTGATGCGAATCGTCCTCGTCGGCCCGCCGGGTGCCGGTAAGGGAACGCAGGCCACCCGCCTCGCCGAGACGCTGCACATCCCGCACATCTCCACGGGCGACCTGTTCCGCGCCAACATCAGCCAGCAGACGGAGCTGGGCAAGCTCGCGAAGTCCTACATGGACGCCGGCAACCTGGTGCCGGACGAGGTCACGATCGCCATGGCGAAGGACCGCATGGAGCAGCCCGACGCCGAGGGCGGCTTCCTGCTGGACGGCTTCCCGCGCAACGTCTCCCAGGCGGAGGCGCTGGACGAGCTGCTCGAGACCGAGAACATGAAGCTCGACGCGGTGCTGGACCTGGAGGCGCCGGAGGACGAGGTCGTCAAGCGGATCGCCGGACGGCGGGTCTGCCGCAACAACTCGGCGCACGTCTTCCACGTGACGTACACGCCGCCGGCCAAGGAGGGCGTCTGCGACGTCTGCGGCGGCGAGCTGTACCAGCGTGACGACGACTCCGAGGAGACCGTCCGCAAGCGGCTGGAGGTCTACCACACGCAGACCGAGCCGATCATCGACTACTACAAGGCGCAGGGCCTGGTCGTCACCATCTCGGCGATGGGCGCGGTGGACGAGGTCACCGGGCGTGCGCTGGAGGCGCTGAAGCGCGACAAGTAGTTCCTTCGCTTGGCTGCAGCCGCGGTCCCTCCAGGGGCCGCGGCTGTGGTGTGCGGGTGGGCCGCACGGCCCGGCGTTCGCCGGGTGCCTCGGCGTCCACCCGGGCCCGTATCGTTGATGGCGTCCGTCCTTCTTCCGGTCCAGAAAGGCCGCAGCCCCCATGGTGCAGATCAAGAACCCCGAGCAGATCGCCAAGATGCGTGAGGCGGGGTTGGTCGTCGCCGCCATCCATGCGGCCACGCGTGAGGCCGCCGTGCCCGGCGCCACGACCAAGGACCTGGACCAGGTCGCCCGCAAGGTGCTCGCGGAGCACAACGCCAAGCCGAACTTCCTCGGCTACGGCGGTTTCCCGGCGACCATCTGCACGTCCGTGAACGAGGTCGTCGTCCACGGCATCCCGTCCGACGACGTCGTCCTCAAGGACGGCGACATCATCTCCATCGACTGCGGCGCGATCATCGACGGCTGGCACGGCGACGCCGCCTACACGGCCTTCGTGGGCTCCGGTCACGCCCCGGAGCTGGTCGAGCTCTCCCGGGTGACCGAGGAGTCGATGTGGGCCGGTATCGCGGCCATGAAGCAGGGCAACCGGCTCGTGGACGTCTCCCGGGCCATCGAGACGTACATCCGCCGCCAGCCGAAGCCGGGCGGCGGCCGGTACGGGATCATCGAGGACTACGGCGGCCACGGCATCGGCACCGAGATGCACATGGACCCCCACCTGCTGAACTACGTCGACCGGCGCCGTGGCAAGGGCCCGAAGCTGGTCCCCGGCTTCTGCCTGGCCATCGAGCCCATGGTGTCGCTCGGCACACCGCGCACGGAGGTCCTGGAGGACGACTGGACGGTCGTCACCACGGACGGCACCTGGTCCTCCCACTGGGAGCACTCTGTCGCCCTGACGGAGCAGGGCCCGCTGGTCCTGACGGCCCCGGACGGCGGCAAGGCCAAGCTCGCCGAACTCGGCATCACGGCGGCCCCCGACCCGCTGGGCTGAGGACGGTCCCGGTCGCATGACGATCTCCGGTGTGGGGCAGACTTCCTCGTTTCGCCTTTTCGGTTGCGCTGACGTAGACTGACTCGTCGGCTCTTGTGCACCCGCATGCCTGTATGCGCTTCAACGGCGCACCGGAGTCGATCAAGGTAGTCGATTCGAAGGGCGAAGCGTGGCCAAGAAGCAAGGTGCCATCGAGATCGAGGGCACTGTCGTCGAGTCTCTGCCGAACGCCATGTTCAAGGTCGAGCTCCAGAACGGCCACCAGGTCCTGGCACACATCAGCGGCAAGATGCGTATGCACTACATCCGCATCCTCCCTGACGACCGGGTCGTGGTGGAGCTGTCTCCGTACGACCTGACGCGTGGCCGGATCGTCTACCGGTACAAGTAGATCTTGCCCACGCCCCGTGCCCTCCCTGTGCACGGGGCCGCCGGCAACTGACCCGGAGAACCTCACATCCCATGAAGGTCAAGCCGAGCGTCAAGAAGATCTGCGACAAGTGCAGGGTGATCCGCCGTCACGGCCGGGTCATGGTCATCTGCGACAACCCGCGCCACAAGCAGCGCCAGGGCTGACGCACGACCGTTCCCTCCGCGATTCGCAGGACTTCGCGCGACGCGAGCTGAATATGTTCATACGCAGGACCCGGGTACCCAGGTGCCCGACACCCCCGGCTCGGAGGCCGGGGACCCGTTCCGTACCTGATACGGCGGCCGGGAGCCGGTTCTGCGGAAGACCTCCGACAATCAACTGGAGCCATTGAATGGCACGCGTTTCCGGTGTTGACATCCCGCGCGAAAAGCGCGTGGAGATCGCCCTCACCTACGTGTTCGGCATCGGCCGGACCCTCTCCCAGCAGACGCTTGCTGCCACCGGCGTGGACCCGAACACCCGTGTTCGGGACCTGACCGAAGAGCAGCTTGTCGCGATCCGCGAGTACGTCGACAACAACATCAAGACCGAGGGTGACCTCCGTCGCGAGATCCAGGCCGACATCCGCCGCAAGGTCGAGATCGGCACCTACCAGGGTCTGCGGCACCGCCGCGGTCTGCCCGTCCGCGGTCAGCGCACCAGCACCAACGCCCGCACCCGCAAGGGCCCGCGTCGCGCCATCGCCGGCAAGAAGAAGCCGGGCAAGAAGTAGTCCGCAGCGGACTCGCCGTCCAGCGGTCTTCGCTGTAGGACCGACCACCTCCCGTAGGAGAACGACATGCCCCCCAAGGGACGTCAGGGCGCTGCCAAGAAGGTGCGCCGCAAGGAAAAGAAGAACGTCGCTCACGGCCACGCGCACATCAAGAGCACGTTCAACAACACGATCGTGTCGATCACGGACCCGTCCGGCAACGTGATCTCCTGGGCCTCCGCCGGCCACGTCGGCTTCAAGGGCTCCCGGAAGTCCACGCCGTTCGCCGCGCAGATGGCCGCCGAGTCGGCCGCCCGCCGCGCCCAGGAGCACGGCATGCGCAAGGTCGACGTGTTCGTCAAGGGCCCGGGTTCCGGTCGTGAGACCGCGATCCGCTCCCTGCAGGCCACCGGCCTCGAGGTCGGTTCCATCCAGGACGTCACGCCCACCCCGCACAACGGCTGCCGTCCGCCGAAGCGTCGTCGCGTCTGACCTCGCTTCGTCAGGGTTTTCCGGGCGGTACGGCTCCTTCGGGTCGTGCCGCCCGTACCCTTGCAGTACAGAGTCGGGCGTCATATAGCGGGCGCCCCTGACTGAAGGATCACCAACATGCTGATCGCTCAGCGTCCCTCGTTGACCGAAGAGGTCGTCGACGAGTTCCGCTCCCGGTTCGTGATCGAGCCGCTGGAGCCGGGCTTCGGCTACACCCTCGGCAACTCCCTGCGTCGTACGCTCCTCTCCTCGATCCCGGGTGCGGCGGTCACGTCCATCCGCATCGACGGCGTTCTGCACGAGTTCACCACCGTGCCGGGCGTCAAGGAGGACGTCACCGACCTGATCCTCAACATCAAGCAGCTGGTCGTCTCCTCGGAGCACGACGAGCCGGTCGTGATGTACCTGCGCAAGCAGGGCCCGGGCCTGGTCACCGCCGCCGACATCGCGCCCCCGGCCGGTGTCGAGGTGCACAACCCGGACCTCGTCCTCGCCACGCTCAACGGCAAGGGCAAGCTGGAGATGGAGCTGACCGTCGAGCGCGGTCGCGGCTACGTCTCCGCCGTGCAGAACAAGCAGGTGGGTCAGGAGATCGGCCGTATCCCGGTCGACTCCATCTACTCGCCGGTGCTCAAGGTCACCTACAAGGTCGAGGCGACCCGTGTCGAGCAGCGCACCGACTTCGACAAGCTGATCGTCGACGTCGAGACCAAGCAGGCCATGCGCCCGCGCGACGCCATGGCGTCCGCCGGCAAGACCCTGGTCGAGCTGTTCGGCCTGGCCCGCGAGCTGAACATCGACGCCGAGGGCATCGACATGGGTCCGTCCCCGACGGACGCCGCCCTCGCCGCCGACCTGGCGCTGCCGATCGAGGAGCTGGAGCTCACGGTCCGCTCCTACAACTGCCTCAAGCGTGAGGGCATCCACTCCGTGGGTGAGCTCGTCGCCCGCTCCGAGGCGGACCTCCTGGACATCCGCAACTTCGGTGCGAAGTCCATCGACGAGGTCAAGGCGAAGCTGGCCGGCATGGGCCTGGCCCTCAAGGACAGCCCGCCCGGATTCGACCCGACCGCCGCCGCGGACGCCTTCGGTGCCGAGGACGACGCGGACGCCGGGTTCGTCGAGACCGAGCAGTACTGAGAGCTCGGGACCGACGGTTCCCTTTTGGCTGCCGGCCCGCTGTGGCTGGTCGCGCAGTTCCCCGCGCCCCTGTGGGGCGCGGGGTCTCCGACAGGCGACCGCCTGCTCGGATACTGACTCCGGTACCTGATACGGCCGGGGCAGACACACAGGAGAAGAACAATGCCGAAGCCCACCAAGGGTGCCCGTCTGGGCGGCAGCGCCGCGCACGAGAAGCTGCTCCTCGCGAACCTCGCGAAGTCGCTGTTCGAGCACGGCCGCATCACCACCACCGAGGCGAAGGCCCGCCGCCTGCGGCCGTTCGCCGAGCGTCTGGTCACCAAGGCGAAGAAGGGCGACCTTCACAACCGCCGCCAGGTGCTCCAGGTCATCACGGACAAGAGCGTCGTCCACACGCTCTTCACCGAGATCGGCCCGCGGTACGAGAACCGTCCGGGTGGCTACACCCGCATCACCAAGATCGGCAACCGCCGTGGCGACAACGCGCCCATGGCCGTGATCGAGCTGGTCGAGGCGCTGACGGTCGCGCAGCAGGCGACGGGTGAGGCCGAGGCCGCCACCAAGCGTGCGGTCAAGGAAGACGCCCTGAAGAAGGACGAGGCCGCCGAGGCCAAGGCCGAGGAGACCAAGGACGAGGCCGCCGAGGCCCCGGCCGAGGAGTCCAAGGACGCCTGAGGCTCTGCCTTGCGCTGAGCGGGTCCGCCCCCTGCGGGGCGGACCCGCTTTCGTGTTTGCGAGAGGATCTAGGGGTGAGTGACGAAGTACAGCCCGGGTTCGTACGGGTCCGGCTGGACCTTTCCTACGACGGGACCGAGTTCTCCGGGTGGGCCAAGCAGGCCGGCGGGCGGCGGACCGTGCAGGGCGAGATCGAGGACGCGCTGCGTACCGTCACGCGGTCCAGGGACACGTACGAGCTGACCGTCGCCGGGCGTACGGATGCCGGGGTGCACGCCCGGGGGCAGGTCGCGCATGTCGATCTGCCGCGGGAGGTGTGGGCCGAGCACCACGAGAAGCTGCTGAAGCGGCTCGCCGGGCGGCTGGCCAGGGACGTGCGGGTGTGGGCCCTGCGGGAGGCGCCGAGCGGCTTCAACGCGCGGTTCTCCGCGATCTGGCGGCGCTACGCCTACCGGGTGACCGACAACCCCGGCGGCGTGGACCCGCTGCTGCGCAATCACGTCCTGTGGCACGACTGGGCCCTCGACGTCGACGCCATGAACGAGGCCGCCCGGGGACTGCTCGGGGAGCACGACTTCGCCGCCTACTGCAAGAAGCGGGAGGGGGCCACGACCATCCGGACGCTGCAGGAGCTGAGCCTGGTGCGCGGCGACGACGGGATCATCACCGCGACCGTCCGGGCCGACGCCTTCTGCCACAACATGGTGCGCTCGCTGATCGGGGCGCTGCTGTTCGTGGGGGACGGGCACCGGCCGCCGGACTGGCCCGCCAAGGTGCTCGCCGCCGGGGTCCGGGACTCGGCCGTCCACGTCGTACGGCCGCACGGGCTGACGCTGGAGGAGGTCGGCTATCCGGCCGACGAGCTGCTGGCGGCGCGCAACAAGGAGGCGCGCAACCGGCGGTCCCTCCCGGCGGCCGGCTGCTGCTGAACGGCTTCGGCGGCCGGAAGAGGCCGGCGCGGGGCGGCGGGCGGCTCAGCCCTCCGCCGCCGCCGATGCCTGGGCCTCGCCGCGCCGCCGGATCTGCCGGAAGGTGAACTCGGCCAGGTCGTCGCCGGTCCGGAACACCTCCGTGGCCTTCGTGGTCACGTCCTTGCCGTTGGTGAAACCGGCGATGGTGAAGTAGGCGTAGCGGCCGTAGGAGTTGGTGGTGGAGCGGCAGACCGCGCCTTCGCAGAAGGACTTGACGCCACCGCCGGACAGGGACCGCACGATGCTCTTCTTGTCGGCCTGGCCCTTGGCCTTGACGGCCTGCGCCTCGGTGTCGAAGACGGCCACACCGACCGTCACGGCCACGTCGCCCTTGGTGTAGGTGACGCGTATCAGGCGCGTGCAGTCGTTCGCGGCGAGCACCTTCGGGAGTGTGCCCTGGGCGGCGGAGCCGCAGGTCCGGGTGTCGGCCGTCGGGCCCTTCTTGTAGACCGTCTCGCCCATGGTCAGCTGGGTGCCGGGGAAGAGGATGTCCGGCGCGAGCGGGGCCTTGTCCTTCTTGCTGCTGGCGACGAAGTCCTTGGGGTCCAGCGGCGGAGGGGCGCTCGTCGGGGCGAAGGACGGCACGGTGGCCGTCTCGCTGGGGATGTCCGCGGTCGTGGGCAGCTGGGAGGAGGGGCTGTCCGACGCCTCACTGGACCCGTTCGCCGAGACCACCGCCACGGCCACGGCACCCGCGACCGCCACGGTGGCCAGCGCGCCGCCGCCGATGAACAGCAGCCGGCGCCGCTTGTTGCGGGCCTCGGAGGCCTCGGCGAGCGCGGCCCAGTCGGGGGTCTGGTCCCCACCGCTGTTCCAGGGCTGCTGGGAATTCGGTTTCCAGGGATCCCACTGCGACTGAGGTCCCCCCTGCCCAAAGCTCATGGGGCGCATCTTAGACGGGGCCGGTGGCGTGCTGGTGCGGGTCTTGGGGCGGTCGACGCCCTAGCGTTCCGTTCATGCAAACGGGCAAAAGCGGCATCTCCGGGTGGTTGGTGCGACCGGCGAGTCTGCATCTGTGGGCGGTCCTCGTGGTGGTGCTGGGGGCGTCGGCGGTCCGCACGGTGCGGGAGACCCCGGACGGCGGCATGGACAACGCGATCGTCGTGCGGGCCGCCCGGACCTGGCTGTCCGGGGGTTCCCCGTACGACGATCCGCACTTCCTCTACTTCCCGAGCGCGGTCCTGGCCGCCGCGCCGCAGACCCTGCTGCCGCAGGACGTGCTGCGGATGGCCGTGCCGTTCGCCGCGACGGCCCTGCTGGCGCTGGGCTGGGCCTGCGCGCTGCTGCTGCACCGCGTGCCGCTCGGCAGCCGTCTCGCCGTCCTCGGGCTGACCGGCCTCTCGGTGGGCTTCCTCCCCTTCGGGCACCTGGTGCACCTGGGCAACTGGACGGTGACAGCGGCGGTGGCCCTGCCGCTGTGCCTGCTGCTGGCCGGCCGCGGGCGCTGGGGTGCGGCGGGAGCCGTCATCGGCGTGGCCGTGGCGCTCAAGCCGCTGCTCGCGCCGATGGTGCTGCTGTTCCTGTTCGCCGGGCGGTGGCGGGCGCTGACGGCGGCGGTCCTGGTGCCCGCGCTGGCCTCCGCCGGGGCGGCGCTGCTGCTGCCGGACCCGGCCGGCTTCTTCACCCGCACCCTGCCCTTCCTGCTCCACGGCGACGACGGATTCGTACGGCTCTACGAGGCGTCCCCGGCCGCCGTGCTGCCGAGGCTGGGGGTGCCCGGGCCCCTCGCCGAGGGGGTCGCGGTGGTGGCGGCCGGTGCCGGGGTGCTGTGCGCGTACCGCCGCTGGCGCCGGGCCGACCCCGGTCCGCTGCGGTTCGCGGAGACCGGCGCGGGCCTGATGCTCTCGGCGTTCCTCGTCTCCCGGCCGTCGTACGACCACTACCTCGTGGTCGTGCTGCCGCTGCTGCTCGCCGGGCTGCCGTACGCCGGTTCGGTGGCCCGGGGGCCGTGGTTCTGGGTGGCGCTGGTCCCGCAGGTGCCGGGGCTGGCCCTGCCCTGGCTGGAGCCGGCGCGGCGGCGGGCGTTCAAGGACGCGTTCACGCTGTGTGTGCTGGCGGTGGCGGTCGCCCGGCAGGCGCGTCCGGCGGAATCCGGCGGCGGGTATGGTCCAGGTACGGGACGAGAACGGGAGACCGCGCGGACACCGGCGACCCCGTTTTGACCCCGCTGTGCCGTCCCGGGTATTCTGCACAGTCGTTATGTGTATTGGCTTGCTCATTCTCACGTGAGGGGCCCTTACACCGGTCCACCGGGCCGATGACCAGCGACCAGCACGCGGTTTGCGTCACCGCTGTGCGGTCAGGGCTGTCGTGATCGTCTTCGGTGACCTTGTCAGGACCATTCACTGAAGAAGCGAAGGCTACGAACCGTGCGTACGTACAGCCCCAAGCCCGGCGATGTCACCCGCCAGTGGCACGTCATCGATGCCCAGGACGTCGTCCTGGGCCGTCTGGCGTCGACCGCCGCCACCCTTCTGCGGGGCAAGCACAAGCCGATCTACGCGCCGCACGTCGACGCTGGTGACTTCGTCATCATCATCAACGCCGACAAGGTGCACCTCTCCGGCAACAAGCGGACCCAGAAGATGGCGTACCGCCACTCCGGCTACCCGGGCGGTCTGCGCTCCGTCCGCTACGACGAGCTGCTGGACAAGAACCCGGAGAAGGCCATCGAGAAGGCCGTCAAGGGCATGCTCCCGAAGAACTCCCTGGGCCGTCAGATGCTCTCGAAGCTGAAGGTCTACAAGGGTGACCAGCACCCGCACGGCGCGCAGCAGCCGCAGCCGTTCGAGATCACCCAGGTCGCGCAGTAAGTCCGGCCACCCCCTAAGACTGAAGAGAATCTGAGGAGAATCGTGGCCGAGACCACTGCCGAGCAGCCGCTCGAAGAGCTTGACATCGACAGCTACACCACCGAGTCCGAGGTGCCCGTCGAGGGCGAGTACACCTCGGAGTCCCTGGCCTCCCGCTTCGGCGAGCCCCAGCCGGCCGCCGGCCTGGGCCGCCGCAAGAACGCCATCGCCCGTGTCCGGATCGTCCCGGGCACCGGCAAGTGGAAGATCAACGGCCGCACCCTCGAGGACTACTTCCCGAACAAGGTGCACCAGCAGGAGGTCAACGAGCCCTTCAAGGTGCTCGAGCTGGAGGACCGTTACGACGTCATCGCCCGCATCGCGGGTGGCGGTGTCTCCGGTCAGGCCGGTGCGCTCCGTCTCGGTGTCGCCCGCGCCCTGAACGAGGCCGACGTCGACAACAACCGCGGCCCGCTGAAGAAGGCCGGCTTCCTGCGCCGCGACGACCGCGCGGTCGAGCGGAAGAAGGCCGGTCTGAAGAAGGCCCGCAAGGCTCCGCAGTACAGCAAGCGCTAAGCTTCGCCGGCTGTACTCCGAACGCCCCGGCGGCACGCCACTGTGCTGCCGGGGCGTTCGTTTATCCCCGTCGTTGGGCGTATAACGGCACAAGACGTTCAAAGGCTTGTGTGATCGGATTGCCGGGCATCGCGCAGCACCGCGGGCCCGGGACACGGAAGCCGTCTGCGTGGGCCGCACCGGCAGCGCTTCCGGAATTGACGTTTCCTCGGGAGGACAAGTGGGACGACTCTTCGGCACGGACGGCGTGCGCGGTGTCGCCAACGCGGATCTGACGGCCGAGCTGGCGCTCGGTCTCTCCGTCGCCGCGGCGCACGTACTGGCCGAGGCGGGCACGTTCGCCGGACACCGGCCGACCGCCGTGGTCGGACGGGACCCGCGTGCCTCCGGGGAGTTCCTGGAGGCCGCCGTGGTCGCCGGCCTCGCCAGCGCCGGCGTGGACGTGCTGCGGGTCGGCGTGCTGCCGACGCCCGCGGTGGCCCACCTCACCGGCGCGCTCGGCGCCGACCTCGGCGTGATGCTGTCCGCGAGCCACAACGCCATGCCCGACAACGGCATCAAGTTCTTCGCCCGCGGCGGCCACAAGCTCGCCGACGAGCTGGAGGACCGCATCGAGGCCGTCTACGCCGAGCACCGCACCGGCGCCCCCTGGGACCGTCCGACCGGCGCCGGCGTCGGCCGGGTGCGGGACTACGACGAGGGGCTCGACCAGTACGTCGCCCATCTCGTCGGCGTCCTGCCGAACCGGCTGGACGGCCTGAAGATCGTCCTCGACGAGGCGCACGGCGCGGCCCACCGGGTCTCGCCCGAGGCGTTCGCGCGGGCCGGCGCCGAGGTCGTCACCATCGGTGCCGTGCCGGACGGCCTCAACATCAACGACGGCTGCGGCTCCACCCACCTCGACCTGCTCAAGGCCGCCGTCGTCGAGCACGGCGCCGACCTCGGCATCGCCCACGACGGCGACGCCGACCGCTGCCTGGCCGTGGACCACACCGGCGAGGAGGTGGACGGCGACCAGATCCTCGCGGTGCTCGCGCTGGCGCTGAGGGAACGTTCCGCGCTGCGCTCCGACACCGTCGTCGCGACCGTCATGTCCAACCTGGGCTTCAAGCTCGCCATGGAGCGCGAGGGCATCCACTTCGTGCAGACCGCGGTCGGCGACCGGTACGTCCTGGAGGAGATGAAGGACAAGGGCTACGCCCTCGGCGGCGAGCAGTCCGGCCACGTCATCATCCTGGACCACGCCACCACCGGCGACGGCACGCTCACCGGGCTGATGCTGGCCGCGCGGGTCGCGCAGACCGGCCGTACGCTCAAGGACCTCGCGTCCGTCATGGAGCGGCTGCCGCAGGTGCTGATCAATGTGCCGGACGTGGACAAGTCCCGGGTGAAGACCTCCGCGGAGCTGGCGGCCGCCGTGACCGAGGCGGAGCGGGAGCTGGGCTCCACCGGGCGGGTGCTGCTGCGTCCCTCCGGGACCGAGCCGCTGGTGCGGGTGATGGTCGAGGCCGCGGATATCGAGCAGGCTCGGTCTGTTGCGGGGCGGCTGGCCGATGCCGTGAAGTCCGCGTTGGGATAGTTTTCGGCACCGGGTTCGGGGTGGGGGTTCTGTCTCGTCGCGGGCTGCGGGTGCGTTGTGGCTGGTCGCGCAGTTCCCCGCGCCCCTGGGGGCACGTACCCCGGCCTGCGCCGAGAGGTTGACGTTCCGTCAGGGTCTTTCGGGTTTCGTCAGGCGTGAGCGCTGGGTCGCCCAGAGGGCCTTCTGGGCGTACAGCGTCAGCGTGCCGGCCAGGACGATGCCGAACAGGTTGAGCAGGAGCTGCTCCGCCGAGTGCCAGCCCTGGCCGGTGTCGCCGTAGACGAGCGCCACGGCCGCGTTCGCGGCGGCCGGGACGGTCGTCACCGAGATGGCGACGCCGACCAGGGCACCGGACTTGGCGGAGGTCAGCGAGAGGGTGCCCGCGGCCCCGGCGAGGACCGCCACCACGAAGGAGAACCAGTCCGGGGCGTAGATGAACCCGGTGTTGGGCCGCTCCGCCTCCAACTGCGCCTTGCTGAACAGGTCCACGGCGTCCATGAAGAGGCTGAAGCCCGCGGTCACCACCATCGCCGCCGCGAAGCCCACCAGCAGCGCGACCGCGGAACGCAGCGCCAGGCGCGGCGCGCGCTGCACGATCGCCGTGCAGATCCCGGCCAGCGGTCCGAACTCCGGGCCCACCGCCATCGCGCCCACGATCAGGATCGCGTTGTCGAGCACCACACCGCAGGCCGCGATCATCGTGGCGAGCGTGATGAAGGCGACGTACGTGATCGACAGCGTCGACTCCTCGTGCGTCGCCTCCTGCAGTTGCTCCCACAGCACCGCGTCCGCGGCCTCGCCCGGCGCCGCCTCCTCGGCCTCGTCGGCGCGCTCGGACAGCGACAGGTCGATGTTCTCGGCGGTGATGGCACCGGAGCTGTCGATCCCCAACGCCCGCAGACCGCTGATGAGTTCGTCGCCCGCCTCGCGGGCCACGTCGCACATGACGACGTCGCCCTCGGGATCGCGGGCGCAGCCGGGCAGGACGACGAGGTGGGTGGTGCCGACCGTTCGGCCGATCAGACGGACCACGTCGTCGGTCCGGTCGGCCGGAGTGATCAGGCGCAGATGCAGCATGACGTCTTTTTAACAGGCCACCGGGGCCCGCATTCACAGCTTCCGCAGGCTCAGCCGCTGCACCTTGTGGTCCGGGCCCTTGCGCAGGATGAGGGTGGCGCGGCCGCGGGTGGGGGCCACGTTCTCCACCAGGTTGGGCTTGTTGATGGTGCGCCAGGTGGTGCGGGCGTAGTCGAGGGCCTCCTCCTCCGACACCTGGGTGTACTTGCGGAAGTACGAGGACGGGTTCTGGAAGGCGGTCTCGCGCAGCTTCCGGAAGCGGCTGAGGTACCAGCGCTCGATGTCCTCGGTGCGGGCGTCGACGTACACGCTGAAGTCGAAGTAGTCGGCGAGGCCGACCCTGGTGCGGCCGTCCTTGCCGGGCAGGGCGGGCTGGAGCACGTTCAGCCCTTCGACGATCAGGATGTCGGGGCGGCGGACGACCAGCTTCTCGCCGGGGACGATGTCGTAGATGAGGTGGGAGTAGACGGGGGCGGTCACCTCGCTCTTGCCGGCCTTGATGTCGGCGACGAACCGGGTGAGCGCACGGCGGTCGTACGACTCGGGGAAACCTTTCCGCGACATCAGTCCGCGGGCCTGGAGCTCCCGGGTGGGCAGCAGGAAGCCGTCGGTGGTCACCAGCTCGACGCGCGGGTGTTCGGGCCAGCGGGACAGCAGCGCCTGGAGGAGGCGGGCGACGGTGGACTTGCCGACCGCCACCGAGCCGGCGACGCCTATGACGAAGGGCGTGCCCGCCTGGGAGCCCTGTTCGCCCAGGAACGTGTTCAGCGCGCCGCGCAGGCCGTCCGTGGCGCCGACGTAGAGGTTGAGCAGCCGGGACAGCGGGAGGTAGATGTCCCGCACCTCGTCGAGGTCGATGACGTCGCCGAGGCCGCGCAGCTTCTCGACCTCCTCGGCGGTGAGCGGCAGCGGCGTCTTGTCGCGCAGCGCGCTCCACTCGGCACGGGTGAGGTCGACGTAGGGAGTCGCCTCCGGCCTGGACCGGTGGGCGCTCCGGGGCATCGAGGAGACCGGAGAGATCACAGTCCATTGTTAACGGAGTTCGAACGGGATGGCGGGTGGGCTGTGTCACGCCCGCCGCCGCTCCACCGGGGAGATCACGTCGGCGTCACGGTCGGATACCGGTGGGGATTTTGTTGATCAACTGTGTGCCGGCTGTGCGTAATGTGCGCGCAAAGATCACGCGGAGCCCATCCGCGAGACCCGGCAGAAAGAGTCACCTACGTGAGATCGACCGCCGTCCGCCGCACCGCCCTCGCGGCCTCCGCCGCCGCCCTGGCGCTCCTCGCCACCGCCTGCGGCGGCTCCTCCGACGACGGCGACACGGCCGGCGGCGACAAGGCCGGGGCCGGCGAGACCACGCAGGCCGCCAAGGCGCTGACCGCCGCCGAGCTGGAGAAGGCCGCGCTGACCCAGGCGGACGTCAAGAACGGCAAGGTCGCCACCAAGGTGCCCGCGGCGGACGACATCGCCAAGGACCAGGTCAAGGCGGACAACGCGGCCTGCCAGCCGCTCTCCCTCGCCCAGACCGGCGTCGCCCAGGGCGAGCCGGCGGCCACGGTCAAGCGCTCCTGGACGGAGGGGCCGAAGAAACCCGCCGGTGACGAGCTGACCGAGGAGGCCCTGGAGAGCGCGTTCGACCTGGACAAGGTCCTGGTGACGCTGGCGTCCTACGAGGACGGCGGCGCCGAGTCGGCCCTGAAGGACCTGAAGGCGGCCGTCGGCACGTGCGCCGGCGGTTTCACCACCACCGCGGCGGGCGAGAAGGCCGAGATCGCCAAGGTGGCCGAGGACCGGGCGCCCGGGGGAGCCGACGAGGCGATCGCGCTGACCCTGACGACGGTCGGCGAGGACGGCGACGAGTTCCCGGTCAAGGCCGTCGTCACCCGCAAGGGCTCGACCGTCGCCTCCTTCGTCGCCCTCAATCTGGCCGCCGCGGCGAGCGGCAAGGACTTCGCGTTCCCGACGGAGATCGTCGACGCCCAGCTCGCCAAGCTCGGCTGACCGCGGCACCGTCCGTCAACGGCCGTCACCATCCGACACCGGCCGTCACCGTCCGGAAATTCCCATCGGGGCGTTCGTACCCCGGTGGGAATTTCCGATTTCGGGCACGCGCGGGCAGGTTCGTGACCGAAGCTGACCGTAGGCTGCCGGTCATGTGCGGAATCGTGGGATACGTGGGGTCGCAATCGGCACTTGATGTCGTGATGACCGGACTGAAGCGGCTGGAGTACCGGGGATACGACTCGGCGGGCGTCGCCGTGCTCGCGGACGGCGGGCTCGCCTCCGCCAAGCGCGCCGGAAAGCTCGTCAACCTGGAGAAGGAGCTGTCCGAACGGCCGCTGCCGGCCGCCACGACGGGCATCGGTCACACCCGGTGGGCCACGCACGGCGGACCCACCGACGCCAACGCCCATCCGCACCTCGACAACGCGGGCCGCGTGGCCGTCGTCCACAACGGCATCATCGAGAACTTCGCCGTGCTCAGGGCCGAACTGGCCGAGCGCGGCCACGAGCTGGCCTCCGAGACCGACACCGAGGTCGTCGCCCACCTGCTCGCCGAGGAGTTCTCCGCCTGCGCCGACCTGGCCGAGGCGATGCGGCTCGTGTGCCGGCGCCTGGAGGGCGCGTTCACGCTGGTCGCCGCGCACGCGGACGAGCCGGACGTGGTCGTGGGCGCGCGCCGCAACTCGCCGCTCGTGGTGGGTGTCGGCCAGGGCGAGTCCTTCCTCGCCTCCGACGTCGCCGCGTTCATCACCCACACCCGGGACGCCATCGAACTCGGCCAGGACCAGGTCGTGGAGCTGCGCCGGGACGGCGTGACCGTCACCGGCTTCGACGGCAGCCCGGCGGACGTCCGCGCCTACCACGTCGACTGGGACGCCTCGGCCGCCGAGAAGGGCGGCTACGACTACTTCATGCTGAAGGAGATCGCCGAGCAGCCGAAGGCGGTCGCCGACACCCTGCTGGGCCGCATCGACGGAGCCGGCTCCCTCACCCTGGACGAGGTGCGCATCAGCGCCGCCGAACTGCGAGAGATGGACAAGGTCGTCATCGTCGCCTGCGGCACGGCCTTCCATGCCGGGCTGATCGCCAAGTACGCCATCGAGCACTGGACGCGGATCCCCTGCGAGGTCGAGCTGGCCAGCGAGTTCCGCTACCGCGACCCCATCCTCGACCAGCAGACCCTGGTCATCGCCATCTCCCAGTCCGGCGAGACCATGGACACCCTCATGGCCTTGCGCCACGCCCGGGAACAGGGCGCCAAGGTGCTCGCCATCTGCAACACCAACGGCTCGACCATCCCCCGCGAGTCCGACGCGGTGCTCTACACGCACGCCGGGCCGGAGGTCGCCGTCGCCTCGACCAAGGCGTTCCTGACCCAGCTGGTGGCCTGCTACCTGGTCGCCCTGTACCTGGGGCAGGTGCGCGGCACCAAGTGGGCCGACGAGATCCGCGACGTCATCCGCGACCTGTCGCAGATCAGCGGCGCCGTCGAACGGGTCCTGGAGACCATGGAGCCGGTGCGGGAACTGGCCCGCTCGCTCGCCCACAAGAACACGGTGCTGTTCCTGGGGCGGCACGTCGGCTACCCCGTGGCGCTCGAAGGCGCGCTCAAGCTGAAGGAACTGGCGTACATGCACGCCGAGGGCTTCGCGGCGGGCGAGCTGAAGCACGGGCCGATCGCGCTGATCGAGGAGGACCTGCCGGTCGTCGTGGTCGTGCCGTCCCCGCGCGGGCGTTCCGTGCTCCACGACAAGATCGTCTCCAACATCCAGGAGATCCGGGCCAGGGGCGCGCGGACCATCGTCATCGCCGAGGAGGGCGACGAGGCGGTCGTGCCCTACGCCGACCACGTCGTCCGGATCCCCGCCACGCCGACGCTGCTCCAGCCGCTGGTGGCGACGGTGCCCCTGCAGGTCTTCGCGTGCGAGCTCGCGACGGCCCGGGGCAACGAGGTGGACCAGCCCCGCAACCTGGCGAAGTCGGTGACGGTGGAGTAATCGGCGGCCGCGCGCCCCCATAGGGTGCTCGGCATGAGCATCATCGGGGTCGGGATCGACGTGGCCGAGATCGAGCGGTTCGGGGCGTCCCTGGAGCGGACGCCGGGCCTGGCCAGGCGGCTCTTCCGGGAGAGGGAGATGCTGCTGCCCAGCGGTGAGCGCCGGGGCGTCGCCTCGCTCGCCGCCCGCTTCGCGGCGAAGGAGGCGCTGGCCAAGGCGCTCGGCGCGCCGGCGGGGCTGCTCTGGACCGACGCCGAGGTGTACGTCGAGGACAGCGGGCGGCCCCAGCTGCGGGTGACGGGCACGGTGGCGGCCCGGGCGTCGGAGCTCGGGGTGACGTCGTGGCACGTGTCGCTGAGTCATGACGCGGGGGTGGCGTCCGCGGTGGTGATCGCGGAGGGGTGAGGCCGGGAGGCCGGTGGGGCCGGGAGGCCGGTGAGGCCGCCCTTCCGGGCACCGGACCGGGGCGACGGGGCCGACGCCCGGCCCGCGCGGGGGCGCGTTCAGCCGTCGGCCGGCTGGACGCGGACGTGCATGCGTTCGCCCTGCGGGCCGTACAGCGCGATCCACTCGACCGGGCCGTCCCCCGCGTTGGCGACGCCGTGCGGAACGCGGGTGTCGAACTCGGCCGTCTCGCCGGCCGTCAGGACGACGTCCTCGTCGCCCAGCGCGAGCAGCAGGCGGCCGGACAGGACGTAGAGCCATTCGTGGCCCTCGTGCGATCCCTGTGCGGGCCGCCTCGTCCGTGTGGCGGCCGGGGCGGGGAGGATCTGCTTGTACGCCTGCAGGCCGCCGCCCAGGTGCCGGGTGAGCGGGATCCAGGTCTGGTCGCCCCGGACCACGGGACGCGGGTGGACGCGGGGATCACCGGTGTGGGAGCCGACGAGTTCGTCCAGGGGGAGGCGGTACGCCCGGGCCAGGGGCAGCAGATGGCGCAGCGTCGGCTCACGCCGCCCCGACTCCAGCCGGGACAGCGTGCTCACGGAGATTCCCGTGGCGCTGCTGAGCCCGGCCAGTGTGGTGCCGCGGGCCTGCCGCAGGGCGCGCAGACGGGGTCCGAGCGCGGTCAGTACGTCTGCGAGCTGGTCGTCTTCGCCCATGACGTCATTTGCCGGTACGGCAAAACACTCTGTCAAGTCGGCATCCGGTGGCGCGGTTCGTGACGTTCGCGGCGGACAGGGAAGACTCGACGGCATGCGGACTGCGTACAGCGTGGAGACGGTCAGAACGGCCGAACGGGTGTTGATGGCACGGCTGCCGGAAGGGGCGTTGATGCAGCGGGCGGCGGCCGGGCTCGCCGCCGCCTGCGCGGACCTGCTCGGCCGGGTGTACGGCAGCCGGGTCGTGCTGCTGGTCGGCAGCGGCGACAACGGCGGCGACGCCCTGTACGCCGGGGCGCGGCTGGCCCGGCGGGGCGCGGGCGTGACGGCCGTGCTGCTGACGCCGGAGCGCGCGCACGCCGGCGGGCTGGCCGCCCTGCGCCGGGCCGGCGGGAGCGTCGCGGCGGCCGGTGCCGGGGAAGGGCTGGTCGCGGGGGCCGACCTGGTCGTCGACGGCATCGTCGGGATCGGCGGCAAGGGCGGGCTGCGGGCGGAGGCGGTGCCGCTCGCCGAGGCGGCCCGCCGGTCGCGGGCCGCCGTCGTCGCCGTCGACCTGCCGAGCGGTGTCGACGCCGACACGGGGCAGGTGCACGGGGCGGCGGTGCGGGCCGACCTGACGGTGACGTTCGGGACGCACAAGCCCGGGCTGCTGATCGACCCGGCGCGGGAGTACGCCGGGTCGGTGCGGCTGGTCGACATCGGGCTGGAACTGCCGGACGGGGCCGTGCTGGAGGCCCTTCAGCACGCGGACGTGGCCCGGCTGCTGCCGGTGCCGGCCGTCGAGAGCGACAAGTACCGGCGCGGGGTGGTCGGCATCGCCGCCGGGTCGGCCCGCTACCCGGGCGCGGCCGTGCTCGCCGTGTCGGGGGCGCTGCGGGGCGGGGCCGGGGCGGTGCGGTACGTCGGTCCGGCCGGGGACGCGGTGATCGCCCGCTTCCCGGAGACGCTGGTGTCGGACCGGGGGCCGAAGCGGGCGGGGCGCGTGCAGGCATGGGTCGTCGGGCCGGGGGCCGGCGACGACGCCGGACCGGTGGCGGAGGTGCTGGCGGCCGACGTGCCCGTGCTGGTCGACGCGGACGGGCTGCGGCTGGCGGACCCGGGTGCGGTGCGGAGGCGTACGGCACCGACGCTGATGACCCCGCACGCCGGGGAGGCGGCGGCGCTGCTCGGGGTGAGCCGGGAGGAGGTCGAGGGGGCGCGGCTGGCCGCGGTGCGGGAGCTGGCGGGGCGGTACGGGGCGGCGGTGCTGCTGAAGGGGTCGACGACGCTGGTCGCCGGGCGGGACGGCGGGACCGTCCGGGTCAACGCGACCGGGACGTCGTGGCTGGCGACCGCCGGCAGCGGGGACGTGCTGTCGGGGCTCGTGGGGTCGTTGCTGGCGGCGGGGCTCTCGGCGGTGGACGCGGGGAGCGCGGGGGCGTACCTGCACGGGCTCGCCGGGCGGTTCGCGGCGGACGGGGCGCCGGTGGGGGCGCATGACGTGGCCGACGCGATTCCGGGGGCGTGGCGGGATGTGCGGGGGGTTGGTTGAGCGGGGGCTCGGGGTCGGTGCGGGCGTTGTCCGAGCGGTGCTCGGCACTTGTGCGGGCCGGGGGGCGTGCGCGGCCCGGCGTCGCGGGGTGCCGCCTGCGCCCACCCGTGCCGCCCTGGGGGTACCTCCCAGGCCGTTCAGGCACTGGGGGAGGCACGACTGCCCGCAGGCTGCGGCCGGTGCAGGCTGCCGGGGGGAGGCACGACTGCCCGTAGGCAGCGGCTGCGGGCCGTCCGTGGTTGTGCGGGCGTGGGGGGTTTCGGGGCTCTGAGAGACTGGGGCCACGATGAGTGAGACAGCTGCTCAGTGGGCCGCCACCCTGCGGGCCCGCGCCGAGATCGATCTGGCCGCCCTGGAGGCCAACGTCCGCGTGCTGCGCGAGCGGGCTCCCGGGGCCGCCCTCATGGCCGTCGTGAAGTCCGACGCCTACGGCCACGGCGCGACCCCGTGCGCCCGCGCGGCCGTCGCCGCCGGGGCGACCTGGCTGGGCACCGCCACGCCGCAGGAGGCACTCGCGCTGCGCGCGGAGGCGGGACTCCCGGACGACGTGCGCATCATGTGCTGGCTGTGGACGCCGGGCGGACCCTGGCGGGAGGCGATCGAGGCGGATCTCGACGTGTCCGTCAGCGGGATGTGGGCCCTGGAGGAGGTCGTCGAGGCGGCACGGCGTGCCGGCCGCCCCGCGCGCGTGCAGCTCAAGGCCGACACCGGGCTCGGCCGTAACGGCTGCCAGCCGGGGGACGACTGGGCGGAACTCGTCCGCGAGGCCCTGCGGGCCGAGGGCGAGGGACTGCTCCGCGTCACCGGGCTGTGGTCCCACTTCGCCTGCGCCGACGAGCCCGGCCACCCCTCCATCACCGCCCAGCTCACCCGCTTCCGGGAGATGACGGCGTACGCCGAGGAGCAGGGCGTCCGACCCGAGGTGCGGCACATCGCCAACTCGCCGGCCCTGCTCACGCTCCCCGAGGCCCACTTCGACCTCGTACGGGCCGGGATCGCCGTGTACGGCATCTCGCCCAGCCCCGAGCTGGGCACCCCCGCCGACTTCGGGCTGCGCCCGGTGATGACGCTGTCCGCCTCGCTGGCCCTGGTCAAGGACGTCCCCGGCGGGCACGGCGTCAGCTACGGGCACCACTACACCACCCCCGGAGCGACGACCCTCGGTCTCGTCCCCCTCGGCTACGCGGACGGCATCCCCCGCCATGCCTCCTCGGCCGGCCCGGTCCTGGTCGAGGGCAAGTGGCGCACCGTGGCGGGGCGGATCGCGATGGACCAGTTCGTCGTCGACCTGGGCGGGGACCGGCCCGCGCCGGGCGCCGAGGCGGTCCTGTTCGGGCCCGGCGACCGGGGCGAGCCCACCGCGGAGGACTGGGCGCAGGCCGCGGGCACCATCGCGTACGAGATCGTCACACGCATCGGTTCGCGCGTTCCCCGCGTCTACAGGAACGAACGGCAGGCGCTCGGCCGGCACCCGGCACGGTGAACGGCGACCCGGCGAGGAGGAGCGGTACGTGAGCGAGAGCAGCGCGGAGGCCGCCGGAGGCTGGCGCCGGACGACCGGCCTCGCGGGCATCGCGATAGGCGTGCTGGCGGCGGGCGCCGCGACCGGCGTGGCGATAGAGCGGCTCACCGTCGGCCGCGGGGTGCGCCGCAAGGCGCAGCTCGCCCTGGACTCGACGGGACCGTACGGCGCACTGCGCGGCACCCCCGGCAAGGCCTACGCCGACGACGGCACCGAGCTGTACTACGAGGTCGACGACGTCGACCCGGGGGCCGAGTCCGCGCACCCCCGCCGCAGGCGGCGGCTCTTCGGCCGCAAGGCCCCCGCCCCCGTGACCGTCGTCTTCAGCCACGGCTACTGCCTCAACCAGGACTCCTGGCACTTCCAGCGGGCGGCGCTGCGGGGCGTCGTACGGACCGTGCACTGGGACCAGCGCAGCCACGGCCGGTCCGGACGGGGCGTGCCGCAGGTGCGCGACGGAGTGCCGATCACCATCGACGAGCTGGGCCGCGATCTGAAGGCCGTCATCGACGCGGCCGCGCCCGAGGGACCGATCGTGCTGGTCGGTCACTCCATGGGCGGCATGACCGTGATGGCCCTGGCCGACCAGTTCCCCGAGCTGGTCCGTGAGCGGGTGGTCGCCGTCGCCCTCGTCGGCACGTCGTCCGGGCGGCTCGGCGAGGTCAACTTCGGGCTGCCGGTGGCCGGCGTCAACGCGGTGCGGCGCTTCCTCCCGGCGGTGCTGAAGGCGCTGGGGCAGCGGGCCGAGCTGGTGGAGAAGGGGCGGCGGGCGGCCGCGGACCTGTTCGCCGGGATCATCAAGCGGTACTCGTTCGCCTCACGGGACGTCGATCCGGCCGTGGCCCGGTTCGCCGAGCGGATGATCGAGTCGACGCCGATCGACGTGGTCGCCGAGTACTACCCGGCCTTCAACGACCACGACAAGACGGAGGCACTCGCCCACTTCGCCGACCTGCCGGTGCTCGTGCTGGCCGGCGTGCAGGACCTGGTGACGCCCAGCGAGCACAGCGAGGCGATCGCCGGTCTGCTGCCGGACGCGGAGCTGGTGCTGGTGCCGGATGCGGGGCACCTGGTGATGCTGGAGCACCCGGAACTGGTCACCGACCGCCTCGCCGATCTGCTGGCCCGCGTCGGGGCGATGCCGTCAGCGGCTACCGTGGATGGCTGTGACTCCGCCTCTTCCTGACGGAAGCGGCTGCCGGCCGAACCGGCCGAGGTCCGGCCCGAACGGCCCCTCGCGGGGCGTGACAAGCGACTACTGCAAGTGAGCGACGATGGAAGAGACCGCGACATCGCACACGCCGGTGCCCGACGGCGGCACCGTTCGCGTCACCGTCACCTCCCCCGAGCAGATGCGGGAGCTGGGCCGCAGGCTCGCCAAGCTGCTGCGCGCCGGCGACCTGGTGATGCTCAGCGGGGAACTGGGGGCGGGCAAGACGACGCTGACCCGGGGCCTCGGTGAGGGACTCGGCGTGCGCGGTGCGGTCACCTCGCCGACCTTCGTGATCGCCCGCGTGCACCCCTCCCTCGACGACGGCCCGCCGCTGGTCCACGTCGACGCCTACCGGCTCTCCGGCGGTCTGGACGAGATGGAGGACCTCGACCTCGACGTCTCGCTGCCCGATTCCGTGATCGTCGTGGAGTGGGGCGAGGGCAAGGTCGAGGAGCTGACCGACGACCGGCTCCAGCTGGTGATCCACCGGGCCGTGGGCGACACCACCGACGAGGTACGGCACGTGACGCTGACCGGAATCGGCGAGCGCTGGGCGACGGCCGACCTGACCGTGCTCGACACCTGAGCCCCCCGCCCGCCCCGGCCCGGCTGGGTTGGCCGGTCCCGCCTGCCTGACCGCCCGGTCTCGCTTGCCCGGTCCGGCCCGCCTGACCGCCCGGCCCGGCCCGCCCGGTCGTCCGTCTGGGCGCTCCGGGTCCGCCCGCTCGATCCGGCCTGGCTGGCTTGGCCGGTCCCGTCTGCCTGACCGCCCGGTCCGCCTCGCTTGCCCGGTCCGGCCCGTCTGACCGCCCGGCCCTGCCCGCCCGGTCGTCCGTCTGGCCGCTCCGGGTCCGCCCGCTCGGTCCGGCCTGGCTGGCTTGGCCGGTCCCGTCTGCCTGACCGCCCGGCCGGTCCCGTCTGCCCGGTCGGGTCCTGGACGCGCTCACGAGAACGTTCCGACAGGCCGTCGGGAAGATATTGCGTTCGGTGGCCTTCGCGTGGTCACATGGTGGCCAGCACGTAGTTAGGGATACCTAACTACGCTCCGCCCCCGACCTTCAGGAGGCGTCCATGCCGGAGACCAAGGCCCAGCCGCAGCCGCACGCCGTCGCCGGCGTGTCCATGCACGACCTGCTCGCCGCCTGCGCCGCGGCCAAGGCGGTCTCGACGCCGCCCCGCCCGCCGGTGCCGGATCCGCGCCCGGCGGCCGGAGAGCACCGCGAGGCCGCCTGACGCCGCCGGACGGCGTCCGGCCTCAGCGGATGACGACGACCGGCTGACCGGTCGTCGCGAACCGCCACATCGCGTCGCCGTCCGCGCGGGTCTCCCGGATGCCGCCGGTCCGCACGTGCGGGTCGGGCTTCGCCATCGACCCGTTCACGGCCGCGCTGAACCCGATCACGACCCCGTCGACGGTGGTGAAGCACACGACGTGCTCGACGAGGACGCCGTCGGAGCCGGTGATCTTCTTCGACCGGGAGGTGACGGTGTAGGTGCCCGGCGCCGGATCGACCGTGCTCGGGGTGACGCGGAACGTGCGCTGGACCCTGTTGTCCGGGCCGACCAGCCACACCCGGTCGTCGTCCACCGAGTACACCACCCGTTCACCCGTTCCGGAGCCGCGGGGCAGGGCGGTGGGGTTCCGTCGGTCGCGGGGCGCCTTCGGGGCGTCGGCGACCGTGCCGCTCGCCTGGCGTCTGCCCAGATCGGCGGGGAGGGTGGCCGACGCCTGGTAGGCGAGGAAACCGATCGTCATCAGGGCGGCCGTGGTGAGCCCGGCCACGATCCCGGCGCTGCTGCCTGGCACTGGCGACCACCTCGTCGTCGTAGGTCGTGCCCCCGTGGCGACGGTAGCAGCAGGTGACCGTCCGACCGGGGCGTCCGACACGGACCCCGGAGCGCCGTAGGCTGTTTGCGTGCTCTTGCTCGCTCTGGATACCGCCACGCCCGCCGTCACCGTCGCGCTGCACGACGGTACGGACGTCATCGCCTCGTCCAGCCAGGTCGACGCACGCCGGCACGGTGAGCTGCTGCTGCCCGCCGTCGACCGGGTGCTCGCCGAGGCCGGTCTCAGGCTCGACGCCGTCACCGGCATCGTCGCCGGCATCGGCCCCGGCCCTTACACGGGCCTGCGCGTCGGCCTGATGACCGCGGACACCTTCGGGCTCGCGCTCGGCGTGCCCGTGCACGGCGTGTGCACGCTGGACGGACTGGCGTACGCCGCCGACCTGCACGGCCCCTTCGTGGTGGCGACCGACGCCCGCCGCAAGGAGGTCTACTGGGCGCGGTACGCCGACTCCCGCACCCGCGTCACCGACCCGGCCGTCGACCGTCCCGCCGACATCGCCGACGAGGTCGAGGGCCTGCCGGCCGTCGGCGCCGGGGCGCTGCTGTACCCGGACACCTTCCCGAAGGCGCACGAGCCCGAGCACGTGTCCGCGGCCGCCCTGGCGTGTCTGGCCGCCGAGAAGCTGGCCGCGGGCGAGGAGCTGCCCGCGCCGAGGCCGCTGTACCTGCGCCGGCCCGACGCCCAGGTCCCCAAGAACTACAAGGTGGTCACCCCCAAGTGAGCGGGCCCGTGTCTGTCGTGCTGCGCGAGATGCGCTGGTGGGACATCGACCCCGTGCTCGGACTCGAACGGGAGCTGTTCCCGGAGGACGCCTGGTCGCGGGGGATGTTCTGGTCCGAGCTGGCCCACTCGCGCGGACCGGAGGCCAACCGCCGGTACCTGGTGGCCGAGGACGGCGGCCGCATCGTCGGCTACGCCGGTCTCGTCGCCTCCGGGGACCAGGCCGACGTCCAGACCATCGCCGTCGCCCGCGACCACTGGGGCACCGGACTCGGCGGGCGGCTGCTCACCGAGCTGCTGCGGGCGGCGACCGCGTTCGAGTGCACCGAAGTGCTGCTGGAGTGCCGGGTGGACAACGTCCGCGCCCAGAAGCTCTACGAGCGCTTCGGCTTCGAGCCCATCGGCTTCCGCCGCGGCTACTACCAGCCGGGCAACGTGGACGCACTGGTGATGCGCCTGACCACAGCGCCCGACGGCGGCTCCGCCGCGGGCGCCGACTCCGTACAAGGAACCGACAATCATGGCTGACGAACCCCTGGTCCTGGGGATCGAGACCTCCTGCGACGAGACCGGCGTCGGCGTCGTCCGCGGCACCACCCTGCTGGCCGACGCCGTCGCCTCCAGCGTCGACGAGCACGCCCGCTTCGGCGGCGTGGTGCCGGAGGTGGCGAGCCGCGCCCACCTGGAGGCGATGGTCCCCACCATCGACCGCGCGCTGAAGGAGGCGGGGGTCACCGCCCGCGACCTCGACGGCATCGCCGTCACCGCCGGTCCCGGCCTCGCCGGTGCCCTGCTGGTCGGCGTCTCGGCGGCGAAGGCGTACGCCTACGCGCTGGGCAAGCCCCTGTACGGCGTCAACCACCTCGCCTCGCACATCTGCGTCGACCAGTTGGAGCACGGCCCGCTGCCCGAGCCGACGATGGCGCTGCTGGTCTCCGGCGGGCACTCCTCGCTGCTGCTGTCGGAGGACATCACCTCCGACGTCCGCCCGATGGGCGCCACCATCGACGACGCGGCCGGCGAGGCCTTCGACAAGATCGCCCGGGTGCTGAACCTCGGCTTCCCCGGCGGTCCCGTCATCGACCGTTACGCCCGCGAGGGCGACCCGGACGCGATCGCGTTCCCGCGCGGGCTGACCGGGCCGCGCGACCCGGCGTACGACTTCTCCTTCTCCGGGCTGAAGACGGCCGTGGCCCGCTGGATCGAGGCCCGGCGGGCGGCGGGCGAGGAGGTGCCGGTGCGGGACGTGGCGGCCTCCTTCCAGGAGGCGGTCGTGGACGTGCTGACCCGCAAGGCGGTGCGGGCCTGCAAGGACGAGGGCGTCGACCACCTCATGATCGGCGGCGGTGTGGCCGCCAACTCCCGGCTGCGGGCGCTGGCCCAGGACCGCTGCGAGGCGGCCGGGATCCGGCTGCGCGTGCCGCGGCCCAAGCTGTGCACGGACAACGGGGCGATGGTGGCCGCGCTCGGCGCCGAGATGGTGGCCCGGGGCCGGGCCGCCTCGGACTGGGACCTGTCGGCCGACTCCTCGCTGCCGGTGACGGACCCGCACGTGCCGGGCACCGCGCACGGCCACGACCACGTGCACGAGGTCAGCAAGGAGAACCTGTACTCGTGACCGTCGCGCTGATGTGGGAGGCCCGGGCCGTGCCCGGCCGGGGCGAGGACCTGCTGGCCTGGGCCCGGCGGCAGGAGCTGCCCGCCGGGCCGCTGCGCCGGGAGACCTTCCGCGCCCCGCAGGACCGGGTCCTCGTCATCACCTGGTGGGACGCCCCCTACGACGCCGACCTGCCCGAGCTGCCCGAACCGGACGGGGAGCTGGTCACCCGCGCGGTGCACCGCTGGCGGTTCGAGTCGGTCGGCGCCGGCTGACGACCGGGGGCCGGCCGGCGGGCCGGGTCAGGCCGTCGCCGACACCTCCGTCGCGCACCTGAGCCGCCGGTCCGGGCCGAGCGTGCGCACCGGCCCGGTCAGGGCCAGCCGCGCGGTGTGGCGCACGTCCGCGCTGGAGGCCGCGAGCCGCAGCTCCAGGACGCCGGGTTCGACGATCCGCCGCCCGGTGCGGTCGGTGAACGACGCCAGGTCCGCGTGGAAGCGGAACGTCACGCGGGCCGCCTCGCCCGGCGCCAGCTCCACCCGCCGGTAGCCGACGAGCCGCAGGTCCGGGCGAGTCACGCTGGCCACCGGGTCGTGCAGATAGAGCTGTACGACCTCGGCGCCCGGGCGGTCGCCGGTGTTGCGGACGGTCAGGGACACGTCGTACGAGCCGTCCGTGCCGATCTCCGTGCCGATCTCCGTCGTCCCGGCCTCCTCGCCGCCGGTGAAGTCCTCCCACGCGAACGTCGTGTACGAGCGGCCGTGCCCGAAGGCGTACAGCGGGGTCGGGTCGAGATTGCTGACCTCGCCGGCCAGGCCCAGCGGGGGCTGGAGGTAGGTCCAGGGCTGGCCGCCGGGCAGGTTCGGGACGCTCACCGGGAGACGGCCGGAGGGCGTGACGCGGCCCGACAGCACTCCCGCGACCGCCGGGCCGCCCTCCTCGCCGGGGAAGAACGCCTGGACGACCGCGCCGAGCCGCCCGTGCCAGCGGCCGAGCGCGTACGGCCTGCCGGTGAGCAGCACCAGGACCACGGGCACGCCGGTCGCGACCAGCGCGTCCAGCAGCGCGCCCTGGACGCCGGGCAGCCTGAGGTCGCCGGCGTCGCAGCCCTCGCCCGAGGTGCCCCGGCCGAACAGGCCGGCCCGGTCGCCCAGCACCGCCACGCACACGTCCGCCTCCGCGGCCCGGGCCACGGCCTCCTCGAAGCCCGAGGCGTCCGGGTCCGAGGTGCCGCAGCCCTCGGCGAACGTCACCTTGGCGTCGGGCAGTTCGGCGCGCAGGGCGTCCAGCACCGTCGGGATGTCGATGCCCGTCGGCACCTCGGGGTGGTGGGGCAGGACGTGGGACGGGAAGGAGTAGCAGCCGAGCATCGCCAGCGCGTCGGCCGCCCGCGGGCCCACCACGGCGATGCGCGTGTCGGGGGCGAGCGGCAGCAGGCCGTCGGGGTTGTCCAGGAGCACCACCGACTCCTCGGCCAGGCGGCGGGCCAGGGCGCGGTTGGCGGGGGAGTCGAGGTCGACCGGCGCGGTGTCCTCGGGCGGCACGGGAGTCCAGTCCTCGTCCAGCAGGCCCAGTTCGCACTTCTGCAGCAGGACGCGGCGCGCCGAGAGGTCGATCAGTTCCTCGGGGACCCGGCCCGCCCGGACCGCCTCCAGCAGCGGCTTGCCGTAGCACTTCAGGGTGGGCAGCTCCACGTCGATGCCGGCCGCGAGGGCCAGGTGCGCCGCCTCGGCGGGGGTGCCGGCGACGCGGTGCAGGGATTCGAGGAAGCCGATGCCGAAGTAGTCGGAGACCACCGTGCCGGTGAAGCCCCACTCCTCGCGCAGGAGGCCGGTCAGCAGCGTGGGGTCCGCCGAGGCGGGGACGCCGTCCGTCTCCGTGTACGCGGCCATCACCGAGCGGGCCCCGCCCTCGCGCAGGGCCATCTCGAACGGGGGGAGGGTCACGTCGGCGACCTCGCGCACGCCGGCCCGCACCGGGGCCAGGTTGCGGGCGCCGGCCGAGGAGGCGTACCCGGCGAAGTGCTTGAGCGTGGCGACGATCCCGGCCGACTCCAGGCCCCGGACGTAGGCGGCGCCGATGGTGCCGACCAGGTAGGGGTCCTCGCCGATCGTCTCCTCCACCCGGCCCCAGCGGGCGTCCCGTACGACGTCCAGGACGGGGGCGAGGCCCTGGTGGACGCCGACCGAGCGCAGGTCGCGGCCGATGTGCCGGGCCATCTCCTCCACGAGGCCGGGATCGAAGGTGGCGCCCCAGGCGAGCGGCACCGGGTAGGCGGTGGCCCGCCAGGCGGTGAAGCCGGCCAGGCACTCCTCGTGGGCGAGGGCCGGGATGCCGAAGCGGCCGGCCTCGGTGATCCGGCGCTGGGCGAGGGCGAGCGCCCGGGCTCCGAGGGCCGGGTCGACGGGGGCGGTGCCGAAGGGGCGGGTGAGCTGGCCGAGGCCGTGGGTGATCAGCTCGTCCCAGTCGTAGTCGGCCGTCATCTGGTTCTGCAGCGGGGCGACGCCGTCGCCCTCCGTGGCGGCGCCCACCCACACGCCGTACAGCTGGGCGGTCTTCTCCTCCAGGGTCATCCGGGAGAGGAGGTCGTCGACGCGGGCGGCGGCGGGCAGGGCGGGGTCACGCCAGGGCGCGGTGGTCATGGAACTCCTGTCGGGTGGACGGCCCTCTCACGAATGTTTCGATATCTATATCGAATGTTCCGGAAACCTATGGCCCCCCGAACTCTTCGTCAAGAGGGTCTGCGGGGATACGATCGCCGCCATGACATCCCCGCAGCCCGCTGAAACACGGACGCAAGGGCGGTCCGCGCAGACCGCGACGCTCGCCGAGATCGCCCGCGAGGCCGGTGTGTCGGCACCGACTGTTTCGAAGGTCCTCAACGGCCGAGCCGACGTCGCCCCTGCCACCCGGGCCCGCGTGGAGGAGCTGCTGCGCGCCCACGGCTACCGGCGCCGCCGCGCCGAGGCGACCCGGTCGCCCCTGATCGACCTGGTCTTCCACGAGCTGGAGAGCGCCTGGGCGATGGAGGTCATCCGGGGCGTGGAGAACGTGGCGCGGGACGCGGGCCTGAGCGTCGTCCTCTCCGAGAGCGCGGGACGCCTCACTCCCGGCCGGACCTGGGCCGACCAGGTGGCCGCCCGCCGCCCGCACGGCGTGATCCTGGTGCTGTCCGGGCTGGACGAGTCCCAGCGGGCCCTGCTGACCAGCCGCTCCATCCCGTTCGTGGTGATGGACCCGGCCGGCGACCCCGGCGCCGACGTGCCGTCCATCGGCGCCACCAACTGGCAGGGCGGGCTCGCCGCCACCCGGCACCTGGTCGAACTGGGCCACACCCGCATCGGCGCGATCAGCGGGCCCACCCGGATGATGTGCAGCCGCGCCCGGATCGACGGCTACCGCGCCGCCCTGGAGACGGCCGGGCTGCCGGTGGACCCCGAGCTGATCCTGACCGGTGACTTCCACCACGAGGCCGGCTACCGCCAGGGCCTCGAACTGCTGCGCCGGCCCGACCGGCCCACGGCCGTCTTCGCCGGCAACGACCTGCAGGCCCTCGGGCTGTACGAGGCCGCGCGCGAACTGGGTCTGCGCATCCCGCAGGACCTGAGCGTGGTCGGCTTCGACGACCTGCCGGTGGCGCGCTGGGTGGGGCCGCCGCTGACGACCGTACGGCAGCCGCTCACCGAGATGGCCGAGGCGGCTGCCCGGCTGGTCCTGGAGCTGGGCCGCGACGACGGCCCGGCGGCGGCGACCCGGGTGGAGCTGGCCACCAGCCTGGAGGTGCGCAGCAGCACCGGGGCGCCTCCGATCGACTAGCGAAGCCAGTCGGGCAGGCGTCCGAAACTTTCGAATCCCCTCGGGGCGGCTGCCCTCCCGGGAAATCTGAGAATTTCCGCAGAATGCCGACCGGGGGTCGCCGCCCGCAACAATTCGGACTTACGTTCCTCCCGGTGGCACTCGCGTGGGGACGCGACGGACCGGGACGGGGGCGGACACATGGGCGGTCGGGACGGGCGCTCCAAGGTGCTGAGGGCCGCCGGCCTCGCCCTGGCGGGCGCCCTGCTGCTGGGCGCCGCCGCGGCCGGCTGGGCGTACTGGCATCTGAACGGCAACATCCGCAGCGTCGACATCGACGGCGCCCTCGGCGACGACCGCCCCGCCGAGCCGGTCACCGCGCCCGTCCCCTCGCCCTCGGCCTCCGCCTCCGAGCTGCCCGCCGGCGCGCTGAACATCCTGGTCCTCGGCTCGGACTCGCGCAGCGGCGAGGAGAACCGGGAACTCGGCGGCGGCGACAGCGAGGGCGCCCGCTCCGACACCGCGATGGTCGTCCACCTCGACCCCGGCCGGGCCCACGCCACCGTCGTCAGCATCCCGCGGGACACGCTCGTCACCCGCCCCTCCTGCCCGCTGCCGGACGGCGGTTCGACCCGGGAGGCGACCGGCGCGATGTTCAACACCGCCTACGCCCTGGGCGGACCGGTGTGTGCGGTGAAGACGGCCGAGTCCCTCACCGGCGTCCGCATGGACCACTACATCGAGATCGACTTCTCCGGCTTCGCCGAGCTGGTCGACGCGCTCGGCGGCGTGACCGTCACCACCGACGTGGACATCGACGACGACAAGAGCCACCTCCACCTCCCGGCGGGCACCCACCACCTCGACGGCACCCAGGCCCTCGGGCTGGCCCGCACCCGGTACGGGCTGGCCGGTGGCAGCGACCTGGAACGCATAGAACTCCAGCAGAAGCTGGTCAAGGCGCTGCTGGAGCGGATCTCCGACGCCGGCCTGCTCACCGACCCCGCGCAGCTCTACCGGGTCGCCGACGCGGTCACCGGCAGCCTCACCACCGACACCGGCCTGGACTCGCTCGCCGAGCTGACGGGCCTCGGCCGGAGCCTCGCGGGCCTGGCGGCGGACGACGTGACGACGGTGACGATGCCGGTGGTGCCGGCGCCCTGGGACGCCAACCGGGTGGTGGCGCGCGAACCGGACGCCCGGGAGCTGTGGGAGTCCCTGCGCTGACGGCCGGGCCGGCGGGCCGGAAAAAAACTTCGCGGAATTTCCGGCGGGGGTGTCGATCCGGAGGCGTCCCGTTCGACGCAGGGGTAGTCAGGCCGGGAAGGACCCGGTCACCGAGCCCGAGGAGAGACCATGCCCCGCTACCTGTCGCTGATCCGGATCGAGGAGAACGACACCCTCGCCGGCGGCCCCAGCCCCGAGCTGGTGCAGCGCATGGAGAAGCTGATGGAGGAGATGACGAAGGCCGGCGTCCTGCTCGACACCGCCGGGCTCACCCCGACCGCCCAGGGCACCCGCGTCCACTACGAGGGCGGGCAGCTGTCCACCACGGACGGTCCCTTCACCGAGTCCAAGGAGGTCATCGGCGGCTACGCGCTGATGCAGGCCAAGGACAAGGCCGAGGCGATCGAGTGGACCAAGCGCTTCCTGAAGACGCACGAGGAGCACTGGACGGTGACCTGCGAGGTGCGGGAGATCATGGAGGGCTGACCTCCGCTTTGCCCCGGGGAGCCGAGGGTGTTGCATGGTGGGTTGTGGAACCGCAGCCCACCGCCGCCCCGCCCCGCGCCCCGGGCCCCGACCGGGCCACCGAGGCCATCGAGACCGTCTTCCGCCTGGAGTCGCCCCGCGTCATCGCCGGCGTCGCCCGCATCGTCCGGGACGTCGGCATCGCCGAGGAACTCGCGCAGGACGCCCTGGTCGCCGCCCTGGAGCAGTGGCCCCGGGACGGGGTGCCCGACAACCCGGGCGCCTGGCTCATGGCCACCGCCCGCCACCGTGCCGTCGACCTGATCCGCCGCCGGGACAACTACGCCCGCAAGCTGGCCGAGATCGGCCGGGACCTGTCGGCCGCCGCCCCGCCCGAGGTGCCGGCCGACCCCGACGACATCGACGACGACCTGCTCCGGCTCGTCTTCACCGCCTGCCACCCGGTGCTGTCCGCCGAGGCCCGCACCGCGCTGACCCTGCGCCTGCTCGGCGGCCTGACCACGGCCGAGATCGCCCGGGCCTTCCTCGTCCCGGAGCCGACGGTCGCCCAGCGCATCGTCCGCGCCAAGCGGACGCTGGCGACGAAGAACGTCGCCTTCGAGGTGCCCTACGGCCCGGACCGCGCCGCCCGGCTCGGCTCGGTCCTGGACGTCATCTACCTGATCTTCAACGAGGGGTACGCCGCCACCGCCGGCGACGACTGGCTGCGCCCGGCCCTGTGCGAGGACGCCCTGCGGCTGGCCCGCGTGCTGTCCGCCCTGATGCCGAAGGAGCCCGAGGTGCACGGCCTGACGGCCCTGCTGGAGTTCCAGGCGTCCCGCACCGCCGCCCGCACCGGCCCCGACGGCGAACCCGTCCTGCTGAAGGACCAGAACCGCCGCCGCTGGAACCGCATGCTCATCACCCGCGGCATCGCCGCACTCGACCGGGCGGACACCACCGCCACCGGCGCTCCGGGCCCGTACGTCCTCCAGGCCGCGATCGCCGCCTGCCACGCCCTCGCGCACACCTACGAGGAGACCGACTGGCCGCGCATCGCCGCCCTCTACGCCGTGCTCGCGGCCCGCGCCCCGTCCCCGGTGGTCGAACTCAACCGCGCGGTCGCCGTGTCGATGGCCGAGGGCCCGGCCCGGGCACTGGACATCGTCGACGCCCTCGCCGCCGAGCCCGCCCTGCGCGACTACCACCTGCTGCCGAGCGTCCGGGGCGACCTCCTGCGGCGCCTGGGCCGTACGGGGGAGGCGCGGACGGAGTTCGCACGAGCCGCGTCGCTGACCCGCAACGAACGGGAACGGGCCCTGCTGACCCGCCGCGCCGAGGAGTGCGGTTAGCCGCGGGCCGGGTGGCCGATCAGCATCGTCGGTGCCCCCGCGACCCGGGTCAGGAACACGGTCGCCGAGTTCGGCCCCTGGGGCCTGACCTTCCGCCGCAGCTCCTCCGGCTCGACCGCCGAGCCCCGCTTCTTCACGGTCAGCGTGCCGACCTGACGGTCCCGCAGCAGTGCCTTCAGCCGCTTGACGTTGAAGGGCATCCGGTCGGTGATCTCGTACGCCGTGGCGTACGGCGTCGGCACCAGCTCGTCCGCGGTGACGTACGCGATCGTCGCGTCGAGCAGCCCGCCGGCGACCCGCTCGGCGACCTCGGCGACCAGGTGGGCGCGGATGACGGCGCCGTCGGGTTCGTACAGGTACCGGCCCGGGGTGCGGACCTCCGGGTCGGGCAGGCCCCGGGACGCCAGCGTGCGCGGACCCGGCAGCAGCGTGGCCCGCACCGCGCCGGGCTCGGTGCCGAACCACAGCACCGCCTCCTTCACGTCCCCGCCGTCGGAGATCCACTCGGCCTCGGCGTCCGCGGGCACCGCCTCGTGCGGAATGCCGGGCGCGACCTTCAGCGCGGCGGCGCGGGACGCCGTACGGGCCGCCTCGACCGCCCAGGACAGCGGCGGTGAGTACGCCTCCGGGTCGAAGATCCGGCCGCGTCCGCCCCGCCGCGCCGGGTCGACGAACACGGCGTCGTAGCCGCCCGTGTCCACCTCCGTCACGTCGGCCTCGCGCACCTCGATCAGATCGGTGAGCCCGAGCGCCCCGGCGTTGGCCCGGGCCGCCGCGACGGTCGCCGGGTCCCGGTCCACGGCCAGGACCCGGATCCCGGCGCGGGCGAGAGCGATCGCGTCGCCGCCGATCCCGCAGCACAGGTCGGCCACGGAGGTCACGCCCAGCTCCGTCATCCTCCGGGCCCGGTACGCGGCCACGCTCGCCCGCGTCGACTGCTCGACGCCGTTCGGCGTGAAGAACATCCGCCCGGCGTCCTCCGCCCCGAACTTCGCCGCCGCCCGCTGCCGCAGCCGCGCCTGCCCGAGCGCCGCCGACACCAGTTCGGCGGGGTGGTCGCGGCGCAGCCGGGTGGCGACGGCCAGCTCCCGGGCGGGATCGGTGTCGCGCACCTCGTCGAGGAGGGCGCGGCCTTCGGGGGTGAGGAGGGCGGCGAGGTCGTTCACCGGCTCATTGTGGGCCAGTCGGTGGACGGTGTGCCTCCGGCGTGGTGTCGGGCCAGGTCCGGGAGCCGCGGGCTGCGAGGATCCGACAGCATGCGAGTAGTCGTACAAAACGATAAGAGTCGGTCTTTTCGGGTGAAGCGCTCGGCCATCGGGGTTCGCGGCGCCTTCACCGCCCTCGCCGTGGCCGCCCTCGTCTCCGGCTGTGCGCAGGAAACCTCCGGAGCCAGGGGCGCCTCCGGCCAGCAGCCCCTCCAGGCACCCCCGGCCCGTGCGCTCGACAGCTACGCCTCCGAGCTGCGCGCGGCGTACGAGGCCAGGGTCGCCGCCGCCGAGCGCTGGAACCTGAAGGAGGTCCCCCTGACCCCACCGCCGCCCCCCGCGGAGAAGCCGGTGATCGCACCGCGCGCGGGCTTCGAGGTGACCGGACAGGAGGAAGAGGACCTGCCGCCGGTCTTCACCACCGTCCCCACCGAGGACAAGGTCGTCTTCCTCACCATCGACGACGGCGCCGAGAAGGACCCGCAGTTCCTGCGGATGATGAGCGACCTGAAGATCCCGTACACCGCCTTCCTCAGCGACTACCTGATCAGGGACGACTACGGCTACTTCGGGAGGATGCGGGACCGCGGGGTCACCCTCAACAACCACACCCTCAACCACCCCTACCTGCCCGGACTGTCGTACGCGGAACAGAGGCGCGAGATCTGCGGCATGCAGGACGTGATCGAGGAGCGCTACGGCACGCGTCCCGTCCTCTTCCGCCCGCCCTACGGCAACTACAACGGGGACACCCTGCGCGCCGCGAAGTCCTGCGGCATCAAGTACGCCCCGATCTGGAACGAGGAGGTCTTCGCCGACCACTGGGACTACCGCGAATCGGACCGGCGGCTCCGCCCCGGCGACATCGTCCTCACCCACTTCCGGGGCCCGGGCGACTGGGGCGGCACGATGCGCGACATGGTCCGGGAGTTCCTCGACAAGGTCACCGCCGAGGGATACGCGGTGGCCAGGCTGGAGGACTACCTGTGAGGCGGGGGCGGTGCCGGCCCGCCGGGGCCGCCCTGGCGGCCGTCCTGCTCGCCGGCTGCGCCCCGTTCGCCGGCCCCGCCGAACGCCCCGGCGAGGCCGCGGCCCACACCCCGCGCCGCCACCCGGCGCAGGGCAACGGGCAGAAGCAGGGCCTGCCGCCCGTCGTCGACCGCGTCCGCACCGACGACAGGGTCGTCTTCCTCACCTACGACGACGGAGCCGAGCGCGACCCGCGCTTCACCGACCTGGTGCGCGAACGGCGGCTCCCGGTCACCCTGTTCCTCACCGACACCGTCGCCGGACCGGCGTACGGCCACTTCGCGCGGCTGCGCTCGGTCGGCGCGAGCCTGCAGAACCACACCCTCGACCACCCCTCCCTGCGCGGCCTGCCCTACGCCGGCCAGCGCGCCGAGATCTGCGGCCAGCAGAACAAGCTCCGATCCCGCTTCGGCGTCCGCCCCCGCCTCTTCCGCCCGCCCTACGGCACGTACGACACGACGACCCTGCGCGCCGCCGCCGACTGCGGCGTCACGGCGGTCGTCCTGTGGCGGGCGGCGCTGGACGCCGACGGCCACCTGACCTTCACCCGGGGCGAACACCGCCTGCTCCCCGGCGACATCGTGTCCGTCGGCGCGCCGGTCCGCACGGAGGCCCTGCTGCGGAAGATCGAGGAGGAGGGGCTGAGGGTGGGCCGTCTGGAGGACTACCTCTAGCGGTGGTGTCGTCGGCGGCGCCCGTCAATGCCGGTCCGGCACTCCCAGCCCGTCTGGGGGTGCCCCCTCTGGGGGAGTTCGAGGACGAGGCCGTCCAGGCCGAAGCGGGGGCCTGGGGGCGGCAGCCCCCAGCGACGCCCACACCCACGCGGGGTGCCGGAGAAACCGGCGTTCACCCGAGATCCCCGGCCGACGCGCCGCAGGCATTGGCACTCCGCTTGACCGAGTGCTAATCGCGGTCATAGTCTCGGCTCTGGCACTCCCCCCTGGAGAGTGCCAACAACGCGACGGGCAGGTCCGGCACCCGCGACGACGGATCGACCTGGTCGCCACCTCAGACAGTTAACCCCGTGAGATCTCCGAAGGGGGAGGTCGGATCGTGACGACCGCCAGCTCCAAGGTTGCCATCAAGCCGCTCGAGGACCGCATCGTGGTCCAGCCGCTCGACGCCGAGCAGACCACGGCTTCGGGCCTGGTCATTCCGGACACCGCCAAGGAGAAGCCCCAGGAGGGCGTCGTCCTGGCCGTGGGCCCGGGCCGCTTCGAGGACGGCAACCGTCTTCCGCTCGACGTCTCCGTCGGCGACGTCGTTCTCTACAGCAAGTACGGCGGCACCGAGGTGAAGTACAACGGCGAGGAGTACCTCGTCCTCTCGGCCCGCGACGTGCTCGCGATCATCGAGAAGTAAGTCGACCCGCCTCGACTCCTGCTCAGCAGCTGCGCCCCTGGCCCCCGCGACCCATAAGAAGCCGGGCGCCCGGGGCGCAGCCAGTTCTCCCCTAGATTTCGGAAGAGGGCTCACGCTCCCATGGCGAAGATCCTGAAGTTCGACGAGGACGCCCGTCGCGCCCTTGAGCGCGGCGTCAACAAGCTCGCCGACACGGTCAAGGTGACCATCGGCCCCAAGGGTCGCAACGTCGTCATCGACAAGAAGTTCGGCGCTCCGACCATCACCAACGACGGTGTCACGATCGCCCGCGAGGTCGAGATCGAGGACCCGTACGAGAACCTCGGCGCCCAGCTGGTCAAGGAGGTGGCGACCAAGACCAACGACATCGCGGGTGACGGTACGACCACCGCGACCGTCCTGGCCCAGGCGCTGGTCCGCGAGGGCCTGAAGAACGTCGCCGCCGGTGCCTCCCCGGCGCTGCTGAAGAAGGGCATCGACGCGGCCGTCGCCGCCGTCTCCGAGGACCTCCTCGCGACCGCCCGCCCGATCGACGAGAAGTCCGACATCGCCGCCGTCGCCGCGCTGTCCGCCCAGGACCAGCAGGTCGGCGAGCTGATCGCCGAGGCGATGGACAAGGTCGGCAAGGACGGTGTCATCACCGTCGAGGAGTCCAACACCTTCGGCCTGGAGCTGGACTTCACCGAGGGCATGGCCTTCGACAAGGGCTACCTGTCGCCGTACTTCGTGACGGACCAGGAGCGCATGGAGGCCGTCCTGGAGGACCCGTACATCCTCATCAACCAGGGCAAGATCTCCTCCATCGCGGACCTGCTGCCGCTGCTGGAGAAGGTCATCCAGGCCAACGCCTCCAAGCCGCTGCTGATCATCGCCGAGGACGTCGAGGGCGAGGCCCTGTCCACCCTCGTCGTGAACAAGATCCGCGGCACCTTCAACGCCGTCGCGGTGAAGGCCCCCGGCTTCGGCGACCGCCGCAAGGCGATGCTGCAGGACATGGCCGTCCTCACCGGCGCCACCGTCATCTCCGAGGAGGTCGGCCTCAAGCTCGACCAGGTCGGCCTGGACGTGCTCGGCTCCGCCCGCCGCGTCACCGTCACCAAGGACGACACCACGATCGTCGACGGTGCCGGCAAGAAGGACGAGGTCGAGGGCCGCGTCGCGCAGATCAAGGCCGAGATCGAGACCACCGACTCCGACTGGGACCGCGAGAAGCTCCAGGAGCGCCTCGCCAAGCTGGCCGGCGGCGTGTGCGTGATCAAGGTCGGCGCCGCCACCGAGGTGGAGCTGAAGGAGCGCAAGCACCGTCTGGAGGACGCCATCTCCGCGACCCGCGCCGCGGTCGAGGAGGGCATCGTCTCCGGTGGTGGCTCCGCCCTGGTCCACGCCGTCAAGGTCCTGGAGGACAACCTCGGCAAGACCGGCGACGAGGCCACCGGTGTCTCGGTCGTGCGCAAGGCCGCCGTCGAGCCGCTGCGCTGGATCGCCGAGAACGCCGGCCTGGAGGGCTACGTCATCGTCTCCAAGGTGGCGGAGCTCGACAAGGGCAACGGCTACAACGCCGCCACCGGCGAGTACGGCGACCTGGTCAAGGCCGGCGTCATCGACCCGGTGAAGGTCACCCGCTCCGCCCTGGAGAACGCCGCCTCCATCGCCTCCCTCCTGCTCACGACCGAGACCCTGGTCGTCGAGAAGAAGGAAGAGGAGGAGCCGGCCGCCGCGGGCCACGGCCACGGCCACGCCCACTGAGCGCTGCGCTGAGCCGAACGGTGCCCGGTCCCCTGCGGGGGCCGGGCACCGTTTCTTGGCGCCGGGTGCGCGTCTGCCCCGTCGGGTCCGGTGCCGGGTGCGGCGCCGCGGGGGCTGGTCGCGCAGTTGCCCGCGCCCCTTCCGGGGCGCGTTCTACTGGGGTCCGTACTTCCGCCCCGTCCTCGACGTGATCCCGCCCAGCATCCCCCGCGGCACCAGCTTCGTCGCCCCCATCAGCGTCTTGTAGCGGGGGTCCGGGACCGACAGGGACTTGCCCCGTGCCAGGTCCTTCAGGGCCGCGGCGACCAGTTTGTCGGCGTCCAGCCACATCCAGTTCGGGATGTTGTCCGTGCCCATCCCGGCCCGCGCGTGGAACTCGGTGCGGACGAAGCCGGGGCACAGGGCCATCAGGCGCACCCCGCTGCCGGCCAGGTCCTTCGCCACGCCCTGCGTGAACTGCACGACCCACGCCTTGGAGGCCCCGTAGGTGCCGCGCGGCACGAACGCCGCGACCGAGGCCACGTTGACGACGCCCCCGCGGCCCCGCTCCCGCATCGCCTCCGTCGCCGCCGAGGTCAGCCGCAGCACCGCCTCGCAGTGCACCTTCAGCATCGTCAGCTCGTCGGCCATCGGGACGTCGAGGAAACGTCCCTTGTTGCCGAAGCCGGCGTTGTTGATCAGCAGGTCGACGGGGTCCCTGCGCTCACCCAGCCGGGCCGCCACCGCCTCGATGCCGGCGTCCGTCGCGAGATCGGCGGTCAGTACCTCGGCCTCGATGCCGTGCCGGTCGTGCAGCTCGGTCGCCTGTTCGCGCAGCCGCACGGTGTCGCGGGCCACGAGGACCAGGTCGTGCCCGTCGGCCGCCAGCCGCCGTGCGAACGCGGCGCCGATCCCCGCGGTCGATCCCGTAATCAATGCCGTTGTCATGGCGCAAGGTTAGTGACCCGGACCGCATCCGTCCGCTTCGCTCACCGGGTCCCCGGCCCGTGGAGCCTCCGTGGACGCACTGTGCGTGAGCTCCCGTCAGGCGGTCTGCGCCGCCATGTACTTCCGTGCCGTGGCCAGCGCCTCGGGGTGCAGCGCCTCGCCTGCCGCGAGCAGCCGGGGCAGCAGCTCACGCTCGGTCGTCACGGCCCGGAACTGCAACGCCACCGTCACCTCGTGAGCGGGCCGGTGCACTATCTCCACCGGGTCGCCCGCACGGATCTCGCCGGGCTCGATCACCCGCAGGTAGGCGCCCGGCGCACCCTTCCGGGTGAAGCGCCTCACCCACTGGCTCTCACCCAGATGGCCCTGGAAGGTGCGGCAGGGGATCCGGCCCGAGGTGACCTCCAGCACCAGATCGGGGCCGATCCGCCAGCGCTCGCCGATCCGGGCGCCGGAGACGTCCAGCCCCGCCGTCGTCAGGTTCTCGCCGAACGAGCCGTTGGGCAGCGGCCGGCCCAGCTCGCGTTCCCAGTCGTCGAGGTCCTCGCGCGCCACCGCGTACACGGCCTGGTCCGTGCCGCCGTGGTGGCGCGTGTCGCACACCGCGTCCCCGGCCAGCCCGCTCGCGCCGGTCCCCTTCGGACCGGGCGCCGCCACCCGCACCGGCCCGTCGGCCGGGCGCTTGTCGATGCCGGTCACACCTTCGGGGTGATCCGTGTACGGAACGGTCTTCGGGCGGCCCAGGTTCACTGAGAGAAGCAGCGTCATGGCGGCACGGTAGATCACCCGTCACCAAAGCGTCGACGCATTATTCGACGCCGGTTCAAAGGATCGCTTATCCTCGGGCGTGTGATCGAGGCTCGTCATCTCCGGGTGCTGCGCGCCGTGGCCGGCACCGGTTCCTTCTCCGCCGCCGGGCGCGAACTGGGCTGCACGCAGCCCGCCGTCAGCCAGCAGATGAAGGCCCTGGAGGCATCCGTCGGCACGCCCCTGCTCGTCCGCAGCGGACGCGAGATGCGGCTGACTCAGGCGGGAGAGGCGCTGGTGCGCCACGCCGCCGGGATCCTCGCCGGGCTGACCGCGGCCGAGGAGGAGGTCGCCGCCATCGCCGGGCTGCGGGCCGGGCGGGTGCGGCTGGTGTCCTTCCCCAGCGGCAGCTCCGCGCTGGTGCCCACCGCGCTCGCCGCGCTGCGTGCCGCGCACCCCGGCACCCGGGTCTCCCTGGAGGAGGCCGAGCCGCCGAAGTCCGTGGAACTGCTGCGGGAGGGCGACTGCGACGTGGCGCTGGCCTTCCGCTACGAGGGGGCGGCGGGCGCCGAGGAGTGGGACGACCTCGTCGTACGGCCGCTGCTGACCGACCGCCTGGTGGCACTGGTGCCCGAGGCCCACCGGCTCGCGCGTACGGGGCCCACGGGTTCCGTCGCCATCGGCGACCTCGCCGGGGAGCCGTGGATCGCGGGCTGCCCGCGCTGCCGCGGTCAGCTGGTCGAGGTGTGCGAGGGGGCCGGCTTCACACCCCGTATCGATTTCGCGACGGACGACTATCCGGCGGTCGTGGGCCTGGTCGGCGCGGGTCTGGGGGTCGCCGTGCTGCCCCAGCTCGCGGTCGAGTCCGTGCGGCCGAGGGGCGCCCGTACGGTGGCGCTGGAGCCGGCGGTGCGGCGGGAGATCGTCGCGCTCACGCTGCCCGACCTGGCCCAGGTGCCGGCCGTGGCGGCGACGCTGGACGAGCTGGCCCGGGCGGCGTCCCGCTAGCCGCCGGCGCCGCGAGGGGCGCCGGGCATATGCGTACGCGCGCTTGGAGAAACGTTCCTTCAGTTAACTGGTCCGCTGCGTCCTTCAGTGGTGCGGGGCCGTGTCCCCGCCGGTCGCCGATGCCGACACCAGGCGGTTGCGCGCCCGTCCCATCAGCTCCTCGCGTTCGTCCTCGGTCAGCCCGCCCCATACGCCGTACGGCTCGCGCACGGCCAGCGCGTGGGCCGCGCACTCGGCGCGGACCGGGCACCTCATGCAGACCTCCTTGGCCGAGTTCTCGCGAGCGCTCCGGGCCGCACCGCGCTCGCCCTCCGGATGGAAGAAGAGCGAGCTGTCCACCCCGCGGCACGCAGCCAGGAGCTGCCAGTCCCACAAGTCCGCGTTCGGTCCGGGAAGGCGGGAGAAATCTGCCATTGTGTGACCCCTTGTAGCCGATCTGGGTGGATACGGTGTCCACGACCGTACAACTACGATCTAAGGAGATGAAAATATGACTCATTGAGAATCTAGCCGCAGACACCAGCGAAGCGGAAGAAAAGCGGCTAAATGGGGCATAGCTTGTGATGAAAGGTTGTCGGTCTGCTGCGCATGTCTGCGCTGTGTCCGTCCCCTCACGTAGAGTGCCGAAGACGACACACAGCCCCGTAACTCTTTCGAGTGACCGTCGTTGAGAGTGCGGAGGCGGTTGAAGGAACAAGCGCTCGGGCGGGCGTCCGAGACGGTCGACCGCACAGGTGACGATTTCGAACCAGCCTGGAGGCTCAACGTGACGCGCATCAGCTGCGGAGGACGGCCATGACTTCCGTCCTCGTCTGCGACGACTCCCCGCTTGCCCGAGAGGCGCTCCGCCGCGCGGTCGCGACCGTGCCCGGCGTCGAGCGCGTGACGACGGCTGCCAACGGCGAGGAAGTCCTCCGCCGCTGGGGCGCCGACCGCTCGGACCTGATTCTCATGGACGTGCGCATGCCCGGCCTGGGCGGCGTCGAGACCGTCCGGCGGCTGCTGTCCGCCGACCCCGGTGCGCGCATCATCATGCTCACCGTCGCCGAGGACCTGGACGGCGTGGCCCTCGCCGTCGCCGCCGGTGCCCGTGGCTATCTGCACAAGGACGCCTCGCGCGCCGAGCTGCGCGCCACCGTCACGCAGGCCCTCGCCGACCCCACCTGGCGGCTGGCCCCGCGCCGGCTGCGCTCGGCCGAGATGGGCGCCGCGCCCACCCTGACCGCGCGGGAGATCCAGGTCCTGGAGGGCATGAGCCACGGCCGGTCCAACGCGGAGATCGGCCGTGAGCTGTTCCTCTCGGAGGACACCGTCAAGACGCACGCCCGGCGGCTGTTCAAGAAGCTCGGCGCCTCGGACCGGGCGCACGCCGTGGCGCTCGGCTTCCGGTGGGGCCTGGTCCGCTAGGGCCTGCCCGGCGGAACAGGCTGCGGGGACCGGCGGTGCCGATCGGCGGAGGTGAGCGGGGCGTGGTTCGTGCAGTCGCGCGGCGCGGGGGAGCCGGCGACCGACGCCGCCGCGGGCACCCCCACGCCCGTCAGGCGGTGGGGGAGTATGTGCGGACTCCGCGGGCCCGGCGTGATCCGCCGGTCAGGGCTTAGGAGCGCCCCCGTGCGGTGCAGGTCCACGGGGCCCGACGAGGGGCCGGCGATCCCCGCTTACCGCGAGGTGGGCGGGGCTGACAAGGCGACCCGCCGGGTGCCCGCTGCTCGTTTCGCCGCGGATGCCGCATCCTTGAGGTGTGGAGTTCCTCGGGGACGAGTCGGTCGAGCGGAAGGGGAGGGCGCAGGGGATGAGTTCCGGCGCACCTGCTCATAACGCTTCGGTGCACAACAACGGGCGCGGTGCCACGGATCGGACAGCCGCAAGGCACCATGGTCCGATGCGTGACGACGAGGCGGCCCCTGACCAAGGGACGGTCGGTGGGCTCGTCCACCGCGCCGTCGACGGGGACGAGCAGGCCACGCACGACCTGCTCGCCCATGTCCATCCGCTGGCGCTGCGGTACTGCCGGACGAGGCTGTCCCGGCTGCCGGGCGACGCCCGGCACTTCGTCGAGGACCTCGCTCAGGAGGTCTGCGTGGCGGTCCTCCTCGCGCTGCCCCGCTACAAGGACACCGGACGCCCCTTCGAGGCGTTCGTCTTCGCCATCGCCGCCCACAAGGTCGCCGACCTCCAGCGCGCCGCGATGCGGCACCCCGGCTCGACGGCCGTCCCGTCCGACGAGATGCCCGAGCGGCCGGACGACTCCCTCGGCCCGGAGGAGCGGGCGCTGCTCAGCAGCGACGCCGAGTGGGCCAAGAAACTGCTGGCCAACCTGCCCGAGAACCAGCGTGAGCTGCTTCTGCTGCGCATCGCGGTGGGGCTCACGGCCGAGGAGACCGGGCAGATGTTGGGAATGTCACCCGGGGCCGTGCGGGTGGCCCAGCACCGGGCGCTGAGCCGGCTGAGGGCGCTCGCGGAGCAGTGACGCCCGCCGTGAACGGGCGGCGGGTCGTGTCCGTACAAAGATCCGTACGAATCTACGAAGCCCATAGCGGTCCTTGATCGTGGAATGAGACACGTCCACTTCCCGTTAGCATGGACATCCGCACCGATCAAGGCCATTTGGGGAAGGTGTCATGACTGCCAACGTCGACGGAGTGCCCGAGAAGTTCGCGACACTCGGGCTGACCTACGACGACGTGCTGCTGCTGCCGGGCCCGTCGGACATGGCACCCGACGAGATCGACACCGCCTCGTACGTCTCCAAGAACGTGCGGGTGAACATCCCGCTGCTGTCCGCCGCCATGGACAAGGTCACCGAATCGCGCATGGCGATCGCGATGGCCCGCCAGGGCGGTGTCGGTGTACTGCACCGCAACCTGTCCATCGAGGACCAGGCCAACCAGGTCGACCTGGTCAAGCGCTCCGAGTCGGGCATGGTGGCCAACCCCATCACGATCCACCCGGACGCCCTGCTGGCCGAGGCCGACGCGCTGTGCGCCAAGTTCCGCATCAGCGGCGTGCCGGTCACCGACGGCGCCGGCAAGCTGCTCGGCATCGTCACCAACCGCGACATGGCCTTCGAGACCGACCGCACCCGTCGGGTGCGCGAGGTCATGACGCCGATGCCGCTGGTCACCGGCAAGGTCGGCATCTCCGGCGTCGACGCCATGGAGCTGCTGCGCCGCCACAAGATCGAGAAGCTGCCGCTGGTCGACGACAACGGCGTCCTCAAGGGCCTGATCACGGTCAAGGACTTCGTCAAGGCCGAGAAGTACCCCAACGCCGCCAAGGACGCCAAGGGGCGGCTGCTGGTCGGCGCCGCGGTCGGTGTCGCCGGTGACGCCTTCGAGCGCGCCCAGGCGCTGATCGAGGCGGGCGTCGACTTCATCGTCGTCGACACCGCGCACGGCCACTCCCGGCTGGTCGGCGACATGGTCGCCAAGATCAAGTCGAACTCCTCCGGCGTCGACGTCATCGGCGGCAACATCGCCACCCGGGACGGCGCGAAGGCCCTGGTCGACGCGGGTGCCGACGGCATCAAGGTCGGCGTGGGCCCCGGTTCCATCTGCACCACCCGCGTGGTCGCCGGCGTCGGCGTCCCGCAGGTCACCGCCATCTACGAGGCGTCGCTGGCCGCCCGCGAGGCCGGTGTCCCGGTCATCGGCGACGGCGGTCTGCAGTACTCCGGCGACATCGCCAAGGCCCTGGTCGCCGGCGCCGACACGGTGATGCTCGGCTCGCTGCTGGCGGGCTGCGAGGAGTCGCCGGGCGAGCTGATGTTCATCAACGGCAAGCAGTTCAAGTCGTACCGCGGCATGGGCTCGCTGGGCGCCATGCAGACCCGCGGCGACCGCAAGTCGTTCTCCAAGGACCGCTACTTCCAGGAGGGCGTCGCCTCCGACGAGCAGCTGGTCCCCGAGGGCATCGAGGGCCAGGTGCCCTACCGCGGCCCGCTCTCCTCGGTCGTCCACCAGCTGGTCGGCGGCCTGCGCCAGTCGATGTTCTACGTCGGCGGCCGGACCGTGCCGGAGCTGCAGAGCAACGGCCGGTTCGTGCGGATCACCTCCGCCGGTCTGAAGGAGAGCCACCCGCACGACATCCAGATGACGGTCGAGGCACCGAACTACAGCCGCAAGTAGGCAGCGGCCTTCCCGAGGGCGGCCCCGGAGCATCCGGGGCCGCTTTCGCCGTGCCCGTCGGGGATACTGGAAGGCGCTGAAACGCATCAGGGAAAGGCCACAGACGTGACTGAGATCGAGATCGGGCGCGGCAAGCGCGGCCGCCGGGCGTATGCCTTCGACGACATCGCCGTCGTCCCCAGCCGCCGTACGCGGGACCCGAAGGAGGTCTCGATCGCCTGGCAGATCGACGCCTACCGCTTCGAGCTGCCCTTCCTCGCCGCCCCCATGGACTCCGTCGTCTCCCCGGCCACCGCGATCCGGATCGGCGAGCTGGGCGGCCTGGGCGTGCTGAACCTCGAAGGTCTGTGGACGCGGTACGAGGACCCGCAGCCGCTGCTCGACGAGATCGCCGAGCTGGACGCGGAGGCGGCCACCCGGCGCCTGCAGGAGATCTACGCCGCGCCCATCAAGGAAGAGCTGATCGGGCAGCGCATCAAGGAGGTGCGCGACTCCGGCGTGGTCACCGCCGCCGCGCTCTCCCCGCAGCGCACGGCCCAGTTCTCCAAGGCGGTCGTGGACGCGGGCGTGGACATCTTCGTCATCCGCGGCACGACGGTCTCGGCGGAGCACGTGTCCTCCTCGCACGAGCCGCTGAACCTGAAGCAGTTCATCTACGAGCTGGACGTCCCGGTGATCGTCGGCGGCTGCGCCACCTACACCGCGGCCCTGCACCTGATGCGCACGGGCGCGGCGGGCGTCCTCGTCGGCTTCGGCGGCGGCGCCGCGCACACCACGCGCAACGTGCTCGGCATCCAGGTCCCGATGGCCACCGCGGTCGCCGACGTGGCCGCCGCCCGCCGCGACTACATGGACGAGTCCGGCGGCCGGTACGTGCACGTGATCGCGGACGGCGGTGTCGGCTGGTCCGGCGACCTGCCCAAGGCGATCGCCTGCGGCGCCGACGCGGTGATGATGGGCTCGCCGCTGGCCCGGGCGACCGACGCGCCGGGCAAGGGCCACCACTGGGGCATGGAGGCCGTCAACGAGGAGCTGCCGCGCGGCAAGAAGGTCGGCCTCGGCACGGTCGGCACGATCGAGGAGATCCTCACCGGCCCGTCCCACACGCCCGACGGTTCGATGAACTTCTTCGGCGCGCTGCGCCGGGCGATGGCCACGACCGGCTACAGCGAGCTGAAGGAGTTCCAGCGGGTCGAGGTGACGGTGGCGGACTCCCAGCACCGCCGCTGAGCCACACCGCGTACGGGCCGGTCACCGGGTGAGGTGACCGGCCCTTTCGCAACCCCGCGCGCCCCTGCCTCACAACCGGTGCGCCGCCCCCGCGGGCGCGGCCCCCCGGGTGTCCAGCATGAGCTGGGCCTTCACCGACAGGCCCTGGAGGTCGTACGTGCGGTGCTGCTGGAGGAGGATCGTCAGGTCGGCGTCGGCGGCGGCCTCGTAGAGGGAGTCGGCGCGGGGGACGGGGCGGCCCAGGACGTTCCAGGACGGGATGTGCGGGTCGTGGTAGCTGACCGAGGCGCCCAGTGACATCAGGCGGGTCGCGATCTCCTGGGCCGGGGTCGCCTGCTGGTCGGCCAGGTCGGGCTTGTAGGTGACGCCGAGGAGCAGGACGCGGGCGCCGCGCGCCGACTTGCCGTGCTCGTTGAGGAGGGCGGCGGCGCGCTGGACGACGTAGCGGGGCATCTGGTCGTTGACCTGCCGGGCCAGCTCCACCATGCGCAGGCTGCGGGGCGCGTGGCCGGTCAGGTCCTGGGGGACGGAGTGGCCGCCGACGCCGGGGCCGGGGCGGAAGGCCTGGAAGCCGAACGGCTTGGTCTCCGCGCAGCGGATGACGTCCCACACGTCGACGCCCAGGTCGTGGCAGAGGACGGCCATCTCGTTGACGAGGGCGATGTTGACGTGCCGGAAATTGGCCTCCAGGAGCTGGACCGTCTCCGCCTCGCGGAGCCCGCGTGCCCGTACCACCTTGTCCGTGAGGCGGCTGTAGAAGGCGGCGGCCGACTCGGTGCAGGCCGGGGTGAGGCCGCCGATGACCTTCGGGGTGTTGGCGGGGGTGAAGTCGCGGTTGCCGGGGTCGGCCCGGCTGGGGGAGTAGGCGAGGTGGAAGTCCCGGCCGGCGCGCAGTCCCGAGCCGTGCTCCAGGATCGGGCGGAGGAAGTCCTCCGTCGTGCCGGGGCGCACGGGGGACTCCAGGACCACCGTGATGTGCGGGCGCATGTGGGCGGCCAGGGTGCGGGCGGCGGCCTCCACCTGGGTCAGGTCGAGACCGCCGTCGGCGCCCGGCGCGGTGGGCGCGCAGATGACCGCGGTGCGCACCCGGCCCAGCTCGGCCGGGCCGGCCGCCGTCCGGAAGCCCCCCGAGAGCATCCGGCGCAGTTCGGAGGGGGTGAGGGGGTCGGTCTCCGGGCCGGTCCGGTAGCCGAGCGTGGGCACGCCGGCCAAGACGGCGGCCTGGGCCAGGGGCAGGCCGTACGGGCCGAGTCCGATGACGGCGAGATCTGCGGGCATGGCGTGGGCCGTCCTTCCCAGTAGCCGAAGCTGGACAGGTGCGCAAGCCCTGTGGACAGGATGGGCGAGCACAACGTCACACTAGGAGTAAATATGACCGACTTGTGGGATTGATCCGCCGAGTTTTGAAGAGTGTTGGCGGGAGTGTCCCGGAAGTTTGTCCACAGGCTGGGGGCGCGTGGTGGCTGAAGTCGGGCAACCCGGTCAGAATCTGGGCATGGGGGGTACCAGGAACCGGGCTTCGCCCGACGGGTGCGGCCGACGCGACTGACAGCGGGAGGCAGCAGTGAGGACAGCGACCCTGGGGCCGGCGCAGCGCGCCGAGTCGCTCGCGGCCATGGCCGAGCGCGAGCTGGACGTGCTGGTGGTGGGTGCGGGCGTGGTCGGAGCGGGCACCGCCCTCGACGCCGTGACCCGCGGCCTGTCCACCGGCCTGGTGGAGGCACGCGACTGGGCGTCCGGTACCTCCAGCAGGTCCAGCAAGCTCATCCACGGCGGCCTGCGCTATCTGGAGATGCTCGACTTCGCGCTCGTGCGGGAGGCGCTCAAGGAGCGCGGGCTGCTGCTGGAGCGGCTCGCGCCGCACCTGGTGAAGCCGGTGCCGTTCCTGTACCCGCTGCAGCACAGGGGCTGGGAGCGGCTGTACGCGGGCTCGGGCGTCGCGCTCTACGACGCGATGTCGATGGCCCGCGGGCACGGCCGGGGCCTGCCCCTGCACCGCCACCTGAGCCGGCATCACGCACTGCGGGTGGCACCGGCGTTGAAGAAGGACGCGCTGGTCGGGGCGTTGCAGTATTACGACGCCCAGATGGACGACGCCCGCTTCGTCGCGACGCTGGTGCGCACGGCGGCGGCGTACGGCGCCCACGTGGCCAACCGCGCGCGCGTGACCGGGTTCCTGCGCGAGGGCGAGCGGGTGGTCGGAGCCCGGGTGCAGGACGTCGAGGCGGGCGGCGAGTACGAGATCCGCGCCAAGCAGATCGTGAACGCCACCGGTGTGTGGACGGACGACACCCAGGCGATGGTGGGGGAGCGCGGACAGTTCCACGTCCGGGCCTCCAAGGGTATCCACCTGGTCGTGCCCAAGGACCGCATCAACTCCTCCACCGGGCTGATCCTGCGCACCGAGAAGTCCGTGCTGTTCGTCATACCCTGGGGCCGGCACTGGATCATCGGCACCACGGACACCGACTGGGACCTCGACAAGGCCCACCCGGCCGCGTCCAGCGCCGACATCGACTACCTCCTGGAGCACGTCAACTCGGTGCTCGCCGTGCCCCTGACCAGGGACGACGTCGAAGGCGTCTACGCGGGCCTGCGCCCGCTGCTCGCCGGCGAGTCGGACGCCACCAGCAAACTGTCGCGCGAGCACACCGTTGCCCACCCGGTGCCCGGGCTCGTGGTCGTGGCGGGCGGCAAGTACACGACGTACCGGGTGATGGCCAAGGACGCCGTGGACGAGGCGGTGCACGGCCTCGACATGCGGGTCGCCGACTGCGTCACCGAGGACGTGCCGCTGCTCGGCGCCGAGGGCTTCCACGCGCTGTGGAACGCGCGGGCGCGCACGGCCGCACGCACCGGCCTGCACGTCGTCCGCGTCGAGCACCTGCTGAACCGCTACGGCACGATGGCGGAGGAACTGCTGCAGCTGATCGCCGAAGACCCCACCCTCGGGGAACCGCTGCACGCCGCCGACGACTACCTGCGCGCCGAGATCGTGTACGCCGCCTCCCACGAGGGGGCGCGCCACCTGGACGACGTGCTCACCCGGCGCACCCGCATATCCATCGAGACCTTCGACCGGGGCACGCGCAGCGCCCGCGAGGCCGCCGAACTGATGGCGCCCGTGCTGGGCTGGGACAAGGACCAGATCGAACGCGAGGTCCAGCACTACGAGAAGCGGGTGGAGGCCGAGCGGGAGTCGCAGCGCCAGCCGGACGACCTGACGGCGGACGCGGCCCGGCTGGGCGCGCCGGACATCGTGCCGCTGTAGCGGTGCGCCCGGGCCCGGGTGACGCCAGGTCAGCGCCGCCGGGCCCGCCGCCGCACCCCTCGCGCACACCGGCGGAACGCGCGGTTCACCGGCTCCTTTGGCCCGCGGGGCCACGGTGCGCCGCCAGAGGCACCCTGGGCGTCGAGCACTTGTCGGGTGAGGGACAATGAAGGCTCTGTCAGGGCGGGTTGCATGAGGGGACGCATGTCGGAGGCGGAGCGGGCGGGGACATCCCGTCAGGACAAGAGCGCACGTCTCCTCGCCGGGCGGTACCGGCTGGGAGACGTGCTCGGCCGCGGCGGCATGGGGACGGTGTGGCGGGCCGAGGACGAGACCCTCGGACGCACGGTCGCCGTCAAGGAGCTGCGGTTCCCGGGGAACATCGACGAGGAGGAGAAGCGGCGCCTGATCACGCGCACCCTGCGCGAGGCCAAGGCGATCGCGCGGATCCGCAACAACAGCGCCGTGACGGTCTTCGACGTGGTCGACGAGGACGACCGGCCGTGGATCGTGATGGAGCTCGTCGAGGGCAAGTCGCTCGCCGAGGTCATCCGCGAGGACGGCCTGCTGGAGCCCCGGCGCGCCGCGGAGGTCGGCCTCGCCGTCCTCGACGTGCTGCGCTCCGCGCACCGCGAGGGCATCCTGCACCGCGACGTGAAGCCGTCGAACGTGCTGATCGCCGAGGACGGCCGGGTCGTCCTCACCGACTTCGGCATCGCCCAGGTCGAGGGCGACCCGTCCATCACCTCCACCGGCATGCTCGTCGGCGCGCCCTCCTACATCTCCCCCGAGCGGGCCCGCGGCCACAAGCCCGGACCGGCCGCCGACCTGTGGTCGCTCGGCGGACTGCTGTACGCGGCGGTGGAGGGAACGCCGCCGTACGACCGCGGCTCCGCGATCGCGACGCTCACGGCGGTGATGACCGAGCCGCTGGAGGAGCCGAAGAACGCCGGTCCGCTCCGGGACGTCATCCACGGGCTGCTCACCAAGGACCCCGCCAAGCGGCTCGACGACGCGGGCGCCCGCGCGATGCTCAACGCCGTCATCCACGCGCCCGGCGGCCCGGCGGGCGAGCCGGAGCCGGCGGACGCCACCAAGGTCGTACCGCTCCCGGCCCAGCCCGAGGAGTCCGGGGACCGGCTGCGCGGGGCGCTGCGCTCCGTGCGGAAGGCCGCCGTCGGAGCGAGCGCGGCCGCGGCCGCCGCGGCCAAGTCCCGCGGTGACGGCGCCGCGCCGGGCTCCGCCGGTGCCTCCGGGGCGGCCGCCTCGCCGCGTGCCGCCGGCGGGGCGCGTACCGCCGCGTCGCCGTCGGCGGGATCCGGAGCGGGTTCCGTCCCGGGTGCGGCGAACGCCCCGGCGGGCGGCCGGAGCTCCGGCTGGCCCGTGATGCCCCCGCCGGACCTGCCGCCCAGGCCCGCGCCCCGGGCGCCGCTCACCGACGTGGTGCCGCGGCGGACGCTGGTGATCATCGCGGTGGTCGTGGTGCTCGCCGTGCTCGGCACCGTGCTCGCCCTCGCGCTCGGCGGCGACGAGGAGGACGGCGCGAAGGGCGCCGGAAGCGGTGACAGGGCGGTCGCCACCGCCACCGCGAGCGGCGACACCAAGCAGGACGAGAGCGGCGGACCCCGTACGGACGGGTCCGCGGACGGCACGGTGACGACGGATCCGTCCGCCGGCGGCGCCCCGGGTTCCGGCGCGACCGCCTCCGACGGGGCCGGGACGGAGCCGGACGGCTCCGGCAAGACCGGCGACGAGGGCGCGGCCACCACCCACCGGGGCGACCAGGGCTACGAGATCGGGCTGCCCAAGGGCTGGAAGTACCGGTCGACGGGCGCCGCGGGTGACCGCTTCACCGGTCCGGACGGGCAGAAGCTGCTCGTCGCCTGGACGTCCACGCCGAAGGACGACCCGGTCGCGGACTGGAAGAACCAGGAGCGGTACATGGTGCGCGCCCAGTACCAGAAGATCCGTATCGAGAAGGTGGACTACCGCGGCTGGAACACGGCCGACTGGGAGTTCACCTACACGGACGGCGGAACCAAGTACCGCACCATCGACCGGGGCTTCGTCGTGAACGACCACCTCGGATACGCGTTGATGTACACCGCGAAGGCCGCCGAGTGGGGCGGCGACCTGCGCAAGGACACCTGGCGGACGCTGACGAAGACGTTCGAGCCCAAGTCCTGAGCCGGGTGGTCCCGGGTTTGACCGGCCCGAGATCTGGCATCCCCTCTTTGCGGGTTGCCTCCGGCACGTATCGTGAGTGCTTGCGGACCGTACGCAGCCGGAACGGGCCGCAGGGGGAACGGAATTGACCGACGGGCTGCCGGGGGTGGCGACGTGGACGACTATGCGGGACGGGTACTCGCCGACCGCTACCGCCTGCCCCTGCCGCCGTCGGACGAGTACGAACTGACCGAGACCCGCGCCTTCGACACCTACAGCGGACAGGAAGTCCTGATCAGGCAGGTGCCGTTGCCGGAGGTCGTCGAGGCGGAGGTGCTCGACGCGGAAGGGCTGCCCGACGGCTTCACGGCCCGGGACGGCGGTCCCCGGCGGCCCCCGCAGCGGTCGTCGGCCTCCGCCGCCGGCCCGCGCCGGCCCGCCGATCCGGTGGTCCGGCGGGCCGTGGAGGCCGCGCAGGCCGCGGCCAGGATCCCCGACCACCCGCGGCTCGACCAGGTCTTCGACGTGTTCGCCGAGGGCGGCTCGCTGTGGATCGTCAGCGAGCTGGTGTCGGCCCGGCCGCTGGCCGCGCTGCTCGCCGAACAGCCGCTGACGCCGTACCGGGCGGCCGAGGTCGCCTCCGACGTCCTCACGGCGCTCCGGATCCTGCACGGCCACGGCTGGGTGCACCGGAACATCACCGCGCGCACGGTGCTCGTCTGCGACGACGGCCGCGTGATCCTGACCGGCCTCGCGGTCGGAGCGGCCGAGGAGGCGCTGTGCGGGTACGACCCGGTTCCCGCCCCGGAGGGGGAGGGCGGCGAGCCCGCGACCGTGGCCTTCGACGAGCAGGGCCCCCCGGCCGTGGGGCCCGCCCCCACCGGTGACGATCCCGAGGCCGCCCGGCGGGCCGCCATCCAGGCCCGGGCGGCCCGCGACCTGCCGGCGCCCGGGCCCCTGGGCGCGGGCGGTTCCTCCGCGGGACCCGCCCCCGCGCCCCCGGACCCCAGCGGCGACATCCGCGCGGCACGGGCCGGCGCGATCGCCGCGTACCGCGCGGGCACCCGAGCGGCGGCCCGCGTCCAGGAGACCCAGAACGGCCACAGGCCCCTGCCGGGCACCCGCCCGGACCTCGGCGGGGCTCTTGGCGCGCGTGGCGGCGTCCCTGCCGCCCAGGACAACGGCCCTGCGGCCCCGCCTGGCACCGGCTCGCCCTCCGGGAGCGGTCCCGTCCCGCGTGGTGGCGTGTCGGCCGGTCAGGGGCTGCCGGGTGTCCGTCCGGATCTCGGTGGGGGGCCCGGCGCGCGTGGCGGGGGCCTCGCCGGGCAGGGCAACGGTGCTGCGGCCGTGCCGGGTGCTGAGGGCGGGACCGCCTCTCGTGCCAACGGCCTCGCACCGCACGGCGGTGCTGCCGTGGGAGTGCCCGGTGCGCGGACCGCGGCCGGGGACGGTCCGGCGTCCGTCGCTCCGCCCGGGCAGATCGCCGACCCCTACGGTGTGCGCGCCGGCTCCTGGCACGGTGCCACGCCCCGCACGAGCGGCGGCAGCCCCGCCCCCTCCGGCGTCCCCGCCCAGGCGGGCGACCGCGGCGTGCCGTCCGCCCCCGTACCCGCGCCCCGCGCCGGCGCCCCCGCCGCACCCACCGGGCGCTGGGACGACCTGGTCGCCGCCCCCGGCCCCGCCCGCCGCGGCCCGGCCACCGCACTGGCCGCCGAGCGGGCCCGGCAGGCGCGGATGGCCGTGATCGGTCCGGTCACCGAGCGCTGGGCGCCGGAACAGGCCGGCCCGGTGCACGAGAACTGGCAGCTGGCCCCGCCCATCGGGCCCGCGACCGACCTGTGGGCGCTCGGCGCGCTGCTCTTCCGGGCCGTACAGGGGCACGCGCCCTATCCCGAGGAGTCGACCGCCGAGCTGGTCCAGATCGTGTGCGCGGAGCCGCCGGCGTTCGCCGAGGAGTGCGGGCCGCTCAGGCCGGTCGTGGAGTCGCTGCTGCGTCAGGACCCCACCGAGCGCATCGACTTCGAGGAACTGCGCGGCTGGCTGCGCTCACTCGTCCGCTCGGCACCCGAACCGGAGGCCGGCCTGCACGTCGTCCCCGCCCCGCCCGCCGACGCCAGCCGGCTGCCGATCGTGCGCCGCCGGGGCGAGCTGGTGCGCAAACGGCGTGCCGGGCTGCCCGCGCACCACGGGCGGCACAAGCGGGACAGGCGGCAGGGGCGTTCACCGCGCAGCCTCGGCCGGCTCCTGCTCGTGCTGATACTGCTCGGCCTGGCCGGGGCGATCGCCTACGCCATGCTCTTCATGCCGAAGAGCGACACGAACGGCGCGGGCGCCCCCGACCGCACGGGCACCGTCGGCGAGGCGAGCCAGGCGCCGCCCGCGCGGTCACCGGACGCCGGCGGTGAACCCCGGCCGGAGCGGAACACCCCGAAGAACGACACCGGCCCGGCCGAGTCCTCCGGCGCCGCCGAGACGCAGACCACCGGCCCCGAGGTCGCCGACGGCTTCGCCCTGCGCAAGGACCCGGAGGGCTTCCGCGTCGCCGTCGCCGAGGGCTGGGAGCGCACGCCCCGCAACGGACGCGGTCAGATCGTGTACGCCAAGGGCGACTTCGAGCTCGTCGTCGTACCGGGCCGGGACGACGCGGACGAGTACGGCGACGACCCCATGGCCTACCAGCGGGACTCCGAACGCGAGTTGGAGCCGTACCGCGCGTCCAGCTGGGCCACCTCCAGCGGGCTGAAGACGATCGAGGTGGGCGGACGGACCATGGCGGAGGGACAGTTCACCTGGACCGGCGAGGACGGCGGCGAGCTCTACGTCCGCAACCTCGCGATGCTGATCGACGGTCGCTACCACGTGCTGCAGGTGCGCGGCCCCGAGGCCGAGCGGGACGAGGTGACCCGGCTCTACGAGCAGGCGTCGACGACGTATCAGTACACAGGCTGACGAAACCCCATACAGGGCACCCTGGTTGCCTCCCGGCACGGGAAGCGACAACCGTCACAGAGCGGTCTTGAAGGCCCCCCACCGGTTCCCCGGACGGGGGCCGGTCCCTAGTCTGGCCCTGACAAGACCATTGCGGGGCAACGTGAATCAGATGCAGGGCCGGCTCCTGGCGGGCCGTTACCGGCTCGGCGAGTCCATCGGCAGTGGCGGCATGGGACGCGTGTGGCGTGCCCACGACGAGGTGCTGCACCGGTCGGTCGCCATCAAGGAGTTGACCGCCGCGCACTACGTCTCCGAGAGCGACCAGGCCATACTGCTGGCCCGGACCCGGGGCGAGGCGCGCGCGGCCGCGCGGATCAACCACTCCGCCGTCGTCACCGTGCACGACGTGCTCGAACACGACGGCCGGCCGTGGATCGTGATGGAACTGGTCGAGGGCCGCTCGCTGGCCGACGCCGTCAAGGACGAGGAGCGCGTCGAGCCGCGCGAGGCGGCGCGCATCGGCCTGTGGGTGCTGCGCGCCCTGCGCGCCGCGCACACCGCGGGCGTCCTGCACCGCGACGTCAAGCCGGGGAACGTCCTGCTCTCCCGGGACGGCCGCGTCCTGCTCACCGACTTCGGCATCGCGCAGATCGAGGGCGACAGCACCATCACGCGGACGGGCGAGGTCGTCGGCTCGGTCGACTACCTCGCGCCGGAGCGCGTCCGCGGCCACGACCCGGGCCCCGCCTCCGACCTGTGGGCCCTCGGCGCGACGCTGTACACGGCGGTGGAGGGCAGGTCGCCGTTCCGCCGTACGTCACCGCTGTCCACGATGCAGGCGGTCGTCGAGGAGGAGGCGCCCGAGCCCCGGTACGCCGGTCCGCTCGCGCCCGTCATCAGCGCCCTGCTGCGCAAGGACCCGGCCGCGCGCCCCGACGCGGCCGCGGCCGAGCAGATGCTCGCCGAGGCGGCCGAGGGCCGGCGGCCGGACGCGGCCCAGGCGTATGTGCCGACGCAGTACTCGGGCGCCGGACGCCCGGCCGGCCACGTCCGCCCGGGAGCGGCCGCGGCGACGCCGTATCCGCCGGTGACCGGCCCGACGGCGGTGGGGCCCACGCCGATGGGCCCGGCGGCGACGGGGCCCGCGACGACCGGCGCGACGGCGGCCGGGTACGCGCCGACCGGGTACGCGCCGGCCGGGTCCACGGCCGGCGCCTCCGGGCGCTCCCGGCGCCGCCGCCTGCGCACGCTCGCGCTGGTGGTCGCCGTCGCCGCCCTCGTCGGCGGGGCCACCGCCGTAGTGCTGCGGACGTCGGACACGGGCGGGGACGCGGATCACGGCGTCGCGGTCCAGTCGCCGACCCCGACAACGGACCCGAAGCCCACCGCCACGGCCGGAAAGGACTCCGCGGGGACCGTCCCGGACGGCTGGGTCCGCCACGACGACCCGCTGGGTTTCAGCCTCTCCCTGCCCGAGGGCTGGGAGAGACAGGAGGTCGACGCGGACGGCGACCTCCAGCAGATCGACTACACCCCCGACGGGGGCGAGCACTTCATCCGCATAGCCGTGGACAGCGCGCCCGACTTCAACGACCCGTACGCACACCAGCTCGACCTGGAGGAGCAGCTCCAGCGGCTGGTCGACTACCGGCGCGTGACGCTGGAGCGCACCACCTACCGCGACCGCGACAGCGCCCGGTGGGAGTACACCTGGACCGCCCTGGCGAAGGACACCCCCTTCCCCGGACCACGGCGCGCCGTGGAGGAGATGTACATGTCCCGGGACGGCGTCGAGTACGCGATCTACATGTCCTCACCCGCCGACGACTGGGCGACCACGAGCGAGCAGTTCCGGGCCGTACTGCGGAGCTGGCAGGAGCGGACCGTCTGACCTCGGCCGTACAGGCGCCTGTTGTCGGCCACCCCGCGTTCCGGCGGCCCGGAGCGGCTGCGTCCGGTGGGGCATGATGGTGCGCATGGTGACCGAGGAGGCGGGCGGGCGTGTCATCGCGGGCCGTTACCGGCTTCAGGCGCGGCTCGGGCGTGGCGGCATGGGCATCGTGTGGCAGGCGACCGACCAACTGCTCGGCCGGCAGGTCGCCGTCAAGGCGCTCCCCCTCGACGAGAGCCTTTCGGCCTCCGAGGCGCGGCGGCGGCGTGAGCGCACCCTGCGCGAGGCCCGCGCGGTCGCGCAGCTGCGCCACCCGCACGTCATCGTCGTCCACGACGTCGTCGAGGACGACGAACGCGCCTACATGGTCATGGAACTGGTCGACGGCGGCTCCCTCGCCGACCGCGTCAACGCGCACGGACCGGTCGACGCAACGGAGGCCGCCCGCATCGGCGTCGCGTTGCTGGGCGCCCTGAGCACCGCGCACGCCGCCGGGATCCTGCACCGGGACGTCAAACCGTCGAACGTGCTCGTCGCCGAGGACGGCCGGGTCGTGCTCACCGACTTCGGCGTCGCGCAGGTCGCGGGCGCCACCACCCTCACCGAGAGCGGGTCCTTCGTCGGCTCGCCCGAGTACACCGCCCCCGAGCGGATGTCCGGTGCCGGGACCGGGCCGGAGTCCGACCTGTGGTCGCTGGGCGTGCTGCTGTGCGCCATCCTCAGCGGCTCGTCGCCCTTCCACCGGGACTCGCTGGGCGGCGTGCTGCACGCCGTGGTCTCCGAGGAGATCCGCCCGCCCGCGCAGGCCGGGCCGATCCTGCCCGTCGTACGGGGCCTGCTCGAACGCGATCCCGGGCGGCGGCTGGGCGCGGCGGAGGCGGAGCGGATGCTGCGCGCCTTCCTGGCCACGGGCCGTACGCCCGGGGCCTCGTCCTCCCGCACCGGTGAACGCCGGTACACCACACGGGGCGTGCTCATGGCGGTGTTACTGGCCGCCGCGGCGGCGGGTGCCGGCATCTCCGCGGCGGCGCTGCTCGCGGACGGAGGCGGCGAGGGGGACGGCGCGCCGACGAGCACGGCACCCGGGACACCCACGGCCACTTCCCCGTCCCCGGGAGTCCCCGGGGCGACGGTCACCGTGACCCGCCCGGCGTCCCCGACGACCTCCCCGACGACCTCGGCGGCGCCCTCGGACGCGCCTGAGGACGCACCGGAGTACGCGCCTGGAGCATCGCCTTCGAGCGCAACCGGAACGGCACCCCCTTCGAACGCGCCTAAATAGGAGATAAGCGGCGGCGAGGGTCACGGGTCTGTGACCACGGGGCACCCGCGGTGGAACCGTGAGCGCCCCGCACGGTATGCATGACCCCATGAGCAACAACGGGGGAGCCCGCAACGGGCCGGACGAGCCCACGAGTTTTGGTCTGCAACCACCGAACCCGAACCCGCCCACGGCCGTACCGCATCCCGGCAACCCGTACGCGGCGCCCACCGGGGTCGTGCCGCCGCAGACCCAGCCGCACGCCCAGGCGACGCCCGCGCCGGCGGCCCGGCCCAACGCGGCTTCCCCCGGGGCGTCGGCGCAGGACCCGGGTGCCGGACGGCTCATCGCCGGCCGTTACCGGCTCGTCGCGAAGCTCGGCCACGGCGGCATGGGCACGGTGTGGCGCGCGAAGGACGAGACGGTGGACCGCGAGGTCGCCGTCAAGGAACCCCGCCTCCCCGACCACCTTCCCGAACGTGAACGGGCCAACGCCTTCGAGCGGATGCGGCGCGAGGCCCGCGCCGCCGCCCGCCTCGACCACCCGTCGGTGGTCAACGTGCACGACGTGGCGGTGGTGGACGGCCGGCCGTGGATCGTCATGGAGCTGGTGCAGGGCCGCTCGCTGGGCGACGCGTTGCAGGAGGGCACCCTGAGCGCCCGCGAGGCCGCGCGCATCGGCCTTCAGGTGCTCGGGGCGCTGGAGGCCGCGCACGAGGCGGGCATCCTGCACCGGGACGTGAAGCCGGACAACGTGCTGCTCGGCCGCCACGACCGGGTCGTCCTCACCGACTTCGGCATCGCCCAGATCGAGGGCGAGACCAACCTGACCGACACCGGCGGCTTCGTCGGCTCGCCCGAGTACATCGCCCCGGAACGGGTGCTGGGCCAGCGCCCCGGCCCGGCGAGCGACCTGTGGTCGCTGGGCGTGGTGCTGTACGCGGCGACGGAGGGCGTCTCGCCGTTCCGGCGCAGCAACACCCCCGCCACCCTCCAGTCGGTGCTCAACGCCGTGCCCGCGCCGCCCGCCTCCGCGCAGGGCCCGCTCGCCGAGGCCATCACCGGCCTGCTGGACAAGGACCCGGCACGCCGCCCGAACGCCGCCCGGGTCCGCGCCCTGCTGGACGCCGCCGCCAACCCGCCCGCCCCGCAGCCCACCCAGGTCGTCCAGTTCGCCGGGCCGGGCGGCAAGGGCATCAGGCTGGGCCGGAAGGCGTGGACCGGCCTCGGCGCGGCGGTCGTCGCCGCGGCGGTGGCGGCGTACCTCGTGATCGCCGATCCGTTCGCGGGACCGCTGCCGGAGGGGTGGAAGAAGCAGGAGGTCGGCGAGAAGGTGGGGGTGAGCGTCGCCGTCCCGGCCGAGTTCGTCAAACAGAAGCACCCCGACGACTGGGACGGCACCAACGAGACGTTCACCGACCCGAGCGGCGCGGTGACGGTCTACGTCGACCGCGACATCAAGAAGGACGACAAGGACAACGAGATCCCCGAGTCCGCGGCCGCCCTGGCCTGGGCGGACTGGGACGTGCTCAAGGACGGCGAGTACTCCTGGAACTTCGCCGACAAGCCCGCGCCCAAGGGTGAGCCCAAGGAGACCAAGTACAAGGACCGCAAGGCCGCCGAGAACACCATCACCTACACGACCACGGACACGCAGGATCCCCGTGAACGCGAGTTCCGGATCCTGTACTACCGGGCCGACAACGGTGACATGTACCGGCTGTGGATCGACTACCCGGGCAAGGGCTACTTCGCCGACGAGGGACGCGAGATCGCCCGGACGGTGATCGAGAACTGGGAGGTCGACCAGCTCTGAGCGCGTCGACAAGCGGGCCTCGCGCACGGTACTGATGGGGCATGAGCAACGGCGGGGACGGCAGGGGCGCTCAGGGCCGGCTGATCGGCGGGCGCTACCGCCTGATCGAGCGCATCGGCTCGGGCGGCATGGGAACCGTCTGGCGGGCGCTCGACGAACGCGTGGAGCGAGAAGTCGCCGTCAAGGAACCGCGGTTGCCGGGCGGGCCCGGGGACGAGAGCCACCGGCGGGCCGCCCACCGGCTCTACCGCGAGGCCCGCGCCGCCGCCCGTGTCGACCATCCGGCCGCGGTCTCCATCCACGACGTCGTCGTCGAGGGGGCCGGGCCCGACGCGACGACCGGACCCGACGGATCGCCCGCGTCCCCCGGGCCGGACGGGCTGCCGTGGATCGTCATGGAGCTGGTCCGCGGCGAGTCCCTGCACGACAGGCTCCGCCGCGGCCCGCTGCCGCCCGCCGAGGCCGCCCGGATCGGCCGCGCCGTCCTGGGTGCCCTGCGCGCGGCCCACGCCGTGGGCATCGTGCACCGGGACGTGAAACCGGCCAACGTCCTGCTCGGCCCGCACGACCGCGTCGTCCTCACCGACTTCGGCATCGCACACGTACAGGGCGAGGAATCCCTCACCGTGAGCGGGGAGTTCGTCGGCTCGCTGGAGTTCGTCGCACCCGAGCGGATGTCGGGCCGCGGTGCCGGACCCGCCTCGGACCTGTGGTCCCTGGGCGTCCTGCTGTACGCCGCCGTCGAGGGCTGGTCGCCGTTCCGCCGTACGACGCTGGAGTCCACCCTCGCCGCCGTCCTGTCCGCCGAGCCGCCCGAGCCGGTGAACGCCGGGCCGCTCGGACCGCTGATCGTACGGCTGCTGGCGAAGGAACCCGGGCGGCGGCCGAGCGCCGAGGAGGCCGCCAAGGGCCTGGAGGCGGCGGCCGAGGAGTGGCCGGCGCCGGAGGCCGCGCCGGTGCAGGCCCAGCGGCCCGACGGGATGCGGGACTCGACGGACGACACCGGCACCGTACGCCTGACCCCCGAGGACACCCGCCCCGAAGCCCCCGGCCCCCTGGAGGCGCCCAACCCCGACACCGGGCCGCCGGACACCGCCGCGTCCGCGGACGGGGCCGCCCTCCCGTACGCGGAGGTACGCCCCGCCGCGGACAGGGCGTCGCAGGAGCGGTCCCCGGCCGTGGACGGGCGGCCCGCGCCCGCCCTGCGTCCCGACGCACCCCCCGACGAGCCCCGCCGCGCCCTCGACGCCCCGGGACAGGCCCGTACCACCTCCGTCCCGGCCTCCCCCCGCCGGCGAGCGCTCCGCCCCGCGGCCCTCGCCGTGCTCGGCGCGGCGCTGCTGGTCGGGGTGGTGTCGTCCGCCGCCTTCCTCCTCGACGCCGGGCGCGACGGCGGGACCACCACGGGAGGGGCCGGCGGCACCACCCCGGCCGCCACCTCCTCTCCTGACCCTTCTTCCTCTTCCTCTCCTTCCTCCTCCCGGCCCGCGCCCGCCGCCGACGCCTGGGCCGCCCGCCGTGAGGAGGACATGGACGCCGTTCTCTTCCTCCCCGGCGGGTACGACGAGTTCGCGCGGCAGGGCGACGCCGGCGACCAGCCCAGGATCGTGGTCTACGAGGATCCCGACGGGGTCCTGGAGGTCCGTCTGACCCAGTGGGACCGGGCTCCCCGCTCCCCGATGGCCCAGGCGCGGGAGGCGCATCAGGGGTGGGACAGCTACCTGGGCGACGCGCGGACGCAGTACACCCGCACCAGCGTCCAGGGGCACGAGGCCGTTCTCGCCGACACCACCTACGGTCAGGACGGCTCCCCGACGCGCGTCATGGAGCTGATGATCCTCACCGACGACAGCCGCATGTACGAGCTGCGCGTGGACATGCCCAAGGGCACGCCGGACGAGAAAAGGGGCACGGAGGTGTTCAAGGGAGCGCGTGACCGGCTCCGGATCGAAAACGACTGATTCCTGTCCGGCCGATTCCGATCCTCTCGCACAACGCGCTGATCAGGGCATTTGTTGCCAGTGATCGCTGGCAGTGTGTGAGCACTCGGTGAATCTCGATTACCGACGGGTACACAAAGCTCCCGCCGCGTCATACCCTGCGCCTCATGACGGACGCGCAGGCCCCGGAAAAGACCGGCACGAATCCCCTCGCCCCCGCCCCCGAGGGCGCCCGCACCGCCGCCGACGTGGTGACGCCCGAGCTGGTCGCCCAGCTCACCAAGGGCGTGGTCGGCTCCGGACGCACGGCCAACCACACCCCGTTCACCGGTGAGAAGCTGGCCGACCTGCCCGAGTCGACGCCCGAGGACGTGGCCAGGGCCTTCGAACTGGCCCGCACCGCCCAGGCGGTGTGGGCGCAGACGCCGGTACGGCAGCGCGCCGCCGTCCTGCTCCGCTTCCACGACCTTGTGCTGGAGCGCCAGGCCGAGGTCCTCGACCTCATCCAGCTGGAGACCGGCAAGGCCCGCCTGCACGCCCACGAGGAGGTCCAGGCCGTCGCCGTCGCCGCCCGGCACTACGGCCGCCGCGCCGCCGCCTACTTGAGGCCGAAGCGGCACATGGGCGCCGTACCGACGCTGACGAAGGTCACCGAGCTGCGCCACCCGCGCGGTGTCGTCGGCCAGATCGCCCCCTGGAACTACCCGCTGGAGCTGTCCGTCGGCGACGCGCTCCCGGCGTTCGTCGCGGGCAACGCGGTCGTGATGAAGCCCGACACCGAGACCTGCCTGACCGCCCTGTGGGCACGCGACCTCCTCGTCGAGGCCGGCCTGCCCGCCGAGGTCTTCCAGGTCGTCCTCGGCGACGGCCCGGTCATCGGTCCCGAGGTCGTCAGGCACGCCGACTACGTCTCCTTCACCGGCTCCACCCGCACCGGCCGCGAGGTCGCCCAGGGCGCCGCGGCCCGTCTGGTCGGCGTCTCCCTGGAACTCGGCGGCAAGAACGCCATGCTGGTGCTGGAGGACGCCGACATCGAGAAGGCCGCGGCGGGTGCCGTCCGCGCCTGCTTCTCCTCCGCCGGCCAGCTCTGCATCTCCATCGAGCGGCTGTACGTCCACGAGTCGGTCGCCGACGCCTTCCTGGAGCGCTTCGCCGCCCGCACCAGGGCGATGCGGCTCGGCACCTCCCTCGCCTACGGCGCCGACATGGGCTCGCTGGTGGGGGAGCGGCAGCTGGAGACCGTCAAGCGGCACGTCGAGGACGCCGTCGCGCAGGGCGCCAGGCTCGTCGCCGGCGGGGTCGCCCGCCCCGACATCGGCCCGTACTTCTACGAGCCGACCATCCTCGACGGCGTCACGGCCCCCATGACCGTGTGCACCGAGGAGACCTTCGGCCCGGTCGTGTCCGTCTACCGCTTCAAGACCGAGGACGAGGCGGTCGAGCACGCCAACTCCACGCCGTACGGCCTGAACTCCTCGGTCTGGACGAAGGACGCCCGGCGCGCCCGCGAGGTCGCGGCCCGGCTGCGCACCGGCACGGTCAACATCAACGAGGGTTACGCGCCCGCCTACGGCAGCGTCCAGTCCCCGATGGGCGGCATGAAGGACTCCGGTCTCGGCCGCCGGCACGGCTCCGAGGGCATCCTCAAGTACACCGAGGCCCAGACCATCGCCCACCAGCGGCTGCTGCCGATGGCCCCGTCGCTCGGCATGGACGACGAGAGGTACGCGGCGTTCATGAGCCGGAGCCTGCGCCTGATGAAGGCATTCCGCTTCCGCTGACCCGCTTGCGCCGACCGCTTCCGCCGACCCCACCCACACCCGTTCTCAACGAGGAGAGCACGTGTCGCAGGAGAAGTCTGTCCAGACCCGGGACGAGAACGGGTACGACTACGACGTCGTCGTCGTGGGCTCCGGCTTCGGCGGCTCCGTGTCCGCCCTCCGCCTGACCGAGAAGGGCTACAGGGTCGGCGTCCTGGAGGCGGGCCGCCGCTTCACCCGCGAGTCGCTGCCGAAGAACTCCTGGGACCTGAGGAACTACCTCTGGGCGCCGAGGCTCGGCATGTTCGGCATCCAGCGCATCCATCTGCTCGGGAATGTCATGGTCCTGGCAGGCGCGGGCGTCGGCGGCGGCTCCCTCAACTACGCCAACACCCTCTACGTCCCGCCGAAGCCCTTCTTCGACGACCCCCAGTGGCGGGACATCACCGACTGGCAGGAGGAGCTGGCGCCGTACTACGACCAGGCGCGGCGCATGCTCGGCGTCCGGCTGAATCCGACCATGACCCCGTCCGACGTGCACCTGAAGGCCGCCGCCGAGCGGATGGGCGTCGGCGACACGTTCCACATGGCACCCGTCGGCGTCTTCTTCGGCGACGGCCGGGACGCGGACGGAACGGCGAGGGCGAAGCCGGGCGAGCAGGTGCCCGACCCGTACTTCGGCGGCGTGGGTCCGGCCCGCCGGGCCTGCCACGAGTGCGGCGAGTGCATGACCGGCTGCCGCCACGGAGCGAAGAACACCCTCAACGAGAACTATCTCTACCTCGCCGAGAAGGCGGGCGCCGTCGTGCACCCGATGACGACGGTCGTCTCCGTCACGGACGACTCACGCGGCGGATACGCGATCGCCACGCTCCCCACCGACCGGCGGAAGAAGGGAGTGGGCCGGACCGTCACGGCCCGCCGCGTCGTCCTCGCCGCCGGCACGTACGGCACCCAGACCCTGCTGCACCGCATGAAGGCGGGCGGCCAGCTGCCGTACATATCCGACAGGCTCGGCGAGCTGACCCGGACCAACTCCGAGGCCCTGGTCGGCGCCCAGACCGACGACCGGCGCTACCGGAAGGTCACGGGTGAGCGGCGGGCCGACTTCACGCAGGGCGTCGCCATCACGTCCTCCATCCACCCCGACGCCAACACCCACATCGAGCCGGTCCGTTACGGCAAGGGCTCCAACTCGATGGGCGGACTGTCGATCCTCCAGGTCCCGTACGCCGGCGAGTCCGGCTCGGGCGCGAGCCGCGTCCTGGGCTTCCTGGCCCACGCGGCCAGGCACCCGGCGCTGGTCCTGCGCTCGCTGTCGAACCGCCGCTGGTCGGAGCGGACCATCATCGGCCTGGTGATGCAGTCGCTGGACAACTCTCTGACGACATATCTGAAGCCGACGGGCGTCGGCAAGGGCCTGCTCACCGCCCGCCAGGGCCACGGCTCGCCCAACCCCAAGCAGATCAGGGCCGCGACCGAGGGAGCCTCCGCGCTGGCCGCCGAGATCAACGGCTTCGCCGGCTCCAACGTCGGCGAGCTGATGGGCACCCCGCTCACCGCCCACTTCCTCGGCGGCTGCCCGATCGGCGCCTCCCGCGAGACCGGCGTGATCGACCCCTACCACCGGCTGTACGGCCACCCCGGCATCTCGGTCGTCGACGGCGCCGCGGTCTCGGCGAACCTCGGCGTGAACCCGTCCCTGACCATCACCGCGCAGGCGGAGCGGGCGATGTCGTACTGGCCGAACAAGGGCGAGGCCGACCCGCGCCCCGAACAGGGAGCGGCGTACGAACGCCTCGGCGCCGTCGAGCCGAAGTCCCCGGCGGTCCCGGCGGAGGCGTTCGGCGCGCTGCGGCTGCCGTTCCTGGGGATCCCGGCGGTGCCGCCGAAGGAGTAGAAGACGGAGCAGAAAAGGAGCAGAAGAAGAGCGGAAAGACGGCGAAGGACCTGCGCCCCCCTCCGAGCGCAGGTCCTTCCCCGTCTTGCGTCGAGCCTTGTTCAGCCGACGAGTCCCGCTTTACGCGTCCGCACCGGCCTTGCGCCGCCGCACCGCGAACACCGCACCGCCACCGACGACGACGGCGAGTCCGCCGACGAGGCCGATCATCGGCAGCGCGGAGCTGGAACCGGTCTCGGCGAGGCTGCCGGTGACCTTCGGGGTGTTGCCGGACGGCTTCTCCCCGGTGACGGGCGCCTTGCCGCCTTCCTGCGGCTTGGTGCCCTCCGTGTCCGTGCCGGGGGCCACGATCTGGAACTTGTAGGCGACGTCGCCGAAGCCGGTGCACTCACCGTCGGCGTCGCCGTAGATGGTCGCGCCGAGCGTGAAGCCGGCGCCGACCGGGGCGCTGGCCTTCACGTTGAGGCGCATCGGGATCTCGACCTCGTAGTCGGGCGCCAGCTCGTCGGTGTAGCCGACGTAGCCGACCGCGTAACCGAACTCGTTGAGGTCCTCCCAGATCTCGTCCTGGGGGTTCCATGCCTGCAGGCTGACCTGCTTGCTCTCGAACAGGTCCTCGCCGTACTGGTCGGAGGACGCGCCCGCCAGGTACTCGAGGTTCTGCAGCGTGGAGTCGGAGTTGTTGGCGACGTTCAGCGAGAACTTGTGCCAGCCGCTGCCCGCCTCGATCTTGCCCGGCAGGCCCGTGATGCTGACGTCGACCTTGGTGTCCTCGCACACCGACGGCTCGGGCTCCGGGGACTCCGTCTCCTCGGGCGAGGACGTGCTGGGCGCCGGAGACCCGGGCGCCGAGGTGCTGGGCGCCGGGGACTCGGGGGCGGAGGTGCTGGGAGAGGCGCTCGGGGAGTCGCTGGGCGCGGTCGTCGCGGTCTCGCTCGTGGACGCGCTGGGGGACGCCGAATCGGTCGGGGAGGTGCTCTCGGTCGTGGTCTCGCTCGCGGAACTGCTCGACGGGGACGGCGACGTGTCGCCGGTCGCGAACGCGGCCGGCGCAGCGAGCAGCGCCACCGGTGCAATCACTGCCGTCGCGGCCGCTGCTGCCATGGCGCGGCGAAGCTTCATGAAGACCTCGGATAGTCCGGTGTACTGCGGGGCAGTACGTGCGAGTCAGGGAGGTGCCGCGTGTGAGGCGCGGTTGTGGCCCTTGTGTCAGCACGTTTGATCGGTGAACCCTGTGAATGGTTGTCCCCGATCTCACAGAATTCTTATGTGGTCTGCGTCACTCACCGGACGGAACGCAGCGAAGGGCCCCGCGGGACTGGAGCCGCGGGGCCCTTCTTCAGTCAGCACCGGCGTCAGGGCAGCGCCGGTGCCGGGGAGCGGCGCCGGGGGGTTGCGCCGCTGGTCTGTGGTGGCAGTGCAGTTGTGGGCGGGCCGTGTACGGGGGACCGGGGCTCCGTACCGCATCGTGCTGGACGGCTGGGGCCTCCGCAACCGTTTGACCCGGACTTGGGCCGGACTTGGGTGTTTTCCGCCGGCCGGCCCCGGGCGTCCCCGGAGCCGGCCGTTCTCTTGAGTGACCGGGCTGCTGTCCCCTGCCGTCCGGTCACTTTCCTGGAGCGAGGTCCCACGACGCACGGCGCGAGCCGTACGTCTCATCGCTCCAGCGAGCCACGCGTGGTTCTTTCGGGCCCGCCCCTGGCTGGCACGGACACCGGGACCAACGAAGCGGCTCGGGTGGCGGTCACGGCGCCGTACGGGTGAGAAGGCGCCCGAACTCAGATGCGACCCCGGCACAGCTCCAGCAGCGTCATCGCCAGCGCCGTGCCCGGCTTGCCCAGCGCGTCCCTGTAGTGGCCGAGGATCTCCATCTCGCGGGAGAGGTTCACGCGCCGGCCGCCGGAGGTGATCCGCGCCTCCTGGATCACGGCGGAGACGGCCATCCGTTCCTGGATCAGACCGATGATCCGGTCGTCGAGGGCGTCGATGCGCTCGCGGGCGCCGGTGATCAGGTCGGCGGCCTCGGCGGTGTGGGCGCCGGTCTTCTCTGCGGTGGTGGTGGTCATGAGGGCTCCTCGGGGTCCGGGGAGGCGGCCCTGGAGCGACACGGTCCGGAAAACGCCAGGCGCCCCGGACCTTGTCGGCCCGGGGCGCCTGGGAAGTCGCTTGTCAGTTGCTCAAGCAGCACGACCATGGCAGCCGGTGGGCCGGTTGCCATAGGTAAAGAGGAAGGTCGAGTACGCGAGCATGCGCCCAGTATGCCGTGGCGGCGCACGGTGTCCAAGCCGGCTCGCATGGCGAGACGGGGGCAGAGGCCGCGGGACGGAACGCGGGAGGAGCCTGGGGAGCGGGAGGAGCGGGAGGGCCGTGGGGCGGGTGACACCGTGGGCGGGACGTGCCGCACGGGCGGCTCGGTAGAATCGGGGAGTAACAGGACCCCCGCCCAACCGCCGGAAGGCACCCCGTGTCATCAGCGACTCCCGCTGCCGCCGCCCCCGACACCGTTCTGGTCGTCGACTTCGGCGCGCAGTACGCCCAGCTCATCGCCCGTCGCGTCCGCGAGGCGCGGGTCTACAGCGAGATCGTCCCGAGCACCATGCCGGTCGAGGAGATGCTCGCCAAGAACCCGGCGGCCATCATCCTCTCCGGCGGCCCCTCGTCGGTCTACGAGGAGGGCGCCCCGACCGTCGACCGCTCCCTGTTCGAGGCGGGCGTGCCCGTCTTCGGCATGTGCTACGGCTTCCAGCTGATGGCCCAGTCCCTCGGCGGCACGGTCGACAACACCGGCGCCCGTGAGTACGGCCGCACGGACCTGTCCGTCTCCAAGCCGTCCTCCACCCTCTTCGAGGGCACCCCGGAGGAGCAGGCGGTGTGGATGTCGCACGGCGACGCCTGCTCCGCCGCCCCCGAGGGCTTCGCCGTCACGGCGTCCACGGACGTCGTGCCGGTCGCCGCGTTCGAGAACGACGAGAAGAAGCTCTACGGCGTCCAGTACCACCCCGAGGTGATGCACTCCACGCACGGGCAGCAGGTGCTGGAGCACTTCCTGTACCGCGGCGCGGGCCTGACCCCGGACTGGACCACGGGCAACGTGATCGAGGAGCAGATCGCCGCGATCCGTGAGCAGGTCGGCGACAAGCGCGCCATCTGCGGCCTGTCCGGCGGCGTGGACTCCGCCGTCGCCGCCGCCCTCGTCCAGAAGGCCATCGGCTCGCAGCTGACCTGCGTCTACGTCGACCACGGCCTCATGCGCAAGGGCGAGACCGAGCAGGTCGAGAAGGACTTCGTCGCCTCGACCGGGGTCAACCTGAAGGTCGTGGACGCCAGCGAGCGGTTCCTGAACGCGCTCAAGGGGGTCACCGACCCCGAGGAGAAGCGGAAGATCATCGGCCGCGAGTTCATCCGGGTCTTCGAGCAGGCCCAGGCCGAGATCATCGCCGACGAGGGTCCCGCGGTCGAGTTCCTCGTCCAGGGCACCCTCTACCCGGACGTGGTCGAGTCCGGCGGCGGCACCGGCGCGGCCAACATCAAGTCCCACCACAACGTCGGCGGGCTCCCCGAGGACATCGAGTTCAAGCTCATCGAGCCGCTGCGCAAGCTGTTCAAGGACGAGGTCCGGATGGTCGGCCAGGAGCTCGGCCTGCCGGAGGAGATCGTCCAGCGCCAGCCGTTCCCGGGCCCGGGCCTCGGCATCCGGATCGTCGGCGAGGTCACCAAGGAGCGCCTGGACCTGCTCCGCGAGGCCGACGCCATCGCCCGCGAGGAGCTGACGGCGGCCGGCCTCGACCGGGACATCTGGCAGTGCCCGGTGGTCCTCCTCGCGGACGTGCGGTCCGTGGGCGTCCAGGGCGACGGCCGCACCTACGGCCACCCGATCGTGCTGCGCCCCGTCTCCAGCGAGGACGCCATGACCGCCGACTGGTCGCGGCTGCCGTACGACGTCCTGTCCCGGATCTCCACCCGGATCACGAACGAGGTCAAGGACGTCAACCGGGTCGTCCTCGACGTGACGTCGAAGCCGCCGGGGACGATCGAGTGGGAGTAGTCCCGACGGTCACGTCCGCTTGAGAGTGCGCACCGGCTCTCCGGGCTTCCAGACCTGGACGACGAGATACGCGTCGTCCTCGACGTAGGTCCGCACGACCTCCGTCAGCTCGGTGCGGAAGAGGTGGAACGGCTGCGGCGGTTCCACCTCTTTCACGTACGCCGCCTTCGTCGCCCCGTCCTCCACCTCGACCGCCCGTCCGCTGATCCGGACGTCCCCGCCGCCCATGCCGGTGCCGTCGCCGGGGTTCGCCTGGAGCGCGAAGCGCGGGTCGCGGCGCAGGTCGAGGGCCTTGAGCGAGGCCGGCATCATGCCGAGCCACAGTTCACCGTCCAGGAAACGCACCTCCAGGCCGGTGGTGCGGGGCGAGCCGTCCTTGCGGAGGGTCGCGAGGACGTGGTGCGTGTACGCGCCGAAGCGCGCCTCGACGGTGGCGGCCAGATCGGGTTCGGCGGTGGTGAAGGAGGCCCAGTTCGCTGTCATGCGGCCAGTGTGGCGGCGATACCCGACAGCTGCTGTCCGGTATCGGGCGCGGCTTTCCGTGTCCGGGTGCGTGTTCCTCGTCAGAACCCTCGCAGTACGGCCGCCTTCGTCAGCGCGAACTCCTCGTCCGTGAGCACGCCGCTGCGGTGCAGCTCGCCCAACTCGCGCAGCCGGCGCAGGAGTACGTCGTGATGGTCGGCCTGCGGCGGCACGGTGAGGGCGGGCCGGGGCCCGGCGGCCTGGCCGGACCCGACGGCGGTGCGGGTCGACGGGTGCGGCAGCCGGGCCGTGACCGCCGTGGCGACCAGCGCGGTGAGCAGGTCCCGGCGGGAGCTGCCCCACAGGTCCAGGGCGTACGGGTCCTTCTCCGGCGGCAGCTTGGAGAACGCCGTCTCCTGGGTCACGAAGCGCAGGAAGCCGTCCTCGTGCCCCGAGTTGGGCAGCCACTCGACCTGCACGAGGTCGCTCATGTCGATGATCCGCGGGCCGGTGGCGCGTTTGACCCGGTCGGAGGTGTCGGCCCAGTCGATGCGCACCTGGGTGCCGTCGAAGGAGACCGTGCCGTCGGAGGAACGGACCGAGACCGGCACCGGGGGGCCCGGCAGGAGGTAGGCGCGGGTGGGCTCCTGGGGGATCTGGTCGAGCAGCAGCGCGTGGCGGATCTCCTCGGCCACGTACTCCGCGACCCCCGAGCGGTCGGAGTCCACCGTCAGCCGGTAGGGGTCCGCCGCGTCGGGGAGCCGGCCGCCGGTGGCCTGGAGCAGGGGGTCGGCGCCCTCGCGCAGCCTGAGGCGGAGGCGTCCGCGCTTGCGCTCGGGCTCGAAGACGATGCCCGAGACCGCCTCCAGGGGGACGGAGACCTCACCGTAGGTCTGCCGGAACAGCGGCACCGAGCGGTGCAGACCCGGCGTGATCCTGACCGTGCTGCCGTCGAACGCCCAGGTCCCGTCGCGCTGGATGATCTCGGCCATAAGGGAATTCTCGCAGCCGGGTCAACACGGTGGTCCACTCGTCACCCGCGCTGAGCAGAGGGGACCGGGGGCGACGGGCGTGAACGGGGTGCCGTACGGCACAATTCGCTGTCGTCCCAAGAGAGTTACGGATGTTGTCGCACGGTTCGGGAAGGCGGGCGTCGGGCGTGGCGGTGCAGGAGGCGAGACGCGGTGGCGGCTCGGACGCGGGTGCGTACGGGGGTGCGCGCGGGGGCCTGCGCGACGGCTCGCACGGGGGCGGTTGCGCATGCGGGGACTGTCCGCACGGTGCCCGTGAGGGGCATCGGCGCGCTGTCGCCGAATTCCTGCTGAAGCGGGACGAGTTCGCGGCCGGCCGGGGGCTGCCGGCCGCGGTGGCCCACTCGGACTCGGCCTCCCGGCAGTGGGTCTCGGAGGAACTGGCCCAGTCCGCGGAACTCGTCGCCGAACGCGGCCGCGCCGAGGGCGACGCCTGGCTCGCGGGCCTGTGGCGCCGTACCGCGGGTGCCGTGTGGGCGGCCGTCGTGCTGTTGCTGCTCACGCAGTCGCTCACGGCGGTCGGTGCCGGCTGGACGGCGGCCCGTACCGCGGGTCTGGCGGCGGCGCTGGTCGTCGCCGGGGCGCTGACGGCGGCGTCCTGGTTCCACCGGGCGCGCGGCGGGGCGCTGGCCCCGGTCATCGGCGAGGACAACCGCCTGTCCACGTCCCGGGCCGTGGCGGCGGCCTGGGTGCTGTTCGTCGCGTACGCGGTGCTGGTGCTGGTCGGGCAGTTGGCGGCGGCCTCGGGGCACGGGAAGCGGGACGCGCTGATCTCCGGGCTGGAACTCGCGCGCGGTGCCGGTGTCGTGACCGTGCTGGCCGTGGTGTGCGGGATCGCGGTGCTGGTGCGGCGGGTGGTCGGGCTGCGGGTGCTGGGGCAGCGGCTGCAGAAGGTGCGGGCGGACCGGCCGCGGGCGGCCGATCTGCTGACGGACGACGCGGGGCGGGGGACGTTCGCCGACATCCAGTACGTGGTGATCAGTACGGTCGCGTTGGTGTTCGCGGCGGTGCGGCTGGCGCGGCGGCCGGAGCAGCTGCCGGACCTGCCGTGGGGGCTGGCGGTGGTGGTGCTGGTCTCCGCGGCGACGTACGTGGCCGGGAAGTACGCGGAGGGCGGGCGGCCGGTGATCCTGTCCGTCGTCCGGGCGCGGGAGGCCGGTGACCTGGACGCGCCGATCCGCACCGGGGACGACATCGAGATCCGGGGCGCCGGCTTCGTGCCGCCGGGCGCCCAGCGGGCGGACCGGCTGTCGCGGATGGTCGTGCGCATCGGCGCGGTGCATGTGCATGTGCCGTTGGTGCCGGTGACGGGCGGCTTCCGCAATCCGACGGACACGTTGCTGACGGTGCCGGTGCCGGCGGACGTGGAACCGGGGCGGGTGGAGGTTCAGGTGGTCACGGGGGCCGGGGTCGAGACGAACAGGTACGCGATCGACGTGACGGAGTGATGACGGGGGTCATGACGGGGGGCGCGTCCCACCCCCGGTCCGTAAGCACGTCGGGCGGGAAAGCGATCGCCCGGTTGCTGCAGTCACGGCAAAAGAGCGCTCGTTCGAAAGAATCCCGGCGCACGAGGATTGAGCCCGGGCTCCCCGTCATACGTATGGTCTCTTGAAGGGGTCTCGGCACGGGCGAGAGGCGGCTGGCAATGATGACTCACGGTATGCGGATGGACACGCATACGTCCCATCTCAACGGCGGCCGGGACTGGCGCGACAACGCCGGCAGGTACGCCCTGCTCCCCCTTCGCCTGTTCCTGGGCATCACCTTCATCTATGCGGGTCTGGACAAGCTGACCGACAGCGCGTTCATGAAGGACACGGGCGCCGGCTCCGTCGGGGACATGATGCGCGCCGTCCGCGACTCCTCCGCCGTCCCGGCCCTGGTCGACCTGGCCCTGAAGAATCCGCCCGGCTTCGGATACGCCATCGCCCTCGGCGAAGTGGCCGTCGGCATCGGCACCCTGCTCGGCCTGCTGGCCCGCCTCGCGGCGCTCGGCGGCGCCCTGATCTCGCTCAGCCTGTGGCTGACCGTGAGCTGGGCCTCCGACCCGTACTACTACGGCAACGACCTCGCCTACCTCATGGCCTGGATCCCCCTCGTGCTCGCGGGCGCGCCCCTGCTGTCGCTGGACGCCGCGCTGCGCGCCCGGCGCAGGACGGGCGGGTACCGGTAGGTCAGCCCGGGAGGTCCGCCGACGGGGGTGCCTCGGTGGCGGGGCGGCGCGCCCTGCGGCGCCTGCGGACGCCGCCCGCCACCATCCCGACCACGCCGGCGAGGCAGAGTCCGCCCGAGACGAGGGGTATCAGCGCAAACCAGGGGGTCTCCCAGAGGCCGCCCGCGTCTCCGGCGTAGATGACGCCCGCCAGGATCAGGAAGACCCCGGCCAGCAGGCGTCCGGGCTGGAACTCATGACGCAGCACGGCTCACCTCCGCCTGCCCGACGCCCACCTGGAGGTCGAGGTCGAGGGTGCCGGCGCCCTTGCCGCCCTCGGCGGGGGGCAGGGTCACCTCCTTGTGCTTGCCCGGCGCCACGTCCACGTCCTTCCCGCTGTCTCCGGGCAGCTGGATGTCACCCACGCCCACCTCGATGTCCAGCCGCAGGGTCACGTCCTGCGGCACGATCACCCGTATTCGGCCCATGCCCACGTCGGCCCGGGTGCTCACCGTCTGTCCGCCGGCCAGGTCCAGCCGGGACAGGTCCAGGGTGCCGGTGCCGGCGCCGACCTCGTACTGCTTCTTCACGGCCGCCGCCGTGGTGGGCGTCCACGTGTCGTGGGTCCACCGCGTGCCGATGTCCTTGGGCAGGGCGGCGGAGGCGGCGAGGAGGGCCGCTGTGATCACCGCGAGGAAGACCGAACCGGCTCCCGTGCGTCCCAGGAAGGCGCTGATCGCGATGCCGAGGCCGAAGACGCCGAGCGCGCAGGCCAGGCCGGTCTGCAGGCTGGTGCCCAGTGGCTGCCGGTCCCAGGTCAGGCCCGTGCCGAGGCCGCCCGCGACCAGGGCGAACAGGAACACCCAGCCGCCGATCCAGCGAGGTCCGCGCGGCTTCGGCGGCCGGGGGCGCTGATCACGTGGGTCCGCGCGGTCGCTCCCGCGGGCGATGTCGATGGCCGCCGCGATGTCCCGGTCGTGCGAATCCCCGGGGCCCCACAGGTATCCCGTGCCGCCGACGTGGGTGCCGTCCTTCACGAGGGGGCCACGCCACCAGGAGGGGTAGGTGATGACGACCGGCGGGGCCTGCGCCTCCGGCGGGGCGTCGGCGACCGCCTGGGCGGAGAGGGGGTCCGGGCCGGGGGCACCGCGCTGCCGCGACCAGTAGCCGGCGCCCGCGAGAAGAAGGGAGAGGACGACGGCGAAGGTCAGCACCCCGCCGTTGTTCAGCATGGTCAGGAACACCCCGCAGCCGACCAGGGCGAACAGCACGGCGGCCAGCGCCTGGCCGTCGACCCGGCCGGTCAGCAGCCTGCGCAGCTCGTTCTCCTCCTCCTCGTCGTCGTAGGGGACGAAGAGCCAGGCGAAGCCGTAGAAGATGAGGCCGATGCCGCCGGTCGCGGAAAGCACCGCGAGCGTGATCCGGAAGATCACCGGATCCATGTCGCACTGGCGCCCGAGGCCCGCGCACACTCCGGCGAGCATCTTGTGCCCCCGGTCGCGCCGGAACCTGCGGGTCGGCCCGGCGGAGCCGGCGCCGGGTGCGGCATCCGCGGCGGGTGCGGCATCCTGCGGCCCGGCGCCCCGCGGGGTGCGCGGGCCGGAGCCGGGTCCCGGACCCGTCGCGGCGTGCTCGTGATCTGTCATGGGTCCATGGTGACGGGCGCGGCGCCGTGGTGGCAGACGGGACGACCCTGGTCGGACCCTGAGATCGGCCCTGAGGCGATGCCGGGGGAGCGTTCGAAGGACCCGCCGCCCGAAGATCAGGGGAGTCTCCGGGGCAGACCCTGATGCTCCGCTCCCACGGCCGTGTGACCATCGATGGCATGCCGGAAGCCGCAGCAGCACCCCTCGTCGAACCGCGGCCGCCGCGCAAGCTCTACCGCAGCAGCGACGGACGCTGGCTCGGTGGCGTGGCGCGGGGGCTCGCCGGGCATCTCGGGCTGCCCGTGATCTGGGTGCGGCTCGTCTTCGTCGGCCTGTTCATGGCCGACGGCCTGGGCGCTCTGCTCTACGCGGCGTTCTGGTTCTTCGTGCCGCTCGGAGTCGGCGGCGTCGACGCGCAGAAGCCGCCGTCCCTGGTCACGACCGAGACCTCGCCCGACGGCCGCCGCAGAATCGTCGCCCGCAAACCGGACAAGGGGCAGATAGTCGCCCTGCTCCTCATGGTCGTCGTGGCCATGGTCTTCGTGGGCAACGTCAACCTCGGCGGCGGCGCCAAGGCATACCTGTGGCCGACGGTGCTGGTCGGCGCGGGTGTCGCCCTCGTCTGGCGCCAGGCGGACAACGCCCGCCGGGCCCGCTGGGCCGAGGTGGGACGGCACCGTCGTACGGTCACGCTGCTGCGCACCGTGGCCGGCGTGCTGCTGGTGACCGCCGGTGTCTCCGCCATCTTCGTCCTCCAGGGGTCCGCGGCCCACCTCGGGTCCGTGCTGCAGGCGGCCCTCGCGGTCCTCGTCGGCATAACGCTGCTCGCCGGCCCCTATCTGGTCCGCATGACGCAGGACCTCTCCGAGGAGCGGCTGATGCGCATCCGCGCCCAGGAGCGCGCGGAGGTCGCCGCCCATGTGCACGACTCGGTGCTGCACACCCTGACCCTGATCCAGCGCAACGCGGAGAACGCGGGAGAGGTGCGACGCCTGGCCCGCGCCCAGGAGCGCGACCTGCGCGCCTGGCTCTACAAGCCCGAGGGCAACGGCAAGGACGAGGAGGACGAACCCAGCACCCTGGCCGAGGCCGTACGGCGCAACGCCGCGGAGGTCGAGGACAAGCACGGCGTCCCCATCGAGGTGGTCGTCGTCGGGGACTGCCCGCTCGACGAGAGGACCGGCGCACAGATGCAGGCCGCGCGCGAGGCGATGGTGAACGCCGCCAAGTACGGTGGCGAGGGCGGTGCCGTCCAGGTCTACGCGGAGGTCGAGGGCAGGACGGTCTTCGTGTCCGTCCGCGACCGGGGCCCCGGCTTCGACCCGGACTCGATACCCGCCGACCGCATGGGTGTCAGAGAATCGATCATCGGCCGCATGGAGCGCAACGGCGGCACGGCGCGGCTGCGCGCGGTGCCGGACGGCGGCACGGAGGTCGAGCTGGAGATGGAGAGGGCGGAGAAGACGTCATGAGCGACCCGACCGAGGCGAACGGAACGGCGGGAGCGGGCGAGGCGGCCGAGCCCGCGGAGCAGGCGGGCGGCGCGGGGAGGCGGCACGTGCGCGTGGTCCTCGTCGACGACCACCGGATGTTCCGCACGGGCGTGCAGGCCGAGATCGGCCAGACCGCGCAGACCGGCGTCGAGGTCGTCGGCGAGGCCGCCGACGTCGACCAGGCGGTCACGGTCATCACCGCGACCCGGCCCGAGGTGGTGCTCCTCGACGTGCACCTTCCGGGCGGCGGCGGGGTGGAGGTCCTGCGCCGCTGTGCCCCGCTGATGGCCGACGCCGAGCAGCCCGTGCGCTTCCTCGCGCTGTCCGTCTCGGACGCGGCGGAGGACGTGATCGGCGTGATCCGCGGCGGCGCCAGGGGCTACGTGACCAAGACGATCACCGGTTCCGACCTCGTCGACTCGATCTTCCGCGTCCAGGAGGGCGACGCGGTGTTCTCGCCGCGCCTGGCCGGCTTCGTCCTCGACGCCTTCGCCTCGACCGACGCCCCGCCGGTGGACGAGGACCTCGACCGTCTCACCCAGCGGGAGCGCGAGGTGCTGCGGCTCATCGCCCGCGGCTACGCGTACAAGGAGATCGCCAAGCAGCTGTTCATCTCCGTGAAGACGGTCGAGTCCCACGTCTCGGCGGTGCTGCGCAAGCTCCAGCTGTCCAACCGGCACGAGCTGACCCGCTGGGCGACGGCACGCCGCCTGGTGTGACGGCGCGGCAGGGACGCGGGACGCGGCCGGCCGAGGTCACGGCCTGCGCGCGGCCGGTGCGAACAGGCCCTCGGGGTCGTACGCGGCACGGATGCCTTCGAGCCGCTCCTCGTGCGAGCCGAAGACCGCGCCCCGCAGCTCGCTCGCGTCCTCGCCGAGCCCGGCGAAGTTGACGTACGTCCCGCCGCTCGAGAAGGGCCTCAGCGCGTCCCACGCCGAGCGCGCCCACCCGATCGCGGCCTCGTCCAGAGCGGGGTCCTGCCAGCCCGCGTCGAAGCTCACGTTGTAGCGCGCCGACCGGTGCGCGAACGCGCTGTCGTCGGGGCCGACGCGCGCCACGGCGCCGCCCAGGGTGCGGATGACGGTGAGGCTCTCCGGAGTCGGCCGCCGGGAGTCCCAGTCCAGCACGGTCCTGATGGCCTCGTCACTCAGCTCGTCCATGAAGTGCGACTTCATGAAGTAGCGCTCGCCGTCGGGGAACCGCCAGGTGTTCGCGCTCTGCAGCGTGACGTAGGGCAGGGTTCCGCTCAGGTCGATGAGCGGCGGGCCCAGTTCACGCTGCGGCGCCAGCGCGGCGGAGGCACCATCGTCCGGCGGGCCTCCGTACACGGCGCCGACCATGACGCAGTTCGCTCCGTGCAGTTCCTCGGGGATCACGGGGAGGGCGGGGACGCTCCAGAGCAGGAGTTCCGGCGTGACCGTCTCCGGCGCGGTGCACGTCGCGTCCCGCCAGGCCCGCAGGACGTCCTCGGCGCGCTCGTACGGGTGGAGCACCAGCACCCCGGCCACCTCCGGGCCGAGCGCATGGAGGTCGTACTCGAAGGACGTGACGACCCCGATGCCCCGGCCGCCGCCGCGCGCCGCCCAGAACAGGTCGGGCTCCTCGTCCCGGCTCGCCGTGCGCACCGTGCCGTCCGCGGTGACGATCTCCAGCGAGCGGAGACTGTCGCAGCTCAGACCGAACGTCCGCATCACGAACCCGAAGCCCCCGCCGAGCGTGAGCCCCGCGATCCCGGTCGCCGAGATCTCCCCTCCCGGCGTGGCCAGCCCGTGCAGTTGGGTCTCGCGGTCCAGTTCGCCCCACCTCACGCCCGCCTGGGCGCGGGCCGTACGGGCCGCGGGGTCGACGTGGACGCCCTTCATCCGTGAGAGGTCGATCACCAGCCCGTCGTCGCACACCCCGCTGCCCGCCACCTGGTGCCCGCCGCCGCGGATGCTCACGACCGGCCGGTGCTCGCGTGCGGCCCGCACCGCCTCGACGACGTCCGCGGTACCGGAGCAGCGGGCGATGAGCGCGGGGCGGCGGTCGATCAGCCCGTTCCATACGGCGCGGGCCTCGTCGTAGCCGGGATGCCCGCGGTCGATCACCTCACCCCGGAGTGAGAGGCGGAGCCGATCGGCGATCGCCCGCTCCGCAGTGGCTGTCTCCGCAGTGGCTGTCGATGTGGTCCTCTGCTCGTCCGGCATCGGCACGGCCTCCCCCGGTGCGCGCTGCTGGGGTCGCTCTCTCTTCTTTCACGCTAGGCCGCAGCCGCCGGGCCCGCATGCGGACCCGGCGGCCCGATGACCGAGCCGGTGTCGGAGGCGTACCGGCCGCTCATTAGGCTCCGGCCTCATGGACGTACTCATCAACCTCTTCGTCGGCCTGCACATCGTCGGCATCGCGGCGCTCCTCGGGGGCTTCCTCACGCAGATGAAAACGATGGGACAGGGCGCGGCGCGCTTCACCCCGGCGATGCTGCACGGCGCGCTGACGATGCTGGTCACCGGAGTGATCCTGGTCGGCCTCAACCAGGCCGACGACCAGTCGGTGAACAACATCAAGATCGGCGTGAAGCTGGCCGTGCTGATCGTGATCCTCGGCCTGGTCTACGTGAAGCGGGACGAGGAGAAGGCGGACAAGGGCCTGTTCGGCCTCGTCGGCCTGCTGACCCTGGCGAACATCTTCATCGCCGTGCTGTGGACCTGACGCCCGCGGCCCCGGCGCCCGTGGACCGCAGCGCGGCCCGGGCCGAGGCGACCGCCCCCGCGGCGACCGCCAGCCACGCGGCCACCGCGATCCACAGCAGCACCTGACCGGGCCCTTCCAGCCACGGGACGTCCACGGCGGCGGCGACGGACAGCGTCGCCGCCGCCGTCATGCCGAGCGGGAAGACGGTCGACCAGCGGCGCACGTCATAGCGGGCCCGCGGCCACACGATCTCCGCGACCAGGAGCACGGCGTACCAGACGAGGTCGAGCACGAGCAGCGCGACGGTCACACCGTGCAGGACGTCGTGGTCGTCGTCGTTCCACAGGTACATGCCGGACTCGGCGGCGAGCAGCTTGGACCCCGCGAGCGCCGAGATGGCGAGCGCGCCCCCGGCGACCCAGTGGTCCCCGGCGCCGTGGGCGACCTGCCGGAGATCGAAGCGGAAGAACGCGATGGCATAGAGCCCGAGCCCGAGCCAGAACGGCACCAGGGCCGCATGCGCGAGCCAGGCCGTCGAGGTGGCCGCGGCCAGGGTGGCACCGAGCACGGCGAGCCCCTCCGTGGCCACGCACCCGAGGAACACCGCCCCCGGCATACGGCCTTCCCAGTGCCGTACCACCAGCACGAGCAGCCCCGGCCACAGCACCGCGGCCAGCGCCAGCAGCGCCTCGGCCGGCGGCTGCGTGCCCAGCAGGGAGAAGCGGGTGCCGAGCACGGTCGTCGCGGCCACGGCGGTCAGCGCACCCGGCGTCCCCGCCTGCGCCAGCCACGTCGTGCGCTGGAGCAGCAGCAGCGACACGAAGCTCACCGCCAGTCCCAGCCAGGCGGCGCAGGCCAGGACCAGCGCGATGCGGGACAGGACCTCGTGCCCCGTCAGGTGCAGACCGACCGACACGATGCCGGTCGCCATCACGGCGGCCCCGGCCGCCGGCGGACGCTGCGCCCACCAGGTGCGCAGGGGATGGTGGGTACCGGACGACATGGGCCGATCGTAGGGACCGGCGTGGGTCAGGCCGGTCGCACCACGCTGTGGATCGACGACTCTCCGTCGTAGTAGACCGATTCCTCACGCACGTACGTGCCCGGCTTCGGGGCGTGGATCATCATTCCGTCGCCGATGTAGAGGCCGACGTGGGTGACGTCGTCGTAGAAGAAGACCAGGTCGCCGGGTTGCGCCTGGGAGATCGGGACCGTGGTGCCGGCCGCGACCTGGTCGTATGTGGTGCGCGGCAGCGTGACGCCCGCGGCCTTCCAGGCGGCCTGGGTGAGGCCGGAGCAGTCGTAGGAGTCGGGACCGGTGGCGCCCCAGACGTACGGCTTGCCGATCTGGGCGCGGGCGAAGGCGAGCGCCTTCTCGGCCTTGGTGCTGGAGGAGGAGTCCGCCGAGGAGTCCGCCGAGGAGGAGCCCTCCGACGAGCCGGTGGTGCCGGAGTCCGTTCCCGATCCGGACGTACCCGAGGGGGCCTCGTTCTGCTGCTCCTGGGCCGCCTCCTGCTGCCGCTGCCGCTCCTCGGCCTGCTGCCGGGCGAGCTCCTCGGCCTTGCGGGCGGCCTCCTCCTGCTTCTTCTTCTCGATCGCCGCGAGCCGGGCCTTCTCCTCGGCGGTCAGCGTCGACAGCAGTTCGCGTGCGGTGGCGAGCTTCTTCTGGACGGTGGCCTTGGCCGTCTTCAGGTCGTTCTGCGAGTCGGTGAGCGTCTTGAGGCTCTCGGTGGCCTCCCGGCGCTTCTTCATCGTCTCGGACTGCTGCGTGATGTAGTCGTCGACCGCTTCCTTCTGGCGGCCGGTGAGCCGGCTCATCAGCTGGTTCTGGTCGAAGTAGTCCTGCGGGGAGTCCGCCAGCAGGAAGGTCGCGGTGTCGGGGACCGCGGCGCCCGTGCGGTACTGGGCGGCGGCGAAGGAACCGAGTTCCTCGCGCGCCTCGTTGAGGCTCTGGGTGCGCTGGGCGACGTCGTCGAGGAGGGTGTCGACGCGCTTGCGCTGCTTGGCGGTCTTCTCCTTGGCCGCGTTGTACTTCTCGGTCGCCGACCCGGCCTGGCGGTAGAGGTCGTCGACCTTCCTCTCGACCTCTTCCAGGCTCGGCTTGTCGTCGGCGGGGGCGGCGTTGGCCGACTGCGAGAGCAGGGCCACGGAGGTGAGGGCCGCCGTGGCGAGGGCGGGGGTCCGTATGCCTGCGACGCGCGTACCCGAGGGGCGCGGCTTGCGGTGCGACGCCAAGAGAGGCGACTCCTTCCCTGAACCGCCTACCGGGTTAGCTGTCGGGTTCGGGCAGGGACGGCTCGGAAGGGTTGCCCTACGGCCCGCCCCGAAGGGGATGTGGGCCGATTCACCCCAAGGTCTCGGTGGGTCCCCGGCTCCGGGCGCCGTGCGGACGCGCCGGACTCGGCGGAGGCCGCGCGGCCCGGCGACGTTCGCCGGTGGGGGTCGTGCGGCCCGCCCGCACCGTAGCCAACTCGTGTGGCGCCTGTGAAGGTTGGTGGGTGATATGCCCGATACATTTTCGTGACCTTGGCTTCCGGTTCACGCTGTGTGATGACGCCTGTCGGGACCGTGCCGGCCCGCGATGCGCCGGCCGGGTTTCCGGGACGGCGGCCGGTTGTCGGTGCGGCGCCCTAGACTCGGAGAGCGATGAGCAGCAGCCTCTTTGACGACAGCTTCCTGGCGAGCCTCCAGGTCCCCCGCGGCCACGAGGAGCCCCCGTCACCGCCCGAGGACGATCACGTACCGGAGCCGGTCCCGGACGATCTGTTCGACGGGAAGTTCGACGTGCCCCCGGACCGGGACACGCACTACCGGGACGGCGCCCCGCGCCCGGCGGTCGACTCCGCCGCGCTCCTGGAGGGGCTGAACGACAACCAGCGCGCCGCCGTCGTGCACTCCGGCTCCCCGCTGCTCATCGTGGCCGGTGCCGGCTCCGGCAAGACTCGCGTGCTCACCCACCGCATCGCCTACCTGCTGGCCGAGCGGGGCGTCCACCCCGGCCAGATCCTCGCGATCACCTTCACCAACAAGGCCGCGGGCGAGATGAAGGAGCGCGTCGAGCACCTCGTCGGCCCGCGGGCGAACGCGATGTGGGTGATGACGTTCCACAGCGCCTGCGTCCGCATCCTGCGCCGCGAGTCCAAGAAGCTCGGCTTCACGTCGTCGTTCTCGATCTACGACGCCGCCGACTCCAAGCGTCTGATGGCGCTCGTGTGCCGTGATCTCGACCTGGACCCCAAGCGCTTCCCGCCGAAGTCCTTCAGCGCCAAGATCAGCAACCTGAAGAACGAGCTGATCGACGAGGAGGACTTCGCCGCCCAGGCCGCCGACGGCTTCGAGAAGACCCTCGCCCAGGCCTACGCCCTGTACCAGTCGCGGCTGCGCGAGGCCAACGCCCTCGACTTCGACGACCTGATCATGACGACGGTCAACCTGCTCCGCGCCTTCCCGGACGTCGCCGAGCACTACCGCCGCCGCTTCCGGCACGTCCTGGTCGACGAGTACCAGGACACCAACCACGCCCAGTACGCCCTGGTGCGCGAACTCGTCGGGACCTCCGAGCACCCCGTCGACGTGCCGCCCGAGGCCGAGGTCCCGCCCGCCGAACTGTGCGTCGTGGGCGACGCCGACCAGTCGATCTACGCCTTCCGCGGCGCGACCATCCGCAACATCCTCCAGTTCGAGGAGGACTACCCGGACGCGACGACGATCCTGCTGGAGCAGAACTACCGCTCCACCCAGACGATCCTCAGCGCCGCCAACGCCGTCATCGAGCGCAACGAGTCCCGCCGCCCCAAGAACCTGTGGACCAACCAGGGCGCCGGCTCGCGGATCACCGGGTACGTCGCCGACACCGAGCACGACGAGGCCCAGTTCGTCGCCGACGAGATAGACCGCCTCACCGACGCGGGCGAGGCGAAGGCCGGCGACGTCGCCGTCTTCTACCGCACCAACGCCCAGTCCCGTGTCTTCGAAGAGGTCTTCATCCGCACCGGCCTGCCCTACAAGGTCGTCGGCGGCGTCCGCTTCTACGAGCGCAAGGAGGTCCGGGACGTCCTGGCCTACCTGCGGGTGCTGGCCAACCCCGAGGACTCGGTGCCGCTGCGCCGCATCCTCAACGTCCCCAAGCGGGGCATCGGCGACCGTGCCGAGGCCATGATCGACGCCCTCGCCCAGCGCGAGAAGATCAGCTTCCCGCAGGCGCTCAAGCGCGTGGACGAGGCGTACGGCATGGCCGCGCGCTCCGCGAACGCCGTCAAGCGGTTCAACACGCTCATGGAGGACCTCCGGACGATCGCCGAGTCCGGCGCAGGACCGGCGACCGTGCTGGAGGCCATCCTCGAACGCACCGGCTACCTCGCCGAGTTGCAGGCGTCCACCGACCCGCAGGACGAGACCCGCATCGAGAACCTCCAGGAACTCGCGGCCGTCGCCCTGGAGTTCGAGCAGGAGCGCGCCGACGGCGAGGAGGCCGGAACCCTGGCCGACTTCCTGGAGAAGGTCGCGCTGGTCGCGGACTCCGACCAGATCCCCGACGAGGAGGACGGCGACGGGGTCGTCACGCTGATGACCCTGCACACCGCCAAGGGACTGGAGTTCCCGGTCGTCTTCCTCACCGGCATGGAGGACGGCGTCTTCCCGCACATGCGCGCCCTCGGCCAGGCCAAGGAACTGGAGGAGGAGCGGCGCCTTGCGTACGTCGGCATCACACGCGCGCGTGAGCGGCTGTACCTGACCCGGTCGACGATGCGCAGCGCCTGGGGGCAGCCCTCGTACAACCCGCCCTCGCGTTTCCTGGAGGAGATCCCGGCGCCCCACGTGGAGTGGAAGCGGACCGGGGCGAGCGCGCCCTCGTCCTCCGGTTCGGTCTCGGGCGTGGCGGCCTCGCTGTCGTCGTCCCGCTCCCGCTCGTCGGCGTCGGGCGCGTCCGGGTTCGCCACGCGCCGGGCCGGCGAGAAGCCGACGGTCTCGCTGGCGGTGGGCGACCGGGTCACGCACGACCAGTTCGGGCTCGGCACCGTGGTCGCGGTGAAGGGCACGGGGGCGAACGCCGAGGCGACGATCGACTTCGGCGACACCAAGCCGAAGCGTCTGCTGCTGCGGTACGCCCCGGTGGAGAAGCTCTGAGCGCGGCGGGCCCCGCCGGTCGGCGGGGCCCGTTCATCCTCGGGTGAGACGTCACGTCGTCACGTCGTCACGACGTCACATCGGCACGACGTCAAACCGTCACGACGGCTCCAGGCCGTGGCTGCGCAGCCACGAGAGCGGGTCGATCGCCGAACCGCCGGCCGGCCGTACCTCGAAGTGCAGGTGGGGTCCGGTGGAGTTGCCCGAGTTGCCGGAGTACGCGATCGGGTCGCCGGCCTTCACCGTGGTGCCGGAGGGGACCTGGTAGCTGGAGAGGTGGCAGTACCACGTCTCCGTGCCGTCCTTCGCGGTCACGATCATCATGTTGCCGTACGCGCTGTTCCACTGCGTACGGACCGTGCCGTCGGTCGCGGCCATCACCGTGGTGCCGTACGACACGGGGAAGTCGATGCCGGTGTGCACCGACATCCAGTTGATGCCCGCCTGGCCGTAGTAGGCGCTCAGCCCGTGCTGCGCGACCGGAAGCGCGAACTTCGGGCGCAGCCGCTCCTTGCGGGCCGCTTCCTCCGCCGCCTTCCTCTTCTCGGCCTCCTGCTGGGCCTCGAGGTCGATGCGCTCCTGGGTCCGGCTGGCCCGGTCGGCGAAGTCGTCGGCCCCGGCGGAGAGGCTGGCGAGCTGGGTGTCCAGCTTGTTGTTGGCGGTGGACGGCTTCACCGGCTGCGCGTCCGCCGCGGAGGCCGTGGTCTCCTGGCCCTCCTCGCCACCCGAGAGGCCGCCGACCGAGGCGGCGGCGATGCCGGCGACGCCCATGACACAGGCGGAGGGGACCGCGATGGTCAGCAGCGCCGAGCGCTTGGCGGGCTGACGGCGGCGGGAACGGGCCGCGCCGCGGGATCCGGCACGGGGGGCCGGGATCCGGGCCGGGGTGGTCTCCTCCTGGTCGTCGAGCAGGGCGGTCACGGTGGGCAGTTCGCCGGTGGCGGCCGTCTCGCCGTTGTCCCGTGCCGGTTCGTCCTGGGGCAGCTGGGCGAAGGTCGCCGTGGCCTGCTGGTCGAGGGGCACGGAGGCGTGCTCGTCCTGCGGGGGAGCGCCGTCGCCGTCCGGGCCGGGGTTGTCCGCCGCGCCGTCCGAGTTCCACTGCGTGGCGTCGTAGGCCCCGGTGTCGAAGGTCTGCGTGCCCCACTCCCACTGCTGGGTGTGGTCGGCGGGGTTGCCGGACTGGTCGGGCTGGAGCCAGGCGCCGGCGTCCCACTGGCCGGTCGCCTCGGCGGTCGCCTGCGCCGGCACGGAGACCTGCTGGTACCCGGAGGTCCAGGTGGTCGTGTCGTAGGCGCCGGTGTCGTAGGCGGCGTGGTGCTGAGCCGCGTACTGGTCGTGGTTCAGGGTCTGGTGGCTGCCGGTGGTCCACTGGGTGGCGTCGTACGAACCCGTGGTGTCGTACGAGTCGTAGGCGCCGGTGTTCTGGGCCGGGAGGCTCCCGAACAGGGGGTCCGCGTCGAAGGCCGCCGTGGCGGCGTGACCGCCGGTGGCAAAACCGGTGGCGTCGTAGCCGCCGTACGTGGTGAGGTCGCCGTACTGGGCTTCCTCGGTGCCGTACGACGCGTAGTGCGCCGGGGCGGCGTCGGAAGCCGGGGCCGGGGTGGTCATGGTCCCCGACGGGTGACGGTCGTTCACCAACTTCTCTTTCGCCTCGACAACAGGGGCTGCCAGAGCAGTGCGGCGACTGTACCCGGCGGTATACGGGCACGACAATCTTCGGCAGGTTTCGCGCGCGCAGGAAACGGGCAATCGGCCGTGTTTTGGGGGACGGCGGACGTGAGCTTGGCTTTGTGTTCGAGAAATGTTCGACTTCGGGCCGGGTTTCAGGCGACGGTCAGGCCGTCTGCGCGGTCCTTCTTCCCGTCGGCCGGCACGGTGGTGTCGAGGGCCTGCCGTATGCCGGTGGCGACGGCGGGGTGCACGGGCAGGGCGAGGTGACCGATGCCGCTCACCCGTACGTTCTCCACCGACAGGTCGGGGTGGTTGAGGCAGGCCGTCTCCAGCGGGTCCATCACGCGGTCCAGGTCGCTCCAGAAGCTCACGAACCGGGTGCGGCATCCGGGTGACGGCAGGGCCAGCTCCTCCAGCACCGCGGAGCCGGGGCGCATCTGGCGCACGATCGGGTGCGCGTTCGCCAGCGGCACCACGCGGGTGCCGGTGTGCGGGGTGCCGAGCGTGACGAGCATCCGGACCCGGGCGTCGCCGCCGAGTCGCTGCACGTAGTAGCGCGCGATCAGTCCGCCGAGGCTGTGGCCGACGACGTCGACCCGATCGCTGCCCGTGCGGGCGCAGATCTCCTCTATGTGCCGACCGAGCAGCTCGGCACCGGTGCGGATGTCGCAGGTCAGCGGTGAGTAGTTGAGCGACTCAACCTGGTGCCTGCCGTGCTGGGCGAGGCTGCGGCGCAGGAACAGGAAGACCGAGCGGTTGTCGATGAAGCCGTGCAGGAGGACTACCGGGAGGCTGGTGCCGGACGGCAGCTGCGGCGTGGGCGGGGACGGTCGGGGGCCCGGTGGTCCGCATCGGTCCGCCGCGTCCGGGGACGGCTGCGGCGAGGGGAGGACGGGAGCGGACCGGCGTTCCTGGACGATTCCGGAGGGGTAGAGCAGCAGATGCCCGGCGAGGATCGCGATTTCCAGTGCCGTGGCTTTCAGGAGGGTCAGGGAGATTCCCGTCAGCCTGCCCGGGAGGCCGGGCAGATCGGGCAGAAGACGCTGGCAGAACGGCAGAAGGGGCGAAACTGCCCGGGTGACCGTGACCAACATGGGCCGACCTCCTGTCGGCACGCGGAGGAACGCCTCTGTCCCCGTGTGCCCTCGTGGAGAGCCGTGACACCTGCGGTAGGTGGTATTTGCGAGGTCGCCGTGAGCTGAATATGCCCCTGCGGCTGGTGGGGCGGTGATGCCGGTGATGTGATCAGGTGCTGGTGGTGTCGGCGATGCGGCGATGCGGCCTTCCGCTGCCTGCCCTCGCTGCGGCTCTCCTTGCGCGTGTCCCTACCGCGACCCTCCGGAGAGATGTGCGGCGGAACGTGTCCCACGTGTGATTTCCCCCTCTGTCTCCACCGCGAAACCGCCGGTTGCGGGATGCTGGCGATAACGTTCGTTCACTTCCCCGGCACGCGCGGAGTGCGCCCTGCGGTTCGCGCAGTCCGTGCACTGTGTGCCCTTCGTGCACGCCGTGCCGTGTGTACGGCGTGGGTGATGTGTGCGGTACTTGTCGTACGGATGGATGTAGTCGCTTCATGGAGGCAGTGATGGGTGTGGCAGCCGGTCCGATCCGCGTGGTGGTGGCCAAGCCGGGGCTCGACGGCCACGATCGCGGGGCCAAGGTGATCGCGCGTGCGCTGCGCGACGCCGGTATGGAGGTCATCTACACCGGTCTCCACCAGACCCCCGAGCAGATCGTCGACACCGCGATCCAGGAGGACGCCGACGCGATCGGGCTGTCCATCCTCTCCGGTGCGCACAACACGCTCTTCGCCGCCGTGATCGACCTGCTCAAGGAGCGGGACGCGGAGGACATCCTGGTCTTCGGCGGCGGGATCATCCCCGAGGCCGACATCGCTCCGCTGAAGGAGAAGGGCGTCGCGGAGATCTTCACGCCCGGTGCGACGACAGCGTCGATCGTGGACTGGGTCCGGGCGAACGTGCGGCAGCCGGCGCAGGCGTAGCCGCGAGCTCGTCCGGGGCGAACGCCCGGTCGGAGCGCGTCCGGGGCCTGGACGCCCGGTCGGCCGCGCGCTCCGTGCCGGTTCGGAGACCGTCGGGCGGCACCTCGTGATGCCGGATCTCGGACCTTCTGCGTCCGGTCGCGTCCTTGCTCCCGCCTGCCGCGCGGACGCCGTCGTATGCAGTCCCGCCGCGTGGCGCCGGGCTGCGAGGCCGTGTGACGCCTGTACGAGGGGCCGGGAGTCGGCCTGCCTTGCGCGGGTCGGGAGCCGCCCCGCCTCAGGGGGACGGAGCCGTCCCGCGCCCGGGGCGGGCATGGCCCGTCCCGTGCCCGGGTTGTGCAGGGCTCGGTCCTCGCTGGGGTGGGCGGGGCCCAGTCCGCGCCGCGGTGGGCAGGGCCTGGCCCCTGCCGCGGTGGGCATGGCCCGTCCCGTGCCCGGGCTGTGCAGGGCCCGGACCGTGCTGCGGTGGGCCGGGCCCGGTCCGTGCCGGGGTGGGCCGGGCCTGGTTCGGCGGGGCGGGGTGCGCGTCCCCGGGCTCCTCGCTCGGGCGGACGGTGGGAGTTCGGCGGTCTGTCCTAGGGCGCCCCCAGTTCCTCGGTCATCGCGGCGCGCAGGCGCAATGTCGTCACCAGGCGCTGGAACGCCTCCGCCCAGTACCCGCCCGCCCCCGGCGAAGCGTCCTCCGTCTCGTCCGGTATCGCCAGCAGGCCGTCCAGGCGGCCCGCCTCCGAGGGGTCGAGACAGCGCTCGGCCAGTCCCATGACCCCGCTGAAGCTCCATGGATAACTGCCCGCGTCCCGGGCGATGTTGAGCGCGTCGACCACCGCCCGCCCGAGCGGCGCGGCCCACGGCACCGCGCACATCCCCAGGAGCTGGAACGCCTCCGACAGGCCGTGCGTCGCGATGAACCCGGCGACCCACTCGGCCCGCTCCCCGGCGTTCAGCGTGCCGAGCAGCTTGGCCCGCTCGGCCAGGGACACCGCTCCCGGGCCGCCGGCCTCGGGTGCCGTGGGCGAACCCAGCAGCGCCCTCGCCCACCCGGCGTCCCGCTGCCGCACCGCCGCCCGGCACCAGGCCGCGTGCAGCTCGCTCTGCCAGTCGTCCGCCACGGGCAGGGCGACGATCTCCTCGGGCGTACGTCCGCCGAGCCGGGCGGGCCAGGTCCCGAGCGGTGCCGCCTCGACCAACTGGCCGAACCACCAGGAGCGTTCACCGCGTCCCGCGGGAGGCTTGGGTACGACGCCGTCGCGCTCCATGTCCGCGTCGCACTCGTGGGGGGCCTCCACGACGATCGCCGGTGCGGCGCCCGTGCGGTCGACGGACACGCAGGTCAGGGCTCTGGCCGCCATCCGCGCGGCGAGCGCCGAGCCCGGCAGCGCCGACAGCAGCTCCGCCGCCGTCGCCCGTACGTTACGGCTCCGGTCGGCCAGTGCCCGTTCCAGGAACGGCTCGTCCTGCGGCCCCAGCCCCGTCCGCAGCGAGTCGAGGAACATCAGGCGGTCCTCGGCCCGCTCCGTCGGCCAGGTGGAGGCGAGCAGCTCGCGGGCGCCGGCGGCGTCCCGGGCGCGCAGGGCCGCCAGGAGGGCGACACGCTCGGCGAACAGCCCCTCCTCCCACAGCTGCCGCACCCGGGCCGTGTCCTCGGGGCGCGGCAGCGCGGCTCCTCCGCCCGGTGCCGCGCGCAGGGCGAACCGCCAGTCCGGGTTGAGCCGGGCCAGCCACAGGGCGCGCGGCCCGGCGAACGTCAGCGTCGCCGGACGCAGGTCCGTACGCCCGCGTGCCGCGTCCAGCAGGGCGGGCAGCGTCTGAGGGGGCGCGGCGAAGCCCCGGGCGTTCGCCGCCGCCAGCCACTGGGGCAGCAGCTCCATCAGGTCGGGTGCCGTGCCCCTGCGGCCCCCGCCCGCCGTGCCGGGGCGGTCGGCGAGCAGCATGGTGAGCCTGCGTGCCGCCGCGGCCGGCAGCGGTGGGCGCGGATCCTCGGGCGCCGGTTCCAGACGCTCCGCCGAGCGGGCGGGGCGCAGCCCGGCGCGTCTGCGCACCGTTTCCACGGCCGCCGCGTCCAGCAGGGCCGTCGGTGCCGCCCGACCGGGCGCGTGGCCCGGGGGAGTGCGCCGCTCCGTGCCGAGCAGCGCCGAGGTGACGAGTTCCTCCCAGGCGCCCGGCACGGGCGCCTGCGCGGGAGCGGGCGTCTGGGGCATGCGGTTCCCTTCCGTGGAATGGGTCAGCACAGCTGCACCGCCGGTCCGGGATCCGCCGGCCAGGCCGCCAGCGGGGTGAAGCCCCGGTGACCGCACTCACCGAAGACCTTGACCGGCTCACCGCCGGAGAGGGCCACCAGGCGCCACAGACCCGGGCGGTGGTGCGTCGCGGGCGTGAGGGGCAGCGCCGTGTCCTCGTCGGCGTCCGCCAGCTGCCAGGAGTCGCCGTCCGGGACCGGAACGACCCGCTCCAGGGTCACCGGGACCGACTCCAGCCACGGGTCGTCACGGAGCGCCTCGCCGTAGCGGGCGGCGGCCCGGGTCGTCGACACGCCCGGTGGGCGTATCGCCGTCGGGGCCGGCGGAGCGAACTGCTTGCCCAGTGACGCCCGCTGCCGGCCGCCGCCCGGATACGCGGACACCTCCGCCTCCAGGGTCAGGCCCACCGGCAGCGCGAGCTCCGGAGCACGGCCGGCGGCGCCGTAGGAGAGCAGGAGTGCGGTGCGGTTCGATTCGACGCCGTGCAGCCATATCCGACGGGTCGTCAACCGCGTGTCGGCGGTGTCGTACTGAGCCAGGACCAGCCAGTTGTCCCGCACCGGAGGCCCGTCCGGCGACACCGGCAGGCCGACGCGCGCGCGGACCGTCGCCGCCAGGTCGTCGGGGAGCCGATCGCGCCCCAGCCAGCCCTGGCCGAGAAGGTGGAGGAGGGCGCACTCCTCCAGGAGCCGCACCGGCCAGCCGGGACCGGACGCCGGAATCGCTCCCAACTCCCTGACCCGCGCGGCCAGTCCCGACGCCTGGGCGTCGACCATGCGGGCCGCCGTCTCCTCCCACATCCCGTACCCGGCCTGCTCCACGCCGGCCAGACCACCGCGCAGCAGGTCCGTCAGCCGCTGCTCCAGCTCCGTGGCCCCCGCGGTGATCCGCTCGGCCCGGCGCTCCGCCCTGCGCCGCGCCGCATCCGGATCACCGGCGCCGGGCCCGGAGCCGGGGGAGTCCGCCGCACTCTTCTCCTCGGCGCGTCTGCGCCGGCCCGAGATCCACTGCTCCGCCCAGTCCGGCGCCTGCGCCGTCGGCACCGCCCCCTCCCCGCCCGCCCAGAGCAGCAGCAGACCGAGCGCGTGCTTGCACGGGAACTTGCGGCTCGGGCAACTGCACTTGTACGCGGGCCCCGAAACGTCCGCGATGTCGACGATCGTCTGATACGGCTTGCTGCCACTGCCCTTGCACAGCCCCCACACCGTCCCCTCGTCGGAACTCCCCGCCTCGGACCACGGCCCGGCCGCGCCGAGTTTGCTGCCCGCTTTGCGTGACGCGGCGTCAGGCGCCAGTGCCAGCACCTGGTCCGCGCTCCAGCGCACCCCCTGCTGAGTCATGCCATCGAAGGTAGATCCCGCCACTGACAATCGACCTCGCGAGCGCGTCAGTGCTGGTCAGAGCGATTGTCAGTGGGGTGGTGCACCGTGGATGCCAGATCCGAACCGGCCGAGCTGGAGGGGGACTCAGCCATGCCTGCGTCCGTTGAACCGACGTCCGTCGACCCGAGCCAGAACGGGTCCGCGCCCGCGAACACGGGGACGGGCAGCCCCGTTGCCGCGCCCGCGGACACACAGTCGAGCACACCCGGAGCCGAGGCGCTGCGGCCGCACGCCGAGCACGCCTTCGCCGCCGAACTCGCCGCGCTGGCCGCGCAGGACGACCGTCCGCGCCCGGCCCGCTGGAAGCTGTCGCCGTGGGCCGTGGCCACGTACCTGCTCGGCGGCACCCTGCCGGACGGCACGGTGATCACACCGAAATACGTGGGCCCGCGCCGCATCGTCGAAGTCGCCGTCACCACCCTCGCCACCGACCGCGCCCTGCTCCTGCTCGGCGTGCCCGGCACCGCGAAGACCTGGGTGTCCGAGCACCTGGCCGCGGCGGTCAGCGGTGACTCCACCCTGCTGGTGCAGGGCACGGCCGGCACGCCCGAGGAGGCGATCCGCTACGGCTGGAACTACGCGCAGCTGCTCGCCCACGGCCCCAGCCGCGACGCACTCGTGCCCAGCCCGGTCATGCGGGCCATGGCGGAGGGGATGACCGCCCGCGTCGAGGAGCTGACCCGCATCCCCGCCGACGTGCAGGACACGCTCATCACGATCCTGTCCGAGAAGACCCTGCCCATACCGGAGCTCGGCCAGGAGGTGCAGGCGGTCCGCGGCTTCAACCTGATCGCGACCGCCAACGACCGCGACCGCGGGGTCAACGACCTCTCCAGCGCGCTGCGCCGCCGCTTCAACACCGTGGTGCTGCCGCTGCCGGAGAGCGCCGAGGCCGAGGTCGACATCGTCTCGCGCCGCGTCGACCAGATCGGCCGGTCCCTCGACCTGCCGGCCGCGCCCGACGGCATCGACGAGATCCGCCGCGTCGTCACCGTCTTCCGCGAGCTGCGCGACGGGGTGACGGCCGACGGCCGGACGAAGCTGAAGTCGCCCAGCGGCACGCTGTCCACGGCCGAGGCCATCTCCGTGGTCACCAACGGCCTCGCTCTGGCCGCCCACTTCGGCGACGGAGTACTGCGGCCCGGTGACGTCGCCGCGGGCATCCTCGGCGCCGTCGTCCGCGACCCGGCGGCCGACCGCGTCATCTGGCAGGAGTACCTGGAGACGGTCGTCCGCGAGCGCGACGGCTGGAAGGACTTCTACCGGGCCTGCCGGGAGGTGAGCGCATGACCGGCATGTGGTGGCGGCTCCGGACGGGCGTCACGGCGTACGGCACGCGTGGTGCCGCGTCCGGCCGGACCGGGGACGAGGACGACTCGAGCTGGAACCGGAAGCGAGGGGGACGGGGTGACGGGCGCTGACAAGCCGGCCGGGCGGTCCGCCGCGGGTCCGCTGCTGCTCGGCGTGCGGCACCACGGGCCGGGGTCGGCACGGGCGGTCCGGGCCGCGCTGGAGGCGGCCCGGCCGCGGGTCGTGCTGATCGAGGGGCCGCCCGAGGCGGACTCCCTGATCCCCCTGGCCGCCGACGAGGGCATGCGGCCGCCGGTCGCCCTCCTCGCCCACGCCGTGGACGAACCCGGCCGGTCCGCGTTCTGGCCGCTGGCCGAGTTCTCCCCGGAGTGGGTCGCCATCCGCTGGGCCGTGGAGAACGGCGTCCCGGCCCGCTTCGTCGACCTCCCGGCCGCGCACACGCTCGCGTGGCAGGAGCAGGACGCCGAAGGGGACGGGCCCGAGGACGGACGGGGGGCGGGGCGCGATCCCGAGGACGGTCAGGGGGCGGGGGGCGACCCCGAAGCCTCCCGTGACGTGCGGGCCGACCCCCTCGCCGTGCTCGCCGAGGCCGCCGGGCACGACGACCCGGAGCGCTGGTGGGAGGACGTCGTCGAGCACCGGGGGGCGGGAGAGGGGGACGCCCTCGCGCCGTTCACCGCGCTGGAGGAGGCCATGGGGGCGCTGCGGGAGACGGAGACCGGCGACGGGCGCGACCGGGACCTCGTGCGCGAGGCGTACATGCGGCTCCAGGTGCGGGCGGCGCAGCGGGAGTTCGCCGACGCTGTGGCCGTGGTCTGCGGGGCCTGGCACGTACCGGCACTGCGGCGGAGGACCACCGTCGCCGCCGACCGGGCGCTGCTGAAGGGACTGCCCAGGACGAAGGTCGACATGACCTGGGTGCCGTGGACCCACCGCAGGCTGTCCCGGGCCAGTGGGTACGGGGCGGGGATCGACTCACCGGGCTGGTACGGACACCTGTTCGGCGCGCCGGACCGGCCCGTCGAGCGATGGCTGACGAAGGTCGCCGGCCTGCTGCGCGAGGAGGACCGGATCGTCTCCTCGGCCCATGTCATCGAGGCCGTGCGGCTCGCCGGCACGCTCGCCGCGATGCGCGGGCGTCCGCTGCCCGGCCTGAGCGAGACGACGGATGCCGTGCGCGCGGTCATGTGCGAGGGCTCGGACGTGCCGCTCGCGCTGGTGCACGACCGGCTGGTCGTGGGGGACGTGCTCGGCGAGGTGCCCCCGGGGGCGCCCGCGGTGCCCCTGCAGCGGGACCTCGCCCGGATCCAGCGACGGCTGCGGCTCAAGCCGGAGGCGCTGGAGCGCGAACTGGAGCTCGACCTGCGCAAGGAGACCGACGCCGAGCGCGGCAGACTGCTGCACCGGCTGCGGCTGCTCGGCATCGGATGGGGCGAGCCGGCCGCGTCTCGGGGCAGTACGGGCACGTTCCGGGAGACGTGGCGGCTGCGCTGGGAGCCGGAGCTGTCCGTGCGGGTGGCCGAGGCCGGGGTGTGGGGCACGACCGTGCTCGCCGCCGCGACCGCCAAGGCGGAGGCGGACGCCGTGTCCGCACAGGGCCTCGCCGAGGTCACCGCGCTCGCCGAGCGCTGCCTGCTGGCCGACCTGCCGGACGCGCTCCCCGCGGTGATGCGGATCCTCGCCGACCGCGCCGCCCTCGACGCGGACGTCGGCCACCTCGCCCAGGCCCTGCCGGCCCTGGTCCGCTCCCTGCGCTACGGCGACGTGCGGGGCACGGACACCGGCGCGCTGGCCGAGGTCGCCGCGGGGCTCGCCGAGCGGGTCTTCGTCGGCCTGCCCCCGGCCTGTGCCGCGCTGGACGCCGACGCGGCCGAGGAGATGCGCCGCCATGTGGACGCCGTGCACGGGGCGGTGGGGCTGCTCGGGGACGACCCCGCACCGGGCCACGGCGACCTGCGGAGGCGCTGGCAGACGGTCCTGCGGCTGCTGTCCGTCCGGGACACCGTGCCCGGCGTCATCCGGGGACGCGCCGTACGGCTCCTGCTGGACGAGGGGGAGCTGGCGGCCGAGGAGGCGGCACGGCTCATGGGGCTGGTCCTCTCCCCGGGTACGCCACCGGCGGACGGGGCGGCCTGGATCGAGGGCTTCGTCGGAGGCGGCTCCGGAGGCGGCCTGCTCCTCGTCCACGACGAGCGCCTGCTCGGACTGGTCGACGCCTGGCTGACGGGCGTACCGGCGGAGGCGTTCACGGACGTACTGCCACTGCTGCGGCGCACCTTCTCGGGCTACGAGCCCGGGGTGCGCCGCACCCTCGGCGAGCTGGTCCGGCGCGGACCGGGGCAGCGGGGGAGCGTGACCGCGGCGGGGTCCGGCATCCCCGGGTTCGCGGACGAGCTCGACACCGGGCGCGCCGACGCGGTGCTGCCGGTGGTCCGGCTGCTGCTCGGCCCGGACCCGGCCGGCGCACTCCTTCCAGGAGCCGGGGACACCGGCCGCCACGAGGCCGACGACGAGGACAACGACCCGGTGGGGGTGGAGGCATGACGACCGAGCTGGTGGACCCGGAGCGGGAGCGGCTGCGACGGTGGCGGCTCGTGCTCGGCGGTGACGCGGCCGACGGCACCGGGTGCGCGCTCTCCGGACGGGACGCGGCGATGGACGGGGCCCTCGCGGCCCTCTACGGAAAGGCGGACAAGGCCCACAAGAGCCGGGACCGTTCCGCGGGGCTCGGGGCGTCGGCGCCGTCCGTGGCGCGCTGGCTGGGGGACATACGGACATACTTCCCGTCCTCCGTCGTGCAGGTCATGCAGCGGGACGCCATCGACCGGCTCGGCCTCGCCACGCTGCTGCTGGAGCCGGAGATGCTGGCGGCCGTCGACGCCGACGTGCACCTCGTCGGCACGCTGCTGTCCCTCAACAAGGCGATGCCGGAGACGACGAAGGAGACGGCACGGGCCGTCGTGCGGGGGGTCGTCGAGGACCTGGAGAAGCGGCTCGCCACCCGCACCCGGGCCACCCTCACCGGCGCCCTCGACCGCAGCGCCCGCGTCAGCCGGCCCCGCCACCACGACATCGACTGGAACCGCACGATCGCGGCCAACCTCAAGCACTACCTGCCGGAGTACCGGACGATCGTGCCGGAGCGGCTCATCGGCTACGGGCGGGCGTCCCGGTCCGTGAAGAAGGAGGTCATCCTCTGCATCGACCAGTCGGGGTCGATGGCGGCGTCCGTCGTGTACGCGTCCGTGTTCGGGGCGGTGCTGGCGTCCATGAAGTCGATCAGCACCCGGCTCGTCGTCTTCGACACCGCGGTCGTCGACCTCACCGACCAGCTCGACGACCCGGTGGACGTGCTCTTCGGCACCCAGCTCGGCGGCGGGACGGACATCAACCGGGCGCTGGCGTACTGCCAGTCCCGGATCACCCGGCCCGCGGAGACGGTGGTCGTGCTGATCAGCGACCTCTACGAGGGAGGCATACGCAACGAGATGCTCAAGCGGGTGGCGGCCATGAAGGCGGCGGGCGTGCAGTTCGTGACGCTGCTGGCCCTGTCCGACGAGGGGGCGCCCGCGTACGACCGGGAGCACGCGGCGGCGCTGGCCGCACTGGACGCGCCGGCCTTCGCCTGCACGCCGGATCTGTTCCCGGAGGTGATGGCGGCGGCGATCGAGAAGCGGCCCCTGCCCGTACCGGACGCCGGGTGAGGCCGGGGCGGGCGCGCCGGCCGGGTGGCGACTTGTCGATCCGGCGCCGCCCGACTCCTGCCAGCAAAACGGACATGACTACCCATCGGTAACGGCGGGCTTGCGCAACCTCGGGACTCCCGTGCGAGGATCGCGCGTCGTATCGATGCGTCGTCCGCGGCGCCCGTCGTTCCGCCGAACGGGAGGAACCTCCCCCTCTTGATCTGGTCACCAGCCCTGCCCGGTGCCGCTCTGCGTGTGATGCGCAGGGCGGCCGGGTGGCGTGCGCTTCAGGTGGCACTGCTCGTGGGCGGGGTGTTCGTCCTCGGGCTGCTCTTCGGGGAACGGGCGCAGGCGGCCGAGGGCGTGCCCCCGGCGAAGGACGTCGTCGGCACGGTCGCGGACGTCGTCCCGGCGGCCACGGGCGGATCCGAGGCTCCCGGTGAGCGTGACGGGGCGGGCGCGAAGCCGGCCGGCGAGACATCTGCGTCACTCGTTCCGGACCTCCGGCCGGTGACCGGTCACGTCGTCCGGTCCGTGCAGGACCGGGTCGTGCGGCCGGTCGACGACCTGGTGCGGATGGTGTCGGAGGACCTCGAGTCCGCACGGTCGAAGGCGCCGCCACTGGAGTTGCTGCCGCTGGAGCCGCTGCCGTCGCTCCCCGCGCCGCCGCCGCTTCCGGCCGTCCCCGACATGCCGTCGCTCCCGGCCGTCCCCGAGGCGCCGGTGCTTCCGGCCGTCCCCGCGCCCCCAGCGCTGCCGGACGTGTCCGACCCGCATCCGGATCTTCCCGCCGCACCGGTGTCCCCGGCCGCCTCGCAGCCCGGCCACGATCCCGCGGCCACGGCGTCGTCGGCGGCCGCCCCGACGTCCGGCGCCCCGTACGGGCCCCGGCTCGCCGATGGTGCCGCTCACCCCACGGCGCACGGTGACACGCACCGTTCGGCCGCCGCACACGCCCCCGCCCGTCCGGCACCCGCAGGTGATCCGGACGGAGCGCTCGGCAACGGTTCCGCCGCCGACAACGGCACCCCGCGGCACGGCGACGCGCACGCGGTCACCCTTCACCACCAGGTACCGCTCCGACTCGTGCCGGGCGCCGTCGTGCGCGCCGACTCGGACGAGGTCCAGGACAGGTACCGGGACATTCCGGTCTCTCCGGCCTAGGCAGGGCCTTCCCCCGCGACAGACCTGCCGCGCGGGGGCGGAAAGGTCTGCCCGCCCCTCCGGAAACCCTCGTTCCCGGAGGGAGGAAGCCGGGGCCGCCGCGGAGCACCGCCGGCCCGGCGCCGGAAATGTCCCCAAGCTTGTGAAGGACCCTGACCCACCCATGAACAAGAACATCCGCCGTTCCATCGTCATAGCCGCCGGCGTGACCGGTGCCTGGGCGCTCGGCTCCGCCGTCGCCAGTGCGGACGAGCTGCCCTCCGTCTCCGTCTCCGTACCGGACACCGCCGACACCACCGCCGACGCCGTGACGGACACGGCCGACGGCACCGTCTCCGACGTCCGGGAGGCCGCCGACCGGTCCGTGCAGGCCCCCCGGCCCGAGGCCCCGCAGATCCAGACGCCCGAGGCCGGGTCCGAGTCCGCCGAGGACGACATCGACTACCTCTTCGGCCCCCTCTCCGCATTCGCACCCCAGCTGGAGCAGGCCCCGGCCGCCGCGCAGGACACCGTGGCCGGCGTCCCCGGCGCGGTGACGCCGGTCGTCGGGGAGACCGCCGACGCGGCCGTCCCGCCGGTCGCCGACCGGGCCGTGACGGGCGCCGAGCCGGTCGCCGGGCACGCCGTGGCCGGCGTGGTCCGGGTCGTCGACGGTGTGGCCGCCGACGTACCGCCGTACGCCACCGGTCTGGTCGGGCAGGTCACCGGCGACACCGCGGACGCCGTGCTGCCGCCGGTCGCGAACACCGCCGTGCGGGGCGTGGTGCCCGTCGCCGGGCAGGCCGTCGGTGACGCGGGCGCGGTGGCGCACGGCGTCGTGGGCGACGTGCGGCCCTTCGCGGGCGGCGTCGTGGGCGCCGTACCGCCGCTCGCGCAGGGCGTGGCCGGACAGGCCGGACCCTTCGCCGGGGGCGTCGCCGGCGAGGTGCCGCCCTTCGCCGACGGGGTCACCGGTGCCGTGCGGCCCGTCGTCGACGCCGTCGTGGAGACCGTCCGCCCGGTCGTCCAGGGCGTCGGTGGCAGCGCCACGGAGCTGGCGTACGGGGTCGCGGGCCACGCGGCGCCCTTCGCGGACGGCGTCGTCGGCGAGGTCTCCCCGTTCGCCCAGGGCGTCACCGGGCAGGTCGCGCCCTTCGCCCAGGACCTGACCGGAACCGTCGGCGACACCGCGGCCCCGCTGGCCGGTCACGCCGTCACCGGCGCCCTGGGCGTGGCCGAGTCGGTCACCCCGGGCTACGCCCAGGGCGTGTACCAGTCGGTCACTGCGGACCACGCCCAGGGCGTGCACCAGCCGGCCGTCCACGGCTACGCCCACGACGCCCACCGGACCGCCGCCCCGTACCGCGTCTGACCGGTCCGACCGGTCAGACCGGCACGAACGCTCCACCCGGCGCCGCACCCGGCGCACCGCCCCGCGCAGCGCGACCGCGGCGGACGCGGGCAACGCGTCCGCCCGCCGGAGCGTGACGACCGGGGCGGACGACCGACTCCGCGGGGTACCCGGCCCCGGAAGGCCGAAAGCCGTCGGCCCCCGGCCGGCCGGAACCCCGCGGATGGGGTCGGCCGGTCCCCATTGGGGTGGGGACCGGCCGGCCCGCACTCCGTGGGGCCGCACCGTGCGGCACACGGAGAATCCCGACGGGCCTCACCGGGTCAACCCCAGCCCGGTGAGGCCCCACGCCGCCCGCCCGCGCACCGACGCCCCTCACACACGGCACCCCGTGCCAGAGAGGACGGCATCATGTGACAGGTATCACCGCGCAGGTGTGACTCGCGATTTAGAGACCCCCCGCAAGCGGCGATAACCTGCGAGACGGACATGCCGCGCGCTCGGACACCGTGTGCGCCTCCCTTGTGACACATGCGGACGTCACGTTGCCCTTCGCGGCACGCCCACGCATCCAACGAACCGCGAGATCACTGATAGGGACGGAAGCGCGTGGACCTGTTCGAGTACCAGGCGAGGGACCTCTTCGCCAAGCACGATGTACCGGTGCTGGCCGGTGAAGTCATCGACACGCCTGAGGCGGCGCGCGAGATCACCGAGCGTCTGGGCGGCAAGTCCGTCGTCAAGGCTCAGGTGAAGGTCGGTGGCCGCGGCAAGGCCGGTGGCGTGAAGCTGGCCGCCACCCCGGACGAGGCCGTCGCCCGCGCGACGGACATCCTCGGCATGGACATCAAGGGCCACACGGTCCACAAGGTGATGATCGCCGAGACCGCTCCGGAGATCGTCGAGGAGTACTACGTCTCCTTCCTCCTCGACCGTGCCAACCGCACCTTCCTCTCCATCGCGTCCGTCGAGGGCGGCATGGAGATCGAGGAGGTGGCGGCCACCCGTCCGGAGGCCGTCGCCAAGACCCCGATCGACGCCATCGAGGGCGTGACCCCCGAGAAGGCGCGCGAGATCGTCGAGGCCGCGAAGTTCCCGGCCGAGGTCGCCGACAAGGTCGTGAACGTCCTCGTCAAGCTGTGGGACACCTTCATCAAGGAGGACGCCCTCCTGGTCGAGGTCAACCCGCTGGCGAAGGTCGCCTCCGGCGACGTCATCGCCCTCGACGGCAAGGTGTCGCTCGACGACAACGCCGAGTTCCGTCACCCCGACTTCGAGGAGCTCCACGACAAGGCCGCGGCCAACCCGCTCGAGGCCGCCGCCAAGGAGAAGAACCTCAACTACGTCAAGCTCGACGGCGAGGTCGGCATCATCGGCAACGGCGCGGGCCTGGTCATGTCGACCCTGGACGTCGTCGCGTACGCCGGTGAGAAGCACGGCAACGTCAAGCCGGCCAACTTCCTGGACATCGGCGGTGGCGCCTCCGCCCAGGTCATGGCCAACGGCCTGGAGATCATCCTCGGCGACCCGGACGTCAAGTCCGTCTTCGTCAACGTCTTCGGTGGCATCACCGCCTGTGACGAGGTCGCCAACGGCATCGTCCAGGCCCTGAAGCTGCTGGAGGACCGCGGCGAGCAGGTCACCAAGCCGCTCGTCGTCCGCCTCGACGGCAACAACGCCGAGCTGGGCCGGCAGATCCTCACCGACGCCGACCACCCGCTGGTCCAGCGCGTCGACACCATGGACGGCGCGGCCGACAAGGCCGCCGAGCTGGCCCACGCCGCCAAGTAAGCACTCAGGACGAGGACACCAACACACCATGGCTATCTGGCTCAACAAGGACAGCAAGGTCATCGTCCAGGGCATGACCGGCTCCACCGGCATGAAGCACACCAAGCTCATGCTCGGTGACGGCACGAACGTCGTGGGCGGCGTGAACCCGCGCAAGGCGGGCACCTCCGTGGACTTCGACGGCACCGAGGTACCGGTCTTCGGCACCGTCAAGGAGGCCATCGAGAAGACCGGCGCCAACGTCTCGGTCATCTTCGTGCCGGAGAAGTTCACCAAGGACGCGGTCGTCGAGGCCATCGACGCCGAGATCCCGCTGGCCGTCGTGATCACCGAGGGCATCGCCGTGCACGACACGGCCGCCTTCTGGGCGTACGCCGGCAAGAAGGGCAACAAGACCCGCATCATCGGCCCGAACTGCCCCGGCATCATCACCCCGGGCCAGTCCAACGTCGGCATCATCCCGGGCGACATCACCAAGCCGGGCCGCATCGGCCTGGTGTCGAAGTCCGGCACGCTGACGTACCAGATGATGTACGAGCTGCGCGACATCGGCTTCTCGACCGCCGTCGGCATCGGTGGTGACCCGATCATCGGCACCACGCACATCGACGCGCTCGCCGCCTTCCAGGACGACCCCGACACCGACCTGATCGTCATGATCGGCGAGATCGGCGGCGACGCCGAGGAGCGGGCCGCGGCCTTCATCAAGGACAACGTGACCAAGCCGGTCGTCGGCTACGTCGCGGGCTTCACCGCGCCCGAGGGCAAGACCATGGGCCACGCCGGCGCCATCGTCTCCGGTTCTTCCGGCACCGCACAGGCCAAGAAGGAGGCCCTGGAGGCCGCCGGCGTCAAGGTCGGCAAGACGCCGACCGAGACGGCCAAGCTCGCGCGCGCCATCCTCGCCGGCTGAGGACGGCCTCCCAGGCCCGAGGCCAGGCCGAGGCCAGGCCGAGCCGGGCCGGGACCTTCCGCGCACGGCAGCGGGCCCGCCTCCTTCCCGGGGGCGGGCCCGCTGCCGTTTCCGCGGCGGCTCTGTTCCGGTGCGGGACCCGCGGCGGACCCGGAGCGGGATCTCGGGCGGACCCGGAGCGCATCCGGGCCGTCACCCCGGTTCGGGCACCAGCCTCTCCGGCCCGTCCTGCAACTCGCTCCGGAGCTTGTGACGCAGCTCGAGCTGCTCGTCCGACAGCGGTCCCGGCGCCGTCCGGGGCGGCACGCCGCGCACCGTCGACCCCGGTGCCACGGGTGGTTCGTACTGGGCGGGAGCCGTGCGCAGGGTCAGGACCGTGGTGCCGACCAGGGCGGCCGTGAAGGCGACCGCCGTCCGTGTCCAGAACCGCGCCCGGCGCTCGCTGCCCATCCGCACCGCCGACGCGGCCTCCGCCCGCAGCCGCTCCGCCGACGCCAGCGCGGTCAGCCGCCGGTGCAGCTCCTCCGGGTCCGCCAGCTCGGGCAGGAGGGCGGCGACGGACTCCCGGGCACGCAGCAGCCGGCCGGCCGCCGCCGGGGTGCTGGCCTCGGTCTCCGCGGCCGTCTCGGGCAGGCCGAGACCGACCCCGTCGTGGAGCAGGAGCGTGCGGCGATGGGGCGGCGGAAGCGCCAGCAACGCGTCCAGCAGGGCGCGGCCGGAGGGGTCGGCAGGCGGCGGTTCCGGGTGCCGGTGGCGCGGACGGAAGCGCTGCCAGGGGGAGAGGGCGTACTCGTACGACGCCGCCCGCACCCAGCCCACCGGGTCGGGGTCGCGGGCCACCTCCGGCCAGCGTTCCCAGGCCAGTCGGAAGGCCCGCTCGACCGACTCGCGGGCCAGCTCCCGGCGGCCGGTCAGCAGGAAGGTCTGCCGTGCGAGGGCCGGGGCGCTGAAGTCGTACAGGGCATCGAACGCCTGAGCGGGCGTCAGGGGCGCTTCCCGTTCCCGGTCCCGTGGAGTCGCCCGGTCGTCCTCCTCCGCACGTACCGCCTCACGGGCGGCGCCCACCCGCGCCGCGAGCTGAGCCCACGTCAGCGAGGCGGCCTCGCGCAGACGTCGGCGCGCCTCGGGAGGGGGGAGCGGGGTGTCAGGGCTCTGCGTCACAGGGCACCCCTTCGCGCGAAAAAGTACATAAGCATATATTGAGCGACACAGCGGTGCTTCGCCCGTTACGACGGGAAAGCGCGTGTCGTTGGGAGCATGGCGGCGTGATCCAGACGACCGCTCGCCGAGCCCTGCTGACCCTGCTGCTCATCCGGTGGCGCGACCGGTCGCGGGCGCCCGGGCTGGCCGGCGGCCTCCTGGGTGGCGCGGTCGCGGCGGGGCTGGGGCTCGGTTCGATCACCGTGCTCGTGACGGTGCTGTGGATCAGCTCGCCGTACCCCGACGACGGACCCGGCGGCTCGCTGCACGTCGCCGCGACGCTGTGGGTGCTGGCACACGGTGTCGAGCTGGTGCGCGGCGACACGCTCTCCGGCGCGCCCGCGCCCGTGGGCGTCACCCCGCTGCTGCTGCTCGTCCTGCCGCTGTGGCTGGTGTACCGGGCGGCACGGGACGCCATGGACGGCGGCGCCGAGGGCGACGGGGGCGCGAGCGCCGGGGCCGGCCCGGGCCGCGCGGCGGACCCCGGCCCGCCACCCGTCTCCCCGCGCGCCGCGTGGCGGGGCGTCGTCCTCGGCTACCTGGCCGTCGGCACGCCGGCCGTGCTGTACGCCGCGGGCGGCGAGCCGCGGCCCTCGTGGCCCTGGACGGTGCTGTGCCTCCCGCTGGCCGTCATGGGCGCGGCCGGGGTCGGGGTGCTGACGGCGCACGGCCGCCCCTGTGGGCCGGTGGGGCGTGTGCGGGCCGCGCTGCCGTCGTGGACGCGGGAGCTGATCCTCGGGCGGGATGCGCGCCCGGGCGCCGCGGCGCGCGCCGCGGGCGCCGGGGTGGCGGTGCTGCTCGGCGGTGGGGGGTTGCTGCTCGCCGGCTCCCTGATCTGGCACGGCGGGGCCGCCCGCGGGTCCTTCCAGCGGCTGGCCGAGGGATGGCCGGGGCAGTTCGCCGTGCTGCTGCTCTGCCTGACGCTGGTGCCGAACGCGGCGGTGTGGGCGGCGGCGTACGCCCTCGGCCCGGGCTTCGTCCTCGGCGCCGGTCACCTCGTGAACCCCTTCGCCTCGGACCCCGTCCGGCTGCTGCCGCCCTTCCCGCTGCTGGCGGCGGTGCCGGACGCGGGCCCGGGCACGACGCTGCACTGGGCGGCGGGTGCGGTGCCGGTCGCGGCCGGGGTGACGGTGGGGTGGTTCACCGCCCGGGCGGCCACGACGCCCGACACGGACCCTGGGACGACAGCCGGCGCCGAACGGAAGACAACAGCCGGCGCCGACCGGATGACGACGACGGCCGGAAGCGGTGACCCGGACACCGCGCCGTGGCCCCTCGGCCGCACCGCTGCCGCCGCGGGCCTGGCCGCCCTGCTGTGCGCGGCCCTCGTCGCCCTGCTCGCCGCCTGGTCGGGCGGGGCGCTCGGGGACGGCGCCCTCGCCCGGTTCGGGCCGGTGTGGTGGCAGGCCGGGGGCGCAGCGCTGGTGTGGACCGGGGTGGTGGCCGTTCCCGTGGCGGTGGGGGTACGCGCCTGGAGGTGCCACGGACGGAGCCGTCCGGAGCGGACGCCGGCGGCCGCCCCCGGCGACGTAGGCGACCGGCGCCCACCGGCTCCGCCCCCGGCGCCGGCCGGAACCGGTGGGCGCCGGTTCCGGATGCCGCTGCCGTCGCTGGGCGGCCGGTTCACGCGCGGGACGGACAAGGCCGCCCAGGAGGCGCCGGCGACGGCGGAGGCCGACGAGGCCGCCGTGCCGGTCGGCCTCTACGACCAGGACGACGACGCGCTCAGCGCCTACGGCCTCCCGCCCGCCGACTCCCCGGCGGAGCCGCCCCGCACCCGGTGAGGCGGCCGGGCGTCAGCCGTCCGTGCCCAGCACGCCCCGCAGCTCCTCCGGCAGGTGCCGGCTGCACGACTGCTTCGCCTCGCTGGTCAGGGCGTCGCTCTGACACGTGTAGTAGTCGCGGTAGACGAGCTGCGCGGTGAAGGAGGCGGCGACCAGGACGAGGGCCAGCGAGGACGTGACCAGGCCGCTGACCGCGGCGGTGCGCTGCGGGCGGACGGCCGGGTCGGAGGCCGGGGCCGGACGGTCGGGGTCGGTGGCGGTGCGGGGCTTGGCGCGCAGCGAGCTGATGCCCCAGTACAGGGACAGCGCGCCGAGCAGCAGCGCCACGTACGGCCAGCTGAACAGCGCGAAGAACAGGGCCCACATGCCGCACAGGAGCGCATAGCGGGCGCGCCGCTGGACGGGGTCCGTCGGGTCCCAGCGCGGGCCCGGACCGCCGCCCGGTCCCTCGGAGCCGGATCCGCCCGGCCGCTCGCCGAAGCCGCCGGACGACCGGCCGGGCTGCCGGTCGCTCCACTGGCGGCCCCACGGCGAGCGCCCGCCGCCCTGGGAACCCTCACCGTCCTGGGAGCCCTCGCCGCCCGCCGGGTGCCGCGGCTGCCACGGGGAGTCCGGCGTGCCCTCCGGCGGCGGCGCGAACGGGTTGTCGTCCTGGGTCCCGCCGCCCTGCTCGCCGCCGTTCCTCCGGTCCGAGGACGCGTCGGGCGGCGAGGACGGGCGCTCCCGCAGCAGCACGGCGCTGCGCTCTCCTCCCTGCGCCGACTGCTGGGGGAGCGTGAGCAGTCGCAGGCTGCGGTCCGGCATCAAGTGAGCGTCTTCCCCTTGGCGATACGAATCGTGGTTACGAGTGGTCGTGACGGTCGTGACCGTCGTGACGAACGGTGAAGCGAACAGTGGTTCGAACTGCAGGGATGAACCCCCGCCGCCGAACCGGTGGGCACGACTGGTGAACGCGCGGTCCATGAGCGGCGTTCCCGGTCCCGCTCCATCCAGACGCTACCTTCCGGCCACGCCCCCGTCCCGAGGGGGCCGTCCCGTGTGCCGGTATCGTTGCTGACGGTCGGCCGCTTCGTAGACTTCCCCGTATCAGGGGGCGCGAAGCATTCGTACGACTGCACAAACGACCGTACGGACCGACCGCACAGAACCGCTTCCCCGAGAAAGGGCCCCACCGTGGCCGCCAAGCCCGTGGCCAAGCGCCTCGTCGTGCTGGTCTCCGGATCCGGCACCAATCTGCAGGCGCTCCTCGACGAGATCGCCGAAACCGGCGTCGAGGCCTACGGAGCCGAGATCGTGGCCGTCGGCGCCGACCGCGACGGCATCGAGGGGCTCGCGCGCGCCGAGCGCGCCGGACTGCCGACCTTCGTGACGAGGGTCAAGGACTACGGGACCCGCGAGGAGTGGGACGCGGCGCTCGCCGAGGCCGTGGCCGCCCACGAGCCGGACCTCGTCGTCTCGGCCGGGTTCATGAAGATCGTGGGCAAGGAGTTCCTGGCCCGTTTCGGGGGGCGGTTCGTCAACACCCACCCCGCCCTCCTGCCCAGTTTCCCGGGAGCCCACGGCGTGCGCGACGCACTCGCGTACGGCGCCAAGGTCACCGGCTGCACCGTCCACTTCGTCGACGACGGCGTCGACACCGGGCCGATCATCGCGCAGGGCGTGGTGGAGGTCCGGGACGAGGACGACGAGAGCGCGCTGCACGAGCGCATCAAAGAAGTCGAGCGAAGGCTGCTCGTCGATGTCGTGGGGCGTCTCGCCCGCAACGGCTATCGCATTGAGGGACGAAAGGTAGTTATCCAGTGACCGCCGAGAGCAACAAGCGGCCCCTTCGCCGGGCGCTCGTCAGCGTCTACGACAAGACCGGGCTGGAGGAGCTCGCCCGCGGCCTGCACGAGGCGGGCGTGGAGCTCGTCTCCACCGGTTCCACGGCCGCCCGCATCTCCGCCGCCGGCGTCCCGGTCACCAAGGTCGAGGACCTCACGGGCTTCCCCGAGTGCCTGGACGGCCGGGTGAAGACCCTGCACCCCAAGGTCCACGCCGGCATCCTCGCCGACCTGCGCCTGGACAGCCACCGGCAGCAGCTCGCCGAGCTGGGCGTGGAGCCGTTCGACCTGGTCGTGGTCAACCTCTACCCGTTCCGCGAGACCGTCGCCTCGGGCGCCACCCCCGACGAGTGCGTCGAGCAGATCGACATCGGCGGCCCCTCCATGGTCCGCGCCGCCGCCAAGAACCACCCCTCCGTGGCCGTGGTCACCAGCCCCGCCCGGTACGCCGACGTCCTGGCCGCCGCGAAGGACGGCGGCTTCGACCTGGCCGCCCGCAAGCGCCTGGCCGCCGAGGCGTTCCAGCACACGGCCGCCTACGACGTCGCGGTCGCCTCCTGGTTCGCCTCCGAGTACGCCCCGGTCGACGAGTCGCGCTTCCCGGACTTCCTCGGCGCCACGTACGACCGCGCGCACACCCTGCGCTACGGCGAGAACCCGCACCAGCCCGCCGCCCTCTACACCTCGCCCGAGGGCGGCGGCCTCGCGCAGGCCGAGCAGCTGCACGGCAAGGAGATGTCGTACAACAACTACACGGACACGGACGCCGCCCGCCGTGCCGCGTACGACCACGACGAGCCGTGCGTCGCGATCATCAAGCACGCCAACCCGTGCGGCATCGCGGTCGGCGCCGACGTCGCCGAGGCCCACCGCAAGGCGCACGCCTGCGACCCGCTGTCCGCGTTCGGCGGCGTGATCGCCGTGAACCGCCCGGTCAGCAAGGAGATGGCCGAGCAGGTCGCGGAGATCTTCACCGAGGTCATCGTGGCCCCGGACTACGAGGACGGCGCCCTCGAAGCCCTCACCAAGAAGAAGAACATCCGCGTGCTGCGCGCCCCCGAGGCCCCCGCCGCCCCGGTCGAGGTCAAGCCGATCGACGGCGGCGCCCTCCTCCAGGTCGCCGACCGCCTCCAGGCCGACGGCGACGACCCGGCCACCTGGACGCTGGCCAGCGGCGAGGCCCTGCCGGAGGCGGAGCTGGCCGAGCTGGCCTTCGCCTGGAAGGCCTGCCGGGCCGTGAAGTCCAACGCGATCCTGCTCGCCAAGGACGGCGCCTCGGTCGGCGTCGGCATGGGCCAGGTCAACCGGGTCGACTCCTGCCGTCTCGCGGTGGAGCGGGCCGGCGAGGAGCGGGCGCGCGGTGCCTACGCGGCCTCCGACGCGTTCTTCCCGTTCCCCGACGGCCCCCAGATCCTGATCGACGCCGGCGTCCGGGCCATCGTGCAGCCCGGCGGCTCGATCCGTGACGAGCAGGTCGTCGAGGCGGCGAAGAAGGCCGGCGTGACGATGTACTTCACGGGGACGCGGCACTTCTTCCACTGATCCGAAACCAGAGGGGGCCCGCCGGCCCCCTCTGACCTCACAGGGTCACTTCCGGCCGGGCGGGGTGTACTTCTTGAGGTAGTGAGCGACGCGGTCGGCGTAGTCGCGGTACTTCGGGGGAACCCCGGCCGCGTCGTTCACACGCGCGTACGACGTCCGGTAGGAGACGGCGATCAGCACCCGGCGGTCGCCCGGCAGCCCGGCGTCGAGGCGGGGCGTGATCCAGCACAGGTAGCGGCCCATCGCCGGGATGGACTCGGCGGGCGGGAACGGCGGTTCGGGGACCGTCTCCCCGGGGGTGCCGTCGGCGTTCATCCACCAGCGCAGCACGCTCGGCGTCCAGCGGGCGATCCCGTACTCGTCCTTGGCGGGATCGGAGAGGTTCGGGTCGAAGTCGCTCTCCACCCTCAGCATGGCGGCGATCAGGGGCGGGCTGACCTCCGGGCGCTCGCAGTCGTGCGCCGTCTCCACGATCAGCAGCCGGTAGGCGGCCGGGACGCCCCGGTCGGTGCGCAGCTCCTCGGCGCCGTAGGAGGCGGCCGGCACGGCCCCGCCCCGGCCGTCCGCGCCGCCGGGGTCCGAGCGGTCGCCGGCCCAGGTGGTGATGCCGTAGCCGAGCCCGGCGACCACGACGGTGGCCGCCGACGCGGCGAGGACCGTCCGCCGGCCGCCCGTGCGGTGACCGCCCCGTGCGAACGGGCGCCGCAGCAGCGGCAGCCGTCCCGTGCCGCCGCCCGCACCGTCCGCACCGCCCGTGGCGGCCTCCACCCGGCGCAGCAGCGCCTCGGTGCCGATGCGGTCGGCGTGCGTACGGGTCAGACAGGACCGCACGATGTCCCGCCAGGCGTCCGGCAGTTCGGGCGACAGGCGCAGTTCGTCGGTGCCCCGGGCGTAGGCGGCGGCCGCGTCGCGGCGGGTTGCCGGGGTGGCGCCGGGCAGCGGGAAGGAGCCCGTGAGGACCAGGTGGGCGAGGACGCCGAAGGCCCACACGTCCGCGGACGGGCGGATCCGGCGGCCGCGTTCGCCGATCTCCGACCACAGCAGCTCGGGCGGGGTGTAGTCGGGCGTGGAGAAGGCGGGCGTGTAGGCGTGGGTGCCCTCCAGCTCGGCGGCCATGTTGAAGTCGGCGAGCCGCACCGAACCGTCCGCCATCAGCAGCACGTTGGCCGGCTTCAGATCGCCGTGCACCCAGCCCGCCCGGTGCAGCTGGGCGAGCCCCGCGCAGACCTGGGCGAGCAGCGCGGGCCCGGCGGGCGGCCGGGGCTCCGCGGCCAGCCGGGCGGACAGGGAGCCCTCCGCCTTCTCCAGGACGAGGACGGTGGCGCCGTCCAGCCGCGGGTCGGCCGGGTCGTCGACGGTGAGGGTCTCGTACATCCGGATCAGCCGGGGCCGCTTCAGCCGGCGCAGCAACTCGACCTCGCGCTCGATCAGTTCGCGCAGGTGAGCGAGTTGCCGGGGGGTGTCCGTGCCGGTCGGCAGGAACTTCAGGGCGGCGGTCCGCGGCAGCTGCCCGCCGCCGTCGCCGGTGCGGCGGGCGGCGTACACGCTGCCGAAGGCGCCCGTGGCGATCGGCTCGCGCACCTCCCAGACGCCCACCCGGTACCCCTTCGGCACGGGCACCGCGTACGGCTCGCTCACCGGTGCGCCTGTCCGGAGGGCTCCGTGAGGATCACCAGGTCGTCCTCGCGGACCAGGTCGAAGCGGAGCGCCAGGGAGACCAGCGACTCCTTCTTGCCGTTCAGCCGAGGCCCCGGCTCGGCCGTCTCCGGGCCCGGCTTCAGGCGCAGCTTCACGGCCAGGTAGTCGATGTTCCACTGCACCGACGTGCGCGAGGCGGCCGGCCAGGTCGGGCGGAGCCGTTCGACGACCTGGTCCATGGTCGGCAGCGGGGCGTGCGGCGCGCCGCGCAGCCGGGGCTCGCACAGCGCGGCCAGGACCGCGAAGTAGCGCTTGGTGCGGTCGACGGAGAAGGCGGGGGCGGTCGGTTCGCCGTCGGCGCCGTCCTCGGCGCGCAGGTAGTCGTGGCGGGGCGCCCACACCTCGACCGGCAGCAGATCGCCTGCGGCGGGCAGCACGATCCGGGAGAACTCGAAGGGCACGGGCGCCTCCAGGCGCCCCGGTGCCACCTTGATGTGCTCGCCCGCGCCCTCCGGGTTCTCCACCACGTACGTCTGGTGGCCCGAGAGGTTGCTCAGGGCCCAGAAGGTGCCGTGGGCGGTGATCTCACCGGCTCTGCGGGAGACCCCGTCGTGCTCGATCAGCAGGCCGCCGGCGGGCACGGACCGTCCGAAGACGAGCCGCTCGCCGGGGGCGAGGCGGAGCTGGGTGCGGCTGCGTTCGTCCTCCGTGGTCGGCGGAGGTACCACGATGATGCTGTACAAGGTGCGTCTCCCCGTGCCTGACGGCTACCCACGCCAGACTAGGGCGACGCACCAGGGCCGTGTCTCCCCTCGTACGGGTGAGACACGGCCCTTGGGTGTGTTTGGCGCGAACTGTTCAGTCGCCGGGGCGCGTTCAGTAGCGCGGGCGGCTGAACCAGGCAGTACCGCTGGGCACCACCGGAGCGGCGGTGATGACGGCGCCGAAGACGACCCACAGCAACGGGAAGATGATCGCCGAGGCCAGGCCCGAGTCGAGGCCGACGAAGAGGAGCAGCAGACCGACGATGGTGCCGAGCGCGCCGTAGATGACCGTGGTGATGCGGACACCCTGGCCGCCGCGGCCGAACTTGACGCCCAGGGTGATGGACAGGGCCGCCAGCGCGAGCAGGAAGATCGCGATGCCGGCGATGAGCCCGGCCGCGGCGTCACCCAAGTCACCGAGGTCGCTGAACGGATCGTCGGAGGACGTGCTCAGCGAGTCCGCCGAGTCCGACACGTCGTTCACGAAGGCGGCGACGTACAGGTAGATCAGGCCGCCGATGATCTGCACGGCCGAGATGATGTACAGGAACACCCGGGCCGTCACCAGCAGCCCCGGCATCGACTGCGGCATCATCTGGTTCGCGCCGGGGTAGCCGGGATACGCCTGCTGCTGCGGGAAGCCGTAGCCCTGCTGCGGCGCGCCGGGGGGCTGCTGGGGGTATCCGTAGCCGGGAGCGGCCGGCGGCTGCGCGGGTGGGGGCCCGTAGGGATTGTTCGGGTCGCCGAAACTCATGGCGGTCCTTCCTCCGATGTGCTCCATGTGCGGGGACGCGCGGCACGGTTCGGAGGAAGTTTCTACAGGTGGTTGCGGTTCGTCCCCCCGGTACTGCCCGCGGCACTGTGCTGCCCCATGGTTCTCGACCGCCACTGGCTTGTCCAGCCGCATTCGCGAGGTGTTGTGCAAGTGCAACATCCATGATCAATACCGGACACGGGGGACGTGTCCCGTGGTGCCCGGATGCTTCCCGGGCGGTGCCCGGACGGCGGCCGGATTGGAACAGGGGGCCGGTCATCCGCGAGGATGGGGGCATGACCGCCCAGATTCTCGATGGCAAGGCCACCGCAGCCGCGATCAAGTCCGAACTGGCCGCCCGCGTGGCGGCGCTGAAGGAGAAGGGCGTCACGCCCGGCCTCGGCACCGTCCTGGTCGGCGACGACCCCGGCAGCCAGAAGTACGTCGCCGGGAAGCACCGCGACTGCGCCCAGGTCGGCATCGCCTCCATCCAGCGCGAACTTCCGGGCACGGCGACCCAGGAGGAGATCGAGGCGGTCGTCCGCGAGCTGAACGAGGACCCGGCCTGCACCGGGTACATCGTGCAGCTGCCGCTGCCCAAGGGCATCGACGAGAACCGCATCCTGGAACTGATGGACCCGGACAAGGACGCGGACGGCCTGCACCCGATGAACCTCGGCCGCCTCGTCCTCAACGAGCCCGCGCCGCTGCCCTGCACCCCCAACGGCATCCTCACCCTGCTGCGCCGCTACGGCGTGGAGATCAAGGGCGCGGAGGTCGTGGTCGTCGGCCGCGGCGTCACCATCGGCCGCCCGATGCCGCTGCTGCTCACCCGGCGCAGCGAGAACGCCACGGTGACCCAGTGCCACACCGGCACCCGTGACCTGTCCGCCCACCTCAAGCGCGCCGACATCATCGTGGCCGCCGCCGGCTCCCCGCACCTGGTCCGCGCCGAGGACGTCAAGCCGGGCGCGGCCGTCCTCGACGTCGGCGTCTCGCGCAACGCCGAGGGCAAGATCGTGGGCGACGTCCACCCGGACGTCGCCGAGGTGGCCGCCTGGATCTCCCCGAACCCCGGCGGCGTCGGCCCGATGACCCGGGCCCAGCTGCTCGTCAACGTGGTCGAGGCGGCGGAGCGCAGTGCCGGCTGAGGCGGACGCCGAGCGGCCGGAGGAGGCCACGGCCCGGGACGCCGTCAGCGCGCCCGACGCCGAGGGCAGGCCGCGGCGCACCACGCGTCGTTTCCCGTTGTTCACGCGCGACACCGCGCGCCCCGAGGGCGGCGGCCGGGCCGCCTCCGGCGACGCCCCCGCGCCCGCCCGGCAGTGGCCCGTGCTCACCGTGATCTGCCTGGTCGGCCTCGGCCTGCTGCTGACCGCGCTGGACGTGTTCCGCTACGGCACGCTGCTGATCGGCGTCGCGCTGCTGGCGGGCGCCGGGCTGCGCTGGGTCGTGCCGGACGTCGGCATGCTCGCCGTGCGTTCCCGTTTCACGGACATCGCCACCTACGGCGTGCTCGGCCTCGCCATCGTCCTGCTGGCGATGATGGCCCAGCCGAACCCGTTGCTGGAGATCCCGTTCCTCAAGGACACCCTGCACTTCACGGTCAGCCAGTAGGCGGCACCGGCCCGAAGAGCCGGAGAACGGCGGCCCGTCCTCTCCCCCGTGGGAGGACGGGCCGCCGCCGTGACCAACCCTCCTGCACGTCGAACGGCCTGTTCAACGGCTGTCAGGGCGCTGTGGCACGGAAGTGACCGTTCCGCTACGGAGTCCGGGAGAGACGGGGCCCGTGTGCCCGACGTGACCGCACATGTGCGATCCGTGTGCGGAAGTATTGACAAGTTCGCGGATTTGCTGCCAAGTCGTTCAAGGACGGGGTTAGCGTGGTCAATCGGGACGTCCGTGGCGTCCCGTACGACGGGCCGGGGGGTGGCGTCACGACGGCCGGGGTTCCGTGCGGTGCCGGGGAACGCCGGCGGGGGTTCTGTTCGATGCACAGGAACGCCGGTGGGACACTGGACCACGAGCCGGTGGGCGTGCGACGGTGCATGCTCGCGGCTTCTGCGCACCCGTGCGCCCCCACCCCGGGAACTGAGATCCTGACCGGGCGCATCCCTGTGGGTAGCCAGAACGGGACTCTGCGCGGGACGCCACGCGCGGGGGCCGAGCGGGGGACCGAAACAGCACGTCACCGGGGGGAAGAGGGGGGAAGCAATGCCTCGTTGGAGGGCCTTGCCGGATGAACTCGATCCGCAGATCAGAGAGTTCGTCGGCCAGTTGCGCCGACTCGTGGACCGCAGCGATCTGAGCATTGCGGCGGTGGCGGACGCCACGGGCTACAGCAAGACGTCCTGGGAGCGCTATCTCAACGGCCGTCTGCTGGCCCCGAAGGGCGCCATCGTGGCCCTGGCCGAGGTGACGGGGACCAATCCCGTCCACCTGACCACCATGTGGGAGCTGGCCGAGCGTGCCTGGAGCCGCTCGGAGATGCGGCACGACATGACCATGGAGGCCATCCGGATCTCCCAGGCGCGTGCCGCGCTCGGCGAACTGGGCACGCCCCCGGCGAACTCCCGCAGCGGCAAGGGCGGCAAGACGGGCAGCAAGGGCGGCAGCGCCACGATCAGCCCCGGGGTCGCCGGTCCGGCGGGTGTGTCGCCGACGCTGCCGCCGGTCGTGCCCGCGCAGCCGACGGCCGCCGACAGCGCCGACTCGGCCGGCCGCGCGGTCCGCGGCGGCGGCTCGTCCGCCCCCTCGGCCGGTGCCTCCGACGGCAACTCGTGGGGCCTCGCCGGCTACCGGGGACCGTCGCCGTCCGGTGGCCGCAGGGCCGGGACCGCGGGCGTCGGGGCCGGGACCGCGGGCCTCGGTGGCGGCGCGCGGGTGGCGCACGACGCGGGCGTTCCGGCCGCGTCCGCCGTTCCCCGGGGTGCCGATGCCGGCGGCGCGTACGGGGAGCCCCCGCGGGCGGGGAGTCGTTCGCGCGGGTCCTCCGGCGGCGGCAGGCGGATGACGACGTTCGTCGCGGGCGTCGTCGGCGTGCTCGTCGTCGTCGCGGGTGCCTTCTTCCTGCTGAACGACGGCGGCGAGAAGGAGAACGAGGGCGGGAAGGCGTCCCCGTCCCCCACCGTCAGCACCAACCCCGAGCTGCCGCCGGGGGTGAAGTGCAGCGGTGACCTCTGCACCGGCAAGGACGCGGAGATCATGGGCTGCGGCGGCGACCTGGTGACCACGGCCAGCACCGCCACCGTCGGCACCGCCGTCGTCGAGGTTCGCTACAGCAAGACCTGCGGCACCGCGTGGGGCCGGGTCACCCAGGCCGGCCAGGGCGACGAGGTGCAGGTCAGCGCGGACGGCAAGAACCGGCAGACGGGCTCGATCACGGCTGCCGGCGACACGGTCGCATACACGCCCATGGTGGCGGTCAAGAACGCCGCCGAGGCCAAGGCCTGCGTGACGCTCGCGTCGGGCCAGAAGGGCTGCACGCAGTAGCGGACAGACCGGGAGGACGGGGACGACCCCCGGAAGACGCGGACCGACCCCTGAAGACACGGACGACCCGGACGGCCCTGGAAACCCGCAGAAAGAATCCGTTCGGAGCAGGCATGGGCGGGGGCGGCCCGGGCACGCGAACAGTACCCCCACGGGAGTCCGGCAACGGTATCCCCCAACGGCGGTCGCCTTCGTCCCTCCTCTCCCGGACAGGCGGCCGCCTCTTCTTCTGCCCGCGCGGCGGCGGCCTCCCGGGCCGGCCCGCCGAGTGGGCGGTCCTGTGGGACGGGCCACACCGACCCGGACGTCCGGGATCCCGAGGGCGCGATAGCCTGACCGCTGGATCTATCTTGACGCCAAGAGATCGATCATCTGTACGTCCCACCCGGGGCAGGGACCGCCCCACCGCCAGCTGTCATACGGAGAACGCCATGACCCGCACTCCCGTGAACGTCACCGTCACCGGCGCGGCCGGCCAGATCGGTTACGCCCTGCTCTTCCGCATCGCCTCCGGCCAGCTGCTCGGCGCGGACGTGCCGGTCAGGCTGCGCCTGCTGGAGATCACCCCGGCGCTCAAGGCCGCCGAGGGCACCGCGATGGAGCTGGACGACTGCGCGTTCCCGCTCCTGCAGGGCATCGACATCACCGACGACCCGAACGTGGCCTTCGACGGCGCCAACGTCGCCCTCCTCGTGGGCGCCCGCCCCCGCACCAAGGGCATGGAGCGCGGTGACCTCCTGGAGGCCAACGGCGGCATCTTCAAGCCGCAGGGCAAGGCCATCAACGACCACGCCGCGGACGACATCAAGGTGCTCGTCGTCGGCAACCCGGCCAACACCAACGCGCTGATCGCCCAGGCCGCCGCCCCGGACGTGCCGGCCGAGCGCTTCACCGCGATGACCCGCCTGGACCACAACCGCGCCCTGACCCAGCTGTCGAAGAAGACCGGCGTCCCGGTCTCGGAGATCAAGCGCCTCACCATCTGGGGCAACCACTCCGCCACCCAGTACCCGGACATCTTCCACGCCACGGTCGCCGGCAAGAACGCCGCCGAGGTCGTGGGCGACGAGAAGTGGCTGGCCGACGACTTCATCCCGACCGTCGCCAAGCGCGGTGCCGCCATCATCGAGGCCCGCGGCGCCTCCTCGGCCGCCTCCGCCGCCAACGCCGCCGTCGACCACGTCCACACCTGGGTCAACGGCACCGCCGAGGGCGACTGGACCTCCATGGGCATCCCGTCGGACGGCTCCTACGGCGTCCCGGAGGGCCTGATCTCCTCCTTCCCGGTCACCTGCAAGGACGGCAAGTACGAGATCGTCCAAGGCCTGGACGTCAACGAGTTCTCCCGCGCCCGCATCGACGCCTCCGTCAAGGAGCTGTCGGAGGAGCGCGAGGCGGTCCGCGGTCTCGGCCTCATCTGAGTCCCGCAGCGATCGGGCCGCTCGTCGGCCCGCCCACGGGCCCCGTTCCGGATTGCCGCCGGAACGGGGCCCGTTCCCGTTTCCGTTCCCCTTGCCGCGGGTCACCGCCGGGATTCCGGACCGCTCCCCAGCCGCTTCTCGAACCAGTGCCCGGCGTACACGTGGTCGGTGTACGCCGGGATCTCCGTGTAGCCGCACGCCTGGTACATCGCCTGCGCCTCGGTGAGCACGGCGTGCGTGTCGAGCCGTACGACGGTGAGACCACGGGCGGCCGCCTCGCCCTCCAGGGCGTCGAGCAGCCGGCGCGCCAGCCCCAGCCGCCGGGCCCCGGGGTCCACCCACACGTGCTTGATCTCGCCGACGCCGGGCTCCAGCCGCCGCAGCGCGCCGCAGCCGACCGGCCGGCCCTCCTCGTACGCGACGAAGAACGCCCCGGCGTCCCCCGACACCTCCTCGGGGCCCACGAGGTCGGACTTGTCGAACCCCTCGGGGAAGCGCGCGTCCAGGTCGGCGGCGTACGCGTCCAGACAGGCGCGCGCGTCCGGTGCGTGACCGTCGACCCGTTCGACGGTGATGCCGGCCAGCCGCAGCAGGCGCTGGGCGGTCGCCAACGCCTCGGTCAGCTCCCGGCGCTGGTCCGGGGCGAGCCCCTGCAGCAGCCCGGCCGTGAGCGCGCCGGCCCGCCGGTTCTGCTCCTCGACCTCGGCCCGGCCGGCGGGGGTCGGCTCGACCGTGCGCAGCCGGCTGTCGTCCGGGTGCACGCCCAGCCGGACCATGCCCTGGGCCTGGAGCGTCCTGACCATGCGGCTGAGATACCCGGCGTCCAGGCCGAGGCGGCCGCGCAGGTCCCGCAGGGAGACGCCGGCCTCGCTCCCGGCGATCTCGTAGAGCAGCCGGGCCTCGCCGAGCGGGCGGTCCTGGCCCAGGTAGTGGTCGTCGAGGACGCCGATACGGCGTGTGAAGTAGCGGTTGAAACGGCGGAACGCCGTCACGTCGTCGGTCGACACTGGCTCCATATTTCTTTGACTTTAGTCAAAGGAAATGCCGGGGTCCAGTGGCGTTCCGTCCCTTTTATCGCTCTTGTCAGTGACACGGGGCACTTTCGGCCGCCGATTCCGCATGCCCCCGGAGGCGCAGGGCAGGGGGCCCACGGTCCTGGGAGTGACACGTGTGTGACACAGGGACGCCGAACAGCGACGGAAGGCAAAAACCGGATCATGGCGGACGGAACGGAACTCCAGGCGGAGCGGAAGCGCGGCACCATCCACGCGGGAGGCGAGTGGCACGAGGCGTCCTCCGGCGGCACGCGCGAGATCCTCGACCCCGCGGACGCCCGGCCGTTCGCCGTGGTCTCGGAGGGCGACGAGAAGGACGCCGACCTCGCGGTGGCCGCCGCGCGCCGCGCCTTCGACGAGGGCGGCTGGCCGCACACCCCGGTCGCCGAACGCGCCGCGCTCCTGCGCCGCGTGGCCGGCCTCCTCGTCCGTGACCGCGAGAAGCTCGGCCTGCTGGAGAGCCGGGACGCGGGCAAGACCGTCGAGGAGGGCCGCGTCGACATCGACTGCGTCGCCGACGCCTTCCGCTACTTCGCGGACCTGGTCGCCGCCGAGGCCCCGGGCCGGGTCGTCGACGCCGGCTCGCCCGACGTCCACAGCGTCGTCGTGCACGAGCCGGTCGGCGTCTGCGCGATGATCACGCCCTGGAACTATCCCCTGCTCCAGGCCAGTTGGAAGATCGCGCCCGCGCTCGCCGCCGGCAACACCTTCGTGATCAAGCCCAGTGAGATCACGCCGCTCACCACGGTCGCCCTCATCGACCTGCTGATCGAGGCCGGTCTCCCCGCCGGCGTCGCCAACATCGTCACCGGCCCGGGCCACACGGTCGGCGCCCGGCTCGCCGAGCACCCCGACGTCGACCTCGTCTCCTTCACCGGCGGCCTCGCCAGCGGCACCAAGGTCGCCCGGGCCGCCGCCGTCACCGTCAAGAAGGTCGCCCTCGAACTCGGCGGCAAGAACCCCAACGTCGTCTTCGCCGACGCCTGCGCCACCGAGGAGGGCTTCGACACCGCCGTCGACCAGGCCCTCAACGCGGCCTTCATCCACAGCGGCCAGGTCTGCTCCGCGGGCTCCCGCCTGATCGTCGAGGAGCCGGTCCGCGAACGCTTCGTCGCCGAACTCGCCCGCCGCGCCGAGAGGATCCGCCTCGGCCGCGGCACCGAGGACGGCGTCGAGTGCGGCCCCCTCGTCTCCGAGCAGCAGCGTGCGAAGACCGAGGAGTACGTCGCCTCCGCGCTGGCCGAGGGCGCGGTGCTGCGCTGCGGCGGCAGGCGCCCCGAGCCGTCCCCCCAGCGGCCGCAGAGCGGCTACTTCTACGAGCCGACCGTGCTCGACCACTGCCACCGCGGGATGCGTGTCGTCCGCGAGGAGGTCTTCGGACCCGTCCTCACCGTCGAGACCTTCCGCACCGAGGACGAGGCCGTCGCCCTCGCCAACGACACCGAGTACGGCCTCGCCGGCGCCGTGTGGACCGCGGACGCGGGCCGGGCCCGCCGGGTCGCCGGCCGGCTGCGGCACGGCACCGTCTGGATCAACGACTTCCACCCCTACCTCCCGCAGGCGGAGTGGGGCGGCTTCGGCAAGAGCGGCACCGGCCGCGAACTCGGCCCCGCCGGCCTCGCCGAGTACCGCGAGACCAAGCACGTCTACCAGAACCTCGCGCCGAAGCCCGTCCGCTGGTTCGCCGGCTGAACTGCCCGCCCCCCGCAAAACCTCCTCGTCCCCACGCACCACAGGAGTCCCCCCATGCCCGAGACCCCCCGTGTCTACGACTACGTCGTCATCGGCGGCGGCACCGCGGGCTCGGTCATCGCCTCCCGGCTGACCGAGAACCCGGACACCACCGTCGCCGTCATCGAGGGCGGCCCCAGCGACGTCGGCCGCGACGACGTCCTGACGCTGCGCCGCTGGATGGGCCTGCTCGGCGGCGAACTGGACTACGACTACCCGACCACCGAACAGCCGCGCGGCAACTCCCACATCCGGCACAGTCGCGCCCGCGTGCTCGGCGGCTGCTCGTCGCACAACACGCTCATCGCCTTCAAGCCGCTGCCGTCCGACTGGGACGAGTGGGAGGCCGCCGGCGCCAAGGGCTGGGGCGCGGTGCAGATGGAGGCGTACTACGCCCGCCTCCTGAACAACATCGTCCCCGTCGACGAGAAGGACCGGAACGCCATCGCCCGCGACTTCGTCGACGCCGCCCAGAAGGCGCTCCAGGTCCCCCGGATCGAGGGCTTCAACAAGAAGCCGTTCACCGAGGGCGTCGGCTTCTTCGACCTCGCCTACCACCCGGAGAACAACAAGCGCTCGTCGGCGTCGGTGGCGTACCTCCACCCGGTGATGGACGAACGCCCCAACCTGACGATCCTGCTGGAGACCTGGGCGTACAAGCTGGAGCTGAACGGCAACCGCGCCGAGGGCGTCCACGTCCGCACCAAGGACGGCGAGGAGTTCCTCGTCCGCGCCCGCAACGAGGTCGTGCTGTGCGCCGGCGCCGTCGACTCGCCCCGCCTGCTGCTGCACTCCGGAATCGGTCCGCGTGAAGACCTCGAAGCGCTCGGCATACCCGTGGTCCACGACCTGCCCGGCGTCGGCGAGAACCTGCTCGACCACCCCGAGTCGGTGATCGTCTGGGAGACGAACGGCCCCATCCCGGACAACTCCGCGATGGACTCCGACGCCGGCCTGTTCGTGCGCCGCGACCCCGCCCACGCGGGCCCGGACCTGATGTTCCACTTCTACCAGATCCCGTTCACGGACAACCCGGAGCGACTGGGCTACGAGCGGCCGGAGTTCGGCGTCTCGATGACCCCCAACATCCCCAAGCCGAAGAGCCGCGGCCGCCTCTACCTGACCAGCGCCGACCCGGAGGTCAAGCCCGCGCTCGACTTCCGCTACTTCACCGACGAGGACGACTACGACGGCCGTACCCTCGTCGACGGCATCCGCATCGCCCGCGAGATCGCCAAGGCCGAGCCGCTGGCCGGCTGGCTCAAGCGGGAGGTGTGCCCGGGCCCGGGCATCACCGGCGACGAGGAACTGAGCGAGTACGCCCGCAAGGCCGCCCACACCGTCTACCACCCGGCCGGCACCTGCCGCATGGGCGCCGCCGACGACGAGCAGGCGGTCGTCGACCCCGAGCTGCGCATCCGCGGCCTGGAGGGCATCCGCGTCGCCGACGCCTCCGTGTTCCCGACCATGCCGGCCGTGAATCCGATGATCGGCGTGCTCATGGTCGGGGAGCGGGCCGTCGAGCTGATCGGCGGTGATGCCCGATGAGTACCGCCACCGGCACCAGTACGCCGCCGGATACCACGCGGTCCTCGGCCCCGGTCTTCTCCGTGGACGGCCTGTGGAAGGTCTTCGGCCCGAAGGCCGGCCGCGTCCCCGCCGACCCCGCACTGGCCGCCCTCACCCCGGCCGAGCTGCGCTCCCGCACCGGCTGCACGGCCGCCGTCCGGGACGTCTCCTTCGACGTGCGCAAGGGCGAGGTGTTCGTCGTCATGGGCCTGTCCGGCTCCGGCAAGTCCACGCTGGTGCGCTGCCTGACCCGGCTGATCGAGCCGACCGCGGGCACCATCGCCATCGACGGCGAGGACGTCCGCGCCATGGACAAGGCCCGGCTGCGCGAACTGCGCCGCCACCGCGCCGCCATGGTCTTCCAGCACTTCGGCCTGCTCCCGCACCGCACCGTCCTCGACAACGTGGCCTACGGCCTCCAGGTCCAGGGCATGGGCCGCGCCGAGCGGCGCGAGCGGGCCGCCCGGGTCGTCGCCAAGGTCGGCCTGGAGGGGCTGGAACACCGCCGTCCGGGCCAGCTCTCCGGCGGCCAGCGGCAGCGCGTCGGCCTCGCCCGCGCCCTCGCCGCCGACCCCGAGGTCCTGCTCTTCGACGAGCCGTTCAGCGCGCTCGACCCGCTGATCAGGCGCGAGATGCAGGAGGAGGTCGTCCGGCTGCACCGCGAGGAGGGCCGCACGATGGTCTTCATCACCCACGACCTCCAGGAGGCCCTGAAGCTGGGCGACCGCATCGCCCTGATGCGCGACGGCCGTGTCGTACAGCTCGGCACCCCCGAGGAGATCGTCGGCTCGCCCGCCGACGACTACGTGCGCGAGTTCGTCCGCGACGTACCGCGCGAGCAGGTCATGACGGTCCGTACGGCCATGCGTCCCGCGTCGTCCTCCGACGAGACCGACGGCGGCCCGGCCCTGCGGCCCGACGCCACCGTGTCCGAGGCCATCGAGGCCGTCGCCCGCGCCGGCTCGGCCGCCCGCGTCATGTCCGACGGCCGCTGCCTGGGCGTGGTCGACGCGGAAGCGCTGCTGTCGGTCGTGGCGGGCACAGCCGACGTGGCTGCGGGCAGTCGTGCCGCTGGGGCGATGGGGGTCCCCCCGCTCGAGCGAAGCCGAGAGCGGGGGAGGGTGGGCGCAGCGGCACCGGCCGAGCGCCGTGAGCCGACCGCCCCGGCCACCCCCAGCGAGGAGCCGGTGTAATGGCAACGATCACTGCAACGGCCCAGAAGGCGTCGCCGCCGGGCATCCTCGCCAACCGAGCCGTCCGCAAGCTCCTGATCCTCGCGGCCGCCGCCGCGATCCTCGTACCGCTGGCCCACGCCCAGTGGTCCAGCGGCACCTGGCCGGCCGCCTTCACCGTCGACGTATCCGAACCGCTCGGCAAGGCCAGCGACTGGATCATCGACAACCGGGACGGCCACCCCCTGTTCCTGTACTTCTTCGGCCACGTCAGCAACGCCGTCGTCCTGTCCGTACGCGCCGTCTACCTGGCGCTGCTCGCCGTGGGCTGGGCGGGCGTCACGGCCGTCGGCGCCCTCGTCGCCTGGCGGGTCGCCGGCGTGAAGCTCGCGCTCGGCACGGCGGCGGCGTTCCTGGCCTGCGGGCTGCTCGGCATGTGGGTGCCGACCATGCAGACCCTCGCCCTGATGGTCGTCGCGGTCCTCGCGTCCGTCGTCGCCGGCGCGCTGCTGGGGCTGGCCGCCGGGCTGTCCGACCGGATGGACCGTGTCCTGCGCCCGGTCCTGGACACCATGCAGGTGCTGCCGGCCTTCGCCTACCTGCTGCCCGTCGTCCTGGTCTTCGGCATCGGCGTACCCGCCGCCGTCCTCGCCACCGTCGTCTACGCCGCCCCGCCCATGGCGCGGCTCACCGCCCTCGGCCTGCGCGGCGCCGACAAGGAGGTCCTGGAGGCCGTCGAGTCCCTCGGCACCACCGCCCGCCAGCGACTGCTGACCGCCCGCATCCCGCTGGCCCGCAGGGAACTCCTCCTCGGCCTCAACCAGACGATCATGATGGCCCTCTCCATGGCGGTCATCGCGTCGGTCATCGGCGCCGGCGGCCTCGGCGACCGCGTCTACCAGGCACTGGCCTCCGTCGATGTCGGCGCCGCCCTCGCGGCCGGCATCCCGATCGTGCTGCTCGCCGTCGTCCTGGACCGGGTCACGGGAGCGGCGGGGGAGCGGCTGGTGGACGACGCCCCGGCGGCTCCCGCCCAGTGGGCCTACGCCCTGGCCGCCGCCGTCGCCGTGGCGGTCGCCGGCCGGCTCGCCGGGCTCCTGGAGTGGCCCGAGGCGTGGGAGGCGAACATCGCCGAGCCGGTCAACCGCGCCGTCGACTGGATGACCGCGCACCTGTACTCCGGCGTGCCCGTCGTCGGCGGCACCGCCGACTGGGCCGGCCGCTTCACCACCTGGGTCCTCGACCCGCTCCGAGACGGCCTGCAGTGGCTGCCCTGGTGGTCCGTGCTGCTGATCGTCGCCGCCCTGGCCTGGCTGATCGGCACCTGGCGCACCGCGCTCACCGCCGTCCTCGCCCTGGCCGCGATCGGTGTGCTCGGGGTGTGGAAGCCGTCCCTGGACACGCTCTCGCAGGTCCTCGCGGCCGTCGCCGTCACCCTCGTCATCGGCTTCGCCACCGGCATCGCCGCCGCCCGCAGCGACCGCTTCGAGCGGTGGCTGAGGCCCGTGCTGGACGTGTTCCAGACGATGCCGCAGTTCGTGTACCTGATCCCGGTCGTCGCCCTGTTCGGCGTCGGCCGCGCGCCGGCCGTGGCCGCCGCGGTCGTCTACGCCCTCCCGGCCGTCGTCCGCATCACCGCCCAGGGACTGCGCCAGGTCGACCCCGCCGCCCTGGAGTCGGCCCGCTCGCTCGGCGCCACCAGCGGGCAGCAACTGCGGCAGGTCCAGCTCCCGCTGGCCCGGCCGGCCCTGCTGCTCGCCGTCAACCAGGGCGTCGTGCTCGTCCTCGCGGTCGTCATCATCGGCGGCCTGGTCGGCGGCGGCGCCCTCGGCTACCAGGTCGTCTTCGGCCTGGCGCAGGGCGATCTGGCGACCGGCCTGGTGGCCGGCGCGGCGATCGTCTGCCTCGGCCTGATGCTCGACCGGGTGACCCAGCCGACCGGACGCCGTACGGCGAAGGGAGCCTGACATGCGACTGCGTACGACCGCCGTGGTGGGCTCGCTGGTGCTGCTGACCGGCTGCGGCGCCGCCGACATGACCCAGCAGGCGTCCCCGTTCGCGAACGCCCGGGGCACCAAGACCGTCACCCTGTCCGTGCAGTCCTGGGTCGGCGCCCAGGCCAACGTCGCCGTCGCCCAATACCTGCTGGAGCACGAGCTCGGCTACCGCGTCGACACCGTCCAGGTCGACGAGGTCCCCGCCTGGGACGCGCTCAGCCAGGGCCGGGTCGACGCCATCCTGGAGGACTGGGGCCACCCCGAGCAGGAGCAGCGGTACGTCGAGGACAAGAAGACGATCGTGAACGGCGGCGGCCTCGGAGTCACCGGACACATCGGCTGGTTCGTCCCCACGTACTTCGCCGAGGAGCACCCGGACGTCACGGACTGGAAGAACCTCGACAAGTACGCCGGCCTGCTCCGCACCCCGGAGAGCGGCGGCAAGGGCCAGCTGATGGACGGCTCCCCGTCCTACGTCACGAACGACCAGGCCCTGGTGAAGAACCTGGACCTGGACTACAAGGTCGTCTTCGCGGGCTCCGAGGCCGCCCAGATCACCCAGATCAAGCAGTTCGCCAAGGAGAAGAAGCCCTTCCTGACCTACTGGTACTCCCCGCAGTGGCTGTTCGAGAAGGTCCCGATGACGGAGGTGAAGCTGCCGCCGTACGAGGAGGGCTGCGACGCCGACCCCGCGAACGTCGACTGCGCCTACCCGCACACCCCGTTGCAGAAGTACCTCAACGCCGGCTTCGCGAAGGACGGCGGCGAGGCGGCGGCGTTCCTGAAGAAGTTCAGGTGGACGACCGAGGACCAGAACGAGGTCTCCCTGATGATCGCCGAGCAGAAGCTGTCCCCCGAGGAGGCGGCGAAGAAGTGGGTGGACAGCCACGAGTCCGTCTGGAAGGCGTGGCTGCCCTGACCCTCACTTCACGAGCTGTCCCGCGATCTCCCGCAGCGCCCCGGCAGCGCGCCGCTGGAGGCCCGGCCCGAACGTGATCCGGGTGGCCCCGAGTTCGCCGAGTTCGGCGGGCGAGGGGCCGACCCCGGGCGTGGCCACCACGTTGACCGGCCCCTGGATCCCCGCCCGCAGCAGCGGCAGGACGGAGTGCGGGGCGGCGATCGGATACACGCAGTCGGCGCCCGCGGCGACGTAGAGCGCTGCCCGCTCGATGGCCCGGTCCGGATCGTCGATCCCGCGGACGAACGTGTCGACGCGGGCGTTGACGAAGAGCCGTTCCGCGGCCTCGGAGCGCACCTCGGCCAGCCACTCGGCGTGCTCCTGCGGGTCCTTGAGCTCCCCGCGCACGGAGTCCTCCAGGTTGCAGCCCACGGCTCCCGCCTCCAGCAGCCGCTCCACCAGCTCCTTCGGCGCGAGCCCGTACCCGTCCTCCACGTCCGCCGACACCGGTACGTCCACCGACCGGGTGATCCGGGCGACCGCCGCGAACATCTCGTCCGCGGGGGTCTGCCCGTCCTCGTACCCGAGGGAGGCGGCGACCCCGGCGCTGGGCGTCGCCAGCGCCGGGAACCCGGCCTCGGCGAACACGCGGGCGCTCGCCGCGTCCCAGGGGCCGGGCAGGACCAGGGGGTCGTCCGGGGCACGGCCGTGGTGGAGGGCGCGGAAGACGTCCGCATGGCTCATGGTGCATAACCTCCCGGCGGAATGCGGCGGCTGACCATCACACGGTTCCAGCCGTTGATCACGGCGACCAGCCCTGTGAGGTGCGCCAGTTCCGCGTCGGTGAAACGGGCGGCGGCCCGCTCGTACACCTCGTCGGGCACGAAACCGTCCGTGAGGACCGTCACCGCCTCCGTCAGCGCGAGCGCGGCCCGCTCCCGCTCGTCGAAGACGTCCCCGGCCTCCTCCCACGCTTCGAGAAGATCGAGTTGCTTCTCGCTCACACCGCTCTTGCGGGCGATGGTGAGGTGCATGTCCAGGCAGAAGGCGCAGTGGTTGATCTGCGAGGCGCGGATCATCACCAGCTCGGCGAGCGCCGGGTCGCCGAGCCCCTTCTTCGCGGCCGCGCTCAGCGCGGACATGGCCTGGGCGACCTCCCGGTCGAGCAGCGTCGTACGAGCCGTCACGCGTGCTGTCCCGGCTGGTAGTGCCCCGGCGTCATCCGGCACGTCACGCCGAACCGGTTCCAGGCGTTGATCACCGCGATCGCGGAGATCAGCTGTGCCAGCTCGGCCTCCTCGAAGTGCTTCGCGGCCTTCTCGTACACCTCGTCCGGCACGAACCCGTCCGTCAGGACGGTCACCGCCTCGGTCAGCTCCAGGGCGGCGAGTTCCTTCTCGGTGTAGTAGTGCCGCGACTCCTCCCACGCGTTCAGCAGGATGATCCGCTCGACGCTCTCGCCGGCCGCGAGCGCGTCCTTGGTGTGCATGTCGATGCACAGGGCGCAGTGGTTGATCTGCGAGGCGCGGATCTTCACCAGTTCGTAGAGCTTCGGGTCCAGACCCTGCCGGGCAGCGGTGTCGAGCTTGATCATCGCCTTGTAGACCGCCGGGGCGTGCTCGGCCCAGCGCAGGCGGACGGGCAGCTCGGAGGCGTATGCGGTGGACGTGTCCTCGGTGTAAGTCGTCATGCCTCGACCCTAGGGAGGAAGCAGCCCAGGAGTATGGTCCACTTCCATGGCAGAACAGTGGGCCACCTTGGGCGTCGACCTGCACCTGGAACCGACCGGTCCGGGGCTGCGCCGCGGGCTGACCGACGCGCTGCGCGAAGCCGTCCGCACCGGCCGGCTCGCGCCCGGCACGCGGCTGCCGTCCTCCCGCTCCCTCGCCGCCGACCTCGGCATCGCCCGCAACACCGTCGCCGACGCCTACGCCGACCTCGTCGCCGAGGGCTGGCTCACCGCTCGGCAGGGTTCCGGCACCCGGGTGGGCGATCGCACGGTCGTCCCGCCGGCCGGCTCGGCGCACCGCCGCCGTGAGCCGGCCCGACCCGCCCACGACCTGCGCCCCGGCACCCCCGACCTCGCCTCCTTCCCGCGCGCGGAGTGGCTGAAGGCCACCCGCCGTGCCCTCACCACCGCCCCGAACGACGCCCTCGGCTACGGCGACCCCCGCGGCCGCCCCGAGCTGCGCTCCGCGCTCGCCGGCTACCTCGCCCGGGCCCGCGGCGTCCGCGCCGACCCGCAGCGCATCCTGGTCTGCGGCGGGTTCGCGCACGGTCTGACGGTGCTCGGCGCGGTGCTGCGCGCCCGCGGCGTGCGCACCGTCGCCGTCGAGTCCTACGGCCTCGGCGTGCACCGCGACCTGCTGACCGCGGCCGGCCTGCGCACCGTCCCGCTGCCCTTCGACGAACGGGGCACCGACCCCGGACCGCTGAAGGACGAGGGCGCCGTGCTGCTCACCCCCGCCCACCAGTTCCCGATGGGCGCGCCCCTGCACCCCGACCGCAGGGCGGCCGTCGTGGACTGGGCCCGGCGCACCGGCGGCCTGGTCCTGGAGGACGACTACGACGGGGAGTTCCGCTACGACCGCCAGCCCGTCGGCGCCCTCCAGGGCCTGGACCCCGACCACGTGGTCTACCTGGGCACCGCCAGCAAGTCCCTGGCGCCCGGCCTCCGGCTGGCCTGGGCGGTGCTGCCGCCGGGCCTCGCCGACGAACTCACCGCGGCCAGGGGCGGCCTCGACACCTGCGGGGTGCTGGACCAGCTCACCCTGGCCGAGTTCCTCACCTCCGGCGCCTACGACCGGCACGTGCGCTCCGCCCGCCTGCGCTACCGCCGCCGCCGCGACGCCCTGGTCGCGGCGCTCGCCGAACGCGCCCCCGAGGTCCGGGCCACCGGCATCGCCGCCGGTCTGCACGCCGTCCTGCGGCTGCCGCCCGGCACCGAGGCGTCGGTGGTCCGCTCGGCCGCCTGGCAGGGCCTGGGCCTGTACGGACTGTCCTTCTTCCGCCACCCGGAAGCGGTGACGGAACCGCTGGACGCCGTGGTCGTCGGCTACGGCACCCCGCCCGACCACGCCTGGGCGGGGGCGCTGGACGCGCTGTGCCGTGCGCTGCCGTAGAGTCCAGGCCCGGCGGCGGCCATACACTCGATCGGCCCAACTGTCGTACACCTGCACGGACAACGGGGAGACAAGGACATGGCAGAGACCCGGCGACGGCTGCGGTCGAGCACCGTGGTGCTCGGCGGCATGGGGGTCCTCGCGGCGGCCCTGAGCGCGTGCGGCTCGGACCCGGACCGCCGCTGCGTGGACCGCGACAGCTACGACTACCTCAACGGGTACAAGATCGTCGCCGACAAGAACTGCAAGTCGTCGGGCTCCTCCTCCGGCAAGGGACGCAAGACCGGCGCCGCGAAGCGGGTGACGAACGCCGACTGGTACTACGACGCCGAGGTCACCGGCGGCTGGGCCGACTACGGCACCTTCAGCCGTGACGAGGCCGTCGACCGCGGCGGCTTCGGCTGCTCCGGCTCCGGCAGCGGCGGCGGCTGAGCCGTGGAGCGCCGTACCATCGACCCCCGCCCCGGCTGGCAGCAGACCGTCGAGGAACAGGGGTGCATCTACCCCCTGACCCGCTACCCCGACGACTCCCTGCGCCCCTACTGGGACGAGAGCGCCTACTACGTCTTCAGCCTGGAGGAGGTCGAGGCGCTGGAGGAGGTCGTCGAGGAACTCCACCGCATGTGCCTGGCCGCTGCCGAGCACATCGTCACCGCCGACCGCTTCGCCGACCTCGGTATCACCGACCCGCGCGTGGCCCGCGCGGTCGCCGAGGCATGGCACCGCCGCGCCGAACTGCCCTCCGTCTACGCCCGCTTCGACCTGCGCTACGACGGCACCGGCCCGGCCAAGCTCCTGGAGTACAACGCCGACACCCCCACCTCCCTCGTGGAGGCCGCCTCCCCGCAGTGGTTCTGGATGGAGGAGCGCTTCCCCGGCGCCGACCAGTGGAACTCCCTCCACGAGCGCCTGATCGACGCCTGGAAGAAGCAGGCCGCCCTGCTCCCGCCCGGCAGCCCCCTGTACTTCGCACACTCCTCCGCCGACGAACTCGGCGAGGACCTGATGACGGTCGCCTATCTCAAGGAGACCGCCGAACAGGCCGGCCTCGACACCGACTGGATCTCCATGGAGGAGATCGGCTGGGACCGCCTGTCCGGCCGCTTCGTCGACAACAAGCTCCGCTTCATCCGCAGCATCTTCAAGCTCTACCCCTGGGAATGGCTCACCACCGACCGCTTCGCCGGCCACGTCCTGGACACCCTCGACAACGGCGGCGGCACCGGCAGCACCCTGTGGATCGAGCCCGCCTGGAAGATGCTGCTCAGCAACAAGGCCCTGCTGGCCATCCTCTGGGAGCTGTACCCCGGCCACCCCAACCTCCTCCCCGCCCACCTGGACGGCCCACGGGAGCTGGCGCACACCACCGGCTACGTCGCCAAGCCGCTGCTGGGCCGCGAGGGCGCGGGCGTCACGGTCCACCGCCCCGGCACCGAGGCGGTCACCCGCACCGAGCCCTGCTGCTACCAGGAACTGGCCCCGCTGCCCGACTTCGACGGCAACCGGGTGGTCCTGGGCGCCTGGGTGGTGGAGAACGAGTCGGCGGGACTGGGCATCCGGGAGTCCAAGGGCCTGATCACGGACGAGTACGCCCGCTTCCTGCCGCACGTGATCCTGTGACGCCCCCGTAGGGGACACCGCCGCCCGCATGGTGGACGCCGGACCACGGCACTCCGTGCCGCCCGGTAGGCTGCTCACGGGCCGTGACTGGCGCGCTGGGATGGGACCAACCATCGGGAAGCGGCCCCCGGACCCGTCGGGTCCGGCACATGTGCCGTGCGCCTGGGCCTTGGGCCCTGTCGTCACGTCAGGGCCTACCGTGAACGCTGAACGCAACGTCCGGAGGTCCCCATGTCAGCCGAGCCCCTCTCCACCGCTTCCACCGCCTACCGCGCCGCCCTCGACGTGATCCGTTCCGTCGAGCCGCGCGTCGCCGACGCCATCGGCCAGGAGGTCGCCGACCAGCGCGAGATGCTCAAGCTGATCGCCTCCGAGAACTACGCCTCCCCGGCGACCCTCCTCGCGATGGGCAACTGGTTCAGCGACAAGTACGCCGAGGGCACCGTCGGCCGCCGCTTCTACGCCGGCTGCCGCAACGTCGACACCGTCGAGTCCCTGGCCGCCGAGCACGCACGTGAGCTCTTCGGCGCCCGCCACGCCTACGTCCAGCCGCACTCCGGCATCGACGCCAACCTCGTCGCCTTCTGGGCCGTCCTCGCCGACCGTGTCGAGGCGCCCTTCCTGGAGAAGACCGGCGTCCGCCAGATCAACGACCTCTCCGACGCCGACTGGGCCGAGCTGCGCCAGGCCTTCGGCAACCAGCGCATGCTCGGCATGTCCCTGGACGCCGGCGGCCACCTCACCCACGGCTTCCGCCCGAACATCTCCGGCAAGATGTTCGACCAGCGCTCCTACGGCACCGACCCCGCCACCGGCCTGATCGACTACGAGGCCCTGCGCGCCCAGGCCCGCGAGTTCAAGCCGCTGATCATCGTCGCCGGCTACTCCGCCTACCCCCGTCTGGTGAACTTCCGGATCATGCGCGAGATCGCCGACGAGGTCGGCGCCACGCTCATGGTCGACATGGCGCACTTCGCCGGTCTCGTCGCCGGCAAGGTCCTCACCGGCGACTTCGACCCGGTCCCGCACGCCCAGATCGTCACCACCACCACCCACAAGTCGCTGCGCGGCCCGCGCGGCGGCATGGTCCTGTGCGACGACTCCCTCAAGGACCAGGTGGACCGCGGCTGCCCGATGGTCCTCGGCGGCCCGCTCCCGCACGTCATGGCCGCCAAGGCGGTCGCCCTGGCCGAGGCACGCCAGCCCTCCTTCCGCGACTACGCCCAGCGCATCGTGGACAACTCCCGCGCCCTCGCCGGGGGCCTGATGCGCCGGGGCGCGACCCTCGTCACCGGCGGCACCGACAACCACCTCAACCTGATCGACGTCGCCACCTCCTACGGCCTCACCGGCCGCCAGGCCGAGGCCGCTCTGCTGGAGTCCGGCATCGTCACCAACCGCAACGCCATCCCGGCCGACCCGAACGGCGCCTGGTACACCTCCGGCATCCGCATCGGCACCCCCGCCCTGACCACCCGCGGGCTGGGCACGGCCGAGATGGACGAGGTCGCCGGCCTCATCGACCGCGTCCTGACCACCACCGAGCCGGGCACCACCAGCAAGGGCACCCCCTCCAAGGCCCAGCACGTCCTCGACCCCAAGGTCGCGGACGAGATCTCCCGCCGCGCCACCGACCTCGTGGCCGGCTTCCCCCTCTACCCGGAGATCGACCTCGGCTGACCCGGGCCGCGGACGCTCCGCCGGCCCGCCCGGCGGCGCTCAAAGATCGATCAGCTCCTGACGTGGCTCCTCCCGCGGCGGCCCGGCCTCACGCCGGACCGCCGCGCGGCGTATCAGCAGCGTGCCGCCGACCCCGGCGGCCAGGCCGCCGGCCGCCCACCAGAAGCCGTCCGCTCCCGGCCGCCCCCCGGAGCCGCGCCCGGCCTCCGCGGACCGGGACCGCGAACCGTCGCCGCCCTTGGAGGCGGCAGCGAACGGCCCCACCCACGCCGACCGCTCATAGGCCCAGCGCGGCGCACGGTGCCAGCGGATGTCGTCGTCCTCCACGTCCGGCGCCGGGTCCGTGCGCACCCACGGTGTGCCGTCCTCGGCCACGAACAGCTGGTCCACCCGCCGAAGAGCGACATCGCCCCCCGGCGGCCGCCGCGTCGACGGCCAGCCCCCGACGCCGGTCAGCCCCCAGACCACCGTCATCCGCACGGGCGGATGGTCGCCCTTCACCCATGCCCTCGGCACGGGCTCCGTCCCGTTGAACGCCGGCTGCAGCAGCTGCCACAGAAGGGCGAACTCCGCCTGCCCCGAGGACACCGCCGTGGGCCCGCCGGCCGCGGTGAGGACCACGGCCAGATCCGGCGCGTCACGGGCCGGCCGGGCGTCGTCGGCCCCCGCCTGCGACACCCCGCACAGGACCACCGCCGCCGTCACCGGCAGAACCACGACCAGGCCCGCCCTCGCCCGTCCGCCCCTGCGTGCCATGAGCCCCCCACGTCTCCCGCCGTATCCCGTGCGCTGCCCCGGTGCCTCACGCGTCGAACAGCTGCTGCCGAGGCTCCGCCCTGCGCCGGCGGAGCTCCCCCGGTATCCGCGAGACCCATGGCCGCAGCACCAGCGCCAGCACCGCACCGGCCGCCGCGCCCGGCACCGCCCACCACCAGTCCGTACCGTCGTCCGTCACCGCGGCCGTCCGTGCGGCAGGTGTCTGCGGTGCCACGGCTGCCGTGCTCCCGTCCGCCCGGGACCCGCCCGTCTCCTGTGGCGCCGGGACGACGCCGGAGGAGCCGTCGACCCATGCCCTGCCCGTCAGGCCCAGCTCCTTCAGCAGGGCACGGAGGCGGTCCGGCTGCTCGGCGCGGTGCCAGTGGCCCCGCATCGAGCCGGGCACGTCCGTCGACGTGTGTATCCAGACCGGCCCGCCGTCGAGCGCCGGATAGACCTGGTCGACCCGCCAGGGCGTCACGTCGTGCACCATCCATGTCACGTTGATCAGCAAGGCGGACTGCAGATCGGCCTCGGGGGCCTTGGTTCGGCTGCCCTCGCCCGCCGGGCCCAGCAACCGCTCCAACTCCCCGTACTCCCTGTCCGCGTGGGACAGCGACGCCGTCTCCCCGCTCGCCCGCGAGACCAGCAGCACGCTCGTCGGCCCCCCGGCCGAGGCGGACGACGCGCCCCACATCATCAGGGTCAGCACTGCCGCCAACGCTCCCGCCAGAGCCGTCAGTCCACGGGCCTTCACCCACCACCTGCGCATCCGAACCCCCAACCGCCGAAGCCGGGCGGCCCGTCCCCGAGCCGCATGTCACTTCTGGTACACCGCCCGGCCCGCCCGCGTTCCCACCCCGCACCCACTACTTCCGGGACGGCTCCCGCACCGACTCCGCGATCTCCTCGGCCCGCGCCTTCGACGCCACCCCCTCCAGCCGCAGCGTCATCTCCCCACCGTCCCGGGTCCACAGCAGCGTCGGACCGGCCGTGCGCTCCTGGCGCATGAAGCGCTGCCCGTCCGCGTCCACCAGCCAGAAACTCAGCAGGTGCGGCCGCCGGAACCACAGCGCCGGATCCGGGACCCCGCCGGCCGTGCCGCCACCGCCGAGGTACAGCCACTCCGGCTGCTCGCGCACGGTCTTGGCGAAGCCGATGTCCAGCCGGGCCGGGTACTGGTCCAGCCGGACCGTGCCGCCCCGCCCGCCCGACACGTCGCGCCAGCACAGACTCACCAGGAACCGCCCGCGCGGCATCCCGGTCACCGAAACCGCGTCCGGCGCGCCCAGCGCCGCCGGCACCACCGGCTCGAACCCGGCCTGCTGCCCGGCCCGCGCGAGGGAGACCGACCGCCCGCAGCCGGGGACCTCGGCGCCGGGCGACGGCCGCGCCGACGGGTCGTACCGCACCTCGACGCCGGCGAAGCCGAACCAGTCCAGCACCACCGCCCGCACGGGGGGCGTGAGCACGAGCACCGTCAGCAGACCGCACAGCGCGGCCGTCAGCGAACGCCACCGCGCCCGCGCCCAGCGCCGCACCGCCCGCAGCCGCTCCGCCGGCCCCGACGGCGCGGCCACCGGCACCGGCAGGTTCTCGGCGAGTATCTGTCCCAGCACCCGCTCGACCATCGTCTCCGGCCCCGCGCCGCCGTCGCTCCCCGGCGGATCCAGCGACCGCCCCAGCGCCCGGAGCTCCTCCGGCAGCCCGCCGTCCCCTCCGGACGCCTCCCGCTCGTCACGCACGCCCCTCACCTCCTTCCCGCAGCTCGTCCCCGGGCCGGAAGTCCGGCAGCAGCCGGGCCAGCTTCCTGAGCGCGCGGCTCAGCCGCGACTTCACCGTCCCCCGGGGCCAGCCCAGGGCCTGGGCCGTCTCGGACTCGTCCATCTCCAGCAGATAGCGGTAGGTGACGACCAGACGATGCTCCTCGCTCAGCTGCTCCAGGGCGGCCAGCAGCGCCGACCGGCGCTCGGTCCGCAGGGTCGCGACCGCCGGGTCCGCCGATTCCGGTATCAGCGGCTCCGCCTCCACGAACGCCGCCTCTCGATCGGCGAGCGTGCGCTGGCGCGCGGCCGTGCGCACGGTGTTCCTCGTCTCGTTCGCCACGATCGCCAGCAGCCACGGTTTGAACGCCGTGCCCTCCCGGAACCGTCCGAGCGCGCAGTAGGCCTTGACGAACGCCTGCTGCACCACGTCCTCCGCGTCCGCACCCGCCCCGAGCGCGGTGGCCGCCCGCAGCGCGATGCCCGTATGGGCCCGCACCAGCTGCGCGTACGCCTCCGGCTCCCCGGCGCGTACGCGTGCGATCACCGCGGCCTCATCGACGATGCGGCCCCCCTCCCGCGTCCTCACACACTTGGTACACCGCCGGGGGCCGATCGGTTCCCACCTGTTTCCGGCCAGTTCCGGAGCGGCCCGCGCGACCTGAGAGAATGGTGAGCATGGCTTCTGACCGACCCCGCGTGCTCTCCGGAATCCAGCCCACCGCAGGCTCGTTCCACCTCGGCAACTACCTCGGCGCCGTCCGCCAGTGGGTGGCCCTGCAGGAGACCCACGACGCGTTCTACATGGTCGTCGACCTGCACGCGATCACGGTTCCGCAGGACCCGAAGGAGCTGCGCGCCAACACCAGGCTCGCCGCCGCCCAGCTGCTGGCCGCCGGTCTGGACCCGGACCGCTGCACGCTCTTCGTCCAGAGCCACGTCCCCGAGCACGCCCAGCTCGCGTGGGTCATGAACTGCCTCACGGGCTTCGGCGAGGCGTCCCGCATGACCCAGTTCAAGGACAAGTCCGCCAAGCAGGGCGCCGAACGCGCCTCCGTCGGCCTGTTCACGTACCCGATCCTCCAGGTCGCGGACATCCTGCTCTACCAGGCCAACGAGGTACCCGTCGGCGAGGACCAGCGCCAGCACATCGAGCTCACCCGCGACCTCGCCGAGCGCTTCAACGGCCGTTTCGGCCAGACCTTCACCGTCCCCTCGCCGTACATCCTGAAGGAGACCGCGAAGATCTACGACCTCCAGGACCCGTCGATCAAGATGAGCAAGTCGGCGTCCACGCCGAAGGGCCTGATCAACCTCCTGGACGAGCCGAAGACCACCGCCAAGAAGGTCAAGAGCGCGGTCACCGACACGGACACCGTGATCCGCTTCGACCCGGAGAACAAGCCGGGCGTCAGCAACCTCCTCTCCATCTACTCGACCCTCACCGGCGCGGGGATCACCGAGCTGGAGGAGAAGTACGCGGGCAAGGGCTACGGAGCGCTCAAGACGGACCTCGCCGAGGTCATGGTCGAGTTCGTGACGCCCTTCCGGGAGCGCACCCAGCAGTACCTCGACGACCCGGAGACGCTCGACTCCGTCCTGGCCAAGGGCGCGGAGAAGGCTCGTGCCGTCGCCGCGGAGACCCTCTCCCGCACCTACGACGTGGTGGGCTTCCTGCCCGCCAAGCACTGACCGCACCACCCCGGCCCCGGGCCGTACGACCGCGCGCGGAGCGCTGCACATCACTCCGCTTGCGCCTGCCCGCGGCGCGGTCGTGGCCGTACAGTCGATAACCGGGTGGCCGCATCGGCGGCCACCGCCGCTCGCCCGGCGGGGCGCGGCACGGACAGAAGGACAGGAGACGACGTGGGGACCGTAACGATCGGCGTGTCGATCGCGGTCCCGGAGCCTCACGGCAGCGAGCTCCAGCAGCTGCGCGCGGGCTTCGGCGACGCCGCGGCTCACGGCATCCCCACGCACGTCACGCTGCTGCCGCCGACGGAGGTCGACGGCGCCGACCTGCCGGCCATCGAGGCGCACCTCACCGGCGTCGCCGCGGCCGGCCGGTCCTTCCCCATGCGGCTGTCCGGGACCGGAACCTTCCGGCCGCTGTCACCGGTGGTGTTCGTCCAGGTCGTCGAGGGCGCGGAGGACTGCGCCCGGCTCCAGACGCGGGTCCGGGACGCCTCCGGGCCCGTGGCACGCGAACTGCAGTTCCCCTACCACCCGCACGTCACGGTGGCGCACGGCATCGACGACGCCGCCATGGACCGCGCGTACGAGGAACTGGCCGGGTACGAGGCCGAGTGGACGTGCAGCGGCTTCGCCCTGTACGAGCAGGGCGCCGACGGCGTCTGGCGCAAGCTGCGCGAGTACGCGTTCGGCGGTGCGGTGGTGCCGCCGCAGGCCGGTGCTCCCCTGGAACGGGGCGGACTGGCCGCGCACTGACCGGCAGCGGGCCGGACGCCACGGCGAAGACGGGCCCCGTAGCCTGCGCGGCCGGCCCGAGCGGACACGCGACGGCGGCGACATGGACCACCGGCCGCACCGGGTCCACGGAGCCCCGGTCCGCGCGCCGGCCCTACACCGGCAGCCGCCGGAACACCGCGCGCGGCAGGTGGCGCAGCGCCGCAGCGCCGATGCCCCGTCGCCTGCGGCCCGTCCGCGGGGGCACCGGACGGCGGTGGCGTGGACCAACCGGCCGCACCGGCCGCACCGGGTCCACGGAGAATCGCTCCACGCGCGCGTGTCGGCCGGCGCGTGCCCTCGACGTGTGCGGCCCGACGCCGGACGGCTCCCGACGCCGGACGGGGCCCCCGGCGCGGGGGCCGGTCCGTGCGCCGGCCCTACACCGGCAGCCGCCGGAACACCGCGCGCGGCAGGTGGCGCAGCGCCGACATCACCACCCGCAGCGCGCCGGGCACCCACACCGTCTCCGAACGCCGCCGCAGCCCCAGCTCGATGGCGCCCGCGACGGCCTCCGGCGTCGTGGCGAACGGCGCCTCCTCCAGCCCGGCGGTCATCCGCGACCGGACGAACCCGGGACGTACGACCATGACGTGCACCCCCGTCCCGTGCAGGGCGTCGCCCAGCCCCTGGGCGAAGGCGTCCAGGCCGGCCTTGCTGGAGCCGTAGATGAAGTTGGCGCGGCGGGCGCGTTCGCCGGCGACGGAGGAGAGCACCACCAGCGAGCCGTGGCCCTGGGCCTGGAGCGCGCGGGCGCTGACCAGGCCGGCCGAGACGGCGCCGGTGTAGTTGGTCTGCGCGACCCGCACCGCGCTGGCCGGTTCCCGCTCGTCGTGCGCCTGGTCGCCGAGGATGCCGAAGGCGAGCAGGACCATGTCGACGTCGCCCTCGGCGAACACCTTGCCGAGCACGGCCTCGTGGGAGTCCGGGTCGAGGGCGTCGAAGGCGACCGTGTGCGTTTCGGCGCCGAGGCCGCGCAGCTGCCCGGCGGCCGCGTCCAGGGCGGGGGAGGGGCGGCCCGCCAGCCAGACGGTGCGGGTACGGCGGGCGATCAGCCGGCGTGCGGTGGCCAGGGCGATCTCGGACGTACCACCGAGGACGAGGAGGGACTGGGGGGTGCCGAAGGCGTCCTTCACGACAGCTCCTAGAGGTTGCCTAGAGGTGGAGGCGGCGGGCCAGGTCGGAGACGAACACGCCGCGCGGGTCCAGTTCCGCCCGCAGCGCGCGGAACTCGGCCAGGCGCGGGTACATCGCGGCGAGCAGTTCGGGCCGCAGCCGGGAGTCCTTGGCGAGGTAGACCCGGCCGCCGGCCGCGGCGACCTCCTCGTCCAGGCCGTCCAGGAAGGCGCCGAGGCCGGGCAGGCCGGCGGGGATGTCCAGGGCGAGCGTCCAGCCCGGCACGGGGAAGGAGAGCCAGCCCGGGCCGGCGTCCCCGAACCGCTTGAGGACGGCCAGGAAGGACGGGCAGCGGTGCTCGGAGATCCGCCGCACGATCCGGCGCAGGGCGTCCTCCCGGCCGTGGCCGACGACGAACTGGTACTGCACGAACCCGCCGCGGCCGTAGATCCGGTTCCAGTGGGGCACGCCGTCCAGGGGGTGGAAGAAGGTGGAGATCCGCTGGAGCCGGCCGGCGGACGCGCGGGGGGCCTTGCGGTACCAGAGTTCGTTGAAGAGCCCGACCGTCGTCCGGCTGAGCAGCCCCTCGGGCACGAAGGCGGGGGCGGGCGGGAAACGGGAGGTGCGGAAGGCGAGTGGCTGCCTCCGTGCGCGCGTGCGGGCGGGGAGGGCGTCCAGGGGCGCGTGGTCGCCGCGGGTGAGCACCGCCCGGCCGGTCGCCGCGCCGCGGGCGAGCAGGTCGATCCAGGCCACCGAGTAGCGGTAGCGGTGGTCGCCGGCCGTCAGCCGGGCCATCAGGTCGTCGAGGTCGCGGGCGCGTTCGGTGTCGACGGACATCAGCGAGGTCTCGACGGGCTGGAGCCGCACGGTCGCGGTCAGGATCACGCCGGTCAGGCCCATGCCGCCGGCGGTCGCGTCGAACAGGGGCGTGCCGGCACCGACGGTGCGGATCTCGCCGTCGGCGGTGAGCAGTTCCAGGGACAGCACGTGGCGGGCGAAGGAGCCGGAGACGTGGTGGTTCTTGCCGTGGATGTCGGCGCCGATCGCCCCGCCCACCGTCACGTACCGGGTGCCGGGCGTCACCGGGACGAACCAGCCCAGCGGCAGCAGGACCTCCATCAGCCGGTGCAGGGAGACGCCCGCGTCGCACAGCACGGTCCCGCCGTCGGCGTCGATGGCGTGGATGCGGTCCAGACCCGTCATGTCGAGCACGGCACCGCCCGCGTTCTGCGCGGCGTCCCCGTACGCCCGCCCCAGGCCCCTCGGGATGCTGCCGCGGGCTCCGCAGCCCCGGACCGCGGCCGCGGCCTCCTCGTACGTCCGTGGGCGGATCAGACGGGCGGCGGTGGGCGCCGTACGGCCCCAGCCGGTGACGGGAACGGTGTCGGCAGACATGCCGGTGACCGTAGCGCCCCTATGCGAATGATTAGTTCTGAAACCTCACAAGCCTCCCCGAAACGGGTGATTAATGGTATGTCGCTCGATATTGCCGGACTTCCGGTGCCGTCGCGGTGAACAGTGAGTCCACATGGACGACCTCGACATGGACCACCGGACCGTCTCGGTGCTCAGAGCGTGCGGCGCCGACCCGCGCGTGGCCGGCGCCGCCCGCGCCCTGTCGTGGGCGGGGGAGCACGGCGCGCTGTGGATCGCGGCGGGCATCGCCGGAGCCGCCGCCGACCGCGCCCGCCGCGACGCCTGGCTGCGCGGCACCGCGCTCACCGCGGGCGCGCACCTGGCCAGCATGGGGGTGAAACGGATCGTGCGCCGCCCGCGCCCCGCGCACGTCGAGCCCCTGGTGCGCACGGCGGGCCGGCACTCCTTCCCCAGCTCGCACGCCACCTCCGCCGCGGCCGCCGCCGTCGCCTTCGGCGCGCTCGGGGCGCCCGCGGTCCGGCCGCTCGCCGCGGCCGTGTGTCTCTCGCGACTCGTCGCCGGCGTCCACTACCCCTCGGACGTGGCGGCGGGCGCCGCCCTGGGCGCTCTCACGGCCCGGCTCGGCGCCCGCTGGATGACAGGAGGCAACCCGTGACCGACACGGCCGTCCTGCACCAGCGCGCCCCCGAGCAGCAGCCGCCCGCGCCGCCCCGCAAGGGCGGCCTGGCCGCCGGTCTGCTCAGGACCGCACGCCCCCGGCAGTGGGTCAAGAACGTCCTGGTCGTCGCCGCCCCGGCCGCCGCCGGAGAACTGTTCTCCCGGCACGCCCTGACCCGGCTCGCTCTGGTCTTCGTGCTGTTCACCGTCTGCGCGGCCGCCGTCTACCTCGTCAACGACGCCCGTGACGCCGAGGCCGACCGCGCCCACCCGGTCAAGCGGCACCGGCCGGTCGCCGCCGGACAGGTACCGGTACCCGTCGCCTACGCCGTCGGGGGCGCGCTGGGCGTCCTCGCGCCCGTCGTCGCGGCCTGGCTCTGCCCGCCCGCCGTCGCCTCCCTGCTGGCCGCCTACCTCTTCATGCAACTGGCGTACTGCGTCAGCCTCAAGCACGTCCTGGTCGTCGACCTCGCCGTCGTCACCACCGGCTTCCTGATGCGGGCGATGATCGGCGGGCTCGCGCTCGGCATCCCGCTCTCGCGCTGGTTCCTGATCACGACCGGTTTCGGCGCGCTGTTCATGGTGTCGGCCAAGCGCTACTCCGAAGCCGTCCAGATGGCGGCGAACGCGGGCGCCACACGCGCGTTGCTCACCGAGTACACCACCGGCTACCTCCGCTTCGTCTGGCAGCTCGCGGCCGGCGTCGCCGTCGTCGCCTACTGCCTGTGGGCCATGGAAGAGGGCGGAGTCCCGCACACCAGCGTGCTGCCCTGGCGGCAGCTGTCCATGGTCGCCTTCATCCTCGCGATCCTGCGCTACGCCGTCTTCGCCGACCGCGGCACGGCCGGCGAGCCCGAGGACGTCGTCCTGCGCGACCGGGCACTCGCCCTGATCGGCCTGGTGTGGGTGGCGATGTACGGCCTGGCGGTGGCCAATTGGTAGGCCGCCGGCGCGAACTGCTCGGGTTCGCCGCGGCCGGTCTGCTCGCCTACGCCGCCGACCTGGCCCTGTTCACCTGGCTGCGCGGCCCGGTGGGCCTCGACCCGCTCACCGCCAAGCTGCTCTCCTTCGTCGCCGGCTGCTCCGTGGCGTACGCGGGCAACGCGCTCGGCACCTACCGCCACACCCGGCCCGGCGGCCTGCGCGCGTACGCCGTGTTCTTCGCGGTGAACGTCGCCGGGGCCGCCGTACAGCTGCTGTGCCTGGCCGTCAGCCACTACGGCCTCGGCTTCACCTCGCAGCGCGCGGACACCGTCTCCGGCGCGGGGATCGGCATGGCGCTCGCCACCGTCCTGCGTTTCTGGGGTACGAGAACACTGGTCTTCCGTGCCGCGGAAGAACCCGGCGGCACGCCGGAATCATGGACCGGCAAGAGCGGGGGCAGGGTCGGATCATGGACTGGCTGAAGAAGCTCCCCGTCGTGGGGCCCTGGGTGGCACGGCTGATGGCCACGCACGCGTGGCGGTCCTACGAGCGGCTGGACCGGGTGAAGTGGACGCGGCTGGCCGCCGCGATGACCTTCACCAGCTTCGTCGCGCTCTTCCCGCTGCTCACCCTGGCCGCCGCGATCACCGCCGCCACTCTCACCCGCGAGCAGCAGGACAAGCTTCAGGACAAGCTCGCCGAGCAGGTGCCCGGCATCTCCGACCAGCTGAACATCGACAGCCTGGTGCAGAACGCGGGCACCGTCGGAGTGGTCTCCGCCGCGCTGCTGCTGTTCACCGGCATGGGCTGGGTGGAGGCCACCCGGGGCTGCCTGCGCGCGGTCTGGGAGCTGCCCGACGACGACGAGAACCCGGTGCTGCGCCGCGCCAAGGACGCGGGCGTCCTGGTCGGCCTCGGCGGCGCGCTGCTGGTCACCGTCGGCATCTCCACCGTGGCCTCCGCGCTCGTCGGCTGGATCATCCGCCGGCTGGACATCGACCAGGGCGGCTTCGGCGGGGTCCTGCTGTACGTCGCCGCGTTCGCCGTCGCCGTACTCGCCGACTTCCTGCTCCTGCTCTACGCCCTGACCCTGCTGCCCGGCGTCGAACCGCCCCGCCGCCGCCTGGTGGTGGCCGCCCTGATCGGCGCGGTCGGCTTCGAACTGCTGAAGCTGCTGCTCAGCGGCTATATGCAGGGCGTGGCGGCGAAGAGCATGTACGGCACCTTCGGCGTCCCCATCGCGCTGCTGCTGTGGATCAACTTCACGTCGAAGCTGGTCCTGTTCTGCGCCGCCTGGACGGCGACGCAGAGCAAAGAGAGGGAACTCACGGACGGGACCGGCGACGCACCAGGTCCGGCAGCGGCCAACGGCGGTTGACCAGGAACGCGCCACCGGCGAGGAGGACCAGCAGCCCGCCGGTCACGGCCGCCGCCGTCCAGAGGCCGCTGGAGCCGTCGGCGGCCGGAGCGCCCGCCACCGGCTTCGACCCGGCAGCGCCCTTCCCGGCGCCGCCGGCCTCGCCGGAGGCAGCGGACCCGGGCTGCGGGCTCGCCTGGGCGGCGCTCCTCGGCGGCACCAGCTCGCCCACCGGCCGCACCTTCCCGGCCGCCTGGAAGCCCCAGTCGAAGAGGCGGGCGGTCTCCTTGTAGACCTCGTTGTGCTCGTCCTTGGCCGGGTTCATGACCGTGACGAGCAGCACCCTGCCGTTCCGCTCGGCGACGCCGGTGAAGGTGGAGCCGGCGTGGGTGGTGTTGCCGTTCTTCACGCCCGCGATGCCCGGGTAGACCTCCAGGCCGCTGTCACCGGTCAGCAGCCGGTTGGTGTTCTGGATCTCGAAGGACTCGCGGGTCGTCTTGCCCTTCTTGTCCTTGGTGGTCTTCCCCGGGAATTTCGCGCGGACCGTGGAGGCGTACTCGCGGAAGTCCTTCTTCTGGAGCCCCGAGCGGGCGAACAGCGTCAGGTCGTACGCGGAGGAGACCTGGCCGGGCGCGTCGTAGCCGTCGGGGCTGATCACCCGGGTGTCGCCGGCCTGCAGCTCCTCGGCGTGCTCGTTCATCTCCCGCACGGTGTTCTCGACGCCGCCGTTCATCGCGGACAGCACGTGCACCGCGTCGTTGCCGGACCGCAGGAAGACCCCGAGCCACAGGTCGTGGACCGTGTAGGTCTCCTCCTCCTTGATCCCGACCATGCTGGAACCGGCGCCGACGCCCGCCAGGTCGGAGACCTCGACCTTGTGCTTGGTGGTCTTCGGCCACTTGGGCAGCAGCGTGTCGGCGAACAGCATCTTCAGCGTGCTCGCCGGGGCCAGCCGCCAGTGCGCGTTGTGCGCGGCCAGCACCTCGCCGGACTCGGCGTCGGCCACGATCCACGAGCGGGCGGTGAGGTCCTTGGGCAGGACGGGAGCCCCGCCCGCCAGGTCGACCTGGGTCCCGGGCCTGCCGAGCCGGGCACCGCCGACGACCGACATCTGCGCCGGGGGCGTGGCCGACGGACTCGCCGACGGACTGGGCGCGGCGTGCGCGGCGGGCGTCGTGATCGCGAGCGACGACAGGGTGGTCAGGACGGCGGAAGTGACCAGCAGGGATCGCCTGGCGGTGTTTTTGGGTGCGGGCACGAGCGAGAACGTACCTGCCGGGCGCGGCGAAGTCCCGACCCCCTCCCCACCCCGGCCACGGAACCGGACACGCGGCGGCGATACTGGACGCATGAAGCTCAGCCGCCCCGTCTCCTGGTTCCTGCTCGCCTTCGGGGTGTGGAGTTGGTTCATCTGGATCACTTTCGTCAATAATTTGATCAAGGACAGTAGCGGGCTGGCGTTCGAGGACGGTGAACCCACGGCGTACTTCTGGGTCCACCTGCTGCTCGCCGTCGTCTCCTTCGTATTGGGGACGATCATCGGGGTCATCGGGTTGCGCGGACTGCGCGCCCTGCGCCGAACGTCATAGACGCAACGCCGCAACCGAACGTCACAGACGTCCTGGACGTCGCAACGGAGGGGACACGACGGCATGGTGGTCGTCTTCGCGCTCGTCGCGCTGCTCGCGGTGAGCGTGCTGGTGGCGGCGAACTGGTACGTGTGGCGGCGCCTGTTCCGCGACACCACCCGGGGCCCCGGCCCCGTGCGCCGCATCGGCGCCGTCGTGATCGCCGGGGGCTGGGCGCTGGCCGTCGGCGCGCTGGTCGCCGAGCGCACCGGTGCCCCCTTCTGGCTCCAGCGCGTCCTGGCCTGGCCGGGCTTCCTGTGGCTGGCCCTGTCGATCTACCTGCTGCTGGCCGTGCTGGCCGGCGAGGTCGTGCGGCCGTTGCTGCGGCGGCTGCCGGCCCGGCGGGCCGCCGCACGGGAGACGGAAGCGGTCCGGCCGGAGAACGCCCCGGAGGAGGCGCCGAAGCCACCCGCCCCGGAGCGCATACCCGCGGGCACCGCACCGCCCAGGACGCCCGTCCCGGAGCCGCAGCCGGAGCCGGATCCGCAGCCGGAGGCCGTGCCGGTGCCCGACGGCCCGCCGGACGCCACGCCCGAGAGCCCGCTCGCCGTCCCCTCCCGCCGGCTGTTCGTCTCCCGCGTCGTCGCGGGCGCCGCCGCGGCGGCCGCCGTCGGGACCGTCGGGTACGGCACGTACGGCGTGCTGAGCGGCCCGAAGGTGAAGCGGGTCACCGTGCCCCTGGCCAAACTCCCGCGCGCCGCGCACGGCTTCCGCATCGCCGTGGTCAGCGACATCCACCTCGGCCCGGTCCTCGGCCGGGGCTTCGCGCAGAAGGTCGTCGACACGGTCAACTCCACACAGCCCGACCTCATCGCGGTCGTCGGCGACCTGGTCGACGGCAGCGTCAAGGACCTCGGTCCGGCGGCGGCCCCGCTGGCCCGGCTGAAGGCCCGGCACGGCGCCTACTTCGTCACCGGCAACCACGAGTACTTCTCCGGCGCCGAGCAGTGGGTCGCCGAGGTGCGGCGGCTCGGCCTGCTCCCGCTGGAGAACGCCCGCACGGAACTGCCCCACTTCGACCTCGCCGGTGTCAACGACGTGGCCGGCGAGGACGAGGGCCAGGGTCCCGACTACGAGAAGGCCCTCGGCGACCGGGACCGGTCACGCGCCTGCGTGCTGCTCGCCCACCAGCCGGTGCAGATCCACGATGCCGTCGACCACGGCGTCGACCTCCAGCTCTCCGGCCACACCCACGGCGGCCAGCTCTGGCCCGGCAACCTCATCGCCGGCGCCGCCAACCCGACGCTCGCGGGCCTGGAGCGCTACGGCGACACCCAGTTGTACGTCAGCCGGGGTGCGGGCGCCTGGGGCCCGCCCACGCGCGTGGGGGCGCCCTCGGACATCACGGTGATCGAGCTGGCCTCCCGTCAGGCCTGACCCGTCTCCTTCTCCTTCTCCTTCTCCGTCTCCTTCTCCGTCTCCTTCTTCGCCGGGTCCGGAAGGGCCTTCGTCATCCCCGGCAGGAAGTCCGTGAACAGCTCGTGCACCTCGCGCACCAGCGGGCGCAGCACCCGGAAGCGGGCCAGCGCGACACCCCGCGCCGTGAGCCGGGCGCCGCGCTCGGCGAGCCGGTAACTGCGCCGGCGCCCCTCCGTCCGGTCGAAGATCCAGTACAGGACGAGCCCCATCTGGGAGAGCCACATCAGCTCCGGCAGGATCTCCCGCAGCTCCTCGGGCACCTTGGTCTTCGCCCCGGCCAGCACCGCGCGGTGGACACTGATGGCTTCCCTGCGCGCGTGCTCCGACTCCGGGGAGAAGGGGCTGAGCGGACTGTCCGGGTCGGCGGCGTTCTTGAAGAACTGCACCGCGAACTCGTGGTACGGCGTGGCGATGTCCAGCCACACCTTCAGCACGCCCGCGAGCCGTGCCTCCAGCTCGGTCTCCCGGGCCAGGACCTCCCGGACCGCCTCCTGGTGCTCGGCGGCGATCCGGTCGTAGAAGCCCTGGATCAGGTGTTCCTTGCCCGCGAAGTAGTAGTAGGCGTTGCCGACGGAGACCCCGGCCTCCTGGGCGATGGCCCGCATCGTCGTCCGGTCGTAGCCGCGCTCCTGGAACAGCCGCATGGCCGTCTCCAGGATCAGCGCGCGGGTCTGCTCGGACTTGCTGAGTGGGGCACCCTCGCCGGGGCCGTCGTTCATCGCAGGCACGACCAGAGCCTAACGAGTGGCGCACGTGCCGTCGTCACAGCCGGGTCCCCGGTGGATCCAGCCGGTACCCGGCTCGTACGTCCACCCGTCCGCCCGGCGGTAGGCGCCGCCGCCCCACTGCCCGCCCCGCCACTTGGCGGCGGCCAGGACCGCGCCCTTGGCCAGCTTCGCCCCGGCGGGGGTGCTGAGCCGGTGGGCGAGCGGCCGGTGCTCGCGCAGTGCCCACAGGACGACGATCCAGGCGGCCGCGCCCCGGTAGACCTGCCCGGCGTCGCCGACGGCGGTGACCTCGTCGAGGGTGGCCGCGTGGTCGAGGCCGGGGAACCGCCCCCGGGCGTCCTCGGACCCGGCCGGCACCAGTTCCAGCGGCACCAGCGTCGGCTGCCGCGTCAGCCAGTCCCGGACGAAGGCGCACAGGGAGCACTCGGCGTCGTAGAGGACGGTGAGCCGGCGCACCGGGGCGCCGGCCCGTCCCGCCGTCACGGGAGCGGGAGCCATCGGCTCAGGCCCCGGCCGTCGGGGCGACCCACCCCTGCGGCTCGACCGGCGGCAGCTGCTCGCGCTCCATCACGCCGCGCCGCCGGATGCGGTTGAGCACGTACACGTTGCCCAGGTGCATCACGCCGAGCACCAGCAGCACCACGCCCAGCTTGGTCGACAGGGCCTCGAAGATCCCGCGGGTGTCGTTGATCGTCTCGTCACCGCTCAGGTACAGGGCGACGAAGCCGAGGTTGACGAGGTAGAAGCCGACCACCAGGAGGTGGTTGACGGCGTCGGCGAGCTTCTCGTTGCCGTGCAGGACGTCGGAGAGGAAGACCCGTCCGTTGCGGCTGAGCGTGCGGGCGACCCAGATGGTCAGGCCGATGCTGACCAGCAGGTAGATGACGTAGGCGATGACGGTGCGGTCCATGCCCCACCCCTTCTTGAACGCGTTCAAAACGCTGACAGGGCAGACTCTAGACCTGCTTTTGAACGTGTTCAACTCAAGGGTGCAGTGGTCCGCGTCACGGACCGGGGGTTACGGGCGGCGGCCGAGTTCCGGGCGCTTGGAGTAGTCCGTGAGGCCGATGACGTTGCCCCACGGGTCGGCGAACTCCACGGTCCATCCGGTGGCGACGGGGAACGGCTCGTCGAGCGGTGCGATGCCGGCGTCGCGCAGGGCGCGGGCCGCCGTGCGGGCGTCCGGCACCTCCAGCCACACCCGTGCGGAGGGCCACAGCGGCGGACGGTGCCCGAACTCCTCCTCCGCGCGCAGCAGGACGCCGGGGGTCTCGCCCCCGACCTTCAGCAGGGCGATCCCGGCCTCGTCGAGCCGGAAGGCCACCGGGAAGCCGGCGCGCTCGTAGAAGCCGACGGCCTCTGCGAGGTCGCCGACGGGCAGCAGTACGTTGTCGAACCCGAGCAGTTCGTACGACTCGTCATCTGACATGGCGTCAGGGTAGGGCGATCATCGCCGGGAACGGCTGATTGTCAGTCGTCGTCGCGTGCGGGCTTAGGCCGTCCGGCGGCAAGGATCTCGGCGACGTCCAGGGTGACCTTGGCGCCGATGGAGTCGGGGAGGGTCACCTGTGCGCCGGGGGAGTGGAAGCGGTGGCCGGCGTAGTCGCCGTCGACCGGGTCTGTGAGGACGTGCAGGCGCTCGTGCTTGCGGTCGACGATGACGTAGACCGGGATCTTGGCCTCGGCGTAGGCGGCGACCTTGGTCTTCAGGTCGGTCCTCCAGTTCCCTGAGGTGACCTCCAGGACGAGCCGGAAGCAGACCGGGTCGTAGCAGTTGTTCTCGATGTAATGGTCCTCGTAGTCGGCGTCCACGAGGGAGAGGTCGGGGATCGCGTAGTCCTCGGTGCCGACCGGCAGCCAGAGGCCGATGCCCTGGACCACCTTCGAGCCCGGCCCATGAAGGCCGGCTGTCATGAACGGCAGCATCAGATCGGTCAAGGCAACGGCGTGCGGGCCGTCCGGCGGCGGGGACACGAGGAGCTGGCCTCCGATGATCTCGACGCGGTAGCCAGGAAGACGGTCCATGAGAAGGTTCGCCTCCGCGATCAGCGGACGCTCGCCATAAGGCCGCTCGACGGATGCTGCGGACATCACGTGCCTCCCGTGGGCTGGTGTCGAGAGCATCATCGTAGGACGGGAGGCGCCCGCGGGGCACTTCTCAGGCCCGTCACCCGAACGTGTGGCATATGCCAGAGGGCCCCGTCTCCAGCGGAAACGGGGCCCTCACGGACGTACGGCGACGGACGTCAGAAGCGGCGCGTGATCAGCGCCCGCTTCACCTCCGCGATCGCCTTGGTGACCTCGATGCCGCGCGGGCAGGCGTCCGTGCAGTTGAAGGTCGTGCGGCAGCGCCAGACGCCGTCGCGGTCGTTGAGGATCTCCAGCCGCTGCTCGCCGGCCTCGTCACGCGAGTCGAAGATGAAGCGGTGGGCGTTGACGATGGCCGCCGGACCGAAGTACTGGCCGTCGTTCCAGAACACCGGGCACGAGGACGTGCAGGCGGCGCAGAGGATGCACTTCGTCGTGTCGTCGAAGCGCTCGCGGTCCTCGGCGGACTGCAGACGCTCGCGCGTCGGCTCGTTGGTGTCCTTCGTGATCAGGAAGGGCATCACGTCCCGGTACGCCTGGAAGAACGGCTCCATGTCGACCACGAGGTCCTTCAGGACCGTCAGGCCCTTTATGGGCTCGACCGTGATCGGCTTCTCGGGGTTGATGTCCTTGATCAGCGTCTTGCAGGCCAGACGGTTCTTGCCGTTGATCCGCATGGCGTCCGACCCGCAGATGCCGTGGGCGCAGGAACGCCGGAAGGTCAGCGTGCCGTCCTGCTCCCACTTGATCTTGTGGAGGCCGTCGAGGACGCGCTCCTTCGGGTCGAGCTCCAGCTGGAAGTCTTCCCAGGTGGCCTCGGCCGAGACCTCGGGGTTGAAGCGGCGGACCCGGAAGGTGACGGTGATGTAGGGGGACTCCGCCGCCTTCGCGACGGCCTCCGCCTTGTCCATAACGGGAGTAGCCATCAGTACTTACGCTCCATCGGCTGGTAGCGGGTCTGGACGACCGGCTTGTAGTCGAGACGGATGGACTCGGTGCCGTCGTCGCCGACCTCGCGGTACGCCATGGTGTGGCGCATGAAGTTGACGTCGTCGCGGTTCGGGTAGTCCTCGCGGTAGTGACCGCCGCGCGACTCCTTGCGGGCGAGCGCGGAGACGGCCATGACCTCGGCCAGGTCGAGCAGGTTGCCGAGCTCGATGGCCTCCAGCAGGTCGGTGTTGAACCGCTTGCCCTTGTCCTGGATCGCCACGTTCTTGTAGCGCTCGCGCAGCTCGCCGATCTTCTCGACCGCCGTCTTGATGGTCTGCTCGGTGCGGAACACCATGACGTTGGCGTCCATGGTCTCCTGCAGCTCCCGGCGGAGCGTGGCCACCCGCTCGTTGCCCGTGGAGGTGCGCAGCCGCTCGATCTGGCCGACGACGAACGCCTCCGGGTCCTCGGGCAGCGGCACGAACTCCGCCGTCTGCGCGTACTGCGCGGCGGCGATGCCGGCCCGGCGGCCGAAGACGTTGATGTCCAGCAGCGAGTTGGTGCCCAGGCGGTTGGCGCCGTGCACCGAGACGCAGGCGACCTCGCCGGCCGCGTACAGGCCCGGGACGACGGTGGTGTTGTCCGCCAGGACCTCGCCCTCGACGTTGGTCGGGATGCCGCCCATCGCGTAGTGCGCGGTCGGCTGGATCGGGATCGGGTCCGTGTACGGCTCGATGCCGAGGTAGGTGCGCGCGAACTCCGTGATGTCGGGCAGCTTGGCGTCCAGCTGCTCCGGCGGGAGGTGGGTCAGGTCCAGGTAGACGTGGTCGCCCTCGGGACCGCAGCCGCGGCCCTCGCGGATCTCCGTGTAGATGGACCGGGACACGACGTCACGGGACGCCAGGTCCTTCATGACCGGCGCGTACTTCTCCATGAAGCGCTCGCCGTCCTTGTTGCGGAGGATGCCGCCCTCACCGCGGGCGCCCTCCGTCAGCAGGATGCCCATGCGCCAGATGCCGGTCGGGTGGAACTGGAAGAACTCCATGTCCTCCAGCGGCAGCCCGCGCCGGTACACGGCGGCCTGGCCGTCACCGGTGAGCGTGTGCGCGTTGGACGTCACCTTGAAGAACTTGCCGGTGCCGCCGGAGGCGTAGATCACGGACTTCGCCTGGAAGACGTGGATCTCGCCGGTCGCCAGCTCGTACGCCACCACACCGGCCGACTTCTTGACGCCGTCGACCTCGGTGATCAGCTGGTCCAGGACGTAGAACTCGTTGAAGAACTCCACGCCCTCCTTGACGCAGTTCTGGTACAGCGTCTGGAGGATCATGTGGCCGGTGCGGTCGGCCGCGTAGCAGGAGCGGCGGACCGGGGCCTCGCCGTGGTTGCGGGAGTGACCGCCGAAGCGGCGCTGGTCGATCGTCCCGTCGGGCGTCCGGTTGAACGGCAGGCCCATCTTCTCCAGGTCGAGGACGGAGTCGATGGCCTCCTTCGCCAGGATCTCGGCGGCGTCCTGGTCGACCAGGTAGTCACCGCCCTTGACCGTGTCGAAGGTGTGCCACTCCCAGTTGTCCTCCTCCACGTTGGCCAGCGCGGCGGCCATGCCGCCCTGCGCGGCGCCCGTGTGGGAGCGGGTGGGGTAGAGCTTCGTCAGGACGGCCGTGCGGCTGCGCTTGGTCGCCTCGATGGCGGCCCGCATACCGGCGCCACCGGCGCCGACGATGACGGTGTCGTACTTGTGGATCTTCATGATTCTCGCAGCCCCGTGCCTAGCGGATGTTCGGGTCGAAGGTGAAGATCACCAGCGTGCCCAGCAGGATGGTGAACACCGTGGCGGTGTAGAGCAGGCCCTTGAGCCACAGACGGGTGTTGGGGCGCTCCGCGTAGTCGTTGATGACCGTGCGCAGGCCGTTGGCACCGTGCAGCATCGCGAGCCACAGCATCAGCAGGTCCCAGACCTGCCAGAACGGCGAGGCCCAGCGGCCGGCCACGAAGGCGAAGCCGATCTTGGAGACGCCGCCGTCCAGCACGAGCTGGATCAGCAGGTGGCCGATGACCAGGACGACCAGCACGACGCCGGACAGCCGCATGAAGAGCCAGGCGACCATCTCGAAGTTGCCCCGGGTGGTCTTCGGGGTCTTCTTGGTGCGCTTGCGCGGGGGCTCGATGAGCGGCGCCGGGTTGTCGACGGTGTAGACGGACCCGCCCTCGACCGGGCCGATACCGGAAGCGGTGGTCTCAGTGGTGGACATGTGCGTCAGCTCCCGAACAGTTCACGAGCGGCGTGGCCGAGGACGGGGTAGATCGCCCCGAGCATCAGCACGACCCACAGGACGACGACGGTCCAGAGCATCTGCTTCTGGTAGCGGGCGCCCTTGACCCAGAAGTCGACGGCGATGACGCGCAGACCGTTGAGCGCGTGGAAGAGGATGGCGGCGACGAGGCCGTACTCCAGCAGCGCGACGATCGGCGACTTGTACGTGGCCACGACCTTGTCGTAGGCCTCGGGGGACACACGGACGAGCGCGGTGTCCAGCACGTGAACGAACAGGAAGAAGAAAATGAGGACGCCGGTGACTCGGTGAGCCACCCAGGACCACATTCCTTCCCGGCCGCGGTACAGCGTTCCAGCCGGCACGGAAGTTTCCTCCGGGAGCGGGGATTGGGGCCGCGCCGGCTTTCTCGTGTCGGTCGGGCCCGGCCGGGTACGGTCCACCGGCCCCCAGCATCGTAGCGACGGTTGCCCGTGGCGCTTACGGCGGGCCTACCGGTGTGATCAAACTTGCACGCGGGTGGCTCATCGGCGGCGAGGAAACGGGGCGCTTGTCTCGTTTGCCGGGCGCAGGCCGTCAGCTCCTGGTCGCGCCCCGCGGCGGAGCCGCCGACGGCACGGCCCCGCGCCCGAGCATGCCGGTCAGCCTGCCCCTGGCCAGGCGGCGCAGTTGCTCCGCCGCCACCAGGCGCTCCTCCTCCGGATCGTTGGCCAATCGTGACCGGATGTCTTCGAGTACGTGATCCAGGGTCTCGGCCACGGGCAGGCCGTCCAGGCAGATGACGAATGCCTGTCCGAAGCGGGCCTCGTACGCGGCATGCGCCGCACTCAGAGCCGTATGGGCGACGGCGTACGTGTCCTCGGGCAGCGGCGGCAGCGCCTCCGCCGCCAGTGCCTCCTTCAGGTCCCCGGGCGTCAGGTCGTACGACGCCTCGTCCGCCGCCGCCAGCAGGGCGGGCAGGTCCGGATAGGGGCGGTGGGCGGCGATGCGGCGGGCCCAGCGGCGGCTGTGCAGGCAGGTGAGCAGGGACTGGACGGCGGTGTCGGCCGGGGCGGTGTTGAACCGCTCCAGCGGGTCCGGCGCGCCGCAGGTTTGCGCGGGGACCGGTATGGCGACTCGGCCGGGGAGGTCGGGAAGGCGGTGCACAGGCAGCGTGGGTCCTCGTGGGCGTCACGTGTGTGTCGGCAGGGGATTGTGTGAGAGATGTGGCGTCACGTTATCGACTGGGGGCATGAGGTGTCCGACGGTTGCCCGAATTTCACCCGAACGGGAGAGTTTCGGAACGTGTGGTGGACGCATGACGTCGCCCACGGCCGTAGGTTGGCGACGTGAGCCAGCACGGGCGCCGGATCCCGGCGCGAAAAGTGAGGCAGCGGGCCGTGATCGCCGGCGCGACGGTCGCCGCGCTCGGCGCCGGCGTCGGCCTGTGGGCCACCGGCGGCGACGACGGACCCACCGGCTCGGCGCGGTCCACCGACGGCGTCTCCGTGGCACCGCCCGCCGCGCCCACGCCCACCCCGACCCGCTCCTACCCCCTGTCGCAGGAGCCGCGCACCATCCCCGCCGTGCGCGACCACACCCCGGCGCGCGGCCCCGGATGGCAGCCCGAACGCGGCCACCGCGTCGTCGTCACCGACCCCGCCCTCGCCGACGAGGGCCGCCTGGTGGCGGACGAGCTGGGACTGACGTACGCCGGCGAGAAGGACGACGCCAAGGCCGGGGACCTGCGGCTGGAGGTCAGGGCCGACAAGGGCGCGGACCCGGAGTCGTACACCATGACCGTGCGCGACGGGCGCGTCACCGTCACCGGGCCGGCCGAGGCCGGCGTCTACTACGGCACCCGCACCCTGAAGCAGGCCGTGGACGGCGGCGCCGCCGCGCCGGAGGGCGTCGTGCGGGACGAGCCGGACAAGCCGCGCCGCGGCTTCATGCTGGACATCGCGCGCAAGCACTACACCGCCGACTGGATCAAGGACCGGATCCGCGAGCTGGGCGACCTGAAGTACAACGAACTGGGGCTGCACTTCTCCGACGACCAGGCCTTCCGCATCGAGTCCGACTCCCACCCGGAGATCGTCTCCGACGACCACCTGACCAAGGCCGAGATGAAGGAGATCATCGATCTCGCCGCGTCCCGCCACATCACCGTCGTCCCCGAGATCGACTCGCCCGGCCACCTCGGCGCCGTGATCGCCGCCCACCCCGACCTCCAGCTGCGCAACGCGCAGGGCACGCCCACCCGGGGCGCGATCGACATCTCCAAGCCGGAGTCGGCGAAGATCGTCGACGACCTCCTGAACGAGTACGCCGACCTCTTCCCCGGCTCCCAGTGGCACCTCGGCGCCGACGAGTACCAGGCGCTCGTGGTGCCCGACCCCGAGGCGTCCTACCCCCAGCTGGCCGCCGCCGCCCGCAGGGCCTACGGCTCCGGCGCCACCGTCGCCGACCTCACCACCGGCTGGCTCAACGGCCGCGCCGAGACCGTCCGCGCCCACCACCGGACGCCGCGGGCCTGGAACGACGGCTTCTTCCGCGACACCTCCGTCAAGCCCGCCGACGACATCCAGGTCGCCTACTGGACCGGCAAGGAGATCGGCGCCCGGCAGCCGGTGGAGTACCTGCGTGAGGGCCGCAAGGTCCTGAACTACAACGACGAGTTCCTCTACTACGTGCTCGGCCAGCCGCAGACCTTCGTCTACCCGACCGGACAGCGCATCTACGAGCAGTGGACCCCGCGGATCCTGCGCGGCACCCAGCCCGTCGACGCCCAGTACGACGACCAGATCCTCGGCGGCAGCTTCGCGGTCTGGGGCGACCTGCCCAACGCGCAGACGCCGGCCCAGGTCGCCGCGGGGATCCGGCTGCCGCTGGCGGCCACGGTCCAGAAGCTCTGGGACCCGGAGCGGCCCGAGCTGTCCTGGACGGACTTCCGGGCGCTGGCCGACCGGCTCGACTGACCCCGCACCTGCCCGGTCGTACGGATTGTCCGATACGGCTGCGAACCCCCGCGCGGCTGTGGTGGTGTTCTGGCGAGCCGAACCGACACACCGGGGGGAGCCGGGACATGGGCTACTGGGGGTATTTCGTCGTGGGCCGCGCCGAGCGGCCGCTCGCGGAACTGGACGCGCTGGCGGGCGCACCGGACATGACCCTGCGGGCGTCCGCGCCGGACGGCTGGCAGGTGTGGGAGTACCCGGGCGGCGACGGCGACGTCGGGAACATGAACGACCTGGCCGCGCAGACCGGCGCGCCTGCGCTCTTCGGATACGTCATGGACAGCGACTGCGTGGTCGTGGAGGCGGCGGCGCCGGAGAGCGGGGCGTGGACCACCTGTCTGGCACGGGCCGCGATGGCCGGGTACCTCGGCGCCGAGAGGGAGGGGCTGACGCTGGAGGACTACTTCCTGGAGCCCCGGGACGCCGCCGACCGCGCGGTCGCCTGGGCCGCCGAGGCCGGGCGCGTCGCGAGCGCCGACGACCTGGCCGACGTGCTGTCGGCCGACCCCGATCCCTTGGCCGAAAACCTCTTCTTCAGGTTCCTCGACCGGCTGGGCGTGGTGCCCCTGTGACACTCCGGGGCCGTCGCACGCAGTAGGGGGAAGCGCGGGTTCCGTGGCTGTGAGCGGGTGAATCGGCAAGACGAGGGAGACGCTGGATGAGCCTGGTGGAAATGATCGCGCAGGCCGACGCACGCGGACTGGCCGCGAGCGGACTGGCTTGTCTGGATCGTTGCATCCCCCTGCTGGACGGCGACGACGACGTCCTGCGTCCGCTGTGGGCGACCCTCGCCGACGGGGACGGGCAGGGCTGGGGCGAAGGACTGGAACAGGTGCGCGGCAAGCTCGCCGGGCCCGACGCGGCCGGTGAGGACGAGGCCGTGCTGCTGGCCCGCCGGATGCTGGCCGCCGCCCCGGCCGGGCACGCGGCCGCCGAGGTGCGGGTGTGGGCCGACGCCTGCTCCGTCGCCTCGCTGCGCATCCACCGGCTCCTCGACCCGGCGTCCGGCGACGCCGCCGGCGGCGAGGTCGGCCGGGAGGGCCGTACGGAGGGTCTGTCGCCGCTCGTCGCCGCCGAACTGCGCCGCCAGGTCACCGTCCTGGAACTGCTCGCCGGACACGGCACGGCCGGGCTGCGCGGAGCCCTGGAGGTCGCCACCGAGGGACGCCGGGTACTGCGCGCGGTGGTGTCCCGACGGGCCCGCGGGCGGGGGTGAACGCCGTCCTCGCCTGTGGCCGTCGTGCGGGGAAGACGCGGCGGAGGTGCGCCGGTCGTGGCGGAGGTGGGGTGGTCCTGCACCGGTAGCGGGACCACGGCCCAATCCGTGTGACGAAACGCCGCCGGTCGACGCTCTAGCGGATGTGACGACTGTGACCAGCGGATTGACGACTCAGCAGGAGACCCGGCCGCAGGCCGCGGCCAAGCCGGTGCGGTGGGCGGCGGACGCCGTGGCCACCCTGCGCGAGGGCGCGCGGCTGCGCCTGGACTACTCGGCCCAGAGTCTGTGGCGCGTCGACCGCCTGATCGACGGCATCCGGGCCGAGCAGGCACCGTACGCCGCGGTGGAGACCGTGCTGCGCGGCCTCGGCGCGTACGCCGGTGAGGTGATCGTGCGTCAGACCGGCGCCGAGTGGTGGTCGGCCGGCGGCGACCACTGGGTGCGCACCCCCGACGGGCGCCTGTGGGACCCCATCGACGAGGCCCGCCGCTGCTTCACCGGCGACGGGTCGCTGCGGCTGCTGTGCCGGCAGGCGACGGGCGGCTGACGCCCGACGGCCGGCCGGGGACCGTACGGGTGCGGTCCCCGGCCGGCTCGGACCGGCGGCTACGGGGTCAGTGTCTGACCCAGCCGTCCGTCCGTCGGCGTGCCCAGCGTGGTCTTGCTCCAGATCACGGACTGCGAGTAGCCCAGCCCGCTGCTGTTGCTCGGGATGTGGTGCACCAGGCCGTCCGTGCCGTCCTCGCCGTCGGCCCCGAAGGTGAGGTCGGCGCGCCCGAACCCGGACAGGTCGGTGAGGGACACGGACGAGCCGACCCGGTCCTCGCTCTCCGTGGAGCCGGCGACGCCGGAGGTGTCCTGCGAGATGAACACCGAGCCGGTGCCGGTGAGGCCGGACGCGGTGCCCTTGAGCAGGACCACGGAGCCGGAGTTGACGCGGTTGACCCCGTCGCGGCTCGCGTCCTCGCCGGTGACGCCGGTGAGGAGGTCCGCGTAGCCGTCGGCGTTGTAGTCGCCCATCGACACCGACATGCCGAAGGAGTCGTTGGCCTCGTTGGCGCCCGGGACGCCGGAGGTGTCCTGGTGGATGACCCGCATGCCGGTGGTGGTGAACCCGGTGGACGTACCGAGCAGCATGGTGACCTGGCCGCCGGAGATGCCGCCGGACTCCTTGGCGACCGGCTGGCCGATGACGATGTCGTCGTAGCCGTTGTTGTTGACGTCGCCCGCGGCGATGGACCGGCCGCCCTTGACGGAGATGACGCCGGCCATGGTCAGGCCGGACGCCGAGCCGGCGAAGCGGGCCACGCGGGCGACGCCGGCGTTGTCGCGGTAGTTCAGGGCGACGTCCGCGTAGCCGTCCCGGTTGAAGTCGCCGGTGGCGGCGTCCATGTACCCGACCGAGCCCGTGGCCGAGGTGAGCCTGCCGTACGCGGTGGCGCCGCCGGTCAGCTTGACGTTGTAGTTGCCGCCCCGGCCGGTGCCGGCCGAGAACACGTCCGCCTTGCCGTCGCCGTTGAAGTCGCCGACGGTCACCGCCGAGCCGAGCTTGGCGCCGGCCCACGTCACACCCGTCGCGTAGTACGAGAAGCCGGTGTTGAGGGCGGGGCCGTAGAGCACCGTGACCATGCCGCGGTCGGCGTTGCCACTGGTGTCGTCCTCGCCGGGGGCGCCGATCGCGAGGTCGGCGTGGCCGTCGCCGTTGACGTCGCCCCAGGCCGTGGAGGTGCCGAAGGCGTCACCGGTCTCGGTGGAGTCGGGGACGCCCGCGCTGTTCTGGGTGAGCGTCACCTTGGACCCCGTCACCGGGCCGTTGACGCCGCCCGGGACCACCTTCACCTGGTTGCCCACGGGGACGCCCAGGGCCAGGTCGGTGACGCCGTCGCGGTTGTAGTCGGCGGTGGGCAGCGCGTGCGAGATGCCCGGGGTCTTCGCGAGCGTGGCGATGCGGGAGAGCTTGGGGTAGAGGTTCGCGCCGGGGCAGGCCGTGGCGTTGGTGTCACGGTGGCCGAAGACCCGGGGCAGCGTGATCGACGTGCCCTTGTCGACCAGGTTGCCGTCCTGGCCCTTCGGGGTGCCGGAGGTCAGCGTGACCTTGCCGGTCGGGTCGATGCCGTACATCCCGAACTTCCACGCGACGATCCGCGCGATCGCGTCCAGCGCGGCCCGGCTGGGCTGCACCTTCTCGAAGTTGCCGATGTAGGAGATGCCGAGCGTGTTGGTGTTGAAGCCGACGTCGTGCGCGCCGGTCACCGGCAGGTCCATGCCGCCGCTGCGGCCCTCGAAGATCTGGCCGCACCGGTCGACGACGAAGTTGTAGCCGATGTCGTAGTAGCCGCGGGCGAAGTGCTCCTGCTGGATGGAGCGCATCCGGGCGCGCGACTGGGCGCAGGACAGGCCGTTGTCGCTGTCCATGCCGGTGTGGTGGACGACGGCGGCCTTGATGTCGGTGCCGTAGCTCGGCGTGCCGTCGTAGTCCGTGGAGGCACCCCACTGGGCCTGCGTGATGATCGGCGGCTTCACGACCTTCGAGGGCCGCGGCGCGGGGATCGTGGGGGTGGGGGACGGGGAGGCGGACGGGGACGCCGAGCCGCTGGGCGCCCCGGTGACCGTCTCCGTGGGCGAAGCGGACGGCGCGGCCGGCTCCGACTCCGTGGCCGTGCCCGCGCCGGGCGCGGTGCTCGTCGCCGTCTCCGTGGGCTCCGGGGACTGCGTCGCCGGAGCCGTGGTCTCGGCCGCGAACGCCGCGGGCTGGATCGCGCCCTTGGGGTCCGTGCCGGGGTCGAGCAGCTTGACGTCCATGCCGGCCGGCTGGCCGCCCGCCTCGGTGCCGTCCGCCTTGACGACGCGCACCTCGATGCCGTCGGCGTCACCCGTCCACAGTGAGCCGGTGCCGCCGCGCGCCGCGGCCCGCTCGCCCTCGGCGCCGTCGGCCTGGTTCGGCTCGACGTCCAGATCCTGCCAGCCGGACCACTTGCCGCTCTCCAGGTCCCGGGTCCGCACCTGCGGGGTGCCCTTGGCCTTGGCATCGGGGTCGTCCCAGGTCACCAGCACGGCGCTGAAGCGCTTGGTGTCCCGTCGGTCGAGCCCCTTGCGGCCCGCGCCCTCGTTCTCCAGCTTCAGCGTGTGGATGGACGGCTTGCGCGCCGTGGCCTTGCCGTCGGACGGCGCGGACTGGTCCGCCACCGCGTACGTCACCACACCCCCGGCGCTCAGGACGACGGCTCCGGTCGTCAGCCAGACCCGTCTTTTGAGACTGAGCGGTTTGTACGCATGGGTCCTGCGAGGACTCAACTGCCCCACCCCTAGAAAAGGAACACGATCGGCACACCTGTCACACAGGTGTCAATGACTCAGCGTGCAGAGCGTACGGAACGTCACAGGCGGCCCCGTCACCGGAGTGACACCCGGGGCGCCTCGTCCGCTGGATCAGCGGGGGAGCCGGGGCGGCCTCCCGGCACCGAGCGAAGGGGTGGGGTGGTCCGGATGGACGAGGTGGACGGCGGCAGACCGCGCGCGGGGGAGATGCGGGCGCACGCGGCGGCCTTCGTCGGCCGGGCCACCGCCCGCAACCGGCTGCCGCTGGACTACTCCCCGGCCAGCCTGCGGATCGTCGACTTCCTGATCGACGGGCTGCGCAAGGGCGGCGCCGACCACGAGCGGGCCCGCGGCACACTGCTCGGCCTGGGCGCCTACGCCGGCGAGGTGCTGGTGCGCCGCGCGGGCGCGGTCTGGGTGGACTTCGACGACGGGCAGCGGGCGTACTTCGGGCAGCCGGTCGGCGTGCGGATGCCGGACGGCCGGGTGTGGAACCCGCTCGGCAAGGTCCACAACCGCCTGGTGTCCGGGGCGCCCGAGGAGTCGCTGCTCCGCTTCTACCTGACGCTGCACGGCCGGGCCCGCCGCGACCGGCCGGCCGTGGCGTGAGACCCCCGGGCCGCCGCCTGTGACGTTTCTGTGCGGCCCGGCGCTGATGACCTTGGGGGACGTGCGGCGTGACCTGCCGTGCGTGCCGCACGGGGCGGGCTCACGAGAGCGCGCCGAGAACTCGGTACGGACAGGGACGGTTCTTGGGCCAGCGAGGGGAACCCCGCCGTGTACAGGCGTACGACGGGGAACTGGGCGCGGCCGTCGCGCGGGCCCAGGAGGGTGACGAGGCCGCCTTCGCGGTCGCCTACCGGCTCGTGCAGCCCGGTCTGCTGGGCTATCTGCGCGGGATCGTCGGGGACGACGCCGAGGACGTGGCGTCCGACGCCTGGCTGGAGATAGCCCGCGACCTGGGGCGGTTCAAGGGCGACGGGGCCGGGTTCCGGGGCTGGACGGCGACCATCGCCCGGCACCGGGCACTGGACCACCTGCGCCGCCAGAAGGTACGGCCCCGGCCGGCCGCGCTGGAACAGGACCTACTGGACCTGCCCGGGCAGCACTCGACGCACGACCAGGCGCTGGAGTCGCTGTCCACGCAGGCCGCCCTGGAGCTGGTCCGGGGACTGCCGCGCGACCAGGCGGAGGCCGTGCTGCTGCGCGTCGTCGTCGGCCTCGACGGCCCCGCCGCCGCGCGCGTCCTCGGCAAGCGGCCGGGGGCCGTGCGCACGGCGGCGTACCGCGGCCTGAAGCGCCTCGCCCGGCAGCTCGGCGTCGACGGTGTGACGGAAGAGGCCCCGCGGACGCTGGGGGAGTCGACATGACGGGCCGGTGGCGGCCCGGCCAACCGAGCGGGAACGGAAGCGGACATGGGTGAACGGCCGACGCAGGGCGGTCGGGCCGACCGCCGGCCTGCGCACCCCGAGGCCGCGGCACTGCTCGCCGCCGCCCTGCGCGAGGAGAGTGGGGGCCGCGGGGGCGAGGGCGAGGTGCGGGCCCTGGCCGCCTACCGGGCCGCCCGGGACACGGGCGCCCACCGGACGGCACGCACCCGCCGCCGGGACGACTGGCGGCCCCGGGAACTGCGGGGCGGACGGCGCACGCTGAAGTCCACGCTCTCCGTACTGCTGGCGAGCCTCACCCTGGGCGGTGTCGCCTACGCGGCGATCGGCGCGGCCGGTTCGGGCGGTTCCGCCGGGAACGGCGCCGACGGCGACCGGGCCCGCCCGTCCGCCGCCGCGAGCACCCCCGGGCGGCCGGCCCCGCGGCCCTCCGCCCCGCCCTCCGCCGGCTCACCCCGGCCGGACCGGCCGGACCGCCCGTCCGCCGCCGGGGACACCGAGGCCCACTGCCGTGTGTACGAGCGGCTGGAGGGCCGGGGCAGGGCGCTGGACGCCACGGCCTGGCGGCGGCTGGTGGAGGAGGCGGGCGGCGAGAAGAACGTGGCCGCCTACTGCGCCGCGGTCCAGGCACGGCCGTCCGCGGGGGACGAGCCGGGCAAGGGGAACGGAGCGGGCGGAGCCGGCGGCACGGGCAAGCCCGACAAGAGCGGCAACCCGGGCGGTTCGCAGGGCAATCCGGGCGGTACGGCCGGCCAGGGCAACGGCGGCGCCGACGGCGGACGGAAGACGGGCGGCGGCTCGTCCCGCGGCGGCGACGAATAGCCCGCCCCCGGGCGGACGGACACCCGCACATGGCCGCGCCCGGACGACGGCGGCGACGGCGGCGCCAAGGCAACGGCCGGGGCCGCCACCCCCCACAGGAGAGGCCCCGGCCGTCGCGCGGCACGGGCCGCGCGGCGGCCCGTACTCCCTACAGCGCCACGACTGCGTTTTCTGTCACACCTCACCGCGTCACGGGTTAGTTGCAGCTTGTACGGCAATGCGATGGGGACATGGACGAGCGGCGGTTTCAAGACGTAACGTGCCTTTCGCGCCGACCAGCGGAGGGGCCTGCCCTCGCGTCACACCAGCGGCAGACCACCGCAACGATCAGTTGAGGAACCACGACGGCGAGAACCCGGTCCGTGAGAGCGGCGCCGGCTTGGGCGCAAAGAGAGGCGCGGTGCTGGGGGACGACGCGGAGCTGACCGCCGCGGTGCGTGCGGCACAGGACGGGGACGAGACCGCGTTCCGGACCGTCTACCGCACGGTGCACCCGCGGCTGCTGGGGTACGTGCGGACACTGGTCGGCGATCCCGACGCCGAGGACGTGGCGTCGGAGGCATGGCTGCAGATCGCCCGTGACCTGGAGCGCTTCAGCGGCGACGCGGACCGGTTCCGCGGCTGGGCCGCCCGGATCGCCCGCAACCGCGCGCTGGACCACATCCGCATGCGCGGGCGCCGGCCCGCGATCGGCGGTGACGAGACCGAGCTGACCGGGAAGCCCGCGGAGTCCGACACCGCGGGCGAGGCCATCGAGGCGCTGGCCACCGGCAGCACCCTCTCCCTCATCGCCCGGCTGCCCCAGGACCAGGCCGAGGCAGTCGTCCTGCGCGTGGTGGTCGGCCTCGACGCCAAGAGCGCCGCCGAGACGCTGGGCAAGCGTCCGGGCGCCGTCCGCACGGCGGCCCACCGCGGCCTGAAACGGCTGGCCGAACTGCTCGGCGCCGATCCGGAATCGGCCGGCGGACTCGACGCCCTGCCCGCCCAGCGAGAACCGCGCCGCCGTGCGGTGACGTCCGCGACTGTGACGCATACGCGTACGCGGACGCAGAAGGACATGTGATGGCCGACGAGCAGGACAGCTGGCTGGACCGCGAAACGGCGGAACTCTTGCTGCGCGGACAGTCACCGGAGGCTGTCGACCCCGCGGTCCGGGACCGCGCCGAACGGCTGGCCCGGGCGCTGCACACGCTGTCCTCGCCACCCCCGCCGACCAGCGGCGAACTCCCCGGCGAGGCCGCCGCCCTGGCCGCCTTCCGCAAGGTGCGCGCCGAGCGGGCCGGCCGGCCGGACGCGGTCCCGGGCGGCCTCGGCCGGGACACCGGGGTGCAGCCCGCCGACGCCGGGCTGGTCCGCATCGGCGGGCGGGGCGACCGTGTCCGGCGCTCCCGCTGGGGCCGGCCCGCGCGCTTCGGACTGGCCGCCGCGCTCACCGCCGGCATGGTGGGCGGAGTCGCGGTCGCGGCCGGAACCGGAGTGCTCCCGACGCCGTTCGGCGGGGCGGAACCGGCGCCCGCGGCCACCGTCTCGGCCACGACGCCCGACCGGCCGCTCGCGTCGGCGCCGGACGGCGAGCGGGGCGGCTCCACGCCCGACGGCGCCGCGACCGCACCCTCCGGCCGTGGCGACGCACGGGACGAGGCGGGCGGAGGCACGGCCACCGGCCGCGACCCCGGTGCCGACGACCGGTCCGGAGACGTTGGCGGCCGGCGGCAGAGCCTCGCCGCGTCCTGCCGTGACGTCCGCGCCGGCGAGCGGCTCGACGGCGCCCGGAGGCGCGCGCTCACGGAGGCGGCCGGCGGCGCCTCGCGGGTGTGGACGTACTGCGAGGGCGTCCTCGCCGGGACCGGCCGGGACGGCGACGGCAGCGGCAGCGGCATGACCGGCGAGGGCGGGGACGCCGCCGGAAACCGCGAGCCCCGCAAGGACACGACCGGCGAGGACGCCGGGGCCGGCAAGGACGCCGGCGGCGGCACGGGCGGCCAGGACGGCAGGGCGGACGGGAACGGCGGGAACGGCGAGGACGACGCGAAGGGCGAGGACGCCAGGAGCGGTGACGAGGGAAGGAACGGTGACGACGACGGCCACCACCTCGCCCCGCAGTCCCAGGAGCCCTCGGAACCCGAGGGCTCCTCGACCTACGCACCCCTGAAGCAGGAGCGGCCGAGGTACGCGCCGCAGTCGTCGTCCTCCTCCCGGTGACACCGCCCGACCTGCGCTTTCGTGAGCGAGGGGCACTTTTTTCGCCACCGGTGTGACACTTTCCGCCGCCGTGACGCAGTAAGAAGTGAGCCGACTGGTCATCGGCTGTCGCACCGAGCCGGGGTTCCCCCCGTACCTGCGGCTCGTGCACCTCGGCGCGGGCGGGACACGTTCCCCCGGTCCCGCCCGCGCCCCCAGTCGCCTCGTCGGCCCGGGCTCACGCGTACACGACGACCTTGTCGCCGTTGCGCACCTGCGCGTACAGGTTGGCGATCGCCGCCTCGTCCCGCACGTTGACGCAGCCGTGCGAGGCACCCGCGTACCCCCGGGCGGCGAAGTCCTCCGAGTAGTGCACGGCCTGGCCGCCGCTGAAGAACATCGCGTACGGCATGGGGGAGTCGTACAGCGTCGACCAGTGGTGGCGGGACTTCCAGTAGACGCGGAACACCCCCTCCCGGGTCGGCGTGTACTGCGAGCCGAACCGCACCGGCATCGTCGACACCGTCCTGCCGTCGATCATCCAGCGCAGCGTCCGGCTCGACTTGCTGACGCACAGCACCCGGCCGGTGGTGCAGCGCGGGTCGGGGGCGGCGGCCGGCTGTCCGCCCATGAGGTACAGCTCCCACCGGCCCGGCTCGTGCGTCATCCGCAGCAGCCGCTGCCAGGTCACGGTGTCGGTGCGGCCCGTCCGGGGCAGTCCGCGCTTGCCCTGGAAGCCCTTCACCGCCCGCTCCGTCACGTCGTCGTACGTCCCGGTCGGCCCCTCGAAGAGCCAGGCGATCTGCCGCAGCCTCGCCTGGAGTTCGCGGACGTCCCGCCCCGTGTCGCCGCGCGACCACAGCACCCGCGGCCGGGTGCGGGCGGGCGGGGCGGCGCTCCGCCGGTCGTCGGGCCGGGTGTCCGGCGGCGGTGCGCCGGTGACGTCGGCGTGCACCGGCGAACGCCCCCTGCCGTCGGCCCCCGTGCCCTGCACCGTGCACCCGCCCACCGTCACCGCGGCGGCGAGGGCCGCCACCGCGAACGACCTCCCCGCCCTCCCCGCGCCCACCGTCCCCGTTCTGCGCATCACGGCCCCCCCGCGTCGTCTCCTGGACCCTCTCCCGGGCCCGTACGGACGCCTGGATCCGTACGGACGTCATACGAGATGTTCCCCGCGGATGACGGTCCGCGAACGGGGCGGCAAGGTGGTGACGGAGACCTCATCACGGTTGTGAGCAAGGTCCCAGCGTGTGCCTCTCCACCGGGTGCACGCACGCCGCTACAGTCCGTCGGGGTTCGGTCTGCACGAGCGGGCAACCGGCAACCAACCGAGTAATTGCTCAGCGGGAGGCATCACACCATGGCGCGCGAGTCGGAGTCCGGACTGCCCATCGAACCGGTCTACGGGCCGGACGCCCTCCAGGACTGGGACCCGGCGGAGAAGCTGGGCGATCCGGGGGCGTACCCGTTCACCCGGGGGGTCTACCCGACGATGTACACGGGCCGCCCCTGGACCATGCGCCAGTACGCCGGCTTCGGCACGGCCACGGAGTCCAACGCCCGTTACAAGGAGCTGATCGCGCACGGCACGATGGGTCTGTCGGTCGCCTTCGACCTGCCGACCCAGATGGGCCACGACTCGGACGCCCCGATCGCCTCCGGCGAGGTCGGCAAGGTCGGCGTGGCCATCGACTCCATCGACGACATGCGGGTGCTGTTCGGCGGGATCCCGCTGGACAAGGTCTCGACGTCGATGACGATCAACGCCCCGGCGGCACTGCTGCTCCTGCTGTACCAACTGGTGGCGGAGGAGCAGGGGGTGCCGGCGGACAAGCTGACCGGCACCATCCAGAACGACGTGCTGAAGGAGTACATCGCGCGCGGGACGTACATCTTCCCGCCCAAGCCGTCGCTGCGGCTGATCGCGGACATCTTCAAGTACTGCCGTGCCGAGATCCCGAAGTGGAACACCATCTCGATCTCCGGCTACCACATGGCGGAGGCGGGCGCCTCGCCCGCGCAGGAGATCGCGTTCACGCTCGCCGACGGCATCGAGTACGTGCGCACGGCGGTCGCGGCCGGCATGGACGTCGACGACTTCGCCCCGCGCCTGTCGTTCTTCTTCGTGGCCCGCACCACGATCCTGGAGGAGGTCGCCAAGTTCCGCGCGGCCCGCCGGATCTGGGCGCGGGTGATGAAGGAGGAGTTCGGCGCGAAGAACCCCAAGTCGCTGATGCTGCGCTTCCACACCCAGACGGCCGGGGTGCAGCTGACCGCGCAGCAGCCCGAGGTGAACCTGGTCCGCGTGGCGGTCCAGGGCCTGGCGGCGGTCCTCGGCGGCACCCAGTCGCTGCACACCAACTCCTTCGACGAAGCCATCGCCCTGCCCACCGACAAGAGCGCCCGCCTCGCGCTGCGTACCCAGCAGGTCCTGGCCTACGAGACGGACGTGACCGCGACCGTCGACCCCTTCGCCGGCTCGTACGTGATCGAGAAGATGACGGACGACGTCGAGGCCGCGGCGCTGGAGCTGATGGGCAAGGTCGAGGACCTGGGCGGCGCGGTCAACGCCATCGAGCACGGGTTCCAGAAGAGCGAGATCGAGCGCAACGCCTACCGCATCGCCCAGGAGACCGACTCCGGCGACCGGGTCGTCGTCGGCGTCAACCGCTTCCAGCTCGACGAGGAGGAGCCCTACGAGCCGCTGCGCGTCGACCCCGCCATCGAGGCCCAGCAGGCCGAACGCCTCGCCAAACTCCGCGCGGAGCGCGACCAGCCGGCGGTGGACACCGCCCTGGCCGCCCTGAAGAAGGCCGCCGAGGGCGAGGACAACGTCCTCTACCCCATGAAGGACGCCCTGCGCGCCCGCGCCACCGTGGGCGAGGTGTGCAACGCCCTGCGGGAGGTGTGGGGCACGTACGTGCCCTCGGACGCCTTCTGACCTGGAGGGTTACCCCGTATGAGTGATCGCGGGCGGAAGCCGTCCGTCCCCGGTTACTCTCGTGGAGAGTGGGCCCCGAAAAGGAGGACGCCATGGCCGTACTGCAGCAGGAGCTGACCCTGGGCGAGGCTGCCGACCAGCTCGCCCGTGCACTGCCTGGCCACCGCGTGGAGATTCTCCAGGGGAGGCTCACTGTGACACCGCCGCCGGACGGCTCGCATCAGCTCGCACTGACCAAACTCGGCAGGGCGTTCGACCGTGCCGGGATCGTTGAGACCGGGCAGGAGTACGTCCAGGGGGTCGGGCTCTGGCTGCCGACATTGCCGGCGGACTTCGCGATCCCTGATTTCTCCGTCGTCGACGAGGACTTCCGCGACGCCCACGTCACCAAGAACTACTACGCGCCGAACGTCTTCCGCCTGGTCGTCGAGATCACCTCGTCCAACTGGTCCGACGACCTCGGCCCCAAGGTCGAGTGTTACGCCCAGGCCGGCATCCCGGCCTACCTGATCGTGGACCGCAAGCACGACGAGGTCCTGCTCTACACCGAACCGGCCGACGGCAAGTACCCCGACCCTCAGCGTTTCAAGCGCGGCCAGGACGTGGCCGTGCCCGAGTCAGTCAGTGTGCGCGTCGAGCTCTCCGTGGACACGCTTCTCGACGGCTGAAACACCGGCGCGGAGTGTCGTACCCCCGTGCGAAACTCCCTCCATGTTCGGCGTGATCGACCTTCCCACCTACCTGGCAGGACTCGTCCTCATCGTCCTGCTTCCCGGGCCCAACTCCCTCTACGTCCTCTCCGTAGCCGCCCGCAAGGGCGTGCGCACCGGCTACGCGGCGGCGGCCGGTGTCTTCACCGGGGACACGATCCTGATGACGCTGGCGGCGCTCGGCGCGGCCTCCGTGCTCACCACGACGCCGCTGCTGTTCCTGGTGGTGAAGTACGCCGGTGCCGCCTACCTCGCGTGGATGGCGTACGGGATGCTGCGCTCGGCGTGGAGCATGTGGAAGGCGCGGGGCGAGAGGGCGGCGGCCGAGACGCCGGCCGCCGCCCCGTCCGGCGGGGAACACCCCTACCGGCGCGCCCTGGTGGTGTCGCTGTTCAACCCGAAGGCGATCCTCTTCCTGATCTCCTTCTTCGTGCAGTTCGTCGACCCGGGCTACGCCTACCCCGCGCTCTCCTTCGTCGTGCTCGGCGCCCTGCTCCAGACGGCCAGCTTCCTCTACCTGTCGCTGCTGATATTCGGCGGCACCCGCCTGGCCGAAGCCTTCCGCCGCAGGCGGCGGCTGGCGGCCGGCGCCACCTCGGCCGCGGGCGCGCTGTTCCTCGGCTTCGCGGTGAAGCTGTCGCTGGCGAGCGCCTAGCGGGCGGCCTGTTACGGCCTCGGCCGAGTCCCCTGGGCCGCCCGGGCCCGCTGCTCCGCCCGGTACCGGCGCACGGCCCGGGTGACGACCGGCGGCAGCAGGTCCAGGGCGAGACGGCGGGCGCGGGCCCGGGGAGCCGGCGGCCGCGCCGGACCGGTCGCCTTCGCCCCGGCCGGCCGCGCCGGGGCGCCGGACGCAGCCGCGCCCGAACCCCGGTCCGGTCCGGGGCCGGTGGCGGCCGCCGGTGCCGCGGGCCGTCGCGAGCGGGGCAGCGACGGCGGCCGCATCCCCTGCGCCTTGGCGCGGGCCCGGACCAGCCGGTGCCCGGCGGCCCGCTCCACGGTCACCCCGCAGTCGTCGCGCTCGCGCAGCGCGGCGAGCAATCGTTCCTGCACCGGCTCGGGATCGCCCCAGGTGCCGTACAGCTTCTGGCTGCTCAGGCAGACGGGACGCAGCCCCCGGTTGAGCACGGCCTCCCAGGCGGCGACGGCGACACCCGGGGTGTGCTCGGTGCGGAAGTCGTCGAGCACGACGATGCCGTCGGGCAGCAGCAGGTCGCGGGCCGCGCCGATGTCGCCCTGGACGTGCTCGTACAGGTGAGAGGCGTCGATGTGGACGAACCGGCAGGTGCCGGGAGCGACCTCGTCGACGATCGCGGAGCTGGGGGCCTGGACGATCGTCGGCAGGGTGTCGTGGAAGGTGAGGTAGTTGCGTTCGAACGCCTGCCGGGTGAGCGAGGAGTACGACCGCGCCAGCTCGGCCCGGTTCGCCTCGTCCGGCGCATCGGTCCCGAACAGGTCGCAGACGGTCAGTCTCTCGCCGTCCCGCAGGTGGTGGCCCAACAGGATCGCGCTCTTGCCCATGTAGGCGCCCAGCTCCAGCAGGTCGCCGCGGATCTCCCGCGACTCCTGCCAGTCCAGGAACCAGGAGAACAGCACCTGGTCGAGCGGCCAGAACCAGCCCGGGACGTCGTTCAGCTCACTGGGGTCCTTGTGCGTAGCTTGCGCAGTCGCCATGAAGCGAGCATGCCCGCTTCATGGCCGGAAAGCGGTCAGCGCGCGCAATCTTCTGGGCGGAATATCGCACGATTCGCTCAACGTGTCCGGGACAGCACCGTCCGCAGCCGCGGCGTCAGCGGCTTCTCGACGAACCGGTGCAGCAGCCAGGCCAGCACCAGCATCGCGGCCACCGTCAGTGCGAAGGTCGCCGCCGACGGCACGTGCAGACCCCGGTGCAGGGCACGGATCACCACCCAGCCCAGATGCTCGTGGACCAGGTAGAAGGGGTACGTCAGCGCCCCGGCCACCGTCAGCCAGCGCCAGTTCACCCGGCTCAGCCAGCCCAGCGCGATCGCCGCCACCGCCACGAAACCGAAGGCGACGACGAGGACGATGCCGAACGTGGTGCGGTGCGCGAAGGCGTTCGGGTCGGAGGCGTTCCACAGCTCGCCCACCGCGTAGTGCTGCCCGATCAGGAAGCTCACCGCCGTGATGCCCCACGCGTGGGCGTCCCGCCGGTCGCGGTGGACGAGGTACAGGCCGATGCCGCCGACGAAGAACGGGGCGTACTCCGGCATCAGCACCAGGTCGAGCAGCGGCTCGTGCGCGGCCTGCGCGAGCGCCGCCGCCAGCAGCCAGCCGGCGCAGAACAGCACGACGCGCCGGCGGTTCGCGCCGGGCAGGACGACGCACAGCGCGAACAGCGCGTAGAAGCGCACCTCCACCCACAGCGTCCAGCACACGCCCAGCACCCGGTCCGCGCCCAGTGGCTGCTGCAGCATCGTCAGGTTGACCAGGGCATCGCTCGGCGACACCGCGTCGTAGGCGACCACCGGAAGCGCGAACACCGCCGTGACCAGGACGACCGCCACCCAGTAGGCCGGCATCAGCCGGGACACGCGGGAGGCGAAGAACGACGTCAGGGACCGCCCCCAGCCGCTCAGGCAGATCACGAACCCGCTGATCACGAAGAAGACCTGGACACCGAGGCAGCCGTAGGCGAACAGCGTGTGCAGCGTCGGGAACTGGAACTTCGGCGAGCTGCCCCAGGCGTCGGTGACGTACCCGCCGCGTCCGCCGTAGTGGTACGCCGCCACCATCAGCGCGGCCACCAGCCGCAGCCCGTCCAGGGCCCGCAGCCGTCCGCCCGGGCCGGCCTTCGGGGCCCCCGGTGCCGGTGCGGGCGGGGAGGGGGCCGCCGTGGGCGTCCCGGGCCGCGCTGTCGACGTGCTCACGACCGTCTCGGTCACGTTCGTACTTCTCCTTAGACCGCTCTCCGGTCGGTGTCGGTGCTCAGGACGCCCGCAGGTACGCCGAGTGGGCCGCCTTGCCCAGGTACGTGAAGCGGGTGTCGCCCTTCAGGTGGTCGTCCAGGGCGTTCTTGATGCCCGGCCAGTGCGGGTCGCCGTAGTCGTCCAGCACGACGACCGCGCCGGGCGCGGCGATCTCCTCGGCCCACTCCAGGTCCTGGGCGACGCCCTTGGCCGAGTGGTCGCCGTCCACGACGATCACGCCGTAACGGCGGTCGGAGACGGCCGCCCGGGTCTCGGGGTCCTCGGAGAAGCCCTGCTGGATCCGCGCCGCGGCCCCCGCCGGACCGGCGAGGCCGAGGTTGGTGCGGACGGCGTGCTCGTCGACCGGGGCCCCGGTGGGGTCGGGGCGCTGCTCCGTGCCGGGCTGGAGCTGCACGCCGGCGAAGGGGTCGACGATGGTCAGGCTCGGGCTGCGGCCGTCGCGCTCCATCATCCGCACGAGCCCGGCGGAGAACATGCCGTACAGCGTGCCGATCTCCAGGATCTCGTCGTTCGGCGGGTCGAGCAGCGGGATCGTGCCGAGCTTGCCGCAGATGTTCATGGTGCCGCCCGCGATCCGGCCCACGCCCAGCGACTCCAGCGCCACGAGCAGCCGGAAGGCGGCGGCGACGTTGCGCACCGCCGCGTCACGGTCGCCGGACAGGGCCGCGACCTCGGCGTACAGGCGCTCCAGCGGGGCCTCGGCCACCATGCGGGAGATACCGCGCCCGCGGGGACCGAGGAGCAGTTCGAAGGTGAGCTGCCGGCGCTGCAGCAGCTCGACGTCACGCACCAGCTGCTCGCTGCCCGAGCCGCCCGCCGCCCCCCGGTCGGTGGCGCGCCGGACCGCCGAGCGGACCTGCCGCTCGATGCGCTGGTCGATGAGGTCGGCGACCGGGCGCAGCAGACGCCGGGAAACCGAACTGCGGAGCAGGGAACGGCTGTTCATGGACCAAGGACCTCAATCCGTCACGGAGTTGAACGTGAGTACGAGGAACATGCGTGGGGTGGGTGGGGCAAAGGCTAGGCAAGGGCCCGCCCAGGAGAAGAACAACTGAGCGGGCCATCAGGGGAACTTCTGCGGAACTCCGGGTGTCGGGCCGGGGGCGGCCGCCGTCGCGCCCCCGCCGGCCGCCGTCGCGCCCCCCGGCCGGCCGCCGCTCAGTCCCCCTTGCGCAGCCGTGCCGAGTGGTGGGTCACCTGTGCCCTGACCGACTCCTTGCGGGCCAGCTGCCGGATGGCGCGTCCGCGCGCACCGAGCAGGGCCGCCACCCGGGAGATCTCCGACCACACCCGGCCCCGGTCGCCGCCGGCGATCGCCGCCGCGGCCAGCAGCTGGCACGCCTCCTTGGCCTGGCCCCGGGCGGCGCGCAGCTCGGCCATGCCGATCAGTACGTCCACCGGCTGCCGGCGGCGCAGGATCTCGGTGCCCACGCGCAGGGCGTCCTCGACGTTGCCCGTCCTGACGTGGCGCTTGAAGTCCTCGTTGAGGTGCCGGATCTGCTGCGGGATCACCGCCCGCAGCTCTTCGGGACCGCCGTCGTCCGCCGCCTCGCCGGCCTCCGCGGCAGCGGCGTCCTGCCGGTGCGGCATGTCACCCGGCCCGGGCAGGCCCAGCGCCGCCGTCATCCGCGCGGTGAACGCGGGGATGTCGAAGAGTTCCTCGACCTCCCGGTAGTCGTCCTCCGAGACCCGCTCGCCGAGCACGGCCCGCAGTGCCTCGAACGCCGCCCTCGGCGTGTAGTCGGCGAAGGACCGGTAGCCGGGCACCCCGTCCAGCACCTCGTGGGAGCCCACCCGCCGGTAGGTGACCACCCGCAGCCGCTGCTGGACCGCCTCGACCACGGACAGCGGCATCGGGTCGTCGACGGAGGAGAGGAAGAAGACGTCCGACGCGGCGAGTTCCTCGCGGACCCGCGCACGCGACAGCGCGCCCATCCAGGTCACCCGGTCGGAGATCAGCGTGGAGGAGGCGATCCGCGGGGTGCGGTGGCCGATCCACGCGAACCGCCACGGCAGTCCCTCGGCGTGCGCCAGCTCGGCGACCCGGGAGAAGATGTCGAGGCCCTTGCGGTCCTGCATGGAGCCGACCATCACGATCCGCGGCTCCGCGCCGGGGACGGCCCGCGCCCGTACCCGGTGGGCGTCCTGCGGGACGGTGTTGTAGACGACGACGGGATCGGTGACGCCGAGCCCGCGGAACATGTCGGCCTGGGCCGTCGACACGCACAGCACCTGGAGCTGCGGCAGCAGCCGGAGCATCTCCTTGTGGCGCAGGGTGTGGTGCTCGGCCTCGTAGGCCATGACGTGCTCGGTCTCGTGCGCGTACAGGAAGACTTTCCGGTCGTCGGACACCAGTTCGCCCAGCAGTTCGTTGCCGATGGCCGAACGCCACAACGGTGCCAGGCTGTTGACGAGGACGACGTCGATGTCCTTCAGCGCGTCCAGGACGTCCTCGGTGCGGCAGTAGGCGCTCAGGTCGATGTAGCGGATGTCCACGGGGGAGTGCGCGAGCAGTGCCTGCGTGTACGTCAGGACGGGGATCGCCACACCGGTGACGTAGCCGAAGCCGAGGCCGAGCACGGCCAGTGAGCGCGGCGGCGTCTGCCGGTCCCGTACGGCCCGCAGGGCGCGCTCGGCGCGGGTGCCGGACCGCGCGGGCACGGCCCCGGCGGACTCGGAGGCAGCGCGGGGTTCGCGGACCTCGGCCTCCTCCACCACCGTGAGGATCCGCTCGGCCACGTCTTCGCGGAAGGTGAGGAAGTGGGTCAGCGGCTCGCCGGTGTTGTTGCCCGCGAACTTGCCCGTGCGGTGCAGCTGGCCCGCCACGTCGGCGAGTTCTCCGACGCTGCCGACGTTGCGCAGCAGCGCGTGGTTGACGGCCGGGAAGACGATGTTCAGCGGCGGCGGGCTGAACAGCACCAGCGGGACGCCGGCCCGCAGGGTCTGCAGATAGGTCGTGGAGAAGAAGGTGACGGCCAGGTCGTAGGACTCCAGGCCGGCCGCGTCCAGCAGTGCCGACTCGTCGAGGACGGTGATCCCGGGCAGGCCCTCCAGCCACCTCAGGTGCCCGGACAGGGTCGAGGGGTGCGGCTTGACCGCGACCTCGCCGAACTCGGCGAGCGCCTCGCAGGCCGCCCGCAGGTACTCGCGGTGCTGACCGGCCGCCAGTTTGCGCTGGTCGCCCAGCGGCTGGTCGAGGACGATGATCCGCAGCGGGTCGCGGGAGGTGCGCGCCGGACGCGGCGCGGGATTGTGCGCGGCCCGCACCAGGTCCGGGTCGTCGCTGTGGCCGAGGGCGCCGGTGATGTGGACGGCCGGGTCCGCGTCCGCCGTGCGGTACAGCAGGTGGTGGGCGGTGGCCGGTCCCCAGACGCACACGGCGGCGGGGTTGGAGGACCCGTAGTACCAGTTCTGGTCGCGCAGGCCGGGTCTGAGTCTCTTGTAGTGGAAGTCGAGGTGGCCGTCCTGGACCAGGACCACCGGCAGCGTGCCGGTGAGGGCGCGGGCGACCCTGCTGCCGCGCTGCGACTGGTCATTGAAGAGGATCAGCCGGTCGACGGCCTCGGCCCGCACGAACTCCGATATTCGGGGGCCCGTCTCCTCCAGGAACTGCGCGTGCGCCAGCGTCTCCTCCTCCCGGAAGAGATTGCGCACCCGCGTGCCGTCGAGCCGGGCCGAGGCCTCCTCCTCGATCCACCGCCCCACGTCTCCGTCGAGGTCGGCGGTGACCGGCAGGAAGGTGTGCTCCCGTGCGCCGGGGGCGTTCATGATCCGTGCGGTGAGACCGACACCGTTGCGGTTCTCGATGAAGACGGCGATACGCATAGACAACCAGCCCAGTCCAAAGGGTCTGTGATGCAAGATGCACAGATGCACAGAGATGTGGTTTTTCCGAGGAGATTTCCCTGGGGGATCATCGCATGAGGAGTGACGACGAATGGGTGAAGGGAAAATGAACGGAGAGCGGGCTGGTCGATGACGAACTCCGCGTTCATGTTCCCGACACCGGGAATTACCTCATCGTTTGATCGAGCGCCGAATGGCCCGCGCCCGCCGTACCACCTTGCGTGCCGTGGAATTGTGCGGGAGGAATGCCAGCCGCTCCGGAATGCCGCCGGGCAGGCCCAGTGAGGTGAGCCGCCGCTTCTTGAAGTACCGCCGGGTGCGCGCGTTCAGACTGCTCCGCAGGTACTCCTCGGCCGCCGGCCGCAGCTCCGGCAGGATCTTCGGCTGCATCGCGAACCCGACGGCCCGCACCAGCGCGGCGAGGGCGTCGGTGTCCAGGCCCCGCCGCCCCTCGGCGACCGCGGCGGCGTCGGCCGGCTCGGGCAGCAGCGCGTCGACGATGGTCACGGGGACGCGGTTGCTGTTCTCGTACGGCGTCAGCCGGTCCAGCAGCAGGTCGGTGCCCACCCGGGCGACCGGCAGCCCGTACAGCGCGGACGCGGTGAGCAGGGCGGTCGAGAAGCAGCCGACGACCAGCGCCGGGCGCATCCGCTGGTACAGCACCTCCGCCAGGACCGGCGTGTCCAGCACCGTGAGCTCGACGCCCAGCTTCTCCGCCTCCTGCTCCAGGGTGCGGGCGAAGCGGGCCGGTGCCGTCGGGTGCGGCTTGAACACCACCCGGGTGTGACCGAGCCCGACGGCCCCCGTCAGCATCCGCACGTGCAGCCCCTCCTCCTCCTCGGCGGAGAGGATGCCCAGGGCCGACAGGTACTGGCCGAGCAGCAGCGCCGGCTCCTCGGCGTCCGGCAGACCGGTGCCGGTGTCCGCCAGCTCGGCCAGCACCTTGGTGAACGCGGTGGTCGGCACGGTCTCCGGTGCGACGCCGAACTCGGTCAGCAGCAGCGGCCTCAGCCCCGGCACCAGGTCCAGGTGGAGCAGCCGCTCCACCCGCGTGCCGACCAGCGGATCGAGCTTGTTGCGGGTGGGGCCGTAGCTCATCAGGCCGTCCGCGTAGACGGTGAGCGGCGCGTCGGTGAAGATCTGCGCCACCCCGAGCGCCGGGTGCACCTGGATCGACTCCACGGCGAGTGCCACGTCGTCGTCGCCGAGTCCCCAGGCCAGCCGCAGATACCGCTCCCACAGGGGCACGTCCTCCACCCGCGGCGACCAGCCGCCCGGATGGAAGGGGAAGATCGCCTCGTTCCACGACACCACGTCGTCGAACCGCGACCGCAGCCGCTCGAAGCCGGGCATCTCGTCCACGGACGGCGTCGTCTCGGGCGTCGCCGCGTTGTTGGAGACCAGCAGGATCCGCCGGTCGGCCGGGGCGAAGCAGCCCGCGTCGAGGGCCGCGGCGAGCGTGGCCGTGCCGTACAGCGTCGACGCCATGAAGATCTGCGTGGTCACGCGGCCACCTCCGCGGCCGGCACCGGACGGCGGCGCAGCCGGCGCAGCCGCGTGGCGCGCTCGGCGTCCATCGAGCCGAGCACCTGGTCGAGCGCGTCCTGCGGCATCCGCCGCAGCGCGGCGGCGCTCATCGCCTTGAGTTTCCGTGCCACGGCGGGCTCGAACCTTTCGATGGAACCGAGATGGTGGGAGATGATCGCGCAGTACGTGCGCACGGCCTTCGGCAGCAGGTCCGCGGCGTCGGGGTCCTCGGCGGCCCCCGCGACGACCTCGTCGAAGGCACGGATGAAGTCGAGCTGCCGCACGTCCCCGATCTGGGTGAGCGAGGACGCCACCCCGCGCCGGTAGAAGACCCCGAGCAGCCCGGTCACCGCGAAGGACTCCGCCTCCCGGTGCAGCTTCCAGATCCACGGCCGGTCCTCGGCCGTGCGCAGCCCGTCGGTGAAGTGCAGCAGGCCCCGCTCGACCAGCCGGCGGTGGTAGACGCCGGCCCAGGCGTAGGGGTAGTCGACGGAGGTGGACCGGTGGGCGGGCAGGATCGCGTCGCGCGGACGCAGCCGGACGTTGCGCCGGCCGTGCGGCGCCCGGTGCACGGTGCGGGCCCGCGCCGTGCACTGCACGTGGTCGGTGCGCACGAAGTCGCAGCCCAGCTCCTCGATGGCGGCGACCAGCCGGGGGTAGTAGCCGGGCGCGAGCCAGTCGTCGCCGTCCAGGAAGGTCAGGTACTCGCCACGGGCCCGGTCGATGCCGGTGTTGCGGGCGGTCGCCAGGCCGCCGTTCCGCTCGTGTCTGAGCAGCACCGCCCCCGGCAGCTCGCGCTCCGCGCGCGCGAGAATGTCCACGGTCCCGTCGGTCGAGCAGTCGTCGACGAGAATGAATTCGAAGTCTTCCCGCGCGTTCGCGCGCAGACTCCGCAGGGTGTCGGGTGCGTATTGCCGCACGTTGTAGAACGGCACGATGACGGAGAGCTTGAGCACGTGAGGGACGTTAGGCGGCGGCCCGGCATTCGGTTTTACCTGTGGCTTGATGCGAGGTGAACGAGGCGTGGCGAAGCCGTGAAGCGAACGCTTTTCCCGGCGTCCGGCGACCCGATTCGCCGTTCGGCGGTGTGCTGTTCACCGTTTGTTGGATTCCGGTTGGGCGGTTCCTAGAAATGGCTTCCTAGCGTCTTCGGCGTGCCAGCAAGTGCAACGAAGGCCCTGCGAGTGGCCGTCCTCGCGGACTCCGACACCCGGTGGAAATGGGGCGCGCTCACCGCGAACCGTATCGCACCGAACGATTCGGACATCCACCTGGACGGCTACCTCCTGCGGGGCCGCGCCACCCCCACCGCCCGCCAGCTGCAGGAGGTCGGCGTCGACGCGGACTCCCTGCGCGAGGTGACCGCCGTCGAGTTCCTGCGCGCGATGGCCGAGGAACCGTACGACGTCCTCGTCCTCGCCCTGGTCGGCGGCGGCGTCCAGGCCGTGCTGCACGGCCTGAAGCGGGTCTGGGAGGACCGCGCCGACCGCCCCGTCGTCGTCACCGGCTACGTCGGCGTCGTCTACGAGAAGCTCGCCGACGGCCTCCTCCTGCGGCACGGCGCCGACCTCGTCCTCGCCAACTCCCGTCAGGACGCCGACCGTTTCCGGGCGGTGTACGAGGGGGTCGGCGCCGACGCCTCGGCGGTGACGGAGGTCGCGCTGCCCTTCCTCGGCGGCGCCGAGCACACCGGCGACCACGACCCGTACACGGTCGTCTTCGCGGCCCAGCCGTCCGTGCCGGACAACCGCAGGGACCGCACCTACCTGCTGGACCGGCTCATCCGGCACGCCCGCCGGCACCCCGAGCGCGAAGTGCTGCTCAAGCTGCGCTCCAAGCCCGGCGAACACACCACGCACATCGAGGAGCTGCCCTACCAGAAGCTGGTGCAGAAGGCCGACCCGCCGTCCAACTTCCGCCTGGTCTACGGGCACATGGGCGAGGTCCTCGACCGCACCGACCTGCTGGTGACCGTCAGCTCCACGGCCGCCCTGGAGGCCCTGCACCGCCGTATCCCCACGGTCGTCCTCACCGACCTCGGCGTGCGCGAGGCCCTCGGCAACCACCACTTCGTCGGCTCCGGCTGCCTCGCCTCCTGGGACCAGCTCGACGACGGCCACCGCCCGGTGCCCGACCCCGAGTGGGTCGCCCGGCAGGGCGTCGCCGCCGGCGGCGGCTACGCGACCGCCTTCGACGCGGCCCGCCGGCGCATCACCGAACTCCTCCGGCGGCCCGGCGGCCTGCCCCCGCTCACCCCGTACTACACACCCGTCACCGCTCCCGGCTACCTGCCCGGCATCCTCGCCCGCCACCACCTCGGCCCGGACGGCACCCCGCTGCCCGGCGCGCCCGCCGCCGACCGGGAACCCGGTGCCGTCCGGCAGATCGTCCGCCGAGCCGCGCGTGGCGCCTACCGGCACGGCGTGCAGCGGGTGGCACCGGTGATCAGGCGCATGGGGGAACTGTGACCACCCCTCTTCCCGCGCCGACCGCCCCGATCCCCGCCATACCTGCGCAAGGAGCAGATCCCATGACCGACCCGGAAGCGGACCTGGGCCCGGCGGTGCGCCGCGTGCTCGCCGTGATCCCCGCGCGCGGCGGCTCCAAGGGCGTCCCCGCGAAGAACCTCGCGCCCGTGGGCGGCGTGCCCCTCGTGGCCCGCGCGGTGCGCGAATGCCGTGCCACCCGCCTGGTGACGGACGTGGTGGTCTCCACCGACGACCGCGCCATCGCGGCGGCGGCCCGGGAGGCGGGCGCCGAGGTCGTGCTGCGGCCGGCCGCCATCGCCGGGGACACGGCGACCTCCGAGGCGGCCGTGCTGCACGCCATGGACGTCCACGAGGCCCTGCACAGCGCGGCCGTCGACGTGGTGCTGCTCGTGCAGTGCACCAGCCCCTTCCTGGTCCGCGAGGACGTCGACGGGGTGGCCGCCGCGGTCGTCGAGAACGGCGCGGACACGGCCGTCACGGTGGCACCGTTCCACGGCTTCGTGTGGCGCGACGCGGACGACGCGACCGAGGGCGGCCACGGCGTCAACCACGACAAGTCCTACCGCCCCCGCCGCCAGGACCGCCCCCAGGACCTGCTGGAGACCGGCGCCGCCTACGCCATGGACGCCGCGGGCTTCCGCACCCACGGCCACCGCTTCTTCGGCCGCACCGAACTCGTCCGCACCGACCCGGCCCGCGTCCTGGAGATCGACGACCCGCACGACCTGGCCCGGGCCCGCGCCCTCGCGCCCCTCTTCGACTCGGCGCGCCCCGGCGCCCTCCCGACCGCCGCCGACATCGACGCGGTCGTCCTCGACTTCGACGGCACCCAGACCGACGACCGGGTGCTGATCGACTCCGACGGACGGGAGTTCGTCTCCGTGCACCGCGGCGACGGACTCGGCATCGCCGCCCTGCGCCGCAGCGGCCTGGCGATGCTGATCCTGTCCACGGAACAGAACCCGGTCGTCGCCGCCCGCGCCCGGAAGCTGAAGCTCCCGGTGCTGCACGGCATCGACCGCAAGGACCTCGCCCTCAAGCAGTGGTGCGAGGAGCAGGGCATCGCGCCCGAGCGCGTGCTCTACGTCGGCAACGACGTCAACGACCTCCCGTGCTTCGCCCTCGTCGGCTGGCCCGTGGCCGTCGCCGGCGCCCACGACGTCGTACGCGCGGCCGCCCGCGCCGTCACCACCGTCCCCGGCGGCGAGGGCGCGATCCGGGAGATCGCCGGCTGGATCCTCGGCCCCTCGCTCGACTCCCCCCGAACCCCCACCAGCACCCAGTCCAGGTAAGGAAATCCCCCGCCATGAGCACCAACTCCCGCATCCGCACGTTCGGCACGCGCGAGGCCGGCCCCGGCCGCCCCGTCTACATCACCGGCGAGATCGGCATCAACCACAACGGCGACCTCGACAACGCCTTCAAGCTGATCGACGTGGCCGCCGAGGCCGGCTGCGACGCGGTCAAGTTCCAGAAGCGCACCCCCGAGATCTGCACGCCGCGCGACCAGTGGGACATCGAGCGCGACACCCCCTGGGGCCGGATGACGTACATCGACTACCGCCACCGCGTGGAGTTCGGCGAGGACGAGTACCGCCAGATCGACGAGTACTGCAAGTCCAAGAACATCGCCTGGTTCGCCTCCCCGTGGGACACCGAGGCCGTCGCCTTCCTGGAGAAGTTCGACGTCCCCGCCCACAAGGTGGCCTCCGCGTCCCTCACCGACGACGAGCTGCTGCGCGCCCTGCGCGCGACGGGCCGCACGGTCATCCTCTCCACCGGCATGTCCACCCCGAAGCAGATCCGCCACGCCGTCGAGGTCCTGGGCAGCGACAACATCCTCCTCTGCCACGCCACCTCCACCTACCCGGCGAAGGCGGAGGAGCTGAACCTCCGCGTGATCAACACCCTCCAGCAGGAGTACCCGAACGTCCCGATCGGCTACTCCGGCCACGAGACCGGCCTGCAGACCACGCTCGCCGCCGTCGCCCTCGGCGCCACCTTCGTCGAGCGCCACATCACCCTCGACCGCGCCATGTGGGGCTCCGACCAGGCCGCCTCCGTCGAGCCGCAGGGCCTTCAGCGCCTCGTCCGCGACATCCGCACCATCGAGGCCTCCCTCGGCGACGGCGTCAAGAAGGTCTACGAGTCCGAGCTGGGCCCCATGAAGAAGCTGCGCCGCGTCACCGGTGTGGTCGCCGAGGCGGAGATCGCCGCGGCGGCGGGCGAGCCGGTCTCCGTCTGACCCACCCCACCCCCCACCACCCCCACCGACGGGACGGTCGTACGCCGATGAGCCCCCGCGCCGGGAATACCGGCCCCCACACTCTCGCCTTCGTCGAGAGCCCGGTACAGCTGCTGAACGTGCTCGAGTGGGCGCACACGCACGCGCCCGGCGCGGGGCTCACCCTCGTCGTCCTGTCACCCGTCGACCCGATGACCCGCGGCCAGCTGCGCCGCATGGCCGAACTGGCCCGGCAGGAGGGCCACGAGGTCCGCTGGGAGGAGGCGCGGGGCGGTGCCACGGCGCCCTTCCGCACGATCGGCGGCCTGGCGTCCGCCCTCCGCCGCGCGGACCGCATCGCCCTGGGCGACCCCTTCTCCCGCTACGTCCAGCTGCTCCTCACCATCACCCGGGCCCGCGACCTGGTCGTCGTCGACGACGGCACGGCCACGATGGAGTTCGTCACCCAGCTCGCCCGCGGCGAACGCCTGGTCCGCTGGCACCGCAAGGGCACCCGCCCCGGCCCCCGCGACCTGCTCTTCGCCCCGGTGTCGGCCTCGGCACGCCACCGCCTGACCCCGGCCGGCGGCCGTCGCGTCTCGCTCTTCTCCTCCATGCCGATCGAGGAGACCCCGGACGGTGTCACGGTCACCGCGAACGACTTCGCCTGGACCCGCGCCCGCTTCGGGCCGCCCCGCATCACCAAGGGCGCCGACATGGTCGGCACGTCCCTGGTGGAGACGGGCGTCGTGGACGGCGACCGCTACCTGGACGCCGTACGTGCCCTGGCGAAGACCCACGGCGCGACCCGCTACTTCGCGCACCGCCGCGAGAGCGCCGAGAAACTCCACCGGCTGGCCGTGGAGACCGGCCTGCAGATCGTCCGCCCCGACCTGCCCCTGGAACTGATCGCCCGCCGGGGCCCGATCGGCCGGACCATCCTCAGCTTCCCGTCCACGGTCGTCCACACCCTCCCGCTGGCCCTGGCCGGCACGGAGGTGAGAATCGCCGTCTGCGACATCGACCCCGCCTGGCTCACCCAGCACGCCTCCCCGCGGGCCCGCGGCTTCCTGTCCGGCGTGACGGGAACGGCACGGGACGTCCACCGGCTGTCGGCGGTCGCGGCCGGCGGCTGACCGGGCGCCCGGCAGGCACGGGCCGTCCGGTTCCGTTCCCCCCTCCCGCAACGGCGCGTCGAGCGTCTTGACTGACCGGACGTCGCCGCCGCCCAATGGACCGACGTGTCGTCGACGACTCCATTGAGGTGATCAGTGAGAAGCCTCAGGTCCTGGGCCGCCCTCTGCGCAGCAGCCGTCCTCGCTCTTCTCGCCACGCCCCTCATGCCCGCCCCCGCCACCGCGACGGCCGCTCCCGAGGGCCGGCCGGCCTTCACCGCGTCCGCCGCCAGGGCAGCGCTCGCCCGGCTGCTGCCGCATCACGTCTCGCAGTTCACTCTCGTCCCGGTGAGCCGTCCCGAGTCCGGTGACTACTTCACCGTCTCCGGCCGTGCCGGAGACATACGCGTCCGGGGCACCAGCCCCGCCGTCATCCTCAGCGGCGTCAACTGGTACCTGAAGTACACGGCCGAGGTGGACATCGGCTGGCCCGGAACGAGCACGGCACGGCTGCCCCGGACCCTGCCCGCGCCCGCCGGAACCGTCCGCAAGGACGCGTCGGTACCGCACCGCTTCGCGCTCAACGACACCGACGACGGCTACTCCGGCGCCTACCGTGACTGGGCCTCCTTCGAGAAGCAGATCGATCTGCTGGCCCTGCACGGCGTGAACGAGGTCTTCGTCCAGATGGGCTCCGACGCCGTCTACTACGAGACCTTCCAGGAGTTCGGCTACTCCGGGGACGAGCTCAGGTCGTGGATCCCCGGTCCGGCGCACCAGCCGTGGTGGCTGATGCAGAACATGTCCGGTTTCGGCGGCCCCGTCTCCGAGCGGCTCCTGAAGGACCGGGCCGAACTCGGCCGCAGGATCGCGGACCGGCTGCGCGAACTGGGAATGACCCCGGTGCTGCCCGGCTACTTCGGCACCGTGCCCCCGGGATTCACGGAGAAGAACCCCACCGGACCGGTCGTCCCGCAGGGCGACTGGGTCGGCTTCGAGCGGCCCGACTGGCTCGACCCGCGCAGCGACGTGTTCCCCGAGGTCGCCGCCTCCTTCTACCGCCATCAGCGGGAACTGTTCGGCGACTCCACGATGTACAAGATGGACCTGCTGCACGAGGGCGGCCGGCCGGGGAACGTCCCCGTCCCGGACGCCGCCAGGGCCGTGATGAACGCCCTCCAGACCGCGCACCCCGGTGCCGTCTGGACGCTGATCGGCTGGCAGCGGAACCCCTCGACGCAGCTCATCGACGCCGTCGACAAGAGCAGGCTGCTGATCGTCGACGGCCTGTCCGACCGCTACGACGGCCTCGACCGCGAGGCCGCCTGGCACGGCGCGCCCTACGCGTTCGGCACCATCCCCAACTTCGGCGGTCACACCACCATCGGCGCCAACACCGGCGTCTGGACCGAACGCTTCCACGAGTGGCGCACCAAGCCCGGCAGCTCCCTGAAGGGCATCGCCTATCTCCCGGAGGGCACCGGCGGCAACCCCGTGGCCTACGAGCTGTTCACCGAACTGGCCTGGCGGACGGGCCCGGTCGACCAGCAGGCATGGTTCGCCCAGTACGCGGAACGCCGCTACGGCGGCGGCGACCCGCACGCCGCGAAGGCGTGGGAGCTGCTGCGCAGCGGCCCGTACAGCACCCCGTCCGGCACCTGGAGCGAGTCACAGGACAGCCTCTTCACCGCCCGCCCCCACCTGACGGCCACCTCGGCGGCCGCCTGGAGTCCCGGCGCGATGCGCTACGACCCGGACACGGTGCACCGGGCGCTGGTCGAGCTGCTGAAGGTCGCACCGGCCCTGCGCACGACCGACGCCTACCGCTTCGACCTCGTCGACGTCGCCCGCCAGGCCCTGACCAACCGCAGCCGGACCCTGCTCCCGCAGATCAAGGCCGCCTACGACGCCAAGGACCTGCCCCGGTTCCGCGAGCTGTCCGCCGAATGGAAGAGCGACCTCGCCCTGCTGGACGACCTGCTCGCGACCGACACCCGCTTCCTCCTCGGTCCCTGGCTGGAGGACGCCAGGTCCTGGGGCGCCACCAGGGCGGAGAGGGCCACCGCCGAGTTCGACGCCCGCTCGATCCTCACCACCTGGGGCCACCGCTCGGGAAGCGACGAGGGAGGGCTGCGGGACTACGCCAACAGGGAGTGGTCCGGCCTGGTCTCCGACTTCTACGCGATGCGCTGGACGACATACCTCGACTCCCTGGAGACCGCGCTGGCCACCGGCCGGGAGCCGGTCGCGATCGACTGGTTCGCACTGGAGGACGCCTGGAACCGGCAGCGCAACACCTACCCCGTCAGGGCCTCGGGCGACCCCGTGGAACTGGCCACCGCCGTACTCGACGCCCTCCCCTGACGGGGATCGGGCCCGGGTGCCCGCGTCCGGGTGGTGGACCCGGGCGCGTGGGGCGGGCGGGGCGTGGTATCCGTGAAAGTAGCAAGGAGGACGGAGAGCGCGGATCCGGGCCGAAAAGGATCCGAGTTTACCCACCTCTGTCGAGAGCCATGCGCCGTACGGCCAACTTTTCTTCCCCTAACGGGCTGAACTTTTGTTGATCGTGGGTCAGTTGACCGCCTCGGCGTCCTACCCTTCAGAGGGTGAAGCAACTGATGTCCCGAGAGTCCGAGGCCGACACGTCAGGGGAAGCGCTGCTGCCCGGCAGCTTGCCGGAGGCACTGCGTGCCGAACTCGTCGCCTTCCGCCGCGACCTGCACATGCACCCCGAGCTGGGCAACCAGGAGTTCCGCACCACCGCGGCGATCAAGGAAAGGCTCGAAGCGGCCGGCCTCAAGCCGCGTGTGCTCCCCATCGGGACCGGACTCGTCTGCGACATCGGCACCGAGTCGGGACAGTGGACCGGCGGGCCGAGGATGCTCGCCCTGCGGGCCGACATCGACGCCCTGCCCATCCCGGACACCAAGAGCGACTGCCCGTACCGGTCGACCGTGCCGGACCGGGCGCACGCCTGCGGGCACGACGTGCACACGACCGTCGTCCTCGGGGCGGGACTCGTGCTCGCCGCCCTGCACGAGCAGGGCCTGCTGCCCCGGCCGGTGCGGCTGATCTTCCAGCCGGCGGAGGAGGTGCTGCCCGGCGGTGCCTCCGACGCCATCGACGGCGGCGTGCTCGACGGGGTGCGCCGCATCCTGGCCGTGCACTGCGACCCCCGGGTGGAGGCCGGGAGGATCGGTCTGCGGGTCGGTGCCATCACCTCGGCCTGCGACCGCCTGGAGATCGCCCTGAACGGCCCCGGCGGACACACAGCACGACCGCACCTGACGACCGACCTGGTCACCGCCGCCGCGCGCGTGGTCGTCGACGTCCCCACGCTCGTCTCCCGGCGCGTGGACAGCCGCAGCGGGCTCGTCATGACATGGGGACGGGTCGAATCCGGCCACGCCCCGAACGTCATCCCGCAGCACGCCGAACTCGCGGGGACCGTGCGCTGCCTCGACCTCGACGCCTGGCGTCAGGCACCCGACCTGGTCGTCGGCGCCATCGACGAGATCGCCAACCTGTACCGGGCCAAGTCCGAGATCACCTACGTCCGCGGCGTGCCCCCGGTCGTCAACGAGGTCACCAGCACCGAACTGCTCCAGGCCGCCATGGTCGCCCGGCGGGGCACGGACGCCGTCGAGAACACCGAGCAGAGCCTCGGCGGCGAGGACTTCTCCTGGTACCTGGAGCAGGTGCCCGGCGCCATGGCCCGGCTCGGCGTCCGCCCGCCCGGCGAGCGCACGGTCCGCGACCTGCACCAGGGCGACTTCGACGTGGACGAGCACGCCATCACCGTCGGCGTGGAACTCTTCACCGCGTCCGCACTCATCGACGCGGTGTGACGGGCCGAGCCCGCCGTCGCCCTGTGACACCCGCGCCTGCCGCCGTCGTGTGACGGGCCGCGCCGCTCGTCGAAGCCGTGTGACGGTCGTGTTCGTCGTCGCCGTGTGACGGGCCGCGCCCGTCGTCGTGTGACGGCCGCGCTCATCATCACCGCGTGACGGCGCCCGCCGACACCGCGCGCCGGCCGCACCAACCGTCGCCGTCCGGCGACAGGCTTCCCGCCGTGATGGCCCGCCGGCCGTTCCGGTTGCGGCCGGGGCGTGGTCGGAGCAGCCTGGTGCGCGAGCGGTGCAGGCCCGCACCATGCCCCGAGCGCCCCTTTCGGTCCCGTTCGATCCGGTGGTTCACAAGGGCGTAACCGGCCAGCGGCACGAATGGGTAACGGCCCCGGGGAACCCCGTTCCCAGGAGTTTCTACGCGCGTTAATGTGCGCCGAACCGAGCGCCCGCTGCGGGGCTTTGGAGAATGGGGAACTTCAGATGCGTCGGATATCGAGACTGACCCGCGTCGCGGTGGGGGTCGCGTCGCTCGCACTCGCCGCCACGGCCTGCGGAGGCACCAGCAGCGAGAGCAACACCGGCGACGAGGGCACCAAGGACGACAAGGGCCTCGCCATCGCGTACGACATCGGCGGCAGGGGCGACCAGTCGTTCAACGACGCCGCGTACGCCGGCCTGCAGAGGGCCCAGAAGGAGTTCGGCTACAAGACCGCCGACATCGAGCCCACCGAGGGCGAGACGGACGCCGACAAGGAGCAGCGCCTGGCCTCGCTGGCCAAGCAGGGCTACAACCCGGTCATCGGCGTCGGATTCGCCTACGGCCCGGCGATGAAGGCCGTGGCCGAGAAGTACCCGGACACCACCTTCGGCATCGTGGACTCCGTGGTCGAGGGCAAGAACGTGGCGTCGCTCGTCTTCGCCGAGAACGAGGCGTCCTACCTCGCCGGCGTCGCCGCCGCCAAGGCCACCAAGACCAACGTCGTCGGCTTCGTGGGCGGTGTGGACGTACCGCTCATCCACAAGTTCGAGGCCGGCTACAAGCAGGGCGTCACGGACACCAACCCCAAGGTGAAGGTGATCTCGCAGTACCTGACGCAGACGGCGGAGGAGGGCGGCTTCTCCAGCCCGGACAAGGGCAAGGCCGCCGCCGAGGGCCAGATCGAGAAGAAGGCCGACGTCGTCTACCAGGCGGCCGGCCTGTCCGGCCAGGGCGTGATCGAGGCCGCCGCCAAGGCGAAGGTCTGGGCGATCGGCGTCGACTCCGACCAGTACAAGCAGGAAGCCCTCGCGGCGTACAAGGACTACATCCTGACCTCCGCGCTCAAGGACATCAACGGCGCGGTGTTCGCCCTGGCCAAGTCGGTCGAGGACGGCAAGCCGCTGACCGGCACCCAGACCTTCGACCTGAAGTCCGACGGCGTGGGCCTGTCCGACAGCAACCCGAAGTTCGCCGAGGTCCCGGGCGCCCAGGACGCCGTGGCCAAGGCCAAGGAAGGCATCGTCGACGGCTCCATCAAGGTCAAGACCGAGTGACCCGCGACGGAACGTGAGCGGAGCGGGCGGGCGCCGAGCAGGCGCCCGCCCGCTCCGGCGTTCATGCCCTTCGCGTCACCCTCCGACCACGCGCCGTTTGCGTCCGGCAAGCCCCGGCCCGCCCCGCGCGGCGCCTTGGGCACGGGCGGATAACAAGGTGGACAGAAGGGGTTTTCAGGCAGGTCTACGCGCGTTAATCTGCGGCGAAGCCAGCGCCGAAGCCGAACCGTCCGGCGCTTGTACGACAGGAGCACCAGACATGCGCCGGATTTCCCGGATCACGGTCGCAGGCGCAGCGACCGCCTCCCTGGCCCTCGCCCTCGCTGCCTGCGGTGGTACGTCGACCTCCGGGTCGTCCTCGGAGTCGAAGGGCGACAAGGGCCTGGCCATCGCCTACGACGTCGGCGGCAAGGGTGACCAGTCCTTCAACGACGCCGCGTACGCGGGCCTGGAGCAGGCGAAGAAGGAGTTCGGCTACGAGACGGCCGACATCGAGCCCACCGAGGGCGAGACGGACGCCGACAAGCAGCAGCGCCTGGAGTCCCTGGCGAAGCAGGGCTACAACCCGGTCATCGGCGTCGGCTACGCGTACGCCGCCGCCATGAAGAGCGCCGCCGAGAAGTTCCCGGACACCACCTTCGGCATCGTGGACGACGCCACCATCGAGGCCAAGAACGTGGCCGACCTGGTCTTCTCCGAGGAGGAGGCGTCCTACCTCGCCGGCGTCGCCGCCGCCAAGAGCACCAAGACCAACGTCGTCGGCTTCGTGGGCGGTGTGGACGTGCCGCTCATCCACAAGTTCGAGGCCGGCTTCCAGCAGGGCGTCAAGGACACCAACCCCAAGGCCAAGGTGCTGTCGCAGTACCTGACGCAGACGGCCGAGGAGGGCGGCTTCTCCAGCCCGGACAAGGGCAAGACCGCCGCCGAGGGCCAGATCGAGAAGAAGGCCGACGTCGTCTACGCGGCCGCCGGTCTGTCCGGCCAGGGCGTCATCGAGGCCGCCGCCGCCAACAAGATCTGGGCGATCGGCGTCGACTCCGACCAGTACAAGCAGGAAGCCCTCGCGAAGTACAAGGAGTTCATCCTGACGTCGGCGACGAAGGACGTCGCCAAGGCCGTCTACAACCTCGCGAAGTCGGTCGAGGACGGCAAGCCCGAGACCGGTATCGTCAGGGGCGATCTGAAGTCCGGTGAGGTCGGCCTCGCGGACTCCAACCCCAAGTTCAAGGCCGACAAGGCGGTCCAGGAGGCCGTCGCCGCGGCCAAGGAGAAGATCATCAGCGGCGAGATCAAGGTCAAGAGCAGCTGACCCAGAGCAAGACCCTGAGCAGCGTGTAACCACGGGGTTGCGTCCGCTCGACGGGGTACGGGGAGGCCGCCTCCCCGTACCCCGTCGTGGCGATGCGCCGCCCCTTTCGATGCCGTAGGGGCGCTACGCGCGTAGACGACCCCCGTCCCCAGGAGAGTGCGCCATCAACGCGTCCAGCAGCCCTCCGGCCGGAGCGGCGGTCAACGAATCGGTGACCGCCGTCGAGCTCGCCGGGATCACGAAGCGTTTCCCGGGCGTCGTGGCCAACCACGACATCCACCTCACCGTCCGCAAGGGCACCGTCCACGCCCTCGTCGGCGAGAACGGCGCCGGCAAGTCGACGCTGATGAAGATCCTCTATGGCATGCAGAAGCCGGACGAGGGCACCATCGCGATCGACGGCGAGAAGGTCGGCTTCCACTCGCCGGCCGACGCCATCGCCCGCGGCATCGGCATGGTCCACCAGCACTTCATGCTCGCCGACAACCTCACGGTGCTGGAGAACGTGGTCCTCGGCAGCGAGAAGCTGTACGGCATCGGCGCCAAGGCCCGCCGCAAGATCAAGGAGATCTCCGAACGCTACGGCCTCGGCGTCCGCCCCGACGTCCTGGTCGAGGAGCTCGGCGTCGCCGCCCGCCAGCGCGTGGAGATCCTCAAGGTCCTCTACCGCGGCGCCCGCACGCTGATCCTGGACGAGCCGACGGCCGTCCTCGTGCCGCAGGAGGTGGACGCCCTCTTCGACAACCTGCGCGAGCTGAAGTCGGAGGGCCTGTCCGTCATCTTCATCTCCCACAAGCTGGGCGAGGTCCTCTCGGTCGCCGACGACATCACCGTCATCCGCCGCGGCACCACGGTCGGCACGGCCGTCCCTGCCGAGACCACCCCGCGCCAGCTCGCCGAGATGATGGTCGGCAGCGAGCTGCCCACACCGGAGACCGCCGAGTCCACGGTCACCGAGCGCCCGGTCATCACCGTCGACAAGCTGCGCCTGGCGGCCCCGGGCGGCAAGGCCCTGCTCGACGACGTCACCTTCACCATCCACGCGGGCGAGGTCCTGGGCATCGCCGGTGTGGAGGGCAACGGCCAGACGGAACTGGTCGACGCGCTCATCGGCCTGCGCCACGCCGACTCCGGCACCATCCGGCTGGGCGACGAGGAGATCACCTCCTGGGCCACCCGCAAGCGCCGCGAACAGGGCATCGGCTACATCCCCGAGGACCGCCACCGCCACGGCCTGCTGCTGGAGGCCCCCCTCTGGGAGAACCGCATCCTCGGCCACGTCACCGAGAAGCCCAACGCCAAGGGCGTCTGGCTGGACCCCAAGGCGGCCCAGCAGGACACCCGCCGGATCGTCGAGACGTACGACGTCCGCACCCCCGGCATCGACGTCACCGCCGCCTCCCTCTCCGGCGGCAACCAGCAGAAGCTGATCGTCGGCCGCGAGATGAGCCACAAGCCGCGCTTCCTCATCGCCGCCCACCCCACCCGCGGTGTGGACGTCGGCGCGCAGGCGGCCATCTGGGACCACATCCGCGAGGCCCGCCGCGAGGGCCTGGCCGTGCTGCTGATCTCCGCCGACCTGGACGAGCTGATCGGCCTGTCCGACACCCTCCGCGTGATCTACGACGGCAGGCTCGTCGCGGACGCCGACCCGGCCACCATCACCCCCGAGGAACTGGGCTCGGCGATGACCGGTGCCGCGACCGGTCACCTGGAACACGAAGAGACCCCTGAGACCCCTGAGACCCGTAAGTCTCCCGAGTCTCCGGAAGACGAGGCCCGCTGATGAAGAAGTTCGACAAGGAGCGCGTGCTCCTCGCGGTGGCCGGTCCGGTCATCGCGCTCGCCGTGGCCTTCGTGCTCAGCGCGATCGTCCTGATCGCCTCGGGCAAGAACCCGGTCGAACCGTTCGCCCTGATGTTCGAGCAGGCCGGGTTCTCCGACATCCAGGTCCTGATCATCAACCAGGCGTCGATGTACTACATCGCGGCCCTCGCGGTCGCCATCGGCTTCCGGATGAACCTGTTCAACATCGGCGTCGACGGCCAGTACCAGCTCGCCGCCATGATCGCCGCGATCGTCGGCGCGCACGCCAACCTGCCGGCGTTCCTGCAGATCCCGCTGCTGCTCCTGACCGCCGTCCTCACCGGCGCCTTCTGGTCCGGCATCGCCGGTGTCCTGAAGGTCACCCGGGGCGTCAGCGAGGTCGTCGCGACGATCATGCTCAACGCCATCGCCACCTCCGTCATCGGCTACCTGTGGCTGCCGGACGTCTTCGGCGTGAAGATCGGCAACAACAACACCACCGGCGAGATGCACGAGTCCGGCTGGATCCCGGGCATCGACATGGGCGCCGCCGGCGAGATCTACGGCCTGGTGATCCTCGCCGTCCTGCTCGGCATCGGCTACTGGGTCGTCCTCAACCGCACCCGCTTCGGCTTCGACCTGCGCGCCTCCGGCGCCTCCGAGTCCGCCGCCGCGGCCAGCGGCGTCGACCCCAAGCGGATGGTGCTCACCGCGATGCTGATCTCCGGCGGCCTCGCCGGACTCGCGGGCCTGCCGATCCTGCTCGGCGACACCCACACCTACAGCCTGAACTTCCCCACCGGCATCGGCTTCCTCGGCATCGGCATCGCCCTGCTCGGCCGCAACAGCCCGGTCGGCATCGCCTTCGCCGCCCTGCTGTGGGCCTGGCTCGACAAGGCCTCGCCCGAGCTGGACTTCCACGGCTACGACAAGGAGATCGCGGTCATCATGCAGGGCCTGATCGTCCTCTCGGTCGTCGTCTCCTACGAGGCCGTCCGCGAGTGGGGCCTGCGCCGCCAGCAGCGCCGGGTCGGCGCCGAACTGGCCGCCGGTCACGTCCTCGGCGCCGACAACAACACCACGAAGGAGGTGGCTGGCCGATGACCACCGCGACCGACGTCAACCAGCCCACGCTGCAGCCCGCGGCGCCGACCGGCCGCCGCATGCCGTGGCCCGTGCTGCTGCTGGTCATCGCCGGAGCCCTGGCGCTGACCTCGCTCGTCCGCATCATCACCGGCGCCGACGGCATCACCAACGTCAGCCAGATGTCCACCGCGCTCCAGCTCGCCGTGCCGATCGGCCTCGCCGGTCTCGGCGGCCTGTGGGCCGAGCGCGCGGGCGTCGTCAACATCGGCCTCGAGGGCATGATGATCCTCGGCACCTGGTTCGGCGCCTGGGCCGGATTCCAGTGGGGCCCGTGGACCGGTGTCCTGGTCGGCATCGTCGGCGGCGCGCTCGGCGGCCTGCTGCACGCGATCGTCACCGTCACCTTCAACGTCAACCACATCGTCTCCGGTGTGGCCATCAACATCCTCGCCCTCGGCGCCACCCGCTACCTCGCCCCGCTCGCCTTCGAGGGCCACCAGGGCGGCTCGGCCAAGCAGTCCCCGCCGGTCGACTCCCTCGGCCACTTCACGATCCCCGGGCTCTCCGACGGGCTGAAGTCCCTCAACGACCAGGGCTGGTTCCTGATCTCGGACATCGCCGGCCTGCTCGGCGGCCTGGTCACCAACGTCTCCTGGCTGACCCTGATCGCGGTCGCGCTGGTCCCCGCCACCTGGTGGATCCTGTGGCGCACGGCCTTCGGCCTGCGGCTGCGCTCCTGCGGCGAGAACCCGGTGGCCGCCGAGTCCCTCGGCGTCAACGTCTACAAGTACAAGTACCTGGCCGTGATCATCTCCGGCGGCCTGGCCGGCCTCGGCGGCGTCTTCCTCTCCATCGTGGCCAACCCCTTCTACCTGGAGGGCCAGACCAGCGGCCGCGGCTACATCGGCCTCGCCGCGATGATCTTCGGCAACTGGATGCCGGGCGGCCTCGCCATCGGCGCCGGCCTGTTCGGCTACACCGACAGCCTCAACCTGCGCGGCGGCTCCGCCAACGTCCACGCCCTGCTGCTGCTCGGCGCCCTCCTGCTGCTCGCCGGCGCCATCTGGTTGGCCGTCCGCAAGAAGTACGTCCACGCGGTGATCACCCTCGTCGTCGGCGCCCTGGTCTTCGCCTGGTACGCCGGCACCGACGAGGTCCCCAACCAGGTCGTCTCCGCCACGCCGTACGTCGTCACCCTCGTCGTCCTCGCCCTGTCCGCGCAGCGGCTGCGGATGCCGAAGGCGGACGGCATGCAGTACCGCAAGGGGCAGGGCAAGTGACCGGCGCCGACTGGGACGGGCTGCGCCGGGCGGCCCGGGACGCCATGGTCCGGGCCTACGCCCCGTACTCCGGGTACGCGGTCGGTGCCGCCGCCCTGGTCGACGACGGCCGCACGGTCACCGGCTGCAACGTCGAGAACGCCAGCTACGGCATCGGCCTGTGCGCCGAGTGCGGCCTGGTCTCCCAGCTGCAGCTGACCGGCGGCGGCCGGCTGACGCACTTCGTCTGCGTCGACGGCCACGGCGAGATCCTCGTGCCGTGCGGCCGCTGCCGCCAGCTCCTGTACGAATTCGGTGGCCCGGACCTGCTGCTGCAGACTCCGGCGGGGGTCCTGCCCCTGTCGGAGATGCTGCCGCAGGCCTTCGGACCGGACCACCTCACCAAGTAAGGAAGCCCGACATGGCCATGGACGCCATCTCCGTCATCCGCACCAAGCGCGACCGCGGGGTGCTCAGCGACGAGCAGATCGACTGGGTCATCGACGCGTACACGCGCGGCGAGGTCGCCGACGAGCAGATGTCGTCGCTCGCGATGGCGATCCTGCTCAACGGGATGAACCGCGGCGAGATCGCCCGCTGGACGGCGGCGATGATCGCCTCCGGCGAGCGCATGGACTTCTCGTCCCTGTCCCGCCCGACCGCCGACAAGCACTCCACGGGCGGCGTCGGCGACAAGATCACCCTGCCGCTCGCCCCGCTCGTCGCGGCCTGCGGCGCGGCCGTCCCCCAGCTGTCCGGCCGCGGCCTCGGCCACACCGGCGGCACGCTCGACAAGCTGGAGTCGATCCCGGGCTGGCGCGCGCTGCTCTCCAACGAGGAGATGCTGAACGTCCTGGACGGCGTCGGCGCCGTGATCTGCGCGGCGGGCGACGGCCTGGCCCCGGCGGACAAGAAGCTGTACGCCCTGCGCGACGTGACCGGCACGGTCGAGGCGATCCCGCTGATCGCCTCCTCGATCATGTCGAAGAAGATCGCCGAAGGCACCGGCTCCCTCGTCCTGGACGTGAAGGTGGGCAGCGGCGCCTTCATGAAGACGATCGAGGACGCCCGGGAACTGGCGTCCACGATGGTCGGCCTCGGCACCGACCACGGCGTGAGGACGGTCGCACTGCTGACGGACATGTCCACCCCGCTCGGCCTCACCGCGGGCAACGCCCTGGAGGTCCGCGAGTCCGTGGAGGTCCTGGCGGGCGGCGGCCCGGCGGACGTCGTCGAGCTGACCCTCGCGCTGGCCCGCGAGATGCTCGACGCGGCCGGCATCAAGGACGCTGACCCGGCGAAGGCGCTGGCCGACGGCTCGGCGATGGACGTCTGGCGCCGGATGATCGCGGCCCAGGGCGGTGACCCGGACGCGGCGCTGCCCACGTCGAAGGAGCAGCACGTGGTCAAGGCGCCGTCGTCGGGCGTCCTGACCCGCCTGGACGCCTACGACATCGGCGTCGCCGCCTGGCGCCTCGGTGCCGGCCGCGCCCGCAAGGAGGACCCGGTGCAGGCGGCGGCGGGCGTGGAGCTGCACGCCAAGCCCGGCGACACGGTGACGGAGGGCCAGCCCCTGCTGACGCTCCACACGGACACGCCGGAACGCTTCGAGTACGCGCTCGCGGCGGTGGAGGGTGCCTACGACATCGCCCCGGCGGGCACCGACTTCTCGGCATCGCCGGTGGTGCTGGAACGTATCGCCTGATCAGGGGGTTCCTCGATCGGGTGAACGGGATCGGTAGACCTCTACCGATCCCGTTCGGCATGCTGGGATCGGTGACGCACCGATGGGAGAACCGCCATGAGCGCACTCACCGTGAGCCAGGAGCCCGACCAGAACTGGGACGACCTCGTCCGGTTCTGGGAGGAGATGGAATGGCCCGAGGGCAGCAAGGTGGAGATCATCGAGGGGATCATCACCGTGTCACCTGCTCCGGGACTGCCTCACAACGTGATTGCTGCACGCATCCAGCGTCGTTTGTACTCGGCGATCCCGGAGGACTGGGAGGTCTTCCAGACACTGGCGATCGCTGTTCCGTCCCGCCTCGGGATGCTCATTCCAGACCTTGTGGTCGCACCGTTGCCCGATCACACCGAGTCCGACACCCACATCCCCGCCACCCTCGCAGAACTCGTCGTCGAGGTCACCTCGAAGTCCAACGCCCGCGACGACCGCGTCAGCAAGCCGGCTGCCTACGCCACAGCCGGTATCCCGTTCTACCTCCTCGTCGATCGCTGGGCCCCCGGCGGCCCCACCACAACGCTCTACGGCGAACCGAAGGGTGACGTCTACCGGGTGCTGAGCGCCGCCAAGTTCGGCGATCCCGTCACACTCCCGGCCCCCTTCGACCTGACCATCGACACCGGCGAATTCCCCGAGACCTGACTCACCCGAGAACCGCCGCCACCCCCACCAGCACCGGCACCGAGACCACCGTCGACACCAGGATCGCGTCCCGCGCCAGCCGCTCGCCCACCCCGTACGTGGACGCGTACGTGTACAGGTTCTGCGCGGCCGGCAGTGCCGACGTCACCACCACGTCCAGCAGCTGGGCGCCCCGCAGGCCGAAGACGCCCGCCGCCAGCGCCCAGGCCACCGCCGGCTGGCCCACCGACTTCAGCGCGACCGCGAGCAGCACCGGATACCGGTCCGGGCCCCGCAGGGGCATCGTGCTGCCGCACAGGGAGATGCCGAAGGCCAGCAGGACGGCCGGCACCGACATGTTGCCGATCAGGGTCAGTGGATCCATGACCGGGCTCGGCACCCGCAGCCCGGCCGCGGCGACCGCGACCCCGGCGAGCGAGCCGAGCGCTATCGGATTGCGCAGCGGCGTCAGCAGCCGCCGCCACAGCGGTCCCTTGTCACCCTCGCCCGGCAGGTCCAGGATCGTCACCGCAAGGGGCGTGACCCCCACGAGCTGGAACAGCAGGACCGGCGCCACCAGCGAGGCGTCGCCCAGGACGTACACGGCGATCGGGATGCCGAGATTGCCGGAGTTGACGTAACCGGAACACAGGGCGCCGATGGTGGTCCGGCCCACGCCCCAGCCGCGAGCGACGCCGGCCACGACGAAGAGCCCGGCGACCGCGACCGTGCTCAGCGCCGTGACCAGCAGCCGGCTGGAGAAGACGACCGACAGGTCGGCCTGCGCGAGGGTGGTGAAGAGCAGGGCGGGTGAGGCCACGTGGAAGGCGAGCCGCGTCAGCACCTCCCGCCCCTGGTCCCCGAGGTGGCCGCCCCGGCCGAGCAGATAGCCGACGCCGATCACCACCGCGATGACCGCGAAGCCGGTCAGCACCCCTTGCACGGGGCCTCCTCGGCGGGGAGGAGGGCGTCGGACAGCACGGCGGGGCAGGGTGCGTGGGGCATACAGCCAACCCTCCGGGGCGGGCCGTGACAAGGTCAATGTGATCCCCGACGCGACCGGCACCGATGAGTTCCGCGGGCACGCGGGGTCTACCGCACGTGGACGCCGTGACACCCGCCGTACTCGTGCTGTCCGGGCCCGTCTCCCGTGGGGAGCTGCCCCGGCTCTGCGACGAGGTGCGCGCGCTGCTGGAGGCCGGCCGGGCCGGAGTCGTCGTCTGCGACGTCGGGGGCCTCGGGCCGCCCGGACTCGCCGTCGTCGACCTGCTGGCCCGCCTGGAACTCACCGCCCGGCGGGCCGGGGGCCGGATCCGGCTGCGCGATCCCGACCCCGCCCTGCACGCCCTACTCGACCTGGTCGGACTCCGCTTCGAGACGGAGGGGCAGCCCGAACAGCGGGAACCACCGCTGGGTGTCGAGGAAGCAGTGGAAGCCGGTGATGCGGCCGTCTGAGATCTCCAGCACCTGGACCGCCCAGGGGGAGAAACCGCCCGCCTCCGGGTCCGGCTTGTAGTGCGCGAAGGCCGGGAGCCCGTTGGCCCGGACCGGCAGCAGCCGCGAGCCCGCGCACGAGGCACCGAGCGTCGTCATGAAGCCGGTGATGTCCGAAGGGCCGGCCAGCCACAGGTCGAACGGCGGCATCGTCATGACGGCGTCCTCGTGCAGCAGGGCGGTCAGGGCCGTCATGTCGTAGCCCTCGAAGGCCGCGACGTAGCGCTCCAGAAGCTTCTGCTGTTCCTCGTCCAGGGGGTCCGACACCGCCGCGTCCGCTCCCCGGTCCTCGCGCTCGGCGAGGGTCGCCCGGGCGCGCTGCAGGGCGCTGTTGACGGACGCGACCGAGGTGCCGAGCAGCTCGGCGACCTCGCTCGCCTTCCAGGCCAGCACCTCGCGCAGGATCAGCACCGCCCGCTGCTTGGGCGGCAGTTGCTGCAGGGCGGCCATGAAGGCGAGCCGCACCGACTCCTTGGCGACGGCCGCCTCCGCCGGGTCGGCGGTGGAGGGCAGCACACGGGCGTCCGGCATCGGCTCCAGCCAGGTGTTGTCCGGGCGGGGGGACAGGGCGGCCCGGGCGAGGGGTGTCGCCTCCGTCAGGTCCATCGGGCGGGCGCGCTTGTTGCCGGCGTTCAGCATGTCCAGGCAGACGTTCGTCGCGATGCGGTAGAGCCAGGAACGGAGGCTGGAGCGGCCCTCGAACTTGTCGTAGCTCCGCCAGGCACGCACCAAGGTGTCCTGGACCGCGTCCTCGGCCTCGAAGGAGGACCCGAGCATGCGGTAGCAGTACCCGGTCAGCTCGACCCGGTGCTTCTCCAGTGCGGAGTCGATCTCGGTCGTCACCGTGCCGTTGGTCATCGTCCACCCACCCCTGTGGCCGTCCCGTCGTGCGCGTCTTCGCGCCTCGCACTCCGGAAGCTACCGCAGCCCACTGACAACGGCCCGCGGAGTCGGAAAACCCGCAGGTGGAAGACGCCCCGCTGATACGGCCCACGTCCGCCCCGTGACCGCAGAAGACGGGGCCCACGCCCCCGCGAGCCCCGTCGTCGTACGGCGATGCCCAGGCGGTCGCCGGCCTGCGCTGCGTGCGGGCCGTCAGGGTGCCGTTGCCGGCGAGGGTGATGGTCACGACGGCGATCGCGCCGGCCCCGCCGGCGGCGCCGCGTCCGGGTCGTGTACGCGGGTGACGGGGCCCACGCCCCCGTGGGCCCCGTCGTGCGGCGATGTCTAGGCGGTCGCCGGCCTGCGCTGCGTGCGGGCCGCCAGGGTGCCCGCGATCGTGATCGTCACGACGCCCAGCACCGCCAGCACGCCGACGCCGACCGTGCCGGGCCAGCCGGCGGCGTGGAAGGCCGTCGCGCCCACCGTGCTGCCCGCGCTGGAGCCGATGTAGTAGGCGGACTGGTAGAGCGCCGACGCCTGGGCGCGGCCGTGCGTGGCCGTCTTGCCGACCGCCGAGGACGCCACCGCGTGCCCCGCGAAGAAGCCTGCCGTGATCAGCACCAGCCCCAGCAGCACCAGCGGCAGGGACGGCGCCAGCGACAGCAGCAGGCCCGCGGCCGTCGTGCCGCCCGCCAGGTACAGCGCGCCACGGCGGCCGAGGCGGCCCACCAGGCGTCCGGCCGTCGACGCCGACACCGTGCCGACCAGGTAGACCAGGAAGATCGAGCCGACGACGCCCTGCGGCAGGGAGAACGGCGCCTCCGTCAGGCGGTAGCCGATCACCGTGTAGACGCCGCCGAACACCGTCATGAACAGCGCGCCGATCGCGTAGAGGCGGCGCAGCAGCGGGTCGGCGAGGTGGTCGCGGACCGTGCGGACGAGGACGCGCGGCCGCAGCGAGCCCGGCGTGAAGTGCCGCGGCGCCGGCAGCAGCAGCCGGAAGGCCACCGCGCACGCCACCGCGACGACGCCGATCACGCCGACGGCGACCCGCCAGCCCCATTCCTGCGCGACCCATCCGGTGATGACCCGGCCGCTCATGCCGCCGACGCTGTTGCCCGCCACGAACAGGCCGATCGCGGTGACCAGCGCCTTCGGGGTGACCTCCTCCGCGAGGTACGCCGTCGCCGACGCCGGCAGCCCGGCCAGCGCCGCGCCCTGCACCGCCCGCAGCGCGACGAGCGCCGGCAGCGACGGGGCGAAGGGCACCAGCAGGCCTACGGTCACCGCGACCGCCAGCGACGCCGTCATGACCGTACGCCGTCCGAAGCGCTCCGACAGCGCGCTCATCGGCAGGACGAACACCGCGAGGCCGCCCGTCGCGGCGGCCACGGTCCAGCTCGCGTCGCCCGCCGTGACCCCCATGTCGCCCGAGATCAGCGGCAGCAGGGCCTGGGTGGAGTACAGCAGGGCGAAGGTCGCGACACCCGCGAGGAAGAGGGCGAGACTCATCCGGCGGTAGCCGGGGCCGCCCGGGGTCATGCGGGAGTCGGAGACGGGAGCGGAGGCGGAGACGGATGCAGCGGCGCCCACGGTGGTGGACGCCCCGGTATCGGCGGGAGTCATGCTGCGACCGTACGGAGACCGGCACTCATCCGTCCAATGCATGGAATCGTCATAATCGTTCCCATGGTGCATCAGCAGAGGTCACAGACCCGCCTGTCACCGTCCGGTGACACAGAAGACATCGTCGCGCTGCTCGCGCCCCGCCTCGCCCACTTCGCCGGCGTCGCCCGCACCGAGCACGTCACGCGCGCCGCCCAGGAGATGAACGTCCCCCAGTCGACCCTCTCCCGGGCCCTGGTCCGCCTGGAGCAGGACCTCGGCGTCGACCTGTTCGTGCGCCGTGGCCGCACCCTCGCCCTGACGCCCGCCGGACGCACCTTCCTCGGCTCCGTCGAACGCGCCCTCGCCGAGATCGAGCGCGCCGCCGACGAGGTGCGCGCCGACGCCGACGCGGCCACCGGCAAGGTCGCCTTCGGCTTCCTGCACACCATGGGCGCCGAGACCGTGCCCGGCCTGCTGCACGCCTTCCGCGCCGACCACCCCGGCGTGCGCTTCAGCCTCGTCCAGAACTACGGCGAGGCCATGCTGGAGCGCCTGCGCGCAGGCGAGCTGGACCTCTGCCTGACCTCCCCGGTCCCGGACGCCCCCGACCTCGTGGCCCGCCGCCTGGACGAGCAGAAGCTGCGTCTCGTCGTCCCCGCCGACCACGCGCTGGCCGGCCGCAGGCGCATCCGCCTCGCCGAGGCCGCCGAGGAGAGCTTCGTGACCCTGGAACCCGGCTACGGGCTGCGCCGCATCACGGACGACCTGTGCAAGGAGGCCGGATTCCGGCCCCGGGTGGCGTTCGAGGGGGAGGAGACCGAGACGCTGCGGGGCCTGGTCGCGGCCGGCCTGGGCGTCGCCCTCCTGCCGCCGCCCACCGTCGCGCGCCCGGGCGTGGTCGAACTGACCGTCACGGCCCCGCGCGCGGCCCGGGAGATCGGCGTGGCCTGGCTGGCGGGCAGCGCCGACACTCCCCCGGTGGCGGCCTTCAAGAAGTTCCTGCTGTCCCGCCGGGGCAATCTGCTCCCGGGGTAGGGGCGAAACGGCGGCCGGGGAGGGAGACGGCGGACGGGGAGGGAGACGGCGCTACCGCCGCAACGACTTGCCGAAGCCGGCGGCGAGCGGCATCCGCAGCCCCAGCGGCGGCGGAGCGGCCAGCGCGTCCTCCACCGGACGGGAGAAGGACCGCCCGAAGAGCACGCCCATCACGAAGTCGACGGCCAGGGAGAACACTTCGTCGCGGTAGTGGTGCAACCCGTGGCCGTCGGAGTGCACTTCGAACCGGCACACGTCCCGGTTCGCCTTCTTCGCGCGTGCCGCCAGCCGGAACGACAGCTCAGGATCGCTGCGTTCGTCGTTCGTGCCGTGCACGATCAGCACCCGGCGCCCGGCCAGCTGCTTCACCGGTTCGAGTGGCGCGGCCACGTCCTCGTCGGGCAGCCAGGGGGCGAGGGCCAGCACGGAGTTGACGGCCTCGTGCCCGCCCGCCCGCAGCGCGGCCCGGCCGCCCATGCCGACGCCGGCCAGGCAGACGGGGACGTCCCCGTAGCGCCGTACGGCCTCGTCCGCGGCCCAGGCGGCGTCGTGCGCGAGATGGGCCTCGCTGCCGTTCCAGCCGCGGTAGCGGTAGTGCACGACATGGACGGCCAGGCCCTCCTCGCGCCCCGCGTGCGCCAGCCGGCGCCCCAGCCCGCGCACGGACGCGGTCGCCAGCAGCGGGGACGGTCTGCGGCCGGAGACCTCGTCGCCGCCGGGGAGCAGCAGGACCGCTCCGCTCACCGCCGTCGCCTCCGGACCGAGCGTCCGCCCCAGCCGGGCCCTGCGTACCGGCGTCGCTTGCTGTGCCATGACAGAACAGTGTCAGAAGACCGGGTGTACGCCACCCGTCCGTGCGGTCACCGTTACATATCGAGGGATACGTACAGCCGTGCCTTTCTTCGCGTACACCCGGTGTTCTACGCGCGTAGGAGTTAGAGTGCGGAAATGACGAGCCAGAGCACAGCGAAAACCCCGGCGCCGGACCAGATCCGCCGGGCGCCCAAGGTTCTGCTGCACGACCACCTCGACGGCGGGCTCCGCCCCGGCACGATCGTCGAACTCGCCCGTGAATCGGGCTACCACCAGCTCCCCGAGACCGACCCCGACAAGCTCGGCCTGTGGTTCCGCGAGGCCGCCGACTCCGGCTCCCTGGAGCGGTACCTGGAGACCTTCTCCCACACCGTCGGCGTCATGCAGACCCGCGACGCCCTGGTCCGGGTCGCCGCCGAGTGCGCCGAGGACCTCGCCGAGGACGGCGTCGTCTACGCCGAGGTGCGCTACGCCCCCGAACAGCACCTGGAGGGCGGGCTCACCCTCGAAGAGGCCGTCGAGGCCGTCAACGAGGGCTTCCGGGAGGGCGAGCGGCGGGCGAAGGCGAACGGTCACCGCATCCGCGTCGGCGCCCTGCTCACCGCCATGCGGCACGCCGCCCGCGCCCTGGAGATCGCCGAACTCGCCAACCGCTACCGCGACCTCGGCGTCGTCGGCTTCGACATCGCCGGCGCCGAGGCGGGCTACCCGCCCACCCGGCACCTGGACGCCTTCGAGTACCTGAAGCGGGAGAACAACCACTTCACCATCCACGCGGGCGAGGCCTTCGGGCTGCCGTCCATCTGGCAGGCCCTGCAGTGGTGCGGCGCCGACCGGCTCGGGCACGGGGTGCGCATCATCGACGACATCCAGGTGCACGAGGACGGGACCGTGAAGCTCGGGCGCCTCGCCTCCTACGTGCGCGACAAGCGGATCCCCCTGGAGCTGTGCCCCAGTTCCAACCTCCAGACCGGGGCGGCGGCCTCCTACGCCGAGCACCCGATCGGGCTGCTGCGCCGGCTCCACTTCCGCGCCACCGTGAACACGGACAACCGCCTGATGTCCCACACCAGCATGAGCCGGGAATTCGAGCACCTTGTCGACGCATTCGGTTACACGCTCGACGACATGCAGTGGTTCTCCGTCAATGCGATGAAATCAGCGTTCATTCCTTTCGACGAAAGACTGGCGATGATCAATGACGTCATCAAGCCCGGATATGCGGAACTGAAGTCCGAATGGCTGTTCCAGCAGACCGCCTCCACCAGCGGCTCCTCATGAATGAGGGCTGACTGTCGCTGACCGGCGCCCAGTGGATATGGACAGGCGTTCACAATTCGTCCGCATTTCGACGTTTGCGGCGGATGCGGTCGCATGTTTACGGTCGAGGACCGCTCAAATCCCCGACATCCCATTTCGAGGACGCATTTCATGAAGCAGTCTGCTGCCAAGACCCTCGGCGTCGCCGCCCTCGGCGCCGCCTTCGCCGCCGCCGGCGCGGGTGCGGCCAACGCCGCCCCGGCCGTTCCGGACGCCGCCCAGACCCTGGACACCGTCGCCCGGACACTCCCCGCGGAGGGCGTCTCCCAGGTCGCGCCGGAGGCGGGCAACGCGCTGGAAGGGGGCCGGGGCGTCGCCGGCGAGGGTCTGACCACCGTGCAGCCGGTCGCCGAGCAGCTGGCCGACCCGGCGGCCGACCCGGCGGCGGCCGACCCGATCACCAAGCTGCTCGGCGGACTGCCGGTGAAGAGCCTGCTCGGCCGCTGAGCCGCGCCCGTCACGTGCCGATGGGGCGCGCCCGGTGACACCGGGCGCGCCCCATCGGCGTACCGGAGGCAGGACGGTCCGGACGAAGCGCCCGGGCCGCCGCTACCAGGCCGTTCGCGCGGCCTTCTCCTCGGACGGCAGCAGGATCCACAGGGCGATGTAGAGCAGGAACTGCGGTCCGGGCAGCAGGCACGAGATCAGGAAGAGCACCCGCATCGTGGTCGCGGAGGTGCGGAAGCGCCGTGCCAGCGCGGCACACACTCCGCCGATCATGCGGTCGTGGGCGGGACGGGCGAGGCGGGACATCGCGGCTCCTTCGTGGGCGTCCGGTCGAGGCCGCCGGCCGGCTGCCTCATCTGCCTTCCACGCTAAGGAGACGAACGGAACAAAGCGTCGCTCTAAGGGGCGATCCCGACCCTGGGAATCGTCGGGGTCCGACCCTGAGCGGGCTCCTCCTGGGGGACGTCCTCCCGACGCCCCCGCTCGGACCTCCGGCGGAGCCGGGCACGGCCCAGGGGGACGACCGCCAGATGGACCAGGGCCACGCCCGCGGTGTTGAGCAGCAGCGAGTCGACGTCGACGACCTGGCCGGGCACGCCGGTCTGCAGCAGTTCGATGGCGAGCGACAGCAGGGCGCCCGCGGCCATGGTGCGCAGCAGCGAGGCCAGCGGCGAGACGGCCAGCCTGCCGTTGACCGCCGGCAGCAGCGCCCCGAGCGGCGCCAGCAGGGCGAGCCCCCCGCCGATGGAGCGCGCCGCCTCCGGCCAGCCCAGCGCCAGGTCGGCCCGGATACCGGCGAGCGGGTGCAGGTTGGGGGGCATCACCCAGGGAACGTCCAGCGGCCGCAGCGTGAACCAGGCGACGAACACGAGATGTGCGACCAGGAGGACACCCCCCGTCACACGGATGCGGATCGCGGCGCTGCCGCCGATGGAGCCTTCACGCTGCACGCCCCCCTAGACGCGGCCCCCGGCACGCTCGGTTCCGGTGTCTCCCCCGCACGGGTGAGGCCTGCGCCACATGTACCCCGGCACCCGGGGAGCGCGCTGCAAGAGCTGTGACGCATGCGCCTGCCGGGGCGACCGGCGGTACCCGGGGCGACCGGCGGTGCCCGGGGCGACCGGCGGTGCCCACGGGTGCCAATGGCGGCCCCCGCACGCCCGGGCCGCCGTCAGCCCCGGGCGACCTCGCTCGACGGCGGTTCCTTGCTGCCCGGCCTCGCGCGGACCTCGTCCGTGCAGGCGTAGCGGCGGGGGGCACGGTCGTCGGGACCGCCGAGGATCACGGAACCGTCGCCCTCGGCCGCGGCCGAGTCGGAGAACGTGCAGACGATCTGGGCGAGGGCGTACGAGGTGAGGTCGCCGGGCGCGGTGCTGAGCCGCAGCGTGTCCTCCGGGTCGCCCGGCCGCGGCCCCTTCACGGCCGTGCCGCCGCGCACGTCCGTGGTGTAGCCGGCCTCCTTCTCCGCGGCCGACGGCGCCACGGAGAGCTGGTCCAGCAGCCCCTGCGCCACCAGCACCCGCCGCTGGGAGTCCGGCGCGCCGTCCGGGACCCGTACCGTCCGGTCCACGGCCACCAGCGACGAGCCGCACAGCAGGAACACCTGCACGGCCACGCCCGGCGTGGACCGCGTCGACACGTCCGGCTCGGCGAGCGAGCAGCGCACCCGCGACGGCGCCGGACCGAAGTCCGTGGGCACCTCCGTGGCCCGGATGCCGCACCCGGCGAGCAGCGCGGCGAGCACGGGGAGCGCCAGCAGGCGGCGTACGGTCATCAGGCCTGTCCCTTCGCGTCCTTGCCCTTGCCCTCGTCGCCCGCGGATCCCTCCGCGTCCCCGGAGCCCTCGGAGTCCAGTTCCGCCAGCGTCGACGCGTCCTGCGGCAGCCGCAGCGTGAACACCGCGCCGCCCTCGGGGGAGTTGGCGGCGGTGATCTCGCCGCCGTGGATGTGCGCGTTCTCCAGGGCGATGGACAGGCCGAGCCCACTGCCCTCGGAACGCGGCCGGGAGGCGCTCGCCTTGTAGAAGCGGTCGAAGACGTGCGGCAGGACGTCCTCGGGGATGCCGGGCCCGTGGTCGCGCACCGCGATGACGACCTCGTCGTCCGCCGCCGTCACCGACACCCGCACCGGCGACCCGCCGTGCTTGAGGGCGTTGCCGATGAGGTTGGCGAGTATCACGTCCAGCCGCCGCGGGTCGAGCCGGGCGTGGATGCCGCGCTCGGCGTCCAGCTCGACGGCGTCCAGCCAGGCCCGGGCGTCGATGCAGGCGGTGATCTGGTCGGCGACGTCGACGTCGTCCAGGACCAGCCGGGCGGTGCCCGCGTCGAAGCGGGTGACCTCCATCAGGTTCTCCACGAGGTCGTTCAGCCGCCGCGTCTCGCTCACCACCAGCCGGACGGCGGGCTCGATCATCGGGTCGATGCCGCCGCCCTCGGACTCCAGCTCCTCCTCCAGCACCTCCGTGACGGCGGTGATCGCCGTCAGCGGGGTGCGCAGCTCATGGCTCATGTCCGCCACGAAGCGCCGCGAGGCCGCCTCCCGGCCGGCCATGTCCGCGACCCGTTTCTCCAGCGCCTCGGCGGCGCTGTTGAAGGTCCGTGACAGATCCGCCAGCTCGTCGGTGCCCGACACCCGCAGCCGGGTGTCCAGCTTGCCCTCGCCGAGCCGCCGGGCGGCCACCCCGAGCCGGTGCACCGGCTTCAGCACCGTCGTCGCCAGGGCCTGCGCGAGCAGCGCGGAGCCGATCAGCGCGAGGCCCGTGGCGATCCCCAGCGACCAGGCCAGCGAGTTCAGGTCCTTCGCCTCCGGCTCCAGCGACTTGAGCATGTAGCCGGTCGGCCCGCCGCCGATCAGCCTGGTGCCGGCCACCAGGTACGGCGTGTCGTCCTCGACCGTCCGCTGCCAGTACAGGTGGTACGGGTACTTGTTGGCCGAGGTGACCTTCTGCTCCTTGGTCACGGCCTTGCGCAGCGACTCGGGCACGTCGGTCAGCGAGAAGCCGCCGAGGCCGCCGGAACTGCCGTACACGGTCTCGCCGTCGGCGTTCTCGGCGACGAGCAGCACGCTGAAGCGCTGGCTGCTGTTGGCCATCTGGCCCGCCGTGTGCTGCAGCTCGTCCTGTGTGGGGTGCTCGGGCAGGGAGCCCGCCCGGTTCTGCATCTCCTGCTCGAAGTCGCGCAGGACGGCGTCCTGGGCACGGGTGAGCACGGCCTCCCGGTTCAGCCAGTACGCGATCCCGGAGGCGGACACGGCGGCCGTGAGCGCGACCAGCCCGAAGACGACGACCAGTCTGAGCCGCAGGCTGGTCAGGCGCAGCCGGGACCAGACTCCCTTGCGAGCCGCGGCCCAGCCGCGGAGACCCCCTTGGTGTTCCTGTGTCACTGAGGCGGATCCAGCCGGTAGCCGACACCCCGCACGGTACGGATCAGGGTCGGGGACGAGGGCACGTCCTCGACCTTGGCGCGCAGCCGCTGCACACAGGCGTCCACGAGCCGGGAGTCACCGAGGTAGTCGTGCTCCCAGACCAGCCGCAGCAGCTGCTGCCGCGACAGCGCCTGCCCGGGCCGCCGGCTCAGCTCCAGCAGCAGCCGCAGCTCGGTCGGCGTCAGCTGGAGGTCCTCGCCGTTCTTGGTGACGGTCATCGCCGACCGGTCGATGACGAGGCTGCCGAAGGTCGCCGAGTCGCTGGACTCCCGCTCCCCGCGCCGCAGCACCGCCCGGATCCGGGCGTCGAGCACCCGGCCCTGCACGGGTTTGACGACGTAGTCGTCCGCACCCGACTCCAGGCCGACGACGACGTCGATGTCGTCGCTGCGCGCGGTCAGCAGGATGATCGGCAGCTGGTCCGTGCGCCGGATGCGCCGGCACACCTCGAACCCGTCGATGCCGGGCAGCATCACGTCCAGCACGATCAGATCCGGCCGCTGCTCGCGCAGCAGCTTCAGACCGTCCTCACCGCTGGCAGCGGTGGCCACCCGGTGTCCCTGGCGCGTCAGGGAGAGCTCCAGGGCCGTACGGATGGCGTCGTCGTCCTCGATCAGCAACAGGGAAGGCACGGGCTCATTCTGGCCCATGGAGGGGGTGGGGTTCGACCTGTGGGTCCGGATGCGGCCCGCCACGCCGACGGACGGTGTGAAGGAAGTGTGGCGCCGCCGTGACCGAGGCCTGTGACAGCTCTGTGACAGTCGGCGGACACGGCCATGAAGTGGCCCCGGCAAGCTTTTCGGCACAGGCAACACAGCAAGCCGAACACCGGAAGTCCACGACGGGGGGCGCGAGATGAACACGCTGCACGGCACCAGCACCAGCGCAGTGATCACGCGTCTGCACGACGTGCACACGCACCGGGGTTCCGAGAAGTCCGGTGCCGTGAGCGGGCGGGGGTGCGCTCGCGGCACCGGGCGTCAGCACACCGCCTACATGACGGTGGTCGACGCGCACCAGGGGGAGACGCACGGGGGAACCGCGTACGGGGAGGCCGAGGGGGAGCGCCGTTCGCTGTCGGAGGCGGAGTTCACCGCCTACGTCCAGGAACGCCGCGCCTCCCTGTACGCGACCGCCTACCACCTCACCGGCGACCGCTTCGAGGCCGAGGACCTGCTGCAGAGCGCGCTGTTCTCGACGTACCGGGCGTGGGACCGGATCAGTGACAAGGCGGCGGTCGGCGGATACCTCCGCCGCACCATGACCAACCTGCACATCAGCGCCTGGCGGCGCCGCAAGCTCAACGAGTACCCGACCGAGGAACTGCCGGAGACGCCCGGTGACACGGACGCGATGCGCGGCACCGAGCTGCGCGCGGTCCTGTGGCAGGCGCTGGCCCGGCTGCCCGAACTCCAGCGCACCATGCTGGTCCTGCGCTACTACGAGGGCCGCACGGACCCGGAGATCGCGGACATCCTCGGCATCAGCGTCGGCACGGTGAAGTCCAGCATCTGGCGGTCGCTCCGCCGGCTGCGCGAGGACGAGGTCCTCAGCTTCGGCCGTGACCGGGAGGACGCCTTCGGCGAACTGGTCGCCTGAAGGTCCGGGGGGCCTCGGAAAAAAGTAGGAGCCCGGGTGTATCACGGGGGGACCTCGGCGCTCTTACTCACGGGGAAGCACCACCCACGGGGGACAACGGGGGTGGGTAACGGGGGAAGCACCACAGGGGGAAACGGGGGATACGGGGGAAGTAGGGGGGACACGGGGGAGCACAAAGGAGCGGGACTGGAGGGCCGGGGGGTCCGTCCAGTCCCGCTTTCGTGTCCCGTGCAGGGGCCGCGTCGCGGGCCCTCTACGCCGCCGACCGTGCCGTACGGCTCTTCACGCACCGTCCCGCCGCTGCCGCGGCCAGGCGTCCCATCGCCTCGTCCCGGTCGCAGGCGTGGGCGCCCAGGGCCGTCTGGCGGGCGATGATCGAGCGTTCCTGCCGCATCAGGCGCCAGCCGCGGCGCAGCAGGAACGGAACCGACTTGCGGCCCTCTCTCAGATCCCGCAGGAAGCGGCGGCGGAACGTCGTCACCGCACCGCGGCTCAGGCACAGCGCGTCGGCGAGGACGCCCAGTTCCCGGCATCGCGCCACGATCTCCGCGGCGAAGATGCCCTCGGCCAGGAACAGCGGGGTCCGGCCGATGTCGACCGTCTCCTCGCCGGTGCGGGCGCTGAGCGCGATGTCGTAGACGGGCACACGCGTACGGCCCGCGCGGCACAGCTCGGTGATCGCAGCGACGGCCGCGTCCGCGTCCCAGGAGCCGGGATGGTCCCAGTCGATGTCGGAGCTCCCCGCCACCAGCGGCAGCGTCGGGTCGGTGCCCTCCTTGTAGAAGTCGTCGAGCCGCAGCACCGGCAGGCCGGAGCGGGCGGCGAGGAGGGACTTGCCGGAGCCGGAGGGGCCGCAGAGCAGCACGACTCGCGTCGGTATGGGCGGATGGGAGCTCACGGGACACCAGTGTGAGGCATCGGCCGACCGCCGTACGACCCCGCGGCACGGCTTTGAAGCGTGCGTCACATCTCAACTACGCTACGGCGCGGACCGATCACCCTCCGGAGTGCCGCCGTGGCGCTCCGGCACTCCGGCGCTGCTCCGGCAGCGCTCCACAGCAAGAGGTGGCAGCAGCGATGGCCCGACACGCGTCCCCCCGTACTCCGACCGCCCGGCGCGCCCTGGCCGCCCTCGCCACCATCGGGGTGGCCCTCGGCGCCGGCGCGGCGACGGCCTCCGCGGCCGACGGCCCGGTCGAGGCCGTGACCGGCACCGTCGGGCATGCCGCCGGTCCCGTCGCCGGCCTCAAGCCCAACCCGCTGGCCGGCACCGGCGTCGACCCGCTCGACAACGGGGTGGAGGCCCGGGTGGCCGACTTCCAGCCGCTCTCCACGACGGCACTGACCAGGCCGGTCGCGCAGGCCGAGTCGGTCGGCGGCATGCCGGTGGTGGGGGAGGCGGCGGGGGCGGCACGGCGCTGACCCGGCATCCGTACTCCGTACGGCACGCGGAGAGCCGCGCCTTCCCCGGACGGGGGGAAGACGCGGCTCTCCGGTTCCCGGCCGACGGCGCCCGCGTGGGTGCCGTCAGTAGGACGAGCCCGACGCGCCCAGCGAGCCCGTCGGGTGCCACACCGTCTTCGTCTCCAGGAACGCCGTCAGGCGCTCGGTGCCCGGCGTCGCCGACCAGTCGTCCACAGGCTGTGGACGCAGGACGCGCTTGAGGTTGTCCGCCGCCGCGATCTCCAGCTCCTTCGCCAGCGCCTCGTCGGCGCCCGCGAGGTCGATGGCGTTGACGTCCTGGTGGGCGGCCAGGGGCGCGGCGATCTCCGCCGTACGGCCGGACAGGACGTTGACCACGCCGCCGGGGAGGTCGGAGGTGGCCAGGACCTCGCCGAGGGAGAGGGCCGGCAGCGGCGACTTCTCGCTCGCGATCACGACCGCCGTGTTGCCCGTCGCGATGACCGGGGCGACGACCGAGACCAGGCCCAGGAAGGACGACTCCTGGGGGGCCAGGACCGCCACCACGCCCGTCGGCTCGGGTGAGGACAGGTTGAAGAAGGGGCCCGCGACCGGGTTGCCGCCGCCGACCACCTGGGCGATCTTGTCGGTCCAGCCCGCGTACCAGACCCAGCGGTCGATCGCCGCGTCGACCTGGAGGGACGCCTTGGACTTCGACAGGCCCTCGGCGTCGGCGACCTCCGCGACGTACTGGTCGCGGCGGCCCTCCAGCATCTCGGCGATGCGGTACAGGATCTGACCGCGGTTGTACGCCGTCGCGCCCGACCACGCGCCGAACGCCTTGCGCGCGGCGACCACCGCGTCACGGGCGTCCTTGCGGGAGGAGAGCGGCGCGTTGGCCAGCCACTTGCCCTTCGAGTCGGTCACTTCGTACACCCGGCCGCTCTCGGAACGCGGGAACTTCCCGCCCACGTACAGCTTGTAGGTCTTGAACACCGACAGTCGCGCGTCAGACATCGAGGTACGCCTCCAGGCCGTGGCGGCCGCCCTCGCGGCCGAAGCCCGACTCCTTGTAACCGCCGAACGGCGAGGTCGGGTCGAACTTGTTGAACGTGTTGGACCAGACGACACCCGCGCGGAGCTTGTTCGCGACCGCCAGGATGCGCGAGCCCTTCTCCGTCCAGATGCCCGCCGACAGGCCGTACGGGGTGTTGTTGGCCTTGGCGACGGCCTCGTCCGGGGTGCGGAAGGTGAGGACGGACAGCACCGGGCCGAAGATCTCGTCGCGGGCCACGGTGTGGGCCTGGGTGACGTTCGTGAACAGCGTCGGCGCGAACCAGTAGCCGGTGGAGGGCAGCTCGCAGGCCGGGGACCAGCGCTCGGCGCCCTCCGCCTCGCCCTGGTCGGCCAGCGCGGTGATCCGGGCCAGCTGCTCGGCGGAGTTGATCGCGCCGATGTCGGTGTTCTTGTCCAGGGGGTCACCGAGGCGGAGGGTGGAGAGCCTGCGCTTGAGGGAGTCCAGCAGCTCGTCGTGGATCGACTCCTGGACGAGGAGGCGGGAGCCCGCGCAGCAGACCTGGCCCTGGTTGAAGAAGATGCCGCCCACGATGCCCTCGACGGCCTGGTCGATCGGGGCGTCGTCGAAGACGATGTTGGCGCCCTTGCCGCCCAGTTCGAGGGTGAGCTTCTTGCGGGTGCCCGCGACCGTGCGCGCGATCTCCTTGCCGACGGCCGTGGAGCCGGTGAAGGCGACCTTGTTCACGTCCGGGTGGGCGATCAGGGCGGCGCCGGTGCGGCCGTCGCCGGTCACGATGTTGACGACGCCCTTGGGCAGGCCCGCCTGACGGCAGATGTCCGCGAAGAACAGGGCGGACAGCGGGGTCGTCTCGGCCGGCTTCAGGACGACCGTGTTGCCGGTCGCCAGGGCCGGGGCGATCTTCCACGCCAGCATGAGGAGGGGGAAGTTCCAGGGGATGACCTGGCCCGCGACGCCCAGCGGCTGCGGGTTCGCGCCGAAGCCGGCGTGCCCCAGCTTGTCCGCCCAGCCCGCGTAGTAGAAGAAGTGCGCGGCGACCAGGGGGAGGTCGGCGTCGCGCGTCTCCTTGATCGGCTTGCCGTTGTCGAGGGTTTCGAGGACGGCGAGCTCGCGGGAGCGTTCCTGGATGATGCGCGCGATGCGGAACAGGTACTTGGCGCGCTCGGAACCCGGCAGCGCCGACCACTTCTCGAACGCCTTGCGGGCCGCCTTCACGGCGCGGTCGACGTCCGCCTCACCGGCCTCGGCGACCTCGGAGAGGACCTCCTCGGTCGAGGGGGACACGGTCTTGAAGACCTTGCCGTCGGCCGCCTCGGTGAATTCGCCGTCGATGAACAGGCCGTACGACGGGGCGATGTCGACGATCGCACGGGACTCGGGTGCCGGTGCGTACTCGAATGCAGGTGCCATGGTGATCAGTCCACCGTCACGTAGTCGGGGCCGGAGTAACGGCCGGTGGCCAGCTTCTGACGCTGCATCAGCAGATCGTTCAGGAGCGAGGAGGCGCCGAAGCGGAACCAGTGGTTGTCCAGCCAGTCCTCGCCCGCGGTCTCGTTGACCAGGACCAGGAACTTGATCGCGTCCTTGGCGGTGCGGATGCCGCCGGCCGGCTTCACACCGACCTGGACGCCGGTCTGGGCACGGAAGTCGCGGACCGCCTCCAGCATGAGGAGGGTGTTGGCCGGGGTCGCGTTCACGGCGACCTTGCCGGTGGACGTCTTGATGAAGTCGGCGCCCGCCAGCATGCCGAGCCAGGAGGCGCGGCGGATGTTGTCGTACGTCGACAGCTCGCCGGTCTCGAAGATGACCTTCAGACGGGCGGACGTCCCGCAGGCCTCCTTCACGGCGACGATCTCGTCGTACACCTTCATGTAGTTCCCCGCGAGGAAGGCCCCGCGGTCGATGACCATGTCGACCTCGTCGGCGCCCGCCGCCACGGCCTCGCGCACGTCGGCCAGCTTGACCGCGAGCGAGGCGCGGCCCGCCGGGAACGCGGTGGCGACCGAGGCGACCTTGACGCCCGAGCCGGCGACGGCCTCCTTGGCGACGGCCACCATGTCGGGGTAGACGCAGACGGCCGCCGTGGTGGGGGCCGTACGGTCGGTCGGGTCGGGGTGGACCGCCTTCGCGCCGAGCGCCCGGACCTTGCCCGGGGTGTCCGCGCCTTCCAGCGTCGTCAGGTCGACCATCGAGATGGCGAGGTCGAGGGCGTACGCCTTGGCGGTGGTCTTGATGGAGCGGGTGCCGAGCGAGGCGGCGCGCGCCTCCAGGCCGACCGCGTCGACGCCGGGCAGCCCGTGGAGGAAGCGGCGCAGCGTGCTGTCGGACGCGGTGACGTCAGCGAGTCCGGGTGCGGGTGCAGTGGTGGGCATGGTCACCAGACGAGCATATCTACGCGCGTAGCGGCTGTACACCCCCGAGCGCCCGGCTCCTGGAGGGGCACCGCGTACGAGCGCCGCCGCGGGCGTCGGGCACAATCGGCACCATGACGACCCCGGAGCACCAGTCACCAGCGCCGCAGCCCCCGGTACCCGCGTCCAAGGACCGGATCTACCGCTCGCCCGCCGGCATCGCCGGTGGCGTCCTGCTGCTCGCCCTGGTCCTGTGGCTCGGCATCGACGCGGTGGTCGCTGGCGAGGGACGCACCCCCTGGGTGGCGCTCGCCGCGATGCTGTTCCTGGTGCCGCTCATCGCCGCCTACACGGTGCGGCCCGCCGTCTTCGCGGGCGACGACCGGCTGCGCGTCCGCAATCCCTTCCGCGTCATCGTGGTGCCCTGGGGACAGGTCGCCTCGCTGCGCTCCGGCTACTCGAACGAGGTCGTCACCGAGTCCGGCGCCAAGTACCAGCTGTGGTCCGTCCCCGTGTCGCTGCGCGCCCGCAAGAAGGCGGCACGGCGCGAGGCACGGCGGACCGCGGGGGACGGCCGGGGGCGCGGCCGTGGCGGTGCGTTCGGCGGCTTCTCCGGTGGCCTCTCCGGCGGCTCCTCCGGTGGTGGCGCCGCGGCGGCCATGGACGACGGGCCGGTGCGGGCGGAAACCGACAAGGTCATGGACGACCTGCGGGAACTGCTGGAGGCCCGGGCGAAGGCCGAGACCTCGCAGGGCGAGGTGACCGTGCGCTGGGCGTACGAGGTGGTCGGGCCGGCGGTGGCCGGGGGCGTGCTGCTGGCGGTGCTGCTGGCGGTGGGGTGACGGGAGTCACGGTTCGCCTTCCCGCGGGGGCGATCCACGGTGTGCCTACGGTGCGCTCGGTGGTTCGCCTCCCCGCGGGGATCGGTCCACGGGGCGTGCCTACGGTGCGCTCGGCCACACCAGGAGCATGTACGCCCCGCAGTACGCCGAGCCCAGCACCGCGGCCGACAGGGCCAGCGCGCGGTAGCGCACCGAGGCGCGGGACAGGTGGACGGCCACTGGGAGCAGCAGGGGGAAGGCGGGGAGCAGGAAGCGGGCCCGGGGGAAGTACACCCCGCCGCTGCCCAGGACGATCACCAGCAGGACGCCACTGAAGACGAGCAGCGCGACCGGCTGGCGGTCCCACGCCGACAGCCCGAACAGCACCGCCGACGCGATCAGCGTGAACGTCACCAGGACGAGGAACAGCTGCGGTGAGGAGTCCTGGGCCAGCAGCCAGCGGATCTTGCGCAGCGTCTCCAGGCCGCCGTCCAGGTCGTTGTGCCACAGCCTCTGTACGGCGAAGTAGCCGTCCCAGCGGCCCAGGCGCAGGCCCACCCAGGCGATGTACGCGCCCCAGCCGAGCGGCGCGAGGAACACGGCCGCCAGGGCACGCGGGCGGACGGGGCGGTGGCGCAGCGAGAGCAGGGCCGCCACGGCGACCGCCGCCGCCACCGCGATTCCGGTCGGCCGGGTCAGGCCCGCCAGCGCGGCGCAGCCTGCCGCCCACAGCCACCGGCGCGTGAGCACGGCGTACAGCGACCAGGCCGCGCACGCCGTGAACAGCGACTCGGTGTAGCCCATCCACTGCACGAGGCCCACCGGGAAGGCGGCCCACAGGGTGGTCAGGAGGATGCCGACGCGGCGGCCGTACAGGCGCTCGCCCACCGCGAACACCCCCCAGGCGGCGACGAGCGAGGCGACCACCGCGATGCCCAGGGCCGTGGAGGCGCGGGTGCCCGGGGTGACGGCGGCCACGGCCTTCACCAGGACCGGGTAGAGCGGGAAGAAGGCCAGGTTGTTCGCGTTGTGGGCGGTGCCCAGCTCGTCGGCGTAGCCGTGGTCCGCGATGTCGAGGTACCAGTCGGAGTCCCACTGCGTCGCCAGGATCGGCCACACCCCGTGGTGCCGTCGGTGCGCCCAGACGGAGAGCAGGATGAGGCCCGTCACGCGTACGGCGAGGTAGGCCGCGAGTGCCGGGGCCGCCCGGTGCAGGGCGCGCCGGGCGCGCAGCGCGGGGGCACGCAAGGCGGAGAGGGCGGACAGGGGGTGGGCGTGGGGGGCCGAGGCGGCGGGGGCGGGTGCTGGGGGGCGCCGGGTACCGGGGATCCGTCCGCTCGGGGTTGTTTCGGGGGCGGTCGAGGACACGGCGGCGGCTCCCTGGGCGACTCGGCGGTGCGGGATCGTGCTTTCCGGTCCACCGTTGCCCGGGGGGCGGCGTGCGTCGGGGAGGGCAGGTCAGCCGGTGCCGGGAAATCACCCGTCGGGGTGCCGCCGGATGGGGCACCCCGACGGGTCGGCGACGGCGTGGGGGGGGGCGGGCCGGCGGTCGGGCCGGCGCGTGGATCGTCGTGCGGGCCCGCGTCGGGGTCCGCATTGGGGTCCGCGTTCGGGTCAGAGGCCTGCCGCTGCCGACAGGTCGCGCTTGAGTGCCGACAGGAGGTCCGTCGCCCTCGCGCGGGCCGCGGGGAGGCCGGCGTGCTCGGCGACCGGGACGACCACCTCGAGGTAGCACTTCAGCTTCGGTTCCGTGCCGCTCGGGCGGACGATCACCCGGGCGCCGTCGAGCGTGTAGCGCAGGCCGTCGGTGGGCGGGAGCGTGGCCGTGCCCCGGGTGAGGTCCTCGGCGCGGGTGATGGGGAGGCCGGCGAGCCGGGTCGGGGGCTGCTCGCGCAGGCGGCGCATGGCGTTCGCGATGACCGACAGGTCCTCGACCCGGACCGAGAGCTGGTCGGTGGCGTGCAGGCCGTGCTCGACGGCGAGGTCGTCGAGGAGGTCGAGGAGGGTGCGGCCGTCCTCCTTGAGGGTGGAGGCGAGTTCCGTGATCAGGAGCGCGGCGGTGATGCCGTCCTTGTCCCGTACGCCGTCCGGGTCCACGCAGTAGCCGAGGGCCTCCTCGTAGCCGTAGCGCAGGCCGTCGACGCGGGCGATCCACTTGAAGCCGGTGAGGGTCTCCGCGTACGGGAGGTTCGCCTTCTCGGCGATGCGGCCGAGGAGGGAGGAGGAGACGATCGACTCCGCGAACGTGCCGTGCGCTCCGCGGGTGACCAGGTGGGCGGCGAGGAGCGCGCCGACCTCGTCACCTCGGAGCATGCGCCAGTCCCCGCCGTCGGGTACTGCGACCGCGCAGCGGTCGGCGTCCGGGTCGTTGGCGATGACCAGGTCGGGGTTCGTCTCGCGGGCCTTGGCGAAGGCGAGGTCCATCGCGCCGGGCTCTTCCGGGTTGGGGAAGGCGACGGTGGGGAAGTCCGGGTCGGGCTCGGCCTGCTCGGCGACGAGGGTGGGCGTCGGGAAGCCGGCGCGTGCGAAGGCGGCGAGGAGGGTGTCCTTGCCGACGCCGTGCATCGCCGTGTAGACGGTGCGGGCGGTGCGGGGGGAGCCGGGGGCGAGGACGGCGTCGGTGCGGGCGAGGTAGGCGTCGAGGACGCCGTCGTCGAGGGTCTCCCAGCCGGTGGTGGGGCGGGGGACGCTCGCGAGGGTGGTGATCGCGTCGATCTCGGCGGCGATGCCGGCGTCCGCCGGGGGCACGATCTGGGAGCCGTCGCCGAGGTACACCTTGTAGCCGTTGTCGCGGGGCGGGTTGTGGCTGGCGGTGACCTCCACGCCGGCGACCGCGCCGAGGTGGCGGATCGCGAAGGCGAGGACCGGGGTGGGCAGGGGGCGGGGGAGGAGGGCCGCGCGCAGGCCCGCGCCGGTCATGACGGCGGCGGTGTCGCGGGCGAAGTCCTCGGACTTGTGGCGGGCGTCGTAGCCGATGACGACGAGGCCGTGGTCGTGGCCCTGCTTCTTCAGGTACGCGGCGAGGCCGGCGGCGGCGCGGATGACGACGGCGCGGTTCATGCGCATGGGGCCGGCGCCGAGTTCGCCGCGCAGGCCGGCGGTGCCGAACTGGAGGGTGCCGCTGAAGCGTGCGGTGAGCTCCGCGTGGTCCGCGGCGTCGATCAGCTTGGCGAGTTCGTCACGGGTCTCCGCGTCGGGGTCCTCGGCCAGCCATGCCTTGGCCCGGGCGATGAGGTCGTCGTGCACGTCGGGTCAGCCTCTCGTTGTCGGTGGTGCGGGTGCCTGCGGCGCTTGGGCGGGGATGCCTGCGGCGGCCTGTGGTTGTGGGTGGGGGTGCGCGTAGCGCGGTCTGTTCGGTTGTGGGTCGGGGCCGCGCCGGGGGGTGTCCG
>NZ_JACVQF010000221.1 GCF_014534645.1 Streptomyces griseicoloratus
AACGGACCACCACCCGGGAACCCCGACCCCGCCGCATCCCCACCCGGACCACGGCGGACGTCGGCATTCCGGGTGTCCTGAAACGTATGAGAGCCGGGGAATCCACCACGCCCCGCGTAGGGACCCGGCTGCGGGGGCGCGTCGGTCGTCGGGGGCTCACCGGGGGCCGCGAAGGCTCCGGGTGCCGGGATCGCCTGCGTGGCGTCCTCGTCCTGGCTCGGCTCGGGGAGACCATGAGTCCCGGAACCAGTCACGGGCCACTCCGGTTGGGCGTCTTTCTGCCATTTCTTCACGCGCGCGCACTTCCCCCCACGGGACAGTTCCGGGTGCGCATACGACTCCGAGCACCCGTCGGCCGAACCGGCCCCCACCAGGTTCGAGCGCCCCCTGTACCACACCGTGCTCAGGCCAAGAATGTAGCGCACGCGGAGGATGTGTGGTCCCCGGGTGTCGGTTAACGAACCGACATCACAGCGTCGTCACTGGCCGGAATCCACCCTCCGGCGGGCCTCTCCAGCCACCTCTCCTCCGCCGCGAGCCGGGCCGCGGCCCGGCGGAGCGTCTCAAATGCGGGGTGCACCAGCCCCTTTCGCCAGACCAGCGACACGGGCGACAGCGGCACGGGGTCGACCAGCGGGCGCACCACCGTCGACGGCATGGCCGGAAAGCCCACCACGGCGAGGATCGGATTACGCGTCTTGTCCATGATCCGCCGGAACTCCTCGTGCCCGACGGCCAGCGGAGCGGGTGACGCCACTTCGATGCCCCGTCCCTCGAACAGGTGATGTGCGAGGTCGGTCCACTCCGGCGTCCGCGGGTTGCCGGCCCCGGCGTACACGCTCTCGCCGGCGAGCGCGGCGAGGGGGACTTCCGGCAGCCCGGCCAGCGGATGGTCCTCGGGCAGGACGACGGCCATGGGCTCGTAGCGGACCGGCTGGTGGCCGAGTCCCGCGCGCAACGCCGGGGCGAGGCCCGCGAACCGGCCGAACGAGGCGTCGAGGCGGCCGGCGAGCAGTTCGGCGGCGGCGCCCGTCAGGCCGCTCTCGTAACGTGCCATCAGCTCCTGGTCCGGCGCGAGCCGGCGGGCCAGTTCCAGGACGCGGCGCCCGGTGGTCAGTCCCGGCGAGTTGAGGTCCACGAGCAGGGGGCGGGCCTGTCCGAAGGCCGCGAGCAGGTCGTCCTGCGCCTGCAGGGCGCGGCGCGCGTACGGCAGCAGGCGTTCGCCGTCGGCCGTCAGCGTGACCTGCCGGGTGGTCCGGACGAACAGCTCGGCGCCCAGTTCCCGCTCCAGGCGCCGTACGTCCCGGCTGAGCGCCTGCTGGGCGACGTACAGGCGGGCCGCGGCGCGCGTGAAGTGCAGTTCCTCGGCGACGGTGACGAAGGCCCGCAGCAGGCGCGGGTCGAGGTGGCTCGGTGCGGGCATCCGGCGAATTTACAACGTGCGTGCGTGAATGGGTACGGAGAAGGTGTTGGACCCCTCGATCACCCCCGGGGGACGGTGGGCGCATGCCGCCGACCACCCCGCGCCGCCCGACCGGGCACACCCCTCTGCTCACCGTCACCGGCGACTCTCTCGTCGCCGCCGACTTCCGCCCGCGCACCCGGCGCCGCCCGCCCGGCCCGTACCGCCGTCTCCTCTCCGTCCCCGGCGCCCGCGCGTTCACGGCCGGGAATCTCATCGCCCGTCTGCCCATGGGCATGTTCAGCGTGAGCGCGGTCGTGATGATCGCCGGTACGCGGGGCTCGTACGCCCTCGCCGGCGCCGTCACCGCGATGGGCCTGGCGGCGACCGCGCTGGTCGCCCCCTGGACCGCGCGGCTCGTCGACCGGCACGGCCAGGCCCGGGTGGCCCTGCCCGCCACGCTCGTCGCCGCCCTCGGCTCGCTCGCCCTGCTGCTGTGCGTCCGGTACGGCGCCCCCGACTGGACCCTGTTCGCCGCGTACGCCGCCACCGCCACGACGCCCAACACCGGCGGCATGGCCCGTGCCCGCTGGGCCCATCTGCTCAAGGGCGACGCCGGGCTGCTGCACACGGCGAACTCCTTCGAGCAGGCCGCGGACGAGCTGTGCTTCATGCTGGGCCCGGTGCTGGCGGCCTTCCTGAGCGCGACGTTCTTCCCGGAGGCGGGCACGCTCGTCGGCGTGGTGCTGCTGGTGACCGGCATGCTGCTGTTCACCGCCCAGCGGGCGACCGAGCCGCCCGCGCGGCCGCGTCCGCGCGCGAAGGCCCCCTTCCGTGCTCCCGGCATCCCGCCGCTGCTGGCGGTGTGCCTGGCCATGGGCGGGGTGTTCGGGGCGATGGAGGTGGTCACGATCGCGTTCGCGGACGCGAACGGGCACCGTACGGCCGCCGGTGTGGTGCTCGGGCTGCAGGCGGCCGGTTCGTGCGCGGCGGGTCTGCTGTACGGGGCGCTGAAGCCGGCCGGGGCCGCCGAGGACCGCCTGCCGTGGTGCGTGGCCGCGATGGCGGCCCTGCTGACGCTGCCGCTGCTCGCGGCCTCCCTCACCGGCTCGCTGCCGCTCCTGGCGGTCACGCTGCTGGTCGCCGGGATGGCGACCGCCCCGGCCATGGTCACCACCATGACGCTGGTCCAGCGGCGCACCCCCGAGGGACGCCTGAACGAGGGCATGACCCTCGCGGTGACCGGCCTGCTCGGCGGTATCGCCTGCGGCAGCGCGGCAGGCGGCTGGACGGTGGAACACCTGTCGGCCACGGCCGGGTACGGAGTACCGCTCACGGCCGCGGCGGCGGCACTGCTGCTCACCCTGCGGCCGGCGACCGGTGACGGGGCGTGACCGGGCCGGACGTGCCGAAGGCCCCGCCGCTTGTGCGCGGCGGGGCCTTCGGCCACATGGGAATTGTGGAGATGGCGGGAATCGAACCCGCGTCCAACGGTGTGGAACCAGGGCTTCTCCGTGTGCAGTCCGCTTCGCTTTTCTCGGCCCCGGAGATCACGCGGACAAGTCTCCGACGGGCTCAGTCACTGTTTGGTTTCCCTCTTCACCCCGTGACCGGGATCGAGGTTTAGTTCCCTAGCTGATGCCAGGATCCGGGTCGGGAACAGCCCCGGGCTGACACTCCCTTAGTAGGAGGCTCGCTCTGCTACCTGAGATCAGGCAGCGAGGGCGAAGGCCTGCTGGGAGGAATCGCGCTTGGTGTTGGCGATTATTTTTTTCGGCCTGTGGTTTACGAGATCATGGCCGCTTCCTCGACACGCTTCCCCTGCTTCGACATCCGCTGTCGAAACCGATCATCCCCATGTTGATTTTTCAAACCCTCCGGAGAGGGACCGTGCACCCGCTCTGCGGTGCGAGTGCCATCGTACGTGAACAACGCACGTCCGTGCCAGCGTATTCCCGGGGGCTCACCCCCGTGCCGACACGGGGTTCAACACGGTCGCGCACCCGGGCATTCCCGGCTCGCGGGAGTGGTCCGCGTCACGCCCGCTGCTTGCGCCGGATCGCCGACATCGCCCGCTCCGCCTCGCGCCGGTCCTGCTTCTCGCGCAGGGTCTGGCGCTTGTCGTACTCCTTCTTGCCGCGTGCCAGCGCGATCTCGACCTTGGCGCGGCCGTCCTTGAAGTACAGCGCGAGGGGCACGATCGTGTGACCGGTCTCCTGGGACTTCGACTCCAGCTTCTCGATCTCCACGCGGTGCAGCAGCAGCTTCCGCTTGCGGCGCGCGCTGTGGTTGGTCCAGGTGCCCTGGCTGTACTCGGGCACGTGGACGTTGTACAGCCACGCCTCGTGCGCGTCCATCTGGACGAAGCCGTCGGCCAGCGACGCCCTCCCCTGGCGCAGCGACTTCACCTCGGTACCGGTGAGGACCAGGCCGGCCTCGTAGGTGTCGAGGATGTGGTAGTCGTGCCGCGCCTTCTTGTTCTGCGCGATCAGCTTGCGCCCTTTTTCCTTAGCCATAGTGCCGACCATTTTCGCACCACGGAGGGGGTCGGCGGAAAGCCATTTCACCCAGGGCGTGCACCCGGCGGTGCGGCTACCGGCCCAGGCCGCTGAGCACCGTCTCCGCCCGGTCCAGGGCGTCCGGGTCCGCGGGGTCGACCTCCAGGTCGGGTCTGATGCCGGTGCCGTCGACGCCGCGTCCGGAGGGGGTGCGGTAGTGCCCGACGGTCAGTTCGGCGACCGAGCCGTCGGGGAGCGGGCTCGGCATCTGGACGGAGCCCTTGCCGAAGGTGCGGGAGCCCACGACGACCGCCCGTCCGCGGTCCTGCAGGGCGCCGGTGAGGAGTTCGGCCGCGCTCATCGTGCCGCCGTCGACGAGCGCGACCAGGGGTCTGGTGGTGTCGCCGCCGGGCTCGGCGTGCAGGGCGCGCTGGTCGCCGTCGACGTCGTACGTGGCGACCAGGCCGCCGTCGAGGAAGGCGGAGGCGGCGGTGACGGCCTCGGTGACCAGGCCGCCGGAGTTGCCGCGCAGGTCGAGGACGACCCCGGCGCCGGCCGGGGCCCGGCGCACGGCGGTGCGGACCTGGTCGCCGGCGCCCTTGGTGAAGGAGGCGACCTTGATGACGCTGGCGCCGCCGTCCGTGCCGCGCACGCTCACCGGGTCCGTGGTCAGCCGGACCCGGCGCACGGTCTCGGTCCACGTGCGCGTGCCGCGCTCCAGGCCGAGCCGGACGGTGGTGCCGGCGGGCTCGGCCACGGCGTCGCCGCGCAGGGCGGAGACGACCTCGGCGACGGGGCGTCCGTCGACCCCTTCGCCGTCGACGGTGCGCAGCCGGTCGCCCGCGCGGATCCCGGCGTCGGCCGCGGGAGAGCCGGACCGCACCTTGGTGATCTCGATGCCGCCGTCGCTCCCCCGGCGCGCCGACAGGCCCACGCCGGTGTACTGGCCGTCGAGGGACTCCTCCAACTCCTCGTACTCCCCTGCGGAGTACACGGCGCCCCAGCGGTCCCCGCTGCGGCTGACGGCGCGTTCGGCGGCCTCCACGGGGGACTTTCCGTCGGCCATCGCCTCGGCGGCCGCCCTGGCCACCTCCTCGTGATGCCCGGCGGGGGCGGCCGAACGGGCCTCGTCCGACGCGGAATTGCCGTCGGTCCCGGGCAACGAGCCGGTGGCGGCGCCGGCGACGAGCACGCCGGCGAACACCAATGTCAGGGCGGCCCCGTGGCGGGCGCGGCGGGGCTGACAGAACAGGTCACGACCTGACATGACGGTGAGTCTAGGACAACGCAAGAGGGCCGAACGGTCGCTTGACCGTTCGGCCCTCTTGGCATGCGTCACACCTTCAGGTACTTGCGCAACGCGAAGAACGCCGCCAGCGCCGGCATCAGCAGGCTCGTGGCCAGGATGAGCGGCAACTTCGTCAGTACGGCGTCCCAGCCGATGAAGTTGATCAGGTTCAGCTTCTCGGACAGGGCCAGTCCGTGGTCGATGATGAAGTATCTGGCGATCACCAGGAAGGCGCAGGCGACGCCACCCCCGATGAGGCCGGCGACGGCCGCTTCCATGATGAACGGCGCCTGGATGTAGAAGCCGGAGGCGCCGACCAGGCGCATGATGCCGGTCTCGCGACGGCGGCTGAACGCCGACACGCGCACGGTGTTGACGATCAGCATCAGCGCCACGACCAGCATCAGCGCCATGATCGCGCGCGCGGCCCAGTTCATGCCGTTGAGGAGTTCGAAGAGGTTGTCGAGGATGCCCTTCTGGTCCTGCACGGACTGCACGCCGTCCCGGCCGTCGAAGGCGGTCGCGATGACCTGGTACTTCTCCGGGTCCTTGAGCTTGATCCGGTACGACTCCTGCATCTGGTCCGGCGTGAGGGAGCTGGCCAGCGGGGAGTCGCCGAACTGCTCCTTGTAGTGCTTGTACGCCTCGTCCTGCGACTCGTGCGTCACCTTCTCGACGACCGACATCTCCTCCAGGTCGGCGAGGATCTGCTTCTTCTGGTCCTCGGTCACCGCGCCCTTGGCGCAGTTGGGGTCGGACTCGGCGTCGCTCTTGTTGCAGAGGAACACCGAGACGTTGACCTTGTCGTACCAGTAGCCCTTCATGGTGTTGACCTGGTCGCTCATCAGCAGCGAACCGCCGAACAGGGCCAGGGACAGGGCGACGGAGACGATGACGGCGAAGGTCATCGTCAGGTTGCGGCGGAGACCGACGCCGATCTCCGAGAGCACGAACTGGGCGCGCATGGCGGGTGGTTGAGCCTTTCCGTGGAAGCCGGTGCGGTCTGCGGTCTCAGTGCTGGTAGCCGTAGACGCCGCGTGCCTGGTCGCGGACGAGGCGGCCCTGCTCCAGCTCGATGACGCGCTTGCGCATCTGGTCCACGATGTTCTGGTCGTGCGTGGCCATCACCACGGTGGTGCCCGTCCGGTTGATGCGGTCGAGCAGCTTCATGATGCCGACGGAGGTCTGCGGGTCGAGGTTGCCGGTGGGCTCGTCGGCGATCAGCAGCTTGGGCCGGTTGACGAAGGCCCGCGCGATGGCGACGCGCTGCTGCTCACCACCGGACAGCTCGCCCGGCATGCGGTCCTCCTTGCCGCCGAGCCCGACGAGGTCGAGCACCTGCGGCACGGACTTGCGGATCTCGCCGCGGGACTTGCCGATGACCTCCTGTGCGAAGGCCACGTTCTCGGCCACCGTCTTGTTCGGCAGCAGCCGGAAGTCCTGGAACACGGTCCCCAGCTGGCGCCGCATCTGCGGCACCTTCCAGTTGGACAGCCGGGCGAGGTCCTTGCCCAGGACGTGCACCTGACCGTGGCTGCACCGCTCCTCGCGGAGGATCAGCCGCAGGAAGGTGGACTTTCCGGAGCCGGAGGACCCCACGAGGAAGACGAACTCGCCCTTCTCGACCTCCAGGGAGACATCCCTGAGGGCTGGGCGGTTCTGCTTGGGGTAGACCTTGGAGACGTTGTCGAATCGGATCACGGATGCACCACGGGTCGCCGGGGGTAGATGAGCGTGACCATACGCGAAGCGGGGAGCGGCCCGCAGTCGCCGGTCGGGGTTGCGCGCCAGTTGCGCGTTTTGTCCCCGCGGGCGGCGGGCCCCGGCCCTTGTGGGAGGGCGCGCAGGGGCCTTCGGAACCTGGCACAGTGGAGGGGGAACGTTCGCGGTGCCGCGAGCGTTGTACTTCGAGAACCGGTTGCAAGGAGGGCGAGCGCATGACGTACGACCGGTTGGTGTGCGCGAACTGCGCGGCGCCCGTCAGTGAGGGCCGGTGCCCCGTGTGCCGGGCGAACCGCGAGCGGCTGCAGCAGGAGAACTTCCTGTCGGGTCTGAACCCGATGGCGCTGATCGCGCTGCTGGCGGTCCTGGTCGCGGCGGTGGCGCTGCTGGCCCACCAGACCGTCTGAGAGTCGTGGAGGGCCCCTTCAGGGGCGGCAGGGACGCGGAAGGGCCCGGAGCCTGTGTGCTCCGGGCCCTTTTACGTGCGTCGCGCGTACGCCGGAGTACGCTCCGTACGCGGGCGGCTACCTTCAGGCAGCCGCGCCGCCACGGCCGTTCATCATGCGCGGCAGCACGCGGAAGCCGATGCCGCCGGCGATCATCGTCGCGGCGCCGACCAGCAGGAACGTGGTCTGCGCGGCACCGGTCTCGGCGAGCTCCTCGCCGCCGCCCTGGGCGGAGGCGTCGGAGGCCGGGGCCTCCTCGCCGGTGTCGGTCAGGGCCGAGGAGCCCTGCTCCTGGGTGGAGGGGTTGGAGCCGCCGTCGGGGTTGGTGTTGTTCCCGCCACCGTTGCCGCCGCCGTTGCCGTTGCCGTTACCCGGGGCCTCCGTGGGGTCGGCCGGCTCGGTCGGCTCCTCGGTGGGGTCCGTCGGGCCGCCGGGGTCCTCCGTGGGCGGCTCCTCGGTCGGGGGCTCCTCCGTGGGCGGCTCCTCCGTCGGAGGCTCCTCGGTCGGGGGCTCCTCCGTGGGCGGCTCCTCCGTCGGGGGCTCCTCGGTCGGAGGCTCCTCGCTGGGGATGGTGGTCGGCGGGGTCTCCGGGTCGTCGTCGCCGTTGAGGCCCACGCCGACGCCGACGCCGACGCCGCCGACCTCGGCGCTCACACCGAGGTCGAGCGCCGAGGCGGCGCCCGCGGCGGTCAGCGAGGCTCCGGCCGCGATCACGGCACCGGCCGCTATCCGGGCGACACGGATCCGCGTCTTCTTGGTCATATGGTTGCTACCCCCAGTAGCTGATCGTCAGTGAGGCGGCGCTCGGGGCCGTGATCGACGGAGATAGCTGCAGTGAAGCCCCCCGGTTCACATGCGCCCCAGAAATACGCATGCCGCGCCTCACCTTTCCCATTTTTCAAAGCAACGTCAAGGTCATTGCGTACGCGATGTCCGACTACAGGGGGGTATGCCGGAGACAATCGGTGTGAGTGTGCTGTAGAAGCCGGACATCACCGGCAAACGAAAGGCAACTGCCGCCCCGGGGGCGGCAGTTGCCTTGTCGACAAAGCGGTGTTTCCGCGCGGCGTTACTTCGCCTGCTGCTTGCGCCAGCGAATGCCGGCCTCCAGGAAACCGTCGATCTCACCGTTGAACACGGCCTCGGGGTTGCCCACCTCGTGCTCGGTCCGCAGGTCCTTGACCATCTGGTACGGGTGCAGCACGTAGGAACGCATCTGGTTGCCCCACGAGTTGCCGCCGTCGCCCTTGAGGGCGTCCATCTTGGCCTGCTCCTCCTGGCGGCGCCGCTCCAGCAGCTTGGCCTGGAGGACGTTCATCGCGGTGGCCTTGTTCTGGATCTGGGACCGCTCGTTCTGACAGGAGACCACGATGCCGGTGGGCAGGTGCGTGATGCGCACCGCGGAGTCGGTGGTGTTCACGCCCTGACCGCCCGGACCGGAGGACCGGTAGACGTCGATCCGCAGGTCGGACTCGTCGATGTCGACGTGGTCGGACTGCTCGACGACGGGCAGCACCTCGACGCCCGCGAAGGACGTCTGGCGGCGGCCCTGGTTGTCGAAGGGCGAGATGCGTACGAGCCGGTGCGTGCCCTGCTCGACGGAGAGGGTGCCGTAGGCGTACGGCACCTGGACGGCGAAGGTGGTCGACTTGATGCCGGCCTCTTCGGCGTACGACGTCTCGTAGACCTCGGTCTTGTAGCCGTGCTGCTCGGCCCAGCGCAGGTACATGCGCTGGAGCTTCTCGGCGAAGTCGGCGGCGTCCACGCCACCCGCCTCGGCGCGGATGTTCACGAGCGCCTCACGGGCGTCGTACTCACCCGAGAGCAGCGTGCGGACCTCCATCTCGTCCAGCGCCTTCCGGACGGACTCGAGCTCGGACTCGGCCTCGGCACGGGTGTCCGGGTCGTCCTCCTCCTCGGCCATCTCGAAGAGCACGGCGAGATCGTCGATCCGGCCGCGCAGGCCCTCGGCCTTCCGCACCTCCGCCTGGAGGTGGGAGAGCTTGCTGGTGATCTTCTGCGCCTCTTCCGGGTTGTCCCACAGGGACGGCGCGGCCGCCTGCTCCTCGAGCACGGCGATGTCTGCCCTCATCCTGTCGAGGTCCAGAACGGCCTCGATCGACTCCATGGTCGAGGAGAGGGACTTCAGCTCTTCGGATACATCGACGACTGCCACGCATCCAGCGTAACGGCTCTGCCAAGCGCTCCACGCCGGGTCGTGTCGCGGGCGGGGTGCCGCGCCTCACGGTGCCGCGGGTGCCGAGTTCCTCGTGTCCCCGGGGCCGCCGCCCTCGTCGTCACCGTCCGTGGCCAGCCAGGTACCGACGCCGACCGCCGCCACGAGGGCGAGCGCGGCCGCGCCGAGGGCCGCCCGGCGGCGGCGCGCGGTGGCCCGGTTGCGGGCGGAGCCCGGGCGGGGCGCCCCGGTCGCGCGCGGGGCGCGGGCGGTGCCGCGGGCGCCGCCGGCCAGCTCGTCGGGGGCCGGTACGCGCATGGACGTGTGCGTGTCGCGGTTGGAGTCGGCCGGCTTCGGGCCCGGCACCAGCGGCACCGCTCCTCGTCGCCGTACGGGCTCCCCGGCGGGCGCGGGAGAGGCGGCGGGCTCCTCGGGCGCGTCATCGGCCTGCTCGGTGCCGGGCTCGTCCACGTCCAGCGGCGGCATGCCCGCCAGCAGGGGCAGCAGCTCGCGCAGCCGGACGCCCAGCTCCGAGGCGCGCAGCCGGGAGGCCGGCGCCTTGGCCAGGCACTGCACGATCAGCTGCCACAGCTCGTCCGGGATGCCGGGGAGGGGGACGACGGTTTCGGTGACGTGGCGGCGCAGTACGGCGCCGGGGTGGCCGCCGCCGAACGGCGTGAAGCCGGCGAGCAGCTCGTACAGGACCGTGGCCAGCGCGTAGATGTCGACCGCGGCCCGCGGGGGCAGGCCCTCGACGATCTCCGGGGCCAGGTAGTCGGGCGTTCCGATGATCTTCGTGGCGCGGGTGCGCCGCGGCGTGTCGATGAGCTTGGCCACACCGAAGTCGGTCAGCAGCGCGCGGTGCGAGCCGCCGGGTCCGAGCGGGCCCTGCATGTCGAGCAGCACGTTCTCCGGCTTGACGTCGCGGTGCACGACCCCGGCGGCGTGCGCGGCGGCCAGGCCGTCCGCGACGTCGGCGACGACGGCCACCGCGGCCTCGGGCGCCAGGCGCCGTTCGCGGTCGAGGCGGGTGCGCAGGTCCGTACCGCGGACCAGGTCCATGACCAGGGCCAGGTCGTTGCCGTCGACCACGAGGTCGCGCACGGAGACGACGTGGGGGTGCTCCAGGCCCAGCAGGGCCGTGCGCTCCTGCACGAAGCGTCCGACGAGCTCCTGGTCGGACGCGAGGTCCTCGCGCAGCAGCTTGATCGCGACGGGGCCCTCGGGTCCCTCGCCCAGCCACACCGTGCCGGCGCTGCCCCGCCCGAGGATCTGGTGGGCGGTGTACCGGCTGCCGATCTTCCGTGCCAAGACTGCTCCTACCGACGCGTGTTGTCGCTAAAACTACGCGTCCGCCGAGCCGGCCTTCACCGGGGAGGCGGAAATCCCCCGCCGGTTGTCGACAAATCCCCCGACTCACGAGGAAACCCGCCGAAGACGCGGGGCCGCGGCCCGCCGGCGGCTCGGCTGCCGCCGGTGGCTCAGTTGCCGCCCGAGCCGCCGCCCAGGTCCCCGATCCACCCCGTGACGGTGTCGAACCAGTCGGTGAGCTGGTCCCAGTAGCCCTTGCCCGTGCCGATCCAGTCCTGGAGCGGGCTCAGCTCCCAGATCAGCCAGCCGGCCACGAACAGGATGACGAGCGTGAAGAGGCATCCCTTCAGGCAGCCGAGCCCGGGGATCCTCATCGGGTTGGCGCTGCGCTGCCGCGGCTGCCTCGGCTCGCGCCGGGGCCGCTGGGGCTCCGGCGGGGCGGGCGGGGCGTACCGCTGGGGCGGCTGCTGGGGTTGCTGGGGCTGCGGTGCGGCGTACCGCTGCGGCTGGGGCTGCGGCGGGTAGCCGTGGCCCTGCTGGGGCTGGGGACGCTGCTGGGGGCGGGGCTGCTGCTGCGGCCGGGCGACCTGGCGCTGGGGGCGGCGGCGCAGCGGGTCCTCGTTAGGGTCGAGGTACTGGATCTGCGTCTGCTCGTTGCGGTCGCGGGCGGCGCGCAGCTGGTTCTGCCAGGGGTGCGGGTCCTCGGGGCCGCCGCTCTGCCCGCCCTGTCCCGGTCCGCCCGGCTGCCCCGGGGGCACCGGCGGCATGACGGCGGTCGGGTCGGCCGCGCCGCGGTTCGGCAGGACGGCGGTGGGGTCGGCGGCGCCCGCGGGGCCGCCGGTGTGCGGCAGGACGCTGGTCGCGGCGTTGGGGTCGTAGGCGCCGTTCGGGTTCTGCGGCAGGACCTGGGTCGGGTCGGCGGCGCCGGGTGCGCCCGGCACCGGCGCGGGGGCCGGGTCGGGGGCGAGGAGCGCGCCGACGTTCTCGGCGGCGCCGATCTGCGCGCTGTTCGCGTGCACGCCGATGCCCTCGGCGACGACGCGCAGGCCCCGGGCGAGGTTCTCGGCGCTGGGCCGCTCGTCGGGGTTCTTGCGCAGGCAGCGCTCTATGACCGTCCACAGGGGTTCGGGGACGGTGGAGGGGCGGCGCGGCTCGGCGCTCAGGTGCTGGTGGAGGACTTCGAGGGCGGAGCTGCCGGAGAACGGCGGGCGGCCGGTGACCAGCTCGTACAGCAGGATGCCGGCGCCGTAGACGTCGACGGCGGAGGTCTGCGGGCGGCCCTCGGCGGACTCGGGCGCCACGTACGCGGGCGTGCCGACGAACTCGTGGGTGCGGGTGAGACCGGGCGAGTCGGCGAGGCGGGCGATGCCGAAGTCGGTGAGCATCGGGTGCATCTCGCCGCCGTCCTGCCGGAGCAGGACGTTGGCCGGCTTCAGGTCGCGGTGGACGACGCCGTCGGCGTGGCTGGCGGCGAGCGCGTCGGCGATCTGGGCGGTGAGCAGCGCGGCCGCGACGGGCGTGAAGGGGCCGTTCTCGCGCAGGTAGCGGTGCAGGTCGGGGCCGTCGACGAGGTCCATGACCAGCGCCAGCAGATCGCCCTCGACGACCAGGTCGCGGACCCGGACGATGTTGGGGTGGGTCAGCCGGAGCAGGACGGAGCGCTCCCGCAGGAAGCGCATCACGACGTCGGCGTCGTTCGCGAGCTCCTCCTTGAGGACCTTGATCGCGACGGTCTCGCCGGGCTGTCCGGGTACGGCCGCCTCGGCGCCCGCGGTCTCCCGCTGGCGGGCTCGCCAGACGGTCCCCGTGGCGCCGCGACCGAGCGGCTCCTCGAGGAGGTACTTGCTGCCTACCGGCCGCACGTCATGCGCTCCCTGTTGCTTGCTGACTGTTCCGACCCACTGTTTCCGACCCACTGTAGTGCCGTGGGGCGCGGCACCGGGCTGTCGTTCTTCCGGGACAAAGTACGGGAACGCGTTCCGGTACGTGTTCGCAGGAAAGACGCTCGACCCGGTCCGTTGGTTGCCGCACTCGAACGTGACGGATCTCAAGCGGTCACCATTCGGTCAGCCACGCATCACCGGTCAGGCATTTTTGCGGGCAGAGCCGACCAATCAAGATCATTTGGCGGCGGGCGGCGGGCACGTTGTCGGTGGCAGGTGCGAGGATGCCTCCAGTACTGGCCGACGTGCTCGTGTGGCGGTGGGGGAAGTCCGCGGTGGGGGACCGCGGAGAGTGGCTTCGACCCCGGCGCGCGGGCGCCCGCGCGAAGGGACCGCTGACGGCGATGCAGATCCGGCTGACCGTCGTAGACCCGCTGGGCCCGTCCGCCCCGCCGGCGCGGGCCCGCGCCGTGAGCTGCGACGTGCTGGTCACGGCGCCCGCGGGCACGGCACTGGCCGCGGTCGCCTCCGCGCTGGCCGCGGCGGTCCCCGGCGCCGACGCCCAGGGCACCGGCCCGGTCGTGCTGTACGCCGGCGCGCAGCGGCTCGACGCCCAGCGCTGCACCCTGGGCGAGCCCCCGCTGATCGACGGCGCGGTGCTGTCCCTGGGCGCCCCCGGCGAGCCCGACCCGCACACCGATCCGGCCGGCGCCCCGGCCCAGCTCCACGTGGTCGCCGGGCCCGACGCGGGCGGGGTCCACCTGCTGCACGGCGGGCAGATACAGCTCGGCCGCTCCGCCGACGCCGACGTCGCGCTCGACGACCCGGACGTCTCCCGGATCCACTGCGCCGTGACCGTCGCCACGGACGGCCGCGTCTCGGTCGCCGACCTCGGCTCCACCAACGGCACCACGCTGGACGGCACCCCCGTGGGCACGCGCCCCGTCCGCTTCGCGGCGGGGGCGCTGCTGCGGATCGGTGAGTCGGCGCTGCGCCTGGTCCCGGCCCCGGGGGCGGAGAGGTGTCTGGAGACGATGCCGGACGGGGAGGGGCACGTACGGCTGCCCGCCGCGGCGGCGGACGGGGACGAGGTGGCGCACGCGCGCGTGGCCGACGGGGCGGACGGCCCCGCCGAGCGCACCCACCGGGCCTACGGCACGGCGGGCCACGGCATGGGTCCGGCCGGCGCCGCGGCGCGCGGACCGGCCGGACCCTCCGTGGTGCCGGGACAGGGCGGGGCGCCGCGCATCGAGAACCACGGCGCCGCGCCCGCGGCCGACGCGCCGTCCACGACACCGCTCGCCGCCGCGCCGCGACCGCTCCCCGGCGAGGGTCCCACCCACACCGGCACCGGCACGTTCGGCGGTGCCGCCCACAGCCCCGCCGCGGACGGTCCGACGCGCAAGGGCACACCGCTGCGGGGCACCGACCTGCCGCAGGGCGCGCGCCGGCGCGGAGGGCTCGGCGCGTGGGCCCGGCGGCTGGCCGGCGGTCGCGGCGCGCAGTCCCCGGCCGCGCCCGGGGCGTACGACGAGGACGCCGCCGGCCCTGCGGCCGTGACCCCCGCCGGTGGCTCCCCGGCACCGGAGACCTGGCCGGACCCCGCCGCCCTGCTGCTGACGGCGCTGGGCCCCGGGACGCGGCTGTGGGAGCGCGCGCCGGGACACCCCGAGGCGCTCGCCGTGCGGCTGGGCACGGCCGACCGGATGGTGCCCGGCGGCTCGGCCCCGCTCCCCGCGGTGCCGGTGACCGCCGGACTGCGCGAGGTCGGGGCGCTCGGACTGGCGGGCCCGCGCGCGCGGCTCGCCGGACTGGCCCGCGCGGTCCTCGCCCAGCTCGCCGCACTGCACTCGCCCGGGGTGCTGGAGATCGTCCTGATCAGTGCGGACCGCTCCCGTCCGGTGGCGGAGCGGACCGCCGAGTGGTCCTGGCTGGGCTGGCTGCCGCACCTGCGCCCGGGACACGGCCAGGACTGCCGTCTGCTGCTCGCCTACGACCGCGAGCAGGCCATGGCCCGCGCCCAGGAGCTCCTGCGGCGTCTGGAGGACCACCTGGCGGACGCGATGACCGGGGCACGGCCGCAGGCGCCCGCCCGGGCGATACCGGCACAGCCGACGGCTTCCGCCCACGACGTGCGGTACGGCCGGGGCGGCGCGGGAGAACCCGCCCCGGAAGGCGTGGACGCCGCCCGGCGGCCCTCCTGGGCGCGCCCGGACGACGGGACCGACCCGGCGGACGGCTTCGCCGGGCCGTACAGCGTGGTCGTCGTCGACGGGGACCCCGGCGGCGCCGACGTGCGCGAGGCGGTGGCGAGGCTGGCCCAGGAGGGCCCGCGGGCCGGCATCCACGTGGTGTGCCTCGCCGAGACGCCGGCCGCCTCCCCGATGTCGCCGGTGACGGAGACCTACGAGGCGGCCTGCGCGGTGTCGCCGGTGTTCGGCGAGTGCGGTGCCGTCGCGCTGCTCAGCGGGGACGTGGCGACGGCCCTGCGGCTGCTGCGCGTCGCGCGCTCGGGCGCGTCCCCGAGCGGTCCCGTCGGCCACGGCACGCTCGGCACCGTGGACGCCGTCTCCGCGGCGTGGGCGGAGCGGTTCGCCCGGGCCCTGGCGCCCCTGCGCGCGGACGGTCAGGCCGGCGAGCGGCCCGCCCGCGTGTCGGCGCCGCTGCCCCAGGCGGCCCGGCTCCTCGACGAGCTGGGCCTGGCCCGCGCCACCCCGGCGTCCCTGATGGCCCGCTGGGCGGACGCGGCCGACGACACCGGGGCGCTGGGCGGCCGGGCGCACGCCGTGCTGGGCGCCGGGCCCCGCGGCCCGGTCGCGGTGGACCTCGCGGCCGAGGGACCGCACCTGCTGATCGAGGGGCCGCCCGGCAGCGGCCGTACGGAACTGCTGCGCGCGGTCGTCGCCTCGCTGGCCTCGGCCGAGCGCCCCGACCGCCTCGGCATCGTCCTGATGGACGGCCGGGACAGCGTGGGCGCTGGGGGTACCCCCTCTGGGGGAGGCGGGCACGGCGAGGGACTGCGCGTCTGCACGGACGTACCGCATGTCACCACCCATCTCACCGCCAACGACCCCGTGCGCATGCGGGAGTTCGCCCAGTCGCTGAGCGCGGAGCTGAAGCGGCGCGCCGAGCTGCTGGGCCGGTCGGACTTCGCCGAGTGGCACACCGGGCGCGAGGTGTCGGGCCGACTGGTCGCCCAGCGCACGGCGGTCCCGGGCGGCGCCCCGGCCCCGCGGACGGCGGCCGCCGGGCCCGACGCGGGGGATCTCGAAGCCCCGCCCAGTTCGACCCTGCGGCTGCGGCCGGGGGCGGGCGGCCGCAGGGCCGAGGCCGCGCCTCCGCTGCCGCGGCTGGTCGTGGTGGTGGACGACCTGGACGCGCTCGTCACTCCCCCGCTCGGATCGCCCGGGCGGCCCGCGGCGGGCTCGGTGATGCGTGCGCTGGAGGCCGTCGCGCGGGAGGGCGAGCGGCTCGGGGTGCACCTCGTGGCCGCCGCCGGGCCCGGGGGCCGTACGGCCCAGACGGAACCGGCCCGCCGGGCCGCGCTGCGGGTCACGCTCGACACGTCGGCGCCGGGGGCGGACGAACCGGCGCCGGGGCGGGGGCGGTTGGCCGGTGCGGACGGGCGGTCCGTGGTGTTCCAGGGCGGTCGGGTCACCGGACGCATTCCGCGGACGGCGACGCTGCGGCCCACGGTGGTGCCGGTGGAGTGGCAGCGGATGGGGGATCCGCCGGCCCGGCGGCCCGTGCGGGAGTTGGGGAACGGGCCGACGGATCTGGCGTTGTTGGCGAGCGCGTTGGAGCGGGCGGCGCGGGAGGTTTCGGCGGCGGAGGTGCCGTCGCTCTTGTAGGGCGGGGCGTGGGTGCGGGCCGGGGGTTGGTTGCCTGGTCCGGCGCCGACGAGTTGCCCGGCGTCGGTGCGGGCCGGGGGTGGGTCGCGCGGCCCGGCGCTGGCGGGGTGCCGCTGCGCCCACCCGTGCCGCCCCAGCGGCACGACTGCCCGCAGCTATGGCGGCGAGTCACGACGCGGTCACGATCTTTGGCTTTACACGGGACGCACTCTTGCCGCCCCCCACCCCCTGGCGTACACCAGACCGCACGGGACAGCGCCGATCGTTCGACGAGCAACGAAGAACGGGGCAGTGATGCGCAGCACGAGCAGCACCACCATCCGGACACGCAGGGCCGTGCGGATCAGGGCCGCGGCCACCGTCGCAGCGGGAGCACTCGCGCTCTCGCTCACCGCGTGCGGCGGCGACGACGACAAGGACGCCAACGGCGGCAGCGGCAGCGGCGACAAGGAGACGGCCGCCTCGGTCACCCTCCCCAAGCTGGACGGCGAGAGCCTGTCGGTCGCCGCCGTCTGGACCGGTGCCGAACAGAAGAACTTCAAGCAGGTCCTCGCCGAGTTCGAGAAGCGCACGGGCGCCAAGGTGACCTTCGTGCCCGCCCAGGACCCGATCATCAACTTCCTCGGCTCGAAGATCGCCGGCGGACAGCCGCCGGACGTGGCGATGCTCCCCCAGCCCGGCGCCATCAAGCAGGCCGTCGACAAGGGCTGGGCCAAACCGCTCGGCGCCGAGGCCCAGGCGGAGCTGAGCGAGAACTACTCGCAGGGCTGGCAGGACATCGGCAAGGTCGGCGGCAAGAGCTACGGCGTCTACTACAAGGCCGCCAACAAGTCGCTGATCTGGTACAACGCCCAGGTCTTCGAGAACGCGGGCGCCACCGAGCCGAAGACGTGGGACGACCTGCTGACGACCGCGCAGACCGTCTACGACTCCGGCGTCACGCCGTTCTCCGTCGGCGGCGCGGACGGCTGGACCCTCACCGACTGGTTCGAGAACATCTACCTCTCGCAGGCGGGCCCCGAGAAGTACGACCAGCTGGCCAAGCACGAGATCAAGTGGACGGACCCGTCCGTGAAGGACGCCCTGACGACCCTCGCGGAGGTCTGGGGCAAGAAGGACTACGTCGCGGGCGGCGCGAAGGGCGCGCTCCAGACGGAGTTCCCGGCCTCGGTGACGCAGACCTTCACGGGCGGCGACCAGCCCAAGGCGGGCATGGTCTTCGAGGGCGACTTCGTACAGGTCAACATCGGGGAGACGAAGGCGAAGGTCGGCACGGACGCGAAGGTGTTCCCGTTCCCGGCCGTCGGTGACACCGCGCCGGTGGTCTCCGGCGGCGACGCGGCCGTCATCCTGAAGGACTCCAAGGCCGCGCAGGCCCTGGCCACCTTCCTGGCCTCGCCGGACGCGGCGACGGTCCACGCGAAGCTCGGCGGCTACCTCTCGCCGAACAAGAACGTGGACACGTCGGCGTACCCGAACGACGTGCAGCGCAAGATGGCCGAGGCGCTGCTCGCGGCCGGCGACGACTTCCGCTTCGACATGTCCGACCAGGCCCCGCAGGCCTTCGGCGGCACGCCCGGCAAGGGCGAGTGGAAGGCGCTGCAGGACTTCCTGAAGAACCCGGAGGACATCGCGGGCACGCAGGCGAAGCTGGAGGCGGACGCGGCCGCCGCCTACGGGGGCTGACGGATGACGCCGGCCAGCGCGGCAGGGGCCCCGTCGGCCCCTGCCGCTCCCAAGTCGCGCAGGAGCGTGACCGGCACCCGCAAGGCCGTGGCGGCCCTGTTCCTGCTGCCCGCCCTGGTCCTGCTCGGCGCGCTCGTGGTCTACCCGATCGGGTACTCGCTGGTCCGCAGCTTCTACGACCAGTCCGGCGACGGATTCGCCGGATTCGACAACTACCGGGCCCTGTTCACCGACGACGGCATCCGCACCGCCCTGAAGAACAACGTCATCTGGGTGGTGTTCGCGCCGACGGTCGCCACCGCGCTCGGGCTGATCTTCGCGGTGCTCACCGAACGGGTGCGCTGGGGCACGGCGTTCAAGCTGGTCGTCTTCATGCCGATGGCGATCTCGATGCTGGCCGCCGGCATCATCTTCCGCCTGGTGTACGACCAGGACCCGGACAAGGGCGTCGCGAACGCCGTGTGGGTCGGCGTGCACGACACCTTCGCCCAGTCGTCGGCGTTCCCGAAGGCGCACCCGGGGCGCGAGTCGCCGCTGCGGGCCGCCGGCGGGGGCGCGTTCATCACCAAGGAGCCCGTCCGCACCGGCCAGGTCGTCACCCTGCCGCTGGTCGGCGTGGCCCCCGACCTGATGCCGGACGACGCGGAGCGGGCCGTGGCCGCGCGGCCGGAGGACGGCAAGATCACCGGCACCACCTGGCAGGACTTCACCCGCGGCAAGGGCGTCGGCAAGCTGGGCGGGGTCGACGCCTCCGAGCTGGGCTACGCCGGCATGAAGATCGAGGCGGTGAAGGACGGCAAGGTCGTGGCGTCCACCACGGCCGCCGGAGACGGCACGTTCACGCTGCCGGCCGCGGCCGACGGGGCGCAGCTCAGGCTCCCCGCCGACAACTTCAAGGAGCCGTACAACGGCCTGGACTGGCTCGGCCCGTCGCTCGTCACGCCGGCGATCATCGGCTCGTACGTGTGGATGTGGGCGGGCTTCGCCATGGTGCTGATCGCGGCCGGTCTGGCGGGCGTGCCCCGGGAGCTGCTGGAGGCCGCGCGCGTCGACGGGGCCAACGAGTGGCAGGTGTTCAGGAGGGTCACGGTGCCCCTGCTGGCGCCGGTCCTCGCGGTCGTGACCGTCACCCTGATGATCAATGTGCTGAAGATCTTCGACCTGGTCTTCATCATCGCCCCCGGCTCCTCCCAGGACGACGCGAACGTGCTCGCCCTGGAGCTGTACCGCAAGGGCTTCTCCGAGGACCGGCCGGGCGTCGCCAGCGCCATCTCGGTGTTCCTGCTCCTTCTGGTCATCCCGGTGATGTGGTTCAACATCCGCAGGCTCAGGCGGGAGGTGCGGCGATGACCGCGGACGCGAGCTCTCTCACCAAGGCGGCGCCGGAACCCCGCGCCGGGACCGCCGGGGCCGGGCGGCGGTCGCTGGGCTCGCGGCTCGCCGAGGGCGTCAGCGGCGGTCTGGTCCGGGTTTTCCTGATCGTCGTGGGCCTGTTCTGGCTGGTCCCCACGATCGGCCTGCTGCTGTCCTCGCTGCGCACGCCCGAGGACATGGCGGCGAGCGGCTGGTGGAAGGTCTTCACCGAGCCCTCCCGGCTCACCTTCGGCGCCTACGAGGAGCTGCTGAAGAACGACGACATCACGACGTCCCTGGTCAACACCGTACTGATCACGGTCCCGGCGACGGTCCTCGTCGTCGTCATCGGCTCCCTCGCGGGGTACGCGTTCGCGTGGATGGAGTTCCCGGGCCGCGACTGGTGGTTCCTCGGCGTCGTCGGGCTGCTCGTGGTGCCGGTGCAGGTGGCGCTGATCCCGATCGCCGAACTCTTCGGCGAGATCGGCCTGTTCGGCTCGATCCTCGGCGTGATCCTGTTCCACGTCGGCTTCGGCCTGCCGTTCGCGGTGTTCCTGCTGCGGAACTTCTTCGCGGAGATCCCGAGGGAGCTGCTGGAGGCGGCCCGGCTCGACGGGGCCGGCGAACTGCGGCTGTTCGCCCGGGTCGTGATGCCGCTCGGCGGGCCCGCGATCGCGAGCCTCGGCATCTTCCAGTTCCTGTGGGTGTGGAACGACATGCTGGTCGCGCTGATCTTCTCGGACTCCGGGAGCCAGCCGATCACGGTCGCGCTGCAGACGCAGGTGCGCCAGTTCGGCAACAACATCGACGTGCTGGCGCCGGGCGCGTTCATCTCCATGGTCATTCCGCTGGCCGTGTTCTTCGCGTTCCAGCGGCAGTTCGTCTCCGGCGTGATGGCGGGCGCCGTCAAGTAGCCACTGCCTCCGGGTCGTTGAGGGGCGGACCTGCACCGGTCCGCCCCTTCGCGCGTCCGTCCGCCCGGTCCCCCGAATGCCGTAGCGGACGTAACCAAGTCACTCCATCGGCCGTTGCCGGGCAGAACGCCCGCGCCGACGACCCATGGATGTCCCCGTGCCCAGGTTCAGTGTCATCGTCCCCGCGTACCAGGTTCAGGCGTATCTGCACGAGTGCCTGGAGTCGGTGCTGTCCCAGTCGTACGCCGATCTCGAAGTGATCGCCGTCGACGACTGCTCGCCGGACGCCTGCGGCGCGATCCTCGACGAGTTCGCCGCCCGGGACCCGCGCGTACGTCCCGTGCACCTGCCGGAGAACCGGGGCCTGGGCCCGGCCCGCAACGCCGGGATGGAGCGGGCGGTGGGCGACTACCTGGTCTTCCTCGACGGCGACGACACCCTCACGCCGGGCGCGTTGCAGGCCGTCGCCGACCGGCTCAAGGAGACCGGCGAGCCGGACGTCCTGGTCTACGACTACGCGCGCACGTACTGGACGGGCGAGGCGGTCCGCAACCGGGCGGCGGCGCGGCTGGCGCAGGAGGGCCCGGCGCCGTTCCGGCTGGAGGACCGGCCGGGGCTGCTGGAACTGCTGATGGTGGCCTGGAACAAGACGTGCCGGCGCGGGTTCGTCGAGCGGCGGGGTTTCACCTTCCCGCCCGGCTACTACGAGGACACGCCGTGGACGTACCCGGTCCTGATGGCGGCGGAGTCGATCGCGACCCTGGACCGGGTCTGCGTGCACTACCGGCAGCGGCGGCGGGGCAGCATCCTCGGCACGCCGAGCGAGCGGCACCTCGACGTCTTCGCGCAGTACGACCGGGTCTTCGCGTTCCTGGAGTCGGACCCGGCGCTGGAGCGCTGGCGGCCGGTGCTCTACCGCCGGATGGCCGACCACCTGGCGACGGTGTTCACCCGGCCCGACCGCCTCCCCCGCTCGCTGCGGGCCGAGTTCCTGCGCCGGGCCCGCGCCCACTGCCGTCGCCACCGCGTGCCCGGCGCGCCCGCCCCGCTGCCCGCCCGGCTGCGCCACGCCCTGATCCGGCTGGGCCTGCGCCGCACCTACGCGGCGCTGCGGCTGGCGTCGGCGCTGCGCCGCCGGACGGTGCGGCTCATGGCGAGGGTGCTGCGCGGGGTGCGGGCAGGCGTCCTCCGGCTGCACTACCGGCTCCAGCGCGCCCTTCCCGTGCGCGCCGACCGTGCCCTCTTCGCCGCTCACGACGGCCGGGGCCACGGCGGCAATCCGGGGGCGCTGGAGGCGGCGTTCCGCTCCTTCGCCCCGCACGTGCGCACGGCGTGGGCCGCCGCCCCCGAGCACCACCACACGATCCCGCCGGGCCCGCGCCGGCTGACCCCGGGCACGGCCGCGTACTGGACGGCGCTGGCCCGCTCCCGGTACCTGGTCGCGGGCGGCGCCTTCGAGGGCCGGCTGGTCAAGCGGCGCGGCCAGGTCCTGGTGCGGACGCCGGCGGGCACCCCGCTCAAGCACACGGGCCTGGACCTCCAGGAGCGCCCGGCCGCCGCCCGCGGCACCGACTTCGCCCGGCTGCTGCGCGACGTCGACACCTGGGACTACGTCCTGTCCGCCAACCGCCACTCCACCCTGACCTGGGAGCGCGTCTACCCGGGCCGGTACACCACGCTGGAGTGCGGCCAGCCGCGCGCCGACGTCTTCCAGCGGGCGACGGCCGCGGACGTGGCCCGGCTCCGCGAGACGCTCGGCATCCCCGAGGGCACGGTCGCGATCCTGTACGCGCCCACCCACCGCGACCACCACCGCACCCAGCGCGCCGCCCTCGACCTGGGACGCGTCCTCACCCGCCTCGGCCCGCGCTTCATGGTGCTGGCCCGCGCCCACCCCCGGCACGGCGGCCCGCTCGCCGAGTCCCGCGGGCGGGTCCTGGACGTCAGCGACCACCCGAGCGTGGAGTCGCTGTGCCTGGCCTCGGACGTCCTGGTCACCGACTGCTCCTCGCTGATGTTCGACTACGCGGCCCTGGACCGGCCGATCGTGGTCCACACCGCCGACCTGGAGGTCTTCAGGGCGGCCTGCGGGACCTACTTCGACCTGCGCTCCTTCCCGCCGGGCGCGACGGCCCGCAGCGAGGACGAGCTGATCGACGTCTTCGCCACCGGCCACTGGCGCGGCTCACGCTCCTCCCAGCTCCGGGCGGCGTTCCGCGAGCGGTTCTGCCCGTACGACGACGGGCGTGCCGCCGAGCGCGTCGTACGCCACCTGGTGCTGGGGGAGACGGACCTTCCTCCGGTCGTGCCGCTCGCCGAACGGCGTCCGGTGCCGTCGGCGGCGGCGTCCCTCGCGCGCAGTCCGCTCACCGCCGTTCCGCAACCCGCCGGTCCCCGCCCCGTCACCGACGGCCGCTGACCGCCGTTTGCCCACTGGGAGTCCGTATGCCCCGCAGCTCGTCACGGCCCACCCCGACCCGGCCGTCCACCTGGCGGCCGGCCGGGCGGCCGGGCCACCGGCCGGTCCGGGCCGCGGGGGCTCCGCCCTCCCGTCGGACCAGGACAACAAGAGAAAGAGCAGTATGCCCCGCTTCAGCATCATCGTTCCGTCCCACGGGGTCGCGGGCCGGCTGTCCCAGGCGCTGGACTCGGTCCTCGCCCAGTCCTTCGGCGACTTCGAGCTGATCCCGGTCTGCGACGCACCGGACTGCGCGGCGGCCGAGGTCGCCGCCGCCCGCGCCGAGCGGGACTCCCGGGTGGCGCCCGTGCACTCGCCGCCGTCGGCCGGCCTGGCCGGGGCGCGCAACACCGGGGTGCGGGCGGCGACCGGCGCGTATCTGCTGTTCCTGGACGGCGACGACGTACTCGTTCCCGGCGCGCTGGCGGCGCTGGACGCGCGGCTCGCCCGGACCGGGGACGTCGACGTGCTGTACTTCGAGCACGAGCGCACCCCCTGGTGGGAGGGCGAGCCCGCCAACCCGCCCGCACCCCTGCTGGCGAAGGCACCGGACGGCGCCTTCTCCCCCGGCCGTGCGCCCCACCTCACCGGTGTGCAGCTGCCGGCGTGGAGCGCGGCCTACCGCCGTTCCTTCCTCGCCGAGCGGCGCCTGGCCTTCCCCGAGGGCCACTTCACGGACATCGGCTTCGGCGCCATGGCGGCGGCGGGCGCCGAGCGCATGGCGGTGCTGCGCTCGGTCGTCGTACGGCACCTGGTGCGGCGGCAGGGCAACCGGCTGAACCTGCCGGGCGAGCACCACGCGGAGCTGCTGGACCAGGCCGAGCGGGCGCTCGAACACGCCGCCGAGCGGGGACTGCCGGCCGAGCGGCGCGGTCCGCTGTTCGAGCAGCTGTTCGCGGCGATCCTGAAGACGGCCACCCATCCGCGGCGGCTGACCCACCGGGAGCGCCGTGCCTTCTTCCGCCGGGCCGGCGCCCTCTACCGGCGTCATCGCCCCGCCGGTTTCCGCCCGCCGGGCGGCCGGCTGGGGGTGCAGCACCGGCTGCTGGCGTCCGGGTCGTACGCGGGGTTCCGCGCCCTGCGCGCCGCGAACCGCGCGGCGGGCCGGACGCTGCGGTCGCTGCCCCGCCCCCAGGGGCTGCGCACCCGCCTGCTGTACCGGCGCCACCTGCGCCGGCCCCTGGACCCGAACCTGGCCGTCTACTGCGCGTACTGGGGCCGCGGTTACGCCTGCAACCCGGCCGCGATCCACGCCAAGGCCCGCGAACTCGCCCCGCACCTGCGCGCGGTGTTCCTGGTGGAGCGGGACCAGGCGCACACGGTGCCGGAGGACGTCGACCACGCCGTCATCGGCAGCCGGCGCTACTGGGAGGTGCTGGCCCGCGCCAAGTACCTGGTCAACAACGCCAACTTCGCCGAGGGCGTGGTCAAGCGCCCCGGCAGCGTGCACCTGCAGACCCAGCACGGCACCCCGCTGAAGACGATGGGCGTCGACCAGTCGACGTACCCGGTGGTGGCCGCGGCCAGCGGCAGCTTCGCCAAGCTGCTGGGCCGCGTGGACCGCTGGGACTACAACCTCTCCTCCAACCGGCACTCCACCCAGATGTGGGAGCGCGCCTTCCCCGGCTCCTACGAGCAGCTGGAGTACGGCTATCCGCGCAACGACGTGTACTACACGGCGACCGCCGACGACGTCGCCCGCGTCCGGCGGGAACTGGGCGTCCCGGAGGGGAAGACGGCGGTCCTGTACGCGCCCACCCACCGGGACTACGAGACCGGCTTCGGCACCGGCGGCCTGGATCTCGAGGCGTTCTGCGAGGCGGCCGGCGAGGACGTGGTGGTGCTGCTGCGCGCCCACTACTTCTACGACCGGGGCGGGCGGCCGGGCAGCGGCCGGGTCATCGACGTGACCGCGCACCGCTCCACGGAGGACGTGTGCCTGGCCGCCGACGCGCTGGTGACCGACTACTCGTCGATCATGTTCGACTACGCCAACCTGGACCGGCCGATCGTCGTGTACGCCGACGACTGGGAGGTCTACCGGGAGACGCGCGGTGTCTACTTCGACCTGATGGCGGCGCCCCCCGGTCCGGTGGCGCGCACGCCGGAGGAGCTGGCCCGGATCTTCCGCGACGGCGGTCACGCGGGCGCGGAGTCCGCGGCGCTGCGGGCGGCCTTCCGGGAGCGCTTCTGCGAGTTCGACGACGGCCGGGCCGCCGAGCGCGTGGTGCGCCGGGTGCTGCTCGGCGAACCGCCGGAGGCGATCCCGCCCGTGACCCCGCTCGCGGAGCGCGTCCCGGCCCCCGCCGCCACCCTCGTAAGGAGCTGAACCCGAAGTGCCCCGCTTCAGCGTCATCATCCCCTGTTTCAAGGTGCAGGGCTTCCTGCGCGAGTGCCTCGACTCGGTCCTGGACCAGTCCTACCGGGACATCGAGGTCATCGCCGTCGACGACTGCTCCCCGGACGGCTCGGGAGCGATCCTCGACGAGTACGCGGCCCGTGACGAGCGGGTGCGCGTGCTGCACCTGGAGGAGAACGCCGGCCTCGGCCGGGCCCGCAACGCCGGGATGCCGCACGCCACCGGCGACTACCTGTTCTTCCTGGACAGCGACGACACCCTCACGCCGGGCGCCCTGCGCGCGATGACCGACCGGCTCGCGGAGACCGGCGACCCCGACGTGCTGGTCTTCGACTACGCGCGCACCTACTGGTGGGGCGGCACCCGCCGCAACGTCCTGGCGCGGGTGCTCGCCGAGGCGGGCGACGGCACGTTCACCGCCGCCGAGCGCCCGGAGATCCTCGACCTGCTGATGGTGGTCTGGAACAAGGTCTACCGGCGCGACTTCGTCGAGCGCGAGGGCTTCACGTTCCCGCCGGGCTACTACGAGGACACGCCCTGGACGTTCCCGGTGATGTTCAGCGCCCGGCGGATCGCCACGCTGGACCGCATCTGCCTGAACTACCGGCAGCGCCGCCAGGGCAACATCCTGTCCACCACCAGCCGCAAGCACTTCGACATCCACCAGCAGTACGAGCGGGTCTTCGCGTTCGTCGACGCCCGGCCGGAGCTGGCCGGGTGGCGGCCGTTCCTGCACGCCAAGATGGGCGAGCACTGCCTGGACATCCTCGCCAAGCCGGACCGGCTGCCCCCGTCCGACAAGGCCGAGTTCTTCCGCCGGACCGCCGAGATGTTCCGGGCGTACCGGCCGGAGGGGGCCCGGGTCCGGCCCGAGCTGCGGGTGCTGGAGGGCGGTTACGCGGCCTACCGGCTGCGGCGGCAGTCCGGGCGGGCGGGCCGCGAGCTGGGGCGGCGGGCCGTACGGGCGCGCGGTGCGGTCGCCGGGCGCCTGGGGCGCGTCCGCACCGCGGTGCACACCCGCCGCCCGCTGGACCCGGACCTCGCCGTGTACTCGGCGTTCTCGCACCGGGGGATGCTCGGCGACCCCGCGGCGATCTACCACAAGGCGCGGGAGATCGCCCCGGGGCTGCGCGGGGTGTGGGTGGTGCGCGACGAGGAGGACGCGGCCCTGCTGCCGCCCGGCACGGACCACGTGATCCTCGGCAGCCCCCGCTACCGCCGGGTGACCGAGCGGGCCACGTACCTGGTCAACAACGTCAACTGGCCGGGGACCGTGCCCAAGCGCCCCGGCAGCGTCCACATCCACACCCACCAGGGCACCCCGCTCAAGTACATGGGCGCCGATCTGCTGGGCAAGCCCGGCGCACGGTACGGCGTCGACGTGCCGCAGATGCTGCGCCGCGCCGACCGCTGGGACTACAGCCTGGTCGCCAACCGGCACTCGGAGCTGGTGTGGGAGCGGGCCTACCCCTGCCACTTCACCTCGCTGCGGACCGGCAGCCCCCGCAACGACGTCCTGGTCGGCGCGCGGCCGGAGGACGGGGCCGGCTTCCGGCGCCGGCACGGCATCCCGGACGACCACCGGGTCGTGCTGTACGCGCCGACCCGCCGCGACTACCGGCGGGGCGGGTACGTCGAGCGGATCGACCTGGCCCGCCTCGCCGCCGACCTCGGCGACGGGCACACCCTGGTGGTCCGCCTGCACCCCTCGCTCGCCACGGGTCCCGCGCGCGGCATGGGCCTGTCCGAGCTGCACCGGCGGGGCGTGGTGGTCGACGCCACGGACGAGCCGCACGTCGAGGAGGTGATGCTCGCCTCCGACCTGCTGATCACCGACTACTCCGCCCTGATGTTCGACTACGCCAACCTGGACCGGCCGATCGTGATCCACGCCGACGACTGGGGCGCGTACGCGGCGAGCCGCGGCGCCTACTTCGACATCACCGCCGAGGCCCCGGGCCATGTGGCGCGCTCCTACCGGGAGCTGGCCTGGCTGCTGGCCTCCGGGGCGTGGCGGGACGAGGAGGCGGCGCGGCTGCGCTCCGCGTTCCGGGACCGGTTCTGCGAGTTCGACGACGGCCGGGCCGCCGAGCGGGTGGTGCGGACGCTGATGCTGGGCGAGCGGATGCCCGGTCCGGCGGCGGTCCCCCGCGCCCGCTCGGTCCCGGCCGGCCGCGACCTGCTCGCGTCCTCGTGAGGCCGCGCACCTGGGTGCTGGTCCTGGCCGCGGCGTTCGCCGTGCTCCAGCTCGCCAACGTCACCGGCCGGGACACCCCCGACACCAAGAACTACCTGTCGTACGCCCTGAGCCTGCGCGGTGAGAGCAAGCGGGAGGCGGCCGCGGCCACCATCGACTACGTGTGTCTGAGCGCCGCGACGAAAGCGCGTCGCGACCAGAGCGTGGACGTGGTGCGCTTCCACCGGCCGGACCCCACCGAGCGGGTGACGGACGAGTGCCGGCGGGCGCAGTGGCGGGTGGTGGAGCCGCGGCTGGCGGCCGGGCAGACCGGCGGGCACACCGTGCCGTACATGACGGACCGCTTCATGCGGATCTTCGAGGCGCGGCCCGGCTACCCGGTGTTCCTGGTGCCGTTCATCTCCCTGTTCGGCGTGACGTGGGGGCTGTGGGCGGCGGGTGTGGTCGTCACGGTGGCGGGCGGGGTGCTCGCCTTCCTGATCCTGCGCACCCTGTCGGTACCGGTGCCGCTCGCGCTGACCGGGCAGGCGCTGTACTACGTGCTGCCGTGCGGCACGACCGCCATGCGTCCGATGACCGAGGGGCTGCTGATGGCGCTGACCCTGGCGGCGGTGTGGGGCTGTGCGCTGGTGCTGCGCGGGCGGCGTGAGCGGGCGGGCCTCGCGCTGGTCGCCGGGTCGCTGGCCGCGCTGTTCGCCGTGAAGCACTCCCAGGCGCTGTTCCTCGGGCTGTGTCTGGCGGGGGCGGGCGCGGTGACCGTGCTGGTCCGGCACCGGCGGGGCCGGCCGCCGGGCCGGGGCGTGCCGGCGCTGGCCGGGGTGGGGCTGGCCGCCGCGCTCGGCACGGTGCTGCTGGCCCGGCTGCTGCACTACCCGTCCGAGTCCGACAGCATGCAGGACCTGCTGACGGGCCACTTCGCCCGGCCCGACCGGGAGCATCCGTGGCGGGAGTTCTGGCAGTTGCAGGGCAACTTCTGGGTGGAGTGGCTGCGCCGGCAGCTGTGGGAGCCGCTGTTCCTGGCGGCCCTGGGCGCCGGGGCGTGGGGTGCGCTGCGGCAGCGGCCGTTCGGTGTCTTCCTGGTCGCCGCGGCGTTCACCGGAATCCTCACGCAGGCGGCGCATCCGGACATCAACATCTGGGGCGAGCGGCTGATCGTGCTGGCGTGGCTGCTGCCGGTGGTGGGGCTGCCGCTGCTGCTGGAGCCGGTGGTGCGGGGCCGCCGGGTGGCGCTGCCGGCCCAGGGGCACGCCGATCGGGCGCAGTCGGTGAGGTGACGTTCTCACCCGATGAGGTGAGGTGAGGTCACGGCGTTGACCCGCACGGGAACGTACGACAAATGTCCCGAATGCCCCCCTCTTCGATCCTGCCGTGAGCGCCGGAGTCCTCGTCCGGCGGTCCGTGCTCGGCGCGACGGCGCTGCGCGGCGGCCGCATCCGGCCCTCCCCGTTCCAGGTCTTCGGCTTCCTGTTCTGGCTGCTGATGCTCCTGGCCCACTGGGCGGTCCCGCTGTGCTGCGACGCGGGTCAGCACGCGGCCGTCGTCGAGCGCCTGAAGGACGACCTGCTCCGTCCGCGCCATCCGATGGCCGACCTGCCGGGCGCGGGCAGCGCGTACTACTCGCCGTACGCCGTCGCGCAGGGGGCGTTCGCCCGGGTGACGGGGCTGGGCGGCTGGGAGGTGGTGCGGCTCTCCGGGCCGCTGAACCTGCTGGTGCTGCTGACGGGCCTCGGCGCCTTCGTGAAGGTGCTGACGCCCCGGCCGTGGGCGCCGGTGCTGGCGCTGGGCGCGATGACGCTGCTGTGGGGGACCGAGCGGGCCTGGTGGAGCGGCTACCTCGGGCTGATGTCGATGACGGGCAACCTCGGCTACCCGTCGACGTTCGCCATCGGGCTCACCTTCTGGGCCTGGGCACTGACCGGGGCGCGGGCGCGGGACACCCGCCGGGTGCGGTACGTGGGCCCGAGCGGACGGCGCGGATTCGCCGGGTACGCGGGCCTGGGCGCCCTCTACGGCGTGATTCTGCTGGTCCACCCGATCACGTCGGTGGCGGCGGTGCTGGGGGCGGTGGCGCTGATCGCCGGGTGGGAGCGGGGGTGGCGGTGGGCGGTCGCCGGCCGCTGGGCGCTGACCACCGCGACCGCGCTGCTGACGGCGGCGGTCTGGCCGTACTTCGACGTGTTCGCGCTGGTCGGGGACGACAGCGTGGACGGGATGCACCGCGTCCTGTACCTGCGCCTGCCCGGCGAGTTCTGGCTGGCGCTGCTCGGCCTGCCGGCGCTGTGGCTGCGCGGGCGCCGCTCGGCGCGCGACCCGCTGGTGCTGATGTTCGCGCTGGACTGCGCGGTGGTGGCGTACGGCTGGGTCAGCGGCCACTACACCTACGGCCGGATCCTCGGGCTCACGCTGGTGCCGCTGCAGTTCGCGCTGGCGGTGGAGCTGGCGGCACCCCGGCCGTGGCGGCGGTGGCGGCGGGCGCTGGGCTGGACGGCGGCCGCGGGGGCCCTGCTGGGGTTCCTCACGGTCCACGCCGGGGCGGTCGTGCCGCGCGCGCTGGACCCGGTCGGCTTCCGGCAGCCGCCCGACTGGCCCGGTTACGCGTGGGCGGCGCGGTACATCGGGCCCGGCGAGGTGGTGATCAGCGACGGCTACTACGCCGGTCACGCGATCGCCGGCTACGGGCCGAACCTCGCCGCTCCCGCCTGGCCGGACCCGTCCCTGGACGAGCGGGAGCGCAGGCGGCGCGTGGCCGACGTCGAGGCGTACCTCGCCGCCGGTTCGACCCGCGCCGAGCGCACCGCGATCGCCCGCCGCTACCGCGTGCGCTGGCTGCTGCTGACGCGCTGGCACCCGGTGCCCGAGGAGGCCGTGGTGGTGGCGTGGAGCGAGCGGACGGGCGAGGTGCTGGCGCGGGTCGGCTGAGCGGGACGGGCAGGGTGCTACTCGATGACCAGCTCGACCGGGATGTTGCCGCGGGTGGCGTTGGAGTAGGGGCAGACCTGGTGGGCCTGCTCGACCAGCTTGCGGCCGGTCGCCTCGTCCACGCCCTCGGGCAGCTCGACCCGGAGGGTCACGGCGAGCGCGAAGCCCTCGCCCTGCTTGCCGAGGCCGACCTCGGCGGTCACCGCGGCGTCGCTGACGTCGACCTTCGCCTGCCGGCCGACGAGGCCGAGGGCGCTGCCGAAGCAGGCCGCGTACCCGGCGGCGAACAGCTGCTCCGGGTTGGTGCCCTGCCCGTTGCCGCCGAGCTCCACCGGGGCGGCGAGCGCGAGGTCCAGCTTGCCGTCGGAGCTGACGGCACGGCCGTCGCGGCCGTGGGTGGCGGTGGCGGCGGCGGTGTAGAGCGCGTCCATGGAAGACCATCCCTCTCATCAAGGTCGTGTCGTGGCGACCGGAGCCGCCCTGTGACCACGAGTAGAGCACACAATTAAGTTGTGCACAACTAAATGGCGCCCAAACGCTACCCTGGGGGCATGACCATGCCCGCAGCGGACTGGCTCCGCCTCGACCAGCAGATCTGCTTCTCCCTGAACGCCGCCTCCCGCGCCTTCGGCGGCGTCTACCGCGTGGTCCTCAAGGACCTCGGCCTCACCTACCCGCAGTACCTGGTGATGCTGGTGCTGTGGGAGCACGGCGAGCTGCCGGTGAAGAAGCTCGGCGAGCATCTGCGCCTGGACTCCGGCACCCTGTCGCCGCTGCTCAAGCGGCTGGAGGCGGCCGGTCTGGTCCGGCGGGAGCGCAGTGCGCGGGACGAGCGGTCGGTGCGGGTGCGGCCGACCGGGGAGGGCGTCGCGCTGCGCGAGCGGGCCGTCGAGGTGCCGCGCCGGATAGCCGCCGCGACCGGCTTCGACCTCGCGGAGCTCCAGGACCTGCGTTCCCGGCTGGAGCGCCTCACGACCGCGCTGGACGGGGCGGAGCTGCCGGAGACGGCCGGGCGGGGCTAGAGGCCGTCCGCCGAGCCGCACCGTCCGCCCGTCCGCCCGTCCGCCCGTCCGCCCGTCCGCCCGGCGGGCCTGTCCCACCCTTCGGCGGAGGGTGGGCCCGCGTCGAGCGGAGGTGCCCCCTGTGCGGGAGCGTGCCAGGCGTCGCGGAGCGGGTGGCGCGGTTCTGCGAACATCCGCTGTGCCGGTCCGGCGAGCTCCCGCGCCTGGCTGGTCGACCGTGCGACCGCGAGGCGCCCGGGCGCCGTCGGTGGCGTGCCTCCGGCACGGGCGGAGCCGAGCGCGGGGAGTCGGCGTCCGGTGACGACACGGCGGCCGGGCGTGCCGGACCCGCGGCCGCGGCGCGGTCCGCCGGGCGGCCTGTGGGCACGCCGCCGCGCCGACGCGGACCTGGCGGCCCCGGCGCGGTCCGCCGGGCGGGCTCCGGGCGCGCCGCTGCGCCGACGCGGACGTAGAGGCGGAGGGTCGCGCCGGCGGTGGCGCCGGGCCGGGTGTGTTCCTCGCGGAGGGCGAAGTGGTCCCGCACGAGCATGAGCTTGGCGCGGTCGGCCGGGTCGGACGGACGGCCGTCCCCCCGCAGGGCGTACGGCTCCACGACGACCCACACCCGGTCCGGTCCCGCCAGCCTGCGGCGCAGCTCGGCCGGTCCGACCTCACGGCCGTACAGCGTGCCGGACTTGGGCCCGGACTCGCTCAGCGCCAGGTCCCGCGCCCCCGCGAAGGCGGCCGGATACGCGAGCGCCGCGCGCCGCGCGATGGACGGCAGGAACAGCACCGCGTCGCCGGGGCGGATCTCGCGCGCGGCGAGGGCGGAGACGGCGGCGAGGTTGTCGGCGCGGGTCGCGGGGGTGCGGTCCACGCGGTGCAGGGGGAGGTGCTGGAGGAAGGCGAGGGCGACGGCGACGACACCGGCGAGGGCGACGACGGGGCGGGCGCGCACCGGACGCCGGCCACCGGGCCACAGCCGCCCCACCGCACCGGCCACCCGTTCCGCGCCGGCCGCCGCCAGCAACGGCGCCCCCGCCAGCGCGTACAGCACGTACCGGTCGTCGTACACCGGCCGCACCTGCGAGATGCCCATCAGCAACGCGGGCGGCACCACCGCCAACGGCCCCGCGACGACGGCCAGCCGCCGGCGGCCCAGCCCGAGGACCGCGAGCGCCACGCACCCCCAGAACAGGGGCCCCGCAGGCGCCGCCACGAAGCCGCGCAGCACCCGCTCCGCGCTCCCCCACCCCGGCACCGGCAGCCACCCCACCTGCCCCGCCTGGGCCCGCGAGACGATCACCAGTGGCGCCAGGACCACCCCCGCCGCGACCGCCGCCCGGCCCCAGCCCCACCACACCGCCCGCCCCGCCCGGACCAGCGCCAGCGTCACCGCGTGCGCGCACAGCACCAGCACCGCCAGTTCGTGCAGCAGGCAGGTCACGGCGACCACGAGGCCGTACGGCCACCACGCGCGGGCGGCCCCGCCCAGCGCCCGCACCAGCAGCAGCGTCGCCCCCGCCGCGCCGGCCGCGACCAGCGCGTAGGAGCGGCCCTCCTGGGCGTAGTGGCCGGCCAGCGGCGTGACCGCGTAGAGCAGGCCCGCCCACAGCCCGACGCGCGGCCGGGCCAGCCGGGTGCCGAGCGCCGCGACCAGCCCCGCCGTCGCGGCGGCACCGCACACCGACGGCAGCCGGAGGACGACCTCGCCGGGCGCGGGGTCGACGGCCAGGACGGCGTGCATCAGCAGGTAGTACAGGCCGTGCACGGCGTCCACGCCGTGCAGCAGCCGCCAGATCTGCGGCACCGCGCGCCGCGCGACCTGGAAGGTCACCGCCTCGTCGCGCCACATGCCGCCGCGGCCCACTCCCCACAGCCCGATCGCGAGCATGACGGCCGTGGGAACCGCCACGGCCACGAGACCCGCCCGGCCGGCCTTCCCCGCATCCCCGCTCACCACGGGCCCGATTTTGTGGGTTTAACAGCCCTTTGACGTCGATTTGCGCGTAACCGCGCTCATATGGCATTCGTACGGCTTACGATCCGCCGTGATGAGCCCTCACCTCCCCCAGGTCGCCCAGGTCGGCATCGTCGTCATCGGGTACGACGACGCGGCCCATGTCGCGGACGCCGTCCGCTCGGCGCTGGCGCAGGGGCCGGTCGTCCGCGAGGTCGTCGCCGTCGACGACTGCTCGACGGACGGCAGCGCGGAACTGCTCGCCCACCTGGCCACGTCGGAGCCGCGACTGACGGTGATCCGTCGCCCGGCCAACAGCGGCGGCTGCGGCACCCCGCGCAACACCGGCCTGGACGCGGTGACCTCCCCGTACGTGATGTTCCTGGACAGTGACGACGTGCTGCCGCCGGGCGCGGCCCAGGCGCTGCTGACGGCGGCGGCCGAGGAGGGCGCGCAGGTCGCGAGCGGGTTGTGCGTGCGCCGTGAGCTGCCGTCGGGGCGCGAGACGCCGTGGGAGGCGCCGCTGTACGCGACGCGCGCGGTCGTCGAGCACCCCGTCCTGCTCCCCCGTCTGGTCCGCGACAGGCTGTGCGTCGGCAAGCTCTACCGCACCGGCTTCCTGCGCGAGCACGGCATCCGGTTCCCCGAGGGCCGCTTCCGCTACGAGGACATCGTCTTCGCCGCGCGCGTACTGGCCGCCGGCCCGCGCATCGCCCTGGTCCCGGACCGGGTCTACGTGTGGCACGTGCGCCGGTCCGCCGAACGGCTGTCGATCTCGCTCGACCGGGCCGGGATCGACGACTGGCGGGCGCGCACCCGGGCGTGCCGGCTCGCCCACGAGACCCTGCTCGGTGCCGGGCAGAAGGAGGTCGCGCGGGCGGCGCGGGACAAGTTCCTGGACCACGAGCTGCGCATGTACGTGCGCGAGCTGGGGTTGCGGGACGCGCACTACCGGCGTGCGTGGTGGGCGCACGCGCGGGCGTACCTCGCGGAGTACGACGCCGACGACTGGGCCCGTGACCCGGGCGCGCCGGGGCGGCTCGTCGGCCGGGTGGTGCTGGCCTCCCCGGAGCCGCGCGACCTGCCCCGGCTGCGGGAGCTGGCGTCCCGCCCGGCGCGTCTGCGCCCGCCGTACGCCCGCGCCGCCCGGGGGCCGGGCCATTCAGACACTGGGGGAGGCACGCCCGTCTGGTCGGCCGACCTGCCCGGGGTCACCCTGGAGGCGCTGCTGGCCCGGCCCGTGGACGCCCTTCCGCTGGCCGTCGACGCGGCGCTGCGGCCCCGCGCGCGTGGCACCCGTCTGCGGCTGCGCCTGCACGAGCTGTACGGCCGGCTGGCCGAGGCCGGGCCGGAGTCCGTGGACGTCGAGTGGCGGCGACGGGAGGACGGGCGCACGCGTGCGTGCCGTACCGCCGTGCTCGTCCCGACGACCACCGGTGCCACCTGGACGGCCCGGGCGGACGTGGATCTGGCGGACCTGGCCGCGCTCGGCGCCGGCACCTGGGACCTGTACCTGCGGGTGCGTTTCCGGGACGGCGCCAGCCGCGAGGTCACGGCGCACGCGTACGCGGGCCCCGGGCTGCTGCGCCGTCGCGCCCTGCCGAGCGCCCGGCACGCCGTCCTGCTCGTCCAGCCGTACGCCACGCACTCCGGCGCGCTGGCGCTGCGGCTGGCGCCCGGGGTGCGCGGGGTGGGGGCGGTGGTGCGCGGCAGGCTGCGGCGCCTGATTCACCGAGTCCGGATGAGGGACCATGGTCACCGGGGCTCCGGGACACCGAGGGGCCACTGACGAGGGGACGGCCGCACATGACCTGGCTGATCACCGGCGGCGCCGGCTACATCGGATCGCATGTCGTACGGGCGATGACCGAGGCGGGCGAGCAGGCGGTGGTGTACGACGACCTGTCCACCGGCATCGCCGAGCGCGTGCCCGACGGCGTGCCCCTGGTGGTGGGCTCGGTCCTCGACGGTGAGCGGGTCGCACGCGCCCTCGCCGACCACGGCGTCACCGGCGTCGTGCACCTCGCGGCGAAGAAGCAGGTCGGCGAGTCCGTGGACCTGCCGCTGCACTACTACCGGGAGAACGTCGAGGGCCTGCGCGTCCTGCTGGAGGCGGTCACGGCCGCCGGCGTCCCGTCCTTCGTCTTCTCCTCCTCCGCCGCCGTGTACGGCATGCCCGACGTCGCGCTGGTGACGGAGGAGACGCCGTGCGCGCCCATGTCGCCGTACGGCGAGACCAAGCTCGCCGGCGAGTGGCTGGTGAGGGCGACCGGGCGGGCGACGGGGCTGTCCACGGCCTCCCTGCGCTACTTCAACGTGGCGGGTGCGGGAAGCCCCGAGCTGGCGGACACCGGTGTGTACAACCTCGTCCCGATGGTCTTCGAGAAGCTGACCGAGGCCGCGGCCCCGCGCATCTTCGGCGACGACTACGACACCCCGGACGGCACCTGCGTGCGCGACTACATCCACGTGGTGGACCTGGCCGAGGCCCACGTGGCGGCGGCCCGCGCGCTGCAGGCGTCCCCCGGCCGCGACCTGACCCTGAACATCGGCCGCGGGGAGGGCGTCTCCGTCCGGGAGATGATCGACCGCATCAACGCCCTCACCGGCTACGACCGCCCGCCGACGGTCACCCCGCGCCGCCCCGGCGACCCGGCGCGCGTCGTCGCCTCGGCCGACCGCGCCGCCGTCGAACTGGGCTGGAAGGCCAAGTACGACGTCCAGGACATGATCACGTCGGCGTGGGCGGGCTGGATCCGGCGGCATCCGGAGGCGGCGCGGGGCTAGGACAGTTCCCCGCCGGGGCCGGTCCCCGTCGGCCCCGGTGACGCCCCTCAAGGGGCGCGGGGAACTGCGCGACCAGCCCCTGCCGACCCGCAGACGAGCCACGGACCCACCGCGCACGCGTCAGAGCGCCTTGAGCCCCTCCGCCGTCGCCCGCGCCAGCGCGTCCAGGTAGCCCTTGGGCAGCTTCGGGCTGCGGATCACCACCGAGCGCCAGTAGAGCGGGCCGGAGATCAGGTCCAGGGCGAGGTCGGTGTCGAGGCCGGGGCGGACCTCGCCGCGTTCCGCCGCCGCGGCCAGGATCTTGCTGGCGACGCCGTCCTGGCCCTCCCGCAGCGTCTTCTGCATGGCCTCGGCGATGTCGGGATTGCGGGCGGCCTCCGCCTGCAGGTCGGGGATGATCTGCGAGGCCACCGGGTGGCGCAGGGCGCGGGAGGTCACCTCGTACAGCAGCCGCAGGTCGCCCTGGAGGGAGCCGGTGTCCGGGGCGGGCAGTCCCTGCACGGCGAGCGCCGAGACGATGTCGAGCACCAGGTGGAGCTTGGAGCGCCAGCGCCGGTAGACGGCGGTCTTGCCGACGCCCGCGCGGCGCGCGATGCCCTCGATGGACATCCGCGCGTAGCCGACGGCCGCGAGCTCCTCGAAGACGGCCGCCCGGATGGCTTCCGTCACGTCCTCACGGAGCACGGCCGCCCCGGCGGGCGCCCGGCGGCGCGGGCGCGGCTGCGGCTCGTCGGCGTTGGTCGTCATGCGAGCCAAGCATAGGGGCGTTACGACGAAACGGTTGCGTTCCGGCGTCGCCACGGCCTACGCTCACGTTGCGACGATACGGTGCCGTCCCGACGTAAGTGAACGCGTGGAGTCACTCAGGGAAACGCCGGGCGTCCGGGCGCCACCCCCTCCGGCGTCACCCCCCTCCCCCGAGCGAAAGCAGCGGATGTGAGCCAGGTCCTCCACACACCGCCCCCGACGACTTCGGCCCCGGCCGCCGGCGAAGACGACCTCGCGGCCCTCGCCGCCCGCCACGGCCTCTCGGTCAGCGGCGCCCGCCCCTCCCTGCCCGAGTACGTCCGCCAGCTGTGGGCGCGCAGGCACTTCATCGGCGCCTTCGCCACCGCCAAGCTCACCGCCCAGTACAGCCAGGCCAAGCTGGGCCAGGTCTGGCAGGTGATGACGCCGTTGCTGAACGCGGCGGTGTACTACTTCATCTTCGGCGTGCTGATGAACACCAAGCGGGGCGTGGAGGACTACGTCCCGTTCCTGGTCACCGGTGTGTTCGTGTGGACGTTCACGCAGAGCTCGATCATGGCGGGCACCAAGGCCATCTCCGGCAACCTCGGCCTCGTGCGGGCCCTGCACTTCCCGCGGGCGGCCCTGCCGGTCTCCTTCTGCCTCCAGCAGCTGCAGCAGCTGATGTTCTCGATGGCCGCCCTGGTCGTGATCCTGCTCGCGTTCGGCGTCCCGCCCGCCGCGTCCTGGGTGTTGGCCGTCCCGGCCCTGATCCTCCAGTTCGTCTTCAACGCGGGCGTGTCGCTGATCATGGCCCGGGTGGGCTCCAAGATCCCCGACATGGCCCAGCTGATGCCGTTCCTGCTGCGCACCTGGATGTACGGCTCGGGCGTGATGTTCAGCATCCACCACATGACCGGCCCCGACAGCGGCCTGCCGTCCTGGGTCGGCCCCGTCCTCCAGGTCAACCCGGCCGTCGTCTACATCGACCTGATGCGCTTCGCGCTGATCGACAGCTTCGGCGGCGGCATGCTGCCGGACCACGTGTGGGCGATGGCCCTGGGCTGGGCCCTGCTGGCCGGGATCGGCGGCTTCATCTACTTCTGGAAGGCTGAGGAGACCTACGGCCGTGGCTGACAACACCAAGCAGGCGGGCGAGCGGGTCCCCACCGTCATCGCCGACGGCGTCGACATCGTCTACCGGGTCAACGGCACCGGCGCCGGACGCGGCTCCGCGACCGCCGCCCTCAACCGCATCCTGCGCCGCGGACGCGCCGAGAAGGCGGCCGGTGTACGCCGGGTGCACGCGGTGCGGAACGTGTCCTTCGTGGCCCACCGGGGCGAGGCGATCGGCCTGATCGGCACCAACGGCTCCGGCAAGTCGACGCTGCTCAAGGCGGTCGCCGGCCTGCTCCCGGTGGAGAGGGGCCGCATCTACACCGACGGCCAGCCCTCCCTGCTCGGCGTCAACGCCGCCCTGATGAACGACCTCACCGGCGAGCGCAACGTCCACCTCGGCGGACTGGCGATGGGCATGTCCCGTGCGCAGATCAAGGAGCGCTACCAGGAGATCGTCGACTTCTCCGGCATCAACGACAAGGGCGACTTCATCACCCTGCCCATGCGCACGTACTCCTCCGGCATGGCGGCCCGGCTGCGCTTCTCCATCGCCGCCGCCAAGGACCACGACGTCCTCCTCGTCGACGAGGCGCTGGCCACCGGCGACCGCTCCTTCCAGAAGCGCTCCGAGGAGCGCATCCGGGAGCTGCGCAAGCACGCGGGCACGGTGTTCCTCGTCAGCCACAGCAACAAGTCGATCCGCGACACCTGCGACCGGGTGCTGTGGCTGGAGCGCGGGGAGCTGCGCATGGACGGCCCGACGGAGGAGGTCCTGAAGGAGTACGAGAAGTTCACCGCGGCCCCGACAAGGCGGTGAATCCGAAGCCGAACCCGAACCCGAAGCCCGTGCCCAGGGCCGCCGGGGCCAAGGCGCCCCTTCCCTCGTAAGACGCAGCCGCGGTTATCCCTTCGTTCTGTTTGATGCCACTATGACCGAATAGTGTGCCGGGAGCGACGAAGGCGAAGGAGTCCGCGATGCCCGAGACCCCCGAACTCAGCGTCGTCGTCCACGGACCGAACGTCCAGGACCACCTGACCGGGCTCCTCGACTCCCTGGCCGCCCACCCCCTCGCCGGCGCCGAGGTGGTCGTCGCCGCCGTCGGCGACTGGGCCGGGGAGACGGCCGAACGGCACACCCCCGCGTTCCGGGTGCTGTCCCTGCCGGACGGGACGGGCGACGCCGAGGCCCGTGCGGCGGGAGCGGCGCGGGCGACGGGCCGCTGGCTGCACTTCGTGCACGCCAAGGACGGCCTGCCCGCCGGCGCCCCCCGCACCCTCGCCGAGCACACCGCCGAACTCCCCGACACCGTGGACGTCCTGCTCTTCGACCACGTCCGCAGCACCTGGCGCACCACCGGCCTGCCCTCCCCGGACGGCCCCCTCCTCGCCCGCGCGGGCCGCGCCGGCCTCGCCCTCGACGACTGCGCGGCGCTGCTGCGAGTGACCTCGCTGCTGGGCAACCGCGTCCTGCGCACCGGCTTCTGGCGGGCCCACGAGCGGTACCTCACCACGGACGACGAGCCGTTCGCCGCGTACGCCGCCCTGCTGCTCGCCGACCGCGTGGCCTGCCTGCCCCACCCGGCCCACGAGGACCGCCGGCTGCGCCCCGAGAGCCTTCCGCCGGCCACCCCCGAGCAGCACTACGCCCTCGTCGACCGCTACGAGACCCTCCTCGGCCTCGCCCGGGACCGCCCGGCCGCCTACGCCGTCCTGTACGACCGCATGGTCCGCGACTGCCTGCGCACCTTCGTCCGTGCCGCGATGCCGGAGGAGGTCGCTCGGGAGTTCTTCCGCCGGGCGTCCCTGGCGGCCCTGCGCCGGCGCCCCGAGAACCACCGGCACCCGGCCGGCCTGGAAGGCGTACGCCGGTCGCTGCTGGAGGAGGGCGCCTACACCAAGTACCGCGCCCTGCAGGCCGCCAACCGCACCCGGCGCACGGTACGGAAGGCCGTCAGGGACCGCGCGCGCAAGGCGGGGTCCGCGGTCCGCGACCACCGGTACCGCCGGGCCCTGGCCCGCCCGGTCGACCCCGGGCTCGCCGTGTTCTCGGCGTACTGGAACCGCGGTGTGGCCTGCAACCCCGCCGCGATCGCCGCCAAGCTCGGCGAACTCGCCCCATGGATCCACCCGGTGTGGGTGGTGACCGCGGACAACGCGGCCCTGCTGCCGCCCGGCACCGACCACGTCGTCCCCGGCACCCGCCGCTACTGGGAGGTGCTGGCGCGCGCCAAGTACCTCGTCAACAACGTCAACTTCCCGGGCGCGGTGGTCAAACGCCCGGACGCGGTCCACCTCCAGACCCACCACGGCACCCCGCTCAAACGCATGGGCCTGGACCAGATGCCGTACCCCGCCGCCGCCCGCGGCACGGACTTCGGCGCCCTGCTGGCGCGCGTCGACAAGTGGGACTACAGCGTCTCCGCCAACAGCCACTCCACCCGCATGTGGCAGCGGGCGTACCCCTCCCACTACACCTGCCTCGACCACGGCTATCCGCGCAACGACGTCTACTACACGGCCGGCGCCGAGGACGTCCGCGCCGTCCGCGCCCGGCTCGGCATCCCCCGGGGCCGCAAGGCCGTCCTGTACGCGCCCACGCACCGCGACTACGAGGCCGGCTGGACGCCTCGCCTGGACCTCGCCGACCTCGCCGACCGGCTCGGTGAGGAAACGGTCCTGCTGGTGCGCGCCCACTACTTCTACGAGGGCGCCGCCTCCCCCCTCACCGGCCTGCGCCGCACCGGCCGGATCGTCGACGTCTCCGCCTACGACCCGGTCGAGGACCTGTGCCTGGCCGCCGACGCCCTGGTCACCGACTACTCGTCGATCATGTTCGACTACGCCAACCTCGACCGCCCGATCGTCGTCCATGCCGACGACTGGGAGACGTACCGCACCACCCGCGGCGTCTACTTCGACCTGATGGCCGAGGCGCCCGGCCCGGTCGCCCGCGACCAGGAGGAACTGACCGAGATCCTCACCACCGACGCGTGGCGCGACGAACGCGCCGCGAAGGCCCGGGCCGCCTTCCGGCGCCGGTTCTGCGAGTACGACGACGGCCGCGCGGCCGAACGCGTCGTGCGCCGGGTCTTCCTCGGCCAGGACGAGCGGTCCCTGCCACCGGTCCTGCCCCTCGAGGAGCGCACACCGGCCCCGAGCCCCGAGGAGGCCACCTCGTCATGAGCACCCCCGACGTCACCGTCACGGTCATCGTCCACAACGACGCCGAGCGCCTGCCCCGCGCGGTGGCCTCCGTCCGGCGCCAGACCCACCCCGGCATCGAGATCGTCATCAGCGACGACCACTCCACGGACGACACCCCGGCGGTCGCCCGGCGGCTGGCCGCGCAGGACCCCCGGATCGTCCACCTCCGCCTGGACGAGAACAGCGGCGGCTGCAGCGCGCCGCGCAACCGCGCCCTGGAGATCGCGCAGGCCCCGTACCTGATGTTCCTGGACAGCGACGACGAACTCCCCGAGAGAGCCGTCGAGTCGCTGCTCGCCGCCCACCGCGAACGCGACCTCGACTTCGCGATGGGCGCGGTGCAGCGGGTGCGCGTGGACAACGGGCGCCGCTCGACGTGGATGCCGCACCTGGTGGCCGAACGCCGCACGCTCGACGGCATCGAGGCCGACCCCCGCCTGTTCTTCGAACACCTCGCGACCAGCAAGATGTACGCCCGCGCCTTCCTCGACCGGCACGGCCTGCGCTTCCCCGAGGGCATCCACTACGAGGACCAGTTGTTCTCGGCGCAGGCGTACTGCCTGGCGAAGACCTTCACGATCATCCCGGAGCCGGTCTACCGCTGGTACGTGGCGCCGTACGCGCACTCGCACGCCGCCTCCATCTCCAACCAGCGGGACAGGCTGGACAACGTCCGCGACCGCGTCCACGTCCAGCGCCTCATCGACGCCTTCCTCGCCGAGAGCGGGCACGAGTCGCTGCGCGAGGACAAGGACTACAAGTTCCTCAAGCACGACTTCCGCATGTACGCCGGCGACCTGCCCCACCGCGACGACGCGTGGCTGGCGTCCTTCGCGGACATCATGGACCCGTACCTCGGCACGCTGGCCCCCGGTGCCTTCGCCCGGCTGCCGCGCGCCGAGCGGGTCGTGCTCCAGCTGGTCCGCGACCGCCGCCTGTCCGACGTACGAACGGCCGCCCGCGGGCTCGGCCACGGTGTGGCGCCGCGAGAGGTGACGACGGACGCCGACGGCCGCGTGTACTGGGGCGACCGGATCCCCGACGCCGAACCGGCCCGCCGCGAACTGGACGTCACCGACCTGGAGCTGGACACCCGCCCGTTCTTCAGCGCCCAGTTCCGCCACGAGATCACGGAGGTCGCGCCGGGCCCCGGCGCCTCGGTCGACCTGGCCGTCCGCACCTACGACCCCGCCCTGCGCCTCCCGGTCGGCCCCCAGCGGGCGGCCCTGCTCGTGACCCCGGGGCGGCGCCGCCTCACCGTCCCCTTCCGTCTCGATCCGGTCCGGCCGGGCGTCTTCGAAGGCCGGGCCCGCCTCGACCTGGCGTCGGCCAGGCTCCCCCTGCACGGCTTCGAGGGCGTACGCCACCCCGTGCTCCGCCTCCGCCACCAGGCCCAGACCCACACCGGCCTGCTGCTGGCCCCCCTGACCTTCACGCCCCTCACCGCCCGCGTCCCTTACCACGCCGGCGCCACCCCACACCGCGTCACCATCGAACCGGAGGGCCACAACCCCGGCCGCCTCCAGATCCGCTGGCAGCCGCAGGGAACAACGGCCCGGGTCCTACGCCCCTTGGCCCACCACCTCGCCACCCCCCGCATGAAGCAGGCGGCCCGCCTGGCAGCAAGCATCCTCCGCTAGCCGCGCCGTAGCCTGCGGGCAGTCGTGCCGCTGGGGCGGCACGGGTGGGCGCAGGCGGCACCCCGCAACGCCGGGCTGCGCCACCCACCCCACCGCACCCCCACACCGCGCCACCCGGCGACGAACCTCACCGCACCACCGCGTACAGCACCTGCCCACCCGGCCCCCGAGCCACCTCCCGCAGCCCCTCCACCCCCCGCAGCCCCACCCCCCGGTCAACAACCCACCGCACCCCGTACTCCCGCAAGATCCCCGACCTCTCCGCCCACACCGTCCCCTCCGCGAAAAACCTCCGCACCGCCTCCACCCGAGCCCCCTCGTCCCCCAGAAAGAAGTCGGGATACCCCGGAGCAACGGTGTACGCCCCGTACGCCGGAATCTGCCGCGCCGCAGACGTCCGCGCCATGACCACGTCCCCGTACGACACCCACGGCGTGATCCAGTGGTACCCCGCCCACGGCTCCCGGTACTTGGCCGCGACCGCCTCCGGCAGCACCCCGCGCCCGACGACGTACCCCAGCGTCCCCGCCTGCGTCCACGCCCCCACCACCAGCGCCCCGGCCAGCGCGCACGCCCACCCGGCCCGCACCACCCGCCGCCCGGACTCCAGTGGCTCCAGCGCCGCGGCGAGCTGCGCCGGGATCACCGCGGCGGGCAGCGCACGCCCCCACGACCAGTGCCCGCTCACCCCACCCGCCGCGAACACCAGCGCCCCCAGCACGAAGAACAGCACGAGCGGATCCCGCCGGTCACGCAGCCACCGCGGCACCAGCGCGGCCACCCCCACCAGCACCAGCCAGAGCCGCCCGGGCAGCTCCCGGTACAGGGACCGGTGCACCGGCTCCAGCCCGTCGCCGGCACCGAACAGCGCGAAGAAGTCGTAGTACGGCCAGATCCACAGCACGACCACCCCGAGCACGAGCCCGGCGCCCAGCCGCAGCCACACCCCCCGCCCGCACCGCGCCCCGAGCACCGTGGCCAGGCCGCCCAGCGAGGCGACGACACCGGAGAACTGGTGGCAGAGCAGGATCACCGCCCACAGCACCCCGAGCCCGAACCAGGGCCGGAGCCGGGCCCAGGGCCGGCCGACGGGACCGCGGCCCCGCACCGCCCCCGCCAGCCCCGCCCAGAAGTGGAAGGCGAGACCGAGCGCGAACACGCTCGGATAGGCCACCGTCAGCGCGAGCGAACCGAGGCCGAGGAAGCCGCTCCAGTTGAACAGCACCGTGCCCCACAACAGCACCAGGCACAGCAGCGCCAGCGCGGGCGCGGCCCGGTGCGCGCTCAGCGTGCGCACGTACCGCCACACGCCCGTCACCAGCAGCGCCAGTGCCACCAGCGCCCCGAGCCGCAGCACGACGAAGACCGACAGCCCCGTCACCCGGGCGACGCAGCCGAGCAGCAGCATCCACGGCGAGTAGTACGGGCTCGGCGTGTCCGCGTCGACCAGCGGGTTGCCGGGGTCGAGGAGGCTGTGCCGCAGGCGTTCGACCGTGGCCGCGTGTATGCCCAGGTCACCGGCCCACGGCAACCGGACGACCACCAGGAGCAGCAGAAGAAGGACGAGCAGGACGAGTGCGGCGACCGCCCGGTGAACGGCCACCGCACCCGGCGGCGTGTCGCGCGTAGCGCCGGAACGCCCAGTCACCCGGTCACTTTATCCGGAATGCGCCAGTAAAGATCTCAATCAGCCGGTATGTCCGAACAGCAAGGCGCCCCGGACCGTCACGGTCCGGGGCGCCTGATGCCACTGCGGCGCTAGGAGCTACGGCACTACGAGTGCGTCCGCAGCAGCGTCCGCATCGTCCGCATCGCCACCGAGAGGTTGGCGAGGTCGAACGCCTCCGAGCTCTGGATCTCCTCCAGCGTCGTACGCGCCCGGCCGAGGATCGCCGCGTTCTTCTGGTCCCAGACCTTGAAGCGCTGCTCCGGCGTGGCGCTGCCGTTGCCCGCCGCCAGGACGTCGGCCGTGAGCGCCGCGTGCGCCGCGTACAGGTCCTCGCGGATCGCCGCGCGGGCCATGGACTGCCAGCGGTCGGTGCGGGGCAGGTCGCTGATGCGGTCCATCAGCTGGGTGATGGTCAGCCGGTCGGCGAGGTCGTAGTAGACCTCGGCGACGTCCAGCGGCTCCTTGCCCATGCGGTCGGCCACCGAGACGATGTCGAGCGTCGGGAAGGCGGAGGAGAACCCGGCCACGCGGGTGGCCAGCTCCTCCGGGACCCCGGCGCCGGTCAGCTCGTCGTGGATGTGCTGGTACCACTCCGCGTCCGCGCCGCGCAGCAGCTTCGGCAGCTGCGACCACACCTGCTCGACCCGCTCGGCGAAGAACTCCACCGTCTCGGCGAGCTGCAGCGGCTGCGGCCGGTTGTTGAGCAGCCAGCGCGTGCCGCGCTCGACCAGGCGGCGCGAGTGCAGCCGGATCCGGGTCTGGACGGCGGCCTCGACCTTGGTGTCCAGGGCCTCCACCGCGTCCCACACCGGGGCGGCGCGGAAGATCGCCCGGGCCGCGGTCTGCGCCCGCACGATCTCCTCCAGCGACGCGCCGGTCTCCTCGCGCAGGCGGTGCAGATACGTCGTACCGCCCGTGTTGACCGTGTCGTTGACCAGCACGGTCGTGGTGATCTCGCGGCGCAGCGGGTGGCCGTCGATCCGCTCGGCGAACTGCTCGCGCAGCGCCGTCGGGAAGTAGGCGTGCAGCAGCCCGCGCAGGTACGGGTCGTCGGGCAGCGAGGTCTGCAGCAGCTCCTCGGCGACCGTGATCTTCGTGTAGGCCAGCAGCACGGCCGTCTCCGGGCCGGTCAGGCCCTGTCCGGCGCCGAGCCGCTCGCGGATCTGGCGGTCGGTGGGCAGGAACTCCAGGGCCCGGTTGAGGTGGCCCTCGCGGACCAGGTGGCGCATGAAGCGCTGCTGGGCGTGGAGCATGTCCTTGGACTGGGCCAGCGCGTTGGCGATCGCCGTGTTCTGCGCGTAGTTGTTGCGCAGGACCAGCGCGCCGACCTCGTCGGTCATCTGCGCGAGCAGCTTGTTGCGCTGCTTGACGGTCATGTCGCCGTCCGCCACCAGACCGTTGAGCAGGATCTTGATGTTCACCTCGTGGTCGGAGGTGTCCACGCCCGCGCTGTTGTCGATGGCGTCCGTGTTGATCTTGCCGCCGTGGCGGGCGAACTCGATCCGGCCGAGCTGGGTCAGGCCCAGGTTGCCGCCCTCGCCGACGACCTTGACCCGGAGGTCGGCGCCGTCGACGCGGATGGCGTCGTTGGCCTTGTCGCCGACGTCGGCGTTGGACTCGGTGGACGCCTTGACGTACGTGCCGATGCCGCCGTTCCACAGCAGGTCCACCGGCGACTTCAGGATCGCCTTCATCAGGTCGGCCGGGGTCATCTTGGAGACCTTCTCCTCGATGCCGAGGGCCTCCCGGATGTGCGCGTTGACCGGGATCGCCTTGGCCGTGCGCGGGAAGATCCCGCCGCCCGCCGACAACAGGGCGGTGTCGTAGTCGGCCCACGAGGAGCGCGGCAGCTCGAACAGACGGCGGCGCTCGGCGTAGGAGGTGGCCGCGTCGGGGGTCGGGTCGATGAAGATGTGCCGGTGGTCGAAGGCGGCGACCAGGCGGATGTGCTCGCTGAGCAGCATGCCGTTGCCGAACACGTCACCGGACATGTCACCGATGCCGACGACCGTGAAGTCCTCGTTCTGGGTGTCCACGCCCAGCTCACGGAAGTGCCGCTTGACGGACTCCCAGGCGCCGCGGGCGGTGATGCCCATGCCCTTGTGGTCGTAACCGGCCGAGCCGCCGGAGGCGAAGGCGTCACCGAGCCAGAAGTTGTACGACTGGGCGACCTCGTTGGCGATGTCCGAGAAGGTCGCCGTGCCCTTGTCGGCCGCGACCACCAGGTAGGTGTCGTCCTCGTCGTGCCGTACGACGTCGTGCGGCGGGACGACCTCGCCCGCGACCATGTTGTCCGTGATGTCGAGCAGCGCCGAGATGAAGGTCTTGTAGCTGGCGATGCCCTCCGCCATCCAGGCGTCGCGGTCGACGCTCGGGTCGGGGAGCTGCTTGGCGACGAAGCCGCCCTTGGCGCCGACCGGCACGATGACGGTGTTCTTCACCATCTGCGCCTTGACCAGGCCGAGGATCTCGGTGCGGAAGTCCTCCCGGCGGTCGGACCAGCGCAGGCCGCCGCGCGCGACCTTGCCGAAGCGCAGGTGCACGCCCTCGACGCGCGGCGAGTACACCCAGATCTCGTACGCCGGACGCGGCGCCGGCAGGTCGGGGATGGCCTGCGGGTCGAACTTCATGGAGACGTAGTCGTGCGGCCTGCCGCCGCTCGCCTCCTGGAAGAAGTTGGTCCGCAGCGTCGCCTTGATGACCGTGAGGAAGGAGCGCAGGATCCGGTCCTCGTCGAGGCTGGCGACCTGGTCGAGGGCCGCGTCGGCCTCTTCGAGCAGGGCGTCGACGATCTCGCGCCCGGCGCGCTGCCGGTCCGGGGACATCCGCGCCTCGAACAGGGAGACGAGCAGGCGGGTGGTGTGGACGTTGTTGCGGAGGGTGTCCTCCATGTAGTCCTGGCTGAACGTCGAGCCCGCCTGGCGCAGGTACTTGGCGTAGGCCCGCAGCACCATCGCCTGCCGCCAGGTCAGCCCGGCGCTGAGCACGAGGGCGTTGAAGCCGTCGTTCTCCGCCTTGCCGGTCCAGGTCGCGGCGAAGGCGTCCTGGAACCGCTCGCGGGCGTCGTCGCCCAGGTAGTCGCCGCTGCCGGTGGCCGCCTTGGGCATGCGCAGGCCGAAGTCGTAGATCCAGGCCGTCGTGCGGTCGGCGCAGCGCAGCTCGTAGGGCCGCTCGTCGGTGACCTCGACGCCGAGCCGGCTGAGCACCGGGAGCACGGCGGACAGGGAGACCGAGCCGCCCTTCTGGTAGATCTTGAAACGGCGCTCCTGGGGCGCGGCGCCCACCGGCTCGTACAGGCTCAGCGCGAAGGTGTGCTTCTCGTCCAGCCGCTCCAGGTGGCCGAGGTCGGCGACGGCGGAGCGCGGGCCGTGGTCGGCCTTGTAGCCCTCGGGGAAGGCGTCCGCGTACCGGCGCAGCAGCTCCGCGGAGCGCTCCTCGCCGAACTCGGCGTTCAGCGCCTCCGCGAAACCGTCGGACCAGGAGCGGGCGGCCTCGACGAGGCGGGCCTCGATGCGCTCCTTGTCGGCGTCGGACAGCTGCGGCAGTTCGGTGCCCTGCGGGACGCGGACCACGAAGTGCAGCCGGGACAGGATCGACTCGGTGTTCCAGGCCGTGAAGTCGACGCTGGTGCCGCCGAGCTCCTCCTTCAGGATGTCGATGATCCGCAGCCGGACACCCGTGGTGTAGCGGTCCCGGGGGAGGTAGACGAGGGCCGAGTAGTAGCGCCCGTACTCGTCCTGGCGCAGGTAGAGGCGGAGCCGCCGCCGCTCCTGGAGGTAGAGGACGGAGGTCGCGATGGCCTGCAGCTCGTCCACCGGCGTCTGGAACAGCTCGTCGCGCGGGTACGTCTCCAGGATCTGCAGCAGGTCCCGCCCGTCGTGGCTGTTGGGCGAGAAGCCGGCCCGCTCCAGCACCTCCTCCACCTTGCGCCGGATGACCGGCACGCGGCGGACGGACTCGGTGTAGGCGGCGGAGGAGAACAGGCCGAGGAAGCGCCGCTCACCGACGACGTTGCCGTTCTCGTCGAACTTCTTGACGCCGATGTAGTCCAGGTACGACGGCCGGTGCACGGTCGCCCGGCTGTTGGCCTTGGTCAGCACCAGCAGCCGGTGCTCGCGGGCCTTGGCGCGGGCGTCGGCGGGCAGCCGCTCGAAGGACGGGCTGACGGGGTGGCTGTCCTCGCCGGCGTGGTGCGGGTCGGAGCGCAGGATGCCGAGGCCGGTGCCGGGGACGGCGGCGAGGGAGTCGTCGCCGCGCAGCTGGTACTCCCGGTAGCCGAGGAAGGTGAAGTGGTCGTCGGCGAGCCAGCGCAGCAGCTCGCGGGCCTCCTCCAGCTCCTGCGCGTTCAGGTCGTCGGGGGCCGGCTCGTCGGACAGGCCCTCGGCGAGCCGGACGGCCGCGTCGCGCATCTTGCCCCAGTCCTCGACGGCCTCGCGGACGTCGGACAGCACGCGCAGCAGGTCGGCGGTGATCTGCTTCAGGTCTCCGCGGTCGGTCTCACGGTCGATCTCGACGTGGATCCAGGACTCGATGTGCGCGTCGTGCGGGAGGCCGTCGGTGGGCGGGGTGGACAGCACCTCGACGAGCTTGCCGGTGACATCGCGGCGTACGACGAACTGCGGGTGGACGACGACGTGGATGCCGCGCCCCTGCCGGGTCAGCTCGTTGGTCACGGAGTCGACGAGGAAGGGCATGTCGTCGGTGACCACTTCGACGACGGAGTGGCTGCACGTCCAGCCGTTCTCCTCCACCGTCGGGGTGTGCACCCGCACGTTGGCCGTGCCCTGCGGGCGGTTCTCCGCCAGCCGGTAGTGCGAGACGGCCGCTCCGAAGACGTCGACCGGGTCGCGGTCGGTGAGGTCCTCCGGGGCGGTGTGCCGGTAGTAGCGCCGGAGGAACGCGAACACGGATGCGTGGTCCGGGGTGCCCGGGGTGCCCTCGTCCGTCGTCCCAGTCGGTAGGTGCCCCCCGACCGGGCTGTTCTCAGCTACCCGGGCAGCCCTTTCGAGCAGCTCGGCCTTGGCTTCGTCCAGCTTGGTCTGCATTGTCCTCTGGCTCCTGTCGCGCGCCGTTGCGTGACGTAGAAGGAAGTACGGTCTCCTGCCTTCCGGCGTGACGCCGAGACGCGGGGTGTCCGGTCTGTTCCGACGCTATGCCGCAAGGTGAGAGGAGCGGGGGCATATCAGCCATCTGAGACGCGCCCGCCGCATGTGATGCCGGTCTCGGCGGCACCGTCCGGGGAGTGCGCGTCGTCCCGGCCACCTCCGGTGACCCGGCCCGCCCGCGAAGACCAGCGACCGCCGCCCGGTCACGGATGTCCTCCGTGCTCACCGGGCGCAGGGCAGGGGCGGCGATGCCCCCGCGAGCTATCGCGCTGATCACGCCACAAGGCTATCGCTCCTTGCGGGGGGCCCGTCATGAGCCGTATGTGTACAAATCCGGGGGTGGAAGTTTGACGTTCTGCACAGAGACGCGCGACCGGCTCCGCCCCCGGCTGCTCAGGCGGCCAGCCGCTCGGCCTCCGCGACGGCTTCCGCCAGCGTGTCCACCACCGGCGCACCGGCGCCCTCCAGGCTGGCCCGGCTGTGCGATCCCCCGGTGTACAGCACGGCCCGCGCCCCCGCGTGCCGCGCGGCCACCGCGTCGTCGGCCGCGTCCCCGATCACGACCGTACGGGCGGGTTCCACACCGGCGAGCGCCGCGAGGTGCCGCACCATGTGCTCGGCCTTGCTGCCACCGGAGGGCCCGGTCCGTCCGTCGACGCGTATGAAGTGCGTCTCGATCCCGAAGCCCTTGACCAGCGGGACGAGCTCCTCGTGACCGTACATGCTGAGGATCGACTGGCTGCGCCCCGCCGAACTCCACCCCGCCAGCAGCTCCGCCGCGCCCTCGGTCAGCCCGCACCGCACGCGGTGCTCGGTGTAGTGACGGTGGAAGGTCGCGTCCATGACCTCCCACTCCGCGTCGGTGGGCAGCCGCCCCATCAGGCGCTCGTAGAACTTCGGCACCGGAACGCAGTACAGCGCCCGGTACTGCTCGAGTGTGATCGGCTCCAGCCCGAGTTCGGCGAAGGCCGCGTTCGTCGCTCCGATGACCGCGTCATTGTCGTGGAACAGCGTCCCGTTCCAGTCCCAGACGATGTGCGCGCCGGTGTGCATCCCCATGCATCAAAACGTACCCGCCGCCACTGACAGTCAAGGCGGCGGAGGTCAGTCGTCGAGCCCCACCAGGTTCGGGATCTCCTGCGTCGCGTACCACAGCAGCTCGTGGTCCTCGGCCCCGTCCACGACGAACTGGGCGTCGTCGTCCCCGCCGTCGGCCGCCGCGAGCGCCCCGGCCGCGGCGGCCACGTCCGCCTCGGCGTCGGCGGCGTCCACGTGCACCGCGGCGGCCTTCGCCAGCGGCACGGGCCCGGTGACGCGGACCTCGCCGAGCGCCGCGGGGTCGAGCCCCCGGCCGGGGTCGGCCGAGACCGCGCCGTCGGGCACGTCGGCCGCGACCACGACCCGGCGCCGTGCGGCACCGGCGTCCGCCGCCAGCAGCCGCAGCGACGCCAGCGCGGCGCGGCTCAGGGCGGCGTACTCCAGCTCCTCGATGTCGTCCGAGAGGTACCACTCGCGCAGTGCCGGCGTGACGGCGTACGCCAGGAGCGGCCCGGACCCCAGCTCCCCCGTCCTGTGCGCCTCGGCGAGACCGGAGAGGGTCAGGGGGACGTAGACGCGCATGGCTGGCCGCTTTCGTGGTCGGGGCTCCGCTCGGAGAGCCTTCAGGATACGTGCGGGCCGTCCCCTTTCGGGTCCCCGCCCATGACGCCGGACGCGTCCACCCCGGACCCGGCATTCACCCGGGCCATCCGCTCGGGACCGGGCCCCGGCGGCGGCCGGCTCCCTCGGATAGGTGAACCTCCCGCCTCCCCGACCCGGCCCCGCACCTCCTTGCCGCCGCCCCCGGCCTCCCCGTACAAGATCCCCGACCAAGAAGTTACTGCCCGGTATCCACCGGCTCACCGAAACGGGGACTCCATGCACTTGCAGAAGGTCATGACCAGGGCCCAACTCCACCGGGCCCCCCACCACCCCACCCCACCGACTCCCGCCAGCCCACCGCCCACCACAGCACCCCACAGGCCCGACGGCACGCCGCACACACCGTCCGGGAGGCCACCGCGCACGCCCGAGGTGGCCGCGTCCCGCACGCCCGGCGGCGCCCCGGCCGGCACGGCAGGTGCCGTGGCGACGCGCGTACCGGACGAGGCCCCGTCGCCCCGCACGCCTGGCGGCGTTCCGCCGCGCAGGCCGGGTGGGAACGCCTCCCGGACCGGTGCGCCCGGTGGCCGTCCGCCGGGCGCACCGGGCGGGTCGCGCCGGGGCCGGACGAGGCCGGCGGACACCCGCCCGCCGACGACCGGCCCGGGCAGGACCCCGCCGGCCTCACGCGCGGGGACGAGCACCGCGGCGACCCGCCAAGCCGCCTCCCCGTCCACACCCGCACCGGCACCGCAACCGGCCCCCGCACGGCCCGTCCCCCCGGTCGTCCCCGCCCAGACCCCCCGCCGCCCCGTCCCGTCCGTTCCCCAGCCCCGCCCCACCGACCTCTTCGCCGAACTCCTCCTGGGAGTCCTCAGCGGCCGGCGTCCCGTCCACTCGATGCTCCGGCACACAGCCGGGCGCGCCTACGACGAACTGGCCTGGCTGGCCGAGCGCGGCCCGCTGCGCACCCGGGGCACGCTCCCCGTCGTCCGCGACATCGGCTACTTCGAGCCCCGTCCGGGCGCCCTGGAGGTCTTCGCCCGCATCGGCGCGGGCGACCAGCTGCGTGCCATGGCCTTCCGCCTGGAACGCGGCCGGGACCTGCGCTGGCGGTGTACGGCGGTGGAGCTGGGCGGTCCGCGCAGGCCACACGTGGACGACGACTGACACAGGCCGCCGCCCGCACGACCGGGCCCCTGGAGACGCGGAAGGGCCGGGCACCCCGAGGGTGACCCGGCCCTTCCGACCGCTACGGCGCCGCCGGCACCGTCACTTCTTGCGGCGCCGCCCGCCCTTGGCCTGCTTGCGGCGCTCGGCGCGGGTGAGGCCGTCGGTCTCGGACCGCACCGGCTCCCCGTCGGTGGTGAAGTCGCCCTCGATGACGCCGCCCTCACCGTCCACGGTCGGCGCGGAGAAGTGCAGGTCCCGGCGCTGCGGGGCGTCGAGCCCCTTGGCGCGGATCTCCGGGCGGGCGCCCGCCTGCGCCGGCACCGCGTCCTGCGGGCCCTTCTCCAGCGACGGCGCCGCGTCCTCCTGGACGGGAACCTCCTCGACCTGCTGCTCGACCTGGACCTCCAGGTTGAACAGGTAGCCGACGGACTCCTCCTTGATGCCGTCCATCATGGCCTGGAACATGTCGAAGCCCTCGCGCTGGTACTCGACCAGCGGGTCCTTCTGCGCCATCGCGCGCAGGCCGATGCCCTCCTGGAGGTAGTCCATCTCGTAGAGGTGCTCGCGCCACTTGCGGTCCAGCACCGACAGGACGACCCGGCGCTCCAGCTCACGCATGATCTCGGAGCCGAGCTGCGTCTCGCGCGCCGCGTACTGCTCGTGGATGTCGTCCTTGATGGACTCGCTGATGAACTCGGCGGTCAGGCCGGCCCGGTCGCCGGCCGCCTCCTCCAGCTCCTCGATGGTGATCTTCACCGGGTAGAGCTGCTTGAAGGCGCCCCACAGACGGTCGAGGTCCCAGTCCTCCGGGAAGCCCTCGGCGGTCTCCGCCTGGACATAGGCGTCGATCGTGTCGTCCATGAAGTGCTGCACCTGCTCGTGCAGGTCCTCGCCCTCCAGGACCCGGCGCCGCTCGCCGTAGATGACCTCGCGCTGCCGGTTGAGGACCTCGTCGTACTTCAGGACGTTCTTGCGGGTCTCGAAGTTCTGGGTCTCGACCTGCGACTGGGCGGACGCGATCGCGCGCGTGACCATCTTGTTCTCGATCGGCACGTCGTCCGGGACGTTCGCCATCGACATCACGCGCTCGACCATCTGGGCCTTGAACAGGCGCATCAGGTCGTCGCCCAGCGACAGGTAGAAGCGGGACTCGCCCGGGTCGCCCTGACGGCCGCTGCGGCCGCGCAGCTGGTTGTCGATACGCCGCGACTCGTGCCGCTCGGTACCGAGGACGTAGAGGCCGCCGAGCTTCTCGACCTCTTCCTTCTCCGCCTTGACCGCCTGCTCGGCCCGCTCCAGCGCGGCGGGCAGGGCCGCGGCCCACTCCTCGATGTGCTCCTCGGGGTCGAGACCGCGCTGGCGCAGCTCCGCCTCGGCGAGGTCCTCGGGGTTGCCGCCGAGCTTGATGTCCGTACCGCGGCCGGCCATGTTCGTGGCGACCGTCACCGAACCCTTGCGGCCCGCCTGGGCGACGATCGTCGCCTCGCGGTCGTGCTGCTTGGCGTTCAGCACCTCGTGCTGGACGCCGCGCTTGCTGAGCTGCTGCGAGAGGTACTCGGACTTCTCGACCGAGGTGGTGCCGACCAGGATCGGCTGGCCCTTCTCGTGCTTCTCGACGATGTCGTCGACGACAGCCTCGAACTTGGCGACCTCGGTGCGGTAGATCAGGTCCGACTGGTCCTTGCGGATCATCGGCTTGTTGGTCGGGATCGGGACCACGCCGAGCTTGTAGATCTGGTGGAACTCGGCGGCCTCGGTCATCGCCGTACCGGTCATGCCGGAGAGCTTGTTGTAGAGGCGGAAGAAGTTCTGCAGGGTGATCGTGGCGAGCGTCTGGTTCTCGTCCTTGATGTCCACCCCTTCCTTCGCCTCGATCGCCTGGTGCATGCCCTCGTTGTAGCGGCGGCCGGCGAGGATACGGCCGGTGTGCTCGTCGACGATCATGACCTCGCCGTCGATGACGACGTAGTCCTTGTCCTTCTTGAAGAGCTCCTTGGCCTTGATGGCGTTGTTCAGGTAGCCCACCAGCGGCGTGTTCACCGACTCGTACAGGTTGTCGATGCCCAGCCAGTCCTCGACCTTGCTGACGCCCGACTCGTGGATGGCGACCGTGCGCTTCTTCTCGTCGACGTCGTAGTCGCCGGTCTCCTCGATGCCCTTGAGCGGGTTGCCCTGCTCGCCGCGCTTGAGGCGGGTGACCAGCTTGGCGAAGTCGCCGTACCACTTGGTGGCCTGGTCGGCCGGGCCGGAGATGATCAGCGGCGTACGGGCCTCGTCGATGAGGATGGAGTCGACCTCGTCGACGATGGCGAAGTTGTGGCCGCGCTGGACGAGCTCCTCCTTGGACCACGCCATGTTGTCGCGCAGGTAGTCGAAGCCGAACTCGTTGTTCGTGCCGTAGGTGATGTCGCAGCCGTACATCTCGCGGCGCTGGGCCGGCGTCATGTTGGCGAGGATGCAGCCGACGCTCAGGCCCAGGAACTTGTGGACGCGGCCCATCATCTCGGAGTCGCGCTCGGCCAGGTAGTCGTTGACCGTGACGATGTGGACGCCGTCTCCGGAGAGGGCGTTCAGATAGGCGGGCAGCGTGCCGACGAGGGTCTTGCCCTCACCGGTCTTCATCTCCGCCACGTAGCCCAGGTGCAGGGCCGCGCCACCCATCAGCTGCACGTCGTAGTGGCGCTGGCCGAGGACGCGCTTGGCGGCCTCGCGGACGGTGGCGAAGGCCTCGGGCAGCAGGTCGTCCAGGGTCTCACCATCGGCGTAGCGCTGCTTGTACTCATCGGTGAGGGCACGCAGCTCGGCGTCGGAGAGGTCGACGAAGTCCTCTTCGATGGAGTTGACCTGGTCCGCGATGCGGTGCAGCTTGCGCAGGATCTTGCCTTCGCCTGCACGCATGATCTTCGAGAGGACGGACACGGGGGTTGGTCTCCTTGCCGGTCGGGCCTGGGACGGTCGGTTTCCGTTTCACTGACTGAGCAACGGCCATCGTATGCGAGGACCCCGCCGCCCCGGGAGGCCTGCCGTGACGGGGAAACCGCGCGCCGCTTCTTCCTGTTCTTCCTGCGTCGGGTCTGCTTTCACCGAGAACAACGTCCGGGGCCCGCGGATGGTGCCGCGTCCGCCGGTGAATCTCGCGAATCGTGATCACGTGTGCACGCACGGCAAAAGGATGGCGGCCGTCACCCGTCGCCCAGCAGAATCGGCCGATGGAACCCCTCACGCTCACCACCGACCGCCTCCTTCTGCGGACGGTCGGCCCCCAGGACACGGACGCCGTCCACGCGGCCTGTCAGGATCCCGACATCCAGCGCTGGACCACGATCCCCTCGCCGTACCTGCCAGAACACGCGCGGGGCTTCACCGAGCAGATGGTCCCCGACGGCTGGGCGAACGGCTCCATGTTCACCTTCGGCCTCTTCCTCCCCTCCGGTGACCTGGCGGGCATGCTCGGCCTCACGATGATCTCCCTGGGCGTGGGCGAGATCGGTTTCTGGTGCGCGAGGGAGCACCGCGGCCACGGCTACGTCACCGAGGCCGCCGTCGCCGTGTCCCGCTGGGCCTTCACCCATCTGGCGATCGACCGTGTGGAATGGCGCGCCGAGGTCGGCAACACGGCCTCCCGCGCGGTGGCCCAGCGCGTCGGCTTCACCATGGAGGGCACGTTGCGCTCCGCGGTCAACAACAAGGGCGTACGCCGTGACTGCTGGGTCGGCTCACTCCTGCCCTCGGACCTGTCCCTCCCCTCGACGGCCCCGTACCTGCCGGCCCGCCCGCAGTCCGGCGCCCCGGTCGCGGGCCGGCCCGCGACGCCGTAGCCAGGGACCCGCCCCGGCTGTCAGACCCACCCCCTATCGTGCGGACGTATGACGACCCTCCCGCGCTCCGCAACGGAACTCTCGGCAGACGAGGCCCGCCGCATAGCCCTGCGGGCCCAGGGCTTCCTCGGCGCCCCCGACCGCCGCGGCGGCGTCCGCGGCGTCCTGCGCCACCTGGGCGCGGTGCAGCTCGACACCATCTCGGTCCTCGCCCGCTCCCACGAGCTCGTCCCCTACGCCCGCCTGGGCGCGGTGGGCCGCAAGACGGTCGAGAGCGCCTACTGGAAGGGCACGCACGCCTTCGAGTACTGGTCCCACGCGGCCTGCATCCTCCCGATCGAGGAGTGGCCCCACTTCGCCTTCCGCCGCCGCGCCTACCGCAACCGCCCGCACTGGAACCACCCCCTGCCCGACGGCACCTACGACCAGGTCGTCAAGCAGCTCCGCTCCGAAGGACCCCTGACGGCGACGGAGCTGGGCGGCGCCAAGAAGACCAGCGAGTGGTGGGACTGGTCGGGCACGAAGATCGCCGTCGAGCGCGCGCTGATGTACGGCGAGGTGGTCTGCGTCGAGCGCCGCGGCTGGAAGCGGGTGTACGACCTGGCCGAGCGCGCGGTGCCGCAGTCGCTGCTGCACGACGACCTGGACGACGCCGAGTGCCTGCGGCGCCTGGTCCGCCTGGCCGGCCAGTCCCTGGGCGTCGGCACGCGCGCGGACATCGCGGACTACCACCGCCTCAAGGGCGAGCAGGTCGACGCCGTGATCGCCGACTCGGGCCTGGTCCCGGTCACGGTGGAGGGCTGGGGCAGGCCGGCCTGGGCCGACCCGGCCGCCCTGGAGACGCCCCCGCGCGGCCGGCACCGCACCACGCTGCTGTCGCCCTTCGACTCCCTGGTCTGGGAGCGGGCGCGCACGGAGCGGATCTTCGGCTTCAGCCACCGTCTGGAGGCCTACGTGCCCAAGCAGAAACGGGTGCACGGCTACTTCGCGATGCCGGTCCTCGCCGGCGGCCGACTGGTCGGCCGGGTGGACCCGGCGCGCGAGGGCCGCACCCTGGTGGCCAAGCAGGTCACGCTGGACGGCCCCCGGGCCGTGCCGGCGGTCGCCCAGGCGCTGGCCGAGGCGGCGAGCTGGGTGGACTGCACGGACGTACGGGTGGAACGGGTCGACGCACCGGATCTGCGCGGGCCCCTCGTGAAGGAACTGGCCCGTCTGTCGGCCTGACCCGCGCACCCGCGCACCCGCGCACCCGCGCCGGACGTCACCGGATCTCGAGGATCTTCTCCCGCATCGCGTACACCACGGCCTCCATCCTGGAGTGCAGCTGCAGCTTCTCCAGGATGTTGCGCACGTGGTTCTTCACGGTGTTCTCGGAGATGAACAGCTCCTTGGCGATGTCCCGGTTGTTCATCCCCGTGGCCACGAGCTTGAGGACCTCCAGCTCGCGGTCCGTGAGCCGCGGGGCGGGCACGAGCCGGCGTTCGTCGGTCCGCTGGATCATCGACTTGAACTCGGTGAGCAGCTTGGACGCCATGGAGGGGCTGATCTGCGACTGTCCGTCGGCCACCGCACGGATGGCGGTGGCCACCTCGTCGGTCGAGATCTCCTTGAGGAGGTAGCCGGTCGCCCCCGCCTTGATCGCGTCGTAGAGGTCGGCCTCCTCGTCGCTGATCGTCAGCATGATGATCTTCGCGCTGGGGGCCACCTCCTTGATGGAGGTGCACGCCTCGATACCGCCCCGCCTGGGCATCCGGACGTCCATCAGGACGATGTCGGGCAGCAGGTCGGCGGCCTTCTCCACGGCCTCCGCGCCGTCACCGGCCTCCCCCACGACCTGGATGTCCTCCTCGGCCGCGAGCACGATCTCCAGGCCACGGCGGAACAGGGCGTGGTCGTCCACGACCAGGACCCTGATCGGCTCCTCGCGTGCAGAGCCCGTGTCCGGGCCCATGCCGACGACGCCACCGTCGGCGTCCTCGCCCCGCATCGGTCCGAAGCTGTCCGCCATCGTTCCTCCCCCTGAAGGCTGTGGCCTGTGGTCCCGAGCCATCGCCAACCCAAGGCGACAACCCACCGGTTGGGTCGTTGCGCCATGATTTCATGCCCGGCCGACACCGGGGGGACAGAGCGGACCGCCAGTGGTCGCACACCGTCGCACACCGGTGCCCCTGGGGGCGCACACGCACTCCAGGGGCACCGGTTTCCTCTGTCACCCGGCGTCGTCAGCCGCCGAGCGCACCGCCCGCCTCGGGGGAATGCGCCTCGGTGACCATCGTGTCCGTCGTGAGGTGGATCACGCCGTAGTCGTATGCGTGCCGCCGGTAGACGACACTGGGCTCCTTGGTCTCGGAGTCGACGAAAAGATAGAAGTCGTGCCCGACCAGCTCCATCTCGTAGAGGGCCTGGTCGAGAGTCATCGGCGCCGCCACGTGCGTCTTCTCACGGACGATGAGAGGGCCTTCGCCCTGGACCTCCAGCGAGCCGATCCTCTTGGTGGGCACAGCGCCCTGCTCCTCCTGCGGAGCGGTCTCTCCGGCTCCGTTGAGCGTCGCCGCGCCCGGGACGTGGTGGGGGACCTCCGCGGCCGAGATCCGGCGCGCGCCGCGCCGCGAGAAGCGCTTGTCGTGCTGCTTGCGCAGTCGGGCGTCGAGCTTCTCCGCCGCCAGATCGAGAGCCGCGTACGGGTCGCTCGCCGCTGCCTCCGCCCGGATCACCGGACCGCGGGAGCGGAGCGTGATCTCCACCCGGTCACAGCGGTCGGCCTGTCGGGGGTTGGGCTCCTTGGACACCTCGACGTCGAGGCTGATCACCTTGGCATCGAGCCTCTGGATCTTCTCCAGCTTCAGCTTCTCGGCCACGTGCTTCCGGAACCGCTCGGGCACCTCGGTCTTGCGGCCCTTGACGACGATGTCCACGCAGAACTCCGTTCCCGGATCGCTCCGCCCGGTCGGCGGAGCATCTCCCTTTCGCACCAGGTTCCGGAAAGCCCCGGAACCTCGGACTCGGTGACGTCCACCTCCTCCCCCATGGGCGGGATCTCCACTCCACCGGTGCGGGTGATGACGGGAAACCCGCAGCACGGCATTCGGATTTGAGAGGTGTGGCCTGCGGCTTTGCCTCACAACCGAACATATCTCGCCCGGACGGATGTCGTCACCCTCTACTGCGGCGTACCTCCGTTCCGGTGAATTGACCTTCTCATTGGCTGCAACGTCATAAGTTCTCGGTCAGTTCCGGTTTATTTGGAAAGGGTCCGGTGACGCCGCGACCACGGCTGCACAGATCACTTCACGGGCATCTTCACGGACGACGGCACCGCCTCCGCCGGGGCCCGCCATTCCCGGCGCTTCCGGCTCCCGGACCGTCGCATCCGCCGCTTCTCCTGACTTCTGTTCCTCTCTGCCTTCCCAGACAACCGACGGATACACAGCCGTTCTCACCGATCCGTACGTACCGCGCACCGCCGACGACTCAGCCCGCTCCCCCCTGTCCACGATCGCCTCCGTCCTCGCCGCCCGCACGGCACGGGCCGCCTCCGTCAGGGACGCTCCGGTCGTCATGAGGTCGTCGACCAGTACGACCTGACCACTCCCCAGCAGCCGGTCGGCGCCGGGAGCCACCGCCAGCGCGCCCGCGAGGTTGTCCAGTCGCCGGCGGGCGCCCAGCCCGGACTGGTCGGCCACGGCGCGCCGCTGCCGCAGAACGGCAAGCACCCGGGCCGGCGTCCCGGTCCGCCGCAGCTCACCCGCCGCCGCGAGGGCGATCCGGCGCGCCGGATCGTGCCCGCGGGCCCGCACCGCCCGGCGCGCCGACGGCACGGGCACGAGCAGCACCGGCCCCCGCGCGCCCGCGAACCCGGCACCGCCGGCACCCGTCCACGCCTCCTCGAGCCCCACCCGCACCGCCCCCGCCAAGGCGACGCCGAGCGGCCCGGCCAGGGCCAGAACGCCCCGCTCCTTGTGGGCCAGCAGCACGGCCCGCACCTCGTCCCCGTACCGGGCCGCCGCGTGCACCGCCGGCAGCCCGGGCGGCTCCGGCACCGGCCGCACCCGGCGCGGCACGGCACCGCTCAGCGCCCTGCGGCACTCCGGGCAGAGCACCGTACGAGCCCTGCCGCAGCCCCCGCATTCGGCCGGCAGCACCAGGTCGGTGAGGTCCCGCCACCACCCCCGCATGCCCACCACTGTGCCAACACCCGCACCGCCCGGCCAGGCCTGTGGACAACGCCCTGTGGACAACTCCACGCACCGGCCACCGGCCGGTCCCCCACACGAGTGAACGTCCGTATCGGCGCGACCGGACGCCTCACCCCGGATAGACCGGCGCCGTCCCCTCCGTCACCTTCTGCCACTGCATCCCGGACGGCAGCCGTACGATCCCGTCCTCCGAGTACGCCACCAGCGGCAGCCGCTCGTCCTCGGACGCGGCGATCTCCTTCACACCGGTCAGTGCGGCGGGCACCGATGCCTCCGGCGTGGAGCCGTCGACCTGCACGTACCCGATCTGCTGGACGCCCCCGTGCTCACGTCCGACCACCACGAGCCGGCTGTCCCCGGCCCACGACATGGCCGTGACCTCCTCCAGCCCGGGTGTCGCGGAGCGCAGTTCGAGGACGGTGACCGTGGACTGCTCGCCGGCCTTCTTCTCGTCCCGCTCGATCCGTCCGATGAGCAGCGACCGCTTGCCGTCCTTCTCCACGATGAGCGCGATCCGCACCCCGTCGGCGGCCACCCGCACGGCCTGGACCCGCCCGTCCAGCCCCGGGGTCCGCACCTGAACCGGCTCGCCGGCGCCCTCGCTCAGCATCAGCAGCCGCGGTCCGGCCGGGTCCCGGTCGGCGATCCACAGGTCGCCGCGCGCGTCCCAGCTGGGCGCCGTCAGCCGGTCGCCCTCCGTCTTGCCCTCGCTGACCAGCACCGGCTCCCCGAGCGATCCGCCCGACACCAGCGATCCGACGTACAGCGCCTTGCCGTCGAGGCCGATCCCGGCCGCCGTGTGCTCGTCACGGGACACCGCCACCGACCGCAGGGCCCTTCCGCCCTCGCCCAGTGCTCCTGGCACGGGCTCGGCCCTGGTGGCGTTGCTGCCCGCGGCGATCCGCACCAGGCGGTGCTCGTCATCGACGAAGTACAGGTAGTCGGGGCGCTGGGCCGAGCCGCGCGCCGCGACGGCATCGGCCCGTTCCTCGGTCAGCGAGCACAACTGCCTGCCGCCCGACCGCAGCTCGACCTCGTCCACCACCGGGTTGAGGCTCTGCAGCGTGAACAGCAGCTGGGCCGCCATCTCGTCGCACTTGTCCTCACCGACCCGGGACGCCCTGTCGTTCAACGGCACCGTCAGCCTGTTGCGGTCGTCGGGCGTCAGGGACGCGGTGCCCTTCGCGAGTGCCGTACCGGTGGGGAAGCTCGACCTGACCGCCGGTCCGAGCAGGCTCGTCGGCCCGCTGATCAGGGAGCGCACCACCTGCGTCATCGGATCCACCCGCCGACGCACGTAGACGGGGTCGGCGACGGCCGCCGGCTGCCGCTCCGGGCCGGCCTCGGCCTCCGGCGCGCTGTTCGAGGCGAAGTAGTACTTGTTGACGGACACGTAGTTGCGCTGGAAGTCCGACTTGCCCATGACGACGCCCTGCGGCAACTCGTCGATCCGCCACTGCCTGCTCTTGCCGTCCCGCGTGAGGTGCACCGGCTTGCGGTACGACCCCTCCGCGGGCGCGTACGACTGCTGCGCGTCCACCGTGGCGACCTTGGTGCCGGTCAGGGTGACCGAGTAGTCGTTGGCCTCCCCACGGCTCCCCGCGTGATCGGACTCGGTGCCCGGTCCGCCCGCCAGCACCGTCGTGGACAGCTCGGGCCGCCAGGTCCTCGCCGCCTCGCCGGTCAGGTACTTGCGCGCCGTCTCATAGTGCGGATCGTCGCTGGTCAGCGCCTCCAGGAAGCCCTGCACGATCTCCGAGGGCGGTGCGTCCTCACGCGGCGGCATCGCGAACACCCGCACCTGCGGGTCCTGCCGGGGTGTGGACTCCACGCCCCGCAGATCCCCGCTGTCCGGCATGGACGCACACCCCGCCAGCAGTACGACGCCACAGGCGGCGTACGCCACCGCGCGCGCCGGCCCCGGCCGACGGCCCCCCTCGCGGTCAGCGCCCACGGAATGCCTCCCCTTGCCTGGTCATGTCCTCCGGCCCGGCGTCCGGGCGGCCCGCCGCCTCCGGCGCGGACGTGTCGTCCGGCATCCGGCCGCCCGAGACGGGGCGCGGCACCACGCGCGCGCCGTTGCCGGGCAGTGCGGTCGGGTCGGCCGTGGGCGCCACGGCGGCCGGCCGCGGCGGGATCGGGTCCCGGCCGGGCACCGCCGGCGCCTGCCCGACGGCCGCCTGGGCCGGCACGGTGACCGCCTTGTCCCCGCCGTGCGGCGCGCCCGCCTCGCCGGGTCCGCGATTGCGCCGCGAGTCCGGGGGCTCCAGCGGTATCGGCGAGCCCCGCAGAGGCTCGTCCGCCGTCCTCGGCAGCGTCAGCCGGAACTGCGAGCCGCCGCCCGGCTCGCCCCAGGCCTGCAGCCAGCCGCCGTGCAGCCGCGCGTCCTCCAGGGCGATCGACAGCCCCAGGCCGGTCCCGCCGGTGGTACGCGCGCGTGCCGGGTCGGCCCGCCAGAAGCGGCTGAAGACCCGGGTCGCCTCGCCGGGCTTGAGCCCGACGCCGTAGTCACGCACCGCCACGGCCACCGCACCGCCGGCCGCCGCGAGCTTGACGACCACGTCCCTGCCCTCGCCGTGCTCGACGGCGTTGACGACGAGGTTGCGCAGGACCCGCTCCACCCGCCGGGCATCCGCCTCGGCGACGACGGGCTGCTGGTCACCGACGACGCGTATCTGCGTGCCCTTGCGCTCGGCGAGCGGCTCGGCCCCGCTGACGACCCGGCGTACGACCTCCCTGAGGTCTATCGCCTCCGCCTCCAGCGCCGCCGCGCCCGCGTCGAAGCGGCTGATCTCCAGCAGGTCCGCGAGCAGCGTCTCGAACCGGTCCAGCTGGTCGGCGAGCAGCTCGGCCGACCTCGCGGTCACGGGATCGAAGTCCACGCGCGCGTCGTGGATGACGTCGGCGGCCATCCGCACGGTCGTCAGCGGCGTACGCAGCTCGTGCGACACGTCCGAGACGAACCGCCGCTGCATACGCGACAGGTCCTCCAGCTGGTTGATCTTCAGCTGGAGGTTCTGCGCCATCTTGTTGAAGGCCTCGCCGAGCCGGGCGATGTCGTCCTCGCCGGTGACCTTCATCCGCTCCTGCAGACGCCCCGCGGACAGCCGCTCGGCGATGCCGGCCGCCATCCGCACGGGCGTGACGACCTGGCGCACGACGAGCCAGGCGATGGCGCCCAGGAGGACGACGACGAAGAGCCCGGCCGTCGCCAGCGTGCCCTTCACCAGGCTGAGGGACTTCTCCTCCTGGGTGAGCGGGAAGAGGTAGTACAGCTGGTACGGCTCGCCGTTCGGGTCGTTGACCTGCTTGCCGATGACCAGGGCCGGCTGGGAGGCCTTGTCGGAGTTGTAGTGGATGCGGGTGTAGCGCTGGGCCGCCGCCGTGCTGCCGTCGATCCGCTCCCGCAGGTCCTCGGGCACGCTGGCCGACGGATCGACCAGGCCGGAGGCGCGCGGGCCGCGTCCGCTGCCGCTGTCCCCGCCCACCGGGAGCGTGACCACGTCGAAGGCGCTCTGGCCACCGCTGGACAGCGACTTCACGAGGTCGCTCATCCACTGGATGACGTTCTGCGAGGGACGGCCGTCCGCCGGGGTGCCGTCGTCGCCGGTCGTGCTCGCCGACTCCTCGGCCTTCTGCTTGGCCACGGCGAACCCGCCGACGGCCTGGCTCTGCGAGGCCTTCACCTTGGCGTCCAGCAGGCCGTTGCGCACCTGCCCGATCACCACGAAACCGAGCAGCAGCACCACGCCCAGTGACATCAGCAGCGTGGTGACGACGACCTTGAGCTGGATGTTGCGCCGCCACAGCCGCATCACGGGCAGCAGCGGCCGGCGCACCCAGCGCATGAACAGGCGGAGCACCGGGCTGCCCTGCACCCCGCCGTGCAGCAGCCCGCCCTCCAGCAGGCGCCCCCAGCGGGACCCCCGGGGCCCGGGACCGACAGGCCGCCCGGCGCGGGCCCCGGACCGGGCGGGCGCCGAAGCGGCACTGTCCCTGCTCATGTCAGCTCGGCCCGGCCTTGTAACCGACGCCACGGACGGTCACCACGATCTCCGGCTTCTCCGGGTCCTTCTCGACCTTGGAGCGCAGCCGCTGCACATGCACGTTGACCAGCCGCGTGTCGGCCGCGTGCCGGTAGCCCCATACCTGCTCCAGCAGCACCTCGCGCGTGAACACCTGCCACGGCTTGCGGGCCAGCGCGACCAGCAGGTCGAACTCCAGCGGCGTCAGCGCGATCGACTGCCCGTCCCGCTTCACGGAGTGACCGGCCACGTCGATGACCAGGTCACCTATGGCGAGCTGCTCGGGAGCCGGCTCCTCGGACCTCCTGAGCCGCGCCCGGATCCGGGCCACCAGCTCCTTCGGCTTGAACGGCTTCACGATGTAGTCGTCGGCGCCCGACTCCAGGCCCACCACGACATCGACGGTGTCGCTCTTCGCCGTCAGCATCACGATCGGCACACCCGACTCCGCCCTGATCAGGCGGCAGACCTCGATGCCGTCCCGTCCGGGCAGCATCAGGTCGAGCAGCACCAGATCGGGCTTGGTCTCACGGAAGGCGGCCAGCGCCTTGTCGCCGTCGGCTACGAAAGACGGCTCAAAACCCTCACCACGCAGCACAATGCCGAGCATCTCGGCCAGTGCGGTGTCGTCGTCGACGACAAGGACTCGTCCCTTCATAAACGACATCATCCCATTAGCTAATCGTTACCTGGCGTGACCTGGCACACAGCCCGGCAAGCGCCTCGGACGTCACGGGCGAGATCACGCCCTCCTCGGTGACGATCGCCGTCACCAGCTCGGGCGGTGTCACGTCGAACGCCGGGTTGTACGCCTGGGTCCCCAGGGGCGCCACCGGAATCCCCCCTCCCGCTCCTGTCACCGGCGCCTGAGGCGCTGTGACCTCGGTCACCTCGTATCCGGGGCGCTGTTCGACCTCGATGGACGCCCCGTCGGGCGTGTCCGGGTCCACCGTCGTCACCGGCGCCACCACGATGAACGGCACATGGTGGTACCGGGCGAGCACCGCGAGCGGATAGCTCCCCACCTTGTTCGCCACCGAACCGTCCGCGGCGATGCGGTCGGCCCCGATCAGCACCGCGTCCACCTCACCTGCCGCGAACAGCGAACCGGCCGCGTTGTCGGTGAGCAAGGTGTACGCCATGCCGGTGCGGGCCGCCTCGTACGCCGTCAGGCGAGCACCTTGCAGCAACGGACGCGTTTCGTCCACCCACAGGCGCCGAAGCCGCCCCGCCCGGTGGGCCGCGAGCGCCACCGCGAACGCCGTTCCCTCACCCCCCGACACCAGCGATCCGGTGTTGCAGTGCGTGAGGACGCGGTGCCCGCCGCCGGGCAGCAGCTCGTCCAGCAGCGCCAGGCCGTGCCCGGCCATGCGGACGCTGGCCTCGGCGTCCTCCCGGTGCAGCGCCCGCGCAGCGGCCAGCGCGGCCTCGGCGGCCTCCCGGGCATCCCCGGTCCTGGCGAGCGCGTCCCGGTGGGCCGCCCGGGCCCGGCGCACGCCGACGGCCAGGTTCACCGCGGTGGGCCGGGCGCCGGCCAGCGCGGACGCGGCCTCCTCCACGTCGAAGCCCCGCGCGGCGGCGAGCGCGACGCCGTAGGCGCCGACGATGCCGAGCAGCGGCGCCCCGCGCACGGCGAGCGAACGGATCGCCTCCACGAGCGCGGACGCGTCCGTGCAGACCAGCTCGACCTCCTCGGCCGGCAGCCGCGTCTGGTCCAGCAGGACCAGCACCGGACCTTCGGGCGGTTCCTCCCAGCGCACTGCCGGGATCTCGGGTGGCCTCGTGCCCTCGCCGATTTGCGCGTCCTGATCAGCCATGCGGTCAGTCTGCCCGCAATCCGGCGGACAATTGAAGGTGCGCAGCCCATACCGCGCCCGGTCCGCAGCCGACCACCCCATGGCACGATGGCAGCCAACCTGCCGCCGCGACCGCGGACGGGCACCGTGAAGGAGCGACGATGAACGACACTCCGGGCTGGGCCTCGCCCGGATCCCCGTCCGACGGGCGGGAGCCCGGCGCGTCCGGCCCCGCCGAACCCGCCGATCGCCCCGGCACCGACCGGCCCACGCAGCCGGCGGAGCCCGCCGGCCAGCCGGGCGCGGAGCCGGCGAGCCCCGGCGCGAAGTGGTCCAAGGAGCAGCCGCCCCCCGGCCAGTGGTCCGCGCCCACGGGCCCGCAGACCCCGGGCCAGACCCCGCCGCCCCCCGCACCGCCCCACCCCGGCTGGGGCACCCCGCCCCACGCCGGCCCCGGCGGCCCGGGCGCTCCAGGCGGTTACGGCGGCTACGGCGGATGGGGCAGCGGCTGGGGCGGCCCCCCGCCCGCGGCCAAGCCCGGTGTGATCCCGCTGCGCCCGCTCGGCGTCGGCGAGATCCTCGACGGCGCGGTCTCCACGATGCGCACCTACTGGCGCACGGTCCTCGGCATCTCGCTGACCGTCGCCATTGTCACGGAGATCATCGTCGTGCTGCTCCAGGGATTCGTCCTGGACGACACCGGCAGCGAAGCCCTCGACGACCCCAACGCCACCCTCAGCGAACTCGGCGACGCCCTGGCGGACACCACGATCAACTCGGGCGTCATCTTCCTGATCTCCCTGCTCGGAACCGTCGTGGCCACCGCCCTGCTGACCACCGTCACCAGCCGTGCCGTGCTCGGCAAGCCGGTGACCGCCGGCGAGGCGTGGCGGGACGCCCGCCCCCAGGTCGCGAAGCTGTTCGGCCTGATCCTCCTGCTGCTGCTCATCGTCGCCGGCATCCTCACCGCCGGCATGCTCCCCGGCTTCGCCGTCTCCGCGACGGCGGGCGGCGAGTCGGGCGTGGCCCTGACCGTCCTGGGATTCATGGCAGCCGCCGTGGTCACGGTCTGGCTCATGGTCCGCCTCTCCCTGGCCTCCCCCGCGCTGATGCTGGAGAAGCAGGGCATCAAGAAGGCGATGAGCCGCTCCGCCAAGCTGGTGCGCGGCTCCTGGTGGCGGGTCTTCGGCATCCAGCTGCTCGCGACGATCATCGCCAATGTCGTGGCGTCGATCATCGTCATTCCCTTCACCTTCCTCGCCGCCGCCCTCAGCGGCGACGGCGTCAGCGGCTTCCTCGAAGGCGGCGGCGACTTCGGCTGGACGTTCCTCGTGGTCAGCGGCATCGGCGCGGTGATCGGCTCCATGATCACCTTCCCGATCACCGCGGGCGTCACCGTGCTGCTCTACATCGACCAGCGCATCCGCCGCGAGGCCCTCGACCTCGAACTGGCCCGTGCCGCCGGCATCCAGGCCGGCCCCGGCTCCGGCGCCACCGCGGGGAGCTGATGCGGTGAGCCCGGCGGGGGGAGTTCTCACAGAGGTGCTGCCACGCACCGCCGTCCGCGTGCTGCCGCGCGCGGGCGACACCTCCGTACTGTCGCTTGCGCGCTCCGGCGACGAACCACCGGTGACGATCCCGCGCGACCCCGCGCGGGAGGCGGCCCGGCGCGAATTGTCCAAGCGCATGTACCACGAGAACGACCCCAGCTGGTTCCAGCGCGCCCTCAACGCCTTCTGGGACTGGATCGACGAACTGTTCAGCACGGCCTCGAACGCGACGCCGGGAGGGGCACTCGGCCTCATCGTCGTCATCGCGGCCGTCCTGGCGGTCCTGGGCGCCCTCTGGTGGCGGCTGGGCACCCCGCGCCGCCGGCCCGCCTCCGCCCCCGCCCTGTTCGACGACCGCCCCCGCAGCGCCGCCGACCACCGCGCCGCCGCCGAGGCACACGCGGCCCAGGGCCACTGGAGCCAGGCCGTCCAGGAACGCATGCGCGCCATCGTCCGCGCCCTGGAGGAACGCGCACTCCTCGACATCCGCCCCGGCCGCACCGCCGACGAGGCGGCCGTGGAGGCGGGCCGCTCCCTGCCCGACCACGGCGACCGGCTACGCGCCGCGGCCCGCGACTTCGACGACGTCACGTATGGCGGCCGGGCGGGCACCGAGCAGGCATACCGCCGCCTCACCGGCCTCGACCGCGACCTCGAACGCAGCAAACCGCAGCCGGCCGCCACCACCGGCAGCACGGACCGGAACACCCGCCAGGGAGCCGCCGGATGACCACCGAGGCCACGCTCCCCACCACCTCGGCCTCCCCCACAGGACGCCAACTGTGGACGCGCGCGCGAGGCATCACGCTCGCCCTCGTCCTGCTCCTCGCCGGGGCCGTCGCGATCGCCGTCGTCCGCTCCGACGCCCGGCACGGCGAGCTCGACCCACGCTCCGCCGACCCCTACGGCAGCAGGGCCGTCGCCGAGCTCCTCGCCGACCGGGGGGTCTCCACGCGCGTGGTCACCACCCTGGCCGACGCACGTGCCGCGACCGGACGGGACACCACGCTGCTCGTCGCCGTGCCCGACCGCCTGACGGAACGCCAGCAGACCGAGCTGCACTCCGCGACCGCCGGCTCCGGCGGCCGCACCGTCCTCGTGGCCCCCGGCAGCGCCTCCGTCGAACGCCTCGTCCCCGGCGTCACCGCCGACCCCGCGCTCAGCATCGACTCGACGCTGTCCCCCGACTGCGACCTGCCCGCCGCCCGCCGCGCCGGCACCGCCGACACCGGCGGCATCCGCTACACCAGCACCGGCCTCGGTGCCGACGCCTGCTACCCCAGCCGGCGCCTGGCCACCCTGCTGCGCGTCCCCGAGACGCCGCAAGCGACGACCCGGGAGGCCACCGCAGGAGACACCGTCGTCCTCGGCGCACCCGACATCTTCTACAACAACCACCTCGACGAGCACGGCAACGCCTCGCTCGCCCTCCAACTCCTCGGCTCGCGCCCCCACCTGGTCTGGTACCTCCCCTCGCTCTCCGACGCCACCGCCCCGGAGGACGAACGCGGCTTCTTCGACCTGCTCCCCTCCGGCTGGCTCTGGGGCACCCTGCAGCTCTTCATCGCAGCGGCCCTCGCCGCCCTGTGGCGGGCACGCCGAATGGGACCCCTCGTGCCCGAAAAACTCCCCGTCGCGGTCCGCGCCTCCGAAACCGTCGAAGGCCGCGCCCGCCTCTACCGCAAGGCGGGCGCCCGCGACCGCGCGGCCGCCGCTCTTCGCTCCACCACCCGCACCCGCCTCGCCCCCCTCGTAGGCGTCCCCGTCGCCCAGGCGCACGCGCCCGAAGTCCTGCTCCCCGCGCTGTCGGCCCACCTGCACGGCGACCGGCAGCCCCTGCACACCCTCCTCTTCGGCCCGCCGCCCAGCGACGACGCAGCACTCATCGCCCTCGCCGACCAACTCGACGCCCTCGAAAGAGAGGTACGCCGTCCATGATGGACCCGACCACTGACAACGCCGGGCAGACCGGCGACCCGGGCAACGCCCGCGCCGCCCTCGAAGCCCTGCGCGCCGAGATCGCCAAGGCCGTGGTCGGCCAGGACCCCGCCGTGACCGGCCTCGTCGTCGCCCTCCTGTGCCGCGGCCACGTCCTCCTCGAAGGCGTCCCCGGAGTCGCCAAGACCCTCCTCGTCCGCGCCCTGGCCTCCGCCCTGGAACTCGACACCAAGCGCGTCCAGTTCACCCCCGACCTGATGCCGAGCGACGTGACGGGCTCGCTCGTCTACGACGCCCGCACCGCGGAGTTCTCCTTCCAGCCCGGCCCGGTCTTCACCAACCTCCTGCTCGCCGACGAGATCAACCGCACGCCCCCGAAGACCCAGTCGTCCCTCCTCGAAGCGATGGAGGAACGTCAGGTCACGGTCGACGGCACACCCCGCCCGCTCCCCGAGCCGTTCCTCGTCGCGGCGACCCAGAACCCGGTCGAGTACGAGGGCACGTACCCCCTCCCGGAAGCCCAGCTGGACCGCTTCCTCCTCAAGCTCACCATCCCCCTGCCGTCCCGCCAGGACGAGATCGACGTCCTCACCCGCCACGCCTCCGGCTTCAACCCCCGCGACCTGCGCGCCGCAGGCGTGCGCCCCGTCGCGAACGCGGCCGACCTGGACGCTGCCCGCGCCGCGGTCGCCAAGACCACGGTCTCCCCGGAGATCACGGCGTACGTCGTCGACATCTGCCGGGCCACCCGCGAATCGCCGTCCCTCACCCTCGGCGTCTCCCCGCGCGGAGCCACGGCCCTGCTGGCGACCTCCCGCGCATGGGCCTGGCTGACGGGCCGCGACTACGTCACCCCCGACGACGTGAAGGCCCTGGCCCTGCCCACCCTCCGCCACCGCGTCCAGTTGCGCCCGGAGGCCGAGATGGAGGGCGTGACCGCCGACTCGGTGATCAACGCGATCCTCGCCCACGTCCCGGTCCCGCGCTGATGGCCCTCACCGGACGCGCCGCGCTCCTCGCGGCACTCGGCTCACTCCCCGTCGGCATCTGGGACGCCGGCTGGACGGGCATCCTCGCGGTCAACGGGCCCCTGGCCGTGGCCTGCGCATGCGACTTCGCCCTGGCCGCCCCCGTACGACGCCTGCGCCTGACCCGCTCCGGGGACACCTCCGCCCGCCTGGGCGACTCGGCCGACGTCACCCTCACGGTGACCAACCCGTCCGGCCGCCCGCTCCGCGCCCAACTCCGTGACGCCTGGCCGCCGAGCAGCTGGCAGCCCGGCACGGAGGTCGCCGCCTCCCGCCACCGTCTGACGGTGCCGCCCGGCGAACGCCGACGCGTGACGACCCGTCTACGCCCCACCCGCCGCGGCGACCGCCAGGCCGACCGCGTCACGATCCGCTCCTCCGGCCCACTGGGCCTCTTCACTCGCCAGGGCACTCACCGGGTCCCCTGGACGGTGCGTGTCCTGCCGCCCTTCACCAGCCGCAAGCACCTGCCGTCGAAACTGGCCCGACTCCGGGAACTGGACGGCCGCACCAGCGTGCTGACCCGCGGCGAGGGCACCGAGTTCGACAGCCTGCGCGAGTACGTCCCCGGCGACGACACCCGCTCCATCGACTGGCGCGCGACAGCCCGCCAGTCCGCCGTCGCCGTACGCACCTGGCGCCCGGAACGCGACCGCCACATCCTGCTCGTCCTCGACACCGGCCGCACCTCGGCCGGCCGTGTCGGAGACGTTCCCCGTCTCGACGCGTCCATGGACGCAGCACTGCTCCTGGCCGCGCTGGCCTCCCGCGCCGGCGACCGCGTCGACCTCCTCGCATACGACCGCCGGGTACGCGCCCTGGCCCAGGGCCGGACAGCAGGCGACGTCCTCCCGGCCCTGGTCGGCACGATGGCGACGCTCGAACCCGAACTCGTCGAAACCGACGCACGCGGCCTCGCGGCCACCGCGCTTCGGACGACCCCGCGCCGCTCTCTCATCGTGCTGTTCACGGCACTCGATGCAGCCCCCATCGAAGAGGGCCTGCTCCCCGTCCTCCCGCAACTCACCCAGCGGCACACGGTGCTACTGGCCGCCGTGGCCGACCCGCACGTCTCCCGCATGGCCGAGGCACGAGGAAATACCGAAGCCGTCTACGAGGCGGCAGCGGCGGCCCAGGCTCAGGCCGAACGCCATCGCACCGCGGCACAACTCCGCCGGCATGGCGTCACGGTCGTCGACGCAACACCGGACGAACTGGCTCCGGCCCTGTCCGACGCCTACCTGGAACTCAAAGCCGCGGGACGCCTGTGAGAAAAGGGGGGCGGGCCACATGGTGGCTCCCCCATCCCTCCCGAAAACGCAGAAAACCCCGCACCGTAAGGTGCGGGGTTTTCCCAAAAATTGTTCGGCGGCGTCCT
>NZ_JACVQF010000222.1 GCF_014534645.1 Streptomyces griseicoloratus
AGCCGTGCGGCCGGGGGCGAGCCCGGAAGAAGCGGCGCTCCTCCAGCCGTGCGGCCGGGGGCGGGCCCGGAAGAGGCGGCGCTCCTCCAGCCGTGCGGGCCCCTGCGCCCCGTCCCGCGGCTGCGGGCCGCCGCCGCGGGACACTGCGGCAGGCTCGTGGCCCTGATCGAGACTCCCCGCGCGGTTCACCGTCGTCGCTGTACGCTCCCCCGGCGAGTGCGCCGGCTGCGCCTCCCAGGTGCTCACGGCGTCCCGCCGGACCGCATCGACGACGCGGCGGAGGCGTTGGCGGCTGCCGCCGCGCGCGGGCCGCTGCTGATCGTCTGCTCCTCCGGGCCCGATCCGCCATGGGCTGTGCCCGGCCGGCGGACCAGGGTGTCGATGCGGCGCGCCGGCCTGGTCCGGCGGACGGTCACCCGGCCGAGCGCCCGGCCGGGGCACGGCCCCGTGGCCCAACCGGCCCACCGAGGGCGCCGTCCCCGGAGACCTGATGCGGCTGACGGCCGGCTGAGGAGCCGCCCAGGTCACGGCACCGTGCGCCGCCCCTCCGGCCCGGGCAGGGAAGCCGCGTCGGCCGGCTGCCTCGCGGGCGCCGCGCCTCGGGGACGGTCCGGGCGATCAGCCCCGGGACCCGCGATAATTTTGCATGTCATGCATCTTTGCATAGCATGCAACTTATGTCGGAGAAGGGCGCCGCGGGGGGCGGACTGCGCGAGCGGAAGAAGCGGGCGACGCGAGCCGCCCTCGCCGAGGCGGCGATACGGCTCGCGGCCGCTCACGGGGCGGAGAAGGTCACCGTCGAGGCCATCAGCGCGGCCGCGGGGGTGTCGGTGAGGACGTTCTTCAACTACTTCGACACACGCGACGACGCCTACGTCGTCATCGACGCGGACGCCGGTGCCCGCATCCGGCGCTCGGTCCTCGACGCGCCGGCGTCGCTCACCCCCCTGGAAGCCCTGCGCGAGGCCATGGCGGCGGAACTCGCCGAGGCGGAGCAGCAGCACGAACTGTGGCGGCTGCACGCCGAGGTGCTGCACGCTTCGCCGCACCTCCTGGTGCGCAGCCTCGGCGCGCACATGGCGGACGAGACCCTGCTGGCCGAGGCCATCGCCGCCCGGATCCGCCCCGGCACCCGCACCGGCGACCCGGCCGCCACCGACGAGCAGCGGCGCGAGGCGCTCGACCTCTACCCGCGGCTGCTCGCCGCGGTGGCGGCCACCGCGGTGCGGACCAGTGTGGAGCACTGGTTCGCCCGTCAGGAGGAAGCCGCCTTCCTTGACGTCTTCCAGGAGGTGTTCGACCTCCTCGCCGCCGGACTGCCCGCACCGCGCGCGTAGTCGCCGCACCGGCCGCCCGCCTCCCGGAGGACGGCCGTCGCCCCCCCGTTCGTCCCGCGCCCCCGGTGCGCCGACAGCAGTCGTCGTCCGGTCCCGTGCGGACCACCAGCCGATCACCACCGAAAGAGATGCCGTGACCGCAGCCCAGGCGCCCGCCGACGCGCCACCCACCTCAATGGACCAACGTCAGATACTCCAGGCGATGTCGGGCCTGATGGCCGGCATGTTCGTCGCCATCCTGGCGGGCACCGTCGTGTCCAACGCGCTGCCCACGATCATCGCCGACCTGGGCGCCAGCCAGTCCTCGTACACCTGGGTCGTCACGGCCGAGCTGCTGGCCATGACCGCGACGGTGCCCCTGTGGGGGAAGCTGTCCGACCTCTTCAACAAGAAGCTGCTGCTCCAGCTCTCGCTGGGCATGTTCGTGGTCGGCTCGCTGCTGGCCGGCTTCTCCCACGACACGACTCTGCTGATCTTCAGCCGGGTCGTGCAGGGCATCGGCGCGGGCGGCCTGACCGCGCTCGCGCAGGTCGTCATGGCCGCCGTCATCCCGCCCCGGGAACTGGGCAAGTACTCCGGCATCTTCGGTGCCGTCTTCGCCATCGGCACCGTGGCCGGGCCGCTGATCGGCGGTGTGCTGGTGGACACCGACTGGCTGGGCTGGCGCTGGTGCTTCTTCATCGGCGTGCCGTTCGCCCTGCTGGCCATCTTCCTGTTGCAGCGCACGCTGAAGCTGCCCACCGTCAAGCGCCAGGTGAAGATCGACTGGCTCGGCGCCTTCCTCATCGTCGCCGGCGTCTGCGCGCTGCTCATCTGGGTCTCCCTGGCGGGCAACCAGTTCGACTGGGCGTCCTGGCAGACAGCCGCACTGGTCATCGGTGGCGTGCTGCTGCTGGGCCTGGCGGTCCTCGTCGAGGCCCGCACCGCCGAGCCGGTCATCCCGCTCGACATCTTCAGGAACCGCACGGTCACCCTGACCACGGTCGCCAGCCTCCTGGTCGGTGTCGCCATGTTCGGCGGGACCGTCTTCCTCTCCCAGTACTTCCAGGTCTCCCTGGGCAAGTCGCCGACCATCGCGGGTCTGATGAGCCTGCCGATGATCCTGGGACTGCTGGTGTCGTCCACCGTCGCCGGGCAGCTGATCAGCCGGACCGGCAAGTGGAAGAGCTACCTGGTGGCGGGCGCGGTCATCATGACCGCCGGCCTCGCGCTGCTCTCCCTGATCGACGCCGACACCCACTTCGGGCTGCTCAGCATCTACATGGCGGTGCTCGGCATCGGCGTCGGCATGCTGATGCAGAACCTGGTGCTCGCCGCCCAGAACGACGTTCCAGCGGCCGAGCTGGGCGCCGCGACCTCGGTGCTGTCCTTCTTCCGCAGCATGGGCGGCACCATCGGCACCAGCGTCCTCGGCGCCATCCTCGCCAACCGGGTCGCGAGCGAGATGACCAAGGGGCTGGAGAAGGCAGGCGTCGCCGGCGCGGCCGAGGGCGGCTCCGGCGGCGGCGAGGGCAGCGTCCCGGACATGAGCACGCTGCCCGGCCCGATGCGGGAGATCGTGGAGCACGCCTACGGTGTCGCCACCGCCGACCTGTTCCTGATCGCCACGCCGTTCGCGCTGCTGGCGCTGGTCGCCGTGGTCTTCATCAAGGAGAAGCCGCTGAAGACCACCAGCGGCATGGAGCGGCTCGCCGAGGAGGCCGGGGAGGCGGCCGTCGAATCGGCCGTCGTCCCCGGACAGCGGTCCGGCGGCAGCCCGTCGACCGCGGACAGCGGACCGGCGGCCCCGGTCGGCTGAGCCGTCGGCCGGTACCGTCGCGGGACCGTGCGGGGCTGCCCACCGTGAGTGGTGGTCAGCCCCGTCCGCATGTCCGGCCGGTACGGCCGTCGAGAACGGAACGGAGTCCGCCTGTGCGGTGACCGTCCCGGACCGGTGCCGTTCCAGGGCGTTCCCCGGCGTTCCCCCGCGTTCCCCGGCGTCGCCTCTTGCGGGCGCCGGGGGCGGGGCGGCAGGCTGCCGGCTGTGGCCACCTTGCTGATCGTCCATCACACGCCGTCGCCGAACTGCCAGGCGATGCTCGAAGCCGTCGTCTCCGGGGCGACCGCGCCGGAGATCGAGGGGGTGCGGGTGGTGCGGCGGGCGGCGCTGACGGCCACGGCGGTCGACGTACTGGAGGCCGACGGGTACCTGCTGGGCACGCCGGCGAACCTGGGCTACATGTCCGGCGCCCTGAAGCACTTCTTCGACCAGATCTACTACCCGTGCCTGGACGAGACCCGCGGCCGGCCGTTCGGCTACTACGTGCACGGCGGCAGCGACACGACGGGCGCGGTGCGGGGCATCGAGTCGGTCACGACGGGGCTCGGCTGGCAGCGGGCGGCTCCGGCGGTGAACGTGACCGGCGAGCCCGCCAAGGCCGACCTCGCCGCATGCTGGGAACTGGGGGCGGCCCTGGCCGCCGGGCTCATGGACTGACCGCCGCCCCGCGGGCCGTGGCCGGGGCGGGCCGGCCGGTGCTCACAGGGGCGTCGCGGCGCGGAGGATGAGGAACATCGTCACGGCGGAGTTCGCCGACGACATCGCCGACACGGCGGTGCCGGCCGCCGCGGCCCACGCCGCGAGTCCCACCGAGGCGAACGCGGACGGCCAGTCGCGCACCGCGGGGGCGGGGCCGAGCAGGGCCGCCACCCGGCGCGGCACCGGGCCCGGCGCCGCGAGTCCGGCCAGCGTGGCGACCGGGGTGCCCCGGGAGACGAGGGCCGCCCTGCCGATCGCCCTCGCCACCGTCCGGCGGCTGCCGACCGCCCGCGCGGCCTCCTCGTCCGCCCACCGCTCCGCGGTGTAGGTCACGGACGTCCGCAGGGGCCGCAGGAAGGGGTTGGCGATGGCGGCGAGCCGGACGGCGAGCAGGAACCGGTGGTGCCGGGCGGCCAGATGGGCCCGCTCGTGGGCGAACAGCGCCCGGCGCTCCGCGGGCCGGAGGCAGCCCAGCAGGCCCGTGGTCACCACCACCCGGTCCCGGCGGCCGCCGGGCAGCGCGTACGCGTAGGGCACGTCGTCCGGAAGGACGGCGACCGAGGTACCCGGCAGCCCGGCGAGCGCGCGGTGGGCGCCGCGGCGCACCCGGCCGTGCCGCCACAGCATCCGCGCCGAGGCCGCGACCACCGCGCACAGCGCGGGGATCGCCGCCTTGCCGACCACCTCGTCGTACGGCACCGCGGCCCGGACCTCCGGGTCCGACCAGCCGTCGGGCAGCGGGTTGCCGGGCAGTTGCGCGGTGCCGACCACCATGACCAGCGCCAGGCACACGGTGCTGCACACGGCCATGACCGCCGCCACGCCGGTGAGCAGCCGCGTCGCGGTCCGCGGGTGCAGACGCTGCTCGGCCAGACGCGCCATCGGCCACGCCGTCAGCGGCAGGACCAGCGGCAGAAAGACGAAGAGCCCCATGAGGCGTCAGTCTTCCCTCTCGTCGCGCGAGTGATCCAGCAGCTCGCGCAGCAGCCGCTCGTCGTCCGGGCCGAGGCCGGTCACGAAGCTGGCCAGCACCGCCCCCCGGTCGCTCTCGGCGTCCAGGACCTTGCGCATCTTCCGGGCGGCCAGGCCGGCATGGTCCGAGGCGGGCGTCCAGGCGAAGGACCGGCCCGCGCGCTCCCGGGTGACGGCGCCCTTGTCCAGCAGCCGGGTCAGGATCGTGATCACCGTGGTGTAGGCGAGGTCGCCGCCCAGGCGCTCCTGCACCCAGCCGGCCGTCGCCGGGCCGTCGGCCTCGCGCAGCGCCGACAGCACGAGCGCCTCCAGTTCGCCCTGCCCCCGTCGCCGGGGACGCCGGTGCTCCGTCACGGCCTGTCTCCCTTCCGCCCGCCGTCCGTTTTCCGAGGCGCCATCGTATAGACGCCGGGCGCGGCCCGTGTGGCCCGGCCGGACGGGCCGGGGAGACCGGCCGCCGGCCCGGCCGCGACCGGCACGTCCCAGCCGGCCGGGGGACGCCGTTCCCCCGGCGGACGCCCTTCCTTCACCGGAAGGGCTCCGTCCCGACGGACTCGACGCACAAGATCACCCGGTGCACTCTGTCATGTCTTCGACTTTAGGAGTACCGGCGTGACCAGGTACCACCTCGGCCGGCTGGCCGTCTGCGCCCTCACCGCGGCGGTGGCCGTCCTGCCCGCGACACCGGCCGCGGCCCACGGCGGCGCCGTCCTGCCGGCCATACAGCCCCGGGCCGAGACGCCCACCCTGTACGACGACGAAGCCGGCGGGAACGCCGACGCCGACGACCCGGCCATCTGGCGCAACCCCGCCGACCCCGACCGCAGCCTCGTCGTCGCCACGGCCAAGGAGGGCGGGCTGCGCGTCTACGACCTCGACGCGCACCTGGTGCAGTCGATCGCCGCTCCCCCGGCACCGGGCCCCGACGACGCGCCCGGCCGCTTCAACAACGTCGACCTCGTCCACGGCCTGCGCCTGACCACCGGCCGGGCCGACCTCGCGGTCACCACCGACCGGGGCAGCGACCGCCTGCGCATCTACCGCGTCGACCCGGCCGCCCCGGGCCGCCCCCTCACGGACGTCACCGACCCGGCGGCCGCGCCGGTCTTCTCCGCCGACCAGGCCGAGATCAACGAGGAGCGCACCGCGTACGGCCTCGCCACCTGGACGGACCGGTCCACCGGCCGCTCCTACGCCCTGGTCAGCCGGCGCGAGCGCACCACGCTCGCCCTGCTGGAACTGACCCCCACCGCCTCCGGACGCGTCGGTTACCGCAAGGTCCGCACCCTCGACCTGCCCGCGTCCTTCCGCCTGCCGGACGGCACCTCCTGGTCCCCCTGCGCGGAGCCCGGCGAACTGCCCCAGGTGGAGGGCATGGTCGTCGACCCGGCGAACGGCACCCTCTACGCCGGGCAGGAGGACGTCGGCGTCTGGCGTCTGCCCGCCGACCTGACCGGCACGCCGCGGCTGGTGGACAAGGTGCGCGAGTACGGGGTCGCCGCCACGTACGACGAGGCCGCCGACGAATGCGTCGCCGGCCACGACCCCGGGTACGGCGGCGCCCGTCTGTCCGCCGACGTCGAGGGGCTGACGCTCCTTCAGGAGAGCGACGGCGACGGCTACCTGCTGGCGTCCAGCCAGGGCGACGACACCTTCGCCGCCTACGACCGTGAGCTCGGGGAGGACAACGAGTACGAGGGCGGCTTCCGCGTCACCGCCGCCTCCGCCGCCCTGGACGGCTCCGAGGAGTGCGACGGCGCCGCGGTGCTGAACCAGCCGCTTGGCGACCGCTTCCCCGACGGCCTGCTGGTGGTGCAGGACGGCCACGACACGCCGGGTGACGGCGAACGGGCCGCCACCGGCTTCAAGTTCGTCGACCTCGGCGACGTCAAGGACGCGCTCGACGACTGACGGCCGGCCCGGTCGGGGCCCGGTCAGTGGTCCGTGGCGCAGCAGCCGCCGGCCTCCCCGGCGGACGGGACGGCTTCGAGACGGCAGAAGCAGGACGCCCCGATCGGCACGTCCGCCAGCGCGGTGGCGAGCTGGAGCTGCTGCGCCACGATCCGCGCCTCCCCCTCCCTGCCCAGACGCGTCAGGCACTCGTGGAGTCCGTGCAGGGACCAGACGTTGCCGGGGTGCCGCAGGGGGCGGGGAAGGGTGTCGTCCAGTCCCAGGTCCGCCCGGTAGACCGCCTCGGCCTCGGCCACCCGCCCCTGCTCCAGCAGCAGGGCGCCGTAGGCGTGCCGGGTGGGCTGCATCCAACCCCACGGTTCGTCGTAGGGGAGGTTGTCGTCCAGCTCGATGGACCGTCTCAGGGCGGCGAACGCGGCGTCGTGGTTGCCCTTGCGGTACTCCAGTTCGCCGTCGAGCATGGCCGCGGCGACGGCGAGGATGTCGACGCAGGTGTTGTTGAACAGGGTGCGTGACTCCGGCACCCGGGCCGTCGCCTCGTGGAACAGCGTGCGCTCGGCCTCGGCCTCGGCGGTCCGGCCGGTGGCCGAGAGCGCGACCCCGCGGGCGTAGTGCAGCATCGCGGTCGTCACGCAGTACAGGCGCGGGTCGCCGGGCAGCGGCAGCCGGAGGATGTCGTCCCAGCGGCCGAACCGGATCAGGACGTGCACCCGCATGGCCAGGAAGCCCTCCAGCCAGTCGGCCATCGGCGGGCTCTCGACGCGCAGGAGTTCCTCGGGGATGGACTCCTCCAGCTGCGCGGCGGTCTCCAGGGCGAGCCGGGAGCGGCCGAGGAACATCGCGCCGTAGATCTTGAAGTGGTAGTTGTGCGACCGGTAGAGGGTGTAGAAGTTCATCGTCCCGGCGCGGGCGCGGTACCTCTCGTCGGCGGCGATCGCTGCGGCGTTGTCCGAGACCACGCGCCGGTAGTCGCCGCAGAGGACTTCGAGGTGCGACGGCATGTGGAGGAGGTGCCCGGCGTCGGGGACCAGGTCGCGCAGCCGGTCGGCGACCGTCAGGGCGGCCTCGGGGGTGGCGGACATCTCCATCAGGTGGACGTACATGTGCACGACGCCCGGGTGCTCGCGGCCGGCCTCGGTGGCCAGCGCCCGGTCGAGCACCGCCTTCGCCTCCAGGGTGCGGGCGCCCTCGGCGGGCAGGCCCGTGCGCAGGTCCCACAGCTGCCAGGGGGTGAGGTTCATCAGCGCGTCGGCGTACAGCGTGGCGACGTCGAGGTCGTCGGGGGCGAGTTCGTACGCCGCGCGCATGCTCTCGGCGTACGGCAGGTTCCACACCGAGCAGTCCTCGGCGGCCCGCGCCTGCGGGTAGCGGGCGCGCAGTGCGCCGATCAGGGCGCGTTCGACGGGGCCGGCACCCTCCGCCTTCTCGTGGGCGAGCTCCACGGCGGCGTGGGCCCGGTCGACGGCCCGTGTCAGCTCCCGCTCGTCGAACGCCTCCCACGGCTTGTTGTAGTTCGGGCCGAGGGCGTAGGCGATGCCCCACTGGGCCATGGCGCAGTCGGGGTCGGCCGCCGCGGCGGCCTCGAAGCAGGAGACGGCCTCCTCGTGGTTGAAGGCGTACGTCCACACCAGCCCGCGGTCGAACCACGTCTGGGCCTCGGGGGACGAGGTCGTCACGGGGCGGCCGTGGGCGCCGAGGTCGTAGTAGTCCATGGGGGGACGTATACCGCAGACCGGGTGGGCCACGCGGCGCTTCGCGGGACGCTCACGCCGAGCGGTGTCCCCGCCGGGCGCGGCGCGCCCGGCGGGGGTGGGGGGACGGGAGTGGCCGGGATCAGCGGAAGTCGACGTCGCTGCACAGGAAGTAGGTCTGGTCCATGTGCGACGCCTGCCAGATCGTGTAGACGACGTGCCGGCCGCTCAGGCCCGAGGTGCTCACCGGGATCTCGTAGTTCTGACTGGGCGCGTAGCGGCCGGTGCGCGCGACCAGCTGGAGGTCGTCCCAGCCCAGGGCCTGTGTGGCGGGGTCGAAGCCCTGCCGGGTGACGTAGACCAGGAAGTAGTCGGCACCGTGACTGGCCTGGTCGTAGAGCTTGACGGTGAAGTCGTCGCCGACCTGCGTGGTCTTCCAGGCGCCCACGGCGTCCAGGGAGTTGTAGCGGCCGCCCTCGGTCCGGCCGCCGCTGCACAGCTGGCCGTCGGGGACGACGGCCTGGAAGTTGCCCGCGGAACCGTTGCGGTACAGGCCGTTCCAGTTCCACATGGCGTTGGGGTTGTCCTGCCAGGCCTGCCAGCACATGGGGTCCTGCTGGGCCATCGCGGGGTTCTGGAAGTCGCTGCCCCAGCGCAGCCAGCAGCCGTAGTTGCGGGAGGCGGGGTCGACGACGGAGCCGTGCGCGACGGCGGTGCCGCTCCACGGGATCAGGGTGAGCAGGGCCGCGGCCAGGGCGCTCAGGACGAGAGTCGCACGACGACGCCGCCCGTTGACGCGATCATGACAAGCCATGAAGACCGGAATCCTTCCTTCGCGTGGGGGGATCTCAGACGGTGGGAGCGCTCCCAGGCATAGGCTGCAACCGACGAAACAGAACGGCAACATTCGATTGCGCCAGTTCCCCTTCGACGGTGGCCGGTTCCCTGCGTTGGGCACGACGGCGGGCGGGGACCCCGCCCCGCCCGCCCGTCGTCAGGGTGTCGACAGTGTCGCCGGGGACGTCACCCCGTACGCCGCCTGGACCGGAAGAGCACCAGACAGCCGACGGCGACCAGGACTCCGCCGGCCGCGGCCGGCCACAGGCCGAGACCCGAGCCCGTCTCGGCGAGCCCGCCCCGCGTCGCCTGCGGTTCGGACGCCGGGGCGGCGGCCGCGGCGTCGGCGTCCGGTGTGACCTCGGGCGCGGTGGTGGCGGCCGCCTTCGGTGCGGGGCCGCCGGAGGCGTTCTGCTGGGGCTGTGCCGGGGGTGGGGGGTTCTCGGTGGTCTCGGCTGTGTCGCCGTTGTCCTTGTTCTGGTCGTCGTCCCTGTTCTCGCCGTTGTTCTCGTTCTCGCCGTTGTCCACTCCGGGTCGGCCGTTCTGGCCGTTCTGGCCGTCCTGGCCGCTGCCGCCGTCCGGGGTCTCGGAGGCGTCGGGGGTCTCGGAGACGTCGGGGCTCTCGGGTGCGGGGGTCTGCGTCGGCTGCTCCTGCGGGTTCTCGCCCTCGCCCTCGCTCTCGCCGGGGTCCGGTGCGGGAGGCGCACCCGCTCCGCACTCCCGGCCGCTGTTGATGCAGTCGACCATCTCCCGCATCAGGTCCTCGTCGAAGACGTTGATGAAGTCGCTGTGGTCCGTGACCGGCTTGTGCAGCTGCTCGGGGAAGGAGTCCACGGCGAACAGCGGCGTGGTCCTGCCCCCGTCCCGGAGGCTGGGCGCGTCGACGTCGTACACGATGCGCTGCACGAGCCTCGGGATGGGCCGGAACCCGTCGGGGCAACTGCCGTCGGCGGCGGCGAAGGCCACGTGGGTGCGGTGGTTGGCGCTGTCGGTGTTCCGGCCGTCCCAGCAGCTCTGGAAGGTGAAGGTGCGCACCACGTCGCTGCCGGCCGGGCAGAGCGGGTACTTGTCCTTCAGCTGCCGGTCCTCGAAGCCGGTGCAGCTCCAGGAGGCGTTCGCGTTGGCGGTGCCGTTGACGAACGCCTTGGCATCGCCGGTGATGATGCGCAGCAGCCGCGGCATGGCGGTGACCTCGCCGCGCTCGTTGCCCACGAACGTCAGCGTCACCTCGGCCGGGGTGACGATCTCGCCGGCGTTGCCCTCGATGCCGCCGCCGGGTGACTCGGCGTCCTGTTCACGGGTGCCGTTCTGGAGGCGCAGCACGGGCCAGTAGTAGGACGACTTGTCGCGCTGGTCGGCGCAGCTGGTGTCGGCGGCGGCCAGGTCGTCGTCGCCGGCGAAGGCGTTGTTGGCCTGGTTGCCGACGTAGTCGTGGAAGTGGTGGGCTCCGTTGGTGACGCCGGGGGCGGCGATGACGTTGTCGGAGTTGAACAGACCCTCCGCGTTGACACCGCAGCTGGTGGTGAAGGTGCCGCGCGAGGCGTCCGCCGCCTCGCGCGCGCCGGCCGCTTCGGGCCGGACGGTGGTGATGTCGGCGTAGTCCCCGGCGACGGGCCCGTTGCCGGCCTGTCCGCCGTTGCCCGGCTGCCCGGCGTCGGCCCCGTCGTCCGACTTCCCCTCGCCGCCGCTCGGTCGGCCGGCCCCGTCCTGGCCGCCGTCCGTCGTCCCGGCGTCCTCGGTGGTGACCTCGACGCGGCGCAGCGAGCAGTCCGCCAGGGCTTCGAGGCCCTCAGGACGGTCACCGGCGCGGTCGATCGCGGCCGTGATGCGTTCGATGGTGGCGGCCCGTTCCTTCGCCAACGGGTCGAGCAGGGCGCTCTCGTCGAGGGTCCCGTCGTCCGCGGCGCGGGCCGTCTCCTGGAGTTGGCGGTAGGCCGCGGCGATCTGCTCGTCCAGGCGGGCGAGTTCGGTGTCGACGTCGGACCTGGCCTGCTCCGGGACGGTCGTCAGCCGCTCGCTCGGATCGGGGCAGTCGACGGTGGCCGCGACGCCGGAGGTGCCCAGCGGGACGGGGTCGTTCGGAGGTGCCGTCGCTGAGGCGTACACGTTGACGGCGACCAGGCCGCCGCCGCCCAGTATCAGCGCGGCGGCCGCGAAGGTCGCGCGTCGGGCGCCCGTCGGGCGTCTGCGCCTGTTGTGTCCCAAGGCGTGCTCCTACGTCATGGCGGACTCGGGCAAGGAAAATCCCCCGGCTCCATACGGAACCGGGGGCCGGAGCGTTCAACCGCCCCGCGGATTGCCGGAAACCCCTCACCTCACGTACGCGCCGCGACCCCACTGTCCGGGTACCGGTCCTCCCGCGGGACCGCGGCCGGCAGCAGCCGGGCGCGGTCGTTTGGCGGCCGTGGCCGGGGAACCCGGCTCCCAGTCGTGCACGCGCGCGTACCACCGCGCCCAGGCCGAGGGAGTCCCCCGCATGCGCTCAGTCACCAAGGGCCTGCTCGCCGGAGCCGCCGGCACCGCCGCGCTGAACCTCACCACCTACGGCGACATGCTGCTGCGCGGCCGCTCGTCCAGCGACACGCCGGCCCAGGTGGCGGGCCGGCTGGCCGACCGGGCCGGTGTCGGACTGGGTGAGGAGGCGTCGAAGTCCAACCGCGAACAGGCCGCCGGCGCGCTCCTCGGCTACGTCACCGGCCTCGGGGTCGGCGTGGCGTACGGGCTGCTGCGGCGCGGGCGCGGACCGCTGCCCGAGTGGGCGGCCGGGCCGGTGCTCGGCGCCGCGGCCATGGCGGGCAGCGACGTGCCGGCCGCCGCGCTCGGGGTGACCGACCCCACCCGGTGGGACCGCACGTCGTGGGTGTCGGACGCCGTCCCGCACCTGGTGTACGGCTTCACGACCGCGTCGGTGTACCGGGCGCTGCGCTGACCCGGTCACCGGCGGGTGCTCTTGTCGGCGGCCCGCCCGCGGTGGAACGATGCGGCGGTGCCCGGACCCGGACCAAGGCACCGGCACCGGCACCGGCACACCCCACCGGAGGAGGCGTCGTGACCGACGAGGAGCACCGGCCGCAGGCCGCCGCCGTGTTCGACGCGCTGGGCGCCGCCTACGAGAAGGCGTTCGCGGATTCCGAGGCGCACCGGCGCTCGCTGGAGTGGCTGCTCGGGCGGCTCGCGCCGGGCAGCCGGGTGCTGGACGTGGGCAGCGGCACCGGGCGGCCCACCGCCGCGACCCTCGCGGAGGCCGGCCACGACGTGCTGGGCATCGACGTCTCCCCCGTCATGGTGGACCTCGCCGCCCGGCAGGTGCCCGCCGCTTCCTTCCGCCGCGCCGACATCCGCGACACACCGCTCGAGGACGGCTCCTTCGACGCGGTGTGCGTGTACTTCTCGCTGCTCCAGATGGACCGTCGCGAGCAGGCCGAGGTCGTACGGCGACTGGCGCGGGCGCTGAAGCCCGGGGGGCATCTGGTCCTGGCCACGGTGCCGCTGGACGTCGAGGGCGTCGAGGGTCTGTTCATGGGGCAGCCCGTGCGCGTGACCAGCTTCGCCACGCCGGACCTGACCGGCCTGGTCCACGGGGCCGGCCTGGAGGTGCTGGACCGGGAGGAGCTGCTGTTCACTCCCGCCCACCCGGACGCCGTGCCGGAACCGCACGTCTTCCTGCACTGCCGGCGCCGGTTCGCGGCACCGCACGCCTGACCCCGGCCACGTACCCGGGGCGTGGTGCCGGCCGCCGTGCGCGGCCGGCCACCGCAGCCCGTATGGGGTAACAGCACACGCGCCGAACGGGCCGCGCGGCCAGAGTGGTCAGCATGACAGAACCTGGCGAGCGGCGGCGCGGCACGACTTCCCCCACCTCGCGCGGGCCTGCCGTGCGCAGCGCCCGGGACGCCGCCCGGCGCGCCGCGGACGGGTTGTCCGAACTCGTCCGTCACCGCATGGAGGGTGTCTCGGCGGTGTGCCGCAGCGAGGACGACGGCTGGATCGTCAACGTGGACGTGCTGGAACTGGCGCGCATCCCGGACACCACCAGTCTGCTCGCCACCTACGAGGTCGAACTGGACCCGGAGGGCGATCTGCTGCAGTACCGCCGGATCGCCCGCTACCGGCGCGGTGCCCAGGACCAGTGACCGGCCCCCGAGCCCCGCTCCCGGAAGGACCGCCGTGATCACCTACGACGACGACATAGTCTGCGCGCCCCGCGCCGGAACCCTTTACGACGTACTCGACCTCATCCTCGACCGCGGCATGGTGATCGACGTCTTCGTGCGCGTCTCCCTGGTCGGCATCGAGATCCTCAAGGTGGACGCCCGGATCGTCGTCGCCAGCGTCGACACGTATCTGCGGTTCGCCGAGGCCTGCAACCGCCTCGACCTGGAGCACGACGTGCGCTCCAAGACCGTTCCCGAACTGTTCGGCGGCCCGGTCGCCACGACCCTGGGCAGGGCCGGCGCCAGGCGCACGGCGCGCTCCCTGACCGACAAGGTGCGGGACCTGCTCACCCCCGAGGAGGAGCGGGAGGAGCCCGCGCGCCGCACCGGCGCCCGCGAGGAGCGCGGCCGGAGCCCCCAGCGGCCCCGGACCCGGCCGGCCGAGCACCCCCGCCACGAGCACCCCCGCCACGAGGAAGACCGGCCGCGCCCGCGCCCACGCCGGCGCCAGGAGACGGAGGAATGACCGTGCCCACAGCCACCGGCACCACCACTGCCGGCACCACCGCCCTCGACGCCCTGTACGTCTACGGCATCGTGCCCGCCGGTTCCCGTGCCCCGCGGTCCCCGGGGGTGAACGGCGCCCCGGTACGGCTGCTGACCGAGACCGGACTGTGCGCGGCGGTGTCGACGGCGCCCGTGCGGCTCCGGGCCCGGCGCCGCGACCTGATGGCCCATCAGGCGGTACTGGACGAACTGACGGCTCAAGGGCCCGTGATTCCCATGCGGTTCGCGGTCGTCTCTCCCGAAGCCGGCGTCCTGCGCTCGGAGTTGCGGACCGGCGCGGCGCACTGGGAGAAGCAGCTCGACGTCGTCCGGGGCTGTGTCGAGATGAACGTCAAGGGAACGGTCGTGCCCGGCTGTTTCGCCCAGCTGGTGCGCCGGGACGAGAAGCTCCGGGCGCTGGCCCGCCGGACCCGGCAGCGGCCGGACTACGAGGCCAACGTCCGGCTCGGCGAGGCGCTCGCCCGGGGCGTCCGCCGCGAGGCGCGGCGCGCGGCACGGGAGGTCCTGAACCATCTCGCCCCGCTCGCCGTCCGCTCGGTGCAGGGTTCGCTCGACGACGAGCAGGTGCTGAGCACGTCGTTCCTGGTGCGCTCCGCCGACGAGCCACGCTTCCGGCAGGCGGTGGACGCCCGGGCGCGCGACGTGGGGGACCGGCTGGCCCTCAGCGTGACGGGTCCCTTGCCGTGCTACAGCTTCGTCGACCCGCGTCCCGCACCGGCCAGGCGGTGAGGCGGTGGGCATCGTGAGCGGACTCCTGCTGCTGCCACTGGCCCCGGTACGCGGCACGATGTGGGTCGCCGACCACCTGCTCCAGGAGGCCCGGCGCCAGGCCCACGACCCGCGTACCGTCCACGCCCGCCTGGCGGCGCTCAACCGGGCTCTGGACGAGGGCGCCATCGGCGAGGCGGCCTTCGAGCGGGAGGAGGAGCGGCTGCTCGCGCTCCTCGAACGCCGGGCGACCACGCAGGGAAGGCATCAGGGAGGGCACCCATGAACGACAACAGAGCGGCCCTGACGGCGGCCGTGGCCGGCGGGTACTTCCTGGGCCGCAGGCGGAAGGCCACACTGGCCATCGTGGTCGGCGCCTGGCTGGCGGGCCGCCGTCTCGGCCTCTCCCCCGGCGACATGCTGTCCCAGGGACTGGGCAGGCTCCGGACACCTCAGTTCCAGGACCTGACGGACCAGGTGCGCGGCGAGCTGCTGACCGCCGGACGCGAGGCCTTCGCCGCCGCCGCGAACCGCCGCCTCACCGGCTTCGCCGACGCCCTCCGCGACCGGACGGACGCACTCAAGGGCACGAGCCGTCGCGACGGTGAGGAGTACTACGAGGACTACGAGGGCTACGAGGACGACGAGGACGGCAGGGAGTACGCGGACGACAGGGACAGGGAGTACGCGGAGTACGACGACACGGGGTACGACGACCGGTACTACGACGACGACTCGGACGGCTACCGCTACGAGGACGAGGAAGGTTACCCCGAGGACGAGGCGGGCGCGGACGAGGAGGAGGACGCCGGGCCCGCACCCGAGCCGCTCCGGAACCCGCCTGCGCGCAAAGCCGCACCCGGCCCACCGGCGAAGAAGACCGCCGTGAAGAAGACGGCCGCGAAGAAGGTCCCCGCCAAGAAGGCCGCTGCGAAGAAGGCCGCCCCGGCGAAGCGGACCACGGGGCGTCCGGACTCAGGTGGTCGCGGATGACGACCACCCAGGACATCCGCGTCCGCGACGACCACTCCACCCCGGGGAGCGCCCTGTGACGGACATCGAGCGCGGCTACTCCGGCCTGGAACCGCAGCCCTACGCGCCCGTCACCGGCAATCTCGCGGACCTGCTCGAACGGGTCCTCGACAAGGGCATCGTCATCGCGGGCGACATCAAGATCGACCTGCTCGACATCGAACTGCTCACCATCCGGCTGCGCCTGTTCATCGCCTCGGTGGACACCGCCAAGAAGGCCGGCATCGACTGGTGGGAGACGGACCCGGCCCTCTCCACGCGGGCCGCCCGGGACGCGCTGGCGGAGGAGAACGCGCGTCTGCGGGCCCGGCTCGACGATCTGGAGGGCGCCGCCGACGAGACGGTGGAGGCGGTCCGGTGAGCCTGCACCCGGCCGTGCCGCCGGCCGCCGCCGCGGACGAGGTGGGCTCCCCCACCGTCGTCTGCGCCTTCGCCGTCACCCGCACCCCGCCCCCGGACCACGCGCTGGTGTCGGCCACCGGGCACGAGGAGGGCGGTCCGCTGCGCGTCCTGCGCGCCGGGAACCTGTGCCTGATCGTCCAGGACGTTCCCGCGGCCCTCTTCGACTCGGCCGCGCTGACCGAGCGCCTCAACCGGCCCGACGACCTCGAACGCTGTGCCCGGGCCCACCACCGGGGCGTCGAGGCGGTCTTCCGGGCAGGTCCGGTCGTACCGCTGCCGATGGCGAGCCTGTACCGGGACGACCACAGCGCGGCACGGGCCGTCACCGCCCGGGAGGCGGCGCTCGCCGCCCTGCTCGACCGGCTCGGCGGCCGCACGGAGTGGGCGGTGAAGGTGCACGCCGTCGAAGCGGACGCCCCCGCCGACGACAGCAACGGCACCGGCACCGGCACCGGCACCGGCACCGGCGGACGGGCCTACCTCAGCCGCGCCAGCGCACGGCGACGCGCCCGGCAGGACGCGCACGGGAAGGCCCTCGCGGAGGCCGAGGCCGTCGATGCGGAACTGCGGCGTCATGCCGTGGCGGCGACACGGCACCGCCCGCAGAGCGAGCAGCTGACCGGCCGGCGCACCCCGCAGCTGCTCAACGCCGCCTACCTGGTGGACGACACGGAGCGGCCCGCCTTCGCCGCGGCCCTGGAGCGGGTCGGTGCGGACGGCCGGCACACCACCGTGGAGATCCATGTGTCGGGGCCCTGGATCCCGTACTCCTTCGCCCGGCTGGAGGACGGTTCATGACCGCCGTGGACCCCCGCTCGCCGGGCCCCGCGCCCGTGCCCTGGGGCGGCCCGGAACCGTACGCGCCGATCGGCGTCCCCCTCGTGGACCTGCTGGACCGGGTGCTGGCGACCGGCGTGGTGGTCAGCGGGGACCTGGTGCTGGCCATAGCCGACGTGCCCCTGGTGCGGATCTCCCTGCACGCCCTGCTGTCGTCGGTCAACGAGCGGGTGCCCGCTCCCTGGCCGGACAGCGGGCCGCTGTGACCGCGCCCCGGGCGGCCCGCGCCCTCGACCTGGACCCCGAGCGGGTCACGGACGACCTGGCCGCCCTCGTCCTGACCGTGGTGGAGCTCCTGCGGCAGCTGATGGAGCGCCAGGCCGTGCGCCGCTTCGACGAGGGCACGCTGAGCGCGGAGCAGGAGGACCGGCTCGGCACGGCGCTCATGCTGCTCGACGAGCGCATGGACGAGCTGTGCGCGCGGCACGGCCTGAGCCGGAGCGACCTCAACCTCGACCTCGGCCCGCTGGGTCCCCTCCTGGCCGACCCCGGCCCCGATCCCTGACGCCGAGGACACGGGCCCGGCCGGGCCGACCGGCGATCGTTATGATGACGCGGAAACGCTCAAACGAACATCTCCGGGTGGGGGAGGTCCGATGCGGGAGCCGGTCGATCTCAGGCGTCAGCGGATTCTGGCTGCGGTGCAGGCACGCGGCACCGCGCGGGTGCGCGATCTCGCCGCAGAGTTGCAGGTCTCGGTGGTGACGGTGCGCCGGGACGTGGAGGAACTGACGCGCGAGGGCAGGCTGCTGCGCGGACACGGTGTCGTCCGTTCGCCGGTGCCCGTCGGGGAGGCTCCCGAGGGCGGCCCCCCGGACGGGGACCGGGTGGCCGTCGTGGTCCCGGCCCGGCACTCGTACCTGACGGAGACCCTGCACGGCGCCCGCACGGTCCTGGAGGAGGCCGGACTGCGCTTCGCGCTGCACCTCGCGCCCCAGGCGGACGGCGCCGAGCGCCCGCTGGTGGAGCGGGCGCTGGAGGACGGCGCGCGGGGCCTGCTGCTCGCGCCCCGGTGGCGCAGCCTCGCGGCGGAGGAGGCCGACTACGCGTGGCTGGCCGCGCTGGAGGTGCCGACGGTGCTGATGGAGCGGCGCCCGCGGCCGGGCAGCGCGCCGCACGCGCTGGACTCGGTGTGCTCGGACCACGGGTACGGCGCGCATCTGGCGGTGGAGCACCTGGTGGGGCTGGGTCACCGGCGCATCGTGTTCGCGACGCGGGACGACAGCCCGACCGCGCGTTCGCTGCGGGCCGCCTTCGCCCGGATCGCCGGCGCACATCCGCTGGTGGAGGAGTGGACGTGGGCGCTCAGCGCGCCGGAGTCCGGGCAGGAGGGGCCGTACTCCGCGGACGAGACGGCCGAACTGCCCGCGCTGCTGCGCAAGGTGGGGGCGACCGCGGTGGTGCTGCACGGCGACGTGGACGCGGTGATGATCGTCCAGCGGCTGGCGGCCGAGGGGGTGCGGGTGCCGGAGGACTGCTCGGTCGTGGCGTACGACGACGTGGTGGCCGGTCTGGCCACGCCTCCGCTGACGGCGGTGGCCCCGCCGAAGGGCGAGATCGGCCGGGTGGCCGCGGACCTGTTGCTGCAGCGTCTGCAGGGCCTTTCGGGGACGGGAGGGGCGGTGCGGCGGGTCGAGTTGCTGCCGCGGCTGATGGTGCGCGGCTCGACGCGGCGGATCGACGACCCCGACGACGACCCCGGCGGTGCCCCGGGCAACGACTCGGGCAACGACTTGAGCAACGCTTCGACTGAATGAGCGTTTGAGCGTTTTATTTTCTTCTGATCGATCTATTGACCGTTTGCGTTGGGGCGTTGAGTATTCCCGTGTCCCGAACAGTCGTGTCCGCAGACACGCAGGAGCCGCGGGAGGCGCCATGCCCGGTCGACGCAGCCGTCGATCCGTGCTCGCCGCGATGGCCGCCGTACCACTGACAGGAGCCGTGAGCGCCTGCAGCGGGGAGAACGGCGAGCGGTCGGGCGGCACGAGCCGTACCACGCGCATCACTTTCTGGTCCGCCCTGCGCGGCAGCCAGGAGGTGGTCGACGCCTTCAATCGCACACACGACCGCATCCAGGTCGACTTCCAGCAGATCCCCTCCGGAGGGCAGGGCGGCTACGCCAAGCTCAGCAACGCCGCCCGGGCCGGCAACGCCCCCGACGTCGCCACGATCGAGTATCCGCAGGTGCCGGGGTACGCCATCGACGGCGTCGCCCGGGACATCACCGACCTGGTCAGCGACGGTCTGCGGCGCAAACTGCTGCCGCAGGCGCTCGGGCTGACCACCTTCGAGGGGCGGGTGTTCAGCGTGCCGCTGGACGTCGAGCCCATGGTGATGCACTACCGCGCCGACCTCTTCGACCGCTACGGGCTGCACGTACCCCGTACCTGGGACGAATTCGCCGAGCAGGCGTCGGCCGTGCGCCGCAAGGCACCCGACCGGAGGCTGGTGCTGTTCCCCACCGACGGGATGACGCAGTTCGCCGCGTACGCCTGGCAGGCCGGCGCACAGTGGTTCGACACCTCCCGCGGGGCCTGGAACGTCTCCCTCGCCGACGCCCCGACCCGACGGGTCGCGGCGTACTGGCAGCGGCTCATCGACCGGGACGACGTCTTCATGAACGCCGTCGAGAGCAGGCAGTCGGACGCGCAGATCGGCAACGGACTGGTCCTCACCCGGCTCAGCGGGGCCTGGGACGCGGGCGCGCAGATGAACGCGCGGCCCGGGCAGAAGGGCCAGTGGCGGATCGCCCCGCTGCCGCAGTGGGACACCGGCCGCCCGGCCGTCGGCACGCACGGCGGCTCCACCTTCGCCGTCACCAAGGACAGCCGGCACCCCGAGGCCGCCATGGAGTTCATCGAGTGGCAGGTCTCCCACCCGGACGCCCTGCGCGCCCGGCTCTCCAGCGGCACCAGCAGCCAGTACCCGGCCGCGCCCGGTCTGGTCGCCGTCGGCCGCGAGGCGTTCGACCGGTCGTACTACGGCGGGCAGGACATCTACGGCCTGTTCGAGGAGGAGGCAGAGAAGATCGGCGAGGGCTGGGTCTGGGGCCCGCGCATGAGCGCCACCCAGAAGGTGATGCAGGACTCCTTCGCCCGCGTCGGCGCGGGCCAGGGCAGCCTCGTCGAGTCCCTGCGCACCGCCCAGGAGGGCACCATGCCCGACCTCAAGGCCCTGGGCCTCGCCACCACCCAGCACAGCACCTGAGCCGTCGAAAGGCAGGTGACACCCCATGACCGCGACCACCCAGCAACGGGTGCCGGCCGGCACCGCCCGCGCCGCCGCCCCGTCCCCCTCCACCGCCGGACTGCGCGCCCGCCGGGCGGCGAGGCGCCGTCAGCTGACCGCCTGCGGCGTGCTCATGACGCCGTTCTTCGCCCTGCTGGTCACCGTTTTCCTGATCCCCGTCGGCACGGCCGTCTACCTCAGCTTCTACAGCGACGACCAGCCCGGCCTCGGCTTCGGCCCGGAGCGCACCGTCTTCGTCGGGCTGCGCTCCTACGCGGCCGTCCTGACCGACCCGACCTTCCTCGGCGGGCTCGGCACCGTCGCGCTGTACTGCCTGATCTACATCCCGCTCATGGTCGCCGGCGCGCTCGCCCTCGCCCTGCTGCTGGACTCCGGCGTGGTGCGCCTGCGCGCCTTCGCCCAGCTCGGCCTGTTCCTGCCGCACGCGGTCCCCGGCATCATCGCGGCCCTGATCTGGCTGTACCTGTACACGCCGGGCATCAGCCCGGTGATCGACCTGTTCGCCCGCGCCGACATCACGATCGACTTCCTCGGCGTGCACACGGTGATCCCGTCCATCGTGAACATCGCCCTGTGGAGCAACCTCGGCTACAACATGGTGGTCTTCTACGCCGCCCTGCAGGCCGTGCCCCGCGAGGTGATCGAGGCGTCCGTCGTCGACGGCGCCGGGCCGGTGCGCACGGCGCTCCAGGTCAAGACCCCGCTCGTGCGCGCCTCCATCGTCATGGTCGCGATCTTCACCCTGATCTGGGCGCTGCAGCTCTTCACCGAGCCGATGCTGCTCAGCCAGTCCTCCCCGATGATCAACTCCCGGTTCTCGCCGAGCATGTACATCTACGACGCGGCCTTCACCCGCAACAACTACGGCCTGGCGGCGGCCGCCTCGGTGGTCCTGCTGGTGTGCACCATCGCCCTGTCCTACGGCGTCACCCGCTTCACCAGCCGCGCCGACGTCGCCGAGGAGGCCCGATGAGCGCCACCGACAGTTCCCTGTCACGCCCGAAGCTGCTGGGCCGTACCACGGTCAACGTGGTCGTCGCGGTCTCCGTCCTCTACACGCTGCTGCCGGTGCTGTGGCTGGTGCTCGCCGCCGCGAAGAACCGGGACGCGCTGTTCGGCAGCGACCTGCTGTCCCTGAGCGACTTCTCGTTCGTGCAGAACCTGGAGGACCTGTTCGCCATGGACGGCGGACTGTACGGCCGCTGGTACCTCAACAGCCTGCTGTACGCGGTGCTCGGCGCCGCGGTGGGCGCGCTGCTGAGCGTGGCCTGCGGCTACGCCTTCGACAAGTACCGCTTCCGCCACAAGGAGAAGCTGTTCGGCCTGGTGCTGGCGGCGGTCATGGTGCCGCAGACGGTCCTCGCGCTGCCGCTGTACCTGATGGCCTCCGAGGCCGGCCTGGTCAACACCTTCTGGGCGGTGTTCGTCCCGGTGCTGTTCAACCCGTTCGGCGTCTACCTCGGCCGCATCTTCAGCCGGGGCTATGTGCCCGACGAGGTCCTGGAGGCGGCGCGGGTGGACGGGGCGGGCGAGCTGACCACGTACGCCCGGGTGGCGCTGCGGATGCTCGGCCCCGGTCTGATCACCGTGTTCCTGTTCCAGCTCACCGCCATCTGGAACAACTTCTTCCTGCCGATGGTGATGCTGTCCGACCAGGACCTGTATCCCGTCAGCCTCGGCCTGTACCAGTGGAACAGCTCCGCGTCCGTCTCGCCGGAGTACTACCCCGTGGTGATCATGGGCTCGTTGCTCGCCGTACTGCCGCTCATCCTCGCCTTCGTGCTGCTCCAGCGATTCTGGCGCAGCGGCCTGACCGCCGGAGCAGTCAAGTGACCCTGCACGTTCCCGGCCCCGGTTTCCGGCCCCGTGCCGCCGTGGCCATGTCCAAGGACGCCGCCTCGGCCGTCCTCGACCCGGAGTCGCTCGCCGCGTTCCGCGCGCTGTGCGACCTCGCCCCGTTCCCGGTTCTGGACGACCTGTCCACACCGCGGGCGAGGTCCCTGCTGGCCGACGCCGACCTGCTGATCACCGGCTGGGGCTGTCCGCCGCTGGACGCGGACGTGCTGCGGGCGGCGCCCCGGCTGCGGGCCGTGGTGCACACCGCCGGCAGCGTCCGCGGCCATGTCACCGACGCCTGCTGGGAGCGCGGCATCGAGGTCTCCTCCGCCGCCGCGGCCAACGCCGTGCCGGTGGCCGAGTACACCCTCGGCATGATCCTGCTGACCGGCAAGCGGGTCCTGGAGCGGGCCCGCGACTACCGGGCCTCCCGGACGCGCGGCAACTGGCTGCGCACCCCGCGCTCCGTCGGCAACTACCACCGCACCGTCGGCATCCTGTCGGCGTCCCTGATCGGCCGCCGGGTCATCGAACTGCTGCGCCCGCACGACGTCGAGGTGCTGCTGCACGACCCGTACGTCACCGACGCCGAGGCGGCCGGACTCGGCGTGGAGCGCGTGGAGCTGCCGGAGCTGTTCGCGCGCTGCGACACGGTCAGCGTGCACACTCCGCTGCTGCCCACCACCCGCGGCCTGGTGAGCCGTGCGCTGATCGACGCGATGCCCGACGGGGCCGTGCTGATCAACACCTCGCGCGGCGCGGTCGTCGACCAGGAGGCGCTGACCGACGCCGTCCTCGCCGGCCGGGTGCGGGCCGTGCTGGACGTGACCGACCCCGAGGTGCTGCCACCGGAACACCCCCTGTGGGACGCGGAGCACGCCCTCATCACGCCCCACCTCGCCGGTTCCGAGGGCAACGAGTGGCGCCGCCTGGCCGACCTCGCGCTCGCCGAGACCGCCCGCTGGGCCTCCGGCGCCGGCTTCCTCCATCCCGTACGACGCGAAAGGCTGGCCTTCCTCGCATGACCATCCCGTTCGAACTGCCCGCCGAGGACCGTGCGTCGAGCCCGTACACCGGGTACACCCGGGCCCACTGGGAGGCCGTAGCCGACGGGCTCCTGACCGCTGCCTGGCGCTGGAGCACTCCCGGCTGCGCCCTGCTCGACCTGCCGGGCCGGCCCTCGCGTTCGGGGGTGCGCTCCGACGGACTGGAGGGCTATGCGCGAACGTTCCTCGCGGCGGCCTTCCGGGTGGCGGGCGCCGGCGGCGACGATCCGCACGGGTTCCTGGACCGCTACGCGCGGGGCCTGGCGGCGGGCACCCGCACGCCCGGCCGCGACGACACCGAGTCCTGGCCGCTGATCCTCGACCACGACGTGCAGGGCCAGCCCATGGTCGAGTCGGCATCGGTCGCGCTCGGGCTGCGGCTGACCGCGCCATGGCTGTGGAAGAACCTCGACGCCGGCGTCCAGGACCGGGCGGAGGAGTGGCTGCGCGGGGCGCTGCGGCACGTGCCCGCGCCGAACAACTGGTACCTGTTCCCGTACACGGTCGCCGGGTTCCTGGAGTCGGTCGGCCGCGGCGACGCCGAGACGGCGGCGGCCCGGCGGCGCGCGCTGGAGCTGATGGAGGGCTGGTACCGGGGCGACGGCTGGTACGCCGACGGGGACGGCCGCGCCTTCGACCACTACAACGGCTGGGCCCTGCACCTGTACCCGGTGCTCGACGCGCACCTGTCCGGCGACGACACCGCGCTCGCCGCCCGGTACGGCGACCGGCTGCGCGCGCACCTGGACGGCTACGCCCTGATGTTCGGCGCGGACGGGGCGCCGCTGCACTACGGCCGGTCGCTGGCGTACCGCTTCGCCGCCTCGGCCGCCGTCGGCCTGGGCGCGCTGACCGGGTACACCCCGCTGACGCCGGGTGCCTCCCGGCGGCTGGTGAGCGGCAGCCTGCGGCACTTCCTGGAGCGAGGGGCCCTCACCGGCGACGGGCTGCTGAGCCTGGGATGGCACGGGCCACACGAGGCCACGCTGCAGCCGTACTCCGGTCCGGCCTCGCCGTACTGGGCGTCGAAGGCGTTCGTGTCGCTGCTGGCGCCCGCCGGGCATCCGCTGTGGACGACGACGGAGGAACCCGCGCCGGTGGAGAGGACCGACCGGGTGCTCGCCCTGCCGGCGCCGGGGCTGCTGGTGCAGGCGACGCGGGCCGACGGGATCGTACGGCTGCACAACCACGGCAGCGACCACGTACGGCCGCACGAGGGCGAGTCGGCCGCCGAGGACGACCCGCACTACGGGCGGCAGGCGTACTCGACGCGGACCGGGCCGACGGCGCCCGGCAACGTCGCGGACAACCATCTGTCGGTGGAGGTGAACGGCCGGCGCAGTGTGCGGCGCCGTATCCACCCGCTCGGCGCGGGGCACGGCGACGGCTGGGGCTGGGCGGCGTCCTGGCACCGGCCCGTCTTCGCCGGCGGCCCCCCGATGGTGCCGGGGCTCCGGGTGGAGAGCGTGACGGTGGCGCACGGGCCGTACGAGCTGCGGGTGCACCGGGTGGTCGGGGCGCCGACCGGGACCCGTGTCACGCACACCGGGTGGGCGACGGGGCCCGAGGAGGCCCTGGTCTCGGCGCTGCACGGCCTGCACGGCTGGGATCCCGGCGCCGAGACGGTCCGCGCCCCGCAGGGCACCGCCTACACCCCCTGGGCCGAGATGCCCCGCCTGAGCGGCGAGGCGGGCGGCACGACCCTGCACGTCTGTCTGGCCGCGCTCACCGCCGCGCCGGGCACCGGTCCGCTCGCGGGGGCCGTCACCGAGGTCGTCGCCGACGACGCCGGTGTCGAGGTGGCCTGGGCGGACGGCGGTGCGCGCACGCGGATCTCCTTCGACCCGGTACGGGTGACGCAGCAGCCGGACCGGACGTAGCCGCGGCCCGCCCGCGACGGTCCCCATCCCCCCGTCCGTTCGCCGGGAGCGTGGCCGGCACCAGCGGCTCTCTTGCCACGGGCCTGGCGGACGGAGGGGAACAGGACACTGCCGCCGCGGGCCACTGCCCGGGGCGGCAGTGTCCAGCACGGGCGGGCACACCGCCCCGCTCTATCACGGCACCGGCCGTGATCCGCGGGCGCCGGCACCCCGACGGAGCCGGTGCGCTGCACCTCGTGCCCGCCTCGGGTGCCCCCGGCACTGCGGCACGCCCACGGCGTCGGCGCCCCGACCAAGCCGGTGCACCACCCAGCGCGCCCCCCTCGGCCGACTCCCGTTGCCACACCCGCACAACGTCCGCCTTCAACCTGGCCAGTGCGCCACTCCCCGCCCGCCAGCCGCAGCCGGCACGCCCCCAGCGGCCCGGCACTGCGACACCCGCACGACGTCCACCCTCGACCGGGCCGGTACGCCGCTCCCCCGCACGCCCGCCCCAGGTGGCGCGCCGTAGTGGGGGCGGTGACGCTGGTACGGCACCGGTGAGAAGGAGCTCCCCCATGGACGAGTCGTCGTGCGCCGTGTCCGACCGACGGGCCGTGCCCCCGCGCATGTCCGGGTGACGGTACGGCGACCGGGCGCGCCCGGGGCGGAGCGAGTGTGACGCCGGCGGACGGCAACGGGACGGGCTCCTCCACGGCACGCTCCCGGGGCGGGACCCCCGGCGGTGGAGACCCTCGCTCGAGCGGACGACTCCCGTCCGCACGCACCGCCCTTTCTCGTCGGCCGCGCCCTCGCCGCAACTGCGCATGCCTTGAGGCCCGGTGTCCGGGTACGCGGTCACGGCCACCACGGCAGTCGGTACTCGAACACATCCGGCCGCGTGCAGCGGCCCGCCCAGAACGGAGAAGAGGCTGATGAGCGAGGCCAACCCCCTCAAGCGGGTAGCCAACAAGGTCACCGAGAGCCTGAAGGGCGGCGGTGACGGACCGCCCGAGGGGATTCCCGGCAGGCCCGCTGTCGAGTCCCCCTCGGTCGCCGAACCCACCGAGCCCCGCGAGCCGCTGCCCCCCAAGCCGGACCAGAGCGGCCCGGACACCGTGTCGCCGACCGGTCAGCCGACGGGGGCCGACCAGGCCAGGATGGCGCAGTCCGGAAGCTATCTGACGACCGCTCAGGGCGCCCGGCTGTACGACACCGACCACTCGCTGAAGGCCGGGCCGCGCGGGCCCGTGCTGCTGCAGGACCACCACCTGCGCGAGAAGGTGATGCACTTCGACCACGAGCGCATCCCGGAGCGCGTGGTCCACGCCCGCGGCGCGGCGGCGCACGGTGTCTTCCAGAGCTACGGCACGGCGGCCTCCCTGACCAAGGCCGCGTTCCTCGCCGAGGACGTGGAGACGCCGGTGTTCGTGCGTTTCTCCACGGTGGTGGGCTCCCGGGGCTCCGCCGACACCGTGCGGGACACACGCGGTTTCGCGACGAAGTTCTACACCAGCGAGGGCGTCTTCGACCTGGTCGGCAACAACATCCCGGTCTTCTTCATCCAGGACGCCATCAAGTTCCCGGACATCATCCACGCCGTCAAGCCGCAGCCGGACCGGGAGATCCCGCAGGCGCAGAGCGCACACGACACCTTCTGGGACTTCGTCAGCCTGCACACCGAGGCCACCCACCACACCCTGTGGCACATCTCCGACCGGGGCATCCCCCGCTCCTTCCGGATGATGGAGGGCTTCGGCGTCCACACCTTCCGCCTGGTGAACGCGGAGGACGGCACGACGCTGGTGAAGTTCCACTGGAAGCCCAGGCTCGGCGTGCACTCCCTGGTGTGGGAGGAGGCGCAGATCATCAACGGCGTCGACCCCGACTTCCACCGCCGGGACCTCGCCGACGCCATCGAGTCGGGGGCGTATCCGCAGTGGGAGCTGGGCATCCAGACCTTCCCCGACACCCCGGACCAGACCTTCGAGGGCATCGACCTGCTGGACCCGACGAACATCGTCCCCGAGGAGCTGGCGCCGGTGCAGCCGGTCGGGCTGCTGACCCTCAACCGCAATCCGTCGAACTTCTTCGCCGAGACCGAGCAGGTCGCCTTCCACGTGGGGCACCTCGTGCCGGGCATCGACATCACCGACGACCCGCTGCTCGCGGGGCGGCTGTTCTCGTACCTGGACACCCAGATCACCCGCCTGGGCGGCCCCAACTTCCCGCAGATCCCCATCAACCGCCCCCACGCGCCGGTCAACGACATGCTGCGCGACGGCATGCACCAGACGGCCGTCCACCGGGGCGTCGCCCCCTACCGGCCCAACTCGGTCGACGGGGGCTGCCCGTTCACCGCGGGCGCGGACACCGGGGCGTACATCGAGGCGCCGGTGCGCGTGCCGGAGGCGACGAAGGTGCGCGCGGCGCCGGAGTCGTTCGCGGACCACTTCAGCCAGCCCCGCCGGTTCTGGCTGAGCATGAGCCCGGTGGAGCGGGAGCACATCATCGGCGCCTACACCTTCGAGCTGGGCAAGTGCTACGAACAGGCCGTCAAGGAACGGGCGCTGCAGGTGCTGGCCAACATCGACCCGGAACTGTGCGAGGCCGTCGCCACCGGCCTGGGTCTGCCGGCCCCGAAGCCGACCGAGCCGCTGGCCGACGTCGAGCCCAGCCCGGCGCTGTCGCAGCTCGGCCGGACCTGGCCCGCGGACGGCCGCATCGTCGGCATCGTGACCGGCGAGGACGGCGACGTGGACGGTGTGCGTGCGGTGCGGGAGGCGGTCCTGAACGCCGGCATGGTCCCGCTGGTCGTGGCGCCGACCGGCGGCACCCTCGGCTCGGGCGACGGGGCGCTGAGCGTCCAGCGCACCTATGCCACCGCGCGGTCGGTCGAGTTCGACGCCGTCCTGCTGGCGGGGACGCCGGGCGTGGGCAGCGACGCCTACACCGCTCGGGACGCCAAGTCCGCCCCGTCTCCCGCGCAGCCGGGGACGACCGACCCGCGGGTGAGCCTGCTGGTGTCGGAGGCGTTCCGGCACGGCAAGGCCATCGGCGTCTGGGCGGGCGGCGAGGCCGCCCTCGAAGCGGCGGGCGTCCCCACCGACGCACCCGGCGTGATCGTCTCCGACTCCGGTACGGCCGCGCTGTCGCGGGTCACCGAACTGCTGGGCGCGCACCGGGTGTGGGAACGCTTCAACACCCAGGTCTGAACGGTGCCGTCCGCCGGGCCGGCCGCCGCGAGGGCGTCCGGCCCGGCGGGGTGTTCAGTACAGGACGCGCAGGGCGCCGGGCAGCACCCTGGCGGTGACGGGCAGGACGGCCTCGACCTCGCCGTCGGCGCCGTACGGTATCGCCCGGTCGGCCTCGATGCGGACCTCCCTGCCCCGCACCACCCGCACCTGCGGCCGGCGCACGTGGGTGCCCGACTCGAGTTCGTTCATCAGGGCGAAGAACAGCCGGCGCGGCGCTTCGTGGATCATGACGACTTCGAGCAGGCCGTCGTCGACCCGGGCGCCGGGGGCGATGAGCCGGTTCGAGCCGTAGTAGCCGGAGTTGGCGGCCACGACGGTGTAGCCGCCGAAGGCGTGCTCCTGCCCGTCGACGGTGACCCGGTAGCGGGTCCGGCGCCAGGTGGTGATCGCGCGCAGCGCCCCCGCGTAGTAGGAGGCGGTGCCGCGCAGCAGCCGTGCGTGGTTCGCGTGGCGGTTGGCGAGCGCGTCGACGCCCGCGTAGACGCTGCCGAGCACGACGGTGCGGTCGTGGACGGCGGAGGTGACCTCGACGGTGTCGACGGGGCGCGGCTCGCCGTGCAGGAGCAGGCCGGCGAGGGCGGCGGGCTCCCGGGGCAGTCCCAGCATGCGGGCGAAGTCGTTGCCGCGGCCGGCCGGGACCAGGCCGAGCACGGCCCCGGTTCCGCTGAGGGCGCCGCCGATGCCGCCGGCCATGCCGTCCCCGCCGACGGCGAGCACCACCCGGCCGCGGTCGCCGGCCTGCCGGGCGAGTTCCGTTGCGTGGGCGAGGCTCCGGCTGTACTCGGTCTCCAGCTCGGCCCCCGCCTCCCGCAGCAGCCGGGCCACCTGGAGCAGTGCCGCGGCCGAGGTGGATCCGCCCGCGGTGGGGTTGACGACGGCGGTGAACTGTCGCATCGATGTGCCTCCGGGCCTGCGGCTGGTGCCGGACTGTTGTCTCACGGGGATGGGTGGCGTCGGTCTGTGGGGGTCAGTCGGAGGGCAGCAGGACACCGGGGTTCAGCAGCCCGTCGGGGTCCAGCCGCCGCTTGACGGCACGCAGCGCCTCGACGCCGAGGGGGCCCGCCTCGCGGACGTACCAGTCGCGGTGGTCGGTGCCCACGCCGTGGTGGTGGGTGATGGTGCCGCCGGCGGCGAGGATCGCCTCGTTGGCGGCGTGCTTGGCGCGGGTCCAGTGCGCGACGGCGTCGTCGCCCTGGGCCGAGACCACGGTGAAGTACAGGGAGGCGCCGTTCTCGTAGACGTGCGAGATGTGGCACATGACCAGGGGCGGGGTGCCGGCCTCGGTCAGGGTGGCGGTGAGCGCGTCGCGTACGGCGGTGTACAGCGCGGGGACGCGGGACCAGTAGGTCGCCGTCTCCAGCGTCTCGGCAAGGGCGCCGGCGTCGAGCAGGGAGTCGCGCAGGTAGGGCGCCGAGTAGCGGCCGTGGGCCCAGCGCTCCCCGGGTTCCTCCCCGGCGAACGTGCCGCCGGACGCGCGCAGGACGGCCGCGGCGCCCTCGCGGCGGTGCGCGGTGTCCTCCTCGGTGCCCTCGAAGCCGACGACCGCCAGGCATCCGGCGGACTGTTCGAGGGCGGTCCCGATGGCGTCGGGCTGGGCGAGGCCGATCAGCGTCTCCGTCTCGTCGGACAGCCGCAGGACGGTGGGGCGCGGGCCGTCCTGGGCGAGCCGGCGCAGCGCGGCGGTCCCGTCGGCGAACGAGGCGAAGCGCCAGCCCTCGTAGCGGCGGACCCGCGGCACGGGCCGGATCCGGACGGTCACGGACGTGATGACGCCGAACGCGCCCTCCGAGCCCAGCACGAGCTGGCGCAGGTCGGGGCCGGCCGCCGAGCGTGGTGCGCGGCCCGTGTCGAGGGTGCCCTCGGGGGTGGCGAGGGTGAGGGCGAGAACCATCTCGTCGAAGCGTCCGTAGCCGGCGGAGGCCTGGCCGCTGGAGCGGGTCGCGGCGAAGCCGCCGAGGGTGGCCCACTCGTAGGACTGGGGGAAGTGGCCGAGGGTGTAGCCGTGTCCGGCGAGCAGCGCCTCGGCCTCGGGGGCGCGCAGGCCGGGTTGCAGGGTGGCGGTGCGGGAGACCGGGTCGAGGTCGAGCAGCCGGTTCATGTGCCGCAGGTCCAGGGCGACGAAGGCGGCCGGCCGGCCGGGGGCGAGGCCGCCGACGACGGAGGTGCCGCCGCCGAACGGGACGAGGGGCAGCCGGTGTTCGGCGCAGGCCCGCAGGACGGCGACGACCTCGTCGTGGCTCTCGGGGAGGACGACGGCGGCCGGGGTGTCGGTGACGTCGCCGTCGCGCATCCGCAGCAGGTCGGGGGTGGACTTGCCCCGGGTGTGGCGGATGCGGGTCTCCGCGTCGGTGCGCACGCGGTCCTCCCGGTCGCCGACGGCGGCGAGCAGGGCGCGGTGGGCGGCGTCGGCCAGGGGGGACGGGGGGACGTCGATCTCCGTGAGGCGGACGGACGCGGCCTCGCGGGGCTTGACGCCGAGCAGGTCGCGCAGCAGCCCGGTCACGGTGTCGGGCAGCGGCGTCGCCCTCGCCGGGTCGCCCCAGCCGTTCCACAGCATGTCCATTGCCTGTCGTCCTCACCGGTCGATTCGGGGGATGCCGTCTGCACGGCCTCATGGGCGTTACACTGTTACACATGACGCCTAACCGTCACAAGGACTCGGCCCGCCCGAACCCGCCGGACAACGACGCCGTCCTCGACGCCGTGCGCGACTGCGTCCTGGCCGTCGGCGTCCGCCGGACGACCATGACCGACGTGGCCCGCCGCGCGGGCGTCTCCCGGATGACGCTGTACCGGCGCTGGCCCGATGTGCGGTCCCTGGTCGGCGACCTGATGACGCGGGAGTGGATCGCCGTGGCCACCGGGAACATGCCCGAGCCCCGGCCGGGCACGGGCACCCGCCCGCGCATCGTCGAGGGGCTCGTGGCCGGAGTGGCGGCGTTCCGCGCCCATCCGCTCTTCCGCAAGATCGTCGACGTCGACCCGGAGCTGCTGCTGCCCTATGTGCTCGACCGGCGCGGGGCGAGCCAGGAGGCGCTGCTGGAGCTGCTGGCCGCCGCGCTGCGCGAAGGGCACGCCGACGGATCGGTGCGCGCGGCGCACCCCGGACGGCAGGCGCGGTCCGTGCTGCTGGTCGTCCAGTCCTTCGCCCTGTCCCTGCGCACCATGACCGACGAGGACGACGCCGACCTGACCGCCGCGGCCTTCCTCGCGGAGCTGCGGACCATCCTGGAGAGGACCCTCACCCCATGAGCCCGACCAGCAGCCCCGCCGGGGCCTCCCTGTCCGCGGCCCGGCGCGCACGCGAGCTCGCCGACGCCGCCGGCGGCCGCGTGGCGGACGTCCTCGTCGTCGGTCTCGGCGCGACCGGTGCCGGAGCGGCCCTGGACGCCGCGGCCCGGGGCCTGGACGTCGTCGCCGTGGACGCCCACGACCTGGCCTTCGGCACCTCCCGCTGGAGTTCCAAACTCATCCACGGCGGGCTGCGCTACCTCGCCTCCGCCCAGCTCGACGTCGCCCACGAGAGCGCGGTGGAGCGCGGTGTGCTGATGGAGCGCACCGCGCCCCACCTGGTGCACGCCCAGCCGTTCGTGCTGCCGCTGACCCCCCTGGTCTCCCGTGGCCAGGCCGCCCTGGCGTGGGCCGGCTTCCGGGCCGGGGACACGCTGCGGCTGGCGGCGCGCACCGCCCGGGACACGCTGCCCGCGCCGCGCCGGCTGTCCGCTCTGGAGACCCGCCACCTCGCCCCGGCGCTGCGCTCCGGCGGGCTGCGCGGCGGACTGCTGTCCTGGGACGGCCGGCTCACCGACGACGCCCGGCTGGTGACGGCCCTCGCCCGGACCGCCGCCGCGCACGGCGCCCGGGTGCTGACCCGGATCAGGGCACTGGAGCTGACCGCGTCCGGCGCCCGGATACGGGACGAACTCACCGGCGAGGAGGGCGAGATCCGCGCCCGAGCCGTGATCAACGCCTCCGGCGTGTGGGCCGGCGACCTCGTGGACGGCATCCGGGTCCGGCCCTCCCGCGGCACCCACCTCGTCCTGCGCTCCGACGACCTCGGACCGCTCCCGGCGGGCCTGCACGTGCCGATCCCCGGGGAGACCAACCGCTTCGTCCTCGTCCTGCCCCAGGACGACGGCCGGGTCTACGTCGGGCTCACCGACGAGCCCGTGGAGGGGGAGATCCCGGACGTCCCCGAGGCTCCCGAGACGGACATCGGCTTCCTGCTCGACGTGCTCGGCTCGGTGCTGGACGTCCCCGTCCCGCGCGATGCCGTGGTGGGAGCCTTCGCGGGGCTGCGCCCCCTGCTGGACACGACGCCCGAGGGCCGGCCGGGGACAGCGCCGCGGACGGCGGACATCTCCCGCCGGCACGCCGTGCTCACCTCGCCGGACGGGGTGGTCACCGTCGTCGGGGGCAAGCTCACCACCTACCGCCGCATGGCCGAGGACGCCGTGGACGCCGCCGTCGCCGCCCGCCGGCCGGCCGTCGGCCCCTCCCCCACCGCCACGCTGCCGCTGGTCGGCGCCGCCTCGCCCGGCGTCCTCGCCGCGCTGCGCGCGCCACGCCGCCTGGTGCGGCGCTACGGCACCGAGGCGCCGGCCGTCCACGCACTCGCCTCGGCCGACCCCCGGCTCGGCGAACGCGTCCTGCCGGGCCATCCGACCACGGGCGCCGAGCTGCTGTGGGCGCTGCGCCACGAGGGAGCCCTCGACGCGGCCGACCTGCTCGACCGCCGCACCCGCATCGGACTGGTCCCCGAGGACAGGGCCGCGGCCCTCGCCGTCGTACGCGACCTCGTCGGCGAGGCCGCGGCCCTGCGGGACTGACGCGGGAACGGCGTCCGCGCGGTCACATCCCCTGATCCCCGTCCTGAACGGCCTTGCGTACCTTGGCCTCGATCTTGTGGAGGGACTGACCCCCCTCCTTGACGTACTCCGTCATCGCGGCCTGCGCGTCCCGGTCGAGGTCGCGCCATGCCCGTACGGCGGTCTCGTAGGTGGTCGACTGCCGCCGGGTCCACTGCTGCTGGGTGGGAGGCCCGTACGAGTCACGCAGCTGTTCGACCCGGTGGTGTGCCTGGTCGGCCGCGCGACGCTTCTGCACGAGCTCTTCGAATGTGTGAGCCACACATGAAGACCCTAGTCAGAGGACCGTCATCGCGCTCGTCGAGCCGCCGCCGGCGGCACAAGCGGCCCGCACGGGGGCCGAGGGGCCTTAGCATGAGCCACCGGCGACGGCGGGGCATGCCGGGCATGTCCGGGAGGCGGGGGAAGCGTGGCGGACATCGAGGGAGCGGCGGTGCCCGAGCGGCTGCTGATCACGCGTACCACCGCGGACGGCGGCGTCAGCCTCGTCACCGTCACCGGAGAGGTCGATCTCGACGGCAGCGGTCAGCTCCTCGACGTGCTGCTGTCCTGTGTGCAGACGGCGCCGGGCACGGTGGTCGACTTCAGCGAGGTGCACTTCCTGGACTCCAGCGGCATCAACGTGCTCATCGCCGCCCACCGGGCGGCCGAGTCCCGGGGCGTCTGGTTCCGCCTGGCCGCACCGCGGCAGGGCGTCCTGCGCGTTCTGCAACTGGTGGGCGTCGACACGCTCATCGTCTGTCACCCCACCGTCGAGGAGGCCCTGACCGCCTGAGGCCGGGCGGCACGGCGCGTCCCGCCCCCGGTCACCGCAGCGGCAGCCGGGCGTAGACGGTCTTCCCCGCGGCGTGGGGCCTGGTGATGATCTCCTCGCACAGGCGCGTCACCACCTCCAGACCGTGCCGGCCGACCCGCAGCGGGTCGCGCGGCAGGAACGTCGGAAAGCCCTCCCCCGTGTCCGACACGGCGATCTCGACACTGTCACCCACCAGCGTCAGCCCCAGCCTGCAGGGGCCGGGCGCGTGGCGCAGCGCGTTGGTCACCAGTTCGCTCGCGACCAGCCGGGCGGCGTCCAGGAAACCGTCGGCCATGTCCACGCCCGCCTCACCGAGCCGTGCGACGAACCGCTGCACGGCGTCCCGGGCGGCGGGGATCATCGCCGATCCCCCTCTGAAGTCCACCACCGCGGCCACGGCAGAGGGGTCCGAGGCATCGGGTGTGTGCGCGGGAGTCATCCAGAGCCTCACCGTCCGGTCCGGGGCCCGGGAGTGGCGGCGCAGGGCCCACGGCCCTTCACGATACGCATCGGGACGGTCACACCACGGCCTGCTCGCCCCGGCTTGCGCCGGACACACCCTGTTCGGGACACGCCTCGAACCGCAGTACGACGGGAACCGCGGTGCGACGGAGACGACGTCGCCCGGTCCGCGGCCGGAACCGACGGACCGGGGCGCGCCGGGTCCGGGCCCCGGCGGGGTGATCCGGACCCGGCGCGCCGGCCGGTTCAGGAGGCGGTGCAGGCGCCCACGACGGGCACGGCGTTGCTGCCGTTCTTCATGACCGTGAACCCGAAGCTGGTCGACGCCCCGGCGGCCAGGCTGCCGTTGCCGTTCGGCCGCATCGTCATGACGTTGCCGCTGCTGTCCCACGTGGGACTGCCGTTCCAGGTGGCGGAGATCTTCTGCGGCGGGGTCAGGGTGACGGTCGTCGTCCAGTTGCTGATCGCGGAACCGCCCGCGGTGATGGTGACCCTGCCGTTGTAGCCGTCGCCCCACTCCTCGGCCTTGCTGTACGTGGCCGTGCAGGTCGCACCGCCGCCACCGCCACCGCCCGAGCCGGAGCCGCCGAGGGCGGACAGGACGGCGTCGTAGGCGGGCTTCTTGTTGTAGTTGGAGTCGAACAGGAGCGGGGTGCCGCTGCTGCGCCACGAGTACTTGTCGGTGACGCCCCACACGGTGATGCCGGTGCAGCGGCTCACCGCGAGGCAGGCCCTGACCACGTTCGCGTAGCTGTTGGCCTGGGAGGTGCCGGAGCCCTCGATGTCGAGTTCCGTGATCTGCACGTCGACGCCGAGGTCGGCGAAGCGCTGCAGGTTGGCCTGGTAGTCGGAGGGGACCGGGGAGGCGCTGTTGAAGTGGGACTGGAAGCCGACGCAGTCGATGGGCACGCCGCGGGACTTGAAGTCCTTGACCATGGCGTAGACGGCATTGCTCTTCGCGTTGACGCCGTCGGTGTTGTAGTCGTTGTAGCAGAGCTTGGCGGCCGGGTCGGCGGCGCGGGCGGTGCGGAACGCCTCCTCGATGAAGCCGTTGCCCAGCTTGTCCTGGAACGGGGAGCTGCGGCGGGCGCCGCTGCCGCCGTCCTGGAACGCCTCGTTGACCACGTCCCAGCTGTGGATCTTGCCCTTGTAGTGCTGCATGACCCGGGTGATGTGGTTGTTCATCGCCGTCCGCAGGTCGGCGGTGCCGAGGCCGCCCACCCAGGAGGGCAGCTGGGAGTGCCAGACGAGGGTGTGGCCGCGGACCGTCATGCCCTGGCCGAGTGCGTGGTTCACGACCTGGTCGGCGGCGCCGAAGGTGAAGGTGTTGCGGTTGGGCTCGGTGGCGTCCCACTTCATCTCGTTCTCGGGCGTCGCCGAGGTGAACTCGCGGTTCAGGGTGGTGGCGTAGGCGGACTCGCCGAGGTGGCCGGCGGCGACGGCGGTGCCGAAGTAGCGGCCCTTGGCGGTCGCCGCCGACCCGAGCGTGTCGGCGGCCTGGGCGGAGTGGGCCGCGGCCGTCAGCGCCGTCACCGCGAGGAGCCCGGCTCCGGTGGCTCTCGCCAGATGTGTCAGAGACATGTCATCCCTTCTCTTGCGGTGCCGATGAGAGGTGGTGCGGAAATGCGGGTGGACCGAAAGTTTCGGAGTGATTTCCGAATATCGCGGAGGAGGTTACGGAGTTGTGTCGGCGAGGTCAACGCCCTCCACCGCTTCTTTTCTCCCGGAGGCGGGACACGCTCCCCCCAGCCTCCGTATTCAGCCATTCCGCTCGGCCGGCTCCGGCTGTACGGAGCGAGCCAAGGTGCCGAAATGACTCCGAAACTTTCGAGCACCCATCGCCACCCATGCGCCCGGATCGCGTGCACATGAGGATGCGGGGGCGCATTCTTGCTGTGTCGCCCGCGTGACGGCACACGGACGAGGTGGGGCCGATGACTGCAGGCGCCGAGGACGCAGGCCGGACGCCCGAGCGGCTGGCGGCACTGCTGATCGACGCCTCGACCGAGGCGATCAGCGCGACCGGTGGCCACGCGGGCGGGGTGTACCTGCGGTCCCGTACGCCCGGAGTGCTGCGGCTGTCCGTGCTCGCGGGACTGCCCGGGCCGCTGTTCCGTCCCTGGTGGCGGATGCACGCCGACCGCCCGTTCCCCGTCGCCGACGCCTACCGGCTGGGCGTCCGGGTGGTGCTGCCCAACGCCACCGAGACGATGCGCCGCTACCCCCAGTTCGCGGCCGGCCTGCCCTTCCCGTTCGGTTCCCTGCACGTGCCCGTCGCCGGCGCGCCGCGGCCCTACGGCGTGCTGTCCGTCATGCGCCCCGCGGTCCCGGACGTCGCCGAGCTGCTGGACGGCCTGGACGCGATGGAACGGCTGGCCCGGGGACTGGGTGCGGCCCTGGAACGCTGGGAGGACGACAGCGGGTCCCCCGTCGCCTGGGAGGGCGAGCCCCTGTGCGTGCGGCCACCGGCCTCCCGCCGGCCGGCCCAGCGCGCCGGGAGCTTCGCCTGTGACCCGGCGACGGGCACCGTGACCGCCGACGAGCCGCTGTGCGCCCTGCTCGGCGCGCACGGCGGCGGCGAGCGGCGCCCGACCACCCTCGACGCGCTCACTGCCGCCCTGGCCCCCGAGGACCGCCACCGCATCGCGGCCGCGGTGCGTCAGACCGCGGCCGGCAGCCCGCCGCCGCTGCCCCTGCACGTGCGGGCCCCCGACGGCGGGCTGCGCCTGCTCGAACTGTGGAAGCCGCATGCCGCACCGACCGGCGCCGGCCCGGTGCGCGGCGTGGTCCGCGATCCGGCCGCCGCGGCCGTGGCCGACGCGGCCGCCGACCTGCTGCCGGACGGCGTGTTCTGCATGGACCGGCTGGGCGTCGTCGTCTACGCCAATCCGCGCGCCGCCCAACTGCTGGGCCGGCCGCGGGCGAAGCTCCTCGGCCACTCCCTGTGGGACGCGGTGCCCTGGCTGGACCAGCCCGCGTACGAGGACCATCTGCGGGGCGCACTGCTCTCGCCCGAGCCGGTGCACTTCCACATCCGCCGCCCGCCCGACGACAGCCGCAGGACGCAACCGCAGCCCTACGAGGGCGACTGGCTCGCCCTGTCCGTCCACCCCGGGCCCGACATCCTGACCGGCACCCTGCGTCCGGCCAACCGGGTGGCCGACGCCTCGGCCGGCCTCACGCCCGAGCACGGCGCGTCCGCGGCGGCGTCCGCGCAGGCGCCCGCGGCCGGCGGCTCCGCACCGGGCGCCGCCTCGGCCTCTCCCCTGTACCGTCCCATCGTCCTGGCCGTGGCCCTGACCGAGGCGGTCACGGCCCGTCAGGTGTCGGCCGTGGTGGTCCGGGAGCTGCTCCCGGCGTTCGGCGGCCGCCGGCTCGCCATCTACCTGCTGCACGACCGGCATCTGTACCTGGCGTGGGAGACGGGTTTCCCGCCGGGCTTCCTCGCCCCGTTCCAGGGGGTCGCGCTGGATGCCCGGCTGCCCGGCGTGGAGACGCTCACCAGCGGCCGTCCGCTCTTCTTCGACTCCATGCAGGCGCTGGCCGCCGCCTACCCGGGCATTCCGCTGGACGCGACGGTCGGCGCCCGCGCCTTCCTGCCGCTGATCGCCTCCGGGCGTCCGGTCGGCTCCTGCATCCTCGGCTTCGACCGCTCCCGCAGCTTCAGCACCGAGGAGCGTACGGTGCTCACCGCCCTGGCCGGGCTGATCGCGCACGCCATGGAGAAGGCGCGGCGCTACGAGACCGAGACGGCGCTCGCCCGCGGACTGCAGCGGGCACTGCTGCCCCGGCGCCTGACGGCGCACCCGCTGGTGGAGACCGCCGGGCGCTATCTGCCCGGCACCGAGGGCATGGAGGTGGGCGGGGACTGGTACGACGTGGTCACGACGGGCAACGGCATGGCCCTGGTCATCGGCGATGTGCAGGGGCACGGCGTGCAGGCGGCGGCGACCATGGGGCAACTGCGCAGCGCGGTGCGGGCCTTCGCGCTCGGCGACCGTCCGCCGGACGAGGTGATGAGCGGGACCAACCACCTCCTGATAGACCTGGACCCGGGTCAGTTCGCGAGCTGCTGCTACATCCGGCTCGACCCGGCCACCGGACGGGCCTGCGCGGCCCGGGCCGGGCACCCGCCGCCGCTCCTGCGACACCCGGACGGACGCACCCGCCTGCTGGACGTGCCCGGCGGGGTCGTCCTCGGGGTGGACCCGCAGGCGCAGTACCCGCTGACGGAGTTCCGGCTCGACCCCGGTGCCGTCCTCGCCCTGTACACCGACGGGCTGGTGGAGCGGCCCGGCACCGACATCGACGACGGCATCACCGCCCTGCGGGCGGCCCTGGCCGAGTCCGGCGCGCCCTCGGCGGAGCCCGGCGGCCGCTCGTTGGCGGCCATCGCCGACCGGCTCACCGTGCCGGCGCGCCAGGCTGCCGACCGCCCCGACGACACCACCCTGCTGCTGGCCTTCCGCCGCCCCGGCGCCGGGAGTCCGCGGTGAGGCACCGGGGCGCGGCGCACGCCGCCCCGGCGTCGCCGGGTCCGGGGAACGGCTCCGGCACCCGGGGGGACGCCCCTCGCCTCCCACGGCCCGGCAGTGTAGACATGGGCACATGGTCCGACTAATGGGTCGATCGGGAGAGCGGTCAACCCGTCGCCCCAGCGGTCCGTACGCTCGGCGGCGGCGGGAGACGGACCGGTCCCGGCGGGGAGAGACCACGGGACCGCGGGGCCCGGTGGCGGGTCTGCGGTCGGCGCTGACCGGGCGCAGCGTCGCCGGGCAGGTCTTCGTACTGAACGTGGTGATCGTGCTGCTGCTCGTGGTGGCGGCGGTGGTCGCGCTGGTGCTCCAGGTGCGGCACGACAGCGAAACCGAGGCCCGCAACCGTTCGGTCGCCGTGGCCGCCACGTTCGCCGACTCCCCCGGCATGGTCCAGGCACTGCGCGGTCCGGACCCCTCGGCGGTGCTCCAGCCGCGCGCCGAGGCGGCGCGCGAGGCGACGGGAGTGGACTTCATCGTCGTCATGAACACCGACGGCATCCGCTACACCCATCCCGAGCCCGACCGCATAGGCAGGAAGTTCGTCGGGGACATCGGCCCCGCGCTGGCCGGGCAGACGGTGACCGAGGAGATCACCGGCACGATCGGTCCGCTGGTCCAGGCGATCGTGCCGGTCACGGGGCCCGGCGGAGAGGTGGTGGGCCTGGTCTCGGCCGGCATCACCACGGAGAACGTGGGAGGCGCGGCCGACCGGCAGCTGCCGCTGCTGCTGATCGCCGCGGGCATCGCCCTCGCCCTCGCGACGGCGGGCACCGCCCTCGTCAGCCGGCGGCTGCTGCGCCAGACGCACGGTCTGGGGCCGCACGAGATGACCCGGATGTACGAACACCACGACGCGGTCCTGCACGCGGTCCGGGAGGGCGTGCTCATCGTCGACGGGGAGGGCACGCTGCTGCTCGCCAACGACGAGGCGCATCGCCTGCTGGACCTGCCCGCCGATGCCGAGGGGCGGCACGTCCTGGAGCTGGGCCTCGACCCGGACACGGCGGCGCTGCTGGACTCGGGGCGGGTCGCCACCGACGAGGTGCACCTGGTCCGGGACCGGCTGCTGGCGGTCAACCAGCGGCCCACGGACATCGAGGGCGGTCCGCCCGGCAGTGTCGCCACGCTGCGCGACTCCACGGAGCTGCGGGCCCTGTCCGGCCGGGCCGAGACCGCCCGGGAACGCCTGAACATGCTCTACGAGGCCGGTGTGGGCATCGGCACCAGTCTGGATGTCACCCGTACCGCCGAGGAACTGGCGGAGCAGGCCGTCCCCCGGTTCGCCGACTACGCCACCGTGGACCTGTACGACGCGGTCCTCGGCGGCGGCGAGCCGGAGCCGGCGACCCCGGTGCTGCGCACCGCGCTCAGCGGCATCCGCAGGGACATGCCCCTCTACCCGGTGGGCCGGCAGATCCGTTTCGTGGCCTCCTCCCCGCAGGGCCACACCCTGCGCACCGGCCGGCCCGTCCTGGAACCGCGCCTGGACCGGGAGAGCGGCTGGCGGGCACAGGATTTCGAACGGTCCGCGCACGTCCTGGAGCACGGCATCCGCTCGCTGATCACCGTGCCCCTGCGGGCGGGCTCCCTGGTGCTCGGGGTGGTCAGTTTCTGGCGCGCGGAGAAGCCCGAGCCGTTCGACGCGGACGACCTGACCCTCGCCGAGGAGCTGGTCGCCCGGGCGGCGGTCTCCATCGACAACGCGCGCCGGTACACGCGCGAGCACAGCATGGCGGTGACGCTGCAGCGCAGCCTGCTGCCGCGCACGCTGCCCGACCAGGACGCCCTGGACATCGCCTACCGGTACCTGCCCGCGCAGGCGGGCGTGGGCGGGGACTGGTTCGACGTTCTGCCGCTGTCCGGGGCGCGGGTCGCCCTCGTCGTGGGCGATGTCGTCGGCCACGGGCTGCACGCCGCGGCCACCATGGGGCGGCTGCGGACGGCGGTGCACAACTTCGCCACCCTGGACCTGCCGCCCGACGAGCTGGTCACGCTGCTGGACGAACTGGTCGGCCGCATCGACCAGGACGAGACGGCCGAGGCCGGCAGCGCGCCGGTCACCGGTGCGACCTGTCTGTACGCGATCTACGATCCGGTCTCCCGTGCCTGCGTGATCGCCCGGGCCGGCCATCCGCCGCCGGCCCTGGTCCGGCCCGACGGCAGCGTGGAGTTCCTGGACGTGCCCGCCGGCCCGCCGCTCGGGGTCGGCGGTCTCCCGTTCGAGGCGACCCAGCTGGAACTGCCCGAGGGCAGCCGGCTCGTGCTGTACACGGACGGGCTGGTCGAGGACCGGGAGCACGACATCGACGTCGGGCTGGAGCAGCTGCGCGGGGCCTTGGAGACGGCCGGGGAGTCGCCCGAGGAGACCTGCCGGGCCGTGCTCGACGTCCGGCTCCCGGACCGGCCCCGCGACGACGTCGCCCTGCTCGTCGCCCGCACCCGCGCCCTCGGCCCGGACCGGGTCGCCGAGTGGCAGGTGCCCTCCGACCCGGCGGCGGTCGGCCAGGTGCGCTCCGAGGTCACCCGGCGGCTGGCTCAGTGGGGGCTGGACGACCTGGCGTTCACGACGGAGCTGATCCTCAGCGAGCTGGTGACGAACGCCATCCGGTACGGCGAGGAGCCCATTCGTGTGCGCGTGCTGCACAACCGCAGCCTGATCTGCGAGGTGTTCGACAGCAGCAGCACCTCACCCCACCTGCGCTACGCGGGCATGACGGACGAGGGCGGGCGGGGCCTGTTCCTCGTCGCCCAGGTGGCCGAGCGCTGGGGCACCCGCTATACGTCGGCGGGCAAGGTGATCTGGGCGGAGCAGCCGGTGCCCTGACGTGCGGGGGCGTGTCCGGCACCGGCCAGGGACGACCACCGCACCGGCCGGCCCGACCGGCGTCCGGGCAGCACGCGGGCCGCGGAGCCGGCCGTACGCCGGGCTCCGCGGCCCCTGTCGTGCTTCGTCCGGTCCGGCGTCAGTGCCGGAACGTGTCCTTGGCCTTCTCCTTGGCCTGACGGGCGTCGCCCTTGGACTGCTCGGCGCGGCCCTCCGCCGTCATCCGCTCGTTGCCGACGGCGCGGCCGATCGTCTCCTTGGCCTTGCCCTTCGCCTGTTCCATCTTGCCCTTGGACTTCTGGTTGCGGGCCACAGCTGCTCACCTCGCGGCGTTCGTTCGACCTGCTCCTGTCGTGCGGGTCGCCCCGTACGACGAGGTCAAACCCGGCCGGCCGGGGTGATCGCGGGACCGCCGGGTAGGAGGACTGCACGAAGCAGACCCGCCGTCGACCGGGAGGACCCCATGGCCGGACTCATGGACCGGATCAAGCAGTTCGCGCGCAGCCCGCAGGGCCGCCGCGCGGCGGAACAGGTGCGCCGCGCCGCCGCTGACCCACGCCGCCGTGCGCAGGCGCAGGAGATGCTGCGGAAGTTCGGCAAGCGCCGCTGAGCGCGTGGCACCGGGCCGGCTCGCGGGAGCGTCTCAGCCCTGGCTGGCGTGGGTGTGGCTGTGGGACGCCTCCGGCGGGCAGTGTCCGCGCCCGTCGGAGCGGTCCCGCCGCCAGTCGACGACGGCCACGGCCAGCGCGCACAGCATGACCGCGACGCCGGAGCCGACCGACAGGGCCACGGCGCCCCGGTAGTCGTCGTGGGTGGCGTTCAGCACCAGGTAGAACAGCCCCGGCAGCACGGCGGTGCCCACGGCGCCGCCCACCCGTTGCCCCGTCTGCAGCGCGCCCCCGGCGGCGCCCGCCATGCGCACCGGGACCTCCCGCAGGGTCATCGTGACGTTCGGGGAGATGACACAGCCGCTGCCCAGACCGCCTACGAGCAGCGCCGGGGCCGCGAGCCAGGCGGCCATGTCCTCGGGGGCCAGCCACAGCACCAGTGCCGTCGTCCCCAGTCCGGCCATGACGGCCACGAGCCCGCAGACGGTCAGCAGCCGTCCCAGCCGGTCCACCAGCCGGCCCGCGACGGCGGCGGCGGTGGCGGAGCCGACGGCGAACGGGGTCACCGCCAGTCCGGACCGCAGGGGCGAGTAGCCCAGCCCGTTCTGGAAGAACAGCGCGAAGACGAGCCACACCCCGCTGAATCCGACGAAGTACAGGGCCGCCAGACTCGCGCCGGTGGCGTAGCCGCGGGTGCTGGTGAGCAGCCTGGGATCCAGCAGCGGCTCCCCGGCACGGCCGGCGACCCGGCGCTCCCACGCGGCGAATCCCGCGAGCAGCAGCAGGCCCATCGGGAACAGCCACCACAGACGGCGCACCCCGTCGGCCTCGGCGAGTACCAGCGGCAGCATCACGGCCAGGATCGCGGAGCCGAGGAGCACGACGCCCAGGGGGTCCAGGCGTCCCCGGCCGCCGGGAGCCACGCGGGGCAGCAGCCGGCTGCCGAGCAGCAGGGCGACGATCCCGACCGGCACGTTGACGTAGAAGATCCACCGCCAGCCCTGGGGGCCGTCGGCCAGGGCCAGGATCAGTCCGCCGACGACCGGGCCGACGGCGCTGGAGACGCCCACGGTGGCACCGAAGAGTCCGAAGGCCCGCCCGCGTTCCGCACCGCGGAACAGCTGCTGGATGAGGGCCGAGTTCTGCGGGGCCAGGCTGCCCGCGGCGACCCCCTGGGCCAGCCGGGCCACGACGAGCAGCGCGACGGTGGGCGCGGCGCCGGCGGCGGCGCTGCACACCACGAAGGCGGTCAGGGCGAGGAGGAAGACACGGCGTCTGCCGAAGGCGTCGCCGATCCGTCCGGCCGTCACCAGGGTCAGGGCGAACGCCAGGGCGTACCCGGAGACGACCCACTGCACGGCCGCGGGCGAGGCGTCCAGGTCCCGCTGCATGGACGGCAGCGCCACCGCGACGATCGTCACGTCGAGCAGGATCATGAATCCGGCGACCAGGGTCACCCACAGGGCCCGCCACCGGTTGGGGTCGGGCCGGTCCTTCGCCGGCCCGTCGCCGCGACTGCGTCCGCCCGTCCACGTACCGCGGTCCACTCGGGCTCCCTCCGCGCTCGGTGCGATCGGTCCGCACTCACGCCTGCGTCACCCGCGGCCGGGACTTCAAACCCGCACCATGAGATCCCATAAGCCGGCCTTATGGCCTCATAGACGGGACCCGCGTACCGACTTAGGGTTGCCTCAGCTTAGGCTTCCCGTCGAGTCGATCTGTCACCGCTCGAAGGGAACCTGAACATGCCCCGCCCTCTGCGGGTAGCCATCGTCGGATCCGGCCCGGCCGGAATCTACGCCGCCGACGCCCTGCTCAAGTCCGAGGTGGCCGCCGATCCCGGCGTGTCCATCGACATCTTCGAGCGCATGCCCGCCCCGTTCGGACTGATCCGTTACGGCGTCGCCCCCGACCACCCGCGGATCAAGGGCATCATCACCGCCCTGCACCAGGTGCTCGACAAGCCGCAGATCCGTCTCTTCGGCAATGTGGACTACCCGACCGACATCAGCCTGGACGACCTGCGCTCGTTCTACGACGGCGTGATCTTCGCCACGGGCGCCATGGCCGACCGGGCGCTGCCGATACCCGGGATCGACCTGGACGGCTCCTACGGCGCCGCGGACTTCGTCTCCTGGTACGACGGCCACCCGGACGTGCCGCGCACCTGGCCGCTGGAGGCGGAGAAGGTCGCCGTGCTCGGCGTCGGCAACGTCGCCCTCGACGTGGCCCGCATCCTCGCCAAGACGGCGGACGAACTGCTGCCGACGGAGATCCCGCCGAACGTCTACGAGGGCCTGAAGGCCAACAAGGCGCTGGAGATCCACGTCTTCGGCCGCCGCGGCCCGGCGCAGGCGAAGTTCAGCCCGATGGAGCTCAGGGAGCTGGACCACTCCCCGAACATCGAGGTGATCGTCGACCCCGAGGACATCGACTACGACGACGGCTCGATCGCGACCCGGCGCGGCAACAAGCAGGCCGACATGGTCGCCAAGACGCTGGAGAACTGGGCGATCCGCGACGTCGGCGACCGCCCGCACAAGCTGTTCCTGCACTTCTTCGAGTCGCCGTCGGAGATCCTCGGCGAGGACGGCAGGGTCGTCGGCCTGCGCACCGAGCGCACCGCGCTCGACGGCACCGGCAACGTCAAGGGCACCGGCGAGTTCAAGGACTGGGACGTCCAGGCGGTCTACCGGGCCGTCGGCTACCTGTCCGACCAGCTCCCCAAGCTGCCCTGGGACCTCGAGTCGGGCACGGTCCCGGACGAGGGCGGCCGCGTGATCCAGGAGTCCGGCGAGCACCTGCAGTCCACGTACGTCACGGGCTGGATCCGGCGCGGCCCGGTCGGTCTGATCGGCCACACCAAGGGCGACGCCAACGAGACGGTGGCCAACCTGCTGGACGACTTCGCGAACGGCCGGCTGCACACGCCCGACTCGCCCGGTCCGGAGGCCGTGGACGCCTTCCTCGCCGAGCGGAACGTCCGCTTCACCACGTGGGAGGGCTGGTACAGGCTCGACGCCGCCGAGAAGGCGCTGGGCGAGCCGCAGGGCCGTGAGCGCGTGAAGCTCGTCGAGCGCGAGGACATGCTCCGCGAGAGCGGCGCCTGAGCGGCGCGGACGCACACGGGCGTGGGCCCGGCGGGAAGGCCCGCCGGGCCCACGCCCGTCGGCCGGCCCGCGGCGGTCAGACCTCTAGCTCGCTCTCGATCCGGCGCAACTGGTGCCGGGCCATCGCCAGGTTGGCACGGCCGGAGTCGAGGACGAGGTACAGGAACAGCCCGTTGCCGCCGCGCCCCTTGAGCAGGCGGATCAGGTGGTACTGGGAGTTCAGGGTGATCAGGATGTCCTCGATCTCTTCCTTCAGACCGAGGTGTTCCATCGTGCGCAGTTTGGCCCGCACGACGTCGGTGTTGCCGGCGGCGGCGACCTCCAGGTCGAAGTCCTTGCTCCCGCCCAGCGTGCCGAGGGCCATGCCGCTGGTGTAGTCGACCAGTGCGGCGGCCGTCGCTCCGTCGATGGAGCTGAGGCACTCCTTGAGCGAGGTCTCCAGGTTGGTCATGCGTGGTTCCTTCCGTACGTGATCTTCGTGCGATCGGTGGGTGCTCGGTGGGTGAGCGGTGGATCAGACCGGCCGGCGATGGGCGCCGGCCTGGGGGCTGGGCTGGTGCTCGGGCCGCTGCGGTGTGCGCACCGGCAGGGTGCCGATGGGACGGCCGGCCGCGTCCGGGGCGGGCGTCGGCAGGTGCTCGCCGGGCGGGGCCGGCTCACGGCCGGGACCGGTCCGTACGGCCACCAGGCCGCCGATGCGCGCGCCGCTGCGGCGGCCCTCCAGGTGCAGCCGGCCCACGTTGACGCGGCCGTCCGCGAGCAGGGTGAGCACGGCGGCCGGACCGGCCGCGTAGGTGGCGACGTACCCGTCGGCCCCGCGCAGCAGCAGCTCGCGGAAGCCTCCGCGCGCGGTGGCCTCGGCCATGCGGTGCGCGACACCGAGGGCGGCGGCGGTGAGCGCGGCCAGCCCCTCGGGTTCGGTCCCCGGCGCGTCATGGGCCAGGACGAGCCCGTCGACCGTGGCCGCGAGGGACCCGGTCAGGTGGGGTACGCGGTTGCGCAGTCGGTGCAGTTCGTCCAGGACGTCGCTCTCGACGGCCATGAGCAGTCTCCTTTCGGCACGCCGGCGACGTGCGCGGATCACAGGGCCTCCAGGGCGTCTCGAAGCCGGCGCAGCAGGGCCGTGTCCGGGTCGTCCCACACGGCCGCGCCCGGGCCCGGCCGGTCCCGCGCCGGGGCGGGCTGGGCGGCGGTGACGAGTCCGTCGGCGGCCAGGCGGCGCAGTTCGACGAGGGTGTGGTAGGTGCGGCAGGCCAGTGCCGCGGCGATGTCCGCGGCGGTACGGACGCCGTCGACCAGCGCGAGGGTCCGGCCGCGCCGGAGGGGCAGGTCGCCGGAGCCGGCGTCGGCCACTCTCACGAGCGGCGCGGTGTCGATGCCGGGGTCGGGCCAGATGCGTTCCAGCAGCGCGCGGCGCCGTCTCGACTCGCGGACGACGACGTCCACGGGGACGGAGCGCACCGTGCCGAGCCAGTGCACGGCACCGGGCCTGAAGCGCCGGGGGCGCGTGTCGTGGGCGAGGACGAAGTAGGCGGCGTCGAAGAGGGCGCCGAGGTGGCAGACCTCCAGCGCACCGGCGGTGACCCGGCCGCTGTCGACGAGCCCGCGCCCGACCCGGTGGTGCCGTCCGCCCTCGTCGACCGCCTCCCACCAGCCGTCCGGCGCGACGGCTCCGCTGCGGGTGAGCAGGGTCGCGAGGTCCGGGGCGAAGGCCGACTCCGCGTGCACGACACGGCCCTCGGAGAGGTAGACGATGCCCCGCTCGCCGGACAGGGCGCCGGTCGCCCCTTCGGCCGCCAGCGCGCCGAGCGCGGCGGACGTCGTCGCGTGCGTGGCCCAGGCCGGGGTCCCTGCGGTCATCCGAGCACCAGTCGGTCGGCCATCTCGGCCAGGCGGATGCGGGCCAGGGCCAGGTTTCCGTCGTTGCGGTCCAGCCACAGGTGCAGGAAGACGGTGCTGTCGAACGGGGTGCTGACGAACCTCAGCAGGTGATAGGAGTCGGCGGTCGTGACGATCATGTCCTCGACGGGCGGTTCGTCGTCCCGCGGGGCCGTTCCACCGGCCGGTGCCAGGGAGCCGCTCTCCGCGACGTGACGGGCGAGTTCCGCGGTCTCGGCGGCCGTCGCCTCCAGGTCACCGCCCGGTGCGTCGCCCACCGCGCCCAGGGCGAGCCCGCTGATCCAGTCGACCAGCGACGCGCCCCGCGCGCCCGGCAGCCGCATGGCTTCCAGCAGACTCTCGTCGATTCCGGGCACGCCGGATCCCCTCCCCCTGGACGGCCGCACCGCTCCCCGCCGTACGACCGCACCGCGAACGTGACGCAGAGACTACGGAAGGTGCACGCATCCGGTGAGGGCTTTGGCATTTTCCAGAGGAACGTGCGGCCGGTACGGCACAATCGGGCCTTTCGGCCGCGCCGCCCCGTGCGAGCGGGAAGCGACACGCCGGTGGAGGCGTGGACATGGCGAGCCGGGCTACCCGTTCCGCATGGCCCGACTTCACCTCCCCCGCCTCGGGAAGCACGCGACCGGTGACGACCACGGCGAGGACCCGGCGCCGAGGGACTACGGCCCGGACGCCTCCACCGAGCGTGCCGCACCCGACTCGCCCACCGATCTGCCCAGGCGCTCCTGGTCCGCGCTGCTGCGGCGGGTCCTGTCCGAGTTCAAGGACGACGAACTCACCGACCGCGCCGCCGCGCTGACCTACTACGGGGTGCTGGCGCTGTTCCCGGCCCTGCTGGTGCTGGTCTCCCTGCTCGGCGTCGCCGGGCGCTCCGCCACCGAGGAGGTCCTGGACAACCTGCGGCGACTCGCGCCCGGATCCGTGCGGGACGTCATCTCCGACGCGGTGACACAGCTACAGGGCCAGGCCGGTCTGGGGTCGGTGCTGGCGGTGGTCGGCCTGGTCGGCGCCGTCTGGTCGGCCTCCGGCTACGTGGCCGCGTTCATCCGCGCGGCCAACGCGGTCTACGACGTCCCCGAGGGACGCCCCGTGTGGAAGGTGCTGCCGCTGCGCGTGGCCCTGACCGTGGTACTGCTCGTGCTCGCCGTGGTCAGCGCGCTCATCGTCGTGTTCACCGGCAGCCTGGCCGAGCAGGCCGGCACCGCGCTCGGCGTCGGGGACACCGCGCTGACGGTGTGGTCGATCGCGAAGTGGCCGGTGCTCGTCCTGCTGGTCACCGTCATGATCGCGATTCTCTACCGGGCCACGCCGAACGCCCGGGTGCGGGGCTTCAGGTGGGTCACGCCGGGCAGCTTCGTCGCCCTGCTGATCTGGCTCGTCGCCTCCGCCGGCTTCGCGTTCTACGTGGCGAACTTCGGCTCGTACAACAAGACCTACGGCACCCTGGCCGGTGTCATCGTCTTCCTGGTCTGGCTGTGGGTGACCAACCTCGCCATCCTCCTCGGCCTGGAGCTCGACGCCGAGCTGGCCCGGCAGCGCGTCATCGACGGCGGTCACCCCGCCGACCGCGAGCCGTACGTCGAGCCCCGCGACACCCGGGCCTGGGACGAGGCGGACCGGCGGCGCGCGTCACCGGAACGGTGACGCCCACATGGCCCGGGGCCGCGGGGGTACGCGGGGCCCATGACCGACGGCAAGACCCCCGAACCACCCAAGGACGAGGCCCGTACCGCGCAGGCCGCCCGGGCCTCGAAGGCCGAGGAGGAGCGCGCCGGGACCCGGCCCTTCAGCTACCGGTATCCGGAACGGCACGCCAATGTGCGCGCCACCCGGCACATCACCCGCGAGCAGGCCGACGCGGACAGCGTCCCCGGGGTACCGGGCGGCTACGGCACCACCGGCGGCGGCCGGAGCACGCCCCGGGCGGGCGAGGACACCGCCGACGAATCCGGAGTGACGGACATCGTCGGGGGCCGTGAGACCCGCTCGGGCGGCCGGAGGACCGGCCGGAGATAGGGCTCACGGCAGGATCGAGTCGACGTAACCGCCGTCCACGCGCACCGCGGCGCCGGTGGTCGCCGACGCCTGCGGGGAAGCGAGGTACACCACCAGGTTCGCGATCTCCTCCGGTTCGATCAGCCGCTGGAGCAGCGACTGCGGGCGGTGTTCGCGCATGAAGACCCGCTGCGCCTCGTCCCAGGGCAGGTCGCGGTCGACGAGCTGGTACACGAAGTCCTCGACGCCCTCGGTGCGGGTGGGACCGACGATCACGGAGTTCACCGTGACCCCGCTGCCCGCCGCCTCCTTGGCGAAGCCGCGGCTCACCGCGAGCAGTGCCGTTTTGGACATGCCGTAGTGGATCATCTCGGCCGGGATGACGACGGCCGAGTCGCTGGCGATGTACATCACCCGGCCCCAGCCCCGTTCCCTCATCCGGGGGAGATGGGCGCGGGTGAGCCGGACGCCCGAGAGGACGTTGATCTCGAAGTAGCGCCGCCACTCGTCGTCGCTGATCTCCAGGGCGGGCACGGCGCCGAAGACGCCGAGGTTGTTCACCAGGATGTCGACGTCCGGCAGCGTCCCGACGGCCCGGTCCGCGCCCTGTTCGGTCGCCAGGTCGGCCGCCACGGGCACGAAGTCGCCCTCCGGCACCGCGGTGCGCAGTTCTTCGACGCTCCGCTCCAGCCGGCCGGCGTCACGGCCGTTGACGCCCACGCGGGCGCCGGCGCGGGCCAGCCCGGCGGCGATCGCCGCGCCGATGCCCTGGGAGGAGCCCGTCACGAGTGCGGTCCGCCCGTCGAGGTCCAGGTTCATCAGGTCGCTCCTTGTCGTGCCGTACGGCCTGCGCCGTCGTCCCGCCCACCTTCGCCGACGATCCGCCCGCGGCACGGACGGCCGCACCGTGGCCGGTTCACGGCCCCCCGCTCGGCGGACCCCGAGTGGCTTCCCTTGACCTGCGGCGACGATACTGGCCTTCGCACGTGCCCCCGCTCCCAGATGGACTCATGCCGACCTCTCGCACCGCCCGAACCATGACTCCGCCCACGGTGTGGCCGGCTCGCGGCCGCCACGTCGGTACGGCGGCGGAGGACGTCGTACGGCACACCCTGCAGCAGCGCAAGGAAAGCCGGGCCATCGACGACTTCCTCGAACCGCCGGAGGACGGGACCGACGACGCACGGATCTTCGAAGCACGCTGGAAGGCGGCCGGTGCCGTCACCGTGCGCGCCCGGCTGATCATGGCGCCCGCCACGGCCGGCGGGCAGGAGTGGACCCTGCTGGCGGAGGCGGAGGAGGTCTGGGACCCGGCCTGGCCGTCCCCGGCGGCCATGTTCTGGCCCGACGATCCGGACGTCACCTGGGACCGCGACGCCGCCACGGGCCTGCGGCTGCGCGGGATCAACACCCTGCCCGACGACGACAAGGCGGTCCGCCGGCTGCTCAAGGACGCCGGGCACAGCCCGTGGAACATCCACGTCGTCGTGCACGAGGCGATGACGACCGACCACCGGGGCAGGGTGCCGCTGGCCGGGCGTCTGCCGGCGAGCCTGCGGCACCGCGTCGTGGAGCACCGCGCCGCGCCCCACCAACTGCGGGTCGTGAACTGGGCGCTGGACGACCTCGGCGTCCAGGTGCCGCGGGGCGGGGCCGTGGTGCTGCCCGGCAGCCCGGCGCCGTCGGAGTACGACGCCGGGAGGTTCTCCGTACGCACCGTCTTCCTGGACGGCTCCGAGCCCACCGAGCTGATCGCCGCGGTGACGGCCTTCGCCGAGCTGCCCCGGCCGCTGCCGGACGGCGCCGAGGAGGCGCTGACCGCGCTGCGGGAGGACTGGCGGCTGCTGACCCTGGAGGAGGAACTGGCCCGGGAGCGCAAGCTGGTGGCCATGTACGCCGAGGCGCTGGAGGCCATGACGAAGTCCCGGGACCTGTACCGGGAGGCGGCCGAACGGGCCAACGAGGCACTGGCCGCCTACCGCGACGCGGAACGGGCCGCCCCGGCGCCCCGGCCGGCCGTGCCGCACCCCGTCTCCCCGCTCCGCCAGCTCACCCGCACCCTGGAACGGTTCCGCGGCTCCGCGAAGACCCCGCGCCCGGCGCCCGGCGACGACTCGGCCGGCCCGGCCGCGGACACCGACCGGACGGCGTCCGAGGACCGGCCGGTCAGCTGAACAGCGGGAAGCGGTCGGCGTCGGCGCCCAGGGCGCGCCGCTCGGCCCGGGTCAGCGGCGTGCGCCCCGTGCCCGCGCGGGCGTAGTGCTCGTCGCTCCAGTCCAGGGGGACGGGCCGGCCCAGCAGGCCGTCGAGCGTGGCGCGGACCGCTGCCAGGCCGGCCGGTGACGGCCCCGGCGCGCCGGGCAGGGCGACGGTCAGGTCGAGGTGGTGGACGGCCGCCTCGACGCCGAGGGTGATCATCAGGTCGCCCGCGGTCAGGACGTGGCCCTGGGTGGCCACCGGCCGGTCCGGCCCGGTCGCCGCGGCGGCCCGCACGGCGGCCGCGGCCGTCTCCAGGTACAGCTCCTTCAGCTGACGGAAGTCCAGGAACATGCTCGCGGCGACGCGGTTCCAGCGCCGTCCGTGCGCGGCGCCGACGGGGTCGGGCGCCCAGTCCCGCCAGTACGTCACGGCGTCGCGGTCGGGCGGGTCGGTGGCGGGCGTGTGCAGGGCCACCAGGGCGCGCTGGGCGTCGCCGGTCAGATGGAAGAGCAGATCGCGCACCGCCCATCCGGTGCAGCCGGTCGGCCGCCAGGACTCCTCGTCCCCGAGCGGGCGGACGACCGCCGCCAGGGCCTCGTAGGCGTCGCGGACGATGCGGGCCGGTTCCGTCAGGTGGTCGATTCCCGTGCTCATGGCCGACACCCTAGGTGTCGCGTCGTCCGCCTGGCGGGCGGGTCCCACGGTTCCGGTGCGTGCTCCGGGGCCTCGCCGGCCGCGGGCCGAGGAGCGCCGGCCGGACGCCCGCTCACTGGTTCCCGGACGGCCGCCCGGCGCGGCGGTGGGGGCCCCGCCCACGCGAGCCAAGCCCGGCATGCCGGACGTCGCGCGGCAGAGGCGGCGTTGCGGACACCCCGTGGGCCGGGCCTCGCGGAGATCACCGGACGGCCGGGGAGCTGCCGACGTGTCAGCCCGCGGAACCTGGATACGCGGACCGGACAGCTGCTCGGCACGTCCCGGAAGGTCATCGACGCCATGGACAGCGATCGCGCGAGCGCCGGCTCCCGCTCCCCGGAGACCCACCACTCGGAGACCACGCTCCGGGTCAACGGCAAACCGCACACCCTCGTCGTCGACCACCGGCGCGTCCTGCTGGACCTCCTGCGGGAGGACCTAGGGCTCACGGGCGCCAAGAAGGGCTGCGATCACGGGCAGTGCGGGGCCTGTACGGTCCTGGTGGACGGCCGGCGCGTCAACAGCTGCCTGCTGTTCGCCGTCGCGCTGGACGGCAGCGACGTGACCACCGTCGAGGGCCTCGCCGGGGACGGCGAGGAGCTGCACCCGGTGCAGCGGGCGTTCCTGGAACGCGACACCTTCCAGTGCGGATACTGCACCCCGGGCCAGATCTGCTCCGCCGTCGGCGCGCTGGCCGAGGCGGCGGCCGGGCATCCCTCGCACGTCACGGACGCGGCCGCGCCCTCCGGCGAGCCCGTCCCGCTGGACCGCGACGAGATCCGGGAGCGGCTGAGCGGCAACCTGTGCCGGTGCGGTGCCTATCCGCGCATCGCCGACGCCGTGGAGGACGTGATCCCGTGAAACCCTTCGCCTACGTCCGGGCCGGCACCGTCGAGGAGGCCACCGACGCCTTCGCCGCCCATCCCGGCGCCCGCTACCTCGGCGGCGGCACCAACCTCGTCGACCTGATGAAGCTCGGCGTCGAGGCACCCGCCGCCCTCGTCGACGTCAACCGGCTTCCGCTGGGCGGCGTCGAGGAGCTGCCCGACGGTTCGCTGCGCATCGGGGCGATGGTGCACAACAGCGACCTCGCGGCCCATCCCCTGGTCCGCGACCGCTACCCCGCGCTGTCCCAGGCGGTGCTCGCGGGCGCCTCCGGGCAGCTGCGCAACGCCGCCACCACCGGCGGCAACCTGCTCCAGCGCACCCGCTGCCCGTACTTCCAGGACCTGTCCAAGCCGTGCAACAAGCGCGAGCCCGGCACCGGGTGCGGCGCGCTCCAGGGCGTGCACCGCGACCATGCCGTCCTCGGGTACTCCGACCAGTGCATCGCCACCAACCCGTCCGACATGGCGGTGGCGCTGGCCGCCCTCGACGCGAGTGTCGAGCTGTACGGCACCGAGGGCGCCCGCAGCGTGCCCGCCGCCGGCTTCCACCGGCTGCCCGGCGACCATCCGGAGCGGGACACCGAGATCCGCCCCGGCGAGCTGATCACCGGCGTGGTCCTGCCGGCCGGCTCGGCCGGGCCGGCGTCGGCGTACCGCAAGGCCCGGGACCGGGCGTCGTACGCCTTCGCCCTGGCCTCCGTCGCCGTCGTGCTGCATCTGGCGGACGGCGTGGTGGACCGCGTCGGGATCGCCTTCGGGGCGCTGGCGCACCGGCCCTGGCGGGCGCGGCGGGCCGAGGAGGCGCTGCTGGGCGCGGCGCCCACGACGGCCGCCTTCGAGCACGCCGTCGACCTGGAACTGGCCGCCGCCGAGCCGCTGCAGGACAACGCCTACAAGGTTCCGCTGGCCCGCCGGCTCGCCCTGGACGTACTGGGCCGGCTCGCGCCGCCGGCCGTGACCTGATGGAACCGGCGTCCACGAGGAGGACTCCATGACCGGCACCGAGACCGTCCTGGGCGCTCCCGCCGAGCGCCGGGAGGGGCGGGAGAAGGTCACCGGCACCGCCCGGTACGCCGCCGAGTTCGACTTCCCGGGCCGCGCCCACTGCCGGCCCGTTCCGGCGACGGTCGCGCGGGGCCGGGTGACCGGCATCGACCCCGGGCCGGCGCTCGCGCTGCCCGGCGTGCTCGCGGTGCTCACGCACGAGAACGCGCCCCGGCTCGCCGAACCGGACGATCCCGTCCTGGCCGTGCTGCAGAGCCCCCGGGTACCGCACCGTGGCTGGTTCGTGGCCCTGGTGGTCGCCGAGACCCTGGAGGCGGCCCGGGCCGGGGCGGCCGCCGTCCGCGTCACCTACGAGGAGGAGCCCCACGACGTGACGCTGACGGCGTCGCATCCGCAGGCCTATGTGCCCCGGGAGGCGAACGGAGGCTACCCGGCCGTGAGCGAACACGGCGATCCCGATGCCGCGTTCGCCTCGTCGGCGACCCGGGTGGACGTCGAGTACCGGGTGCCGCCGCTGCACAACCACCCCATGGAACCCCATGCCAGCACCGCGTTCTGGGACGGCGACCGGCTGGTGGTGCGCACCTCCAGCCAGGGCACCAACGCGGTGCGGGCCGCGCTGGCCGCGATGTTCGAGCTGCCCGAGGACCGGATCTCGGTGACCGCCGAGCACGTCGGCGGGGGCTTCGGCTCCAAGGGCACGCCCCGCCCCGACGTGGTGCTCGCCGCGATGGCGGCCAGGCACACGGGCCGTCCGGTCACGCTCGCCCTGCCACGCCGCTTCCTGCCCGCCGTCGTCGGCCACCGCGCGCCGACCCTGCAACGGCTCCGCCTCGGTGCCGGGGCCGACAGCCGGCTCACGTCCCTGGTGCACGAGGTGACGACGCAGAGCTCGCGCGTCAAGGAGTTCGTGGAGCAGGCCGCGGTGCCCTCGCGCGTGATGTACGCGGCACCCCACAGCCGCACGCTGCACCGGGTGGCCCGGCTGGACGTGCCCACGCCGTCCTGGATGCGCGCACCGGGCGAGTCGCCCGGCATGTACGCGCTGGAGTCCGCCATGGACGAGCTCGCCGCCGAGCTCGGCATGGATCCGGTGGAGCTGCGGATCCGCAACGAGCCGGAGACCGAGCCGGACAGCGGCAAGCCCTTCAGCAGCAGGCATCTCGTGGAGTGTCTGCGCGAGGGCGCCCGCCGGTTCGGCTGGTCCGGGCGCGACCCACGGCCCCGGTCGCGCGCCGAGGGGCCCCTGCTGGTGGGTACCGGGGTGGCCGCGGCCACGTATCCGGTGCTGGTCGCGCCGTCCACCGCGTCGGCGCAGGCCCTGCCCGACGGCGCCTTCCTGGTGCGCGTCAACGCCACCGACATCGGCACGGGGGCCCGCACGGTCCTCGCGCAGATCGCGGCCGACGCCCTCGGCGTGCCGCTGGAGCGGGTCCGCATCGAGGTGGGCAGCAGCGACCTGCCGGCCGCGACGCTGGCCGGCGGCTCGTCCGGCACCGCCTCCTGGGGCTGGGCCGTGCACGGGGCGTGCGTCCGGCTGCGGGACCGGCTGGCCGGGCACTCGGGGCCGCTGCCCGCGGAGGGCGTCACGGCGACCGCCGACACCTCGGGCGAGGCCGACGCGGACAGTCCCTGGTCGCGGCATGCCTTCGGGGCGCATTTCGCCGAGGTCGCGGTGGACACGGTCACCGGTGAGGTACGGGTGCGCCGGTTGCTGGGCGTGTTCGCGGCGGGACGCATCCTCAACGCCCGTACGGCGCGCTCCCAGTTCATCGGGGGAATGACGATGGGCCTGGGCATGGCGCTGACCGAGGACAGCACGATGGACCCGGCGTTCGGCGACTTCACCCAGTCCGACCTGGCCTCGTACCACGTGCCCGCGCACGCGGACGTGCCGGCCGTGGAGGCGCACTGGGTCGAGGAGGACGACGCCCATCTCAACCCGATGGGCAGCAAGGGGATCGGCGAGATCGGCATCGTGGGGACGGCGGCGGCCGTCGGCAACGCCGTGCACCATGCCACCGGTGTCCGCTTCCGTGAACTCCCGCTCACTCCGGACCGGGTGCTGACCGGTCTGCTCGGACACGAGCACCCGGCGGGCACGTTGGGTGCCTGACCCGAGCGGGTCGGGTCAGGCCAGACGCCCGGGCCGGCCTCCGGCTCAGCGGCGGGGCCGGGGCGACCCGGACGCGGGGGTCGCCGGCAGCGGCGGTTCGTGGGCGGGCGGTCAGTCCGCGGCGCGGCTCGCCCGGGCGATCGGGCGCGCCGGCCAGGGCCTGTCCGGCGCCTGCCGGGCACTCCGTACGCACAGGGCGGTCAGCGCGACCAGCGAGGCGCACACCGCGACGGGAACGGCGATCCAGGTCGGCGCGAGCGTCAGTTCCACCGCCGGGGAGACGCGCGCGGAGGGCGCGGCACTGCCGTACTGCTTGGCCATGGCCAGGGCCGCCGGTCCGACGACGGCCGCGGCGAGCATCGGTACGGCCGGCCGCACCGTCAGCAGCAGGGCGAGCACCAGGCAGAGCGCCGACAGACCGAGGGCGAGTCCGTAGGCACGGGGGGACGCGCCGTTCTGGTGCAGCGGGAAGTAGGCGACCCCGCACCCGGCGAGGGCGGCGACGGTGAGCCTGGTCGGCCAGACCGGTCCCCTCGCGGGGTGCCGCCCGGCGCGGTCGCGCGCCGGGCGCGGGTCCCTTCGGCGTTCCCGGCGGGCTCGGATCCCCGCACCCGGCACAGCGGTGAACCTCGACCACCGGCGGGCCCGCTGCGGCGCCCGCGCGTCGCCGGTCTCCTCCGGGAGCGGTGGGAGTGCGGCCGCCGGCCGGTCCGGGTGCGCCCGTCCGTTCTCGGCCAGGCGTCCGATCAGCCGCACCAGGTCCTCGACGGGCCGGCCGGTGGCCGCGGCCCGCACGGCCTCCTGGCCGCAGTGCGGTTCCAGCGGCGTCCGGTGCAGCAGTTCCATCAGCCGGGACACCTCCTCCACCGAACGGCATGCGGCGGCGGCGCGGATCGCCTCGTCCGCGCTGTCGGGGCTGCGCGGCGGCCGGGTCAGCAGGCCGGCCAGCCGGGTGACGTCCTCGACGGAGCGGCTCACGCCGACCGCGCGGAGGGCGTCGACGGTGGCCCGCGCGTGCTCGGGGGACCGCTCCAGCGTCGTGATGAGGTCGGCGACGTCCTCCAGCGGCCGGTCGGCCACGGCGGCCCGCACCAGGTCGCCGACGGGGTCGCCGTGGGCCGCCGTCGCCGCGTCCGGAGGGGCGGGCTCCGGAGTCGGGCACTGTTCGTCGAGGATGTCCGGGAGGTCGTCGTCGGGGGCTATGACGTACTCGGACGGACGGGCGGATGACGAGCCGGTGGTCATGATCTCTCCGTGGGATGGGATGCGGCCGCTCCTGCGTCCCCGACCTGCGACACGCGACTTGGTCACCATTTCTAGGCGCGCCCGCCGCGCTGTGCCACTCGGGGTGGGCCACGGGGAGGAGAGAGCCGTCGCACAGCCATATCGGCGGCCCGAGAGGGAATCCAGAGAGTGGGGGCGTGCGCCACGGCACGACGAGAAGGGGCGGGGTGGGTAGGACCGTGGCGCTTCCGGCCGGCCCGGTGCGCAGTCCGTGCACCCGGCGGCGTACCGATCCTCGCTCCGCGCACTGTGCGCGGCCTCTCGGCGAGCTGCGGCGGACCGCGGGCCGCCGCCCGGGCGCGAGCGGGCCCCACGACTACGCTGCGTAAGGAAACCATTCACTCGTTCGATTCGTATAAGTCTCTGGAAGCCGAAGGAAGTCGGCGGACCAGGCGACGGCGCACAGGGACCATCGCTTGATCGGCGCAGCACCGACGAGGGAGAGACGATGCAACCGTTCGCGCTCAACTACGCACGGCCCGCAGTGGAGTTGGAAGCCACCACTCCCTACGTGTACGACAGCGGGCTGCAGTTGAACGTACTCCTCGACGGGCGCGTGGCCGCCTGTGACCACGCCCTGCTGAGGGAACTGGGGACCACGACGTCCACCGCGGGCTCGAAGACCCACTTCGACGACTGAACACGGACCGTCGAGAATGACCGTGCTGATCCTGACCTCTGACGAGGACGTCACGGCCGACATGGTCGTCGTGCACCTGAACGCGGCGGGGGTGCCGGTGGTCCGCCTGGACCCGGCCGACCTGACGGCTTCCGTCTCGCTCTCCGGGGAGTTCGTGCACGGCTCCTTCCGCGGCCATCTGTCGTCCGGGGGCCGCCTGGTGAGCATCGGCGGGCTGCGCTCGGTCTGGGTGCGCAGACCGGGGGATCCGGCCGCTCGGGCGGCCACGCCCTCGGCATGGCTGACCGAGGAGTCGGCCCAGGCGCTCTACGGCATGCTCCGCGGCTGCGGGGCGCGCTGGATGAACCATCCCGACGCGGCCCGCCGGGCCCGTCACAAGCCCTGGCAGCTGCGGCTGGCGCAGCAGTGCGGCCTGCCCGTTCCCGCCACGCTGATCACGACGTTCCCGCGGGCGGCCCGGGAGTTCGCCGAGCGCTACCCGGATCTGGTGGTCAAGCCCGTGTCGGGGGCGCATCCACAGGATCCGCCCCGGGCCGTGCCCACCAGCAGGGTCTCCCCGGAGGCCGACTTCTCGGCCGTCGCCCTCGGCCCGACGCTGCTGCAGCGGCGGGTCGCCAAGCGGGCCGACATCCGCCTCACCGTGGTGGGCGACCGGTTGCTGGCCGCGCGCAGGACCGTCGCCGCGGGGCCGGACGCCGACGAGGTGGACGTCCGTTTCGACCCGTCCGGCGAGCCGTGGCGCCCGGCCGAGGTGCCGCCGCGCGTCGCCGAGACCGTCCGCGCCTACATCCGCGAGGCCGGACTCGCCTACGGCGCCTTCGACTTCGCCGAGGACGGCGACGGGACCTGGTGGTTCCTGGAGTGCAACCAGTCGGGGCAGTTCGGCTTCGTCGAGGTGGACACGGGCCAGCCGATCGCCCGCACCATCGCCGAGTGGCTGGCCCGGCCCGGGCCCGGGGATCAGGCGCCCGCCGACGACGCGCGGAGCACGGCCCGTTGAAGGAGCCCCGTCAGTGGTGGCGCGGGCCGGGCAGCAGGGCGGTGCGCTGCCAGCCGTTGCCCGGGGACGGCGGGCGCTCGGCGCCGGGCCCGTGGCCGGGAGCGTGCAACGGGCGCAGGACGACCTCCAGTTCCCGGTTCACGCGCTCGGCCTCCCGGCGCACCTGCGTGGGGACGTCACCGCATTCGGCGACGAGTCGGTCGTAGATGGGGGAATCCTGGAACACCCGTCAACGTGCCTTTCGTGTCGTCCGCCCCCGCACGGAGGCGCGCCCGAGAAGTCTAGGCGTCCGTCCACCGGGTGGGTGCATCTTCCACCGATGAGGTGACATGACCTCGGGCACGGTCTCGCGGGGGGCGGACGGCCCGGTTCGCCGGCCGCGAGCGCGGGCGGACTCCGCGGAGGGAGGTGTCACACGGCCAGCGGCAGGTCCTTCTCCCCTTCGGCCTCCGCCGCCTCGGCCACGGCGGTCCGTCCCTTGGCGAGCAGCAGGGCGTCCGCCTTGGCCACCGCGTCGTGGATGCTGGTCGTCGCCATCATCACGCACAGGGTGTAGCTCACGTCCGCCAGCTCGCGCGCCGTCGCCGGCCTCTCCCGCTCCGCCTGAGCGATCCGCAGCGACGCGTAGCGCGTCAGCACCTCTCTGACGACCTTCGGGTCCGGTTCGAGCACGTAGCGCCCCTCTCTCGATTTTTCGCTGCGTATGCCCGGACACAGCCGAAACATTCACATCATGCGCGCCCCCGCTTCCGATTGACCGAAATCTTTCGATTCCTGACCGATCATCAATCAAAACGGAGGACGAAGCAGTCGAAAGGGGATGCAACAACGGCACCCGGCGCACCGGCCGGCCGGATCACCCTCCGCGCACCAACTCCCGTTCGACGACCGCGCGGAAGCCGTGCGGCGGCCGGCCGGTGAGGCGCTCGACGACGTCGGTGGTCCGGTCCTCGGCCCCGTCGGCGATGGCGCGGTCCATGCCGGCCAGCATCGCGGCGAAATCGGGCGGCACCTGCGCCGTGAGGCGGTCACGCATCTGCTCGTAGGTCAGGCGGCGGTGGACCACCGGCCGGCCGAGCACGTCGCCGAGGATCGCCGCGACGTCGTCGTAGCCGAGCGCCTCGGGCCCGGTGAGGATCAGGTCCGTGCCGGGGGCGTCGTCGTCGGTCAGCGCACGTACGGCGACGGCCGCGATGTCATCGGCGTCCACGAAGCCGACCCTGCCGCTCCCGGCGGCCGTCATGATGACACCCTCCTCGCGGATGCTGACGGCGTGGGCGTGCGTGCCGGTGAAGTTCTGCATGAACCAGGACGGCCGCAGCACCGCCCACTCGTCGAACAGGCCGGGCAGGGCCGCGTGCACCGCCCCGACCGCCGGGCCGCCCTCCGGGATGGCCGAGGAACTGAGGAGCACCACGCGGCGCACACCGGCGGCACGGGCCCGCCGGAGAAAGGGCAGCATGACCGCGGCCGGGTCGCCGTCGCCCACGGGCGGGACGAGGTGGACGCGGTCGGCCCCCTCCAGGGCGGGGCCGTGCGTGCCGGGGTCGTACCAGTCGAAGCGGACCGGCTCGGCGCCGGGGAGCGGGGTCGCACGCCGGCTCGCGGCCCGCACGCGGTGACCGGCGGCGATCAGCCGGGCGGCGGTACGGCTGCCGGTCGTGCCGGTGGCCCCGGTGACCAGGACGGTTCCGGTGGTGCTCATCGGGCGCTCCCGGCGAAGTCGGCGCCGGCCTGAGCGGCGACGAGGGGGTTCCAGTAGTCGCGGTAGTGGGCGATGCGCCCCTCGCGGACGGTGACCACGGCGATGTAGGTCGCCTCGAAGGGCGCGCCGGTCTCCACCAGGCGGCCGGCACCGCGCATCTCGACCACGATCACCTCCGGGTCGGCGGTCCGGTGGATCCGCACGTCGGGGAAGTCGTGCAGGTCGATGTGGTCCGGGTAGTGGCGCATGTAGGCGGCGACGGCCTCCCTGCCCTCCAGCCGGACCGGCCAGCCCTCGGGGGCGAAGGGGAATTCCATGACGCCGTCCTCGGCCCACAGGGCGACCCAGTCGGGGATGTTCTTGTCCAGCAGCAGACGCAGGCTGTGGCGGTACAGCTCCGCCGGGGGCATGTGTGCGGGCATGGGTGTCCCTCTCCAGTAGAATCCGGACTTCAGGTCCGCTTTAAACAATACGGACCACCGGTCCGCTTTGCAAAGGAGCAGGCACGTGCCCGAGCGCAAGCCCCGCAAGGACGCCGTCCGCAACCGGGCGGCCGTCCTGGAGGCCGCCGACGCCCTCTTCGCCCGCTGCGACCGCCCCGACGACGTCACCATGGCCGACATCGCGGCGGAGGCAGGCGTCGGCAAGGGGACGCTCTTCCGGGCCTTCGGCGACCGCGTCGGCCTGATCCGGGCGCTGTACGAGGCGCGCCTGGAGCCGGTCGAGGAAGCCGTCACGTCGGGCCCGGCGCCGCTGGGCCCCTCCGCCCCGCCGCACCTGCGCGTGCCCGCGCTCCTCGACGCCCTGCTCTGCTTCAAGCTCGACAACCGCCATCTCGCGCTGGCCCTGGAAGGGACCGGCAGCGACAGCCCGTACGGGGCGGCGCACTACGAGCGCTGGCACGCCCTGCTGCGCGGCCTGCTGGAGCAGGTTCCCGGCCACGGCGACGGCGGCTTCGCCGCCCATGCGCTGCTCGCCGCCACCCGGGCCGATCTCGTGGAGCACCTGGCGGGCCGTGAGTCCGTGCCGCGCGACCGCCTGCGGGCGCAGCTGGCGGACTTCACCGCCGGCGTCCTCGGCACCCGGCGGGAACCGGCCTGACCGCTCCCCGGTGCGCCCCGATGAGGGCTTCCGGCTCGGTTCGCGGCGGGCCCCGTCCGGCTGCGGCCGCCGGACGGGGCCCTGCGGCAGAAATCCCCGTCAGGCGACCTGACCGCTGTGCAGGGCCGTGTACGCCCCTCCCCTGCGCAGGAGTTCCTCATGGGTGCCGGTCTCCTCGATCCGGCCGTCCCCCATCACCACGATCCGGTCGGCGCCGCGCACGGTGGACAGCCGGTGCGCCACGACGAACGTGGTGCGTCCCCGCAGCAGCCGGGCGAGCGCCTGCTGGACCAGCGCCTCCGACCGGGTGTCCAGGGCCGACGTGGCCTCGTCCAGGATCAGTACCTTGGGGTCGCGGATCAGGGCGCGGGCGATGGCCAGGCGCTGCCGCTGCCCGCCGGACAGCCGGGCGCCGTGCTCCCCCACGAGGGTGTCGAGGCCCTGGGGCAGCCGGTCGACGAACTCCAGCGCGTTGGCGTCGCGCAGCGCCGCGCGCACCGTCTCCTCGTCGGCGTCGTCCATGCCGTACGCGACGTTCTCCCGGATCGTGCCGTCGAAGAGGATGGACTCCTGCGGCACCACCGAGACGAACCGCCGGTAGGTGCGCAGGTCCAGGGTGTTCATGTCGACGCCGTCGAGCAGCAGCCGGCCCGAGGTGGGGCGCAGGAAGCCGATCACCAGGTTGAGCACGGTGGACTTGCCGGCGCCGGACGCCCCCACCAGCGCGACGGTCTCGCCGGGTTCGACCGCGAGCGTGAAGTCCCGTACGGCCGGCCGTCCGTCGCCGTCGTAGGCGTGGCCGACGTTCTCGAACGTGACGGCCCCGCGCAGCGAGGTCAGCTCGGCCTTGCCCTCGTTGTCCTCCAGTTCGGGCGCCTGGAGCACCTCGCCGACCGAACGGACGGACTCCAGGCCCTTGGTGATGACCGGGGCCAGCCCCGCCAGCGTCGTCGTCGAGTTGGTGAGGGTGGTCAGGAACGCGCTGAGCATGACGACATCGCCCGCGGTGACGCCCCAGACGTCGTAGTACGAGATCAGCGCGGCACCGGCGAGGACCAGCACACCGACCACGTTGAGCACGACCCAGGCCAGCGAGCCGAACCGGCCGTTGACCAGGTCCAGTCGCAGTCCGGAGGTGAGCAGGCGGTGCAGCGTGCCGTCCATGCGGCGCAGCGCCTTGCCCTCCAGGCCGTGGGCGCGGGTGACCGGGATGAGCCGGGTCATCTCCGTGACCCGGGAGGAGAGGGTCTCGACCTCGTGGCGGAAGTGCTCGTTGTGGGTGCGCAGCCGTGCCCTGAGCCGGGCCACGAGAAGGGAGGCGGCGGGCACCACGACGAGGAAGACGGGCAGGAACTCCGGTGTCCGCACGGCGATGATGACCAGCCCGCCGGTGAGGACGGTCAGCGCGCCGAGCCCGGTCTCCGCGGTCTGCTGGACCATCTGCTCCACGGTCTCCACGTCCCGGACGACCTTGGCCTGCAGCACGCCGGCGCTGACGCGCGAGTGGTAGCCGATGGAGAGCTGCTGCATGCGCGTGCACAGCGCGGAGCGCAGAGCGGTGCCCATCCGGCGGACGCTGCCGTACAGGAGGCGGACGTACAGCACGTGCAGCGGGTAGTTGACCACCAGGATGAACATGATGATCCCGGTGCTGGTCCACAGGTCGCCGATCGGGCCGTGCTGGACGACGGTGTCGATGATGGACGCGGTGATCAGGGGCAGCAGCCACACGGGGCTGTGCTTGACGGTGAAGACGACGACCGCCCCGGCGAGGCGGCGGCGGTCGGCGCGGAAGAGATAGAAGAGCGTGCGTATCGGGTGCTCACCGCGGTACCGGTGGTCGAGGGGTCTTTCCAACGACGACGCCATCGGCGTGGTCCTCCTGGTCGCCAAGATCTGGGGCAAGCGCTTTCTTACCCCGTCGGCCAGGAGTGCGCCACACCGTCGCGTACGCCGGGAGGAGACCCGCGCCTTCTCCCCCGCGGAGGGCGCGGGTCTCAGTCCCCGAGGGTGCGGGCGAGTTCGGTGGTGGCCCGGGTGATCTCGGTGTCGCCCTCGGCCAGCAGGCCCCGCAGGGCGCCCCGCCGGGCGCGCACGGCCTGCCGCGCCGCGCGCTCCCAGGCCACGGGGTTCTCCCGGTGGTTGAGCAGCTTGGGATAGACGGCGGCCGTGCTCTCCCACTGCCGGGCGTCGGCGATGTTCTTGAGCAGTTGGATGATCTGCGCCCGGCAGTTCACCTGGGGCCGTTGCGCCAGCTCCCACAGGAAGGGAACCGTCGCGGCGGTCGCCTGCTCGACGACGAAGCCGTACTGACAGATGCGTTTACGCAGATCGCCGAGCGCGGCGGCGGCGGTCTCCGGGTCGCCCCAGGCGACGTTCTCCAGCAGGCGGGGAATGGCCGCCGCGGAGCCGCTGGAGTCCTGGATCTCGTCCCAGGGCACCCGGTCCAGCCCGGCGAGGGGGGCCCTGCCGGCCGGTCCGGACGACGGCGTCTGAAAATCGGTGCGCTCGGTGCTCGGGCGTGGGGTCGGAGCGCTGCGCATGGTGTGGGGCCCTTCCGCGGCAGTCGGGTCAGGTGTGAGGGCTGGTCGGCGTCAGGTGTCCGGGGTGCCGGATGAACCCCTCCCCGCCGCGCGCGGTGCGCAGTGCCCCCGACGCGGGCTCGCCGAGCGGACGGAGGGTTCGGTGCGCAGGTGATGGCACGGCATCTCCCTGATGCGACGTCAGCAGAGGGCGCACAACCGGGGGTTGACGCCACGGCTATTATCCACGCAGACAGCGCTCGCGTGCAATTGCACGAGAAATTGCGCGGAAAAAATCGGCCGGGAGCTCGTGAGGGGCCGGTGAGATGCGGCCCGCTCCCCCGAACGGCAAGGAGACCGCGGTGCCACGGAACGGAGTGCAGGCCAGCTCGCTGGACGCCTGCTGGATGAAGAGCCGGCACAGCAATGCCGAGGGCAACTGCGTCGAGGTCGCCCTCGTGGACGGAGGCATCGCGATGCGCAACTCCCGCGACCCGGACGGCCCGGCGCTCGTCTACACCTCGGCGGAGCTGGCTGCCTTCCTGGCCGGGGCGAAGGAAGGCGAGTTCGACCACTTGCTGTGAGACGCCCGGGAGAGTCGCCGACGGGGCAGCGGCGGCGAAACGGAGCCCAACTAGCCGAATTCCACCGGCGGATGCGCGGGCGACCGACGGGATGAGATAGTGTGCTTCTCAAGTCTGCCGGTCTGCTGGGAGCCAGGATGTCCGCCTCGTCGCATCGCATCTCCCGTCTCGAACCGTATCTCGACCGGCCCGAGCCGGCGCCGACCCTGCTGAAGATGCTCGTCGGCGTCCAGCTGGCGGGCTTCCGCGACGACGCCGGTCTGTCCCAGGAGCAGGCGGCGCGCGAGCTGGGGTTCAGCCCGGCGAAGCTCTCGCGCATCGAGTCGGGCAAGGGCCGCAGGCCGCCGACGGAGAACGACGTCCGCGCACTGCTGGAGCTGTACGGCACCGACGCCTACGAGGCGTCGGTGCTGCTCAAGCTGTTGCGGCGGGCCGGCGAGCCGGGCTGGTGGCAGCGTTACGACAAGCGGCTCATGCCCGAGTGGTTCGACCGGCTGGTGGGCCTCCAGGAGGCCGCCGCGACCATCCGCACCTTCGAGATCCAGTACGTTCCCGGCCTGCTCCAGACGGCGGCCTACACCCGGGCCGTGGTCGAGCGGGGCCTGCCGAACGCGCCCGCCGCCGAGGTGCAGCGCCGGGTCGAGCTGCGCATGCGCCGCGCCGAGCTGCTCCTGCGCACCGACGCGCCGCAGCTTTGGGCGATCATCGACGAGTCGGTGCTGCTGCGGGTGCTGGGCAGCTCCGAGGTCATGCGTGAGCAGCTCACGCACCTCGTCGAGATGGCCGAACGCCCCAATGTGACCCTGCAGATCGTGCCGCTGAACGTGACGAACGCTTCGGCGCCCGCCATCCCGGTCACCTACCTCCGCTTCGGCGGCATCGATCTGCCCGACGTGGTCTACCTGGAGCACATCAAGAGCGCCAACTTCCTGGAGGACCGCGACGAGACCGAGGAGTACCGGTTCGCGCTGGACCGGCTCGCCGACGAGGCGCTGACGCCCCGCGATTCCCTGGAGATGCTGCGGTCGACGATGGCCGGGCGCTACCCCGTGCGGTAGTACGGCCCCACACGGGACCGCACGGGCGGTCTGCGCCGTCGCGCGCGGCCCCGGACCCCGGTGCTAGCGGAGGCGGCCGACGCCGCCGAACTCGATCCACTCCTGCGTGAGCTGGCGCGGAGCCACCTCGTTGTCCGGCCGCCAGGTGGACACCTCCACCAGTCCCGGTTCGAGTATCTCCATGCCCTCGAACCACTCCGCGACGTCCTTCTCCTCGCGGACCCGGCCCCAGTGCCCCTGCGTCGCCTGGTCCATGAACTCCGTGACGGACCGGCGGACCTCCGGGTCGTCGCTGACGAGCTGGCACATCACCGCGTAGCTGCCGGGCACGAGATGCTCGCTCACCCGGCGGACGACGGCCGTCGGGCCGTCGGTGTCGCTGTCCGGTATGCAGTGGAAGACCGAGTTGAACAGCACGGCCACCGGCTGCGAGAAATCGATCAGCCGCCGGGTGTCCGGGTGGGAGAAGATCTCGTCGGTGGAGCGCATGTCGGCGTGTATGACGGCGGTGCGGTCGTTCTGGTCCAGCAGCGCCCGGCCGTGGACGAGGACCATCGGGTCGTTGTCGACGTAGACCACGCGCGACTCGGGGTCGATGCGCTGGGCCACCTGGTGGACGTTGTCCTGCGTCGGCAGACCTGACCCGTGGTCGAGGAACTGGCGGATGCCGTAATCCTCCGCGAGGGTCTTCACCACCCGCTGCAGGAAGCGCCGGTTGTTCAGGGCGAGCCGGCGCGTGCTGGGCACGACCTTGTCGAGTTCCTCGACCGCGGCGCGGTCGGCCGCGTAGTTGTCCTTGCCGCCCAGGTAGTAGTCGTACATACGCGCGGCCGTGGGCACGTTGGCGTCGATCTCCGTGGACAGCTGCTTGTCGCCTTGCATCGTTCCCCCAGCTCCGTACCGCGCCAACTGCACCGGCCTGACAGAGAGTACATCCTAGGGAGCTCGCGTTCGCCGAAACCAGGGCACGAGCGGAATCCGCACAACATGCCCCCGGATCAGGCAGGTTGGGCACGCCTCCGGTGACCGGCGCCCTCCCGGTCCGCGCTCCTGCCGCGGACCGGGAGACGTGCGCCGCGTCAGCCGCGCGAGGCCAGGTACTCGTCGATCCCGGGCGCCCGGTGGGCCTCCTCCACGTTCACCACGCCGCCGACCGCCTTGCGGTCCGGCTTCAGCACGTATGTGGACCGGCTCGCGGGCATGGTGACGTCGGTGAAGTCCTGCGGGGTGCCGAGGCCGGTGTCGGCGTTCTTCTGGGAGCGGTGCGCCTTGACCACGTCCTCCCGGGCGAGGCTGCCGTCCTCGCAGGCCTTCTTCAGGTCGGCGCCCATCAGCTGGGCGGCGTTGTACCCGGACAGGACACCGGAGTCGACGGGTGAGCCGGGGTACTTCTTGCCGTAGGAGGCGACCATCTTCTTCACGCCCGGCAGGTCGGAGCTGACGGCCGGTGCGGCGCTGACCACGTGCACCATGGCCTCCAGGGCCGCCGCGGCCGGCGTCTTCATCAGCTGCGGGGCGTACCCGGGGGCGCTGCTGACGATCGGTACGCGCAGGCCCCGGGAGGCGGCCACGCCCGCGAGGGAGGCGGTCTGGGCGGGGCCCGCGCTGATCAGGACCGCCTTGACGCCGGCCTTGCGCAGCGCCGAGACCTGCGCGGACAGGTCGGTGTCCGTGGCCTTGATCTTCTGGCCGACGACCTTCAGCCCGGCCTTCTGCGCCGCCCACTGCGAGCCCTCCAGCGCGTTGGCGCCGTAGTCGCCCTCGAAGTACACGTGGCCGATGGTGTCTCCCTCGGCGACCTTCTTGGTGCGGGTCAGGAAGTCGACGGCGGCGATCATGTCGAGGTCGTAGGTGGTGCCGAGGACCTGGACGGCGTCCTTGCCGAGCAGGGAGGCCGCCCAGGCCTGCGGGAAGGTCAGGACCTTGTCGCGCTGGATGTCGTCGAGCAGGGCCGCGACCACCGGCGAGCCGATGACCTGGGGCAGCGCCACGACGTCCGGGGAGATGTCGGCGTACGCGGTGACCGCCTTCTGCACGTCGTAGCCGTGGTCCTTGACGACGATCTCGACCTTGCGTCCGCAGATGCCGCCCGCGGCGTTGGTCTCGTCGGCCCACATCTGCTGGGCCTGCACGATGCTCTTGCCGAGCGTGGCGTAGGGGCCGGTCAGGTCGGTCAGCGCGCCCAGCTTGATGGCCTTGTCGGTGACTCCGGGGCCGGCCTTGACGCCGTCGGCGCCGTCGCCTGCGCCGTTGTCGTCCGCCTTGGAGCTGCAGCCGGTGCCCGCGAGCAGCACGGCGGCCAGTGCCGCGGCCAGTGCGGTCCGGGTGGTGCGGGGCCTGGGGTGCGTGACGTTCACGGGGTGTGCTCCTTGGCTCGTGCGGTGGTGGTGGCGGGGGTCCTGGGCGAGGGCCCGGCGTCGGACGGGGCGGTGACGGGTCGCCGGCGGCGCAGACGCGCACGGGTCCGGCGGGCCAGCCCGTGCAGGCCGTCGGGCGCGTACAGCAGGATCACGACGATCGCCGCGCCGTAGAGGTAGCGGGCGGCCTCGGTCGGGCCGATCGAGCCGTCGCCGGAGCCGGGGGTGGCGACCAGCGGCAACTGGTCGGCGTAGCGGGTCATCAGCAGCGGCAGCGCGGTGATGAAGACGGCTCCCGCGGTGGCCCCGGCCACGGAGCCGAGCCCTCCGATGACGATCATGGCGAGGTAGTCGACGGAGAGGGCGAGGGAGAAGTAGTCGGGCACGACGCGGCGGAAGGAGAGCGCCAGCAGGACGCCGGCGAGGCCTGCGTACATCGAGGAGACGACGAACGCCGCCGAGCGGTACCTGGCCACCTGCACGCCCATCACGGACGCGGCGGTCTCGCTGTCGCGCAGCGCGACGAGGGCGCGGCCGGGGCGTCCGCGCAGCAGTCCGCGCGCGGTGAACCAGGTCAGGGCGAACAGGGCGAGGCCCAGGTACCACAGTCGTTCCTCCGCGCCGAACGGCACGCCCAGGACGGTGAGTTCGGGGTCGGTCTCCGTGAAGGAGAAGCCGCCGAGTTCCAGCGGCGGCACCGAGCGTCCGTTGAAACCGCCGGTGACGGAGTCCGCGGTGAGCAGGACGTGGTGGCCGAGGAAGACCAGGGCGAGGGTGGCCACGCCGAGGTAGACGCCCTTGACCCGGCCGGCGACGGGGCTGAACAGTCCGCCCGCCGCGCCGGCGAGCAGCACCGCGAGGACGGCCGCGAGGGCGGGCGGCAGCCCGGGTCCGGGCTCGCCCGCGAGCCACACGTAGCCGTAGGCGCCGACGGCGAGGAAGAAGGCGTGGCCGAGGGAGAGCTGTCCCGCGGTTCCGCTGAGCAGGCCGATCCCGACGGCGCCGATGGCCGCTGCCATGGAGAACAGGCCGATGCGCAGCCAGAAGGCGTCGAGGTAGAAGGGCAGGGCGCACAGGAGGACCGCGAGCAGGAGGGACCCGCCCCGCCTGCGGAGGACGGACGTGAGGACGTCAGACACGGGCCGCTCCCCTCGCCGCGAACAGCCCGGTGGGGCGCACCAGGAGGACCAGGACCATCACGGCGTACGGTGCGACGTCGCCGAAGCCCTCGCCGAGGACGTGCAGGTCGGACTGGTAGCCGGCGACGAGGGCCTCGGTGAGACCGATCAGCATGCTGCCGACCAGCGCGCCGACCGGGGAGGCCATGCCGCCGAGGATCGCGGCCGGGAACGCCTTCAGCGCGATCTGCCCGGTGGTGCGCTCCAGACCGGGTGCCGGGAACGCGACGAGGAAGACCGCGGCCAGCGCGGCGAGGCCGCCCGCCAGGCACCAGGCGATCGCACGTACCCGGGTCAGGCGTACCCCCATGAGGGCGGCGGCCTCGGCGTCCTCGGCGGCGGCCCTGAGGGACAGGCCCCAGGGCGTGAACCGGAAGAGGGCGAACGCCCCCGCGATGGCCACCGCCGACACCACGATGGCGGCGATGCGGCTGTCGGCGACCGTGACGGGACCCAGGTCGGTCACCGAGTCGCCCCAGGGGTCGCCCAGGGTCAGCAGGTCGCCACCGATGCGGCGGGCCAGGTCGGTCACCAGGATGATGTCGATGCCGATGGTGACGATGGTCTGCACGTGCGCGGCGTGGGAGTCGGTGCCGACGCGCTGGAGCACGAGCCGGTCCAGTGCGCCGGCCACGAGCGCCGTCACGACGACCGCCAGGGCCAGGGCTCCGGCGAAGCCGAGGTCGTCGTGGAGGACGGCGACGAGGTAGCCGCCGAGCAGCAGCAGGGAGCCGTGAGCGAAGCTGAGGACCCCGGACGCCTTGAAGATGGTGACGAAGCCGAGGGCGATCAGGGCGTAGACGGAGCCGAGCGCGACGCCGTTGAGGAGGTTGTCGAGGAGGCCGGTCATGCCGCGTCCTCCCCCGTGGTGCCGGTGCCCAGGTAGGCGCGCAGCACCTCGGGGTCGCGGCGGACCTCGTCGGGGGTGCCGTGGGCGATCGCCCTGCCGAAGTCGAGGACGGTGACCTCGTCGGCGAGGCGCATCACCAGTCCCATGTCGTGCTCCACCAGGACGACGGACAGGCCGAGTTCGGCGCGGACGTCGCGGACGACCTCGGCGGTGCGGGCGCGTTCGCCGGCGTTCATGCCGGCCACGGGTTCGTCGAGCAGCAGCACACGGGGCTCCAGGCAGAGGGCGCGGGCGAGTTCGACCCGCTTGCGGTCGCCGTAGGAGAGCAGGGCGACGGGTGTCTCGAAGTGCTCGCCGAGACCGGTGAGTTCGGCGATCTCGCGGGCCCTGGCGAGGTGCTCGCGCTGTTCGCGCGCCGCCCGCGGCAGGCGCAGGGCGCTGGCGGCGAACCCGGCGCGGGACAGGACGTGGCGGCCCAGCATCAGGTTGTCGGCGACCGTTCCCTGGGTGGTGACGATGTTCTGGAAGGTGCGGGCCACCCCGAGGGCGGCGATGCGGTGCGGGGCGAGCCGGGTCAGCTCGGCGTCGCCGAGCCGTACGGAGCCCTGGGCGGGCCGGTACAGGCCGGACAGGACGTTGAAGCAGGTGGACTTGCCCGCGCCGTTGGGTCCGATGACGGCGTGCACGGTGCCCGGGGCAACGGTGAAGGAGACGTCGTCGAGGGCCGTGAGGCCGGCGAAGCGCACGGTCACGTCCCGGACGTCGAGCGCGGGAGGTGCGGCGGTACGGGTGGTCACGCGGCCCCCTGACCGTCGGCGGTCTCGCCCAGGTAGAGGCGGCGCACCGCGTCCGTCCGGGCGAGTTCGCCGGCGGGTCCGGACAGCCCGATCTCGCCGACCTCCAGGACGTGGGCGTGGTCGGCCAGGGACAGTGCCATGCCGGCGTTCTGCTCGACCAGCAGCACCGCGGTGCCCTGGGTGTGGATCTCGCGGATCACCTCGGCGATCCGGTGCACCATCTGCGGGGCGAGGCCGAGCGAGGGTTCGTCGAGCAGCAGGAGCCGGGGTGCGGCCATCAGGGCACGGCCGATGGCCAGCATCTGCTGCTCGCCGCCGGACAGCAGGCCGGCGGCCTGATGGGTGCGTTCGGCGAGCCGCGGGAAGAGGGCGAAGACGCGGTCCCGGGCCTGGCGGACCTGGGCCGGGGCGCGCCGCGAGAGGCCGAGCCCGCCGGCCCGCAGGTTCTCGTCGACGGTGAGCCCGGCGAACACCCGCCTGCCCTCGGGCACCTGGACGACTCCGGCGCGTACCGCGGCGACCGGGTCCCGGCCGTCGAGGACCGTGTCGCCGTAGCGGACGCGGCCGGCCGTGATCGCGCCGCGGTGCAGGCGCAGCGTGCCCGACACGGCCCGCAGCAGGGTCGTCTTGCCGGCGCCGTTGGCGCCGAGGAGGGCGACGACGCCGCCGTGCGGAACGGTCAGGGACACGGAACGGAGGGCGGACAGGGCGCGCCCGTACGTCACGTCGAGGCTCTCGACGTGCAGCGCGGGTTCGCCGTCCGGTGGTGCTGCGGGCATCGCGGCTCCTTGGGACCGTGCCGGAGCGGCACGGTGACGGGGGAAGGGGGGAGCTCACGACAGCACGGGCGGCGGGGGCCGTACAGGGCCACCGGACCGGGTCGCTGCGGCGTCCCAGTCCGGGGCCGGTGAGTCTGTGCGGATGCCCAGGCACGGACGATCCGGCCGGGAACCTCCCGCCCCCGGTCCGGCGGCTCATGCCGCGGACGGCCCCGGAATCCGGCACCCCCTCGCCGACTGCATCAGGGCCCGCGGACCTCGCGACGAAGGTGACGGCTGCCGCCCCGGCTCCCTCCTCCGCCCTGCAGCCCGACGTGCCGGAGCCCGCGCGCCCATGTGGACAGGCCGGCGGCTCACGCCGCGGAGGCCGGGGTCCGCACCCCTCGCCGACTGTCTCAAGGACGGCGGACCTGGCGGCGACGGTGGCGGCTGGCGCCCCGGCTCCCTCGTCCGCCTCGCAGCCGGACGCGCCGGAGCCCGCGCGCCCATGGCGACAAGCCGGCGGATCACGCTGCGGACGCCGGAGTCCGGCACCCCCTCGCCGACTGCCCCAGGGGCGGGGGGCCTCGCGGCCCCGGTGGCGGCTGTCGACGAGCCATCGCCGGTGTGCTGTGGCCCGGGCCGCCGGGCAGGGCCTAGTCGCGCAGCAGTCGGCGGGCGGTCAGGGCCAGGCTGATTTCGACCAGGTCGGCCGGGCGGGCCAGGGAGCGTCCGGTGAGCTGCTCGCAGCGGCGCAGGCGGTTGAGCACGGTGTTGCGGTGGCAGTAGAGGCGTTCGCCGGCCCGCTGTGCCGAGCCGTCGCAGTCGAGCCAGGTGGTCAGGGTGTCCAGCAGGACCTCCCGGTCGGCGGGTTCCAGCCGCAGCAGTGGTCCGAGCACCTTCTGGGCGAGGGCCCCGCCCAGGTCGGGGCTGGAGACGACCAGGGCCGCGGGCAGGTGGTCGGCGAGGCGGACCCGGCCGCCGGCCTCGGGGCAGACGCCGAGGGCGGTGTCGGCGAGCCTGCGCGCCTCGCCCACCGCGGCCAGCCCGGCGACGGGACTGCCGACGCCGATCCGGACGCCCGGGGGCGGAGCCGCGGGCACGGGTTCCGGTTCCGGCGGTACGTCCTCGCCGGCGCCGTCGACCAGGACGATGCCGTAGTCGACGTCCGTGCCGGCGTGCCAGTGGACCCGCGTTCCGTCGGGTACGGCGGCGGCCCGGGCGGCGTCGGGACGGGCGGGGTGCCCGCCGGCCACGGCGACGACGACGTACCGGCCGTGTTCCGGCAGGTCCAGCACCTGGGCGGCCTCGGGCAGGTCGGCGATGCGGCTGGTGCCGTCGAGGAGACCGGCCGCCAGCAGCCGGGCACGGTCGCGGCGGCGCCGCCCGAGCTGCCACTCGGTCTGCCGGTAGGCGTCCGCGGCGAGGGTGCAGTGCTCGTCGACGAAGTCCCACACGTCGGCCGCCACGTGCACCAGCAGGCGGACGTCCTCGGGTGCGGTGCGGGCGGTCTCCTCGATCAGCCCCTGCCACACCAGGGAGCCGCCCAGGCGGAACGCGTGCAGCAGGGCGTCCAGCGGCAGTCCCTGTTCGGCGCGGGCGGCGCCGATCCGCCAGGAGCAGCGGCGGGCCGCGTCCCGGGTACCGCGCGGATCGACCAGCGAGTTCACGCTGTACCGCAGCGAGCGGTGTGCCTCCTGCCAGGTCCCGGAGGGGTCCTTCGCGGCGGCGGCGCGGTAGGCCGGCTCCTGTTCGTGCAGGGCGGCCACCAGCCGGTCGGTGAGGCCGGGGAGGTCGTCGAGCAGGGCACGGGCGGCCCGGTGCAGGACGTACAGGGCGTCGGCGTCGATCAGCGACGCGACGCTCGGTGTGCGCGGGCGTGGTACGGGCGTGAGTCCGCTGCGGATCGCTGCTCGTGACCGTACGGCGTGCTGCATGGCGGCCCTCCCCCTGGCTAGGGCTTTCCGGGGCCGTCCCGCGGCGGGCTGTCCGCGTGCGGGGCCCGTCCCCTGACTCGTCCTACCCGCAGGATGGCATACCGTCCGGTCGGTCCCTAGACTTGTGCACCGGTCTTTTCGGCCTGCTCGACCATGCGGGCCAGCTCCAGGCGGGAGCGCACGCCGAGCGTCGCGAACACCTTCCGCAGGTGGTAGTCGACCGTGCGGGTGCTCACCGCGAGACTCAGCGCGACCTCGCGGTTGGTGGCGCCCTCGGCGACGTGGCGCGCGATGCGCAGCTGCTGCGGCGTGAGGCGGGTCAGCGCCCCGGCACCCGCCCCGCGCGAGGCCGCCCCGAGCGCCCGCAGTTCGCCGCGTGCCTGCTCCGCCCACACGCCGGCGCCGCAGCGCTCGAACCCCGCCAGGGCGGTGCCGAGGCGGTCGCGGGCCTCGCGCGGCCGGCGACGGCGGCGCAGCCACTTGCCGTACAGCAGCTCCGTCCGGGCCCGTTCGAAGTCTCCGCCCGCCTCGTCGTGGCGGGCCAGGGCGCGCCGGTAGAGGTCGTCGGCGCGGTCCGGCGGGGCCAGCAGTGCGTGGCAGCGGGCCAGTTGGGCGGCGGCCTGCGGGTCGGCGCCGAAGGCCGCCCAGCCGGCGAAGTCCGTCAGGAGCGCACGGGCGTCGTCGTGCCGTCCGGCGAGGACCGCGGCCTCCACGAAGCACGGCACGGCGAGCCGCCACACCGCGAAGTGGCCGCGCCGGGGCCCGGGCAGGACCAGCAGACCGAGCCGGTCGGCGGCGTCGAACGGTCGGCCGCGCCCGAGGTCGGCGCGGGCCGCCGCCCACTCCGCCAGGGTGGCCGCCTGGACCAGCCCGTGCCGCCGCGCGGTGGTCAGCGCGGCCGTCACGTGCCGGGCGACGACGTCCGGTTCCTCCTCGATCGACGCCGCGAGGGCCAGTGCCGCGTGGTGATGGGCCGCCGTGTTGCGCTGCCCGGCGCGGAGCGCGGTGCGCAGGCCCTCCTCGGCGTGGGCCCGGGCCTGCGCGTGCCGGCCCGCGCGCAGTTCGGCGTAGGCCAGGTACTCCAGTGCCTGCGGCACCAGTGCCTCCGACCCGATGGACCGGGCCGCGGCCAGCGCCCGCGCTCCGGCCCGGCGGGCGGCGTCCACGTCCCCGAGCAGCAGGGCGGCCGCCGCCGACCGCAGCAGTCCCTCGGGCCGGTCGTCGCTGCCCGCCCGGTCCACCACGTGCCCGAGCGGCACGGCGGCCCGGTCGAGCCGCCCTTCCAGCAGCGCCCGCATGCCGAGGCGGTGATCGCGCACGGGGTCGGGCCGGTCGGACCGGCCCGACGTGTGAGGCGGCGACCCCTCCTGCGCAGGGCGCGGTCCGGCGCCCAGCGTCGCCAGACACGCCGTCAGATCGCCGGCCGACCATGCCGCGTCGGCCGCGGCGAGGGCGGCCGTCGCCGCCTGGCCGGGGGCGTCGGCGGCGAGCAGGGCCGCGGCCAGCAGGAGGGACTGGTGGGCGTCGCCGACGGGGCCGTCCCGCAGTTCCGTCAGCCCGCGCACCAGCTCCGCCCGCCCCCGTACCACGGCCGGTCCGCCGCAGTCGCGGGCGGCGGCGAGCAGCGGACGCGCCCGGTCCGGCCGCCCGGCGAGCAGCGCCTGTTCGGCGGCGGCCGTGTACCGCTCCGCCCGGGCCGGGCCGGGCGACGACAGCTCGGCGGCCCGGGCGTACGCCAGCGCGCGCTGCCGGTGGGAGACGACGGCAGCGGCGTCGGCGGCCTCCGCCCCCAGCCGGTCGGCGAGCGCCGGCACGGGCGCCCCGCCGGGCAGGGACCAGGACCGGTGCAGCAGTGAGGGCAGCCGGTGTCCGCGGGCTTCCAGGACGTCCGCGAGGGCCCGGTGCGCGGCACGGCGCCGGCCGGGGGCCGCGGTGGCGTGGGCGGCGCGGCCGAGCAGCGGGCTGAGGAAGCGGAGCCGGCCCTCCGCGAGGGCCAGGTACTCGGGCGGCTGCTCGGGGTCCGGTGCGGGCGCGGCGGGCCGCAGCTGCCGTACGGCGGTCAGGACGAGGTCCGCGTCGACGTCCGGGACGTCCGACGCCCGTAGCGCCGCCGCCACCGTCAGCAGGAGGTCCCGCGCCCGCGGGTCCGGGCCGTCCAGTGCGGCCCGGCCCGCCACGTCCGCCAGGGTTCCGGCGTCGGCCAGGGGCCGTGGCAGCGGTCGGTGGCCGCGCAGTTCGGCGGGTGACAGGCGCCGGGCCAGGGCGAGCAGCAGGGCCGGGTTCCCCTCCGCCTCGGCCAGCAGCTGTTCGCGTACGGCGGGGGCGGCGGCGCCGTCGGTCACCTCGTCGAGCAGGGCGTCGGCCTGCGGCGGCGTCAGCGGGTCCAGGCGTACGACGGGAAGGTGGGCGAACTCCGGGTCGACGGCGCGGTGTCCGGCGACGGACAGCAGCAGCCCGACCCGGCCCCCGTCGTGCGGGTCGCCGGCGGCGCGGCCGAGGGCGGCCCGGGCCGGGGCGTCCCACCGATGCGCGTCGTCGGCGCACACGAGCAGCGGCGCGTCGCCGGCGCCGGCACCGGCCGCCGCCCGCAGGGCCGCGAGCAGTCGCTCCGGTGTGGTGCCGGTCGCCCTCGGGATCGTCGTCCGCCCGCCGTCCCGGCCGACGGCCGTGAAGCCGTCCGGTCCGTTCCCGAGGCGCAGCACCGCCCCCGCGTCGAAGGACCGGGCGGCCCAGTGAAGGAGGGTGGTCCGGCCGAGACCGGGCTCCCCGGTCACCACGAGCCGGCCGCTGTCGCTCCGCAGCCGCTCCAACAGCGCGCCCACCGCATGCCGTTGCGCGTCCTGGCCGTGGATCCGCACGGCCTCACGTACCGTCGTCTCTCCGGTCATTCCCGGGAGGTTACGCGCGCGTAACCTGAGGTGGAAGCCGCTGGTCCGCACGTCTCTCCGGGCCGTCGGCCGTGCCACCTGCGTTTCTCTCCGCCCCGGGCCGGCGACGGCGTGTGCCGCTGCCCAGTGCGCCGGGCCGGGTGCCGTGCGCCGGCACAGCGCCGGCGGCGGCCGCACGGGTACGCGCGACCGCCGCCGGGTGGTGCCGGATGCGTCAGGAGCCGTGCGGGCAGTTGCCGCGGTACTCCTCGATGGTCAGGCTCGGCCGCGGCAGCGGGCACAGGAACTGCTCGTAGCGGGTGTCGTTGTCGATGAACCGCTTGAGCCAGGAGATGCTGTACTTCGCGATCGTCGTGTTCGACGTGTTGGGCGCGAAGTGCGTGGCGTTGTTCAGCTCCAGGTAGGCGCGGTCCGTGGCGGACGGCAGGCTGGAGTAGAAGGGCTCCGAGTGCGAGGAGACCGGGGCGATCGTGTCGCCGTCGGCTCCGATGATCAGCGTCGGGGTGCTGACCTCGGGCCAGGTCTTGTCCAGGTTCCAGGGCGTCAGGGGGATCGCGGCCTGGAGGGACGGACGGGACTTGGCGGCCTCCAGGGTGCCGCCTCCGCCCATCGAGTGGCCCATGACGCCGAGCCGGCTGCTGTCGATCCGGCCGCGTACGGAGCTGCGCTCGGTGAGGTAGTCCAGGGCCGCGAGCAGTTGCCGGCCGCGGGAGTCGGGCTGGTCGAGCGTGGTGTTGGTGTCGATGGTGAACACCACGAAGCCCTGCGAGGCCAGGCGCGGCCCGAGCCAGGCGATGGAGGACTGCAGGGCGGTGAAGCCGGGCGATATCACGACGGCGCCGAAGGTGCCGTCACTGGTGCTGGTGGGGTAGTAGATGGTGCCGCCGCCGAAGCCCGTGACGGCGAGCGAGGAGACGCTGGTGTCCGACACCGCGTACGGGCCGCGCAGTGCCTCGATGCTGGACTCGGTGGGCGCCGGGCCGCGCTCGTAGGGGTTGTCGGCGGCATGGGCGCCGGGGCTGCTGAGGGTACCGAGCCCGACGACGGCGGCGATGGCCGCCGTCACGCCGGCGAGCCGCCGCCGCATGCCGCCGGACGCCGGGCGGGAGGCGGTGCGGGTGTGGGGGTGCTGGTGCACGACGAGTCGTCCTCTCTGTCGTGGCGAGGGGACCGGCCGGGGTCGCACACGGCCCGGGAACGCGTGGGGTCGCGTCCCGGGACAGCCGCCGGCCGGGCGTCGCCGATGTGCTGGCGGTGCCACTGTCGACGGACGGTGCGGCCGTGGGGATCGGCAGAATCACCGGTCTTCCGGGACGGGCGGGGCGACCGCGCCCACAGGCCGACGACGGTGCCGACGGGACGATCCGGCCCGCTCGTACCGGGGTCTCGGGGCCGGTGCACCGCGTACCGGCGGGGCAGGCCGGCCACCGCACGGCGGGAGGTGGACGCAGGAACTCCGGGTGGCGCGCCTGCGGCCCGGCCCGTCGAAATCCCGTACGGGCGCCGTCACTTCTTCGCGGAACCGGCCCGGTCGCGGCAGGCCCCCGTCGTGTGGCACGCTCGGCGTCGGTGGGCCGGCCGGCACGGGGTCCGGCACCGTGGAGAGGCGGCGGCATGCGCATCGGACTGCTCGGCACCGGCCCCTGGGCGGACATGGCGCACGCCCCTGCCCTGCGCCGGCACGACGGCCTGGAGTTCGTGGGCGTGTGGGGGCGGCGCCCCGCGGCCGCCGAGGAGTTGGCGGACCGTCACGGCACGCGTGCGTACGACGACGTGGACGCCCTGCTGGCCGACGTCGAGGCCGTGGCGGTCGCGCTCCCTCCGGGGGTGCAGGCCGAACTGGCGGTGCGGGCGGCGCGGGCCGGGTGCCATCTGCTGCTCGACAAGCCGCTCGCGGCGACGGTGCCGCAGGGCCGGGCGGTGGTCGAGGCGGTGCGGGAGGCCGGCGTCGCCTCCGTCGTCTTCCTCACCACCCGGTTCCAGTCCGAGACCGAGGCGTGGATCACCGAACAGTCGGCTTCCGACGGCTGGTTCACCGCGCGGGCACAGTGGCTCGGCGCGGTGTTCACCGGCGACAGCCCGTTCGCCGCCTCTCCGTGGCGGCGCGAGAAGGGCGCCCTGTGGGACGTGGGCCCGCACGCCCTGTCCGTACTGCTTCCGGTCCTCGGGGACGCCCGGCGCGTGGCGGCGGCCGCGCAGGGTCCCGGCGACACCGTCCACCTGGTCCTGGACCACGCCGGCGGCGCCTCCAGCGCACTCACACTCAGTCTGACGGCACCGCCCGCCGCGGCGGGGGCCGCGGTGGAGCTGCGGGGCCGGACCGGAGTGACGCTGCTGCCGGAGACGACGGAGGGTCCGGTGCCCGCTCTGCTGCGTGCCGTGGACGCGCTCCTCGCCGCCGCCCGGGACGGGCGCCCGCATCCGTGCGACGCGGCGTTCGGCCTGCGGATCACCGAGGTCCTCGCCGAGGCGGAGGCCCGGTTGCGCGACGGACGGTGACTCCGCCCGGCCGTCGGACGCGGCCCGGCCGCGCGCACGGACCGCTGATCTCCCCGCCGGGTTGTACAGCAAACAACTGATTGCCAGGCAAAGGGAGTTGGGCTTGGATCGGGCGGGTGCCCGGTGGGGGCCGGGCACGGATGAATCAGGGGGGATTCATGCGCGGAAAGCTCAGAGCCATGGTGGTCGCGGTCGCCGCCTCGGCGTGCGCCACGGCGCTGCCGGCGCCCGTGGACGCCCTCGCGTCGCCGCACGACCGGCACGAGAGGGCCGAGGCCCCGTCCGTGCAGCGCATCACCGAGGGTGCGAACGGCGCCTCGGGGGACGCCTCGGTCAGCGCGAACGGCCGGTACGTCGTCTTCGAGTCGTCCGCCGACAACCTGGTGCCGGGCGACACCAACGCCGTGACGGACGTCTTCCTGCACGACCTGCGCACGCACCGCACCGAACGGATCAGCCTGACCCCGGACGGAGCCGAGACACCGGACGGCGGCAGCTCACCCGTGATCAGCGCCACCGGCCGGTACGTCGTCTTCCGCTCGCGCGCTCTCGTGGGGGACGAGGAGCGGTACGGGTACGTCCGCCGTGACCTCAGGACCGGCGACACCGACTGGGTCGGCGGCACCGACGAGCTCTACGAGGGACGCGGCACCCTGACGGGGGCCTCCGTCAGCGCCGACGGGCGGTACGTCTCCTTCACCGCGCGGCAGACCGGAACCGGCCGCCCGGGCCACCGCACCGCCGTGCGGGACCTCGCCACCGGCGAGCTGACGCTCCTGGCGTCCCCCTGGGCGAGCGAGGGCCACCTCGGCGACGACGGCCGCCGGCTCGTCTACTGGGAGAGCGTCCCCGCTCCCGTCCAGAACCCGCCGTCCCGGGTCTTCCTCCAGGACCTGCGGACCGGCGAGTCCCGGCGGCTCGACGTGGCGGCGGACGGCTCCACCACCACCTCCCGCTCGGGTTTCCCGGCGATCAGCGGCAACGGGCGGGTCGCCGCCTTCGCCTCGTGGGCGACCGACCTGGTGCCCGGCGAGGACGCCAACGGCGCGGGACTCGACGTCTTCGTCACCGACCTGCGCACCGGGAAGATCCGGCGCGTCGACGCGCCCGTCCCGCAGGGCCACAGCACCACCCCGTCCCTGAGCGGCGACGGCCGGTACGTCGTCTTCGGCTTCACACCGCCGGGCACCACCTGGGGCACCACCCACCTGTACCGGACGGACCTGCGCACCGGGCGTACCGCTCTCGTCAGCCGGACCCCGGACGGGACGCCCGCCTCCGCCACGACGGGACAGCGGCCGGCCGACGCCCACGGCCGCACCGTCGTCTTCTCCTCCGCCGACGGCACCCTGGCGCCCGGTACTCCCAGCCCGGGCGGCGACGTGTACGTGCGCACGATCCGCTGACCGGTCCCGCGCACCGGGACCGGTCCGACCGCTTCCGAAGGGGGAATTCACAGCCATGCGAAGAAGACTCGGAGCCGCGACCGCGGCGGTCGCTGCCGCGTGCGTCGCGGCGGTACTGATGCCCACCGGGGCCCAGGCGGCACCGCAGGGCGCGCACCAGGGCACGCACGGGAAGAAGAAGCCGAAGGCCCCGCACACCGTCCGGCTCACCCAGGGCGCCGACGCGAAGTCCGAGGCCCCGTCGCTCAGCGCCGACGGCCGCTACGCGATCTTCACCTCGTGGGCCTCCGACCTGGTCCCCGGAGACACCAACGCCGCCCCCGACGTCTTCGTGCGGGATCTGAGGACGGGTCGGATCCAGCGGGTCAGCACCGACGCCGCCGGTGGCCAGTCCCCGCTCGGCGGCACCGCGGGGGCCATCAGCGCGAACGGCCGGTACGTGGTCTTCGTGTCGACGTCGCCCGGCCTGATCCCGGGCGAGGTCCACGGCCCGTCGTCGGTCTACTGGCGCGATCTGCGGACCGGGGAGCTGAGGTTCGCCGGCGACGAGATCGAGGGTGTCGTGCGGTGGGCGCGGGAGGCCTCCGTGAGCGCCGACGGCCGGTACGTCGCGTTCGAGTCGAGCGACACCGTTCCCAAGCCGGGCAGGTCGGTCGCCGTGCGCGACATGCACACCGGTGAGCTGAAGAAGCAGCCGTACACCATGACCCTGGCCTACGGCCCGCGGCTCAGCGACGACGGCAGCGTCATGGTGTACACCAACGGCAACTACTACCCGATCGGCAACTCCCCCACCGACGTCAAGGTCGCGGACCCGCACACCGGGGCCAACCGGTCGCTGCACACCCGGCCCGACGGCACCCGCGGCAACGGCAGGGTGTCGCAGGGCGGCATCAGCGGCGACGGCCGCCACGCCACCTTCACCTCGACGGCCACCGACCTCGGTCCCGAGGACACCAACGGCGCCGGATCCAACGTCTTCGTCCGCGACCTGCGCACCGACGCCCTGCGCATCGTCGAGGCACCCGACCCCGCCCTCTCGACCGCCGACGGGGTGCTGAGCCGCGACGGCCGGTACCTGCTGTTCCGGGCGTTCGAGACCTCTGTGGACCCGGGCACCTGGTACCTGCGCGACCTGCGCAAGGGCCGCACCGAGCTGGCGATCCGCGGCACGGACGGCACACCGGTGCAGGCGAAGACCGGATTCCGGCCGCTCGACGCCCGGGGGCGGACGGTGGCGTTCTCCTCGACGGCCGAGAACGTGGCCCCGGGCCCGCGCAGCCCGGGAGCGGACGCCTACGTGCAGCGTCCGCGCTGACCGAGCGCAGTCCCGGCCGGCGGTGCGCCGCCGGCCGGGACGCCGGCGATCCGCCGGGGGGCGACGGCGGCCACCCGATGCCGGTCCGGCTTAAGCGGGTCTTAAGCACCGGTTAAGCGTTCCCGCCCGTCGGCCCACTGCCCAACTCCGAGCAGAGGCAATGCCTTTGGGGTCGTGCGGACCGGTTGGCCGCCGTCCCGGTCCTGCGTACGATCGGGCACGGTCTGAGAGCGCTCTCAGGCTGTCATGCTCCGAACAAGCACAGCCTCAGGAGGCCCCCCACATGACTCCTCGACACCGGCTCCCCCTCGGCCGTCGCAAGCTGCTCGTCGCCCTCGGCGGAGCCGCCGTGGCCGCCCCCGCCGTCGCCGCCGTGGCCCCGCACGCCCTCGCGGGCACCTCCCCGGACGACGGCGCGTCCCGGGCGCAGGCCGCAGGCGCCCTCCCGCTGACGGTCGTCAACAGCACCGGCTCCTTCGGCAACGCCGACGTCCACGTCTACATCGTGGGCAACCAGGACGGCCGCCAGGTGCGGGTCACCCCCGACGGCACCCTGGCGCCGGTCGCCCTGTCGGACAACGGCCCCGACGGCTACGCCGACTACGCGCTCGGCCTCTCCGGCAGCGGCGAGACCCGGCTCTCCCTGCCGTACATGTCCGGCCGGATCTACGTGGCGCTCGGCCAGAAGCTGAAGTTCAAGGTCGTCACGGACGGGGCCGGCCGGCCCGCGCTGCAGTACCCGGCGGGGTGGGTGACGTCCGACCCCAACTACCGGGTGCTGCACGACTGCGCCGAGTTCACGTACAACGCCTCCGGGATGTTCTGCAACACCACCATGGTCGACATGTTCAGCGTGCCGCTGAGCATCCGGCTGACCGGCGCGCAGGACCAGACGACGGGCACCGTGCGCGCCGGCGGCCGGGCGGCCGCGTTCGCGGCGCTGCGGCAGGTCGAGGAGTTCGCACCGCTGGTCGTGGACGACACCCGCGTGATCGCCCCCGGGCACGGCCTGGACGCCGGACTGTTCCCGAGGGACTACCTGGCCCCGTACATCGACGAGGTGTGGAGCCTCTACACCGGCAGGGACCTCACGGTCACGACCGATGCCGGGACGTTCACGGGCCGGGTGCGCGGCGACCGGCTGACGTTCGACGGGCCCGCCCCGGTGTCGTTCGCCAAGCCGTCCACGCGGGACGTGCTGTTCTGCGACGGCGCCCTCGCCGCGCCCAACGACGGCACGACCGGTCCCGTCGCCGCGGTCCTCGGCGCCGGCTTCAACCGCTCCACGCTGCACTCCTTCGCCGCTCAGCCGACGACCGACGCCGCGTCGTTCTACCGCACCGGCGTCACCAACCACTACGCCAGGGCGATGCACGCGGCCACCGAGGACGGCAGGGCGTACGGTTTCGCCTTCGACGACGTGGCCGGTTTCGCGTCCTACATCCAGGACACCGCTCCCACCGGGATCCGGCTGACGCTCACCGCGTTCTAGCCGGCCCGGCCCCCGGCTCGGCGTGCGTGCGGGGGGACGGCGTAGGAGCGTGGTGGTGTGCGAAAGCTGTCCGCCGTGCCGTCGCGCCGGGGTGAGGACCGGCGGGGCTGGCTGCGGGGGGCACCACCGCCCCGCTGGGTGCGCGTCCTTCCGCCCGCCCTCGTCGTCGCCGTCTGCGCGGCGACGCTCATCAGCCCCGATCCGCTGGACATCGGCTTCCTGCTGGGCGCCATCCCCCCGCTGGCCGTCCTGTCGTACAGCCCGCTGGCGACCGCGCTGCTCGGCGCAGTCGTGGTCGCCCTGCTGAACATCCCGGCCCTGCGTCTCGACCGGCCGGGCGGGACCGACCTGCTGACCGTCGTCTTCGTCGCCGTGCTCAGCGTGTTCGTGTCCTTCGTGCGCAGTCGCCGTGACGCCCAGCTCGATCTCGAGCGCACCGTCGCCGAGGCCGCGCAGCACGCCGTCGTACCCCCGCTGCCCGAGCGGGTCGGGCCGGTGCGCTGCGCGGGGCTGTACCGGGCGGCGCAGCACGGGACGCTCGTCGGAGGCGACTTCTTCGACGTGCGCGCCGGCCCCTTCGGCGTACGGGCCGTGATGGGCGATGTGCAGGGGCACGGGCTGTCGGCGGTGGCGACGGTCGCGTCCCTGCTCGGGGCGTTCCGGGAGGCGGTGCTGGACCAGCCCCGCCTCTCCTCGGTGGCCGGCCGCCTCGACCGCAGGCTGCTGGTGGACTCGGCCCAGGCACGGCACCCGGAGCTGTTCGCCACGGCGGTGCTGCTGGAGTTCACCGCCGACGCCCGGCAGGTGCGGATCGTCGTGTGCGGCAGTCCGCCGCCCGTCCTGCTGCGCGGAGCGACGGCCACGGAACTGTGCGTCACGCCGTGGACGCCGCTCGGGCTCGGTCTGGAGCAGGCGGACGCGATCGAGGTGTGCACGGTCTCCCTGGACCCCGGTGACCGGCTCTTCCTCGCGTCGGACGGCGTGGTCGAGGCCCGCGACGACGGCGGCGCGTTCTACCCGCTGGCCGACCGGCTGGCGGCCCTGGCCGACGAGGACCCCACCGCGCTCGCCGAGCGCGTCTGGGCCGATCTCGTCCGGTTCTGCCCGGACGTGCAGGACGACGTCACGATGCTCGTGCTCACACCCGCTCCCGCGGCCGTCCGGTGAGGCCCGGCGGGACCGGCGCGCACGGCAGGCATCCGTCAGGGACGTTACGGTGATACCGGGGGATTCGGGACCGATGCCAGCACCGGGACCGAAACCGTGATCCGGACCCGAGGAGCTTGAGATCATGTCGACGCCACAGCCCGACGCTTCCCGGCCGTCCGAGGTCCGCGCGGCCGAGGACCGCGCCACCCCGGACAATCTGCTCCACACCCGCAACGGCACCGACGTGTCGCCGGAGGACATCGTCCTGGCCGCCGGCAGGGACCTCACCGACCGCAATCTGGAATGGGCCAGGCGCAAGCTGGCCGACGAGGGACCCGCGGCCCTGGACAAGCTGCTCCCCTGACCCTGGACGGGCACCGGCCGGGACGGGCCCAGCCCGCCGGGCCGGGGCCCTCAGCGCCGCTCCTCCCGGTCCGGCAGAGCCGTGTCGTCCTCCACGACGTGCACGGCGGCCTCCTCGGCGCCGGCGGCTCCCGCGTCGACGCCCACGTCGTCGGCGACGGTCTCCTTGGTCGTGTCGGCGCGCACGCCCTCGTCCGGGGCCACCAGCCTCCCCGAGCGCTCCGTGCCGGCCTCGGGATCGACCGGTTCGCCCGTCCCCCCGGGAAGGTCGCCCACATCGTCCCCGGCGGGCGGGGACACGTCCGGGACCTCCTGGGACAGCCGCTGGTCGAGGGTCTCGCCGTCGTGCTGCTCGCCGGCCGTGGTGCCGTGCTTGGTGACGCCCAGGGGCTTCTCCGGCGGGGAGTAGCCCTCGTCGAGCGTGTCGTCGTAGGTCCGCTCGTCGACGGCGTCCTGGAGGTCGAGGGGCGCGGCGTCCTCCTGCTCCTCGTTGGTTCCGGTGGGCTGGTAGGCGTCGTCGGCCATCGGGTTCGTGCCCATCGCTGCCTCCCTGTCGTGGTGCGTCGCCTCGGTGGTCCCGGTGCCCGGTTCGCGTTTCCCGAATCGCGATCTCTAACCCCGGCGGACGCGCCTGTCCGGCCTCACCGGCCTGCCTCACCCCGGCGTTCCGCCCGGCGCGGCGGGCGACGCGCGGCCGGATGCACCGGCGTTCCGCCCCGCGGGGGGCGACGCCGGGCGGCCGTCACACCTCGGCGGCCGGACCGTCCGGCCGGGTGCGCCGCTGGCGGACCATCTCGTGGCTCAGCTCCTCCGTCTCCGTCTCCGGCAGCCGCTCGAAACCCTCCTCGGTGATGACCGACACGATGGGGTAGATCCGCCGGCCGATGTCCGGGCCGCCGGTCGCCGAGTCGTCGTCCGCCGCGTCGTACAGCGCCTGCAGCGCGGCCAGGGCGGCCTCGCGCCGGGCCATGCCCGTGCGGAACAGCTTCTTCAGCGCGCCGCGGGCGTACGGCGAGCCGGAGCCCTCGGCGTGGAAACCGGACTTCTCGTAGCGGCCGCCGGCGACGTCGAAGGCGAAGATGCGGCCCCGGCCGCCGCCCGGCGCCGTGAGGTCGTAGCCGGCGAGGAGCGGGACGACGGCGAGGCCCTGCATGGCCTGGCCGAGGTTCTGCCGGATCATGCCGGCCAGCCGGTTGGCCTTCGCCCCCAGGGTCATGGGGGCGCCCTCCATCTTCTCGAAGTGCGCCAGTTCGACCTGGTACAGCTTCACCATGTCCAGCGCGATACCGACGGTGCCGGCGAAGGCGACCGCGGTGTGGTCGTCGGTGGGATGCACCTTCTCCAGGTCGCGCTGCGCGATGACGTTGCCCATGGTGGCCCTGCGGTCGCCGGCGATCAGTACGCCGTCGCGGTAGGTGAGGGCGAGCACCGTGGTGCCGTGCGGTGTCCGCTCGGGGTCGGCGCGCACGCCGTCCGGGAGGACTCGTCGGGTGATCAGCAGTTCCGGGCGGTGTGCGGCCAGGAACTCGGTGAAGGAGGACGTGCCCGGAGTGAAGAACTCCGCCCCCAGCCGGCCGTCCGTCTCCCTGCCCGTCATATGGCTCCCCCTCGTGTGTGCGTGCCTCACGCGTACGCCGACACCCGAGTCCTACCTGACGCGGGCGGACGGGAAACGCCCGAGGCCGTCGCGCGGCCCGGTGTGTCAGCCGGTGCCGTCCGGCTCCGGCCGGGGGGCGACGCCGACCCGCAGGTCGCCGATGCGGTGGGCTTCCCAGGAGCGGGCGTAGGCGGGCGGCTCGCCGCCCGGGCCGGTGATGGCGGCCACCGGGATCCGCCCGGCGGTGCGCACGATCTCCGCCACGGTGGTGTTCTCGTTGTTGCCGCCGGTGTTGCCGGAGGAGCAGCCGGTGTAGTAGCCGATCGGGATGGCCTCGTGCCCGGTGAGCAGGCAGGGCGGGCGGACGCCGAGCCGGTGGAGTTCGTCCGCGGTGCGGGCCCAGTCGCGGCGGCTGTCGGTGTTGCGGTCCACGGTGTACACGAGGACGACGAGCTGCACCGCCAGGTGCCCGGCGAGGCCGATCGCGACCAGCGTGGCCGCCACCGGCCGCCACCGGCCGCCCGGCGCTCTGACCAGGTGCCACAGCGCGTCGGCGACCGGGATGGCGAGCAGCGCGTAGGCGGGCTGGAGGAAGCGGGGGGCCGCGTAGCCGATCATGAACAGGTAGGGCAGGGCGGCCGTCGTGGCGCAGGCGAGGGGGATCAGCGTCCGGGCGGTGCGCCGGGCCCGGACCGCGACGACCAGGCCGAGGACGGCGAGCAGCGGCAGGACGAACCACCACAGGGTGATGACCGGGTGCGGCATCTCCCCGGTGCACGGCCGGCACAGGGCGCGTCCGCCCAGGCTGCGCAGCTGGTCGTCGACCGCGATGTGCCAGCCCAGGTCGCCCTGGATGCGGGAGGCCTCGTGCAGCCGTTCCGCGAGCCCGCCGTAGCCGGTGTAGGCCTCGACCACCCACTGCACTCCCCCGGCCGCGAGCCCTCCCACGAGGGCGAGCAGCAGCCGCCAGTGGCGGCGCACCAGCACGAGGACCAGCAGGGGCACGGTCACCCAGACGGCGTCGGTGGGCCGCATCCAGGCCATGAGCGCGGCACCGGCCGCCACGCCCCACAGGGCGGCCCGGCCGGGCCGCTCCTCCCGGGCCCGCACGAAGCAGCCGGCGCAGACCAGGGCGCCGACCGCGACCCAGTAGTTGGGCATGGCCTGCGGACCGTAGAAGAGGGTGACCCACAGGGTGGCGAAGAACGCTCCGGCGGTGGCCAGCACCCTGGCCGGGAACAGTCCCCGCCAGGCGCGCAGGGCCAGGTAGAGGCCGAGGCCGGACAGCAGGGCGAGGTAGACGCGCAGCAGCTCGGTGGAGGACGACCAGGACGCGACGGGTGCGACCAGCAGGGACACACCGCGGGAGCGCGGCGCGCTGAAGAAGGCGGCCGGGGTGTGGGAGGTGACCTGGCTGACGTACACGGTCTCGTCCCAGCCGAGGCCCATGCCGGGGCGTACGAGGAGCAGCTGGGCGAGGACGAAGAGACCGGCCACCGCCGCGAACAGGCGGTCGGCGCGGGGGTGCCGGGGAGTTCCGGACGCCGTCGCCGGTGCGCGTCGTCCCGTCCTCACGGCGATGGCGTCGGCGCCGTCGGCCATCGTCCACCTCTCACTTCCGCTCGTCGGGTGCCCGGTTCTCACCTCCTGCCGCCGCTGGCGGGAGCCTGGGAAATCATGGTCAACGTAACCCGCGTGGCACCTTTGCGCAGGGTGGAATACGGCCGGTCGTCTGATTTCGGCCACGTGTTCCCCGGGGCCGGCTGGTCATCGGGCGTTGGGCCGGCGGTGCAGGGGCTGCTCGGGGGTGGGGCGCCGCTTCGGGGCGGGGATGGCCCGGGTGACGGGGCCGTCCCCGTTCAGGTCCAGCTCGCTGTCGTGGTGACGGATCGTCAGCGGTGAGCCGGTCAGCAGCGTGTACGTCGCCTTGTCGGCAGCGATCTCCACGAGCAGGCACCGGCCGCGGAACTGGAGCCGGAAGGCGAGGCGGCCGAACTTCTCGGGCAGGTGCGGTGCGAACCGGAGGGTGTCGCCGGTGCGGCGGGTGCCGCCGAATCCGGCGACCAGGGCCATCCACGTACCGGCCAGGGAGGCGATGTGCAGCCCGTCGCGGGTGTTGTGCTCCAGGTCGGCGAGGTCCATCAGCGCCGCCTCCGCGGCGTAGTCGTAGGCCAGGCGCAGATGGCCGGTCTGGGCGGCGACGACGGCCTGGCAGCACGCCGACAGGGAGGAGTCCCGGACCGTGAGCGGCTCGTAGTACGCGAAGTTCCGGGCGATCTGGTCCTCGTCGCAGGTGGCGTCGAACCAGTTGCCGCACGTGTACATCGCGAGGACGAGGTCGGACTGCTTGATCACCTGCTTGCGGTAGAGGTCGAAGTAGGGGAAGTGCAGCATCAGGGGGTACTGGTCGGCCCGGGTCCCGGCGAAGTCCCAGCGCTGGTAGCGGGTGAAGCCGGCGTGCTGCTCGTGGACGCCGGCCTCGGGGTTGTAGGGGATGTGCACGGCCTCGGCGGCGTCCCGCCAGGTGGCGCTCTCCTCGTCGTCGACGCCGAGCCGGGACGCCTCGTCCGGGTGGCGTTCGCAGACGTCGGCCGCCGCGAGGAGGTTCGCCCGGGCCATGAGGTTCGTGTACGTGTTGTCGTCGGCGACGGCGCTGTACTCGTCCGGGCCGGTGACGCCGTCGATGTGGAAGACGCCGTGGTGGTCGTGGTGGCCCAGGGAGCGCCACAGCCGGGCCGTCTCCACCAGCAGTTCCAGGCCGGTGTCGCGTTCGAAGTCCGTGTCGCCCGTCGCCGCCACGTACCGCACGACGGCGTGGGCGATGTCGGCGTTGACGTGGAAGGCGGCGGTGCCGGCCGGCCAGTACGCGGAGCCCTCCGAACCGTCGATCGTCCGCCAGGGGAAGGCGGCACCGCGCAGGCCGAGCTGGGCGGCGCGCTCCCGGGCGGCGGGCAGCGTGTCCTGGCGCCAGCGCAGCGCCTCGGCGACGGCCCCGGGCTCGGTGTAGGTCAGCACGGGCAGCACGAACATCTCCGTGTCCCAGAACGCGTGGCCGTCGTAACCGGAGCCGGTCAGCCCCTTGGCCGGGATGGCCCGCTGCTCGGCACGCGCGCCGGCCTGCAGTACGTGGAACAGGCCGAAGCGGACGGCCTGCTGGATCTCCTCGTCGCCGTGCACCTCGACGTCGGCGCGGGCCCAGAAGTCGTCCAGGTAGGCCCGCTGGTCGGCGAGGAGGCCGTCCCAGCCGCTGTGGGCCGCCGCGGCGAGGGCCGCCTCCACCTGGTCGCTCATCGCGGGCCGGGAGCGGGTGCCCGACCAGCCGTGGGCGACCGTCTTGTGGACCCGCAGCCGCTGCCCGGGTTCCAGTACGGAGGTGATGGTCAGCCGGGCCACGTCGTCGCTGCTCTCGCTGCTGGTCGAGGTCTGCCCGGGGCCGTCGACGACGTGGTCGGCGGCCACGGCGACGCGCAGACCGCTGGCGCGGGTGCGGTGCACCAGACGCAGCCGGGGGCCGAGGGCGTGGTGCTCCTCCGGCTCCAGCGGGGACTTCAGTGCCTTGGCCCTGCGCGGGTCGCCCTCCGAGCCGGGCAGGCTCTCGTTGGCGACGAGTTCGGACTGGATGACCACCCGGGTCCGGCTGGTGACGGGCTCGACCTCGTAGGCGACGGCGGCGATGGCCCGCTGGGTGAGGGAGACCAGCCGGGTGGCGCGCACCCGCACGGTCGTGCCGGCCGGGGAGGTCCACTCACAGGTGCGTTCCAGCACCCCGCGGCGCAGGTCCAGGATCCGCTCGTGCTTGCGCAGCCGCCCGTAGCGCAGGTCGAACGGCTCGTCGTCGACGAGCAGCCGCAGCAGTTTGCCGTTGGTGACGTTGATGACCGTCTGGCCCGACTCCGGGTAGCCGTAGCCTGCCTCGGCGTACGGCAACGGGTGCAGTTCGTAGACGCCGTTGAGGTAGGTGCCGGGCAGGCCGTGCGGTTCGCCCTCGTCGAGGTTGCCGCGCCAGCCGACGTGTCCGTTGGACAGGGCGAAGACGGACTCGCTCTGCGCCAGGAGGTCGAGGTTGAGCGCCGTCTCGCGCACGCACCACGGCTCGACGGTGTACGTACGGTTCGTGATCACGCCTGGCCTCCCAGTTCGGCGAGGTCCTTCACCACTCGGTCGGCGCCGTGGGCGTACAGGGCGTCGGTCTGGCCGACGCGGTCGACGCCGACGACGTAGCCGAAGTGCCCCGAGCGGCCGGCGTCCATGCCGGCGAGCGCGTCCTCGAAGACGGCGGCGCGGGACGGCTCGACGCCGAGGTCGCGGGCGGCGGCGAGGAAGGTGTCGGGGCGCGGCTTGCCCGGCAGGTTCCGCTCGCGGGCCACCACCCCGTCGATCCGCACGTCGAACAGGTGCTCCGCGTCGATGGACCGCAGCACGTCCCGGGTGTTGGCGCTGGAGGAGACGATCGCGGTGGCGAGGCCCTCGGCGCGGACGGCGTCGATGTAGCGCAGCGTGCCCTCGTAGGCCTCCACGCCCTCGGTGCGGATCTTCTCCAGCAGCAGTTCGTTCTTCCGGTTGCCGATGCCGTGGACCGTCCGCGCGTCCGGCGGGTCGTCGGGTCCGCCCTCGGGCAGCTCGATGCCGCGGGAGGCCAGGAAGGAGCGCACGCCGTCGGCGCGGGGGCGGCCGTCGACGTACTCGTCGTAGTCGGAGTCGGTGAAGGGACGGAAGTCCCCGCCCCCGCGTTCGCGCAGGAACGCGTCGAAGGTCTCCTTCCAGGCCGCGGCGTGCACCACCGCCGTCCGGGTGACGACCCCGTCGAGGTCGAAGAGGCAGGCCCGGATGCCGTCGGGAAGTCCCAGCTGCGTCGTCATACCCGACACAGTTCCCCGCGGGGAGCCGTCCCATCAGGTGTACGTACGACAGGTGCTCCCCGGAGGGCGCCGCCCGGCGGGTGACACACTCTGCTGTGTGCCGCTGACTTTCGACGACCTCCTTGCCCGGGCCCGTTCCCTCCCGCGGGGCGGGCGGCGCGCGATCCTCGGCGTCGCCGGCAGCCCGGGCGCCGGCAAGTCCACGCTCGCCGAGCACCTGGTGCGGGAACTGAACGCGGAGGGCGGCGTGCCGTGGGTGGCGCACGTGCCCATGGACGGCTTCCACCTGGCCGACGCCGAACTGGACCGGCTCGGGCGCCGGGAGCGCAAGGGCGCACCCGACACGTTCGACGCGGCCGGGTACGCGGCACTGCTGCGGCGCCTGCGCGAGGAGGACGGCGACGACGTGGTGTACGCGCCGGCCTTCGAGCGGGTGCTGGAGCAGCCGGTCGCCGGGGCCGTCCCCGTGCCGCCGGCGGCCCGGCTGGTCGTGACCGAGGGCAACTACCTGCTGCTGGCCGACGGCGCCTGGGCGCGGGTGCGGCCGCACCTGGACGAGGTGTGGTTCTGCGAGGTGGACGAGCGCGAGCGGGTACGCCGGCTGGTGGCGCGCCACGAGGAGTTCGGCAAGTCCCACGAGGAAGCGGTGGCATGGGTGCTGGGCACGGACCAGCGCAACGCCGACCTCGTGGCCGGCACCCGGGACCGCGCCGACCTCGTCGTACCGGCGACGGCGCTGCCGCCCGCGGGTCCGGCGGCGGGAGAGACCCGCGCGTCCTCGGCGGTGCGCGGCGCCCGGGGCCGGCACGGCCTGCCGCTGTGAGCCGCACATCCGGTCCGGCGGGGCGGAGCGGATGCGCGGCTCGCCCGCCGGCCGGATCGCCGCGGGCGGCAGCCGGCCGGACGTGGCCGGCGGTGTCCGTCGCCCGGGGACCCGGCGGGCCGGCGGTGCCCGCGGCGCCGCCGGGCGGACGGGCGGGTCACTCCTCGGCGTAGTCGTCGGGGCGCACCCGGGCCTCCTCCAGGGCCTCGCGCATCGTGCGGCCGGTGGCACCCTGCCGGCGGGACGCGCTCTCCTCACGCTCGTCGGGGATGTCGTCGGTGGCCTCGGTCTTGGGCCGGTTCTCTTCCGGGACGGTCATGACGGGGGCTCCCTCGTCCGTCGTGTCGGGATCTTCCAAGGCGGCGGGTTCCCCTCAGGGGCCACGGCCATCCCTCCGCGGCGGGCGTCGGCGACGGCCCTGGTGAGCGGGGTCGGTGAGCTATGTTGAACCTCCGTGGGAGACAAAGGAGGCGCACCCGTGCCATCGCCGCAGCAGGCACGCGCGCAGGCATCAGCGATCACCTCGGGACGGACCGCGCCGGAGGCGGAGGTCTCCCCGACGGCCCAGCTCCGGACGCTGTTCGACCGGCCCCGCCTCTCCCCGGGGCAGCGGCGCATCGCCCAGTACCTGATCGAGCACCTCACCGAAGCGGCGTTCCTGTCGATCACGGATCTCGCCGACCGCGTCGGCGTGAGCCAGCCGTCGGTGACGCGGTTCGCCTCGGCGGTCGGCTTCAGCGGCTACCCGGCGCTGCGGGAGCGGCTGCAGACGATCGCGCTCGGCACCCGCTCCGGCGCCCCGGCGGAGGAGATGCGGGGCAACGAGCTGCAGGCCGCCGTGGACGCCGAGATCGAGAACCTGGAGAATCTGCGGCGCGACTTCGCCGATCCCGACCGGGTGATCGACATCGGCCGCAAGCTGGCCGCGTCGACCCCGCTGACCGTCCTCGGGCTGCGCATCTCCGTCTCGCTGGCCGAGTACTTCGCCTATGCCGCGCGCCGCGTCCACCCCGATGTGCGCCTGGTGACCCGGGGCGGCAGCGTCGCCTACGACGCCCTGCTGCAGTCCCGTGAGGCGGGGGGCACCTGGGTGCTGGCGTTCTCCATGCCGCGGCACGCCCAGGAGACGCTCACCGCGGTGCGGGTGGCGCGCGGCGCCGGACTCAGGGTGGCGCTGATCACCGACCTGGCGCTGGGTCCGGTGGTGGACGAGGCCGACGTCACCTTCGCCACCGGTACGGGGTCACGGCTGGTCTTCGACTCCTACGCCGCGCCGGGCGTGATGTGCTCCGCACTGCTGCAGGCCATGACGGACGCCGATCCGGAGCGGACGCAGGCCCGGCTGGAGGAGTACGAACAGCTCGCGGACCAGCACCAGTTCTTCCTCCGCGACTGACCGGTCCGGGCCCGGCCCCGGCCCGGCGGCCCGCACCTCCGGCCGCGACCGTGGTGCCGGTGCCCAGGTGGTCGGCGCAGACGGGGCCTTCCGCATCAAAGCAGGCATGAATGTTTTCATACGTCTTGCAAAGCCGACGGCATATATAAATACTGCTCACGGATCGCGACCCGGTCGTACCGGACCGCATCCGCACCCGCGCGAACATCCCGGTCCGCCGACTCCTACCCGCTCCGGCGCGCCGGGACGTTCGGCCGGGCGTCGCCTGCGCGAGCGCCCGCGGCGGTCCCGGTCATCCCCTAGGCCGGGGCCGCTGTCCTCCCACCCGTCGCACCACCCCGACGACGCCGCACACCGGAAGCGATGAACATGCCCCTGACGTCCACGCGCATCAGTCCGGACTGGCCGTGCCAGGTCAAGACCCCCGGCAGCTACGACTGGGAGCGCTCGGCGGCCAAGTGGCTGCGCGAGCTGGTGCCCGCCCGGTACGCGGGCTACCCGGCGTTGATCCGGCACCCGGTGCTGCTCGCCCGTCACGCGCAGATCCAGGTGCAGCAGGAGATCCGGGTGGCCAGGACCGCCCTGCAGACGGCGCGGGCCGACCTGCCCCGGCTCGGTCTGCCCGAGTCGGTCATCGAGCACACCATCAAGCTGTACGCGGCGGAGGTCCTGCAGCTGCAGCACATCGCGCGCAGCGTGCGCGCGGTCACCGAGGCCCTGGTGGAGCGCGGTACCGCCGGACGGTGACCGGCGGGGCCCGGCTGCCCCCGAGCCCGGCCGTCCCCGGCATGACCGGTCCGCCGCGTGGCACACGGAGGTGGATGAGCACCAGCGAAGCACCCCACGGCGAGCCGGTGACCACGGTCCTCACCTGGGAGGTGCGCCCCGGCCGGGAACGGCAGTTCGAGGAGTGGACGCACGGGATCACCCGGTGCGCCAGGCGGTTCCCGGGCAACGAGGGCGTCTCCTGGCTGCGTCCCGGACAGGGGCACCGCTACCACGTCCTGCTGCGCTGGTCCGATCCGCACCGGCTCGCCGCCTGGCTGGAGTCCCCGGAGCGCGCCTCGTGGCACGCGCGGATCGCGGGCGTGGCCACGGAGATCGGCAGCGAACGGCAGTCGACGACCGGGATGGAGACCTGGTTCAGCCTTCCCGGGATCACCGTGCAGGCCCCGCCCCGGTGGAAGATGGTGCTCACCACCTTCCTCGGCGCCTATCCCTTCACGTTCCTCATCCAGTGGCTCGTGCTGCCGCGGACGGCCGACTGGCCGCTGCCGCTGCGGGCCGCCGTGCTCCCGCTGGTGCTGCTGCCGATTCTGACGTACCTGGTCATGCCGCGTCTGAGCCGGCTGCTGAGGCTGTGGCTTTACCGGCCGCCCGAGGGCTGAGCACCGGCTCCGCCGGGGCCCCGGGAATCGAGTGACGAAAAGCCGGTCAACGCATGCGGTCCATGTGCGATGCTCGTCGCGTGACGAGCGAACACGCCATGCCGGCGGGTTCCGGCGCGGCCACGCCGGCCGAGGTCGTCGCCCGGCAGCGTGCCGAGATGGACCGGCTGCACGACCTGGCCGCGGCGAACGCCGTCGTGGAGCGGGCCAAGGGCGCGGTCATGGCGCTGACCGGGGGCACGGCCGAGGCCGCGCACGAGACGCTGACGCAGCGGGCGAAGGCGGCGCGGCACACGCTGCTGGAGGAGTGCTGGATCACGCTCGGCACGCTGATCCCGCCGCTGCCCGGCGCCCCGGATCCGGCGGTGACCGCGTCCGACGACACCGCCGGCCGGCCCTCCGCGCCGGAGGCCGCATCGCCCGCTCTCGCCCGCCTCGCCCGCGACCTGCTCGGCGTCGGCTCCCCCCGGGAACTCGCCCGGTGCCTGCTGGAGCGGCTGGGGCCGGACGTCGGCGCCGACGCGGTCCTGCTCCACGCCCTGCCCGTCTCGGGCCCTCCCGTACTGGCCGGGCACGCCGGCCTCGACGACGCGTCGGCCACCGAGTGGGACCGGATACCGACGCCGGGCGGGACGTCGGTGCTGAACGCGCTGCGGAACGGGGAACCGCGCTGGCAGGAGCACGGGGAGCGGGCCGGCGGGCGCCCGCCGGCCGGCGATCCGCCCGGGACGTGGCGCTCCCGGGCCTGGCTGCCCCTGCCGCCGGAAAGGCCGGCCGAGATGTGCCTCGGGGTCCTGCGCCGCCGCGGCGGATCCTTCACGCCCGGCGACCGCGCGTACCTGCGGGCCGTCGCCCGGCTGTGCGCCGGGCGCCTGCGCGCCTTCGACCCCCCGCCGCGGCCCGACGCGAGCGGTGCCGCCGACGCCGTACGGCAGGTGTTCGACGCGCTGCCGCTGCCGGCGTTGCTGCTCACCCCGGTACGAGCGGCCTCCGGGAAGGTGCGGGACTTCCGGATCGACGCCGTGACGCCGCGGGCCGGCGACGTCGTCGGCACCGCCGCCGGCCTGGTCGGCCGGCGGCTCCTGGAGTGCCTGCCGGCGGCGGCCGGCGAACCGCTGTGGCAGGGCTGCCTGCGCACACTGGCCACCGGGGAGCCGTACGAGGCCGAGTCGTCCCGCTGCCCCGGGGCGGAGGCCGGCCCGGAGCCGTCCATGTACTCGGTGCGGGTGACGGCGCTGGACGGTGCGCTGCTGCTGGCCTGGATCCGGCACGACCCGTCCGACCGGCAGCGGCAGCGGCTGGCGGATCTGCAGCGACTGGGCAACCTCGGCTGGGCCGACTGGAACCTGGTCACCCACGAGGCCGACTGGTCCGCCCAGGTCTACGCCATACTCGGCCGGGACCCCGCCCGTGGCCCGCTCCCGCTCACCGGCCTTGACCGGCTCGCGCTGCCCGACGACGCGCCCGCGCTGGCCCGCGCCCTGCGCGCCCTGGTGGGCGAGGGCAGGCCGTGCGACGTCCCGTTCCGCACCCGGACCCCGGCCGGTGTCCGGCATCTGCGGATCGTCGCCGAGGCCGCGACGGACGCCGACGGCCGGCCCGTCGAGGTGCACGGCTTCGTGCAGGACCTGACCGCGCGGCGCAGGGTGGAACTGGCGCTGGTCGAGAGCGAACAGGCGATACTGACGCAGCACGACGTCCTGCTGGCCGAGCAGACGCTGGCCGCCCGGCTGCAGCACGCGCTCCTGCCGCTGCCCCAGCGGCCCGTGCGGCCGGCCGGACTGCGCGTCGAGGTCGCCTATCTGCCCGCGCAGTCGGGACTCCAGGTCGGCGGCGACTGGTTCAGCGCCATAGAACTGCCGGACGGCGACGCCCTCTTCGTGGTCGGCGACGTCGCCGGTCACGGCGTGGACGCCGTCGCCACCATGGCCCAGCTCCGCTTCACCGCCAAGGGCATGGTCATCACGGGTTCGTCGCTGACCGGCGCCCTGGCCCGGCTCAACACGCTGCTGCTGCACTCCCGGGACTCCCACGGCACCGCGACCATGGTCCTGGCCCGCTTCGATCCCGCCCGGCGCCGTCTGCTGTGGGCGCAGGCCGGGCATCCCCCGCCGTTGCTGCTGCGCGACGGCGAGGCGCGCTTCCTGGACCGGCCGGGCGGCATGCTGCTCGGGGCGAGCACCACCCCGGTCTACGAGGAGGCGGAGTGCCTTCTGGAGCCGGGAGACCGCCTCATCCTGTACACGGACGGGCTGGTCGAGAGGCCCCCGGAGAACATCGACCGCGGTCTGGCGCGGCTCGCGGCGTCCGCCGCCCACCGCTCGGGCGAACCGGCCTCCCTGGAACGGCTCCTGGCCGCGATGCTGGACGGGGAACGGCGGGACGACGTCTGCGTCCTCGACATCCAGGTGCCGGACGACGGGGCCCGGGGCGGGTCCGGGGACGCGGGTCAGTCCACCGGGTGACCGGGCCGGATGGTGCGGGCATCGCTGAGCCTCAGCAGCGGCCGGCCGGGCGTGTCCCGCCCGCCCCACTCGACGGGCTCCAGGACGAAGCCGGTGTGGTCGCCCCCTCCCGCGCGCCGCACCACCCGGCCGACGAACCACGACTCGGCGTCCTCCAGTACGACGGCCCCGCCGTACCCCTGCCGCCGGCGCACGCTCCGGAACTTGTCGACCCGGTCGCCGGTCTGCCCGCCGAACAGCTCCGCCAGAGCGCGCTGTTCACGGGCGAGCAGATGGACGGCCAGGACGTCCGCGGACCGCGCCACCCGGTACGTCCGGTTGACCTCGGACAGCCATACGACGAACCGCACGGGTTCGATGGAGCACTGGGAGGCGAACCCGACGAGGCAGCCCGCCCGCTCCCCGCCCGCCGCGGCCGTCACCACGCACATGTCCGGGTCGAGCCGGCCGAGGAACGCCTCCATGTCCGCCATGCTAGGCAGACGGGGCGGATCAGGCAGCCAGGAGGCGCCGCAGGGCGCTTCGCAACGCGGTGACGAAGGCGTCCCTGCCCGGCTCGTCGAGGGCGTCCAGCGACAGGTACGGGTTGAGGTCCTCCAGCTCGACGAGCAGCAGCTCGCCGCCGGGCGCGCGGCAGGCGTCGACACGCTGGACGCCGTGGTCGATGCCGTTCCACTCGATGAACCGACGGGCGAACTCCAGATCCTCGGCGGTGGCCTCGTAGGGCTCCAGCTGCCAGCGCCGGTCGGGGTGCGGCGCGTACAGGGCGTACTGGAAGTCGTGGTCGACGAAGTAGAACGAGACCTCGTAGGCGAAGTCGACGCGGGGCTGGACGAGGACGTCCCCGGCCTCGGCGCTCACCGCCTCGCGCACGCGGTCCGCGGACACGATCCGCAGCCCTATGGAGTCGGCGCCCAGTTTCGGCTTGACGACGTACTGGTCGGCCGCCGGCAGGCGGTGCAGGTCCTCCGGGCGGTCGACGGTGGGGATGACCGGGTGGCCGGCCGCGGTCAGGTCCAGCAGGTACTGCTTGCCCGCCATGTCGGCCCTGCCGGTGAGCTGGTTGTAGACGCGGGCGCCACACTCGGCCGCGCGCTCGCGGAAGGCGTCGTAGGCGTCCCGGTGGCCCAGGACGGGGCCGCTGTTGCGGACGACCACGGCGTCGAAGGCGTCCAGCAGCGCGGCCGCGTCCCGGGGGTGACACAGCGCCAGGTCGAAGTCCTCACGCAGGCGCGAGGTCAGGAAGATGTCCTCGTCGCAGTAGCGCCGCCCGCGCGCCTGGTAGGCGAGGTCGGTGACGTACAGGATGCGGGGGCGGGCGGACGGCATGGGGACTCCTCTGGGCTGGTCGCACGTGATCGTATGCGAGCCGCGCCCCGCCGAGGGCACTCGGTGCGGCCCCCCGGAAGTGATGGTACTGAGTGCCTTTACGGGCGGCACTCAGTGCCATACGCTGTGGTCGTGCACGGTGGCACGGCGCACCGCGCACGCGCGATTCCGGCCGAGCGCAGGGAGTTGACCAGCGTGTACCAGCATTCAGGAAGCGTGGCCCGGCAGACGGCCGGCTCCGCGACGGGTCTGCTCGACCCCGGGACCCCGGACACCGAGGCCATCCTCTACCAGCGCTGCACCTGGTGCGGCACCGCCATGTACCACCGGCTGCTGTGTCCGGTGTGCCGGGGCAGCGACCTGCGGACGGAACGGAGCGAGGGCACGGGGACGGTGCGCCACTCCACGGTCGTGCACCGCAACACGCCGGCCGCGCGCAACGTGTCCCTGATCGAGATGGCCGAGGGTTTCGTCCTGCGCGGGAGGGTGATGGGGCCGCCCATCGGCATCCACAGCGGCGACCGGGTGCGGCTGTCCACCGCCAAGGACCCGGTGCGGGGCGAGCCGGTCTTCCAGCTGGTCGACGAGACGTACCGGGCCTGGACCTGACAGCCCGTCAGCCCGCCTGGATGCTGATGCCCACGGTGCCGGCCGGCCCCCGGCGCAGCCGGCTGCCGAGCAGGGTGAGCCGGCCGACGACGCCGTACTTGCGGGCGATCAGCCGGCGGTAGCGGGCGGTGGTGGCCGGGTCGGCGATCGTGGCGGTGGCGGGGATCTGCTCGCCGGTCGGGTTGCCGCGCATGTCGCACGGGCCGACCAGGACGTCGGGGCGGTTGCGGATGCGCTTGACCTTCCCGCTGGCGGCGGCCGTCCAGACGCCCAGCGTGTCCCCGTCCCGCACGACCCACACGGGCGTGGCGACCGGCGTGCCGTTCCTGCGGTAGCTGGTGACCAGCAGGTACTTGCCCGCGCCGAGCCGGGTCAGGGATGCCTCGTCCATGGCCGGCCAGTCTACGGCCGCTGTTCCCGCGGACCGTCGTGGGTGCCGTTCCGCGTCGCCGCCATCCGCCGTACCCCCTCCTCGATCACCTCCGGCGAGGCCGCCAGGTTGAGCCGTACGTGCCCGGCCCCACCGGTGCCGAAGGGGATTCCGGAGCTGAGGGCCACCCGGCCGCGGCTGAGGAACGCCTTGGCCGGGTCGTCGCCGAAGCCCAGTGCACGGCAGTCGAGCCAGGCGAGGTAGGTCGCCTGCCCGGGGTGGTGGACGACGCCGGGCAGATGCTCGGCCAGCAGGCCGGTCAGCAGCCGCCGGTTGTCGTCCAGCCCGGCGAGCAGGGCGTCCAGCCAGGCGGTGCCGTCGCGCAGGGCGGCCGTGTGCGCGATGACGCCGAGGTGGCTCGCCCCGTGCCCGACCTCCTCGGGCATCCTGGCCAGGTCGGCCGCGGCAGCGGGCCCGGCGAGCGCGAGCGCCGCCTTGAGCCCGGCGAGGTTCCAGCCCTTGGACGCGGACATCAGCGCCAGACCGCGCTCGGCGCCGGGGACGCTCAGATACGGCACGAACCGCACACCGCCGGCCACGACCGGCGCGTGGATCTCGTCGGCGACGACCCGGACGCCGTACCGCTCGGCGAGGGCCGCGACGGCGGCCAGCTCCTCGGCGGTGTGCACGGTGCCGGTCGGGTTGTGCGGGCTGCACAGCAGGTGGGCGGCCCGCCCCCCGCCGGCGACGGACCGCCGGAAGGCGTCCTCCAGCACGTCCAGGTCGATGCGCAGGTCCGCGCCGAGGGGTGCCTCCACCACTCGCCGGTCCATGTGGGTCACGAACTGGTAGAACGGCGGGTACACCGGCGGATTGACGATCACGGGGTCCCCGGGCCCGGTGACCAGCTTGATCATCTCTACGACGCCGAGCATGACGTCGGGCACGACCGCGGTGCGTTCCACGGCGAGGCCGTCCCAGCCCCACCGTTTGCCCGCGAAGGCGGCCAGAGCCTCGGCGTAGGCGGTGCCGGACGGGTAGCCGGTGTCGCCGAGCTCCAGTGCTTCGGTGACGGCGCGCACCACGGGTTCGGCGAGCGGCACGTCCATCTCGGCCACCCACAGCGGCAGCACGTCCTCGGGGTAGGTGCGCCACTTCATGCTCGTGCGGTGGCGCAGACGGTCGAGGGTGAGCGCACGCAGGGGGTTGGGTTCACCGGGAGGTTCATGCGGGATCCTCGTCATGGCCACAAGATAGGGGGCCGCGCACGCTCGTGTGCACCTCGCCGAGAAGGCGTAGGACCGGACCTTCTCACCCGGGCCGCCGGCGGCGGAGCCCGGCCGCCGCTGCCCGCTCGGGATCGCCGGCCGGGTGAACACGGCCGCCGCGGGTCCCGTATGGAGGGTGGGTGCCCGGCGTCCGGCGGGCCCCGCGGCGGCGACGCCGCGTGTTCGGGTCCGGGAGCGCACGCATGAGGCACGCACGACGACACATCGTCCGGCGAGTGGCACGGCTGGCGGCCGTCGGCGGACTCCTCCTCGGGGGGACGATGGTCACCCGGGCCGTGGCGAGCGAACCCCCCGACGCGTCCGCCGCCGCCCGCACACTGGCGCGTCCGGCGTCCGGCACCGGCGCCGCCCTGGTGTCACGGCTCGGCGACGCCCGTACGGCGGGCCACTGGGTCGGCTCCGACGGCCGGCCGGTCGTCGCGGTCACGGACGAGGACGCGGCCGGCGAGGTGCGGCGCGCGGGCGCCGGGGCGAGGGTCGTACGGCACAGCATGCGGGAGCTGAAGTCGGCGGTGTCGGCGCTGCGTTCGGCTCCCCGGGTGCCGGGGACGGCATGGGCCCTCGACTACCGGTCGAACGAGGTGGTGGTACGGGGCGACAGCACCGTCTCGGGCTCCGACTGGTCCCGGCTGACCGGGGTCGCGCGGGACATCGGAGGCTTCGTCCGCATGGAGCGCGTGGAGGGTGCGTTCACGACGCGGCTGAACGGCGCCCGGCCGATCCTGTCGACGGCGGGACGCTGCTCGGCGGGCTTCAACGTGACCGACGGGAGCAGCGACTTCATCCTCACGGCCGGTCACTGCGGCCCCACGGGGTCGGTCTGGTTCGGCGACGGACAGGGCGGCCGGGAGGTCGGGAGCACGGTCGCCGGGAGCTTTCCCGGCGACGACTTCTCCCTGGTGCAGTACGCGGGCGGCGAGGCGGGGGACGGCGCCGACGTGGTGGCGGTCGGCGGCGGCAAGGGGGTGCGGATCACGGGAGCGGGCCAACCGTCCGTCGGGCAGCGGGTGTTCCGCAGCGGCAGCACGACCGGGCTGCGCGACGGACAGGTGACGGCGCTCGACGCGACGGTGAACTATCCGGAGGGCACGGTCACCGGACTGATCGAGACGGATGTGTGCGCGGAACCCGGGGACAGCGGGGGGCCGATGTTCTCGCAGGGCGTGGCGCTCGGTGTGACCTCGGGCGGCAGCGGCGACTGCGCCGGGGGCGGCACGACGTTCTTCCAGCCGGTGACGGAGGCGCTGGCGTCGCTCGGTGTCCGGCTGATCGTCTCGCCGGAGGCCGGGGACGCCGGGCCGGGACCCGCGCCCTCGCAGCCGGCGGCCGGCGGTGGCGGTGCCGCCGCGGGTGCCGCGTCGCCGGGGGCGTCGGCGCCGGTGACGGGCGGCAACGGCTCGACGCTGCTGTCGCGTCTCGCGGACCGCCGCAACGTCGGGCCCGGTCTGCTGGTCGTCGCGGGCAGCCTGATCGTGCTGGTGGCCACCCGCTGGATCCGCGTGGAACGGGACCGCAGCGTCTACCGCCGGTACTACTCGGCGACCTGGGGCTGAGCGCCGGGGCCGCCGCGTGGGTCCGCTCAGCCCAGCGTCAGCAGCACGGTGGCCGCCGCCGCGCCGATCAGACCCGCCGCCTGCCGCCGGGTGACGCGCTCGTGCAGGAGCGCCAGGCCCAGGATCACGGGAAGCGCGGGATAGAGGGAGGCGAGCACCACGGCGACCGACAGCATCTGCCGCTGGGCGGCGAGCAGGTACAGGATCAGTCCGAGGGCGGCACCGGCGCCGATCACGAGGGCCTCGGCGCACCGGCGCGGCGGCAGCCGCAGCCGCCGGGTGTGCCGTACGGCACCGGGGAGCAGCAGGAGCACGGCGGCCACCCGGCCGGCGGCCACGGGCCACAGCCCGCTGCCGGGGCCGGCCTGCCCGAGGCCGAGGTACTGGACGGCTACGCCGGCGCTGGCGAGGAGCCCGTCCGCCACGGCCGGACGGGGGCCGGTGCCGCCGCCGGAGACCAGCCAGAGGGAGGGCATGGTGACGAGGATTCCCAGCCAGGCGACGGCGTGCGGCCGGTCTCCGAGGACCAGGACGCCGCACAGCACGGACAGCGCGACCCCTGTGACGGCGCTCACCGGCACCACCACGCTCATCGCACCGCGGCTCAGCCCCCGGTTGAGGAAGTGCATGGCGATGCCGCTGCCCGCGCCGGACAGGGCGCCCCACAGCAGGTCGGCCGGGCGCACGGCGTCGGCGGTCACGAGGAGGGCGGCACCGAGGGCGAGCGCGAGCCCGCCGAGCTGGCCGAGGAAGGTGACGGCGGCGAAGTGGACGCGCCGGGACAGCAGGCCGCCGGCGAAATCGACGACGCCGTAGCAGGCGGCGGAGGCCAGTGCGAGAAGGGCACCCATCCGATGGGGGTGCCCCGGGCCGGGACTCCGATGCGCCGAGGCGGCTCAGCCGCCGGTCAGGCCGCCTTCGCCGACTGTGGGGCCGCGGCGGCCCACTCCAGGACGAGCCGCTGGTACTCCTCGCGCTGCTCGACGCTCAGTGTCCCGCCCGACCGGAGCCACAGGGCCCGGATCTCCGCGTTGACCTCGTCAGCCGATCGCTCGGAACAGGGTTCAACAGTGGTGGACATGCTGTGAAGCATACGGCGCCGGGCGTGAAGACGATGTGAGTAATCGCCAGCCAATCGGACATATCAGACCGTGTTACTGATCACGTCCGACGGCCCGCCCGCCGGAGCCGTCAGGTGCCCGGCTTGCGGCCGTACACGTAGACGTCGTCGCCCTTCTTCAGCAGCGACCAGTACTTCTTGGCGTCGGTCTTGGTCATGTTGACGCAGCCGTGCGAGCCCGGCGGGTTCCACATGCTGACGCCGGCGGAGTGGAACGCCTGGCCGCCGTCGAAGAACTGGCTGTAGGGCATCGGCACGTCGTAGATGGTCGAGACGTGGTCGATGTTGCGCCAGTAGATCTTCTTCAGCCCGGTGCGGGTCTCATGACCGTTGCGGCCGGTGCGGACCGGCACCGGGCCGTAGACGAGCTTCTTGCCGTCCTGGATCCAGCTCAGCTGGAGGGTGAGGTTCACGCAGGCGATGCGGCCCTTGTTCACCGGGCACTTGCCGTCCTTGCCGGGGTTCTTCCCGACCGCCCGCTGCTTGAGCATCAGGTCCATCACCCCCCAGGTGACGGGCCCGGCGTAGCCGATGTTCGGTGTGATGCCGTGCTTGGTCTGGAAGGCCCGGATCGCCTTGCAGTCGGCGGCGGACTGCCTGCCGTCGACCGGGCGGCCGAGGAACTTCTCCACCTTCTTCTGGTACGGCCCGGTCTGTGTGGTGCAGCTCGCCGCCTGCGCGGGAGCGGCACCGAGTACGAACGTGAGCGGTGTCACCAGCGCGGTGATCCCGAGTGCGACGGCTCCCCGTCGGCGTGTGTCCCCCATGAGCCCGTCGGCCTTTCGCGTCGAAGGGGTGGAAATGTCCGGAAGGTTGGCACGCGGTGCGTTCCCTGCCTGCTAGACCGATGGGGGACGGAATCGGTTGCCCGCGACCCCGGGCCGCGACCGAACAGTGACATTTCACACCGTGCGCCCGCTCCGTCAGGGGGCGCCTCCGGCTTCGTGGACCGCCCCTCCCGGGCGGAGGTCCGCACCGTGCCCGGCGCCACCAGGTTGACGCGGACCCCAAAGAGGCGAGGCCCGCCTTGGCGGCGCCCCGAGGACGGGCGTGTCCGGCTCGTCGCCGTTACCGGTAACCCGTCACGTCCGCCGGTTTGCCCGGGTCCTGGACCTCGACGATGTAGCGCCAGGCGTCCGGGCGGCTGCCGTCGAGGTCGGTGAAGCCGTACTCCCGGGCGAGGGAGCCGCTGGACAGGGAGCGGCCGTTGAAGCGGGCCACGTCGGGGTCGGCGGCGAGCGCGCGGACGGCACGGCCGACGTAGCGCGGTGTCTCGGAGATGGCGAAATGGGGGACGCGGTCCAGGGCGTCGCGCCAGGTGTCCTCCGTCACGCCGAAGTGGTCGAGCATGATCTCCGAGCGCAGCCAGCCCGGGGTGAGGGCGACGGCGGTCGCGCCGCGCGGCCCGAGTTCGTGGCCGAGTGCGAAGGCCATGCGCAGGACCGACGTCTTGGCGAGGTCGTAGAAGAAGGAGTTCCGGTAGTGGTCGCGGTTGTAGTCGTCGGTGCCGTCGGTGACCTCGACCACCAGTCCGCCGGGCCGGCGCAGCAGCAGGGGCAGGGCGTGGTGACTGGTGACGGCGTGCGTCTCGACGGCGAGCCGGAGGAGCCTCAGCCCCTTGTCGAGGTCGTGCTCCCAGACCGGCCTGTCCCACTCGAAGAGGTTCTCGCCGCCCCAGATGTCGTTGACCAGGACGTCGAGGCGGTCCTGCTCGCGGGCGATGCGGTCGACGAGCGCGCGGACCTGCGCGGGGTCGAGGTGGTCGGCGGGTACGGCGATGCCGTGGCCGCCGGCCTCGGTGACCAGGTCGGCGGTGTCCTCGATGGTCTCGGGGCGGTCGTACTCCGAGCGCCGGGCGCGGGTGGTGCGGCCGGTGACGTAGACGGTGGCGCCGGCCGCGCCGAGTTCGACGGCGATGCCCCGTCCGGCTCCCCGGGTCGCCCCGGCGACCAGTGCGACCTTGCCCGCAAGTGGTTGTGACATGTCCGGCCTCCCATTTCCTCGTTGCCACCGTCGAGGGTGCCCGGGAAGCCGGACATCTTCTGTCGCCTTTTCCCGGCGTCTTCGAGCCCGGCGCCGAAGGCGTCGTGCGCGTCGCCGGTCAGTGGCCGCGTTGGATCCATTCCTCCAGGTGCGGGGCCTCGGCCCCGATGGTGGTCGCATCGCCGTGGCCGGTGAGGACCTTCGTCTCGGGCGGGAGGACGAGGAGCCGGTCGCGGATCGAGTCGATGATCGTCGGGAAGTGGGAGTAGGAGCGGCCGGTGGCCCCGGGCCCGCCCTGGAAGAGGGTGTCGCCGGTGAAGACGGTGCCGAGGCCGGGGTCGTACAGGCAGACGGCGCCGGGCGCGTGCCCGGGTGTGTGCAGGACCGTCAGGTCGGCGCCGGCGGCCTCGATCACCTGGCCGTCGGTCAGCCAGGCGTCGGGGTCCCGGTCGGGGTGGGTCTGGTGCCACAGCGGCAGGTCGTCGCGGTGCAGCCAGATGACCGCGCCGGTGCGCTCGGCGAGGGCGGGGGCGGCGTTCACGTGGTCGTTGTGCGCGTGGGTGCACACGATGCCCTTCAGCCGCCGGTCCCCGACGGCCGCGACGATGGCGTCGGCGTCGTGGGCGGCGTCGATGACGATCACCTCGTGGTCGTCGCCGACCAGCCAGACGTTGTTGTCGACGTCCCAGGTGCCGCCGTCCAGGCTGAACGTGCCGGAGGTGACGACGCGTTCGATGCGGGCGGTGGTCACAGGACCACCACCGAGCGCAGGACGTCGCCGGCGTGCATCCGCTCGAACGCCTTCTCGACCTCGTCGAGCTGGATCGTCTCGGTGACGAACTTCGCCAGGTCCAGGCGGCCCTGGAGGTGGAGGTCGATGAGCATCGGGAAGTCGCGCGAGGGCAGGCAGTCGCCGTACCAGGAGGACTTCAGCGCGCCGCCGCGTCCGAAGACGTCCAGCAGCGGCAGCTCCAGCTTCATCTCCGGGGTGGGGACGCCGACCAGGACGACCGTGCCCGCCAGGTCGCGGGCGTAGAACGCCTGCCGGTAGGTCTCGGGACGGCCGACCGCCTCGATGACGACGTCGGCGCCGAAGCCGCCGGTCAGTTCGCGGATCGCCTCGACCGGGTCGGTCTCGCGGGAGTTGACGGTGTGAGTGGCGCCCATGGTGCGGGCTGTCTCGAGCTTGCGGTCGTCGATGTCCACGGCGATGATCTTCGCCGCGCCGGCCAGGTGGGACCCGGCGATCGCCGCGTCGCCGACGCCGCCGCAGCCGATGACGGCGACGGTGTCGCCCCGTCCGACGTTGCCCGTGTTGATCGCGGCGCCGATGCCGGCCATCACGCCGCAGCCCAGCAGTCCGGCCACCTGCGGGGAGACCGCCGGGTCGACCTTGGTGCACTGTCCGGCGGCGACGAGGGTCTTCTCGGCGAAGGCGCCGATGCCCAGGGCCGGGGAGAGCTCCTGGCCGGTCGAGGCGAGGGTCATCTTCTGCTCGGCGTTGTGGGTGTCGAAGCAGTACCAGGGCCGCCCGCGCAGACACGCCCGGCACTTGCCGCACACCGCGCGCCAGTTGAGGATCACGAAGTCACCGGGGGCGACGTCGGTGACGCCCTCGCCGACCGACTCCACCACACCCGCGGCCTCGTGGCCGAGCAGGAAGGGGAAGTCGTCGCTGATGCCGCCCTGCTTGTAGTGCAGGTCGGTGTGGCACACGCCGCAGGCCTGGACGCGCACCACGGCCTCGCCCGGCCCCGGATCGGGCACGACGATCGTCTCGATCCGCACGGGCTCGTCCTTGCCCGGTGCGATCACGCCGCGTACTTCCTGCGCCATGGTCCAGACCCCTTCTTCGGCCGTTCTGCCTTCCCCCGAACCCTACGCGCAACTGATCGGTAAGGGGCGCGTGACGGGGCGGTCCGGCGGCGTGGCGGTCGCGCGCGGCCGCAAGAGGACGGGCTTCGCCGTACGGCGCCGACGTAGCCTGGGCCCTGCGCCCGTCTGCCCGTCCGCCTGCCGAAGGAGCCTCGTGAGCATCGCCGAGACCCAGACCGGTCCGCCCGCCTGGCGTCTGCTGCTGACCTACGTCCGCCCGCACCGGCGGGCGCTGTTCGCGGGCGCCGTGCTCTCGCTGGTCACCGGCGCCACGGGCCTCCTGCTGCCGCTGGTGGCCCGGGAGTTGATCGACGACCTGGCGCACGACCGGGCCATCGCGGGCGCGCTGCTCGCGATGTCGGGGCTGGTGGTCGCCAACGCCGCGCTGGGGGCGGTGGGTTCGTACGTGCTGGCGCGCACCGCCGAGTCGGTGGTGCTCGGCGCGCGGCGCTCCCTGTCGTCGTATCTGCTGCGGCTGCGCATCGCGGCCGTGGACCGCACCGAACCGGGCGATCTGATGGCCCGTATCACCTCCGACACGACCCTGCTGCGCGAGGTCACCACCGACTCCCTGGTCGGCTTCGGCACGGGAGGGCTGACACTGCTGGCGACGGTCGTGATGATGGGCCTGGTGGATCCGGTGCTGCTCGGGGTCACGCTCGCGGTGATCCTCGGCGCGGGGACGGTGCTGGGCCTGATCGTGCCGCGCATCAGCCGGGCGAGCCGGCAGGCGCAGGACGCGGTCGGTGTGATGGGCGCCGCGCTGGAGCGGACGCTCGGCGCGCTGCGCACGGTGAAGGCGTCGGGTGCCGAGCCGCGCGAGGAGCGCACGCTGCACGAGGCCGCCGAGGAGTCGTGGCGGCAGAGCATACGCGCCGCCAAGTGGTCGGCCGCCGCGGGCAACACGGCGGGGCTGGCCATGCAGATCGCGTTCATCACCGTGCTCGCGGTGGGCGGGGCACGGGTCGCGACGGACGCGATCGACATCGGCACCCTGGTCGCGTTCCTGCTGTACGTCTTCTACCTGATGTCGCCGATACAGGAGGTCGTCGGCGCGATCACCCGGTACCAGACCGGTTCGGCGGCGCTCGCCCGCATCCAGGAGGCGCTGCGGCTGCCCGCCGAGCCGCCGGCCCGGCCCGCCGAGCTGCCGGCCCCCGGCGTCCGGCCCGCCGCCCTCGCCTTCCGGGACGTCCGTTTCCGCTACGCCGACGACCTGCCGTACGTCCACCACGGGGTGACGTTCGACGTGCCGGCCCAGGGGATGACGGCGTTCGTCGGTCCGTCGGGCGCGGGCAAGACCACGGTCTTCTCCCTCATCGAACGGTTCTACGAGCCGGAGTCGGGGGACATCACGCTGGACGGCCGGAGCCTGGTGGACTGGGAACTGGCCGAACTGCGGGCCGCGATCGGGTACGTCGAGCAGGACGCCCCCGTGCTGTCCGGCTCGCTGCGCGACAACCTGCTGCTGGGCAATGCCGAGGCGGACGAGGACACGCTGGCCGGGGTGCTGAAGACGTCACGGCTGGACGGCCTGGTCGCCCGGCTGCCGCACGGCCTCGACACCCTCGTGGGGCATCGGGGCACCAAGCTGTCGGGCGGCGAACGCCAGCGGGTCGCCATCGCGCGGGCCCTGCTGCGCCGGCCCCGGCTGCTGCTGCTCGACGAGGCCACCTCGCAGCTCGACGCGGTGAACGAGGCCGCGCTGCGCGACACCGTCGCGGACGTGGCCCGGACGACGACGGTGCTGGTCGTCGCCCACCGGCTGTCCACGGTGACGACGGCCGACCGGATCGTCGTCATGGACGCCGGACGCGTCCGCGCGGTCGGCACGCACCGGGAACTCGTGACCTCCGACCCGCTGTACGCCGAACTGGCGGCGACCCAGTTCCTGGCCACGGGCGGCTGAGCGGGCGTTCCGGCGCCCACGCTTGCCGGACGCGCCGGGGCGGAGGAGCCTCGGAAGGAGAGGCCCCCAGCGGCCCGTGTCCCCGTCGGGCCGCGGCCTTCGAAGGAGGTCGTCATGGGCACCACCGCAGGCCCCGGCTTCGACACCGAAACGCTGCGCCGGGGCATCGAGGGAGAGACGGCGCAGACCCTCCTGTCGCTCTACGCGGACGACGCGGAGATCCGCATCGTGGACCGCTACGCCCAGCCCAGCAACCCCAAGGTCCTGCACGGCCGCGACGAGATCGCCGAGATGCTCGACGACGTCTACAGCCGCGACATGACGCACAAGCTGGAGCGCTGTGTCGTGCAGGGCGACACCGCCGCGTTCACCGAGTCGTGCGCGTACCCCGACGGGATCCGCGTGCTCGCCGAGTCGATGATGTCGCTCAGGAACGGCAAGATCGTCGAGCAGACCACGATCCAGGCCTGGGACGAGTGAACGGACACGGAGGAGGCACGGGCACTCAGCGCGCCGGGGCGCCCGCACTCCAGCCCGGGGGACGGAGGATGCCCACGAGCTGTCGGACCAGTTCGTCGACGACCTCGTCCAGCGTCGCGTCCACCCACCCGGCGCTGAAGTCGTGGAGCAGGCCGTTGACGCTGCCGATGAACGCGGTGGCGGCCAGGCGGTAGTCACGGGGCGCCGCCTCCCCGCGGGCGACGGCCGTCCGGGCCTCGGCGCAGATGAGGTCGATCCAGCAGGCGCGGCGGGCCAGTCGCTGTTCCTCCAGGCGGGGGCTGACGCCGACGATCTCCACGAAGGCGATGCGGATGCGGCGCGGATCGCCGGTGACGTCGGCGGCGTAGGCGCGGAAGATCGCGGCGGCTCGTTCGGTGAGCGGCAGGTCCCGCGCGCCCGCCGCGGCGGCCAGGACGGCCTCCTCGGCCCAGGCGTTGACCTGGAGGTGGAGGGCGGAGAGCACGTCCTCCAGGGTGCGGAACTCCTCGTAGAACTGGCGGGTGGACAGGCCGGCGGCCTCGCTGAGGGCGGCGACGGTGGTGGCGCGGTAGCCGGGGGAGCCGCCGAACAGCCCGAGCGCGGCGTCCAGGAAGCGGGTCCGCCGCTCGGCCTGTCGCTGCGCGGCGGACTTGCCGCCGTAGCGGCCGGTCGGCGCCCTGAGCCTGCCCGCCATCCGCTCCCCCTTCCACGCCCGGACGACCCGCCGCACGGCTGATTTTGTCGTGTACGCGGTCTTGTGGAGAAGGGCGACCCTTCCTTACTTTGCAGTAAGTTCACTCTGAAAGCGGCTGTGTTCAGATTTCCCGCCCTTCCCCCACTCCCGTCAGGAGAGCAGTCATGCCTGTCCGCAGATCCAGGCACCTTTGCTCCGTGGCCGCCGCCCTCGCCCTCACCGTCGCGGCCCCCGCGACCGCCGCCACCGCGTCCGAGGACTCCTCCGCCGCGCTGCGCGAGGTGATGTTCGTCGGCAACAACTGGGACGGCACCGCCGACGTCATCGAGTCCACCGGCGACTTCGCGAGGATCGGCCGGATCGACGTGATCCCCGACAAGGCGCAGCGGCTCGCCGAGATCAACGCCGACCCGATCAGGTGGATCTACTTCCAGGCCATCCGCAACAGCGTCGGCGAGGGCCACGACCAGTTCGTCGACGACATGTACTCCACGCCGGACGGCGGCTCGGTGGTCGTCTCCCGGCCGAGCTTCGCCGACGTCGTGTCCATCGACCTCGCCACCGGGCGCCTGAACTGGCGGTTCCCGGTCTCGGGCTACCGCTCCGACCACATGGCGGTCTCCCCCGACGGCACCCGGGTCGCGGTGTCGGCCTCGACCTCCAACACGGTGCACGTCCTGGACATCGAGTCGGGGAAGCAGCTCGGCTCGTTCCGCACGGGTGACAAGCCGCACGAGAACATCTTCACCGCCGACGGCAGGTACATCTGGAACATGTCCATCGGCGAGGTGAACACCGCGCTCGACGCGCCCTGGCTGGACTGGACGAAGGGCGACCGGCGCATCACCGTCGTGGACGCGACGACGTACGAGCAGGTCAAGGTGATCGACATGCGTCAGCGTCTCGACGCGATCGGCCTCGGCGACCGCTCCGACGCCGTGCGACCGGCCGTGTTCTCGCCCGACGAGTCGAAGCTGTACTTCCAGGTGTCGTTCTTCAACGGCTTCTTCGAGTACGACATCGCCACCGACCGCATCACCCGCACCAAGACGCTGCCGAAGAACCCCGCCACCAGCGAGGACCGCACCACCTGGGTCAACGACTCACGGCACCACGGCATCTCCATGAGCCCGGACGGCGCCAAGCTCTGTGTCGCGGGCACGATGGACGACTACGCGACGGTCGTGAACCGGACGACACTCCAGGAGGGTCCGCTCGTCACCGCGGCCAAGCCGTACTGGGCCACGGTCAGCGGCGACGGCCGGCACTGCGTGGTCTCCGAGAGCGGTGCCGACCAGGTCACGGCCATCGACTTCGCCACGGGCGAGAAGACGGTGTCCGTCGCGGTCGGCGACCACCCCCAGCGTGTCCGCCTCGGCCATGTGGCGGCGGACTGGACGGGCCCGGCGGTCGGCTGAGACGGCCCGGCGACCGCCGGGGAGGGCCGTGGCCCGGGACGGGGCCACGGCGGCCGGCCGTCAGCCACCGACCCTGCGCGTGACGTTGAGCAGGTACTCCCTGCGGTTCAGCGGGTTGTGGTCGGTGCGCGGCCGGCGCGGCACGGCTCCGTTGCGGACGGGCGCGTAGTGGTCGAAGGCGCTCTCCAGCTCGCCCTCGCCCCGGGTGAGCCCCGGCAGCCGCTGCTCCAGCCCGTGCACGCGGGCCGCGGGCACCGTGCCGTGCAGGACGCACAGGCTCCGCCGGGTCGCCGTCGTCCGCGTCACGGCCCCCGCGGCGGCCAGCACCGGCAGGAGGGCGCCGAGGGTGTCGGCCGGGGCCTCGATCCGGAAGCGGTGCATCGGCTCGTGGACCCGCGTACCCGCCCGGCGCAGGGCCTCGACGAGCACCAGCGGGGTCAGGCCGCGGAAGTCGGCGCCGGTGGAGGACATGCTCTTGTCGAAGCCCTGGTGGGCGTGGCTCTGCCGGGGCGAGTAGCCGCAGTGGGTCAGGGTGACCGTGCAGTCGGTGACCCGCCAGCCGTACAGGCCCTGGCCGAGGGTTTCCCGCACGGTGTCCTCGACGGCCTTGAAGAAGGCGTACGGCATGGAGCCCAGCTCCACCTCCAGCCGGAAGGCGACGCCCGCGCCCACCGGCGCGGGATCGACGCGCAGGCCGACGGTCGCGAGGAACGGGTTCGGGTCCTTCTTGTTGAACTCGACGGCGGCCCCGGTGCCGGCCGGCCGCTCGACGCACAGCGGCGTGGTCTCGCGGAAGCCGACGTCGAGTCCGTACTCGTCGGCGAGCGTGGCCTGGACGACCTCCTTCTGGACCTCCCCGTAGAGGGACACGGAGATCTCCTGGCGCACCTCGTCGTGGCGCAGGCCGATCAGCGGGTCCTGTTCGGCCAGCCGGGTGAGGGCGAGGTGCAGGGCCCGCCGGTCCACGTCCGGGCCGGGGAGGACGACGGTCTCCAGGGTGGGCGGGGAGAAGAAGTGCCCGCCCGCCCCGCGGGGTGCGCCGAGCGCGTCGCCGATCCTGACGTCGGCCAGGCCCCACAGCCGGGCGATCCGGCCGGCCGGCACCTCGTCCCGTACGACGTCGGTGCCGTGGTCGAAGACGCTGATCGCGGTGACCTTGCCCTCGGTGCCGGCCTCGCCGAACGGGATCCGGTCGCGGACGCGCAGGGTGCCGGTGAACATCCGCGCGTACGCGATCTTCTCCCCCGCCGGGCCCCGCTCGACCTTGAACACGGTGCCGGAGACCGGGCCGCCGGGGTCGCCGTCCGCCGGGGGCAGCAGCTCCCTGATGCCGGCCAGCAGGGCGTCGGTGCCCGCGCCCGTGACGGCGGAGCCGGCGTAGACGGGGTGCACGAGGGCCTGCCGGGTCTGTGCGACGAGGGCGGCACGGAGCAGGTCGTCGGTGACGGTGCCCTCGACGTAGGCGGACAGCAGGGTGTCGTCGCGGTCGGCGAGGGCCTCCAGGGCGGCCGGGCCGAGTTCCGGGACGAAGCGGGCGCCGGGTGTGCCGAGTCCGGTGGCCGTGCCCATCGGCACGGTGGGCACGGCGAGCCGCTCGGCGGCGGAGCGCAACACGTCCTCGTAGCGCGCGCCACGGCGGTCGATCTTGTTGACGAAGAGGAGGGTCGGGATGCCCAGGCGGCGCAGCGTGCGCATCAGGACGCGGGTCTGCGCCTGCACGCCCTCCACGGCGGAGACGACCAGCACGACGCCGTCCAGGACGCCGAGCACCCGTTCCACCTCGGCGATGAAGTCCGGGTGGCCGGGGGTGTCGATGAGGTTGACCGTCACGCCGTCGAGGGGGAACGAGACGACGGCGGACTTGATGGTGATGCCGCGCTGCCGTTCCAGCGCGAGCGTGTCGGTCCGCGTGCTTCCGGCGTCGACGCTGCCGATCTCGTCGATCACGCCGGCCGCGTGCAGCAGCCGCTCGGTCAGGCTGGTCTTACCTGCGTCGACGTGCGCGAGAATTCCCAGGTTGAGCATGTGCACGGAGTGTCATGTCCTTCGAAGAGAGAGGGGTTCCTTCCTGGGGGGACATGAACGGTGCGCGCATTGCTGCTCCTCGGGATTCCGGCGGCTTGTGCCGTGCAGTGCAGCAGAGGCGCGCCGGCGGGCGCAACGGATTAACCGCCGGCCGGCCGCGCGTGCCGGGCGGGCGAAAACGCGTGGAAGAGGATGCGGAAGAGGATGTGTGAGCCGGGCCGGAAGGGGTAGGCGGCGGTCGACGGACGAGGCCCGCGCGGCCTCGACGCCACTCCTGTCAAAGACCGGAAGGAGGCCGTGACATCGCACACTCGCAGCGACCGGGCCGCTTCCGTCAGTACGGAGCGGCCCGGGTCATGCCGGGCGCCGCGGCAGCCGGTGGAGCTCGACGTCCGTGAGCCGGCCGTCGGCGGCGGTGGCGGTCATGTACGTGCAGTACGGCTGACGGCGCCGGTCGGTCGGGGACCCGGGGTTCAGCAGGCGCAGGCCGCTGTCGGCCGTGGTGTCCCAGGGGATGTGGCTGTGGCCGAAGACCAGGACGTCCAGGTCGGGGAAGCGGTGGGCGCAGCGCGCCTCGCGCCCCTGGGCGGGGCCGGTCTCGTGGACGACGCCGAAGCGCAGGCCGCCGAGGTCGGCGCGGGCCACCTCGGGCAGCCGGGCGCGCAGCTCGGGGCCGTCGTTGTTGCCGTAGACGCCGACGAGGCGGCGGCTGCGGCTCTCCAGCAGGTCGAGGGTGGCCGTGTCGACCCAGTCCCCCGCGTGCAGGACGACGTCGGCGCGCGGGATCTCCGCCAGCAGCGGTGGCGGCAGTTCCTTCGCCCGCTTCGGCAGATGGGTGTCGGACATGAGCAGCAGGCGCACACGGCCAGCGTAGAGGCAGCGGCAGGACGGCGGCACCGGGTCCGTCTCCGGCCCCGGCGCCGCCCGCCACCCCTGCCTCCCCGCGCGCCCGCGACCGTGCCAACGCCAGGCGAGCCGCGCGGTGAGCGTGAGCCGAACCGCCTCCGCGCCCAAGCCCCGGCAGGCTGCCGGGGACGCGGCGTACGACCGGCAGCTCTGCCGCGGACGCCGCTTCCGGCGGCGGGAACTGGAGCGTGACGCCGGAGCGCGGGCCGCCCCGCGGTGGGCGTGAGCCGAACGGCTTGCGTGCCCAGGTCCCGGCAGGCTGCCGGGGGCGCGGGCGGTGTCAGCGGTGCTTCGGCCGGGGTGAGGTGTCGGTCACGGGGGCGAGGTAGCGGGTCAGGGCTGCCTTCAGCTCGGCTGTGTATGCGGTCCGTTCGGCGCCCTCGTGGTGGGCCACGAGGGACAGGCCGGCGCTGAGGACGGCGAACGCCGTGGTGGCGACGCGCACGCGTTGTGCGCCGGGCAGTGCGGGGGCCCACAGGGCGATCATCTCTTCGAGCTGTCCGCGCAGGGCCATGGGGATGCCGCCCGGCCCGTCGGGGCCGTGGACCAGCACCGTGAACACGGGATTGCGGAGGCTGAACTCGACGATCGGGTCGAGGAGGGCGTCCAGCATCGCCTCCAGCGGCAGGGACGCGTCGGCGACCGGCCGGCCGCGCACCTCGGCCAGCTGCCGCAGCAGACGCTCCCCCAGCCGGGCCGCGAGCGTCGCCTTGTCGGGGAAGAACTGGTACAGCGTGCCGGGAGAGACGCCCGCTTCCCGTGCGATGGCGTTCATGCCGGCCGCCGCATAGCCGGACCTGCAGAACACGACGGCCGCCGCGTCCAGCAGTTGCGCGGTCCGGCGCTCACCGCGGGCCTGCCTGCGTCTGCCGCCCGCCGCTGCCGGTGTGGTCGCTTCCATGGTCCTTCCCCTGGTGGACGGCCCGGTGGTCAGAGCGCCGCGAGCATCGTGAGCATGGCCACCGCCATCGCGACCCGGCAGGCGCGGCTCAGGAGCACCCCGGACCGCGGGACCGCCCCGGGGACGTCCGCGGGGCCCGCGGCCACGAGCGTGGCCCCGGTGTACAGGACGTAGACGGCGAAGTAGGCGAGCAGGGCGCCGGTCAGCACCGGCACGCCGAGGCCGGCCATGTGGGCCCCGTGCGCCGTGCCGGACCCGTGTCCCCCGGTCGGCATGGCGAACGCCATGTAGACCATCGCCAGCGCGCCGACCGAGTGGTGCAGACGCTGGTGCAGTGGACGTGGGAACGTCAGCGCGGCCAGGCCGACGGCGCCGAAGACGATCCCGAACACCGCACCGCTCCAGCCGGGCAGGACGGCCATGAGCGAGGGCGGCGCCATCACCGCCATGCCGAAGCCCATCAGAGCGTCCCCCGTCATCTCGGCGCGCTCCGCCCGGGGCCCCGTGCGCACGCGGAGCAGGCAGTAGGCGCCGACGGCCGCGCACAGGGCCGCGAGCAGCCAGCCGGGGAACCCGGACAGTGCCCCGTGATGCATGCCGTCAGTCCTCCAGGTCCTCGATGAGGGCGGCCCGCGCCCGCGCCACCCGGGACCGGACGGTCCCCACGGGGCAGCCGCTGACCCGCGCGGCCTCGGCATAGCGCAGGCCCAGCAGCTGGGTGAGGACGAACGCCTCGCGTCGTTCCTCGGGCAGGGTGTCGAGCAGCTGGCCCAGGGCGATGCCGTCGTCGAAGCCGGGCAGTCCGCGCGGCTGGGCGCGTTCCGCCATCGACTCCCAGTCGGGAACGGCGTACAGGCGCGGCCGGGTCGCCGCGTACCGGCTGCTGTCGACGACGGCACGCCGTGCGATGGCCAGCAGCCAGGTCCGCGCGGACGAGCGGCCCTGGAAGCGGCGGAGGGCACCGAGTGCGCGCAGGAAGGTCTCCTGCGTCAGGTCGTCGGCGGCCTGCGGGTCACGGCTGAGGTGGGCCACGAAGCGCCATACGTCGCGGTGCAGTGAGCGGACGAAGCGCTCGGCGGCGTCCGTGTCGCCGTCGCGGGCGGCGAGTGCCAGCCGGGTCGCGTGCGTGTCGCGGGTCAGCCGGTCGGTGTTCGTCACGGCGTTCCTCTCGGTCGGTGCTCGTGGCCGGGCGGAAACCGCTTCCGCTTGCTGCCGCGGTCCTCGGGTGCCGGGCCTGCGGTGGCCCGGTCGCCGCCGGAGGCGTACAGACGGCGTTCGAGGGCGCGCTCCTGCGCGCTCAGCGGGATCCCCGCGCCCGGGCGCTCCGGGTGGCCCGGCGGCGGGTCGCCGGGCCGCAGGACGAACTCGGTGTACTCCGGATGGCCCGGGGCGACCCAGAAGCCGCCGTACGCGGTCAGCGCCCGCCACAGTCCGTCCAGCAGGACGATCGCCCGGTAGCGCCAGAGCAGCACGCCCCTCATCCGCCCGGGGCGCGCCGCTGCTGTCGGCGGCCGGTCACCTCCGCTCCCCCAGCACGCCTCCCGTGGCGCGTGCGGCGATGCCGGACCGGTTCAGGTACGGGGTGACGCCGCCCAGGTGGAAGGGCCACTCGCCGCTCGCCAGGAGCATCAGGTCGGCGTCGGCGGGTCCGGTCAGCACGCCGTCGGCGACGAGCGCGCCGATGTCGCGGGCGAGGGCTGCCAGGGCGTGGTCGAGCGCGTCCGGGGCGGTGGTGGTGGAAGGCGTCGCCGGGCGGACCGGGCTGCCGGTCCGGCGCAGCCGCCGGAGCACCGTGCTCGGCGGCGTCGGCAGGGCGAGCGGTGCGCAGACCGTGTCGAGGTCGTCCTCGCGGGCGCGGTCGAGCAGCGCGCCCAGGAAGGTGCTCCGGAGCCGGTCGGCCACGGACCCGGGGTGATCACCGACCGGCAGGCAGGGCGGACCGAGCCGGGCGGCGAGGGCGCCCGCGGTGGCGTACGCGGCGTCGGTGGCCCCGGCGCGGGTCAGCTCCACCGCGCCCGGCGCGGACGCCGCGGCGGGCAGCCGCAGGCCGGCCACCCGGCCGGGGTCCTTGAGCCCGGCTGCCACGTCGGCGACCGTGCGGCCGTCGGCGACGAGGAGCACGCAGTCGTCCGGGACGACGCCCTCGGCCTGCCGCAGCACGGTGTCGTCCGCACCGGACCGTCCGCCGGGCAGCGCGGCGACGAGGGCGCCGGCGTCCGCGACGACGTCCGCGGTGGTGCCGCCGGTGACGCGCTCGGCGCACCACCGGGCGTCCGCCGCGGTGAGGCGGCCGGAGGCGGCGGCCTCGTCGAGGAGGCGGCGCAGTCCGGCGGTCGCGGCGTCGCGGGCGGCCGGGTCGGGGACGCAGACGGCGACCGGTACGCGCAGCTTCTCCAGCAGCAGGGCGGCCAGTCGCAGGCCGTCCTCGCCGTCGCCGACGACGCCGATGCTCCGCACCGGCCGGGCCAGGCGGAGGTCGGGGCGTGCGGGATGCGTCTCGGCGTGCTTCTGGGTGAGCTGGAAGGCGTAGAGGCTGGAGTGGAACTCGGGGGTGACGAACAGGTCGGCGGCGGCCTGTTCGGCGGCGGTGAAAACCTCCTCGCGTGCGGCGGTCCTGCCGAGTTCGAGCAGTTCCAGGGCGCGGCGGGGCGCCGGGAGGACGCCGTGGGTGCGGGTCTCGACCAGGTCGGCGCCGCGGGCCAGCGCGTCGTCCCACTGGCCGGCGAAGTCCTCCGGCGCGGGCCGGGTGACGGTGTGCCGCCCGCGCAGGACGCCGGCGGCCCAGGCCAGCGAGCGGTCCAGGAACCGGGAGGGCTCCAGCAGGACGTCGGCCAGGCCGAGGGCGTGGGCCTCGGTGGCGGTGAGCATGCGGCGGGCGGACAGCGGGTGCTCCAGCATCAGCGTGACGGCCTTGTCGGGGCCGAGCAGCCGGGGCGCCAGCCAGGCACCGCCCCAGGCCGGGACGAGGCCGAGCGAGCACTCGGGGAGGGCGACGACGGGGGCGCCGCGCGAGAGCGTGCGGTAGCTGCAGTGCAGCGCGAGTTCCAGGCCGCCGCCGATGGTGACGCCGTTGAGGAACGCGAAGCTCGGCACGGGCAGTTCGCCCAGGCGGCGGAAGACCTGGTGGCCGCGGCGCAGGGTGCGCGCCGCCTCCTCGCGGTCGGTGACGCCGGCCGCGAGCGCGAGATCCGCGCCGGTGCTGAACATGAACGCGGTGCCGGTGACCGCGACCGCCGTGATCTCCCCGGCCCTGGCCCGGGCCGCCGCCTCGTCGAGCACGGTGTCCAGCCGGTCGAGGCCCTCGGGGCCGAAGGTGGTGGGCCGCATGGCGGGGCCGAGCGGCGGCAGTCCGTTGTCGAGGGTGATCAGTGACAGGGTGCCCGCGCCGTCCGGCAGCCGGACGTCGCGCGGCCGGGGGGTGGTGACGGTCTCGCGGACCGCGGGTCGCTGGGTGGTCACGGGGTCTCCTGCGCGGCGGGGGTCCGGGGGGACACGGTCGGGTCGGACAGGAACGCGCGGATGGCGTCCAGGAGTTCGGCGGGGCGTTCGAGCGGTGGGGTGTGCCCCGTGGCGGGCAGCACCACGAGCCTGGCGCCGGGCATGCGCGCGGTGTAGGCGCGTACGACGGGCAGCCGGATGGGGACGTCGTCGGCGCCGTGGACCACGAGCACGGGGACGTCGATCTCGGGCAGCCGGCCGGTGATGTCGCCGCGCCGGTAGACGGAGTGGCAGGCGTGTTCGATGCGGTCGCCGGTGAGCGTGGTGAAGTGCTCGGTCCACCGCCGCGCGGTCTCGCTGGTGAGGAAGTCGCGGCGGAAGTTGAGCCGGGCGACCATGGCCGCGAGGTCGGGGCTCATGCCGTCCGCGAGCACGGCCTCGACCATCGCCTCGAAGGGCCGCCTGGTGTTCTCCGGTTCCTCGTCGGGGCGGGTGTCCACCAGGACCAGGGCGGAGACGAGCGCCGGGTGCCGCAGGGCCATGCGCCAGCACTTCATGCCGCCCATGGAGTGGCCCACCCACACGGCGGGCCGCTCCCCCATCTCTCCTCGGTAGGCGTCCGCGAGCCGGTCGACCTCCTCCTCCAGGGTGTACGGGGACGTGCGCGGCGGCGCCAGGCCGTGCCCGGGCGCGTCGACGGCGACGGTCGTCCGGGTCGCGGCCAGCCCGGCCGTGACGGGCTCCCAGACCCGGCTGTCGGTGAGCAGCCCGTGCAGCAGGACGACCGGGTCGCCGGTCCCGCGCCGGTGCCAGCCGAAGACCCATCCGCCGGCCTCGACCGTGGTGCCGGCGGCGCCCGCGGACGCGGGCGCCGTGGTGTCAGCCGCACCCCCCGCCATGGCCGAGATCACCTCCTCGGGTTTCCGGGTCGGGTTCGGGAAGCCGCTGCGCACGGGGCTCCGGGTCGCCGTCCGTGCGGCCGTCGAGGGCGCCGAGGAAGGCGTCGAGGCGGTCCAGTCCCCAGTACTTGTCGTGGCCGTGGATGAAGTACGGCACCCCGAACACACCGTCGTGGACGGCTCGGCGCAGGGCCCGTGCGCCCTCCTCGCGCAGTGCGGGGTCGTCGGCGGCGCCGGCGAGTTCACCGGGGTCGAGGCCCATCTCCTTGCCGATGGCGGCCATGGTGGCGGGGTCGCAGATGTCCCGGCCCTCCAGCCAGCGGGCGGTGTAGACGCGGTCGGCGAAGTCGGCGCCGCGGCCGTGGCGTTGGGCTGCGAGGTAGGCCAGGTGCGGGACCTCCCACACGGGTTTCCGGTCCACCGGCCAGGTGACCTCCAGGCCGCGGGCGGTGGCGAGCCTGCGCACGTCGGCGAGGATGTAGAAGTGCTTGGGGCGTGACATGGCCGTGTAGACGAAGGTGTCTCCGGTCCCGGCGAGGAGCCGTTCGCTCCACGCGTCGGGCTCCCAGTAGGGCACCCACTCCAGGGCGGCCGCGACGTCGGGACGGCGTGTGGTCAGTTCGCGGTGGGTCAGCCAGGAGTAGGGGCTGCGCAGGGAGAAGTAGAAGGTCTTCCTCGTGGTCATCGCCCTCGCCTTCCGGGGCTGTGTGCGGTCGGGTTCGGTGCCGGGGCCGCCTCGCGGCGCCGGGCTAGGGGCGGCTCGCGCCGCCCAACTCACAGGGAGATGCCGCCGTCGACGGCGAAGACCTGCCCGGTGATGTACGCGGCCCGCTCCGACACCAGGAAGGCCACCAGGTCGGCCACTTCCTCGGGGCCGCCGAACCGGCCGAGCGCGATGCGGGCGCGCATGCGTTCGGCAGCGCTCTCGGGCAACTGGGCGGTCATGTCGGTGGAGATGAAGCCGGGGGCGACCACGTTGGCGCGGACGCCGTGGCGGCCGAGTTCCTTGGCGAGGGACTTGGTGAAGCCGATGATCCCGGCCTTGGTGGCCGCGTAGTTGGCCTGCCCCTCGTTGCCGTACAGGCCGCTGACGGACGACAGGGTGACGATGCTGCCGGCCCGGCGCTTCAACAGCGGGAAGGCGACGGCGCGGCAGAGGTTGTAGGTGCCGTTGAGGTTGGTGTCGACGACCTCGCGCCAGTCGTCGTCGCCCATCATCAGCAGGGGCTTGTCCCGGATGACGCCGGCGCAGCCGACGACGGTGGTGATCGGGCCGAGGTCCTGCTCGGTGGCGGCGACGAAGGCGCGGACGGCCCCGGCGTCGGTGACGTCCGCCTGGACGGGCAGGATCCGGGCACCGGTCTTTCCGGCCGCCTCCGCGGTCTCCTCGGCGGCGTCGCTCCGGCCGCGGTAGCAGAACGCCACGTCGTGGCCGGTCTCGGCGAGCCGTTCCACGACGGCGCGGCCGATGCCCCGTGATCCGCCGCTGACCAGGGCGACGGGACGGTCGGGTGCGGGCATGGCGGGATCTCCTCGGAGGGCTGCGGGGTGGACGGGGTCTCAGTGGCCGGCGTGGTCCGGTGCGAGCGGGGGTGCCACGGAGGCGAGCGGGCGCAGTGCGACGATGAAGTGGCCCACCTCGGCGACGAGGTCGCCGTCGCACCGGGTCTCGCCCGCCAGGATCGTGGTGTCCCCGACCGCCCGGACCACCCGCACCCGGTGCTCCAGCAGGTCGCCGGGGACCACGGGGCGGTGGAAGGCGATCCGGTCGATGGCGCCGGCGAGTTCGACCTTTCCGGTGGTCACGTCGGGGTTGGGTGTGTTCCAGACGGCGAGCAGCACGGCCGCCTGGGCCCAGGACTCCACGAGCAGCGGGCGCGGGTAGTGGAAGCGGGCGGGGCCGCCGTGGGCGGGGGCCCTGCGGTAGCAGGGTTCGCCCACGGTGACCGCCTTGAGCGCGGTCAGGGTGCGTCCCGGGTCGACCTCGGTGACGCGGTCGACCAGCAGGACGGGGTAGCGGTGCGGGATGATCCGGGTGATGGCGTCGACGTCGGCCGCCCAGTCGCTCATCCCGGCTCCCCCGTCCCGGTCGTGCGGTGCACGAGCCGCAGTTCGGCGACGCGTCCCCGGCCGGAGCCGACCACGACGTCGCTGCGCAGGCCCGCGGCGTCGTCGCCGCGGTAGTCGACGCGCAGGGTCAGCTCGTCGCCGGGGAACACCGGGTCCCGGAAGCGGCAGCGCTCCACGGCGACCAGTTCCACGTCGCGGCCCAGGCGCCGCTGGTCGAAGAGGATGCTGCGGTCCGCGTACTCGATGAGGCAGACGCCGGGCAGCACGGGGAAGCCCGGATAGTGCCCGGGGAACACCTCGTGCCCGGGATCGACGGTGGCGGAAGCGGTCACCGTGTCCCCGTCGCGGGTGACCGACCTCGGGTCCAGGCCGAGCAGGGAGACGGACGGCCCGTTCACGAGGCCGCCCGCAGCTTGGCGTCGAGCAGTGCGTAGGTGTCGTCGAGGGTGGCGAGCTGGGTCAGCTCCTCCTCGGCCAGCTTGACGGGGAACTCCGCTTCGAGCCGTACGGTGATCTCCAGGGCCATCAGCGAGTCCACGCCGAGGTCGTCGACGAAGTGCGCCTGGTCGGAGATCTGGGCGACGTCCACGTCCAGGATCTCGGCGAGCAGGCCGCGCAGCCGCTCCCTGTCCAGGGCGGCGTGGCTCGCGCGGTCCGGGGCGGTGCGGGTCTCTTCGGCCATGACGTTCCTTTCGGTGCCGGTTTCGGGTGGCGTGGGGGCGGGCGGCTGCCGGGTCACCGCAGCCGCAGGACGAGGCAGGCGACGAGTCCGTCGTCGTCGACGGAGGTCACCACGGCGGTGGCGCCGGGACGGGGGCGGTGTGCCGCGGCGGCCAGCACCGCGGCGAGCTGGAGGCCCGCCGACGCCGCGGACGCGTCACCCAGCAGATCGCGCACACCGATGAGGTCGACGTCCGCTCCGTCGAGTACGTCGCCGAGCACGGCGGTCTCGACCGTCTCCGCGTCGTCGCCTCCGGAGGGGCCCTGTCCGAAGCCCATGGGGCAGGTGCCGGGGGCCGGGGCGACCCGGCCCGAGGGTGCGGCGAACGCGACCTCGCCGGGTGACGTGCCCGCCGCCTCCAGGGCGCCGCGCACACACCGCTCCAGGGCGGGGCGCAGTCCGTCCGGACCGGCGCCGAAGCGGACGGCGAGGATGTCGGCGCGCGGGGTGCGGCCGGCGTCCCGGGCGGTGCCGGCGTCCTCCAGCAGGAACATGGCGCAGGCCTCGGCGAGCAGGGTGCGGCGGCGCTCCTCGCCGCGCGAGTGCCAGGCGAGCCAGGCCCGCTGCTCGGAGAACTCCTCGACGGCGCCGCACAGCACCGTCCGGCTGTAGCCGCGTTCGCGGAGCCGGGTGGCGTAGCGCAGGGCCTGCAGGCCGGTGAGCGGGCCGCCGGCCAGAGTGGCGTTGGGGCCCTTGAGGCCGTACCAGATGGCGCTCTGCCCGGCGGCCCGGTTCATCACCGTGTTGGGGAACAGGGCGGGGTCGACGTAGAACGGCTTGGCCCCGGTCAGTGCGTCGCGGGTGAAGTCCATCGTGCTCTGCACGCTGCCGGAGCCGGTGCCGAGGACGAGGCCGACGTGTTCGGGCTCGTCGAGGCGGCGGGGGCTGCCGTTCGGTTCGAGGAGGGTGCCGAGGGTGGCCACGGTCAGGCCGGTGAGCCGGTCCATGGTGCGGGTGCCCCGGGTGCCGAGCAGGGCGACGACGTCGAATCCGGGCACCAGGCAGGCGTCGTTCGGCGGTGCCTGCCACACGTCACGGTTGAGCCGCGGCACGACGGGGCGCCGGGCGGCGACGCCCTCGGCGAACGGTTCGGCGCCGATGCCGTACGGGGACAGCACCGACCATTCGGAGATCACGGTGGTGGCGCCGGCCGCGGGGTGGCCGGCTGCGGTCTCGGGCACGGTGGTGGTCATCGGGTCGCCTCCCGTCGGCTCCAGGTGGCGCCGGCGGCGACGAGTTCCGCGCCGTCCACGCCGATCGTGTTGCCCGTCAGCCATGACGACGGGGCGTTCGACAGCAGGACGACGGCCTCCGCGACGTCCTCGGGGATGGTGAGCCGGCCGTGCGGATTGCCCGCCGCGGAGTCGCCGACGAACTCCTCGTGGCCGGGGATGCGCAGCAGCGAGGGGGTGACGGTGACACCCGCGCGCAGGGCGTTGACGGAGGCGCCGTGCGGGGCGAGTTCGCAGGCCAGCTGGCGGACGTGGGACTCCAGGGCGGCCTTGGCGGCGGAGACGGCGCCGTAGCTCGGCAGGACCTGGCTGGTGCCGGCGCTGGTCATCGCGAAGATCCGGGTGCCCTCGGCGACGAGTCCCGCGGCCAGCAGGTCCTGGGTCCAGTAGACGAGGCTGTGGGCCATCACGTCGAGCGTCATCTCCAGCTGGGCGCGCGTGAGGGCCTGCTTGGTGTCGTCGGTGGGCAGGAACGGCACCAGGCTGCCGAAGGCCAGGGAGTGCAGGACGGTGCGCAGCGGCCGGCCGCCGGTGAGTTCGGCGAGGGCGGGCACCAGGCGGGTCCGTCCGCGGTCGGAGGCCGCGTTGACGTTGAACAGGTGGGCGCGCACGCCCTGGGAGCGCAGGGTGCACTCCAGTTCCCTGGCCGCCTGGACGCCGTCGGCGCGGTCGAAGTGCACTCCGGCGACATGGGCGCCCTGCTCGGCGAGGGCGAGGGCGGTGGCCCGTCCCATGCCGCTCGAAGCGCCGAGCACCAGGCACCAGCGGTCACGCAGTCGATTCCGCACGTAAGCCTCCTGACGGGGTTTCTCGGGGTTCGGCGGCGAGGACGTGCACGGCGGCCAGGTGTCCCGGGGCCGTGGCGGTGACGACGACCCGCTGCCCGCCGTGGGCGGTGAACGGCTCCGCCGCGCTCAGCAGCGGGGTGAGGCACCCGGCGCGTGCGGCGGCGGCCTTGCGGGCGGGCGCGCCGAGCAGTGCGGCGACGGCGCGGCCGCGGGGCGAGGTGTCGAGCACCGGATGGACGGGGGCGGCCGGCTCGGACTGCACCGCGCTCAGCAGGTCCCCGACGGCGAGGCCGAGGTCGCCGTCGGGGGCGTCGGCGCCCGGCGGCACGAAGGCGCAGGCCGCCCGCAGCGTGCCCCGCACGGGTGCGCCGCGGCGCTCCGCGGCCGCCCGCGGCTCCAGGACCAGCGCCACGGCGCCCTCCTCGCCGGGCTCCCCCGCTGCCACCGCCTCGGCGGACCGGTCCTCGACGGCGACGACGACCACCAGGTCGGCGCGGCCGAGGACGAGTGCGCGGACGGCCGTCTGCAGCGCCTCGACGCCGGCGACACCGGAGGTGGTGAGGGTGCAGCTGAAGCCCTTGAGGCACTGTTCGGCGGCGAGCCGTCCGGCGAGCACGTTGACCGCGAAGTAGGGGGCGAGCGCGGGACGCAGCCGTTCGGCCCCGGCGGCGACGACGGTGCGGTCCATGTCCCGGAACAGCGGCGCGAGCCCGTTGTTGGTGCCGACGACGAGTCCGCGGCGCTCCGGCGGCACCTGCTCCGGGGTCGTGGCGCAGCGCAGCGCGCGCCGGCCCGCGGCCAGCAGGTAGCGGGCGCCCGCCGGCAGGTACTTGTGGCCGCGCGGGCCCAGTTCGGCGTCGGCGTCGAACCAGGCGCCGGGCGGGGCGCCGGGGCCCGGGACGACGGCGGCCACGCCGGTGACCACGACGTCCCGGAGTTCGTGACGGTGTGTCAGCACGCGACCGCCTCCCGTACCACCAGGGAGATGTTGTTGCCGCCGAAGGCGTAGGCGTTGACCAGCACGGCGGTGCCGGTGAGCGGGGTCCGGGCGGTCGGCAGCGGCACGTCGCAGCGGGGGTCGGGCGCCCCGACGGGCACGTTGGGCGGTACGCTGCCGCGGCCGGCGATCAGGGTGGCGGCGACGGCGGCGAGGCCCGCGGCGGCCCCGCCGGTGTGCCCGACGAGCGCCTTGAGGCTGTACAGCGGAGGTACGGCCGCCTCCCGCGCGAACACCTCGCGCAGGGCGGCGCTCTCCACCCGGTCGTTCAGCCGGGTGCCGGTGCCGTGCGGGATCACGCAGCCGACCTCGCCGGGCGCGACGGAGCTGCGGTCCAGGGCCTCCCGCAGGGCGCGGACGATCTGCTCGCCGCTCTCCTCCGGTGCGGTGGGGTGGCCGGCGTCGCAGCTCCAGCCGGACTCGCCGATCTCGGCGAGCGGCCGGGCACGGCGGGCCGCCGCGTGCACGGCCGATTCGAGCACCAGGATGCCCGCTCCCTCGCCGAAGACGGTGCCCGCCCGGCCGGCGGCGAACGGGCGGCAGCCGTGGGCGTCGACGGCGCCGAGACGGTTGAAGTTGGCGAGCGCGATGCGGGAGTAGGCGTCGGCACCCCCGGTGACGACGACGTCGGCCTCGCCGCAGCGGATCATGTCGGCGGCGGTGGCGAGCGCGAATCCGCTGGCGGCACAGGCGTTGCTGGTGCTGCTCACGGGTCCGGTGACGCCGAGTTCGGCGGCCAGCCGCGAGGCGACCTCGAAGTCGGGCCGCCAGGTGTGCGGCGCGGCCGGACCGGCGGGCGGGTCCTGCTCGGGAGGCGGGTTCTGCTCGGCCGGTGCGCGGTCCCGTTCGCGGTCACCGATGGCGCCCATGCAGGTCCCGAGCACCACCGCGGTCCGCCCCGCGGGCAGCCCCTCCCGGGCCAGGCCCGCTCCGGCCAGGGCCTCGCGCGCCGCACGCACGGCGAACGAGGTGGCGCGGCCCGGAGCGTCGCCCGCCTCCGTGCCGAGCGCGGGCTCCGGCACCAGGTACATCAGGGGCAGTTCCATGCGCGCCCACGGGTCGGGCACCTTGTCGGGCTGCACGGCACGGGCACGGTCCATGGCGTCCCGCAGCGCGGGCACCCCGGTGCCGTGGCACGTGACGGCACCGACTCCGGTGACCAGGACGGGTTCCATCAGCCGTGCTGCCCGTTGAGCCGCTGGATCATACGGTCGTCGAACTCCGCGAGGCTCCAGTCCCTCCGGTTCTCGATCAACGCGTAGCCGTGGGTGATCCTGCCGGTCGCGGTGTGCACGGGGACGCCGTCGCGCAGGACGTAGCAGTCCATCCGGGCGGTGTAGATGAGCCGCTTGAAGACGTCCTCGACGGTCAGGACGGTGTAGATGTCCTCCTCCATGCGGGCCTCGGCGAGCATGACGAGGGAGTTCTTCGGCACGACCGGGATCCAGTTCTGCTCGTCCAGCAGCCGTTTGATGGAGATGCCGCGGTCGGCGAGGAAGAGGTCGACGGCCTCCTCCATCAGGCGCAGGTAGCCGGACATCTGCAGACGCTCGGTGAAGTGGCAGTAGAAGTACGGGATACGCCACTTCCAGCCGTAGGCGTTGGCGTCCCGCGTCAGTGCGGCGAGCAGTTCGTCGCCGTCCGCCACGGTGGCCGGCGGGGTGGAGGCGACCGGTACCCGGACGAGTGAGGAGCGGTCGATCTCCTTGACGGTGAACGGCTCCAGCACCTGGGGCACCGGGGCGGCCCCGCCTCCGCGCGGGTCGTGCCGCAGGGCCACCCGGACCTTGGCGGAGACCGTCTTGACCGGGGTCGAGGACCCGTGGATGTCCAGTCCGACGGTCAGGGCGATCTCTCCGTCGACGGGTTTGCCCTCGGCGACGACCCGCGCCGTGACGATGTCGTCGATGTGGGTGGCGGAGACGATCGCGGCGTCGATGCTCACGATGTCGACGCACAGCCCGAAGTCCTCGTACAGCATCCCGGCCGGCCAGCCGCTGCGTCGCAGGTGCTCGAGGACGGCCTCCTCGACGAGGTAGTTGACGTGCTTGAAGCCGATCCAGGTACAGATGTTGGAGCCCTCGTACCGTGGCCTCAGTTGGACGGTCGTGGGGTGCTCCAGGGCGTCCACGGAGTCCGGCAGCGAACGGGCGGTGGACACGGATGCCTTGGTCACGTCATCTCCAGTGGGGCGTCGGCCGGCGGGGCGCCGGCGGAGCGGTCGGACGGGGCGGGCAGCGAGGCGAGGAAGTCGCCGAGCAGCCGGGTGAAGGACCGGGGCCGCTCGGCCATCGGGAAGTGCCCGCACGACGGGAACACGTCGAGCCGGGCCGCCGGCAGGGCGCGGGCCAGGTTCCGCGCGTCGGACGGGGGCGCGGCGCGGTCGTCCTGGCCGGCGACGACCAGGACGGGCGGCCGGACGCGGTGCAGCGGCAGTGCGGGGGTGCGCAGATAGGCCCCGAAGAAGTCCATCCAGCCGTACGGGCCGATCGTCTCCCGCACGCGCAGCGCCATCGCGTGCCGGACCGTAGGGTCGATGCGGCCGGCCGCGGTCACGTGCAGTCCCTCTTCGAGGATCTGGTGGAACCGGTTGAAGTAGTAGGAGATCGTGTCCCAGTCGAAGTCTCGTCGGCGCGGCCGGTAGAAGGGGGCCACGAGCACGGCCCCGCGCAGCGGCGACGCGTCCGGTGACGCGAGGTGTTCGAGCAGGGCGTTGGCGGCGAAGGAGTGCGCCACCACGACCTGGGCGCGGGTGGCGCGCACCACCTCCGCGACGGTCCGCGCCGGGTCGCCGGGGAGGCCGGGGGCCGCGGTGCCGTCGAACGGCCAGTCGATGTCGGCCGCGGTGATCCGGACGTCCTCGGGGGCCTGGGCACGGCAGTGGTCCCACAGACGTGTGCTGCCGGCCAGCCCGTGCAGCAGCGTCACCCGCAGGTCGCTCATGACGGGCCTCCCCCGGCCGGTGCGGGCATGCGGTGCAGGACGAGCGCGGCCGCGGCGTCGTCCTCGCCCGGGCCGCCGCCGGTGCTGCCCTGTCCGGCGGTGGCGAGCATGGAGCGGCTCGCCGTGCGGGTGAGTTCGGCGGTGGCGGCCACGCACTGCAGCACCCCGAGGGCGCCCGAACAGCGGCCGTGACGCGCGCTCAGGTCGTACGCGGGGACACCGGCGGGGGCCGTGGTGCCCGCTGTGGCGGGCGGCAGCGGGCGTTCCGGCAGCCACCAGGCGTCCGGCGGGGTGTCCTCGTCGTCGCGTACGGCGGCGAGGGCGCGGGCCGGGTCGCCTGCGCGGGCGTAGCGGCCGATGCGGGCGAGCGGGGTGCCGCCCCGGTCCCGGACGGCGTCGGCGGCCTCGGCGACGAGGGCGACCGCGCCGTCGAACAGCGGCTCGGCGTCGCCGACCAGGTGCCGCACCGGCTCGTTGACCGGCTCGACGCCGATGACCAGGGCGCGCCGCAGCCGTCCGGCGGCGATGAGCGTGCGGGCCCAGTGCACGGCGTCCAGCCCGGAGGTCGGGCCGTTGGTCAGGGTGACGTTGGCGCCGCGCAGGCCGTGGGTGATGGCGACCCAGGAAGCGGTGACGTTGCTGGCGGTGTTGGGCAGCAGCATGGGACTGGTGGCCTTGTACGTGCTGCGCCTGATGGTGGCCGAGGCGTCGCAGACGGTGTCGACGTTGCCCCAGTTGCTGCTGACCACCACGCCGAAGTCGGCACCGTCCACGGTGAGGTCCCCGTCGGTGCCGAGCAGTCCGGCGTCGGCGAGCGCGTCCCGCGCGGCGCACAGGGCCAGTTTGGTGGCCCGGTCCTTGTACCGCAGGCCGGGTCCCCGCAGTGCGTCCACCGGATCCGTGCCAAGGGCCGTGTCCGGCGGATCCAGCAGGGCGCCGGGTCCGCTCACCCCCGCGAGGGCGGTGCCCAGTCCGCTGATCAGCACGTCCGTGCGCACCGTCGTCTCTGCTGCCCGCATCTACGCCACCTTCTCCACGACGGCCACGGCGTTGAGGCCGCCGAAGCCGAAGGAGTCGATCTGGGCCAGGGAGAGGTCGGGGTCGACGACCGGCTCGGAGCCCAGCCGGAAACCGGCCATCTCCTCGATCGGATCGGCGAGCCCGAGCGTGGGCGGCACCCGCCCGGAGGCGAGCGACTGCACGGCGGTGATCAGGCTGTGCAGCCCGGAGGCGCCGGCGGTGTGCCCGATCATCGACTTGACCGCGGTCATCCGCGGGGGCGTCTCCACCCCGGCGAAGACGTCGACGAGCGCCTGCGCCTCGGCGACGTCGTTGTGCGGGGTCCCCGTGCCGTGCAGCAGGACCAGGTCGATGTCGGCGGGTTTCACGCCGGCCCGTGCGTGGGCGTCGCGCATGACCCGGCCGATGCTCTCCGCGTCGGGTGCCGAGGGGTGGGAGGCGTCGCAGTTGACCCCGACGCCCCTGACCCGGGCGTACGGCCGGGTGCCGGGCGGCGGGCTGCGGTGCAGTACCACGGCGGCGGCGCCGTCGCCCTGGAGCATCCCGCGCCGGTCGCGGTCGAAGGGCCGTACCGCGTCGGGTGCCTTGTGGTAGACGCGGTCGAGCATGCCGTAGGTGCTCTCGGTGATGGTGTCTGCGCCGGCCACCACCACGGTGTCCGCCTCGCCGAGGTCGAGCAGGTCGGCGGCCATGCCGAGCGCGTACAGGGAGGCGGCGCAGGCGTTGGCGACGGTGTAGGTGCGGCCGGCCCGGAAGCGGCGGCGCAGTGCGGTGCCGAAGTGCAGGTCCGCCGGGTCGAAGGGGGTGCCGTCGCACCAGTTCAGCTCGACGGAGCGCAGTTCGCGCAGGGTGGTGCCGATCACCACGGGGATGTCCGTCAGGTCCTCGGCCATCCCGGCGTCGGCCAGTGCCTCGGCCACGGCGTCCAGGAGCCACCGGGTGGGCCGCAGCGGGCGGTCCTCGCCGGGCGCGGCCCGGTCGTCGATCTCGTAGGCGTTGCGGGCCCGGAAGTTGGCCGGCTCGAAGCCGCGCAGCGGCGCGAGGCCGGTGCGGCCGGCGCACAGCGCGTCGAAGGTGGCGGCCCGGTCGGCGCCGACGCTGCAGTTGGCGCCCATGCCGGTGATCAGGCCGCTCATCGGGCCTCCCCCGCGAGGGCCGGCGCCGCCCCGGTGTACTTGCCGAGGATCAGCACGGCGTTGTTGCCGCCGAAGGCGAGGGCGTTGTTCTGGACGACCCGCAGGTCGGCCTCGCGCGGCACGTTGGGGACGCAGTCGAGTCCGCACTCGGGGTCGGTCTCGACGTGGTTGATGGTGGGCGGGATGAAGCCCTCGGCGATGGCGAGGGCACAGGCGGCGGAGGCCAGGGAGCTGGCCGCGCCCATGGTGTGCCCGATCATCGCCTTGATGGAGATGGTGCTCGGCGGCCGCTCGCCGAACACCCGGCGGATCGCGGCGGCCTCGGTGACGTCGTTGGCCTTGGTGCCGGTGCCGTGCGCCGAGATGAAGTCGATCTCCTCGGGCTTGACGCGGGCGTTGGCGTGGGCGAGTTCGATGCAGCGGGCGATGCTGTCGCGGTCGGGGGCGACCGGGTGGTGGGCGTCGCAGTTGAGCCCGTAGCCGAGGACCTCGCAGTAGATGCGGGCGCCCCGGGCGAGCGCGGACTCCAGGGTCTCCAGCAGCAGGACGCCCGCGCCCTCGCCGGTGAGGATGCCCTTGCGGCCCACGTCGAACGGCTGGCACGCCTCGGGGGCGATGGTGCCGAGCCGGTAGAAGCCGGTGAACGTCTTGCGGCACATCGCGTCCGCGCCGCCGACCAGGGCGATGTCGACGTCGCCGCCGCGCAGCGCGTCGAGTCCGTAGCCGATGGCGTAGTTGCCGGCCGCGCAGGCGGTGGCGAGGGTGGTGGCCTCGACGTCGGTCAGGCCCAGTTCCCTGACCACCGCGGAGGAGAGCAGCCCGGCGGAGGTGCGGCGGGCGACGGTCGGGTCGAGGTGTTCGGGGCCGTCGGCGAGTTGGGCGGCCACCAGCCGGTCCAGGTCGGCGGATTCGCCGTCGGTGGTGCCGATGCAGACGAGGGCCCGGCGGGAGCGCAGTTCCGCGGGGTCCATCCCCGCGTCGCGTGCCGCCATGACCGCCGCCGCCGTGGAGAACTGCGCGGCCCGGCCCAGGTGTTCGGTGGGTGTGCGGGTGATCCATTCACCGGGGTCGAATCCCGTGACCTCGCAGCCGTTGGCGTGTGCGAACCCCTCGGTGTCGAAGGCGGTGATGGGCCGGGCGCCGTTGCGGCCCTCGCGCAGCCCGGCCAGGAACTCCCCGACGCCGATGCCGATGCTGGTCACCGTGCCGAGCCCGGTGACCACCACCCGTCGTGACGCGTGCCCGGCCTCGGGCGGCCTGCTGGTCGTCACGGAGCTCACCGGGCCGGCAGCGCCCGGTCCACCACCGACTCCACGCCGTCGAGGTTGACCATGCGGCTGAGTTCGTCCTGCTCGATGGTGATGCCGAACTCGCGTTCCAGGGCCGCCAGGATCTCGATGGCCCGCAGCGAGTCGGCGTCGTGCTCCTCCTTGAACAGGCTGGTGTCGGTGAGTTCCGCGGGATCGATCTCCAGGATCCTGCAGACCATCTCCTTGATCTTGGCCTTGCGCGCCTCGCGGTCGGCGATGGTGTTGTCCGGCGTGGTCATCTGCTCTCCAGGGTCGGTGGGTGGACGCGAAGCGGCGAAACGGCGGTCACAGCCGGACGAGGACGTCCTTGACCAGCCACTCCATGGTTTCGACGATTTCTGCGGGACGCATGGACAGATCGAGCACCATCAGCTGCACACCGGCCCGCCGGTAGGCGTCGATCTCCTTGACGACCTCGTCGGCGGTGCCCCTGATGCTGACCCGGTCGGACATGAAGTCCATGACCTCGAAGGGCGGCACCAGGGCACGGCGTACGGTGATCTCGATCGCGGCCGGATCGCGGCCGGCCTCGGTGGTGAGCCGGCCGAGGGTGGCGCGGGCCGCCGTGATCTCGTCCGGGTACAGCTCGTGCGCGAGCCAGCCGTCGCCGAGCCTGGCCACGCGGCGCAGGGCGGCGTCGGTGTTGCCTCCGACGTAGACGGGCGGTCCGGTCCTGCTGTGCGGCCGGGAGGCGAGCCACATGTCGTCGAAGTCGGTGAACCGGCCGTGGAAGGAGGTGGGGTGACGGGCCGCCCACAGGGTGCGCATCACCTCGATGGCCTCGTCGGTGCGGGCACCCCGCTGGGTGCGCGGGACTCCGACGGTCCTGAACTCCTCGTCCATCCAGCCGATCCCGGCGCCGAGCACGGTCCGGCCCAGGGAGAGCTGGTCGAGCGAGGCCAGTTCGGAGGCGAGGATGACGGGATTGCGGTACGGGAGGGCCATGACGTGGGAGCCGATGCGCACGCGCTCGGTGACGCCGGCGACGACGCCCATCACGGCGACGGGTTCGAGCCAGGCCACGCCCCAGTTGTAGGCGTCGGCGGTCTTGGCCCGCGGGTAGAGGCAGGTGCTGTTGCGGGTCCGTGGCAGGGCGACGTGGCTGCTGACCCAGACGGAGTCGAACCCCATACGGTCGGCGGCCGTCGCCACGTCGAGGAGGTAGCGGCGGCGGCCCGGCGGACCGACGGTGGGCAGTGCGATACCGAACTTCACGGGGCATCTCCAGGGCGGTGGCGGCGCTGTCCGGTCAGGCGGGACGCTCGAACCAGTGCTCGAACTTGGCGGCGTAGAGGGTGTTGCCGGAGAGCTTGACCTTGCCGCCGAGGAACGCCTGCATGCCGTTGAGCCGGCCGGTGAGCAGCTTGAGGAAGGTCGGCAGCCCCACGGTCGTGGTCAGCTTGGGGGACTCCACGCGTCCCCGGCCCGTCCGGCAGGCGCCGCCCGAGACCTCGACGAAGTACTCGAAGACCCCGTCGGGGGTCTTGATCAGGTACTGGAAGGACGCTTCCTGTCCCTTGGCGCGGTCGGCCCGGAACGCCTCGGGCATGTTCCCGAAGACGTCGTCGAGCAGTCCCGCGATGCCGCCGGCCTGCGCGCGGGCGAAGTCGAACACCTCCTCCTCCTTGCGGCGCCCGGCCGCTTCCTTGATCTCTTCGAACCTGCGGGTGTCCAGGGGCATCGCCACGCTCCTGTGTCGGTCGGGCCGGTGTGTCGGACGGCCCTCAGGCTGCCGGGCGGCCCGCGGGCGGCGACAGGGCCGTCAGGGCGGTGGATCGGGCGCCGCCGGGAGCGGCCGGGACGCCGGGCCGAAGGCGCTGCCCGAGTGGGCACCTCCCCCAGGTCTTTCAGACCCCGGGCCGCCCGGCTTTGCTGTGCGGGGCACCGGCGACCGCCGGCCGCCCCGCACGTCCGCGGAGGTCATATGTACGACGTGATAGTCGTCGGTGCCCGCTGCGCGGGATCGCCACTGGCGATGCTGCTGGCCCGCAAGGGGTACCGCGTGCTGGTCCTGGACCGTGCGGCGTTTCCCAAGGACACCGTCTCGACGCACTACGTCCAGCCGAGCGGTCTGGCCCGGCTGCGGCGCTGGGGTCTGCTCGACCGGCTGACCGCCACCGGCTGCCCGCCGATCAGTCAGGCGGTGTGGCGGTTCGGCGACGACCTGTCGGTCCGGGGGTTCGCCCCGCCCTTCGACGGCGTCGCGACCGCGCTCGCCCCGCGCCGCACCGTGCTCGACGCGCTGCTCGTCGACGCGGCCCGGGAGGCGGGGGCCGAGGTGCGCGAGCGGTGCACCGTGCGCTCCCTGCTGTGGGACGACGCCGGGCGGGTGACGGGGGTGCGCTACCACTGCCGCGGCCGGGAGCACACCGTGCGCGCCCCGCTGGTGGTGGGCGCCGACGGCCGCAACTCCCTGGTGGCCCGGGAGACGGGCGCCCGGAAGTACCACGAGCGGCCGCCGCTGACGGTCGTCTACTACGCCTACTGGCGCGGTCTGCCGGAGCAGCGCCGTCACCTCAACGAGGTGTTCCTCATGGGTGACAAGCAGATCGGGGTGATCCCGACCCACGACGACGCCTGTCTCGTCCAGGTGGCGCGCCCGCACTCGTTCTACCCCACCTACCGCACCGACATCGAGGGCCACTACCACAAGGCCATCGCCGAGGCGGCGCCCGCGCTGGCGCGGGAGATGGCGGACGGCGCGGAGCGCGTCGACCGGTTCCGCGGCACCGCCGACCTCGGCAACTTCTACCGCACGCCGTACGGACCCGGCTGGGCGCTCGTGGGCGACGCCGGGTACCACAAGGATCCGCTGACCGGGCAGGGCATCTCCGACGCCTGGCGCGACGCGGAGCTGCTCGCCGACGCCGTCGACCGGGTGGAGTCCGGCGCCGAGGAGTGGGAGCCGGCGCTCGCGGGCTACGAACGGGCCCGCAACGCCGCCTCGGAGCTGATCTACGAGTTCACCTGTGAGGCGGCCGGTTTCGATCTGGACCCGATGACCCGGCAGCTGGTGCGGGTTGTCGCCACGCACCGGGAGGACGCCGACCGGTTCTTCGGGATGATCGCCGGCTCGGTGCCCGCCGAGGACTTCTTCGCCCCCGACAACCTACTGGCGATGCTCGGGCGGCTGCCCGCCGACGCCCTGGCGGAGCTGACCGGCACGAAGGGAATCCGATGACCCATCAGCCTGCGGAGGAGACCGAGTCCGGCGGGGTGCCCCCGCTGGAGGACTTCGATCCGTACAACGACGCCTTCCGGGCCGACCCGTACCCGGAGTACGACCGGATCAGGTCCCTGGGCGGACCCGTGTACTGGGACTACCTGGACTCGTACGTCGTCAGCACGCACGCGGACGCCACCGCCGTGCTCGCCGACTCCCGGATGCGTCTGCAGCCGCCCGATCCGGTGGCCGAACTGATGGCCACCGTGGTGCCCGAGTCGCTGCGGTCCATGAGCCGGACCCTGCTGTTCACCGACCCGCCGGACCACACCAGGCTGCGCGGCCTGACCCGGCGCCCGTTCGCCTCGCCGCGGCTCGGCCGGGTCCTCGCCGACGCACGGGAGCTGGCCGACGCGATCCTGGCGGAGGCGCTGCACCGCGGCCATCTGGAAGTGGTGGACGAACTGGCCTTCCCGGTGTCGCTCCAGGCCATCGGCGACCTGCTCGGCATTCCCCGGGCGGATCTGCCGAAACTCCGCGACTGGGGGCAGGCCATGTCACCGGCCGCCGACATCCCGGCCGCCCCGTCCTCGATCGACAGCGCGGTGGCGGCCTACGAGGCGTTCGACGACTACTTCGCCCATCTGGCCCGCGCCCGCGGCGAGAACCCGGGCGAGGACCTGTTCTCGTCACTGGTGGAGGCGCATCAGCAGGGTGCGCTGAGCCGCAGCGAACTGCACGCCAACGCCGCGCTGGTCTTCATCTCGGGCCACGAGACGCTGGTCGCCTTCACCGCGAGCGCGTTCCTGTCCTTCCTGCGCAACCCCGCCCAGCTCGACCTGCTGCGCGAGCACCCCGATCTCGCGGCCGCGGCGACCGAGGAGGTCATGCGCTACGAGAGCCCGCTGCAGCTGGCCACCGCGGGCGGCGGGCGGTGGACCGCCGAGGAGGTGGAGATCGGCGGCCGGACCCTGCCGGCGGGCGTGCGCGTGCTCACCTTCATCGGTGCCGCCAACCGGGACCCGGCGGTCTACGACAGCCCGGACCGCTTCGACATCACCCGGCCCGGCGCACGCCATCTGGCGCTCGGTCACGGCCTGCACTACTGCCTGGGTGCCGCGCTCGCCAAGCAGCAGGGCACCCTGCTGCTGGAGGCGCTGGCCCACTGGCCGGTCCGGCTGGCCTCGGAGGCCGTCGGCGCACCCGAGTGGCTTCCGCTGTTCATGCAGCGCCGGCTGGCCCGGCTGCCGGTGACCGTGACGCCCGCGTAGACGGTCCCCGGCGGACCGGAGCGGCGGAGGGGAAGACCGTCCCGGTCTTCCCCTCCGCCGCTTCGGTGGCCGGCCCGCCGGCTCAGCCCCCGGCGGACACGCCGAACCGGGCGACGGCGGCGTAGTCCATGACGTCCCAGTGCTCGGCGATCAGGCCGCCCTCGACGCGCAGCAGATCGGAGGTGTGCAGGCGCACCTCGTCTCCCGAGGCGGCCTCGTGTCCGTGCCAGACGCAGAAGATGCCCACCAGATCGTCCTGGGCGATCATCTGGGTGATGTCGCCGACCAGGTCGGGCGCGAGCTGGAACAGCCCGGCGAAGAAGTCCTTCATGCCCTTCAGACCGCTGCCCGACTGCGCCGCGAAGGGGTTGTGCTGGATGTAGTCCTGCCGGTAGTAGTCGTCGGCCCTCTCCAGCTTGTGCTGGTGCATCAGCTCGTCCCACACCCGCTGCACCAGCCGCATGTTCGCCTGCTCGCCGGGGCCCGCGTTCCAGTCGGGCTCACCGGTGGCCTGGGTGGTCTGGTCGGGCGGTGTCATGCCGAGTTCGGTCAGGGAGGAGTAGTCGAACACGCTCCAGTGCTCGGTGATCCGGTCGTCGCGCAGCCGGTAGAGGTTGGCGGTCTGCTGGGACAGCTCCCGCTCGGTCCCGCCGATGGTGCCGCGCCAGCGGACGTACACCATGACCCGGTCGTTCTGCTCCACCATCTGCTCGATGCTGCAGCTGAGGTCGGGCACCAGGGTGAGCATGGTGGTGGCCCAGGTCTGCAGGCCCTCGACACCGGGGGCCGCGCCCGGCTGGTGGTTGACGTAGTCGGGCGCGAAGAACTCCGGCGCGCGGTCGAAGTCGTGCTTGTTGTAGATCTCCTCGAAGAGCTGCCGGATCCGCCGTCCTGGCGTGTGGCTCATGGGCTGTCTTCCTCTCTGTGGCACGTGGGTGCGGTACGGGGAACGCGGCGGTCAGGCTTCCTGCGCGGCGAGAGCCGCGGCGCGCTCGATGAGGTCGGGGGTGAAGAAGACGTCCCAGGTGTAGCTGCCGGCGATGAGGCCGAAGAACCGGTCCGTCTCGTCCTGGTCGTCCCCGATCACCCGCAGCACGTTCAGCAGCTCGGGCATCGGTTCGAGCTGGGCCGCCTGGAGGTTGAAGAAGTACTCGGGCATGGCGTCCTCGTCGCGCTGCTCGGCGAAGTCCCGGAGCGCCTCGTCGACCGGGCGTTCCCCGCCGAGCGCGGGGGCGAGCAGTCCGGCGAGGAGGTCGGCGTGGCGGAGCGCGTCGCTGATGCCGAAGGCGCCCACGGGGTCCTTGTGGAAGCCGGAGTCCCCGACCAGCGCCCAGCCCGGTCCGGAGGCCTGGCGGAAGAAGTTGGGCAGCCGGCCGGTGCCGGTGAACCGGGCCGCCCGCTCCGACGCCCGGACGCGCTCGGCGAGTTCGGGCGCGGTGTCCTCCAGGACCTTGAGGTAGGAGCCCTCGATGTCGCCGCGCACGCTGTCGAACAGGGCGCGCGGCCACTGGATGCCGATCATGACGTTGTCGTCGTGCGTGGGCACCACGCCGATGGCGCGCCGGCCGCGGACGTACACCTCGTAGTCGGCCTTGAGGCCGTTCCAGTACGTGTAGTAGAGGCAGTTGAGGGTCGGGGCCTCCTCGTACCTGCGGGCGCCCGCCTCCCGGGCCACCAGCGAGTCGATGCCGTCGGCGCCGATCACCACGGTGGCCCGCTCGGTGATCTCCCGGCCGTCGGCGCCCTTGACGCGGACGCCGGCGACCCGGTCGCCGTCCCGGACGAGCCCGGTGACGTTGGCGCGTTCGCGCAGTTCGGCGCCCGCCTCGACGGCGGCGGTGACCAGGAGGTGGTCGAGCACGTAGCGGCGTGGCCCGTAGGCGGCCCGGATGCCGTCGACGGGGGGTGCGCAGCCGGTGATGCTGACGTCCTCCAGCGTCCAGCGGGCGACTTCGAGCGGCGGGCAGCCGGTGGCGGCGAGCCGGTCGAGCAGGCCCCACCTGGCGAGCCGGGCGATGGCGGGCTGGTGCACGTAGTGGGTGGACATGGTGTCGCTGGGGAAGGTCGCCCGGTCGAGCAGCAGGACCCGGTGGCCGGCCCGCGCGAGCAGCATGGCCGAGGTCGCTCCGGCGACCCGGGCACCGACGACTATCGCGTCGTACATGGTGGTCTCTGCCTCCTCGGCATGGTGGCGGAGCGGGTCCGCCGTACGGTGGGTGGGGAGCTGCGCGTCATCCGGCGTCCGTACCGAGGACGGTGGCGACGGGCCGCCGGGGGCTCGTGCCCGCGGGGCGGGCCGGACGGCCGATGCGGAACGTGACGAGGGCCTGTCTGCCGGGGTCGCCGACCAGTTCCTCCAGCGCCTTGCCGAAGCGTGGCGGCAGGCCCAGTTCGCGTTCCCGGTCGGCTCGGACGGTCATCATGTTGAGGTGGCCCACGGCCAGTCCCCTGGCGGTGGCGAACAGGTGGATGCGCTGGAGCAGCCGTCCGCCGCGCATCCGTTCGACGGGGTCGTCGGCGTCGGCCACGGTGACCATGCCGAAGGCGGCGGCCGTGGCCACGTGCACGGTGCGCGTGTTGCGCAGCCAGAACCGGTCGGCCGTGCGCCGCGACGGCGCGGGCAGCCGCTTGCCCAGCGTGCTCATCAGCGGCGGCATGCCCTGGGTGTCCACGGTCATCCCGTCCCGGCTGCGCTCGATCTCGCGGTCGGTGCCCCGGTACCAGCGGTGGCCCGCGAGCGACTGGCCCTCGTCGGCGATGACCGCCTCGGTGGCCTCGACGAGGAGCCGCGCGACCCGGTCCCGCTCCGCCTCTTCGGCGTGCCAGAGCAGGGCGGGGCCGCCGGGGTCGTGACCGGCGAGCGCGGCGATCTCGTCGAGCAGGGGCCGGGGCAGCGGCAGGCGCAGGAACGGGCCCCGGTTGGTGCGGCGGTGCGGGATGGCGTCGTACAGCTCGGAGCGGGCGCGCTCGCCGGGGGTGAGCCGCAGGACCGCCGCGTGCTCGGGCCGGTCCGGGTCGGGCACCAAGTGCAGTCCGGGCTCGTGTCCGCGGGCGCGGGCCGCGAGCACCATGTTCTCCAGGGCGCAGCCGAGCCCCACGTAGAGTTCGCGGTCGAACGGGTCGAGCGCTCCCTGCCGGCGGGTCAGGTCGGCGTACACGTCGATCCGGGTGGCGTGCTCGCCGACGGCGAACCGCCACGGCTGGACGTTGCGGGCGTTGGCCGCCAGGATGCCGGCCGCGATCACTCCGTGGGCGTCGTCCCGGCCGTCCCAGGTACGCCAGGCGTCGAAGGCTGCTCCCCGCGGCGGCGGTGCCGCGTACGCGGTCATCGCGGCCACGGGGTCGAGCGGTTCGGTTCCCATGGCTGGCTACCCTCGGTGCTGGGCACGGTCCGTGGGAGTGCCCTTTGGAGGGTGTATGTGAGGTGCCCGAACGACCACGGCGTCGGCGGCTGTCCGGGCGCCGGGCGGTGGCCGGATCCTCGGCGCATGACGGAGACGACGACGGCTTCCACCGCGCGGAGCCCGGAAGAGCATCTGATCACCTTCTTCGACCCGGCGAACCGCCCCGACCCGTATCCCGTGCTCCATCTGATGCGCGAGGCCTCGCCGTTCCACGCGATGGACGGCGCGCTGCTGGTGCTGGGCCGGCACAAGGACGTGGAGACCGTGCTGCGCTCGCCGGTGGCCAGCGCCGACCGCAGCAAGTCACGGATCCTCAGCACGGACGCGGTCGAGTCGCGCAAGGAGGTCATGACCTTCCTCGACCCTCCCGACCACACCCGGCTGCGGGGCCTGGTCACCCAGGCGTTCACACCGCGCATGGTGCAGTCCCTGGAGGGCCGGATCAGGGAGATCGTCGACGACCTGGTGGACCAGGTGGCCCGGGCCGGCTCGCCCGTCGACATCCCGAGCGTGTTCTCCTATCCCGTCCCGGTGCGGGTGATCTGCGAGATGCTCGGCGTGCCGCCGGAGGACCACAAGATCTTCGGTACCTGGTCCACGGTGCTGGGCCGGGCGCTGGACCCGCTGATGGCGGCGAACCGGACGCCGGAGATCGACAAGGAGGACACCGAGACCCGGGCCGCCTTCTACCAGTACTTCCGCGACCTGATCGCGTCCGGCGGCGCCCGTGGTGAGGGTCTGCTGGCGCGTCTGGTGCAGGCGGAGGAGGAGGGCGACCGGCTCACCGAGAAGGAGCTGCTGGCCACTCTGGCGCTGCTGGTGATGGCCGGGCACGAGACGACCGCCAACCTGATCTCGCACGGCATCCTCACCCTGCTGCGCCACCCGGACCAGCTGGCGCTGCTGCGGGAGGACCCCTCCCTGGCGTTCTCCGCGGTGGAGGAGATCCTGCGGTTCGAGCCGTCGGTGCAGATCCTGCACCGGATGGCGAAGGAACCCATCCGGCTGGAGGACGGCTTCGAGGTTCCGGCGGGCATGGACGTGCTGCTGCTGGCGGCGGCCGCCAACCGCGATCCCGAGGTCTTCGACGACCCCGACCGCTTCGACATCACCCGCGCCTCCGGCCGGCGGCTGGACCACCTGTCGTTCTCCAGCGGGGTGCATCGCTGCCTGGGCGCGAACCTGGGCAAGCTGGAGGCGGCGCTCGCGCTGCAGGCGTTCTTCTCCCGGGTGGAGGACCCCCAGGTGGTGCAGGAGGACCTGGAGTACCGCCCGCACGTGATCCTGCGGGGCCCGGAGCGGATGCGGGTGTCGTTCTCGCGGGTCCGCTAGGGCCTGTCCGACACGTTCCCGTCGTCCGCCCGTGGGGCGGGCCGCCGCGTCACCCGTCGCGGCGGCGGGCGTCAGTGGGCGTGGCCGCGCAGTTCCACCGACGCCTTCGCGGCCTCAGCCCCCTCGTTCAGCGACTCCACCAGCCGGCTGAAGCCGGGGCACTCGGTGAAGTCGTGCGCGCGGCAGCTCATCGCGTGCTCGATCAGCGTGCGCGACGCCTCGATCTCACGGATGCGCCGCTCCAGGTCCTCGTAGTGGGCGCGCAGCAGGGCCTGGCGCGCGTCGGCGTTCCCCGCGTCGAGGACGTCGCGGAGCTGTTCGAGGCTGAAGCCCGCGGCCTTGCCCCGGACGATCATGGCGACCCGGGCGATGTGGCGCTTGGTGTAGCGGCGTCTGCCGTTGACCCGCTCGGCGGGGGACAGCAGCCCGCTGGACTCCCAGTGCCTGAGCACATGGGGGCGCAGGCCGAAGCGTTCGGCGAGTTCGCCGATGGTCATCGTCGGCTCGGCGTCACTTGACTTCATGTTGACATTAACTTGCAGAGTTGGGTCCAGGTCAAGCCGACAGACGCGTCGCACGACGAGACGGGAGCGGATATGGACATGAAGGACGTCATCATCATCGGCGGAGGTCCCGCCGGGATGTCGGCGGCACTGACCCTGGGCCGCACCCATCACACGGTGCTGCTGGCCGACAGCGACGACGGCCGCAACGCGCCGGCCGAGGCGATGCACAACTTCCTGACCCACGAGGGCACCTCGCCCGCCGCCCTGCGCGAACTCGGCCGGGAGAACCTGGCCGCCTACCCGCACGTCGAGGTGCGCTCCGTGGCGGTGGACTCCGTGCGCCGGCTGACCGACGAGCACTTCGAGGCGACCTTCGCCGACGGCTCCGTGGCGGAGTCCCGCCGGCTGCTGCTCGCCACCGGACTGCGGGACGAGATGCCCCCCGTGCCCGGTGCGGCCGAGCTGTGGGGCAAGTCGGCCTTCCACTGCCCGTACTGCCACGGCTACGAGGTCACCGGCAAGAACGTCGCGGTGCTCGGCACCGGCCCCGAACGGGTCAGGCTCGCCCTCCAGTTGAGCCGTTTCACCGCCGACATGGTGCTGTGCACGGGCGGCGAGCCGCTGGAGCCGATGCTCCAGAGCGTGCTGGAGGCCAACGGTGTCACCGTGCGGCCGGAGCCGGTGACGGAACTGGCCGGCGAGGGCGGCCGGCTGCGCCACATAGCCTTCGAGGGCGGTGCGACGCTGGAACGCGACGCCGTCTTCATCAAGACCGTGCTGCACCAGCGCGCCCCCTTCGCCGAGCTGCTGGGCTGCGCCATGTTCCCCGACGCCAGCGTCGAGGTGAACGAGTTCGCGCAGACCAGCGTGCCCGGCGTGTACGCCGCCGGTGACATGGCGCGCCGCGCCACGGTGCCCGCGCCCATGGCCGCGGTGATCGCGGCCGCCGCCAGCGGCACGGTCGCCGGCGCGATACTCGACCAGGACCTGCTCAGCGCCGAGTTCAAGCTGCCCAACCCCTTCGCGTCCGGGAGGGCGTGAGAGAGCATGACCGAAAGCATCCCCGCCGGGCCGGAGGAGTCCACCCGCGACTCCGCCGCCCCGGAACCGACCCACAACAGCAACGTGCCGCTCGCCTCGATCGCGCTGGTCCTCGGCATGCTGCTGTCCGTACTCGACCAGACCGTCGTGGCCATCGCCCTGCCCGACATCACCGCCGACATCGGCGGCGCGGAGAGCTTCAGCTGGGTGGTCACCGCGTATGTGCTGGCGTCCACGGCGACCGGCACCTTCTACGGCCGCATCAGCGACCGCTACGGACGGCGCGAGGTGTTCATCGCCGCCGTCGTGCTGTTCACCGTCGCGTCGCTGCTGTGCGGCATGGCGCAGTCGATGCCGCAGCTCATCGCCACCCGCGTGCTCCAGGGCATCGGCGCGGGCGCGCTGTTCGTGATCCCCACCGTCGCCCTGTCGGAGCTGTACCCGCAGCATCTGCGCGGCAAGGTGCAGGGGCTCACCGGCGCGGTGTTCGCGCTCGCCAGCGTCGGCGGGCCGCTGGTCGGCGGAGCCATCACCGACGGCTCCGGCTGGCGCTGGATCTTCTACATCAACGTCCCCATCGGCATCCTGGCCATCGCGCTGAGCGCCTACGCGCTGCGGCTGCCGCGGGCCGGCGCGACCGACCGCGTCGACTACACCGGCGCGGTCCTGGTGGTCGCCGCCGTGGTCAGCCTGCTGCTGGTGACCGAGTGGGGCGGTCGCGAGTACGACTGGGGCTCCGTGCAGATCATCGCTCTCGCCGTGGCGTGCGTCGCGCTGTTCGCCGCGTTCGTCCAGTGGGAGAAGCGCGCCGCCAACCCGCTGCTGCCGATGCGGCTGTTCGCCAATCCCTCGCTGCGCCTGATCCTGCCCGCGACGGCCGTCCTCGGCATGCTGCTGTACGGGTCGGTGGTGTTCATGCCGACCTTCCTGCAGACCGCGTACGACTGGAGCGCCACGCGTGCCGGGCTCGCGCTGACCCCGTACTTCATCCCGTTCATCATCGTGTCCGCGATCGCGGGCGGCAGGGCCGGCAAGAGCGGGCGTTTCAAGCCGTACCTGCTGGCCGGCGCGGTGGTCCTGATCGGGGCGTTCGTGCTGCTGGCCACGATCGACCCGGACCGCGGCTACTGGTACGCGGCGGGCGCGATGGTGGTCCTCGGCGCCGGGTTCGGACTGCTGATGCAGAACCTCGTGGTGGTGTCGCAGAACGCGGCCGCACCGCCCGACCTCGCGGCGACCACGGCCGCCAACCTCTCCATCCGGGGCCTCGGCATGGCCGTGGGCGTGGCGCTCTTCGGCAACCTGCTGGCCCGTGAGGTCGGCGAGGGCCCGGCCGCCCCCGCCGTCACCGCCGAGGCGATCCCGGACGTGTTCATCTGGGGCGTGCCGCTGGCCGTGCTGCTGCTCGTGCTGCTGGCCCTCGTACCCCGCGCCGACGCGGGCCCGGCCCGGGACACGTCGGACACCGGGCCCGAGCCCTCCACCGCCTGACCCCCTGTCCCAACCCCCCTTTTTCCACGAAAGCCGACTGCCCGCAGGTGGGGAGGGGCCGCACGACGGCCTCTCCCCGCCGCCACCACGCACCGGAGACACACGACATGCGCCGTCCGCTGACCACGGCACTCCACGGCCTGCTGCGCCTCGCGCCCGCTCACCGCCACGCCCACCGGGAACCCGGCGGGATGGGCATGAGCAGCGTCTGGTACGACCGGCTCTCCGGGCGGCTGCTCGGCGGGCTGTACCGCCGGGCCGCCGCCGAGACCGCGTCACTGCCCCGGGGCGGCACCGTCCTGGACATCGGCACCGGCCCCGGGCACCTGCTGCTCGCCGCCGCCCGCAGGCGGCCGGACCTGCGGCTGCACGGGCTCGACATCGCACCCTCGATGGTGGACCGCGCCCGGCACAAGGCCGCTGCCCAGGGGCTGGACGACCGTGTCACGGTGCATCTCGGCGACGCGGCGCACCTGCCGCTGGAGGACCGCACGATGGACCTGGTCGTGACGACCCTCAGCATGCACCACTGGGCCGACGTCCCCGGCGCCGTCGGCGAGGTGGCCCGGGTGCTGCGGCCCGGCGGCCGGTTCGTGGTGTACGACTTCCGCTCCGTGGCGGACGTCCGGCCCACCGGCGCGGTGGCCACCGACCCCCGGTTCGCCGGTGCCGTGGTGGAACACGATCCGGTCCGGGCCTTCGCCTGGCTGCCCTTCCGGCCGTTCGCCCGGCTCGCGGTCCGCCTGCCGGCGGACTGACCGCCCCACCCTCCCCCGACGGCCAGGCCGATGGAGCCTGGCCCCCCTTCTCTCCTCGGAGGTTGACTCCCGGCATGACCACTCAGGAGAACTACGGCCCCACCAGCTACGGCGAGGAACTCGCCGACATCTACGACAACTGGATCGTCCGCCTCCAGGAGGACACCGAGCCCACCGTGCGTTTCCTCGCCGACGTCGCGGAGCGCGTCGCGAAGGACACCGGGGAGCGGCGCGTGCTCGAACTCGGCGTCGGCACCGGACGCGTGGCGCTGCCGCTGGCCGCCCGCGGGGTGGACGTCACCGGCATCGACGCCTCCGGGGAGATGCTGGACCGGCTGCGCGCCAAGCCGGGCAGCGACGCGGTGTCCCTGGTCCACGGCGACTTCGTGGAACCGGACGTCCAGGGCCCCTTCGGCACGGTCTACGTCGTCTTCAACACCCTGTACAGCCTGGCCACCCAGGAGGACCAGATACGCTGCCTCGCCGGTGCGGCGGCGCTGCTACCGGAGGGCGGGGCCTTCGTCTTCCAGGGCTTCGTGCCCGACACCGCGCGGTTCGAGATGGCGCGGCAGAGCGGACAGCAGATGGAGGTGGCGCGCAGCGGTGACACCAGCCTCAACCTGGGCATCGACCGCCACGACCCGGTCCGCCAGCACATGTACCCGCACTACAGCCTGAAGGACTCCGGCTCCGGGCGGGAGCACACCGTGCGCTTCCGGTACGTGTGGCCGAGCGAGCTGGACCTGATGGCCCGGCTGGCCGGGCTCACCCTGGAGCACCGGTTCGCGGACTGGGACGGCGGCGCCTTCGACGCCGGGAGCCAGGCCCATGTGTCGGTGTACCGCAAGACGGGTCCCGTGCGGCCATGACGGCTCCTCGGATCGCGCCCGTGCGGGTCGCGGTGATCGGCGCGGGGTTCGCCGGCCTTGCCGCCGCCGTGCAGCTCAAGCGGCAGGGCATCGAGTCGTTCACGGTGTACGAGAAGGCCGGTGACCTCGGCGGCACCTGGCGGGACAACACCTACCCCGGCGCGGGCTGCGACATCCCCTCGCACCTGTACTCGTACGCGTTCGCCCCCTACCGCGACAGCCGGATCCGCTACCCGGGACAGCCGGAGGTGCTGCAGTACCTGCGCGCCGTCGCCCGGGACCACGGCGTGGAGCGGCACGTGCGGTACGGCACGGAGATCACCGCGGCGCGCTTCGACGACCGCCGCGGGCACTGGACCCTGCACACGGCGGACGGGGGGACGCACACCGCGGACGTGGTGGTGTCCGCAGTGGGCCAGCTGCACCTCCCGAACGTGCCGCACCTGCCCGGCGCGGAGGACTTCGCGGGCGCCGCGTTCCACACCGCCCGCTGGGACCACGGCCATGCGCTGGACGGGCGGTCCGTGGCGGTTGTCGGCACGGGGTCGAGCGCCGCCCAGGTGGTGCCCGCCATCGCCGGCCGGGTGCGCCGGCTGTACGTCTTCCAGCGCAGCGCCAACTGGGTGCTGCCCAAACCGGGCGCCCGCTTCCACCCGGCGCTGTCGCTGCTGCTGCGCACCGTCCCGGCGGCCCACCGCGCCTACCGCTCGATGCTGTTCCGCCGCTCGGAGGCGGTGCTGCTGCGCGCGCTGCGGCGCAACCGGCTCATCGGGTCCCTGCTGCGCACGATGGCGCTGCGCCATCTGCGCGCCGGTGTCCCCGACCCGGGGCTGCGCGCACGGCTGACGCCCGACTTCACGGTGGGCTGCAAACGGATCGTGCTGTCCTCCGACTGGTACCCGACACTCGCCCGTGACCATGTGGACGTGGTCACCGAGCCCATCGAGCGGGTCACGGAGAAGGGCATCGAGACCGCCGACGGCGTCCACCGCGAGGTGGACACGATCGTCTACGCCACCGGGTTCCGCACCACGGAGTTCCTCGCCCCGATGACGGTGACCGGCCGCGCGGGACGCGCCCTGGGGGAGGTGTGGCGGGGCGGGGCGCGTGCCTACCTCGGCATCCACGTGCCCGGTTTCCCGAACCTGTTCCTGATGTACGGGCCCAACACCAACCTGGGGCACAACTCGGTGATCCTCACCCTGGAGGCACAGGCGGTCCACATCGCCCGCTGCGTGGCCCTGCTGGCCTCCCGGGCGGCCGCGGGCAACGGTCCGGTCATGGAGGCCACACCGCAGGCGCTGGACGCGTGGCAGCGCCGGGTGGACGAGGGCTCCGCGGGCACCGTGTGGGCCGGCTCCTGCACCAGCTGGTTCAAGACCGGGGACGGGGTGCTCACCAACAACTGGCCCTACCGCACCACGCTCTACCAGCGGCTGACGGCCCGCCCCGACCCGGACGCGTTCCGCTTCCCGCAGCCACGGAGCACCGCCGAGAGCGCCGATGACCTGCACCACGTACCCGATTAGCTCGCCCGAACGGAACTGGGAGGAGGCAGGGCCCCGGCCCTACCGTGCTACGCATGACAACTTCCGAGACAGGCAAGGGACTTGAAGCCGCCAAGGCGGTCGTCGCCGACGACGGGGCACATGTCTTCCGCGGCTGGGTGCAGCAGGGCACGCACATGGCCCTGCCGGTGGCCGGAGCGGAGGGGTCGTGGTTCTGGGACTACGCCGGCAACCGCTATCTCGACTTCTCCTCCCAGCTCGTGTACGCCAACCTCGGGCATCAGCACCCGCGGCTGGTGGCTGCGGTCAAGGACCAGGCGGACCGGCTGTGCACCATCGCGCCGCACTTCGCGGAGGAGCGGCGCGCCACCGCCGCACGCAAGATCGCGGAACTGGCTCCGGAGGGCCTGAACCGGGTGCTGTTCACCACCGGCGGCGCCGAGGCCGTGGAGCACGCCGTGCGGCTCGCGCGGCTGCACACGGGCCGGTTCAAGCTGCTGGCCGCCCACCACTCGTTCCACGGCGCCACCTCGACGGCGATCCAGCTCACCGGTGACCCGCGCCGGTGGCGCAACGACACCGGTACGGCCGGGGTGGTGCGGTTCTTCCCGCCGTACCTGTACCGCTCGGCGTTCTACGCCGAGAACGAGGAGCAGGAGTGCGCGCGGGCGCTGGAGCACCTGGAGCAGGTGATCGTCCTGGAGGGGGCGAAGACCATCGCCGCGATCGTGCTGGAGCCGGTCGGCGGCACCAGCAGCGGCGTGCTCGTGCCGCCCGACGGCTATCTGGCCGGCGTACGGGAGCTGTGCGACCGGTACGGGATCATGCTGATCCTGGACGAGATCATGGTCGGCTTCGGCCGCACCGGCGCCTGGTTCGCCTCCGACCACTGGGGCGTGCGCCCGGACCTGATGACCTTCGCCAAGGGGGTCAACTCCGGTTACGTGCCGCTGTCGGGCGTGCTCGTCTCCGACGAGATCGTGGAGACCTTCAGCAAGACGCCGTATCCGGGCGGGTCGACGTACTCGGGCCACGCGCTGGCCTGCGCCGTGGCGGTGGAGGCGATCGACACGATGCGCGACGAGGGGCTCGTGGAGCACGCCGCGCGGCTCGGCCGCGAGGTCTTCGAGCCGGAGCTGACGAAGATGGCCGAGCGCCACCCCTGCGTCGGCGAGGCCCGCGGCATCGGCGCGATCTGGGCGCTGGAGCTGGTGAAGAGCAAGGACACCAAGGAGATGTACGTCAACTACGACACCCCGGACCGGCTCACACCGCCGGGTGCGGAGCTGATGGGGGCGCTGATGAAGCGGGGGGTGAGCGCGATGGTGTACATCAACCGGCTGAACATCACGCCGCCCTGCAACATCAGCGAGGAGGACGCCCGTGAGGGTCTGGCCCGGATCGACGACGCGCTGACGGTCGCGGACGCGCGCGTGGCGTGACGGCGGGGACACCGCTTCCGTTCCTCCGTCTCCCGTCCGTGCGGGCGCGGGACGGGGGAACGGGTCGCCGGGTCAGCCGAAGGGCAGGACCAGCTCTCCCGCGACGGCCGCCACGCAGCAGTACATGATCAGTCCCAGCAGGACCATGCCGCCCAGCAGCAGGCGGCGCAGCTGACAGCAGCGCAGAAACCTGGCGAATCGCTTCGACCCGTGTTCCAGCTGCTCGACGCGGGCGGCCAGCGCGGTGTCACCTCCCATCCCGGTGCCGATGGCCGGCCCACCGGAGTCGGAAAGGCACTTCACCAGGGCGCTCGCGACGACGCTGGGCGCGGCGAACGCCAGGGCGGCCTGGTCCGCCGACAGTTCCTGACGGGTCTTCACATGGTGTGCGACGACGCGCGGGCCCGGCACGAACCACAGGGTGGAGGCGACCGTCTCCACGACGAGCCGCCCCAGCGGATGCCGGCGCCGGGCGTGGTGCAGCTCGTGCCCGAGCACCGCGGCCAGTTCCTCGTCGGTCGTCCGCCGCGCCAGGCCGGTGCTGACGGCGACCACGGGCCGCACCAGGCCGTGTGTGAGGGCGACGGGGTCGTCCACGTCGAGCTGGACGACCCTGACATCGTTATCAGGCCCACCGAGGCGCCGTGCGATCGCGAGCACCCGTTCGGAGGGCGGCAGGGCGTGTCCGCCGATCCACCGGGCGGCCCGCCGGGCGGCCAGGAGCCCGCGCACCGCGACCGTGGCGGCCACCGCGGCGGTCACCAGCGCGACCGCGGCCCCGGCGCCGAGCACCACGGCGTTGAGCGCGTCCGCGACCCCCCGGCTCGGGCCCACCCGCGGCCAGTGCCGCCAGAGCCGCAACAGCGTGTAGACCAGCACGTCGCACGTGATCAGCCCGGCCAGGGCACACACGGCGAGCCCCACCCGGGCGGCGGGGACACGTGGCATGCCGTCACGAAGCCGCACCAACAAGACTCCCCCGTACCGTCGTGATCGTGTCTGCCTGTCAGGTGTTGTCGGAATCCGCCTGCACGAGCTTCATCAGGCGGGAGCGGAGCTGGGGCTCCGCCTGGCACTGGTCGATGAAGTGGGCCACCGCGGAGACCCCGTGGTCCCGGATGACGTCGCGCACGGCGAGATCGGCCGCGTCCGTCACCATCGCCTCGTACGCGAAGCCACGGCCCTCCTCCGTGCGGCGCAGCACGTTGCGCCGGCTGAGCCGGTTGAGGACCGTCATGACGGTGGTGTAGGCGAGGGGTTCCGACCGCCCGCGGTTGACCTCCTCAAGCACCTGACGCACGGTCAGGCGCCGGTCGGCCCGCCACAGCACGGTGAGGAGCTCGGCGCCGAGCGGCCCCAGGGCCTTGACCAGTTTGCCGGCTTCGCTTGGGTTCATGGGCCATCACGGTCCTGTGCTGTTCGCGCGGTGACGGGCACCGAGACGGTTGCGGCGCATGGCCTCGAGCCGGACCATGCCGACCACCACCACACCGAATCCGTACCAGACCAGGTCGTGGTAGAAGTCGAGGGACGTGCCCTGGGAGTGCTTCCACATGTCCAGGAAGAATCCGGCGAGTTCACCTCCTCCGCCGACGACGAGCAGCGTGCCGGCCACGCGGAACCCGGGGACGCTCCACTGGGTGGCGCCGGCCGCCACGGTGATGACGGCGCCCAGCCAGATCCCGAGGTGAATGCTCCACAGCGAACTCGGTGGTTCCACGACGAAGGAGACGTTCTTCGCGTGCCAGTACGTGTCGTACGCCTGACCGAAGAGGTAGATCACCACGCCGGCGAAGGCCAGGTACCTCCGCCAGCCGAGCGGGTCGGTGCCGGGGGAGCCGGAGGTCCGCTGTCCGACGGCCACCCGCATGCCTGTCGATTCCATACCACCACCGTGCACCGGTGAGCCGTGACGGCGTGATCCGACACCGGCGAGTGCGATCGGACTGCCCGATCGGGCACCCCGGGCTTCGTCGCCGCCGGACCCGAAGGCGCGGCCCTCGGAGCCTGGGCGGCAACGGCCGGGGAAGCCAGGGTGGGCGCATGCTCTCAGCCTTCACTCTCGCCCATGTCGTCGGACACGGTTCGGGCCCGATCCCCCGTACGTACGCGCTGATCGCCGGGGCGACCGCCCTGTACGCGTCGTTCGACGCGCTGCGGCTGCGCTGGCAGGAGCGCCGCTTCGACGAACGCCGGGTCTGGCGGACGGTCCCGCAGCCGCTGACGCTCGCCGTCGACCATCCGCTGCTGCGCCGCACGCTCCGGGTCGTGGGCGCGGCCCTGGCCCTGTTGACGCTGACCGTGCTGACGACGGGTTACGGCGGTCACGAACTGGGGCCCGCCATGGTGTACGTGTTGTTCTGGGTGGGACTGGTGCCCGCCTCCCTGCTGCTGGGGCCCGTCTGGCGGCTGCTGAACCCGCTGCGCTCCGTGCACGAGGTGGTCTGCGCGCTGACGCGTGTCCCGCCCGACGAAGGGCTGCGCCGGCTGCCGGACCGGGTGGGTGTGTGGCCCGCCGCCGTGGGTCTGCTCTGCTTCGGGTGGCTCGAACTCGCCGCCCCGGGACGGGGGTCCGCGTCGGCCGTGCTGCTGTGGCTGTGGCTGTACGGGGCGGTGCAGCTGGTGGCGGCGACGGTGTACGGCTCGCGCTGGTTCGCCCGCGGTGACACCTTCGAGGTGTACTCCTCGATCGTCGCCGCCATGTCGCCGCTGGGCCGCTCCCCCGACGGCGACCGGCGCCTGGTCCTGCGCAACCCCTTCAACGGGCTGGCCGGCGTGCGCGACCGGCCGGGGCTGACCGCCCTGGTGTCGGTGATGCTGGCGCTGACCGCGTTCGACAGCTTCGCCAACACGGACGCCTGGAAGGCGGCGAGCGACGGGCTGCCCGAGTCGCCGGCGCGCACGGCCGGGCTGGTCGGCACGGCGCTGCTCATGCTGGGTCTGCTGCGGCTCTCGGCATGGGCCGCGCGGCGCCTGTCGCACGGTGCCCCCTGGAGCGCGGGCCTGATGGCGCCGTCGCTCGTCCCGGTCGCCGTGGGCTACGCGATCGCGCACTACGCCTCGGCACTGATGCTGGAGGCGCAGCGGTTCGTCGACGTCTTCTTCGTCTCGGGGGAACCGCTCGCCACTCACCACGGAGGCGCTCCCGCCGTGCAGTACGCGCTGCCGTCGGCGGTCGTGCTGGCCCTGCTGCAGGTGGTGTCCGTGGTCACCGGGCACGTCCTGGGCGTGATCGCGGCCCATGACTCCGCCGTGGGCGCCCTGCCCAGCGGACGCAAGGTCTGGCCGCAGGTGCCCTTGTTCGTGTTGATGATCGCCCTGACGCTGGGTGGGCTGACGCTGCTGCTCAGCGGGTGAGGGCTGCCGCCCAAGGGAAGGGGTCCGGGGGACGGGTGCCGTCCCCCGGACCCCTTCGGCGTGCCTCACTCCTCGTACTGCCGCACCAGCCGGGCGAGTTCGGTGAGCTCGGCGACGAGGGCCGCCGTGAACGCCTTGCGCGTCGCGGCGGAGTGCCGGTTGGCGCTGAAGCCCACGGTGAGGTTGAGCCGGCCCGCGACCACGAACCCGACCACGTCGATCAGCCGGAACCGGGTACCGGTGTCGCTGCGCTGCCTGCCGTAGGCCATGCGCGGCACGCTCAGCAGGTCGCTGCGCAGGAACACCTCGTCGACCTGGCCGAGGTAGTTGACGCCGAGCTGTGCGGCGGGCAGGCCGCGCAGCGCCGCCGCCTCGGGCCGGCCGGACAGGTACGTCAGCAGTCCGTGTCCGGCCCCCCGGCCCGGCTGTGCGTCGACCTGGTCCCGCACCCGGCGCAGCGCGTCGTCGGCCGGCAGCGCGGGGTCGTGGTCGAACAGCACCGGTACGAGCGTGGAGAAGCGGCCCACGGTGCGGCTGACGTTGGCGCCCGGGACCGGCAGGTCGCGCCCGTGCCGTTCCAGGTCGACCAGGACGCGTCGCGCGCCGTCCTCGTCGGGGTACGCGGTGTGCAGGGCGCGCAGTGCCGCGGAGCACAGGACTTCGGACAGGTCGGCCCGGATGTGCCGGGGCAGCAGGTGCACCAGCGCGTCGGTCACGTCGCGTTCGACGCGCACGGTGACGTTCTCCAGCGACTCCAGCGAGTTGGGGCCCTCCGTGCCGTCCACCGGGACGGGCGTGGGGTTGCGGCGGGCCTCACTCGCCCAGTGGCCGGTCTCGGCCGTCACCTCCGGGGAGTTCGCGTACTCGGCGAGCCCTCGGGTCCAGGCGCGGAACGACGTCGTGCGCGGCGGCAGCAGGCCCTCGCCGCCGGCCTCCAGGTCGGCGTAGCAGCCGAGGAGGTCCTCCAGCAGGATGCGGCCCGAGTAGTGGTCGACGGCCAGCCAGTGCGCGAGGAACAGCACGCAGTGCGGCCGGTCGCCCATGTCGAAGTAGGCCAGGCGCAGCAGTGGTCCACGGCCGAGGTCGAGGCTGGCCTGGAGCTCGTCGCTGATGGCGACGCTGTGCTTCTTCTGGGCCCGGCTGTCCAGGTGCGACAGGTCGTGCACGCTGAACGGCAGTTCGTCCGCCTCGTCGAACGGCGCCACCTGGGCCTCCCAGTCGCCGCCGTCGTCCTGGGCGAAGCGCAGCCGCAGCGCGTCGTGGTGCTCCAGGACGCGGCCGAGCGCCCGGGCCAGGACGGCGGGGTCGAGCGGCCGCTGCAGCGCCAGCAGGAAGGAGGCGTCGTTCCAGTGGTGGCGGCGCGGCAGGTCCTGGGAGAGGAACCAGCGCTGCGAGGGCGTCATGCCGGTGGGGCCCACCGGGTCGTCCTGCGTGGAGCCGGCCGGTGCCGAGTCCACGACCAGGGCCTGTCGGGTGATGGTGGGGTGGGCGAAGACGTCGGCGAGTTGCAGGCGCAGGCCGTGCCGGTCGGCGGCCGCGGTGGCGCGCAGGGCGAGCAGGGAGTCGGCGCCGAGCTCGAAGAGGTTGGCGGTGGTGGACAGCGGTTCGGCCGGGTTGAGCAGTTCCGACCAGACCTGCACCAGGGCGTGCTCGACCGGACCGGCCGGCGGCGTGTAGCCGGTGGCGGTCTGGGCCTGGGAGGGGGCGGGCAGGGCCCTGCGGTCCACCTTGCCGTTGCCGCTGAGCGGGAACTCCTCCAGCACCACCAGCACCGGCGGCACCATGTAGGCGGGAATCCTGTCCCGCAGCCAGGCACGCAGCTCCTCGGTCTCCGCCTCCCCGTCCAGGGTCACGTAGGACACCAGCCGCTTGCCGGACTGCCCGACACTGTCGGTCACCGTGACCGCACCGCTCACCCGCGGATGCGCGACCAGCGCCGCGTCGACCTCCCCCAGCTCGATCCGATACCCGTTGATCTTGACCTGCTGGTCCTCACGCCCCAGGAACTCGATCGTCCCGTCCGGCCAGAACCGCCCCAGATCCCCCGTCCGGTACAACCGCTCACCCGTCCCCGGATGCACCACGAACGACCGCGCCGTCTTCTCCTCGTCCTTCCAGTACCCCAACGCCGTCCCGACACCACCGATATAGATCCCACCCGTCGCATACGGCGGCCGCACCCGCATCCGTCCGTCCAGCACATGCATCGACTGATTCGCCAACGCCGTCCCGTACGGAACACTCACCCACCCCGGATCCACCCGGGTCACCGGATAGTGCACCGACCAGATCGACGCCTCCGTCGCCCCACCCAGACTCAGCACACGAACCCCCGGAAACACCTCCCACGCCCGCTCCGGCAACGACAACGGAACCCAGTCACCCGACAACATCGCCACCCGCAGACCCG
>NZ_JACVQF010000223.1 GCF_014534645.1 Streptomyces griseicoloratus
GTCGCCGTCACGGCGGTCGAAGGAACGGCCGCCACGGTCGTCACGACGCTCACCGCGGTCACCCCGGTCGTCACGGCGGAAGCCGCCACGGTCGCCGTCACGACGGTCGAAACCACGGTCGCGGTCACGGTCCCGGTCCCGGTTGAAGCCGCCGCGGTCGTCACGGCGCTCGAAGGAACGCCCGCCACGGTCACGGTCGAAGGAGCGCTCGCGGTCGCGGTCGGCGAAACGGTCCCGGCCGTGGCCGCCCCGCTCCGTCCTCTCCACGTCCCGCGGGCCCGGCTGCTCCGGCAGCGACACCTCGGCCACGGACACGGCTGCGGCCGCCTCGGCCTGCACCGCCTCCGGGTCCTCGCCCCGCTCCCGCGCAACCCGGGCGACCAGCCGGTCGGCCTCCTCGCGCAGCTCGGTGGCACGCCGCTGGGCCCGCTCCAGCTCCTTGGTGAGCTGGGCGACCTCGCGCTCGGCCTGCTGGGCCGCGTTGCCCGCGGACTCGGCCTGGACCTCGGTCATCGACCGGGCGCCGGTGATCTCGGCGACCTCCGGATCGAAGGCCGCGCCGCCCTGGATGATGTGACGCTGGGCGTCGACGCCCGCGTCCTCCATCAGGCGGAAGATCTGGCGCCGCTGGTGCGGCAGGGACAGGGACACCACGGTGCCGGTGCGGCCCGCGCGCGCCGTGCGCCCGGCCCGGTGCAGGTAGTCCTTGTGGTCGCCGGCCGGGTCGACGTTCAGCACCAGGTCGATGCCGTCGACGTGGATGCCGCGGGCGGCGACGTCGGTGGCGACCAGGACGTTGACGTACCCGTCCTTGAAGTCGGCCAGCGTCCGGGTCCGCGCGCCCTGGGTCATGCCGCCGTGCAGCGCGTCGGCCTTCACACCGGCCTCGCGCAGCTGGTCGGCGACGCGGTCGGCGCCGAGCTGGGTGCGGACGAAGATGATGGTGCGGCCCTTGCGGGAGGCGATGGCCGCGGTGACCGGCGCCTTGTCCTTGGGCTTCACGACCAGGATGTGGTGCGACATGGTCGTCACCGCGCCCTGGGCGGCGTCGACCTCGTGGCTGACCGGGTCGTTCAGGTAGCGGTCGACCAGGGTCTTGATCTCGTTCTCCATGGTCGCGGAGAACAGCATCCGCTGACCGCCCGCCGGGACCTGGTCGAGCAGCTCGGTGACCTCGGGCAGGAAGCCCAGGTCGGACATCTGGTCGGCCTCGTCGAGAACGGCGATCTCGACGTTCTCCAGGGAGCAGGCGCCGCGGTTGATGATGTCGCGCAGCCGGCCGGGGGTGGCGACCAGGATGTCGACGCCCTTCTCCAGGGCGTAGATCTGGTTGCCCATGGAGGTACCGCCGCAGACGACCTTCATCCGCAGGCCGACGACGTCGCCGTACGGCTGGAGCGCGTCGGCGACCTGCATGGCCAGCTCGCGGGTGGGCGTCAGGATGACGGCCCGGGGCTTCTTCTTCTCGGTGCGGCCGCCGGCCAGCGTGGCCAGCGTCGGCAGACCGAAGGAGAGGGTCTTGCCGGAGCCGGTGCGGCCGCGGCCGAGGATGTCCTTGCCGGCCAGGGCGTCCGGGATGGTCGCGGCCTGGATCGGGAAGGGGGTGGTCACGCCGTTCTGCGCGAGCTTGCGCACGACGCCCTCGGGGAGACCGAGGTCCGCGAAGGTGATCTCGGGAGCGGCCTCGGCGGCCTCGTTCCCGGTCGTCTCCACGGTTTCGGGGGTCTCGGGAGTGTCGGCGTTCTCGATGTTCTCGGGCACGACGACGTGATCAGTACTGGCGATGGACATGCGTATGCGAAACCTTCCGGAGTCTCGTCGGCACGCGCCCGTCAACTCCGTGATTCGCGATTCGCAATACGACCGCCTCGATGCGGTCCACCACGGCAAAGGAGAGTACGCGCCACACGGCGCGCTCTGCGGTGGCGCCGGGCAAATGGGATCAAACGATCTACCACCATACGCACCCACTGCCCTCATAGGCAAACCGAGCCCAACGGTGCAGGTCAGCCGGTCTCCGCCCGCCAAGGTCAGCCGGTCTTCGCCCTACACCGGCACTCCCGCCTCCGGGGCCGGCTCGCGCTGCGCCAGCTGCGGCCCGGGCGGCTCGTGCGCCGACGAGGACGGCTCCGCCACCGTCGGCTCCGGCGTCGGCGGGGCGGGCGGCTCGTCGGGGGGCGTCGGCTCCGGATCGGCCGTCCGGGTGGGCTCGGGATCCGCCGTCCGGGTGGGCGTCGGCTCGCCGGCACCGCCGCCCGCGGGGGCCGACCCGGTCGCCTTCCCGGACGGGGCGGCCGAGGGGGACGCCGCCCGGTCGCCCTTGCCCCCGCCCCTGCTCCTGCCCTTGCCCTTGCCTTTGCCCTTGCGGTCGTCCTTGCCCTTCCCGCCCTCGCCGTGCCCGCGCTCGCCGTCGGCGACCGCGCCGCGCCCGGCGCCGTCGCCCGAGACCGCCGATCCCCCGTCGGCCTCCTCGCCGCCCCGCTCCCCGGCGGAGCGCGACGGCCTGGCGTCCCCGCCGGACTCGTCGTCTCCCACGCTCATGCAGCCGGCGGCGGCCGCCACGGCCATGACCGCGGCGGCCAGGCGGACGGGTACGTACAAGGGGCGCACGGGAAGCCACCTCTCCGATCGGGGTCTCCCCTGTCCGGCCCGCCGGGAACGTCGAGCGCGCCCCGGGAGCCCGAGGGAGGGGAAGGAGTCGACGTGCCCAACTCCCGTCACCCACAAGAGGACACGCGCCTCGCCCCGAGGACCGTGCGCCACCCGCGCCCGGGGATCACCCGTACCCGGGGATCACCCGTACCCGAGGGCGTGCAGCCTCGCGTCGTCGATGCCGAAGTGGTGCGCGATCTCGTGCACCACGGTCACCTCGGTCTCGGCGACGACGTCCTCGCGGGTCTCGCAGAAGCGCAGCGTCGGCCCCCGGTAGATCGTGATCCGGTCCGGCAGCACGCCCGCGTACCACTCCCCACGCTCCGTCAGCGGCGTCCCCTCGTACAGCCCGAGCAGCTCCGGATCCTCCGTCGGCGGCTCGTCCTCGACGAACACCGCGACGTTGTCCATCAGCCGCGTCAGCTCCGGCGGGATCCGGTCGAGCGCCTCGGCGACCAGTTCCTCGAACTCCTCGCGCGTCATCTCCAGCACAGGCCCATTGTCGGGTACGACACAGCCGGACGAGAGGAGTGCGCCCCGGCATATCCGCCCCAGCACTTGGGCATACGGGACCAATGGCCCGCGTCCCAGCCGCAGTCCTGCACGTCCTCGACCGCATCCGGAGGGCTCCGCGCGCCCTCGTCCGGCCCCGTCGTGCCGCCCGCCCCTCGCCCGCCGCCGTGGAACTCGCCCCGCGGCCCCGCCCGTGGACCCGCGCCCTCGGCCTCGTCGCCGTCGTCCTGGCCGGGGCCTGGCTGGGCCTGCTGATCGTGGGCGACGTACGGGTCCCGGTCGGCCCGATGAACACCACGATGACCCTGCGCCCGTCCCTCACCGGCGGCACGAAGATCAACGTCTCCCCGCTGGGCGCCCTCCAGCTGGACAGCCATGTCGCCCCGGTCCGCCTGGACGTCAACGTCGACCAGCTCGACCCGGACCGCGCCCAGGCCCTCGTCGACCACCCCGAGCGCCTCTCCGGCCTCCAGGACGAGGTCGCGCGGGACGTCGAGCACGGCACCCTCGACCTGGCCGTCCGCTCCTGCGTCGCCGTCGTCGCGGGCGCCACCGCCCTCGGCCTCGCGGTCTACCGCCGCCCGCGCCGCGCCCTGGCCGCCGGCGGCCTGGCCTTCACCCTCCTGGCCGCCTCCGGAGGAACCGCGTACGCCACCTGGAACCCGGACTCGGTCCTGGAGCCGAAGTTCTCCGGCCTGCTCTCCTCCGCGCCCTCCCTCGTGGGCGACGCGCGCAGCATCGTCACCGAGTTCGACATCTACCAGAAGGAGCTGGCCCGCCTGGTGACGAACGTCACCAAGCTGTACGACGTCACCTCCACGCTCCCCGCCTACCAGCCGGACCCGACCACGATCCGCGTCCTGCACGTGTCGGACATCCATCTCAACCCGGCGAGCTGGAAGATCATCGCCTCGCTGGTGGAGCAGTACAAGGTCAACGTGATCGTCGACTCCGGCGACACGATGGACCACGGCACGGCCGCCGAGAACGGCTTCCTGGACCCGGTGGAGGACCTGGGCGCGCCCTACGTCTGGGTCCGGGGCAACCACGACTCCCTGGTCACCCAGCGCTACCTGGAGGGCCTGAAGAACGTGCACGTCCTGGACGACGGCCGGGCCCGCACGGTCGCGGGCCTGCGTTTCGCAGGGATCGGCGACCCGCAGTTCACCCCCGACCGCTCGACGAAGCCCGGGGCGGAGGCGTCCCAGGAACTGGCCGGCGCCCGCCTCGCCTCGGCCCTGCGCGACCAGCGCGCGGCCGGCACTCCCGTGGACGTCGCCATCGCCCATGAGCCGTCGGCGGCCCGCGAGGTGGACGGGGAGGTGCCGCTGGTGCTCGCCGGGCACGTCCACCACGAGGACATGGAGGTCATGAAGTACGGCACCCGGCTCCGTATCGAGGGATCCACGGGCGGCAGCGGCCTGCGCGCGGTCGAGGGCACATACCCCGACCCGATCCAGGCGTCGATCCTCTACTTCGACCGGGACACCCGCCGCCTCCAGGCCTGGGACCAGATCAAGCTCGGCGGCCTGGGCCTGACGACGGCCGAGGTCAGCCGCCATCTGCCGAAGGAGAACCAGCCGGGGGCGACCCCGTCGCCGACGGGCGGGACCCCGTCGCCGGGGGACGGCACCGCCTCTCCGGGGAGCCCGTCGCCCAGCCCCGCGGAGAGCACTCCGTAAACCGTTTTGGCGATACCTCCCGCCATCCCATATGCTTCTCACGTCCCCGACGCGCTGAGAAGCGCCCAGGCGGGCCGATAGCCCTCATCGTCTAGCGGCCTAGGACGCCGCCCTTTCAAGGCGGTAGCACGGGTTCGAATCCCGTTGGGGGCACGCAGTACGGTGTGCGACACTTGGTTCGCCGGTTCGCACACACCACAATGGTCCTGTGGAGCAGTTTGGAGTGCTCGCCACCCTGTCAAGGTGGAGGCCGCGGGTTCAAATCCCGTCAGGACCGCTGAGGTTTCATGTGAAACCTCGTGGCTGGGTAGCTCAGTTGGTACGAGCGTCCGCCTGAAAAGCGGAAGGTCGCCGGTTCGACCCCGGCCCCAGCCACAACAACCCCCGTCGAGATCATCGGCGGGGGTTTTGCGTTGCGTGGCCGCCAGGCACAAATCGTTCGCCACGAATTTCGCGAGGATGAGATCCTGGATCCCGTATGTCTACGCACCCCGCCCCCGCCCTCGGCACCCTCGCCCCCCGGCTGACCGAGCTGTCACTGCGCGATGCGCACCGGCTCGGGCGTCGGCTCGAAGGTGCCCGCAAGATCCGCAAGCCGGAGGCCCGAGCCGCCGTCCTCGCCGAGATCGAGGCGGAGGTCGCCAAGGCCGAGCAGCGTCTCGACGCGCGCCGGGCCCGCGTGCCCGCCGTCACCTACCCCGAGCAGCTGCCCGTCAGCCAGAAGAAGGACGCGATCGCGGAGGCCATCCGTGATCACCAGGTCGTCATCGTCGCGGGTGAGACGGGTTCCGGGAAGACCACCCAGATCCCGAAGATCTGCGTCGAGCTCGGCCGTGGCGTCCGCGGCATGATCGGGCACACGCAGCCGCGGCGGATCGCCGCCCGCACGGTCGCCGAGCGCGTCGCGGAGGAGCTGAACACCCCGCTCGGGGAGACCGTCGGCTGGAAGGTGCGGTTCACCGACCAGGTCGACCCGGACGCCACGTTCATCAAGCTGATGACCGACGGCATCCTGCTGGCCGAGATCCAGACCGACCGCGAGCTGCGCGCCTACGACACGATCATCATCGACGAGGCCCACGAGCGGTCCCTCAACATCGACTTCCTGCTGGGCTACCTCGCCCAGCTGCTGCCGAAGCGGCCCGACCTCAAGGTCGTCATCACCTCGGCCACCATCGACCCCGAGCGCTTCTCCCGGCACTTCGGCGACGCCCCGATCATCGAGGTCAGCGGCCGGACGTATCCGGTGGAGGTCCGCTACCGCCCCCTCCTCGAAGAGGACGGTGACGACGCCGACCGGGACCAGATCACCGCGATCACGGACGCCGTCGAGGAGCTGATGGGCGAGGGCAAGGGCGACATCCTCGTCTTCCTCTCCGGTGAGCGGGAGATCCGGGACACCGCCGACGCCCTGATGAAGAAGCAGTACAGGTTCACCGAGATCCTGCCGCTGTACGCCCGGCTGTCCCACGCCGAGCAGCACCGCGTCTTCCAGCCGCACACCGGACGCAGGATCGTTCTCGCGACCAACGTCGCCGAGACCTCCCTCACCGTCCCGGGCATCAAGTACGTCATCGACCCCGGCTTCGCCCGGATCTCCCGGTACAGCCACCGCACCAAGGTCCAGCGCCTGCCCATCGAGCCGATCTCGCAGGCCAGCGCCAACCAGCGCAAGGGCCGCTGCGGCCGTACGTCCGACGGCATCTGCATCCGGCTGTACTCCGAGGACGACTTCAACGCCCGCCCGGAGTTCACCGACGCCGAGATCCTCCGTACGAACCTCGCCTCCGTCATCCTGCAGATGACCGCGGCCGGCCTCGGCGACATCGAGAAGTTCCCGTTCATCGACCCGCCGGACCACCGCAACATCCGCGACGGCGTCCAGCTCCTCCAGGAGCTCGGGGCCCTCGACCCCGCCCAGAAGGACCCCCGCAAGCGGCTCACGGAGACCGGCCGGAAGCTCGCCCAGCTCCCCGTCGACCCCCGCCTGGCCCGGATGGTCCTGGAGGCCGACAAGAACGGCTGCGTCCGCGAGGTCATGGTGATCGCCGCCGCGCTGTCCATCCAGGACCCGCGCGAGCGCCCGGCGGAGAAGCAGGCCCAGGCGGACCAGCAGCACGCCCGCTTCAAGGACGAGACCAGCGACTTCCTCGCCTACCTCAACCTCTGGCGGTACATCCGCGAGCAGCAGAAGGAGCGCGGCTCGTCGTCCTTCCGCCGGATGTGCAAGCAGGAGTACCTCAACTTCCTGCGCATCCGCGAATGGCAGGACATCTACACCCAGCTGCGCACGGTCGCGAAGCAGATGGGCATCCACCTCAACGACCAGGACGCCCCCGGCGACCGCATCCACATCTCGCTGCTCGCCGGCCTGCTGTCCCACGTGGGCATGAAGGACGTGAAGGACGGGGCGAAGAACGAGTACCTGGGTGCCCGCAACGCCAAGTTCGCGGTCTTCCCCGGCTCGGCGCTCTTCAAGAAGCCCCCGCGCTTCGTGATGTCCGCCGAACTCGTCGAGACCTCCCGCCTCTGGGCACGGGTCAACGCGAAGATCGAGCCCGAGTGGGTCGAGCCGCTCGCCGGGCACCTCCTGAAGCGCACCTACAGCGAACCGCACTGGGAGAAGGACCAGGCGGCCGTGATGGCGTACGAGAAGGTCACGCTGTACGGCGTACCGATCGTCGCCCAGCGCAAGGTCAACTACGGCCGGATCGACCCGGAGACCAGCCGCGAGCTGTTCATCCGCAACGCCCTGGTCGAGGGCGACTGGCGCACGCACCACAAGTTCTTCGCCGACAACCGCCGGCTCCTGACCGAGGTCGAGGAGCTGGAGCACCGCGCTCGGCGCCGGGACATCCTCGTCGACGACGAGACGCTCTTCGACTTCTACGACCAGCGGGTCCCCGAACACGTGGTCTCCGGCGCCCACTTCGACTCGTGGTGGAAGCGCAAGCGGCACGAGCAGCCCGACTTCCTCGACTTCGAGCGCGAGATGCTCATCAACGAGAAGGCGGGCGCGGTCACCAAGGCGGACTATCCGGACTCCTGGCGCCAGGGCCCGCTCAAGTTCCGCGTCACCTACCAGTTCGAGCCGGGCGCGGACGCGGACGGCGTCACCGTCCACATCCCGCTGCAGGTCCTCAACCAGGTCACCGACGAGGGCTTCGACTGGCAGATCCCGGGCCTCAGGGAAGAGGTCGTCACGGAGCTGATCCGGTCCCTGCCCAAGCCGATCCGGCGCAACTACGTGCCCGCCCCGAACTACGCGAAGGCGTTCCTGGAGCGGGCGGTCCCCCTGCAGGAGCCGTTGACGGTGACCATGGCGCGGGAGCTGAAGCGCATGGTGGGGGTGCCCTTCGAGGCCGAGGACTTCGACTGGTCGAAGGTCCCCGACCATCTGAAGATCACTTTCCGGATCGTCGACGAGCGGCGCCGCAAGCTGGCCGAGGACAAGGACCTGGAGGCCCTGAAGCTCAAGCTCAGGCCGAAGGCCCGCAAGGCCCTCTCCCAGGCCGCCGCGGCCACCGCCGAGCGCAGCGGCGGGGAGTCCCTGGAGCGCACCGGCCTGACCGACTGGACGATCGGCACGCTCACCCGCGTCTTCGAGACCCGCCGGGCCGGCCAGCCGGTGAAGGCCTACCCGGCGCTGGTCGACGACGGGGACACGGTGTCGGTGCGCCTCTTCGACACCGAGGCCGAGCAGGCGCAGGCGATGTGGAAGGGCACGCGCCGGCTGATCCTGCGCAACATTCCGGTCAACCCTGCGAAGTTCGCGTCCGAAAAGCTGACCAACCAGCAGAAGCTCGGGCTGTCCGCGAATCCGCACGGTTCGATCCAGGCCCTCTTCGACGACTGCGCGATGGCGGCGGCCGACAGGCTGATCGCGGACTTCGGCGGTCCGGCGTGGGACGAGGAGTCGTACCGGAAGCTGTACGACAAGGTGCGTGCGGAGATCGTCGACACGACCGTCCGTGCGGTGGGCCAGGTGCAGCAGGTGCTGGCCGCCTGGCAGGCGTGCGAGCGGCGGCTCAAGGCCGTACGGAGCCCCGCGCTGCTGGCCAACCTCCAGGACGTGCGGGCGCAGCTGGACGGCCTCGTGAAGCCCGGCTTCGTGACGGAGGCGGGTGTCGGGCGGCTGCCGGACCTGATGCGCTATCTGGTGGCCGCCGACCGCCGCCTGCAGCAGATGCCGTCCAACGTCCAGCGGGACACGACCCGGATGGAGAAGGTCCAGGAGATGCGGGACGAGTACGCGTGGCTGCTGGAGCAGATGCCCAAGGGCCGGCCCGTCCCGCAGCAGGTCCTGGACGTCCGCTGGATGATCGAGGAACTGCGGGTCAGCTACTTCGCCCACGCGCTGGGCACGGCGTACCCCGTGTCCGACAAGCGGATCGTGAAGGCGATCGACGCGCTGGCGCCGTGACGGGACGCGCACGGAGGGTGAGTTCGACCCAGGGGCTCACCCTCCTGTACAGTCCTTCTCGCAGCGCACCGCACGGAAAGCGCGGCAAACCTGGTCCTGTGGAGCAGTTTGGAGTGCTCGCCACCCTGTCAAGGTGGAGGCCGCGGGTTCAAATCCCGTCAGGACCGCAGTAGAGAGGCCCGCACTGAACGGTGCGGGCCTTCTCGTTCACTCACGTACAACCCGCGGCGCAGCCGCTTCATGAAGGGCCCCGCACCGATTCGGTGAGGGGCCCTTCGTCATGCCCGCGTGTCCGCCCCACCCGTCGGCCGTCGGGCCTCAGTGGCCCTCTCGCGGCCTTGACGGCGTCACATTCGGTCGGTACTCCGGAAGCAGGCCCCCGTTCCCCGTGGGGCCCCAGGAGGTGGCGTATGGCGGCATCGGTCAGGCACGAGACGCGGGCCCTGCTCCGCGCGCATCTGTCGGCCGCGTCGTCGTACCGCCACCTGACGCGCCACTGCCCCATCTGCCACCGTCTGCTGCGACTGGCGATGGATTCCGCCGCGCCGCCTCCCCAGGGCTCCGAGGAGGCCGCCGAGGGCGAGAGCCGCACCCCCGCATGACCCTCGCCGGCGCCCAACGCCCGTACGAGCGCGGGCTGCTGGAACGGGAGCGTCCATTAGCGCACATGTGCCAGAGGCAACAAGCTTCGCGGTATGTGACGGGTGTCACCGTATGAGTTTTTGAAACGGTGGCACTTACCCCTCCCCTACAACTGGTCAATTTAATATGTGCAATTGCACCCCCCGGAAGGGTGCCGGCACACCACCCCCACGGCCGGACCACAGCGGATCCGACAGCCCTCCCCAGACTCCGACAAGGCCGCTCACAGAGCCGCCCGACGGGCCGTCACCAGGCACAAAAAAGATCGCGCTGGACCCGGCGGAGTCCAGCGCGATCGACGACGCACCCTGTCAGACGCCTACGTACTCGAACGGCTTGGGCGAGGGACCTGTTGGGGCAGGACCCGCGTCGTGTGGAGCTGTGGTTCCAGACGCGCGGGCAGGTTGGGGGACCTGCCGTTCTGTCCGGTTATGCGGTTGTTCAGGCCTCGCTGCGCTGCTGCGGAATGCCCGCGAGCAGAGCGCGGACCTCGGCCTCGCGGTAGCGGCGGTGCCCGCCGAGCGTGCGGATCGACGTGAGCTTGCCGGCCTTCGCCCAGCGCGTGACCGTCTTGGGGTCGACGCGGAACATGGTGGCGACCTCAGCCGGGGTCAGCAGCGGCTCGGCATCAGGGGTGCGAGCGGTCATGAGCGGCCTCCTCGGGAGAACCGAACCTTCTCGGTTCTTTCCTCTAAATTCTGCACCTTGACCCGCGTTGCCCGAAATGGCGGACGCGAGTCGAGTCGGTTATAGGACGAACGGCTTGTCCTCGGCACTACAACTACACCATCTGTCCAGCCGCGTCGGCCAAACCGATGGAATTGCCCTCCCAGGTGTTCATCAGCGACGGAAGCCGATGGACCATGCCATAGCGGACAGTCACGCCCCTGTGACGATCAGTCACAGGGGCGATCAGGAGTCACCAGACCCACCAAAGCGTGCAATGCTGAGATTCCGCCCACAGTGCACCACAACGGGACGGACGGAGCCCTCCCCGGGCTCCTTGTCCTATTTTGGCATGACGAGGGGGAAGGGGCGCAAGAGTGGGGTACGTGCGATCCGTCACGCTTGAGACATACGCCCGGATCGGGACTTACGTCCCCTGCTGACGGCACGTCAGCGCACCGGGTGAGTCCTGGAGCGAGAGACGAAACCCCAAAACGGGCGTCGCGTCAAACGTCAGTTCGCCGACCGGCGGTCCCGTACCGCCCGCCACCGCTCGACGAGCCGCCCGTAGGCCGCCCCCGCCGACTCGCCGTCGCCGTGCCGCAGCGCCTCGATGCCCTCGGCGACGTCCGCCGCGGAGTGGTCGTCCTCCAACTCGCCGGCCGGCAGGGCGTGCACCAGCCCGCCGTAGTCCAGCTCCACCAGCGAGCGGGGGTGGAACTCCTCCAGCCAGCGGCCCACGTCGACCAGTCCGTCGATCAGCGGCCCCTCGTCCACAGCCTCCTTCAGGGCCCGCAGACCCCGGGCGACCCGGCGCCGGGCCTGCACCATCGGCGTCCGGTAGCGCAGCACCGGGGCCGCCGCCCCGGCGCCGTCGCCGCCCTTGTCGTACTCGCGCTCCTCGTCGGAGACGAGCACGAACCAGTTGATCGGCACCTGCCAGGTCGCCGTGCGGATCCACGGGCGGGCGTCCGGGTTGCGTTCGAGCCAGCGTTCGTAGTCCTGCGCGGTCTGGCGCCGGACCACCGGGGGCAGCAGCGCGTCCAGGACCGGTTCCGGGAAGTCCTCGGACAACTCCCCGAGGGCCTGCCAGCCGCGCAGCCTGGTCCGCCAGGGGCACACGCACACCACCCCGTCGACCTCCGCCACGAAGGCGTCGCCGCTCTCGTGCACCGGCACCGGGACGGGCGGGGTGGGCAGCAGGTCCGCCAGGGAGCGGCGGAGTTCGTCCTGGTACGACGGGAGGTCGGTGCGGCGGGCGTAGCGCGCCCAGTGGCCGCGCTCGGGCTCGGGGAAGGCGGCCAGCGGCTCGTAGACGCGCAGGTACGCCGCGTAGGGGACGATCACCGAGGACACCTTGGGCACGCCTGCTCCCTCCCCCGCGCACCGCCGCGAAAACCTGCGCGGCGCGCTCACAAAGGCGCGGGAATCTCTGCAAATCGTCGCACGGCCGTACTCCGTGCGGAGGTGATCCTGGGCACTGTGCGGCGAGCGGGCGGCACCAGGCTCTAATCTCGTGCCACAGTCCCCGCCACCCGCACGGGGCCTGCCTCGATCCGCCGCTACTTACTCAGGAGTCACCACCGTGACCGACGTAACCGACGGCGTCCTGCACACCCTCTTCCACACGGACCAGGGGGGTCATGAGCAGGTCGTGCTCTGTCAGGACCGCGCCAGCGGACTGAAGGCCGTCATCGCCATCCACTCCACCGCTCTCGGCCCCGCGCTCGGCGGTACGCGCTTCTACCCGTACGCGAGCGAGGAGGAGGCCGTCGCCGACGCGCTGAACCTCGCCCGCGGGATGTCGTACAAGAACGCCATGGCCGGCCTGGACCACGGCGGCGGCAAGGCCGTGATCATCGGCGACCCGGAGCAGATCAAGACCGAGGAGCTGCTGCTCGCCTACGGCCGGTTCGTCGCCTCGCTCGGCGGCCGGTACGTCACGGCCTGCGACGTCGGCACCTACGTCGCCGACATGGACGTCGTGGCACGCGAGTGCCGCTGGACGACCGGCCGCTCCCCCGAGAACGGCGGCGCGGGCGACTCCTCCGTGCTCACCGCCTTCGGCGTCTACCAGGGCATGCGGGCCTCCGCCCAGCACCTGTGGGGCGACCCGACGCTGCGCGACCGCACGATCGGCATCGCGGGCGTCGGCAAGGTCGGCCACCACCTGGTGGAGCACCTGCTGGCCGAGGGCGCGCACGTCGTCGTCACCGACGTGCGCGAGGACGCGGTGCGGCGCATCACCGAGCGGCACCCGTCGGTACGGGCCGTCGCCGACACCGACGCGCTGATCCGCACGGAGGGCCTGGACGTCTACGCGCCCTGCGCGCTCGGCGGGGCGCTGAACGACGACACCGTGCCGGTGCTGACGGCGAAGGTGGTCTGCGGGGCGGCCAACAACCAGCTCGCCCACCCGGGCGTCGAGAAGGACCTGGCCGACCGGGGGATCCTCTACGCGCCGGACTACGTGGTGAACGCCGGCGGTGTCATCCAGGTCGCCGACGAGCTGCACGGCTTCGACTTCGACCGGTGCAAGGCGAAGGCGTCCAAGATCTACGACACCACGCTCGCCATATTCGCACGTGCGAAGACGGACGGGATTCCGCCGGCCGCCGCGGCCGACCGGATCGCCGAGCAGCGGATGGCGGAGGCACGCGGGAGGCGGTGAGCCGGGGCCCGTTCTCGAACGTTTGAGCGGTACCCGTCGGTGGGCAGTTGGAGAGAACTCTCACTTCCACCGGCGGGTCGACCGTCGAAAGGTGGTTAAAATCGCCGTTGACCAGCGAGGACAGGGCTCCTCGAAGGTTCTGGGCACGGCCACGTGCTGCGGGCGACGTACCGTATGGGCGTGGGCTCAGGTACCGTGGAAGCCCTACGGACCGGTCTCTCCACGGAGAGCCCGTTCCGGACCATGAACGCGTGTCAAGACTCTGGGGCCGTCGAGCCCCGTCGTTGAGGGGGTCGAGCCATGGGGCGCGGCCGGGCCAAGGCCAAGCAGACGAAGGTCGCCCGCCAGCTGAAGTACAACAGCGGTGGGACGGACCTCTCACGCCTGGCCGAGGAGCTGGGCGCATCGACGTCGAATCCGTCGCCGAACGGCGACCGTTTCGAGGACGATGAGCAGGACGACGACCTGTACGCAAAGTACGCCGACCTCTACGAGGACGACGACGAGGACGAGGACGACCAGTCCTCTCAGCAGCGTCGCGGCGCTTGACCTTGCACTGATCACCAGCCCGGTCGGTGACTCACGTCACCGACCGGGTCTTGTGCTACCCGCGTTGCCTCAGACGGCGTAGTCGCCGACGAGGGCGGCGCCGGTCTCGTGGTCGCCGCGGTCGGTGATCTCGCCGGCCACCCAGGCGTCCACGCCGCGGTCGGCCAGGGTCGCCAGGGCCACGTCCGTCGACTCCTCGGGGACGATGGCGATCATGCCCACGCCCATGTTGAGGGTCTTCTCCAGCTCCAGGCGTTCGACCTGTCCGGTCCGGCCGACGAGATCGAAGACCGGGGCCGGGGTCCAGCTGGAGCGGTCGACGACCGCGTGCAGGCCGTCGGGGACGACACGGGCGAGGTTCGCCGCGAGTCCGCCGCCGGTGACGTGGCTGAAGGCGTGCACCTCGGTGGTGCGGGTGAGGGCCAGACAGTCCAGCGAGTAGATCTTCGTCGGCTCCAGCAGCTCCTCGCCGAGGGTGCGGCCGAGGTCGTCGATGTGCGCGTCCAGGGCGAGTCCGGCCTCGTTCAGCAGGACGTGGCGGACGAGCGAGTACCCGTTCGAGTGAAGGCCGGAGGCGGCCATGGCGACGACCGCGTCACCCTTGCGGATGCGATCCGCGCCCAGCAGCCGGTCGGCCTCCACCACGCCCGTACCGGCGCCGGCGACGTCGAAGTCGTCCTCGCCCAGCAGGCCCGGGTGCTCGGCCGTCTCGCCGCCCACCAGGGCGCATCCGGCCAGCACACAGCCCTCGGCGATGCCCTTGACGATCGCGGCGACGCGCTCGGGGTGGACCTTGCCGACGCAGATGTAGTCGGTCATGAACAGCGGCTCGGCGCCGCACACCACGATGTCGTCCATGACCATCGCGACCAGGTCGTGGCCGATGGTGTCGTAGACGCCCATCTGCCGGGCGATGTCGACCTTGGTGCCGACGCCGTCCGTGGCGGAGGCCAGCAGGGGGCGCTCGTACTTCTTGAGTGCGGAGGCGTCGAAGAGGCCGGCGAAACCGCCGAGGCCGCCGAGGACCTCGGGCCGCTGCGTCTTCTTCACCCACTCCTTCATCAGTTCGACGGCGCGGTCGCCGGCTTCGATGTCGACGCCCGCGGCTGCGTAGCTGGCACCGGTTGTGTCAGGCATGACGATGAGAACCTTTGTGTCGTACGGCAGGTATTGCGGGCGGCGCTACGGACGACGGATGGCGTCGGTGGCGGCCGTGGCGGCGGGCCCGGCGGCCAGCTCGGTCTCCAGGAGCTGCTTGCCGAGCAGCTCGGGGTCGGGGAGCTCCATCGGGTACTCGCCGTCGAAGCAGGCGCGGCACAGGTTCGGCTTGGCGATGGTGGTCGCCTCGATCATGCCGTCGATGGAGATGTACGCCAGGGAGTCGGCGCCCAGCGAGGTGCCGATCTCGTCGATGCTCATGCCGTTGGCGATGAGCTCGGCGCGGGTGGCGAAGTCGATGCCGAAGAAGCAGGGCCACTTCACCGGCGGGGACGAGATCCGGATGTGGACCTCGGCGGCGCCGGCCTCGCGCAGCATGCGGACCAGGGCCCGCTGGGTGTTGCCGCGGACGATGGAGTCGTCCACGACGACCAGCCGCTTGCCCTTGATGACTTCCTTCAGGGGGTTCAGCTTCAGGCGGATGCCGAGCTGGCGGATGGTCTGCGAGGGCTGGATGAAGGTGCGGCCCACGTAGGCGTTCTTCACCAGGCCGTTGCCGAAGGGGATGCCGGACGCCTCGGCGTAGCCGATGGCGGCGGGCGTGCCGGACTCCGGGGTCGCTATGACGAGATCGGCCTCGACCGGGGCCTCCTTCGCCAGGCGGCGGCCCATCTCGACGCGGGAGAGGTAGACGTTCCGGCCGGCGATGTCGGTGTCCGGGCGGGCCAGGTACACGTACTCGAAGACACAGCCCTTGGGCTTCGCTTCCGCGAATCGCGAGGTGCGCAGACCGTTCTCGTCGATGGCGACGAACTCGCCCGGCTCGATCTCGCGGACGAAGCTGGCGCCGCAGATGTCCAGGGCGGCGGACTCGGAGGCGACGACCCAGCCGCGCTCCAGCCGGCCGAGCACCAGCGGGCGGATGCCCTGCGGGTCGCGGGCCGCGTACAGGGTGTGCTCGTCCATGAAGACGAGGGAGAAGGCGCCGCGCACCTGGGGCAGCACCTTGCCGGCCGCCTCCTCGATGGTCAGCGGCTTGCCGTCGTCGTCGGTCTGGCCCGCGAGCAGGGCCGTGACCAGGTCGGTGTCGTTGGTCGCCGCGACGCGGGTGGAGCGGCCGTCCTGCTTGGGCAGGTCGGCGACCATCTCGGCGAGCTGGGCGGTGTTGACGAGGTTGCCGTTGTGACCGAGCGCGATGGAGCCGTGCGCGGTGGCACGGAACGTCGGCTGGGCGTTCTCCCACACGGAGGCACCGGTGGTCGAGTAGCGGGCGTGTCCGACCGCGATGTGACCCTGGAGCGAACCGAGCGAGGTCTCGTCGAAGACCTGGGAGACCAGGCCCATGTCCTTGAAGACGAGGATCTGGGAGCCGTTGCTGACCGCGATTCCCGCGGATTCCTGGCCCCGATGCTGGAGGGCGTAGAGCCCGAAGTACGTGAGCTTTGCGACCTCTTCGCCCGGAGCCCAGACACCGAAGACGCCGCATGCGTCCTGGGGGCCTTTCTCACCGGGGAGCAGATCGTGATTGAGTCGACCGTCACCACGTGGCACGCCACCGAGTGTAGGCGAGATCGACCACTGGTCCGAATTGGGGATACGGGATCAGCAGGGCCTCACCGGTCGGCGACGGCTCGCACGACGGTGCCGTTTTCGCTGGTCAGCGTGAGGGTTTGCTGATCGATTCGATAGTCGGCCCGGCCCTCGAAGAGACGCAGCAACCGCTTCTCGGTGTCCATGAGTGAGTCTTCGCACATCATTCGGGTGGTGGACGGAGCGCCGAGGGTGATATGGCCGTCGCGCACGGTGGCCCCGGCGTTGACGTGGTTGCAGCCGAGCCGGCCGGAGACGGCGGCCTTGTCGCGGTCGAAGGTGAGCTGCGCGCGGCCGTCGGTGCCGGGGGACGTGACGGTCCACCTGGTGCCGTACAGGGCCGCGTCCGGCTGCCTGCTCAGCCGGACCGTGTCCCCGTCGGCGGCGGTGAGCGTCAGGCGGTCGCCCTTGGTCTCGGTGGTCAGGGTGCCGTCGGTGAGGGTGCTGGCGAGCCTCTCCTCGAAGCCCATGGGCACCTTGTCGCAGGCCATCTCGGTGGCCGTGGTGTCGCTGAGGCGGATGCGGTCGCCGTCGACGTCGGCCCGGGCGCTGAAGCCGTTGCAGCCGAAGCTGCCCTCGGCCCGGCCACCGTCGCCGATGCGGACGTGGGCGCCGTCCGGTGCCCGGTGGGTCGTGCCGTCGACGGTGACGCTGTCGATGCTCCAGTGCACGCCGGTGACGGGGGTCCGGCCGGTGCCGACGGAGCCGCTGCCTCCGTCCGCCTTCTCGGTGCCGCAGGCCGCCGCGAGCGGCACGAGCGCGGCGACGGCCGCCAGGGTCAGGGTCATGCGCTGCTTCTGCCTGTACATGCCCATTCGACGGAGCGGGGGAAGGAACGGTTCCCCTCGGGAGGTCCGGCCCCGGCCCGTATCAGGCCAGCAGCGGCAGCAGTTCCCCGAGGTCGGCCCGCTCTCCGCTCGCGCTGACCGCGGCCTCGTCGAGCGCGTCCTTCCACGCGGTCCGCCCGGTCGCCAGCCGGACCCAGGTCAGCGGGTCGGTCTCGACGACGTTGGGCGGGGTGCCCCGGGTGTGCCGGGGCCCCTCGACGCACTGCACGACGGCGTACGGCGGGATCCGCACCTCCGTCGAGGCACCGGGCGCCTTCACGGCGAGCGCGTCGGCCAGCAGCCGGGTGGCGGCGGCCAGGGCCTGCCGGTCGAGCGGCACGTCGAGGCCGGGCACGGCGGCGTCCAGGTCGTCGGTGTGGACGACGAGCTCGACGGTGCGGGTGACCAGGTAGTCGTCCAGGGAAAGGGCGCCGGCGTTGGTCTCCAGCAGCCGGCCGCCGGGGTGCTCGTCGAGCAAGGTGCGCAGGCTCTGGTCGATGCCGGCGAGGTAGGCGTCGAGGTCGGGGTGGTCGGCGGCGAGCCCGCGGGTGAAGTCGGCGATCGCCGCCGCGTTGCCGGCGGTGGCGAACGTCCAGTCCACCAGCCGGGCGTCCTGCTTCGGCGGGGCCGGGCGGTCCAGGGCACGGTGCACCGCGGTGAGCGCCATGCCGATGTGCGCGACCAGCTCCCGTACGGTCCAGTCGCCCAGGCGGGTCGGCAGCGCGAGCTGCTCGGGGGTCAGGGTGCGGACGGCGGCCCGTACGTGGCCGAACTGGGCGAGGACGGCGGCGCGGGTACGGGCGGGGTCGTAACTGCGGGTGCGCTTCTTGGCCGGGGGCATGGGGGCGAGCCTAGAGGGCGCGGAAGCCGGAGGTCATGGGAAATACGACGTCGGGGCGGTGCGGGCGTCGGCGCCGGGAACGGCGAAGCCCCCGCCCGGCGGTGCGGGCGGGGGCTTCCCCGAGCACGGGAGGCCCGGGCCGTACGGGGATCAGGACAGCAGCGCCGGGATCGTGTCCTCGTGCGCCTTGCGCAGCTCCTCCAGGGAGAGCTCGAACTCGCCCTGGACCTCGACGGAGGTGCCGTCCACGACGCCGATGCGGGTGGCGGGCAGTCCCCGCGCGCCGCACATGTCGTTGAACCGGACCTCCTCCGAACGCGGGACGGCGACGACCGCGCGGCCCGCCGACTCCGAGAACAGGAAGGTGAAGGCGTCCAGACCGTCGGGGACGACCAGACGCGCGCCCTTCCCCCCGAGCAGCGCCGACTCGACCACGGCCTGGACCAGACCGCCGTCGGACAGGTCGTGCGCGGAGTCGATCATGCCGTCGCGGGAGGCGGAGATCAGGATCTCGGCCAGCAGGCGCTCGCGCTCCAGGTCGACCTTCGGGGGCAGCCCGCCGAGGTGGTCGTGGATCACCTGGGACCAGGCCGAGCCGCCGAACTCCTCACGCGTGTCGCCGAGGAGGTAGAGCAGCTGGCCCTCCTCCTGGAAGGCGACCGGCGTGCGGCGGGCCACGTCGTCGATGACGCCGAGGACCGCCACGACCGGGGTCGGGTGGATGGCGGCCTCACCGGTCTGGTTGTACAGCGAGACGTTGCCGCCGGTCACCGGGGTGCCGAGCTGCTGACAGCCGTCCGCCAGACCGCGCACGGCCTCGGCGAACTGCCACATGACCGCCGGGTCCTCGGGCGAGCCGAAGTTCAGGCAGTCGGAGACCGCGAGGGGCTTGGCACCCGTCGTGGCGACGTTGCGGTACGCCTCCGCCAGCGCCAGCTGCGCGCCCGTGTAGGGGTCGAGCTTGGCGTACCGGCCGTTGCCGTCGGTGGCGATGGCGACGCCGAGGCCGGTCTCCTCGTCGACGCGGATCATGCCGGAGTCCTCGGGCTGGGCGAGGACGGTGTTGCCCTGGACGAAGTGGTCGTACTGCTGGGTGATCCACTTCTTGGACGCCTGGTTCGGGGACGCCACCAGCTTCAGGACCTGGTCCTTCAGCTCCTCGGACGTCTCCGGGCGGGGCAGCTTGTTCGCGTCGTCGGCCTGGAGGGCGTCCTGCCAGTCCGGGCGGGCGTAGGGGCGCTCGTAGGTCGGGCCCTCGTGGGCGACCGTGCGCGGGTCGACGTCGACGATCTTCTCGCCGTGCCAGAAGATCTCCAGGCGGTCGCCGTCGGTCACCTCACCGATGACGGTGGCGATGACGTCCCACTTGTCGCAGATCTCCAGGAAGCGGTCGACCTTGTCGGGCTCGACGACGGCGCACATCCTTTCCTGCGACTCGCTCATGAGGATCTCCTCGGGCGAGAGCGTGGAGTCGCGCAGGGGGACGTCGTCCAGGGTGACGCGCATGCCGCCGGAGCCGTTGGACGCCAGCTCGCTGGTCGCGCAGGACAGGCCGGCCGCACCGAGGTCCTGGATGCCGACGACCAGCTTCTCCTGGAACGCCTCCAGGGTGCACTCGATGAGGAGCTTCTCCTGGAAGGGGTCGCCGACCTGGACGGCGGGGCGCTTGGAGGGCTTGGCGTCGTCGAAGGTCTCCGAGGCGAGGATCGAGGCGCCGCCGATGCCGTCGCCGCCGGTCCGGGCGCCGTACAGGATGACCTTGTTGCCCGCGCCGGAGGCCTTCGCGAGGTGGATGTCCTCGTGCCGCATGACGCCGATGGCGCCGGCGTTGACCAGCGGGTTGCCCTGGTAGCAGGCGTCGAAGACGACCTCGCCGCCGATGTTGGGCAGGCCCAGGCAGTTGCCGTAGCCGCCGATGCCGGCGACGACACCCGGGAGGACGCGCTTGGTGTCGGGGTGGTCGGCGGCGCCGAAGCGCAGCGGGTCGACGACGGCGACCGGGCGGGCGCCCATCGCGATGATGTCGCGGACGATGCCGCCGACGCCGGTCGCGGCGCCCTGGTAGGGCTCCACGTACGACGGGTGGTTGTGCGACTCCACCTTGAAGGTGACGGCGTAGCCCTGGCCGACGTCGACGACACCGGCGTTCTCGCCGATGCCGACGAGCATCGCGTCGGACTCGGGGGCCTTCTCGCCGAACTGGCGGAGGTGGACCTTGGAGGACTTGTACGAGCAGTGCTCGGACCACATCACCGAGTACATGGCCAGCTCCGCCCCGGTGGGGCGGCGGCCGAGGATCTCGACGACCCGCTCGTACTCGTCCTTCTTCAGGCCGAGTTCGGCCCAGGGCAGCTCGACGTCGGGGGTCGCGGCCGCGTGCTCGACCGTGTCCAGAGGCGTCCGGCTCATGCGTTGACCAGCTTCTTGAGGATCGAGGTGAAGAACGGGAGGCCGTCGGTGCGGCCGGTGCCGATCAGCGGCTCGACGGCGTGCTCGGGGTGCGGCATCAGGCCGACGACGTTGCCCTCGGCGTTGGTGATGCCGGCGATGTCGTTGAGCGAGCCGTTCGGGTTGAAGTCGAGGTACCGGAACGCGACCCGGCCCTCGGCCTCCAGCTCGTCCAGCGTCCGCTGGTCGGCGACGTAGCGCCCGTCCATGTTCTTCAGCGGGATGCTGATCTCCTGGCCCGCGGTGTAGTCGCTGGTCCAGGCGGTGGAGGCGTTCTCCACCCGCAGCTTCTGGTCGCGGCAGATGAAGTGCAGGTGGTCGTTGCCGAGCATGCCGCCGGGCAGCAGGTGGGCCTCCGTGAGGATCTGGAAGCCGTTGCAGATGCCGAGGACCGGGAGGCCGGCCTTCGCCTGGTCGATGACGGTGTCCATCACCGGCGAGAAGCGCGCGATGGCGCCGGCCCGCAGATAGTCGCCGTAACTGAAACCGCCGCACAGCACGACGGCGTCGACCTGCTTGAGGTCCTTGTCCTTGTGCCAGAGCGCCACGGGTTCGGCGCCTGCGACGCGGATCGCGCGCTGCGTGTCCCGGTCGTCGAGGCTGCCGGGGAAAGTGACGACGCCAATACGAGCGGTCACTTCGCGGCCTCCGCGACTTCCTCCACCTTGACGGTGAAGTCCTCGATCACGGTGTTGGCGAGGAAGGATTCCGCAAGATCGTGGATGCGGGCGAGGGCGGCGTCGTCGACCGGCCCGTCCACTTCGAGTTCGAATCGCTTTCCCTGACGTACGTCCGAGATCCCCTCGAAACCGAGCCGCGGCAGTGCGCGCTGCACCGCCTGGCCCTGGGGGTCGAGGATCTCCGGCTTGAGCATGACGTCGACTACGACGCGTGCCACTGGCACTCCCGGTGTGTGGTGCTGAGCAGGTTCCTTCAGACTACCCGCACAAAAAATCTACGCGTGTAGCGTTGTAGGAAAGTACGTGACCCCTGTCACGATTGGGCATCGGTCGCGGGCCCGCACGAAAAGCTTCGGGAAAGATCCCGGATCGTGCCCCGGCGGCTATTGCGCACCGGACACGCGGAGAGATTTAGTCGGTCTTCCCATTTCATTGCCAGGCACTGTACAAATGAAATGTCATTAGCCGATACTTTGCCCAATTGCAGGCGAACAGTCGGCGTCTTCGCGACGTCCTGGCACGTCATCGCGGAGATGCCGCACGAAGGGACCGATATTCGTGGCGCAGCGTGTCGTGGTCACTCTCTTTGACGACATCGACGGCTCGGAAGCGGCGGAGACGATCGCCTTCGGAGTCGACGGCAAGATGTACGAGATCGACCTGAACGAAGCCAATGCCAGGAAACTGCGCAAGGCTCTGGAGCCCTACGTGTCGGCCGGCCGCAAGCGGTCGCGGTCGGGCCGGGCGTACCGGCAGACGGAGGTGGCCCCGGACCCGGCGGCGGTCCGCGCCTGGGCGCAGGCGAACAAGATGGACGTGCCGGCGCGGGGCCGGATCCCGAAGAAGGTGTACGAGGCGTTCGCCGAGGCGCAGTGAGCGGGCGGGGCCTGGCCCTACGCGGTTCCCGGTCCGGCGGTGACCCCCGGTCCGGCGGTGACGTCCGGCCCGGCGGTTCCCTGCCCGGCGGGCGGCTCCCGGCCCGGCGGGCTGCCGCCGACGGCCGCTCAGCCGGCCCCCGCGGCAACCGACTTGCGCAGCACCCCCGGTGATCAGCTAAAGTCTGGAGCACGCCGAGGGGCGAGGCCGAAAAGCCCAGCTCACGGACTTGCGGGTGTAGTTCAGTAGTAGAACATCCCCCTTCCAGGGGGAAGGCGCAGTGTGCGATTCCTGTCACCCGCTCTGCATCGCCGTACCGACCACTCAAGTGGATCAGGTAGGCTGGTGCTCGCACCGATCGGTGAAAGCCGGTCGGAGGCAATGCGGACGTAGCTCAGTTGGTAGAGCGCAACCTTGCCAAGGTTGAGGTCGCGAGTTCGAGCCTCGTCGTCCGCTCGGGAATGAGACCCCGGTCCTGATGGACCGGGGTCTTTTCGTGTTCCCGTCGAGTGTCTGACATTTGTCATGCCCGGCGATGACAGCGCGCACTGCTGCCGGGCCCGCCGGGCGGGGATGCTCGGGGTATGGAAGCGAACGAACACGAACACGTGATTGAGGTCACCGACCTGCGACGTGTGTACGGGGGCGGGTTCGAGGCTGTGCGCGGCGTCACCTTCTCCGTGCGCCGCGGGGAGATCTTCGCACTGCTCGGCACCAACGGCGCCGGCAAGACGTCCACCGTCGAACTGCTGGAGGGCCTGGCCGCACCGGCCGGCGGGCGGGTGCGCGTCCTCGGACACGACCCCTACACCGACCGGGCCGCCGTACGCCCCCGCACCGGGGTGATGCTGCAGGAGGGCGGCTTCCCGTCCGAGCTGACCGTCGCGGAAACGGCGCGGATGTGGGCGGGCTGCGTGAGCGGGGCCCGGCCGCCGGCCGAGGTGCTGGCGCTGGTCGGGCTGGAGTCGAAGGCCGGCGTCCGGGTGAAGCAGCTGTCCGGGGGCCAGCGGCGCCGGCTCGACCTGGCGCTCGCCCTGCTCGGCGACCCCGAGGTGCTCTTCCTGGACGAGCCCACCACCGGACTGGACGCCGAAGGCCGCCGGGACACCTGGGAGTTGGTGAGCACCCTGCGCGACGCCGGCACGACGGTGCTGCTGACCACCCACTACCTGGAAGAGGCCGAGCAGCTCGCCGACCGTCTCGCGATCATGCACGACGGCCGCATCGCCACCACCGGGACCCCGGCCGAGGTGACCGCCACGCAGCCGTCGCGGATCACCTTCGAGCTGCCCGAGGGCTACTTCGTGGGCGATCTGCCGCCGCTCGCCGAGCTGGGCGTGACCGGGCACGAGACCGACGGCCGGACCGTCCGGCTGCGCACCCGTGAACTCCAGCGGGCGGCCACCGGGCTCCTGGTCTGGGCCGAGCGGGCCCGGGTGGAGCTGCACCGCCTGGACGTGCGGTCGGCGTCCCTGGAGGAGGCGTTCCTGGGGATAGCGAAGGAGGTCTCCGCGGCGGAGACCGCGCACACGAGGAAGGAGTACGCGGCATGAGCGCCACGAACACCGGGGCGCCCGCGGCGGCGCGCGCCCCGAAGGCGGCGGCCACCACGCCCATGAGCCGGATGACGGCCCTCGCCCGTGCCGAGCTGACCCTGCTCGGACGGAGCAAGGGCGCGCTCGTCGCCGGACTGTTCGTGCCGCTGGTGCTGCCGGTCAGCGTGCGGTCGGCGGCCGAGGAGATGGACCTCGGCGAGGCCGGGCTGACCATCGGCACCCTCGTACTGCCCGCGGCGATCGGCTTCTCCCTGCTGTTCGCCGTCTACTCGACCCTCGTGGGGGTCTTCGTCGTCCGGCGCGAGGAACTCGTCCTCAAGCGGCTGCGCACCGGCGAGCTGCGGGACGCCGAGATCCTGGCCGGCTCCGCGATGCCGGCCGTCGCCACCGGGCTGCTGCAGTGCCTGCTGCTGACGGCCGGATGCGCCGTCCTGCTCGACCTGGACGCGCCGTCCGCGCCCCATCTGGCCGTCCTCGGCCTGCTGTTGGGGCTCGTGATGTGCGCCGCCCTCGCCGCGGCCACCTCCGGCTTCACCCGGACCGGCGAGAGCGCGCAGGTCACGCCCATGCCGCTGCTGCTGGTCTCGATGATCGGCTCCGGCATGTTCGTCCCGCTGGAGCTGCTGCCCGACAAGGTGGCCTCCGTCTGCGAGCTGCTGCCGCTGACGCCCGTCGTCACGCTGGTGCGCGGCGGCTGGACCGGTGACCTGTCGGCGTCCGAGGCACTGGGCGCCCTCGCGACGGCGGTGGCCTGGACCGCGTTCGCGGTGTTTGCTGTACGGCGGTGGTTCCGCTGGGAGCCGCGACACTGATGGACGGTGACGTCGGGGAGAGCGGGGCGAGCGAGGACATGCGCAGGCCGGGTGGCTGGTGGCGGCGGAAGACGACACCGGCCAAGGTCGAGACGTACACGCGGTGGTCCTTCCACTTCTTCGGCGTCATCGAGGTCACGGCGATCGGGCTGACGACCTTCGAGCACGTGGGGACACGCCTCGCGAGCGCTCTGTCGCTGCTGGTCGCCGTGCACGCCGCGGTCTGCATGGTGACGGCGTCCCGGGCGCTGGACTGGACGCGCGGCCGGCGGGCCCAGCCCGTCCGGCTGCTGTGGACCCTCGCCGCCGTCACCGCGGTGCTCGCGGTCGGCGCCGTCGCCCTCGCGGGGCGCGGCCCGGCCGGCGAGGGCGTCGACGCCGCGGCCGGGTCGGTGTTCGGCGGGGTGCTGTGCTTCGGCGCCGGCACCGTGGCGCTCGGCGTCCGCAACCGGCGGCGGATCGTCGCGATCGTCGGCGGCTTCGCGGCGGGGGCCGGCATCGTGGGGTTCCCCCTGGGCATGCCCGGCCCCGTGGCGCTCGCCACGGCCGGCTTCGTGCTGGCCGGCGCCGGTTTCCTCGCCTTCACCTCGGTCTTCTCCGTCTGGCTGCTCAACGCCGTCTACGAACTCGACGAGGCCCGCGAGACCCGGGCGCGGCTCGCCGTGGCCGAGGAGCGGCTGCGGTTCGCCCGGGATCTGCACGACGTGATGGGGCGCAACCTGGCCGTGATCGCGCTCAAGAGCGAGCTGGCCGTCCAGCTGGTCAGGCGCGGGCGGCCCGAGGCGGTGGAGCAGATGATCGAGGTGCAGCGCATCGCCCAGGAGTCCCAGCGGGAGGTGCGCGACGTGGTGCGGGGCTACCGGGAGGCCGATCTGGAGGCCGAACTCGCCGGTGCCCAGGGAGTGCTGGCGGCGGCGGGGATCGCGTGCGAGGTGACCGGCGACACGTCCGGACTGCCCGCCGAGGTGCAGTCGGCGCTCGCCTGGGTGGTGCGGGAGGCGACGACGAACGTGCTGCGGCACGGGGACGCGGAGAAGTGCGCCGTGGTGGTGCGGATGTCTGAGGGGCGTGTGGTGCTGACGGTGGAGAACGACGGGGCGGTCGACGGCTCCGGGCCGGGTCCGGCGGCCGGCGCGGCCGGTCCGGGCGGCTCGGGGCTGGCCGGGCTGCGGGAGCGACTGTCCGCGGTGGGCGGGACGCTGCAGGCCGGGACCGCCGGCAAGGGCGTGTTCCGGCTGGTCGCGGACGTTCCGCTGACCGCCGGGACGGTGCCGGGGGCCGCGTCGTGACGGAGGTCGTGCGCGTTCTGCTCGCCGACGACGAGCATCTGATCCGCGGGGCGCTGGCGGCCCTGCTGTCCCTGGAGGACGACCTGGTCGTGGTCGCCGAGGCGGCCAGCGGGCCGGAGGCGCTGGCGATGGCGCGGGCGCACGCCCCGGACGTCGCCGTACTCGATCTGCAGATGCCCGGCGCGGACGGTGTGAAGGTCGCCACATCCCTGCGCACCGAACTGCCCGGCTGCCAGGTGCTGATCGTGACCGGTCACGGACGGCCGGGGCATCTGAAGCGGGCGCTCGCGGCGGGGGTGCGCGGGTTCGTCCCCAAGACCGTCAGCGCGCAGCGGCTCGCCGAGCTGATCCGCACGGTGCACGCCGGAAACCGCTACGTCGACCCGGAGTTGGCCGCCGACGCGATCTCCGCCGGGGACTCGCCGCTGACCGCGCGGGAGGCGGAGGTGCTGGAACTGGCCGCCGACGGGGCACCCGTGGCGGAGATCGCCGAACGCGCCGCGCTCGCGGAGGGGACCGTACGGAACTACCTGTCGTCGGCCGTGACCAAGCTCGGTGCGGAGAACCGGCACGCGGCGGTGCGTCTCGCGCGGGAGCGCGGTTGGGTATAGTGGCTGTCGCGCCACGGCGCACTGCGGACGTAGCTCAGTTGGTAGAGCGCAACCTTGCCAAGGTTGAGGTCGCGAGTTCGAGCCTCGTCGTCCGCTCCGCATCAAGAAGCCCCCGGCTCCGGCCGGGGGCTTCTTGATGTTCTAGGACCAGCTCGTGCCCGTGAGGCGTTCGTAGGCCTCCACGTACTTGGCGCGGGTCGCCTCCACGACCTGCGGCGGCAGCGGCGGCGGGGGCTGCTCGCTCCCGCGGTCCCAGCCGGACTCCGCCGAGGTCAGCCAGTCCCGGACGTACTGCTTGTCGTACGACGGCTGCGCGCGGCCCGGCTGCCACTGGTCGGCCGGCCAGAAACGGGAGGAGTCCGGGGTGAGGACCTCGTCGGCGAGGACGAGGTTCCCGTCCTCGCCGCCCTCGAAGCCGAACTCGAACTTCGTGTCCGCGAGGATGATGCCGCGGTCGCGGGCGATGTCCCGGGCGCGGGAGTAGACGGCGAGGGTGGCCTGGCGCAGCCGGGCCGCGGTGTCCGCGCCGGCCCGGCGTGCCACCTCCTCGTAGGAGACGTTCTCGTCGTGCTCGCCGACCTCGGCCTTGGTGGCCGGGGTGAAGATCGGGGCGGGCAGCTCGGAGCCGTCGACCAGGCCCTCGGGGAGGGCGAGGCCGCAGACGGTGCGGGACTCCCGGTACTCGGCCAGTCCCGAGCCGGTGAGGTAGCCGCGGGCCACGCACTCCACGGGGACCATGCGCAGGGACTTGCAGACCAGGGCCCGGCCCTGCCAGTCGGCGGGGGCGCCGGGGGGCAGTTCGGTGCTGAGCACGTGGTTCGGGACCAGGTCGGCGAGCTGCTCGAACCACCACAGGGAGAGCTGGGTGAGGATCCGGCCCTTGTCGGGGATCTCGGTCGGCAGCACCCAGTCGTAGGCGGAGATGCGGTCGCTGGCGACCATCACGAGGTCGCCCGCCTCGTTCCGGTACAGCTCGCGCACCTTGCCGGTGTGCAGATGCACCAGACCCGGAACCTGGATCGGCTCGGGCTTTTCGACGAATCCGGACACGGTTCCTCCCCGTGGTTCTGTCCAATGGCTTGATTCTCCCGTATGCCCGGGTGATCGACGGACAGGGGGTCGGTGGCGGCCGGACACGGTCAGTCGCGTTTGCAGATGCGGTCCAGGAGGTTGGCGGTGGCGCGCTGGATGCGCGGGTCGACGTGGCCGGGGCGGTCCAGGGCCGGCGACCATGCGAACGTTCCGGACGCGAAGACCCAGGCGCCGGACGCCGCCCGGTACAGGGACGTCTCCTGGTGGCGGCGGACGCCGTCGACGTCGGTGTACGGCGAGTGGGCGAGCAGGATCCGCTCGTCGTGCTCCGGGAGCGGTGTGCGCGGGAAGTAGCGGTCGGCCTCGCCCGCGACCAGGTCCTCGATCTCGTCGCCCTCCTGCGCCCCGGTGGCCTCCCACAGCCAGTGGCCGGCGTTGCGGACGATCAGCGGGTGCGGTTCGGGGACCCGGCCCGCGTACTGGATGCCGATCAGCTGCTGCTCGGCCCGGTCGATCTCCCGCCACAGCGCGGGCCTCCCCGGCCCCTTGCGTTTGCGGCAGGTCAGCAGGCGGTCGGGGACGCCGGAGGGGGAGGGGGCCAGCTCCACCTGCCAGTACATGGTGTTGGCGGAGAGGAACACCAGGGACGTGCCCTGCTCGCGGGCCAGTTCCGTGGTGCGGCGCATGGCGGTGGACCAGTACTCGTCGTGGCCGGGGAAGACCAGGCCCCGGTAGCGGCTCGGGTCGACGCGGCCGGAGTGCAGGTCGCGGGCGTCGGCGTAGGCGAGGTCGTAGCCGTAGCGCTCGGCGAAGCGGATGAAGTCGTAGGCGTGCCCGACGTGGAGGGGCAGGCCCGCTCCCGCGTACGGGCGGTCGAAGGAGACGGTCGTCGCGGCGTCGGCCTCGCCGAGCAGCCGGCCCTCCTCGTCCCAGGCGTGGTAGAGGCTGGCGCCGGTGCGGCCGTCCTCCGGGTAGAGGTTGTACGCCTGCCAGGTGATGTCCGGCAGGACCAGGAGCAGGTCGGCCGGGTCGCTGTCGCGGACCGTGAAGGGCACGTGGGAGCGGTAGCCGTCGGCGGTGGTGAGGACGGCGACGTACGCGCCTATGTTCCAGTACGACGGGATCTGCAGCCGCCAGGACAGCCACCAGTGGTGGCAGGAGACCGTGCGGTCGGCGGTGAGCGGCGGGGGCTGGACGATGCCGGACAGGCGGGGGCTGGTGGTGATCTTGGCTGCGCCGTCGCCGCCGTAGTGGCCGATCCGGTAGACGTCGACGCCGAACTCCTGGGGCGGGTCGACGGTGATGTGGAAGTCGATGGCCTCGCCGGGAGCGACGGCGCCGGTGGCGGTGAAGCCCTTGATCTGGCGGTGCACGTCGTCGGCGGCGCGCGGACCGCCGCCGGAGCGGCGCTCGGGGTACTTCCGGGACTTCGCCCGGGTGTCCGGGGCGGGGTCCTGTGCCGGGTCGGGGTCCACGTACCAGGGGACGACCTGGCCGGAGTCCCCGAAGTACGTCTCGCCGCCGCGCAGCCAGGGGACGGGCCCCTGTCCGAAGGGGTCCGTCACGGCGTGCGCGAGCGCTCCGGACTCCCAGCGGCGGATCTGCTCGGACGCCATGGGACTTCCCCTCCCTCGTGCCCCCGTGGTCGTGCGTATGACGTACGCCCTTGCCATGTGCGCGATCGGTCCCAGCACATCACATTTCGCGCGCGTGCTGTCACTGTTCGTTGCGAAGTGACCGAAAGTGGAAGCGGAGGATCCGATTCACATGTCTCAGAGGGTCGGGGATCAGGTGGTCGCGGAGGGCGGGCGCCTCAGACCAGGCGTACGGGCTTCTCCGGGCGTATGCCGAGCTCGGTGAGCCAGGCCCGCAGCGGGGCCGGGTCGCCGCCCTCGACGAGACTGAGGACGCGGGGGCCCAGGTCCGCCGTCCGTTCGCCGTTGACCAGCAGAGAGGGGCCGTCGAGCCAGTCCAGTCCCGGGGACGCTCCGGCGGTGTCCATCGCCGCACAGCACACCATCGCCGTGATGTGCTCGGTGAGTATCTCGCGGCTGGTGCGCGGGGCCTGCAGGGGGAAGAGCGGGAGCGCCCGGTCGTCCCACAGGGCCCGGTCGGGGCCGGCCGCGCCGACGGGAGGTATCGCGGAGGACGCGGCGGGGGCCCTGGGCCCGGCGGACTCCGCCTCCTCGCGGGCCAGCTGGGCGCTGAGCCCGGCGGCGAGGGCCGCGCCGCGGGGGGTGGTGCCGGCGAGGTCGTCGTCGTGACACGCGTGCGCGTGACCGGCGTTGTCGTGGTCGTCGTCGGGGGTCCGGCCGTCCGTGCGGGCGGCGTGCCCGGCCGGGCCGCCGTGCGCCGCCGGGGGGTGGCCGGCGGCCGGTGCGGACGGGTCCGTGAGGTGGTCCAGCACGCGGGCGAGGGTCGGGCCCTCGGCGCCCGGTGCGGCGCTCTCGGCGGTGCGGCGGACGCCCAGGGTGTCCAGGACCCGGTGGAGCCGGGCCGCGTTCGTGCGCCAGGTGCGGTCGACGACCTCCTCCGGGTACTGGTCCCACTCCACCGGCGACCAGTCCGGGCCGGGCTCCGCCGGGCCCCCGTGGAACAGGCGGGCGGCGAGGAGGGAGACCGCGCCGTCCACGGCGCCGGGCTCCTCCAGCAGGTCGCAGGCCGGGCGCTCGCCCAGCCGGGAGGCGAAGCCCTCGGCCAGGCGGTCGCGGCGGGACAGCTCCGTGAGCGCCGCGACGACGCCGACGTCCAGCCGGGAGGGCCAGCGGCCCATGCGCCAGGCCGGCAGCGCCACCCGGGTCAGCAGCCGGTCCCAGCCGGCGTACGCCAGGCCGACCTGTTCCTGGGCGACGATCCGCAGACCGTAGTCCACGGCCTGTGCGCGCTCGGCGGCCGCCGCCGCGACCCCGCGCTCCATCTCGGCGGCATGGCCGCGGCAGCTGCGCAGCAGCAGCCGGGAGACCCAGCCGAGGCCCTTGCAGACCGTGCGGGACAGCGGACCGCGGTTCCCCGCCGAGGCCACGGCCACCGCGGCGTCCAGGCCCTGGACGAAGCGCCGGGCGGCGGCTATGTCGGGGTGCGCCGACGGTCCCGTACCGGCGACGACGGGGGCGAGGACGGCGCGCAGCTCGCCCACCCGCATCCACCACAGGAAGGGGGAGCCGATGACGAGGACCGGAGCGGCCGCGGACCTTCGGTGCGCGGGCCCGCCCGGGCCGGCCGCGTCGTCCTGCTCCTCCGGGGACGGCGGGCCGTGCGCCCGGTGGGTGCGGTCCTCCAGCCAGCTGTCGCAGTCCGGCGTGAGCGCTATCGCGGACGGCGCGGGGACGTCGAGCCGGTCGGCCAGGTCACGCACCATCCGGTACAGGTCCGGCGCCGAGTCCTCCGCGATCGGGACCGTCGGGGTCATGGCGGGGCGGGCCCGGGCCACGACCAGGGCGACGCCGACGGCGGCGAGCAGGACGAGGAGCGCGATCACGGACACGGCCCAGCGGGCGGCGTCCCACCCCGGGCCCACGAGATGGCCGGTGGAGCCGCCCGCGAGCAGGACCACGGCGGCGGCCGCGGGCAGCAGCGCCACCGCCAGCGCCCGGCTGCGGATCCGCAGCACGGCCAGCGCCCGGGAACGCGCGGTCTGCGCGCCCGCCTCCACACCCATACCGGTCACGGCCGGACCTCACCCCCTCCTTGCTGCCCTGGGCTGTCCTGATGCTCTCCTGCTGGTGCTCACTCCCCCACTGTGGCACCCGCCACTGACATCGCAATGCCGGTGGGCCATGTGCCGGAACGCCTGCGCGGCACCCTAGTTGGGGCCCGGGCACCCGTCAGCCGTATGGCGCATTGGTCACTCGATGGAATGGCTTTGGGCAAAGGTGGATGACGGACAGCAAGGATCAGGCCCCGGTTCCTGAGACGGAGCCGGGGCCTGCCGGGTTCGGTGCGGAGGGGCGTTCTCCGGGCTCGGGCTACGCGCCCGCCGCCGCCTTCGCCGCGATGTCCGTACGGTGCTGGGAGCCGTCGAGGCCGATGCGGGCGACGGCCCGGTAGGCGCGGTCGCGGGCCTCGGTGAGGTCCTTGCCGGTGGCCGTGACGGACAGGACGCGGCCGCCCGCGCTGACCACCGAGTCGCCCTCGCGCCGGGTGCCGGCGTGCAGGACGTAGGCGTGCGGGGCGTCCTCGGCGGCCACCTGGTCGAGCCCGGTGATCGGGTCGCCGGTGCGCGGGGTGCCGGGGTAGTTGTGCGAGGCGACGACCACGGTGACGGCCGCGTCGTCGCTCCAGCGCAGGGGTTCGAGGGGGGCGAGGTTGCCGGTGGCGGCCGCCATCAGCAGGCCGGCCAGCGGGGTCTGGAGCCGGGCCAGCACGACCTGCGTCTCGGGGTCGCCGAAGCGGGCGTTGAACTCGATCACGCGGACGCCGCGGGAGGTGATCGCGAGACCGGCGTAGAGGAGGCCGGAGAACGGGGTGCCGCGGCGGCGCATCTCGTCGACGGTCGGCTGGAGCACGGTCTCCACGACCTCGTCCACGAGCTTGGGGTCGGCCCACGGCAGCGGCGAGTAGGCGCCCATGCCGCCGGTGTTCGGGCCCTCGTCGCCGTCCAGGGCCCGCTTGAAGTCCTGGGCGGGCTGCAGCGGGCGTACGGTCTCGCCGTCGGTGACGGCGAAGAGGGAGACCTCGGGGCCGTCGAGGTACTCCTCGATGACGACGCGCTCGCAGGCCCGCGCGTGCGCCCGGGCCGCCTCGATGTCACCGGTGACGACGACGCCCTTGCCGGCGGCCAGCCCGTCGTCCTTGACGACGTAGGGGGCGCCGAAGGCGTCGAGCGCCGCGTCGACCTCCTCGGGAGTCGTGCAGACGTACGAGCGTGCCGTGGGCACGCCGGCGTGGGCCATGACGTCCTTGGCGAAGGCCTTGGAGCCCTCCAGTTGGGCGGCCTCCCCGGAGGGGCCGAAGACCGGGATGCCCGCCTCGCGCACGGCGTCGGCGACCCCGGCGACCAGGGGCGCCTCGGGACCGACGACGACCAGGTCGGCGCCGAGCTCCGTGGCCAGCGCGGAGACGGCCGCGCCGTCGAGGGCGTCGACCTGGTGCAGCTCGGCGACCTCGGCGATGCCGGCGTTGCCGGGGGCGCAGTGCAGCGCGGTGACGTCGGGGTCGAGGGACAGGGAACGGCACAGGGCGTGTTCGCGGGCGCCGCCGCCGATGACGAGGACCTTCACGGGGTCAGCCTAACGGGAGCGGGCCGGGGTGGTTTGTGCGGGCTTCCGAGGGGAGGGTTGTCCGGTGTTTGTGCGTTCCTCCAGAGCGGGTGCCTGGGGTGGTGCGGGACAGGCACGGACCCACGCGCGCCTGCTCGCGCGCACGGCGCCTACTCGTGCGTGATCTCCTCCACGACCGTCGCCCCCAGCTCCCGTACCAGCAGTTCCTGGCCGGAGAGGGCCGACTCGTCGAGGTCGGGGTCGTCGTCCTCGGGGATGTCGTCCTCGGGGGAGACCGGGGCCGGCGGCTCGGGGGCCGGGGCCGGGGTGACGGGGGCGGCCGGCGCGGGTGCGGCGGCCGGTGCCGCGGGCGGCGCGGACGGGGCGGGGGCCGGGGACGCGGGCGGCGGCGTCACCGGGCGCGGGGCGGACGCACCGCCGCCGAAGCCGGCGTTGCCGGGACCGCCGAAGCCGCCTCCGCCGGATCCTCCGTAGCCGCCGGAGGGACCGGCGGGGGGCTGGGGTGCCGAACCGCCGGAGGGGTCGACGACCGCCTCGATCTTCCACTGCACGTTGAACTGCTCGGCCAGGGCCTGCCGCAGTACGTCCTCGCTGCCGCTGCTCAGGAAGTTGTCGCGGGCACCGGCGTTGACGAAGCCGAGCTGGAGGGACGTGCCGTCGAAGCCGGTCACCTGGGCGTTCTGGCTGAGCAGGATCCAGGTGAACCGGCGGCGGTTCTTGACCACCTCGAGGATGTCGGGCCAGAGCGAGCGGGGGTCCAGGCCACCGGACCGGGGCGTGGCAGCGGCGGCGGGACCGGGGGAGGACGGGGCGGCGGGGGCAGCGGGGGCGGGCTCCGCGGGAGTCGCCGCCCTGGGCTGCCCGCCGCCCGCGGGTGCCGCCGTCGGCCATCCGCCGGGACGGCGCCCGCCACCGGCCGGAGCCGCGGTGGGCCAGGCGCCGGGCGCGGGCGCGGAGGCCGGCGGCACGGACGCGGGTGCGGAGGCCGGTGCCGGTGGCTGACCGCCTCCGGCGGCACCGGTGGCGGGCTGTCCGGCGGGCGCGGCCGGGCCGGCGCCGGCGCCCTCGGCCCGAGCGGCAGGCGCGGACGGGGGGGCACTCGGCGCGTCGGGAGAAGCGACCGGCCCGGCCGCCGACGCGGCGGGAGCCGGGGAACCCGGGCCGGGCGAGCCGGCGCCACCCGGCGCGCGCACCGCCGCTCGGGCCGCGGCCGGCCCGCCCCCCGGCGGAACCGGGGCGGCGGCACCGGCGGCACCCGCATGGGCGTCGGGGCCGGGAACGTACGCCATCGCGGGCGCGCCCGCGCCCGCCGAGAACTGCACACCGCGCTCGATCCGGTCCAGCCGGGCCATCACCGAACGCTCGTCGCCGTACGCGGCGGGCAGCAGCACGCGCGCGCAGATCAGCTCCAGCTGGAGGCGGGGCGAGGTGGCGCCCCGCATCTCGGTGAGCCCCTCGTTGACCAGGTCGGCGGCGCGGCTGAGCTCGGCGGCACCGAAGGACCGGGCCTGGGCCTGCATCCGCTCGACGACGTCGGCGGGGGCGTCGATGAGCCCCTTCTCCGCCGCGTCGGGCACGGCGGCGAGGATGACGAGGTCACGCAGCCGCTCCAGCAGGTCGGCGACGAAGCGGCGCGGGTCGTTGCCTCCCTCGATGACCCGGTCCACGACCTCGAAGGCGGCGGAGCCGTCGCCCGAGGCGAACGACTCGACCACCGAGTCGAGCAGCGAACCGTCCGTGTAGCCGAGCAGGGCGGTCGCCATGGCATACGTCACACCGTCGGCACCGGCGCCCGCGAGCAACTGGTCCATGACGGACATCGAGTCACGGACGGAACCGGCGCCGGCGCGCACCACCAGCGGCAGCACGCCGTCCTCGACCGGGATGTCCTCCTTCTGGCACACCGCGGCGAGGTAGTCCCGCAGGGTGCCGGGCGGCACGAGCCGGAACGGGTAGTGGTGGGTCCGCGACCGGATGGTCCCGATGACCTTCTCGGGTTCGGTGGTCGCGAAGATGAACTTCAGGTGCTCCGGGGGCTCCTCGACCACCTTGAGCAGGGCGTTGAAGCCCTGCGGGGTGACCATGTGGGCCTCATCGATGATGTAGATCTTGTACCGGCTGCCGGCCGGCCCGAAGAACGCCTTCTCCCGCAGGTCACGGGCGTCGTCCACACCGCCGTGCGAAGCCGCGTCGATCTCGATGACGTCGATCGAACCCGGCCCGTTCCTGGCGAGGTCCCGGCACGACTGGCACTCGCCGCACGGCGTCGGGGTGGGACCTTGCTCACAGTTCAGGCAGCGGGCGAGGATCCGCGCGCTGGTCGTCTTGCCACAGCCGCGCGGACCGCTGAACAGGTACGCGTGATTGACCCGGTTGTTCCGCAGCGCCTGCTGCAGCGGGTCGGTGACATGCTCCTGCCCGATGACCTCGGCGAAGGACTCCGGGCGGTAGCGGCGGTACAACGCGAGAGACGACACGCATACGAGGTTATAGGCGCCCACTGACAAACCGGCCCGCGTCGAACGGGGCGCTCCTCACAGCCCCGGACACGCAAACGCCCCCCACGCACCCGCCAGAGCCAACCTACCCTTGCTGCCTTCCGGCCCTGGGGGAGTTCAGTCAGATAGCGCCGCGTGAGGGGCTGCGCCCAGCGTACCCGATCGTTCGGCCCGGGAACGAGTTCGCGAGCACTCCCTCGGGTCATGTAATGTTTCCGGCGGAGGATTCGCCTAGAGGCCTAGGGCGCACGCTTGGAAAGCGTGTTGGGGGCAACCCCTCACGAGTTCGAATCTCGTATCCTCCGCCAGCCCAGAGGGCCGGACCGCACAAGCGGTCCGGCCCTCTGGCGTTTCACCGGACCGCGGGCCGACCGGCCCGGCTCGGCGCGGTCTGCTCGGTCAGGGAGCGATGCGCGTCTTCCTCGTCTCGCTCACCTGGTCCACCTCCGACACCCGGACCGTCGCCTTCATCGTCCAGGTGCCGGGGAGGGGGAGGGTGACGGTGTTGGCGCTCCAGTAGCCGCCGCGGTCGACGAGTTCCGCCTGGACGGGGCCGATGTCGCGGTCGGGGAGGGTGAAGGAGAGCCGTAGCTCGGGGACGGTGGCCAGGCCGCCGTCGGGGCCGAAGACCACGGCCTGCACGGCGTTGTCGCCGGTGCGGCCCGGGTCCAGGGTGATCTGGACCGTGCCACGGCCGCCGGGGGTGCCGGTGTCGAACGGGATCGTGGTGACGGACGCGGGCAGCACCCCGCCCGCCGGTGTCCCCCGGCCCGCCTCGGCCGCCGCCCGGCCGGGCAGGGTGCCGGCGAGCACGGTCGTGACGGCGAGCACCACGGCCGCGACGCCGGCCTCGACCAGCACACAGCGGCGCAGCCGCCGCCGGTGGGCGTCCCCGGCGGCGCGTTCCGGGGAAGGGTCCGGAGGCGACGGGTCCGGCGGGGGCGGGGGCGGGCCGCCCACCGGTTCCGGGAGGCGCTCGCGCGGGCGTACGGCCGTCTCCGCGTCCGCCGTCGCCAGCCGTGCCGTCCACCGCCGCGAGAGCGCGGCCGCCGCCAGCAGCAGGGCCACCGCGGACAGCTTGGCGAGCAGCAGCCTGCCGTACGTCGTGCCGGTGAGCGCGGACCAGGAGCCGAGGCCCCGCCAGGACTGGTAGACGCCGGTGACGGCCAGGACGGTCACGCAGACGGGGGCGAGGCGCGAGAAGCGGGCGGCCACGGCGGCCGGGGCCGGCCGGCGCAGGAGGGTGAGCAGGGCGGTGAGGCCGCCGAGCCAGACCGCCGTCGCCAGCAGGTGCAGCACGGACGACACCATCGCCGCGGGCACCTGGATCCCGGCGGAGGCGTGTTCGGCCGCGGCCCAGGTCAGGGCGAGTCCGACGGCCAGGGCAGTGCCCGACGCCACGGCGAGGGGGGTGCGGGCGGGCCGGCGCGGCAGGCGGGCCATGCGCAGCACGAGGGCCCCGGCCACCAGGAGCAGCACCAGCCGGACCAGCAGCAGCGCTCCCGGCCGGGAGGTGAGCGTGCCGCCGAACGCCTCCGCGTCCAGCGCCGCCGCCGGCCCGCTCCCCGCCTCGTACGGGGCACGCAGCACCAGCAGCGCGACCGTGGACGCCAGCAGGGTCCACCAGCCGGCCACCAGCAGGCGGCGCAGCGGGGCGGGGTCCGGCGGGCGGCACAGGGCGACGAAGGACGCGGTGCCGATGAGCAGGGCGGCCGCGAGGTACGCGAGGTACCGGGCGGTCTGGTGGAGGGCGCCGGTGAGCGGGCCCTCGGCGGGCCCGGCGTCCACCGGCGCGGCCGTCGCGGAGGGCCGGCCGACGGAGAAGGTGAAGGCGCCCGAGACCGGGTGGCTGTCGGCGGAGACGACCCGCCAGGCCACGGTGTAGGTGCCCTCGCCGAGCTTTTCCCGGAGGGTGAGGCGGGCGGTGTCGGAGCGGCCGTCCGCGCGGCCGGCCTGTCCCGTCCTCACCCGGTGGCCGCCGGGGTCGAGGACGCGGAAGGAGTCGTCGCGCAGGCCGACGGACTCGGTGAAGGTGAGGGTGATGCCGCTCGGGGCCCGCTGGAGGACGGTGCCGTCCTCGGGGTCGGTGGCGGTGAGGGCGGCGTGCGCGGACGCCGGTCCGGGGCCGCCGAGCAGGAACAGGACCAGCACGGCTCCCAGCAGCAGCCACCGGACCGGCCGCGGTCCTCGGGCTCCTCCGCGCGCACCGTCACGCCTCACGTCGTCTCCCCGGTCGTCGGCCCACCGCCTCGACGCTTGGATACGGACGCGGGCGCCGCCGTGCTCACCAGGCCGGCCGCGCCGACACCCCGCCGTCCACCACCAGGTCGTGGCCCGTGACCCAGGACGCCAGCCGCGACGCCAGGAACACGCACGCGTCGCCCACGTCCTCGGGGCGGCCCAGGCGGCCCGTCGGCGCCGCCGACTCCCAGCGCCGCACCCCCTCCGGCCACGCCTCGGCCAGTCCCTCGCGGTCGATGAGCCCCGGCGAGACGGTGTTGACGCGGACGCCCCACGGGCCGTACTCCAGCGCTGCCGCGCGGGCGTGCATCACGACGGCCGCCTTCGAGGCGGAGTAGTGGGCGTGGGCGGGGGCGGGCGCGCTCGCCTCGATGGAGGCGATGTGGGTGATGGTGCCGCCGCCGTCCTGCGACCGCATGATCCCGGCCGCGGCCTGGGTGCAGGCGAAGACGCTCGACAGGTTGGTGTCCACGACCGCCCGCCACTCGTCGGCCGTCATCCCGGCCAGCTCCCGCACCGGCTGCACGCCCGCGTTGTTCACCAGCGCCGTCAGCCGTCCCCCGCCCCAGTCGGCGGCCTCCTCGACCAGGCGCCGGCAGGCGTCCTCGTCGGTGAGGTCGGCGCGCAGCACGACGGCCCGTCCGCCGCGCTCCCGCACCCGGGCGGCCACGTCGCGCGCCGCCTCCACGGCCGTACGGCAGTGCACCGCGACGGCCGCGCCCTCCTCGGCGAACCGCAGCGCGATGCCCCGGCCGATGCCGCCGCCCGCGCCCGTGACCAGGGCGACCTGGTCTTCCAGTAGGAGGCTCATGGGCGGCACAGTTCCACGATGTGCCGGGCCCGGTCCGGATAGCGCGCCGTGAGGGCGTCCGCGTCGCCGTGCTCGTAGTCCTCGTAGGTGAAGCCGGGGGCCATCGTGCAGCCGAACAGCGTCCAGGCACCGCCCGCCGCCACCCGCCCGCCCATCCAGGTGCGGGCGGGGACGGTGAGCTGGACGTGCTGGCCGTCCAGCACACCGGGTCCGAGTACGGCCGTGCGGGAGGTGCCGTCGGGGGCGAGGAGCAGCAGCTCCAGCGGGTCGCCCAGGTAGAAGTGCCAGATCTCGTCGGTGGGCAGGCGGTGCAGCGCGGAGAAGTCGCCCGGGCGGGCGGTCAGCAGGGCGACGATCGCCGAGCCCGCCGGGCGCCCGTCGGGGCGCTGCGGGCCCACCCAGGTGCGCCGGAACAGGCCGCCCTCGCGGGGGATGGGCTCCAGCCCGTAGTGCTCGACGAGGTCCTCGGGGGTCACCGGAGTCACCCGGGAAAGGCTACCTCCCGGGTGAGGAAGGCCAGTTGGGCCCTCTTCTCGGGCAGGTACACGTCGGGCAGGTCGACCTCCGGCAGGACGACGGCGGGGCCCGCGGTGAAGCCCTGCTTCAGGAAGCGGGCGATGGCCTTGTCGTTGCGCACGTCCGGGTCGACGACGATCCGCTTCCGGTCGAGGACCAGCAGGACGTACGTCGTGACGACGGCCGCCAGCCCCGCGGTCCAGCCGGGCCGGGCGCCGTCCGCTCCGGCGGGGGCGAGCAGCAGGTGGACGCCGATGTCGCCGGGTTCGGCGTCGTAGCACTCGCTCACCCGGTCGGCCTCGGGGTCGTAGGTCTGGAGCAGGGCGACGGGTTCGCCGTCCTTGACCATGAGGAAGGCGTGGTGGGTGTCGAGCGTGTCCATGTGGGCGTAGATCCCGGCGACCTGGTCCCGCGTCAGGCCGTTCATGCCCCAGAAGGAGGCCCGCTCCTCGCTCACCCAGCGGTGGATCACCCCGGCGTCCGCGGCGGCGTCGAGGGGCAGGACGCGCACGGTGCCGAAGCCGTCGAGCACCTGCTCGTGGACGGATGCGCGGGAGGCGTACGGGTCAGACATCGGTCTCCTTGTGCAGTCGGGTGAAGTCGGTGACGACGGGGACGAGTTCGCCCCTGAGCCACAGGGGGAGCTGGTCGCGGTGGTGGGGCGAGCCGGGGATTCCCGAGGCGCCGGAGGGGACGACCCAGCGGCTGCCCTCACGGTCGGCGAGGTCCCAGACGTACCGGGCGGCCGGGCCGCGCGCGGCGAGGTCGGTCAGGCCCGGAACAGCGGAGGTGCACAGCACGCAGTCGTGATCGCCGGACAGGCCGGGGGCGTCGTCCGAGGGGTCGGGGAGCGCCCGCCAGGCCGCGAGGCGGTGGGTGTCACCCCAGGTGCCGGCGGGCCCGGCCGCGGCCACCTCCTCCACCGCCGCACGGACGGTCTCCGTGCGGTCGATGCCGTACAGGTCGGGTGCCCTGAGCAGGTGTTCGAGGGCGTAGCCGATGCGCGGCACGAGCGCGAGCCAGGGCAGGAACACCTCGGGGTACGCGGGCGGGACGCGCAGCGCGGCGAACGCCGGGTGGGCCGCAAGCCCGCGTACGACCGCGCTCCGCACCGCCGCGTAGGCCGCCGCGTCCGCGCTGCCGGCGTCCATCCGGCGGTCCCAGGCGAGGAGCCGGTCGCGGAGGGCGGCGGCCCCGGGGGTCAGGTCCGCCAGGTCCGCGAGGCGGTCCAGCAGGGGGGCGGCGGAGGCCAGGTGGGTGTCCATGTGGAGGGCGGGCATGTCGGCGGCCGACCAGCGGTCCTTCTGGGCCAGCAGGGCGGCGATGCGGTCCGCGCGGTGCGGCGGCGCGAACTCGACGCCGAGCGGGGTGGCCGGGCCGCGCTGGTTGGCCATCACGGCGATCCCGTCGGTCAGTCCGGCGCGGGGCGTGACGTGCCGGCCCTGCCACTCGTGGCCGGGTTCCCACGCGGGCACCAGCCGGGTGCGGTTGGCGTCGGAGCGCACCGGCACCCGGCCCGCGATCCGGTGCAGCAGCCCGCCCTCGGTGTCGGCGGCCTGCACCACGTTGACCGGCTCGGCCCAGGCGTCCAGGGCGCGGTCCACGTCGGCGACCCGGCGGGCCCGCAGCAGCGGCAGCAGGGCGCCGAAGCCGAGGTCGGCGGTGACGCGGGGCGGGTAGCGCAGGCTGAGCGCGACCGGGGTGCCGTCGTCCAGGCCCTCGGGGCCGCCGGCGATCACCGGGCCCCGGTCGGTCTCGATGACCTCGACCTCGACGGGCTCCTCCCCCGCCACGCGGACCAGCTCGGTGTGCCGGGCGGCGCGGTGCCAGACGCCGTCGGGGCCGAGGGCCTCCACGCCGGCGCCGGTGCGGCGCAGCCGCTCGCGGTAGAGGTCCTGGTAGTCGGCCATGGCGTTGGTGATGGCCCAGGCGACCGTGCCGGTGTGGCCGAAGTGGGCGATGCCGGGGACGCCGGGCACGGCGAGGCCGACGACGTCGAACTCGGGGCAGGACAGGTGGATCTGCTGGTAGACGCCGGGCTCCTCGATGAAGCGGTGCGGGTCGCCGGCGATGACCGCGTGGCCGGTGACGGTGCGCTCGCCGCTCACCAGCCAGCCGTTGCTGCCGGCGGTGCCGGGGCCGTCCGTGGCGAAGAGGGCGACGGCGTCCGGGCCGAGGTGTTCGGTGACGTGCTCGCGCCAGAGCTTGGCCGGGAAGCCGGCGAAGAGGATGTGGGTGGCGAGCCAGATGCCGAGCGGGGTCCAGGGCTCCCAGCGGCCGGGGGCGAGGCCGACGCGCGCGAACTCGGGGCCGGCGCACTGCGCGAGGCCCTCGTTCACGCCGTCGACGTAGGCCCGGACCCAGTCGGCGGTCTCCGGGTCCTGCTCCTCCAGGGCGGTGAAGCAGCGGCGGGCGGTGTCCGCGAGGCGGGCCCGGCGCGCGAACCGGTCCCAGGCGAGCGCCTCGGGGCCGAGGAAGGACGCCGAGGTGCCCTGCAGCCGGTGCCGCTCGACCTCCAGCTGCCAGGCCCGGTCGCGGGCGGTGACGCGGCCCTGGGCGCGGGCGAGTTCGCCCGCGCTGTCCGCGCGCAGGTGCGGGATTCCCCAGGCGTCGCGGTATGTCTCGGCGCTCACCCCTGTGCCCCTACTTTCCTTTAGGTTAGGCTCACCTAAGTCTTGATGTGGTGGCCGAATAGTACGTGAAGGGTGAAGAAACGATGGGGCAGGGGCGGGGTTGGGAAGGCGCGGTCCTCAAGCTGATGCGCGCCAAGGACTACGAGTTCACCGTCACGGGCGCCGAGGACGTCACCCCCGCCTTCCGGCGGCTGCACCTCACCGACGGCGGCATGCTGGCGGCGACCGGGGTCCACCCCACGATGTGGGTGCGGCTGTGGTTCGAGAACGCGGGCAGGCCCCACCAGCGCGCCTACACGCTGGTCGACCCCGACCCGGCGGCCGGCACCTTCAGCATGGAGTTCGCCCTGCACGAGGGGTGCGCCAGCGACTGGGCCCGGGCCGCGAAGCCCGGCGACACCATCGAGGCGACCGTCCAGGGCACCGGCTTCCAGACCCCCGACCCGGCACCCTCGCACGTCTTCGCCGTCGCCGACCCGGCGTCCCTGCCCGCCCTCAACTCCCTGCTCGGGGCGCTGGACGAGGCCCCGGCGACGGTCTGGTTCGAGGGCGGCGCCGACGACGGCCTGCCCTTCCGCACCGACCCCGCCCGGCACGACGTCCGCGCGGTCCCGCGCCGCGACGCGGGCGCCCACCTGGTCGCGCAGGTGAAGGAAGCGCTGCCCGCGCTGCTGGGGTCCACTCCCGACCCGTACGTCTGGATCGCCTGCGACACGGCCACGACCCGGGCCCTCGCCTCGTACGTCCGCAAGGAGCTGGGCCTTCCCAAGCAGCGGGTGAACGCGCTGGGGTACTGGCGCGCGACCTGAGCCCCCACGCGCGATCATCGGGGCATGGACGTCACTCTTCACCTCGCCCAGGACCCCGAGGCCGACGAACTCCTCGGCCGCAGTCCGCTCGCCGCCCTGGTCGGCATGCTGCTGGACCAGCAGATCCCGATGGAGTGGGCGTTCAAGGGCCCGTCGACCATCGCCAGGCGCATGGGCGCGGAGGACCTGGACGCGCACGACATCGCCGCCCACGACCCGGAGGCGTTCGCCGCCCTGCTGGCCGAGAAGCCCGCCGTGCACCGCTACCCGGGCTCGATGGCCGGACGCATCCAGCAACTGTGCCGGTACCTCGTCGAGACGTACGACGGTGACGCCGAGGCCGTCTGGCGGGGCGTCGCCGACGGCCGGGAACTGCTGCGCCGGCTCCAGGACCTGCCGGGCTTCGGCAAGCAGAAGGCGCAGATCTTCCTCGCCCTGCTGGGCAAGCAGCTCGGCGTCCGCCCGGAGGGCTGGCAGGAGGCGGCGGGCGACTACGGCGCACCCGGCTCCTTCCGCTCCGTCGCCGACATCACCGGCCCGGAGTCGCTGGCCAAGGTACGGGCGCACAAACAGGAGATGAAGGCGGCGGCGAAGGCCGCGAAGCCGACCGGGCCGGCCGGCAAATAACCACGGCGCGCGGCCACGCCGGAACCGCGGCCGCGCACGCCGTATACCGAGGACGACCTCGCCCCCGGGCCCCACGCCCGAAGCGGGAGCCCCCGGCGGCGAAGACCACGACGACGGCCACACCGCCCGCACATGACCACGGCCCACGGCCGCAAGGGAACCGCGGCCGCGCGCGGCCCACGTCGAGGACGACCTAGGTGCGATCGCACGGTCCGGGGACGAGCTCCGGACCCCTGGCCCATGGGGTCGGAGGGGCGAAAAGGGTTTGGCTTCGGTCCCGGTTCAGGTGGCGGTGGGAACGGGACGCGTCGGGGAATGCGCGTCCGCGCCGGCTGGCACGTCGGCGCGGTGGCCGCCGGGCGCCGGGCGAGCCGGTCAGCGACCGGCACCGCGCCGCTCCAGGGACAGCCCCCGGCACGCACGTCCCCGGCTCCGGACGCAACCCGAAGGCGCCCCGGGCGCGGGCGGCGGCGGGTGTGTCAGTCCGGTGGACCGCTCCAGGTGGCGGCCCGGCCACGGGCGCTCCCAGCATGAACCATGACCGAGCCACCGACCGGTCCCCCCGGGGGCCAGGAGTACGACGACCGCAGGGTCCACGCCTGGCACGCGCCCACCGCCGGCCCACCCGGCGGCCATGAGCCCGAGCCGCCCTTCGAGGGGCCGCTGCACCTGCTGTCCCGGGCCGCGTGGCAGGCCGTCCTGCTCGCCGGCGTCGCGTCCCTGGTCCTGGGCGTGCTGGTGCTGGTCTGGCCCGGCGTCTCCCTGCTCGTCGCAGGCGTGCTCTTCGGCCTGTACCTGCTCGTCACCGGCGTCCTGCAACTGGCGTCCGCCTTCGGCACGCACCGGACGACCTCACTGCGGGTCATGGCCTTCATCAGCGGCGCCGTGTCGATCCTGCTGGGCCTGTTCTGCTTCCGCGGTCCCCTGCAGTCGGTGCTGCTGCTCGGGCTGTGGATCGGCATCGGCTGGCTGTTCCGCGGCATCACCCAGACCGTGGCCGCCGCCCACGACCCGGCGATGCCCGCACGCGGCTGGCACCTCTTCCTCGGGCTCGTCACCGTCGTCGCCGGCATCGTCCTGGTCGTCTCGCCGGTCGAGTCGGTCGCCGTCCTCACGGTGGTCGGCGGCTCGTGGCTCGTCGCCGTCGGGGTGGTCGAGATCGTCACGTCCCTGCGGATCCGGGGGCGCGCCCGTCAGGTACCGCACGCGCTGTGAACGGCGTCCGCACCAGCTCCCGGCCCCGCAGGGCCCACGCCGCCGGCGTCCGGCCCGGACGCCGGAGCGCCTGGCTGCGGGTGCTGGTGCTGCTGCTCGCCCTGCTCGTGCCGGGCGCGCACATGCAGGCCGCCCCGGCGGCGCCCGCCCCGGCGCCGGCCGTGGAGGCCGGCGGAGCGGGCGGGACCGGGACCGGGGGCGGCAACGGCACGGGCGGCGCCGGCGGCGGTACGGCCGCGGAGTACGACCACCTCGACACCGCCGTACGGCTCCCGGCCCGCGACGGCCGGCGTGCAGCCGCGGCCCCCCGCCTGACCCCGGCGCCCACGCCCGCCGGGCCGGCGCACGCGGGCCGGGAGCCCGCACCCGTTCCGCCCGGCCCCCCACCGTCCCCGGGTGCCCCGCGCTGCGTGGTCCTGCGCTGCTGACAGGGACCGGCCACCGCTTCATCGGCCCTCGCACGCGCGTGGACCACGACGACGGACACGAGACACCGAGGAAACGGAACGAGGTACCCAGTCATGCTCAACGACCCCTACGCCGCCCTGCGCGCCCTCCTGCGCGCCGAGGCCGCCCGCCGCACCCCCAAGCCCGAGCCGAAGGACGATCCGCGGGAACGGCAGCGGCCCTCGCGGGAAGGGAGGCGTGACTGAGACCGGGTGACCCGGGCGGCGGTGACGGGAGGCCCTCCCGCCCGCTCCGCCGCCCGCCGCCCGCCCCGATGTGCGGCCGCCTCGGCGGGAGCCCTCGCCGGGAGCCCTCGGCCGGAGCACGGCACCAACCCGAACAGACCAACACCCTTCCACCCAAATCGGCCCGGTTTCCCTACGCACTCACCGCCGCGGCCCCAACCGTGAGGCTGCGCCCGGAACGTCTGGGCCGGTAGGCTTTCCGTGTGATCTTCAAGCGCATCGGAAACGGCCGGCCGTACCCCGACCACGGCCGGGAAAGCACCCGGCAGTGGGCGGACGTCGCGCCGCGCCCGGTCCGCCTCGATCAGCTCGTGACGACCAAGGGCCAGCTCGACCTGGAAACCCTGCTCGCCGAGGACTCGACCTTCTACGGCGACCTCTTCGCGCACGTCGTGAAGTGGCAGGGCGACCTGTACCTGGAGGACGGCCTCCACCGCGCGGTGCGCGCGGCGCTCCAGCAGCGTCAGGTGCTGCACGCGAGGGTCCTCGAACTCGACTGACGTGCACCGCTCCGGGTCGTGACACGGGCCGTGGCGCGGGGCGCTTTTGGCCCTTTCGGGTTGTCTTGCCCGGAGCCCCGGCTCGTCGAATGATCATCTAGTAGGCATCGCCGCCCGGTCGCACTACGCTGCGGCCATGAGCATGCTGACTCCCCCCGGGATGGGCGGCCAGTACCGGATCACGGGGGACAAGTACCCGCGGATGCGGCCGTCCCGGCGACGCGGCAGGCTCGCGGTCCTCGCGGGCGCCTGCGCCGCCGTCCTCGGGGTGCTCGGCTGGGGCACTCTGCAGCTCATCGACGTCTTCTCCGGCGGCGACAAGGCGTCGGCGGCCGGCGCCGCGGCCAACTGCCCGGCCGAGGCGAGCCCCTCCACCGGCGCCGCGGGCGACGCCGCGGCCCTTCCCGAGCCGGGTCGCATCACGGTCAACGTGCTCAACGCCACCACCCGCTCCGGCCTCGCCCAGAAGACCGCCGACGAGCTGAAGAAGCGGGGCTTCCGCATCGGCGAGGTGACCAACGCGCCCAAGGAGCTCGACAAGAAGGTCACCGGCACCGGCATCCTGCTCGGCCCCACCGCTTCCCTGAAGACCTCGCTGTCCGTGCTCGGCGCCCAGCTCCCCGCCGCCGAACGCCGGACCGACGCCACCCGCAAGGGCGCCGCCGTCGACCTCGTCATCGGCAACGGCTTCAAGGGGCTGGCGCAGAAGGCGGAGGCCGACCGGGCGACGGCGGCGCTGACCGCCCCGCAGCCGACGCCCGGCAGCGCCGGGAAGAAGAAGGACTGCTGAGCGGCCGGAACGGCAGCCGGGGCTACTCGGCCGCCCCGTACATGCGGTCGCCCGCGTCGCCGAGGCCCGGCACGATGTAGCCCTGCTCGTCGAGGCGCTCGTCGACCGAGGCCGTCACGACGGTCACCGGCGTGCCGGCCAGCTCGCGCTCCATGAGCTCGACGCCCTCGGGGGCGGCCAGCAGGACCACGGCCGTCACGTCGTCGGCGCCGCGCTTGATCAGCTCCTGGATCGACGCGACCAGCGTGCCGCCGGTGGCCAGCATCGGGTCCAGGACGTACACCTGGCGCCCCGAGAGGTCCTCCGGCATGCGCGTGGCGTAGGTGGAGGCCTGCAGCGTCTCCTCGTTGCGGATCATGCCGAGGAAGCCCACCTCGGCGGTCGGCAGCAGCCGGACCATTCCGTCCAGCATGCCGAGGCCGGCCCGCAGGATCGGCACCACCAGCGGGCGCGGGTGGGAGAGCTTGACGCCGGTGGTCTGCGCGACCGGCGTGTTGATGTCGACCTGTTCGGTGCGGACGTCCCGCGTGGCCTCGTAGGCGAGGAGGGTGACCAGCTCGTCGGCGAGACGGCGGAAGGTCGCGGAGTCGGTGCGCTGGTCGCGCAGCGTGGTGAGCTTGTGGGCGACCAGGGGGTGGTCGACGACGTGGAGACGCATGTCCACCACAGTAACCGGGCCCCGTGGACCCGGCGTCCCCGCGCCGGGCAAGCCCCCGCCGGCGGCTTCACTCGCGCGCTGGCGTCAAACCACCCGTCCGGGGGAAGGTGAGAGGACCGAGACGGGGTGGTGAGACTGTGCCTGACCGGGATTTCCACGACACGCCGTCCTCGTCGCCGGGTGAACAGCCGGGGACGGGGACGGGAACGGATGCGGGGGCAGGGCCGGGTGCGGAGGCCGAGCGCCGCCGGCGCCGGGCCCGGTTCCTGCGGGAGCTGGCGGAGGCCCGGGCGCTGCGGGACCGCGTGCAGCCGCGCCGCGCCAAGGCCGCCCGGCTGCGGCACGTGATGCGGATGCGCACCTTCCGCTGGTAGGCGCCCGGACGGGGAAGATCGCGCGCCGCGCCGACGTTGCCCCCACGGGTGTGCGCGGACGCCGGGAAAACCCGCGTACGATCCGCAAGTGGTGGCAACGAGTGCGCTGGTGAGTCCTTCATGAAGGTGCTCGCGGAAGCGTTCCCGAAGCCGCGGCAAAACGGCCGGACACAGGGAGCCGAAGACGTCCCCTGACGGCCATGTTTCTGCCACGATTCCGGATGGGTGGGGCTCGGAGCACCGCTCCCCCGCCCGCAACCTCCGGCCGGGGGGATCCCCAACCGGCACGCCTATGACCAGTGGGAGAGTCACGGTGTACTTCGCCGCACTGCTCGCGCGCACCGAAGACGGGTGGGAAGCGAGCGACACGGAGCTCGACGATGTGGAGACCCTGTCGGATCTGGCCGACCTGGCCCGGGAAGCCTCTCCCGACGAGGACACGGTGCTCGTGCTGATCGAGCAGGAGGACGCGTGGTTCGGCGTCGTCCGCGTGGACGGCGAGGAGGACCCTCGTATCTACGTCTCGGACGCCGCCGCGGCCGCCCGCAGCAGCTACGGCGAGATCCTGCTCACCGACGAGCTGCTCGGCCGGGAGCCCGGCGACGACGGCGACGACCTCGACGCCCTCGACCTCGACGGCACGGAGGACGGCGAGTCCGACGACGACGCCGACGGGGACGCGGACGCCGGCTCCGCCGAGGCCGCCGTGCCGCACGGCCCGGTCGGCGACGCCGAGATCCTCGACGATCTCGGCGTGAGCGAGAAGGAGCTGCGCTCGATGTCCGACGACGCGCTCGGCGAGATCGCGGACGCCCTGGGCGCCTCGGAAGTCCTGGAGACCGTCCGCTGACCGCACCGACCGCCGACGGAGTGACGCCGGACCCGGTGCGCGACCGCTGGCGTCCCGCGATGCGGCTCGCCCTGGACGAGGCCCGGGCGGCCGCCTCGGGCGGGGACGTCCCGGTCGGCGCCGTCGTGCTGGCCCCGGACGGCCGGACCGTGCTCGCGGCCGGGCACAACGAGCGCGAGGCCACCGGCGATCCCACGGCCCACGCGGAGGTGCTCGCGATCCGGCGGGCCGCCGTCGAGCTCGGTGAGTGGCGGCTGGCCGGCTGCACGCTCGTCGTCACCCTGGAGCCCTGCACGATGTGCGCGGGCGCGCTCGTGCAGTCCCGGGTGGACCGCGTGGTCTACGGCGCCCGCGACGAGAAGGCGGGCGCGGCCGGTTCCCTCTGGGACGTCGTGCGCGACCGGCGGCTCAACCACCGCCCCGAGGTGATCGAGGGCGTGCTGGCCGACGAGAGCGCCCGGCTGCTCACGGAGTTCTTCCGCACGCGCTGAGCACCGCGCCGGATACCGATTTCAAACCATGCCGCACTGTGCTGTAAGGTCTCCCTCGGTAGCGTGTCCGAGCGGCCGAAGGAGCTCGCCTCGAAAGCGAGTGTGGCGCAAGTCACCGAGGGTTCAAATCCCTCCGCTACCGCTGAAGAAGGGCCCCGTCGATTGACGGGGCCCTTCGTGCGATCATGTGCGCTCCGGACGCATCGGTGTGACATGGGCGCATAGCTGTGACAGGGGAGGCCGCGGTGGCGGTGAACGCGAAGAAGATCGCCGTCTACGTGGTCGTGGTCTTCGTGCTGTACGTGATCATCACGGACCCGGCCAAGGCCGCCGACTACGTCCAGATAGGGTTCGAGGGCATATCGGACGCCGCCAAGGCCATCGGCGACTTCATGACCTGGGCCGCCAACGGAGGAGAGTGATGATCCGCCATCTGGTGCTGTTCAAGCTCAACGAGGGCGTCGAGCGCGACGATCCCCGTGTCGTGAAGGGCGTCGAGGCGTTCCGCTCGCTCGGCGGCCGGATCGAGGAGCTGCGCTTCTGGGAGTGCGGCTGGAACACCAGCGACCGGCCCATCGCCTACGACTTCGCGATCAACTCCGCGGTGGAGGACTCCGCCGCGCTCACCCGCTACCTGGAGCACCCGGCGCACCAGGAGGGTGTCGCCCTGTGGCGGGAGTTCGCCACCTGGGTGATCGCCGACTACGAGTTCTAGGGCGAGTGCACGACCAGGCCGCACCGAAAGGGGCGGAAGGTCGTTCAGTTCCATATGCCCCAATTCCGCTGAATACATCCTCAACACGGCGATATGCGGTGCTTGCACATAGTCCACATGTCTTGTGATGCTATGACCGCATTTGACGGATGAGTTGATGGATCACGAGGTGGAGTTGACCGTGCCGGCCAGTACTGCGCCTCAAGCACCGCCCCACGACGCGCCCCAGGACACACCTGCCGGGGACGCCGCCGCGCGGCGCAGCCGGGGCGCGGACACCAGGGCCCTGACCCAGGTGCTGTTCGCCGAGCTCAAGGAGCTCCAGCCCGGCACGCCGGAGCACGACCGGGTGCGCGCGGCGCTCATCGAGGCCAACCTCCCACTGGTGCGCTACGCCGCCGCGCGCTTCCGCTCCCGCAACGAACCCATGGAGGACGTGGTCCAGGTCGGCACCATCGGGCTCATCAACGCCATCGACCGCTTCGACCCGGACCGGGGCGTGCAGTTCCCGACGTTCGCGATGCCCACGGTGGTCGGCGAGATCAAACGATACTTCCGCGACAACGTCCGCACGGTCCACGTACCGCGCCGGCTGCACGAGCTGTGGGTGCAGGTCAACAGCGCGACGGAGGACCTGACGACCGCCTTCGGGCGCTCCCCGACGACCGCCGAGATCGCCGAGCGGCTGCGCATCTCCGAGGACGAGGTGCTGTCCTGCATCGAGGCGGGACGGTCGTACCACGCCACCTCGCTGGAGGCCGCCCAGGAGGGCGACGGGCTGCCCGGACTGCTGGACCGGCTCGGCTACGAGGACCCCGCGCTGGACGGCGTCGAGCACCGCGACCTCGTCCGCCACCTCCTCGTCCAGCTCCCCGAGCGGGAGCAGCGCATCCTGCTGCTGCGCTACTACAGCAATCTCACCCAGTCGCAGATCAGTGCCGAACTCGGCGTCTCGCAGATGCACGTCTCGCGGCTACTGGCGCGTAGCTTCCAGCGGTTGAGATCCGCGAACCGAATCGACGCATAACCGAAAGCACGAGCGAGCTGTCACCGGCCAGAGCGAATCGCTCACCAGGGCCGTTGCCGACGGATTGGCGCCGAAATCCCGTCAGACCCCGTCTTTCCAGGGCCGATTCGCGTCTCGCATGTCGACATGTCACTACAGCGCGTTGCCGACATGTGACATTCTGCGGGAGACGCGTTTGCCGGGGCCTCGGCTCCGGTATTCAGGTGAAGGCTGCGTTCCCGGCGTGGGAGCGTGAGCCCCGACCGTCCCGCGACCCAAAGGGGGTGGCATGTCCGCAGACCAGGGCAGCTCGAAGGTGCTCGCGCTCGCGGAGAGCGAGACCGCGCCCGACGCGCTCGACGCGCTCGGCCCCATCGATGACGTCCCGGCCCTCGAAGCCGTTCCGGCCCAGGCCCTCCCGGCGGAGGAAGCCCCGGCCCTGCCGGCCTCGACGAACATCGACACCCGCACCCTGTCCCGCTCCCTGTTCCTGCGGCTCGCCGCACTCGACGAGGACAGCCCGGAGCGCGCCTACGTCCGGGACACCCTCATCGAGCTCAACCTCCCGCTGGTGCGCTACGCCGCCGCGCGCTTCCGCTCCCGCAACGAGCCGATGGAGGACATCGTCCAGGTCGGCACCATCGGGCTGATCAAGGCGATCGACCGCTTCGACTGCGAGCGGGGCGTGGAGTTCCCGACCTTCGCGATGCCGACGGTCGTCGGGGAGATCAAGCGGTTCTTCCGCGACACCTCGTGGTCGGTGCGCGTGCCGCGCCGGCTCCAGGAGCTGCGCCTGGCCCTGACGAAGGCCAGCGACGAGCTCTCCCAGAAGCTCGACCGCTCGCCCACGGTCGGCGAACTGGCCGCCGTGCTGGGTGTGTCCGAGGAGGACGTCGTCGACGGCCTCGCGGTGGGCAACGCCTACACCGCCTCCTCGCTGGACTCCCCGGCCCCGGAGGACGACGGCGGCGAGGGCTCGCTCGCGGACCGGCTGGGCTACGAGGACACGGCCCTGGAGGGAGTGGAGTACCGCGAGTCCCTCAAGCCGCTGCTGGCCAAGCTGCCGCCCCGGGAGCGGCGGATCATCATGCTGCGCTTCTTCGCCAACATGACCCAGTCGCAGATCGGCGAGGAGGTCGGCATCTCGCAGATGCACGTCTCCCGGCTGCTGACCCGCACGCTGGCGCAGCTGCGGGACGGGCTCATCTCCGACTGAGGTTCTCCGGACCACGTCCGACGGCCGCCGCGGCACCCCCGGGTGCCGCGGCGGCCGTCGTTCACGGTCCGGTCCGGTCGCGCCGTCGGCCTTCCGGCTACTTCAGCGCCAGCCAGGCCACGGCCGCGACGATCACGACGGCGGCCACGACACCGACGATCAGGCCGATACGGGGCCCGGAGGACGCGGCGGGGGCCGCCTGCCGGGACTGGGGGGCGCCCTCGTCGACGAACGCGCGGAACATCTGGGTGCTGCCAGCGGGGTCGTAATTGCCCTGGGGGCCCTGGTTGTTAGCCATGGCCCGAGACACTAGCGAATCCACGGGTGCGGCCCAAGCGGGGGTCGGACGAGGGAGCGGGCAGGGTGCGGGCGACGCCTCCCGCACCCGCCCATCATCCGCCACCTGCACGTTTACTTTCGCAATACTTGCCTTTGCCAACTTTTTATGCCGGATGGCCCCTTTTTATTTGCCTGTAGCAACTAACTGCTCCTATGGTTGCCCTAAGCAACGAATGCGGGAGGTGCGCATGGCCGAGAAGGCGCAGTACGAGGAGCTGATCCGCCAGTTCAGCGCCTTCGGCGCCGTGAAACGGGAGATGGGCCGCATCCTGCCGGCCGACTGCCCCGGCGGGTCCGCCGCCGTACTGACGCTGCTCGGCCGCCACGGGGACATGCGCATGAGCAAGCTCGCGGAGCTGCTCGCCGTGGACATGTCCGTAACCAGCCGCCATGTCGCGCACATCGCCGACCGGGGCTGGATCGAACGTTCCCCCGACCCGGCGGACAAGCGCTCGCGCATCCTGCGCCTGACGCCCGAGGGCCGGGCGCAGCTCGACGAGCTGTCCGAACGGACCACCCAGCTGCTCGCCCACCGCCTGAGCGACTGGACCGACGACGAGGTCGGCCAGCTCACCCGGCTCATGGCCCGGCTCAGGGCGAGTTTCGACGACTGCCGGTCCACCCACGCGCGGACCGCCGCACCCCCCGCGGTCGAACCGACCACCCGTACACCCGCGATCACCACGTAAGCAAAGGAAGTCCATGGCAACGACCACACCAGCCGGTGTGCGGGCTCATGCCAAGCACGGGGGAGGCTCCTCCGGAGACGCTCCGATGACGCACCGGCAGATCATGGAGGCGCTCTCCGGGCTCTTGCTCGGCATGTTCGCCGCCATCCTGTCCTCCACCATCGTCACCAACGCCCTGCCCGAGATCGTCGCGGACCTCGGCGGCGGCCAGAGCGCCTACACCTGGGTCGTCACCGCCTCGCTGCTGGCGATGACGGCCTCCACTCCCCTGTGGGGCAAGCTCGCGGACCTGGTCAGCAAGAAGTCCCTGGTCCAGATAGCCCTGATCGTCTACGTCATCGGATCGGTCGTCGCCGGTCTGGCGCAGAACCCGGGCATGCTGATCACCGCCCGTGTCATCCAGGGCCTCGGCGCCGGCGGTCTGTCCGCCCTGGCGCAGATCATCATGGCCGCGATGATCTCCCCGCGTGAGCGCGGACGCTACTCCGGCTACCTGGGCGCGACCTTCGCCGTCGCGACCGTCGGCGGTCCGCTGCTCGGCGGTGTCATCACCGACACCAGCTGGCTCGGCTGGCGCTGGTGCCTCTACGTCGGCGTGCCCTTCGCGGTGATCGCACTGCTCGTACTGCAGAAGACGCTGAACCTGCCCGTGGTCAAGCGCAAGGTCAAGGTCGACTGGGCCGGTGCCTTCTTCGTCACCGCGGCCGTCTGCCTGCTGCTCGTCTGGGTGACCTTCGCCGACGACAAGTACGACTGGATGTCCTGGCAGACCGGCGCCATGGTCGGCGGCTCGATCGTGCTGGCGCTGATCTTCGTCCTCGTCGAACTGAAGGCCAGTGAGCCGATCATCCCGATGCGGCTGTTCCGCAACCGCACCATCACCCTGGCGTCGCTCGCGTCGCTGTTCGTCGGTATCGCGATGTTCGCGGGCACCGTCTACTTCAGCCAGTACTTCCAGCTGGCCCGGGACAAGTCCCCGACCATGTCGGGCGTCATGACCATCCCGATGATCGGCGGCCTGTTCGTGTCGTCCACGGTCTCCGGCCAGATCATCACCAAGACCGGCAAGTGGAAGGGCTGGCTGCTGGCCGGCGGTGTGCTGCTGACGGCGGGCCTCGGCCTGCTGAGCACCATGCGGTACGACACCCCGTACTGGCACATCGCGATCTTCATGGCGCTGATGGGCCTCGGCGTCGGCATGATGATGCAGAACCTGGTGCTCTGCACGCAGAACCAGGTGGCCCCGAGCGACCTGGGTGCCGCGTCCTCCGTCGTGACCTTCTTCCGGTCGCTCGGCGGCGCGGTGGGCGTCTCGGTGCTCGGCTCCATCATGTCGTCCCGCATCAGCCACTACGCCTCGGACACCATCGGGCAGCTCAGCCCGCAGGAGCAGGCGGCGGCCGCCAAGACCTCCGGCGGCGGCTCGATCCCCGACATGGACCTGCTGCCGCCCGGCATCCGCAACTGGCTGGAGAGCGCCTACGGGCACGGCATCGCCGACATCTTCCTGTACGTCGCGCCGATCGCCTTCCTCGCCTTCCTGGTGACCCTGTTCATCAAGGAGGTCCCGCTGCGGACCTCGGGCGCCCTCGCCCAGGCGGCGGAGGCCACCGCCGAGGCGTCCTCCCCGGCGGCCCCGGTCCCGGCCGAGGCCACCGCGGTCGCCGAGCCGGTCCCGGCCGGTGCGGTCTCCCGCACGTCGGCCGACGGGTCCGCCGCGCAGACCGCCGCCCAGCCGCTCGCCGCCTTCGCCGCGGCGGCCGGCTCCGAGGCGCCCGCCCCGGGCGGCATCCCGGTCCGCGGCTTCGTCCGCGGCGCCGAGTCCGCCCCGGTCCCGCAGGCCGCCGTCACGCTGATCTCGCTGGCGGGCCGGCAGCTGGGCCGGTCGGTCGCCCAGGCCGACGGCTCCTACGCGGTGGACGCGCCGAGCGCGGGCAGCTACGTCCTGATCGCCTCCGCCGACGGCTTCCAGCCGCAGGCGTCGACGATCGTCGTGAACGACGAGCCGGTCGCCTACGACATCCTGCTCAGCGGCACCAGCGGCCTGACCGGCCTGGTCCGGGCCGTGGAGAGCGGGCAGCCGGTCAAGGACGCGATGGTGATCGTGACCGATGTGCGCGGGGACCTGCTGGCCACCGCCGCCACCGGTGAGGCGGGCGAGTTCTCCTTCGCCGAACTGGTGCCGGGCACCGTGACCGTCGCGGTGAACGCCGCCGGCTACCGGCCGCGCGCCCTGCCCGTCGAGGTGGGCGGCACCGGTGTCACCCGGGTCGAGGTCGACCTGGAGGCGGGCGCCCAGGTCCAGGGCGTCGTACGGGCCCCGCACGGTCCGCTGGCCGACGCCCGCGTGACGCTGGTCGACGCGGCGGGCAACGTGGTCGGCACCGCCACCACCGGCGCGGACGGGGCGTACGCCTTCACCGACCTGGACTCCGGTGAGTACACCGTGATCGCGACCGGCTACCCGCCGGTGGCGACGGCCCTGACGGTCGCCGGCCGGGGCGTCGGCGACCACGACATCGAACTCGCCCACCCCGGCGAGTAGCGAGTCCCCGGCCCGTGGTGGCGTGCGCGCTCTGAGCGGAGGCGCGCCCGCCCGCCACGGGCCGGTTTCTTTACGACCACTTTCTGAGCCTTTGCAGGGAGAAAACGGGATGGGACTGACCGCGAGGATCCGTACGCGGGACGGATGGGCCGTGTCGCACGCGGTCGTCACGGTGACCGACATGACCGGTACGCAGGTGCTGCGCGCCGAGGCGGACGCCGAGGGCGCCGTGCGGGACACGACGCCGCTGGCGCCGGGTGCGTACACCGTCATCGTCACGGCCGTCGGCTACGCGCCCGCCGCGTCCAGCGCGATCGTGACCGCCAGCGGGCGGGCCGAGGTCGGCACGGTGACGCTGGCGCGCCAGGGCGGCACCGAGCTGCCGCCGCCGGGTCCGTGGACCGTCGACCCGGCGCACTCCAGCGTGGCCGCGGTCGCGCAGCACCTGGGCATCTCCAGCGTGCACGGCCGGTTCACGGAGTTCTCCGGCACGGTCGAGATCGCCCCGGACGACGTCACCAAGTCCCGCGTGGAGGCGGTGATCAAGGCCGCCTCCATCGACACCGGCAACGGCATGCGCGACACCCACCTGCGCTCCGCGGACTTCCTGGACGTCGAGCGGTTCCCCGAGATCACCTACCGCTCCACGGGACTGAGCCAGGCCGGCTCCGACCGCTGGACGGTCCACGGCGAGCTGGGCCTGCACGGTGTCGTCCGGCCGGTCGACCTGGACCTGTCCTACCTCGGCACCGGCGCCGACCCGTGGGGCGGCACCCGGGCCGCGTTCCGCGCGACGACCGAGCTGCGGCGCGAGGACTTCGCCATGAACTACAACCAGGTCCTCCAGGCGGGCATCGCCGCCATCGGGACGACGCTCAGGGTGGAGCTGGACATCCAGGCCGTCCAGGGGGAGTCGCTGCCCGCCGCGTGAGCCGCCGCGCGGCCCGTGCGGCGTCCGGGGCCGCCGCACGGGCCACCCTCGGTGGTCGTCGCCTTCCGCACCGGCCGCCGGGCCGCGGGCCCGACCCGGGTGGCCGGCGCCGGTGATCGCCCTAAGCTGACGGCATGGCACCGAACATCGCGACCAACACCCGTGTGTCCCTCGACGAACTGCTGGACTTCGTACGCCCCCGGCACCGCGCGATCCTGCTGACCCGGCGGGCCGACGGCAGCCCGCAGGGCTCGCCTCTGACCTGCGGGGTCGACGACTCGGGCCGGATCGTGGTCTCCACCTACCCGGAGCGGGCCAAGACGCGCAACGCCCGGCGCGACCCCCGCGTCAGCCTGATCGTGCTCAGCGACGAGTGGAACGGCCCCTGGGTGCAGGTCGACGGCACGGCGGAGGTCATCGACGCGCCCGACTCCGTCGAACCGCTGGTGGAGTACTACCGCAACATCGCCGGTGAGCACCCGGACTGGGACGAGTACCGGCAGGCCATGGTCAAGCAGGGCAAGTCGATCATCCGGGTCACCCCGGAGCGGTGGGGGCCGGTGGCGACGGGCGGCTTCCCGGCGCGGCTGGCCGACGGCGACTGACCCACCGCCACCGCGTCAGCCCCGCTCCACCATCGCCTCGATGCCCGCGATCAGCAGCTCCAGGGCGAAGTCGAAGTCGCGCTCCAGCATCTCCGCCACCGTGTCGCCGCCGCGGGCCGCCATGATGTCCTGGGCCTGCTGGATGACACCGGCGGTGTCCGGGGTCCCGCTCACCGCCTCCATGGAGTGCCGGAAGTACTCGTCCGGGGACAGGCCGGTGTCCGCCGCACGGGCGAGGAAGTGTCCCTCGATCGTGCCGTAGCCGTAGACGAACTGGAAGACGGCCGAGATCGCGCCGGTCACGCCGTGCGCGGGCAGGCCGGTCCGGCGGATGACGCGCTGCACGGACCGGGAGAACGCCAGCGAGTTGGGGCCGATGTTGAGGTAGGTGCCGGCCAGCTGGGACAGCCACGGGTGGCGCACCAGCAGGGCGCGGTACTCCCGGGCCAGCGTCCGCAGCTGCTCGCGCCAGTCCCCGTCCGCCTCCGGGTCCGGGGTGCGCAGCTCGCCGAAGGCCGCGTCCAGGGCGAGTTCGAGCAGCTCGTCCTTGGTGTCGACGTACCAGTAGACGGACATCGCCGTCACGTTCAGCTCGGCGGCCAGGCGGCGCATGGAGAAGCCGGCCAGGCCCTCGGTGTCCAGCAGCCGCACCGTGACCTTGGTGATCCGTTCCCGGTCCAGCCCGGACGGCTGCCCGCCGCCCCGCCTGCCCCGGCGGGGTCCGCCCCCCAGCCAGACGCTGGGGCGCGGGCCCTGCCGGTCTGCTTTCGCCATGCGCACCTTCTCCTCGGCTCGTCGGACGCCGGTCACGCCACGTGCTTCGAGTCTGCCTGCTCGGCCCTGCGCAGCAGGACCGCCGCCACCGCCCCGCCCAGCAGCACGGCCGACGCACCCACCAACTGGCTGGTCTCCAGCCCCGAGGAGTACGCGTCCACGATCCGTGCCTTCTCGGCCGCCCCGTCCGCCGAGGCCAGCGCCGCCGGCAACGAGGCCGCCGCCACCGGGACCAGTGCCGCGAACCGCGAGTTGAGCACCGCGCCCAGCACGGCGACGCCCAGCCCGTTGCCGAACTCCGCCAGCGTGCCGTTGATGCCGGCGCCGACCCCCGCCTTGGCCGGCGGGATGGCGCTCATGATCGCGTGGGCCATGGCCGGGTTGGCCACCGCGGTACCGGCGCCGATCAGGAGCAGGCCCAGCAGGGTGCCGGCGTAGCCGTGTCCGGCCAGGGTGGCGATCGACACCAGGCCCGCCGACATCAGCGCCATGCCCAGCAGGACCGACACCGGCGTACCGAGCTTCGCCGTCCACTTCGCCGACAGCCCCGAGAAGTTCAGCAGCACCACCGACAGGGCCAGCGGGGCGGTCCGCAGGCCCGCCTCCAGGGGGCCGTAGCCGAGCACGAACTGCAGGTGCTGGGTGAGCAGGAACAGCGCGCCGCCCATCCCGAAGGTGATCAGGACGGCGCCGGCGACCGCGCCCGTGAACCGGCGGTCACGGAAGAAGTGCAGGTCGAGCATGGGGTGGGGGATACGGCTCTCCCAGTACGCGAACAGGGCCAGGACCACGATCGCGACGGCCGCCGTGACCAGCACCCGGGCCGACGTCCAGCCGTGGTCGGGGCCGGAGATGATCGCGAAGACCAGGGACGCCATGCCGATGGTGGAGAGCACGGCGCCGAGCAGGTCGGGGCGGTCGCCCTGCGGGTTCTTCGACTCGGGGACCAGGGCGACGACCGCCGCCAGCGCCAGCGCCGCGACCGGCAGGTTGATCAGGAATATCGCACCCCACCAGAAGTGGTTCAGCATGAAGCCGCCGATCAGCGGCCCGCAGGCGAAGCCGAGCGCGTTGACCGCGCTCCAGATGCCGATCGCCTTCACGTGCTCCTCGGGCGCGAAGATCTGCATGGCCACGGCCAGGGTCGTGGTCAGCAGCAGCGCGCCGCCGACGCCCATGCCGGCCCGGGCCGCGATCAGCTGGGCGGCGGAGTCCGCGAGGCCGGCCGCCAGCGAGCCCGCGCCGAACAGGGCGAGACCCGCGAGCAGCATCTTCTTGCGGCCGTAGCGGTCGGCGGCGTTGCCCGCCGTAAGCAGCAGACCGGACTGCACCAGCGAGTAGGCGTTGATCATCCACTGGATGTCGGAGGTGGCCGCGCCCAGCTCGCTGGTGAGCGAGGGGATCGCCACGTTCAGCACGGTGTTGTCCAGCAGCACCGTGAGCTGGGCCAGGCAGATGACTCCGAGGATCAGCCAGCGCTGCGGGTGGCCCTGGGCCGCGGGCTCGGTCTGCGCCTGTTCCTGGGGGGTCGTCGTCATGCCATACAGCGTATAGGACTTCCCCATACGGTGTACAAGGCAGCCGGGCAGGCATGGAAGGAGGGCGGCAGCTCCAGGCCACCGCCCTCCTCCGGCGGTCCGTCAGCCGGCGTCGGCCGGCTGCGTGAGGTCGTAGAACGTGGCCGAACCGGCCGTGACCTCCTTGAAGTTGGCCTCGACCCAGGAGCTGATCTGCGCCGCGGTGCCGGATCCACCGCCGCCGCCTCCCATGCCGCCGCCCGCGATGAAGTAGTGGATCCTGCCGTCCTCCACGTACTTCTTGAACTGGGCGAGCGTGGGCGAGGGGTCCGTGCCGTTGAAGCCGCCGATCGCCATCACCGGCTCACCGGTGCCGAGCTGGTAACTCGCGGCGTTCTGGGAGCCGATCGCCGCCGCGACCCAGGTGTACCGGTCGGCGTCGGCCTCCAGCAGCTCGCGGGCCTCGGAGCCGACCTCGGCGCCGTTGAGCAGGCCGCCCATGCCGCCACCGCCGCCCGTCCGGCCACCCTCGCCGGGCTGACCGCCGCCGGGGAGGCCCTGGCCCTGCGGGCTCCCGCCGGGGAGTCCGCCCCCGCCCGGGAGGCCACCGGCGCCAGGCCCGCCCTGGTTCTGACCGCCCTGGTTACCGCCGGGCCCCTGCCCCTGCTGGTCGCCGCCGCCCGGGAAGCCACCTCCCCCGGGGCCGCCGCCCGGTCCGCCGCCGCCCATCATGCTCGCGCCGGACGGACCGGCGGTGACGATGGAGCCGCTGTGCCCCACCTGGACGGTGCTGAGGGTGTACGCCGTCGGCCCGGCCAGCGACGCCACCACGGCGAGCCCCGCCACGGCCGGCGCGATCCGCCGCCCCAGCCGGCCCGTGAAGACCAGGCCGAGGGCCGCGACCAGCCCGCCGACCAGGACCAGCCACTTGAGCCAGGGCAGGTAGTCGGGTGTGCGGCCCAGCAGGACGTAGCCCCACACTGCGGTCGCCGTGACGGCGGCGGCGAGGGCGAGCGCGGCCCAGGTCCGCCCGCGCCGCTCCCAGAGCACCGCCGCGCCCATGCCGACCACGGCCGCCAGGTAGGGGGCCAGGGCGACCGTGTAGTACTGGTGGAAGATGCCCGCCATGCAGCTGAAGACGGCGGCGGTCATGAGCAGTGCGCCGCCCCAGACCAGGAAGGACCCGCGGGCCACGTCGGTCCGGTGGGCCCGGCGCGTGGCGACCAGCCCCGCGACCAGCAGGATCAGGGCGGCCGGGAGCAGCCAGGAGATCTGGCCGCCGACCTCGGAGTTGAACATCCGGTCCCAGCCGGTCTCGCCCCACTGTCCGCCGCCGCCCATGCCGCCGCCACCGCCGCCGACGCTGCCGGTCTCCTCGCCGTTGAGCCGGCCCAGGCCGTTGTAGCCGAAGGTCAGCTCCAGGAAGCTGTTGTTCTGCGAGCCGCCGACGTACGGCCGGGACGACGCCGGCCACAGCTCCACCACGGCCACCCACCAGCCGCCGGAGACGACCAGCGCGAGGGTGGCCAGGGCGAGCTGGCCCAGCCTCTTGCGCAGGCGCACCGGGGCGCAGACACCGTAGACGAGGGCCAGGGCGGGCAGGATCAGGAACGCCTGGAGGGTCTTCGCAAGGAACGCGAGGCCGATCGCCACGCCCGCCCACACCAGCCACTTGGTCCGCCCGTCCTCCAGTGCGCGGACGACGAGGTAGCAGGCCAGGGACATCAGCAGCGCGAGCAGGGCGTCCGGGTTGTTGAACCGGAACATCAGCGCCGCGACGGGCGTGAGCGCCAGCACGGCACCGGCGGTCAGACCGGCCCCGGGCCCGAACCGGCGCCGTACGGCCGCGTACACGACGGCGACCGTCGCGACGCCCATCAGCACCTCGGGGACGAGGATCGACCAGGACGACAGTCCGAAGATCCGCACCGCCAGCGCCATCGGCCACAGCGCGGCCGGGGGCTTGTCGACGGTGATGGCGTTGCCGGCGTCGAGCGAGCCGAAGAAGAACGCCTTCCAGGACCGGCTGCCCGCCTGGACGGCCGCCGAGTAGAAGGAGTTGGCGTAGCCGGAGGCGCTCAGGCCGTAGAGGTAGAGCGCCGCCGTGGCCAGCAGCAGGCCGAGGAGGGCCGGGCGCGCCCAGCGGGGGTCCTCGGGGCGGCCCCGCCACAGTCTCCGGGCGAGCGGCCGCCGGGGCACGGGAGGGGATTCGGGGGGCGGACCCCAGGCGGCGGGCGCGTCGCGCGTGTGGGTCGCCGGGGTGTGGTGCGTCGTCATCGTCGGTTCCTCGGGTCGGTGCCGGCGGGGTGGGCCGGCCGCGGTGGCGCGTCCGGGAACACCCAGGCCCGGAAGAGCAGGAAACGCAGCACGGTGGCCGCGAGATTGGCGGCGACCAGCACCGCCAGTTCGGTGGAGTGGGCGGGATCGGCCGTCGCCGCGTTCAGGGCGGCGAGCGAGCCGCTGGTCAGGGCGAGCCCGATGGCGAAGACCACCAGGCCCTGCGCCTGGTGGCGTACGGCACCGCCCCGACCGCGCACCCCGAAGGTCAGCCGCCGGTTGGCCGCGGTGTTGGCGACCGCCGAGACCAGCAGGGCGAGGGCGTTGGCGGCCTGCGAACCGGCGAAGAGGCGGAAGCCGCTGTACAGCAGCAGGTAGAACAGGGTCGACAGGACGCCGACGACGCAGAAGCCGACGAGCTGGCGGGCCAGGCCGTGCGGCACGTCCTTGATGTCGCGGTCGCGCGGGTCGTCGCCGAACGGCCGGGCCAGCCGGTCCAGTGGCAGCGAGCCGGTGGCCAGGGCCTTGCCGACCCGCCACACGCCCTTGAGGTCGTCGGTCGCCGTCTTCACGATGTGCACGGTGGAGTCGGGGTCGTCGACCCAGTCGACCGGCACCTCGTGGATCCGCAGGCCGGCGCGCTCGGCCAGCACCAGCATCTCGGTGTCGAAGAACCAGCCGGTGTCCTCCACCAGCGGCAGCAGCACCCGGGCCACGTCCGCGCGTATCGCCTTGAAGCCGCACTGGGCGTCGGAGAAGCGGGCCTGCAGCGAGCCGCGCAGGATGAGGTTGTAGGAGCGGGAGATGAACTCCCGCTTGGCACCGCGCACGACCCGGGAGCTGCGGGAGAGCCGGGAGCCGATCGCGAGGTCGGAGTGGCCGGAGATCAGCGGGGCCACCAGCGGCAGCAGCGCGTTGAGGTCGGTGGACAGGTCCACGTCCATGTAGGCGAGGACCGGGGCGTCCGAGGCCGACCAGACGGTCCCGAGGGCCCGGCCGCGGCCCTTCTGCTCCAGCCGGAAGGACGTGACCTCGGCGAGCCGGTCCGCCAGCCGCGCGGCCACCTCCGGGGTGGCGTCCGTGGAGGCGTTGTCCGCGATCGTGATGCGGAACGCGTACGGGAACGTGCGCGTGAGGTGCTCGTGCAGTCTCAGCACGCACGGCCCCAGGTCCTTCTCCTCGTTGTGAACGGGGACCACGACGTCCAGGACAGGGGTACCGGCTCCTGTGGCCGGGAGGTGCTCCCGCGCCGGCAGGGTGCCGGGAGAAGAGTCGGTTCGCATGGGACCGACTCTTCTCAACTCCCCTGTCGCACCCGTGTGGTCAGGCTGTGCTGTGCCTGTGAGTGGACCTGACGGCCCGCTTCGGCCGGCGGCGCGGGCAGGTGCACGGTGAACACCGTCCGTCCGGGCACGCTGTCGACGGTCACGGCACCGCCGTGCGCGGCCGCCACGGCCTGCACGATGGCGAGCCCCAGCCCGGTCGAGCCGGTGGCGCGCGAGCGTGCGGAGTCGCCGCGCGCGAACCGTTCGAAGACGTGCGGGAGCAGCTCCGGCGGAATGCCCGGCCCGTTGTCCTCGACGTCCACGCACACCCACGGCCCGCTCCGCCGCACGCGCGCGGTGACGGTCGTACCGGGCGGGGTGTGGTTGCGGGCGTTGCCGAGCAGGTTGACGAGGACCTGCTGGAGCCGGGCCGCGTCCGCCGACACGAGCGCCGGCTCGTCGGGCAGGTCGAGCCGCCAGTTGTGGCCGAGGCCGGCCGCGCGGGCGTCGCTGACGGTGTCCACGACGAGCGGTACGAGGTCGGTCCGCTCGAACTGCAGGGGGCGGCCGGCGTCCAGGCGGGCGAGCAGGAGCAGGTCCTCGACGAGGAGGGTCATGCGCCCGGCCTCGGACTCGATCCGGCCCAGCGCGTGCCGGGTGTCGGGGCCGACCCGTTCCCGGCCGCGTCTGGTCAGCTCGGCGTACCCGCGGATGGAGGCGAGCGGGGTGCGCAGCTCGTGGCTGGCGTCCGCGACGAACTGCCGTACCCGCGTCTCGCTGCGCTGCCGGGCGTGCAGGGCCCCGTGCACGTGGTCCAGCATCCGGTTGAGCGCGGCACCGACCCGGCCGACCTCGGTGTGCGGGTCGCACTCGGACTCCGGGACCCGCTCGTCGAGGTTCACCTCGCCGCTGTGCAGGGGGAGTTCGGAGACGCGGGTGGCGGTGGCGGCGACCCTGCGCAGGGGGCGGGTGGCGACGCCGACGATGACGGTCCCGGCGAGGGAGGCGGCGACCAGGCCGGCGACGGTGACGCTGAACTCGACGAGGATCAGCGTGCTGATGATGCTCTCGGTGTCCTTCGTCGGGAGGGCGACGTAGAACTCCCCCTCCCGTCCGCTCTCGTACCGGACGAGGTACTCGCCCAGCCCGGGGATGTCCACGGCGTGCGGCTCGCGGTCCCTGGGGACGGCGGTGAGAGCGGCCAGCTGGGTGTCGTCGAGGAGGACGCCCTCGGTCGTCGGGACCCCGTTCTCGCTCTTCCCCTTGCTGACGACACCCTGGGTGGCCTCGCCGTTCACGACGGTCGCCGCGAGGGTGCCGATCTCCTGCGGGCCCTTGACGACGAATTCGAGCGGGTCATGGCCGTCCAGCGGGTTCGGGTCCGGCCGGCCGGCCGCGGGGCCGCCCACGGCCCGCATCGACACGTCCTTGAGCTGCCCGTCCAACTGCTCGTACAGATGCGACCGCAGCGCCAGCGTCGTCACCGTGCCGATCACCGCGCAGACCATGGCGATCAGCGCCACCGACGCGACGACGAGCCGCGTCCGCAGGGTCCGCGGCCGTCGTCGTACGGTCATGACACCGCGGGCTTGATCAGGTACCCGGCACCGCGCCGGGTGTGGATCATCGGCTCCCGCCCCGCGTCGATCTTCCGGCGCAGGTACGAGATGTACAGCTCGACGACGTTGGCCTGCCCGCCGAAGTCGTACGACCACACCCGGTCCAGGATCTGCGCCTTGCTCAGCACCCGGCGCGGGTTGCGCATCAGGAAGCGCAGCAGCTCGAACTCGGTGGCGGTCAGATGGATGCTGTCGCCGCCGCGGGTGACCTCGTGGCTGTCCTCGTCGAGGGTGAGGTCACCCACGACGAGGACGGAGTCGGAGCGGCGGTCGGCCGCGCCGGACCGGCGGATCAGCCCGCGCAGCCGGGCGACGACCTCCTCCAGGCTGAACGGCTTGGTGACGTAGTCGTCCCCGCCGGCGGTCAGCCCGGCGATCCGGTCCTCGACCGCGTCCTTGGCGGTCAGGAACAGCACCGGCACGTCGGGCAGCTCGCGGCGCAGCCGCCCGAGCACGCTCAGCCCGTCCATGTCGGGCAGCATCATGTCCAGGACGACGGCGTCGGGCCGGAACTCGCGCGCGGTGCGGACGGCACCGTGCCCGTCCCCCGCACTGCGGATCTGCCAGCCCTCGTAGCGCAGGGCCATGGACAGCAGTTCGGTGATCGACAGCTCGTCGTCCACCACAAGCACTCGGACGGGGCTCCCGTCCGGCCTCAGCAGTTCGGTGCGCCCCTGGGGCGAGGTCGTGGTCATACCGGACACGGTGTCGGGACGCTCTGAGAGAGCCCTTTCGCGAAGCTGTGATTTCTCTGAGAAACCTCACGGGACGAGAAACCTCACGGGACCGGCGAAGCTGCTCAGTGCCCCGGCAGCCCGAACAGCCGGGCCGCGTTGTGGTGGCACACGCCCCGCAGCCACTCGTCCCCCAGCTCCAGCCGTTCCAGCGCGCGCAGCTGATGCAGGTAGGGGTAGGGGATGTTGGGGAAGTCCGAGCCGAGCAGGATCCGGTCGCCGAGACCGGCCAGCCGGGGCAGGGCCCGCCGGGGGAACGGCGCGAGGCGCTCGCTGAAGTCGGTGAACGCCATGGTCGTGTCCAGCCGTACCTCGCCGTACCGCTCGGCGAGAGAGAGGAAGTCCTCGTACTCGGGCATCCCCATGTGGGCGACGACCAGCCGCAGCCGGGGGTGGCGGGCCAGCACCCGCGCGACCGGCTCGGGTCCGGTGTGCTTGCCCGGCGCCGGTCCGGAACCGCAGTGGATCACCACCGGGATCCCCGCCTCGGCGAGCAGCCCCCACGCCCCGTCCAGCAGCTCGTCGGCCGGGTCGTACGCCCCCACCTGCACGTGCGCCTTGAAGACGCGGGCCCCCGCCTCCACGGCCCCGCGGACGTACGCCTCGACGCCCGGTTCCGGGAACAGCGTGGAGGTGTGCAGGCAGTCGGGCGTCCGGCGGGCGAAGTCCGCCGCCCAGCCGTTGAGCCACTGGGCCATGCCCGGCTTGTGCGGGTAGAGCATGGCCGTGAAGGCGCGCACGCCGAAGTCGCGCAGGAGCCGGGCGCGTTCGTCCTCCTGCGCCCGGTAGGTGATCGGCCACTCGACGCCGCCGGTCAGCGGGCCCAGTGCGTCGAAGTAGCTCCAGACCTTGCGCAGCACGCGCTCGGGCATGAAGTGCGTGTGCACGTCCATGAGCCCGGGCAGGCCGAGCCGCTGCCAGAAACGCCGGACCTCCGCGGACTCGGCGGACCGGTCGGCCAGGTCGGACTGATCGGCGAGGCCGGACCGGTCGACGCCGCCGTCGCCGTCGCCCGCGACGGCGGGAACCATGTGGTGATCACTCATGGCACCCACCATCGGTCCCGCCCGCGGACCGGGTCCACCACCTTGCGCGAACCGGCACCCCCCTTCAGAACAGCCCGTCCTGGACCCCGGCCGCCTCCCTGAACGCCCGCACCGGCACGTCACACCGGTCGCCCCCGGCGGGCAGCAGCTCCCAGCCGGTCATCAGCCGGGTGTCGAGGACGAGGACCCCGCGCTCGGTCGCCAGATGGAGGTCCGGCCCGGCGGCCGCCACCAGCGCACCGCTGACCGCACCGCCCGCCACCAGCTCGGCCACCTCCCCGACGGCGGCCGGCCCGCCGGGCGGGCCCGCGAGTCCGAAGACACGCGCGTGGTCCACGGCCCGGAAGGGTTCCGGCCGGAGCGACTCCGGCCAGTTGCCGAGCGACACCGCACGCGCGTGCAGCTCCCCGAGCTCGGCCGCCCGCTCCGCCTCCGTCACGGGCAGCACGGCCCGCACCGCGCGCTTGTGGGTGTACGGAATCCGATCGGGCACCCCGAGCGCGGCGCGCAGCAGCTCCTCGGTGCGCCGCGCGGCCATCAGCGGGCCACTGCCCAGCCAGCTGAAGCAGACCGCGCCCTGCTCCAGCAGCCGGGCCGTCCCCCGCTCGACGGCGGTGATCCCGACCTTGGCCATGCCGGGGCCGAACCACGCCAGATACACGTGGTACGGCCGGGGGTCGTCGGCGATCGTGTCGGCGGCGACGGAGTGCGCCCGGTTCAGCCGCGCACACTCCTCGCACCGTGCCCCCGTGCTCCGCCCCGGCACGGCCGCCCCCAGCGGGCACGCGTGTCCCCGTGCTCCCACACAGGTCCGCACACCCCCCTCGGCGACCCCGAAGGCCACCCGCTTCCCCCAGGACAGCGCGCTGCGCCGTCCCCCGACCCACGCCAGCACGGGACCGTCCGCCGACCAGCGCAGCCCCGAGCACCTCCATGCCTGTGCCATCACCGACGAGCGTAGAGGCGGCCACCGACAACGCCCACGCGCCGGACGTCCACGCGGCAGGTGCCGGCCGCGTCACCCCAGGGCCTTCGCGGTCTCCACCTCGGCGCCGACCAGCTCCCTGCGCCTGCCCCGCCCGGCCAGCCGGCACCCGAGGCACCCTCCGTGCCCCTGCCGCGCGCCGTCGTCCCGCACCCGCATCGGCCACTGCGCCCGGGGCCGCCGCCCCGGGGGCTTGCCCCAGCCGATGAGGTGCAGGACCCAGGTGACGAGCAGGGCCACCGCGTCGATCCCGAGTCCGGCCACCAGCGCCGCCACCGACGACGTACACACGGCCAGCCCCACCAGGGACGTGCCGACGGCGGCGATCGCGACTCCGGTCCATCCCGCGACCGTGTGCCCGTGGTCATACTGATGTGCGCTCACGTCACTCCCCCTCGCCCCCGAGAATCTCTCACGGCGTGAGCAATTTAGCGTGAAAACCTCTTAGGAAGTAAGGAAACCGGGAAAGTGCGAGCCAAGCCGCGTCCGGCGGCCACCCCGGAGCAGGCGCTGACGGCGATGAACCACCTGATCGCGACCCATCTGGTCGGCCAGCAGGAGATCGCCCAGCAGGCCGGCCTCAACGTCACCGACCTCACCTGCTTCGCCTTCGTCATCGAGGCGGGCGACGACCTGCTCACCGCCGGCGAGCTGGCGGAGCGCGCCCACGTCACGACGGGCGCGATGACCGGGATCCTCAACCGCCTCGAACGCGCCGGCTACCTCACCCGCCGCCCCGACCCGGCGGACCGGCGCCGCGTCCGCGTGGCGGCCGAACCGACCGCGCTCGCCCGCATGCAGGAGATCTACGCGCCGTACTACACCCGGATGGACGCCCTGTTCGCCGACTACTCCGCGGAGGAAATCGCCATCCTGCACGACTGGTTCAGCCGCGCGAGCGCGCTGGCGGCGGGATACCTGGAAGAACACTGCCGGGGCGAATGACGCCCACGACGAAAGAGGCCCCGGATCTCTCCGGGGCCTCTGTTCCGTGCGCACTCGGCAGGATTCGAACCTGCAACCTTCTGATCCGTAGTCAGATGCTCTATCCGTTAAGCTACGAGTGCTTGTCTTTTCTGTTTTCCCGCCGCTCCCGGTCCTTTCGGCCCGCTCGCGGCGACAGGAAGAACATTACATGACTGCCGCCGACATGTGAAATCCGATTGGCGGACCCCTTGTGACCTGCGGAAACGCACCGCCGGCCCCCGAGCGTGGGACCCGGAACCGGACCCGGACAACAGCGAAGCCCCGGCCGGGAGGGCCGGGGCTTCGATGATCGGTGCGGAGGCGGAGGGATTTGAACCCTCGATGGGCTTTAAGGCCCAAACCGCATTAGCAGTGCGGCGCCATAGACCGGACTAGGCGACGCCTCCAGACAACATCACCTCTCGCGGGCGAGCGCGAGCGGTGCGTGCCGATGATGACACAGCCGAGTGCCGTGTCACCAATCGCCCCCTACGGTACTAGGCGGGCGGGCCACAGAGCAAAGCCCTTACGGCGTGGTGGCGCAACATCCTGCGCGCCGGCGCGTTAGTCAGGTCATGTTCCAGGTCACCCGCTTTCTCGCCGCCGCCGCCGTGTCCGCCGCCGCCTTCGCCTCGCTCGCCGCCGCACCCCCGGCCGCGGCCGCCCCCGTCGCCACCGGCCCCGGCCCCGTCGCCGGCACCCTCGCGCCACCGCCGGTCCGGGACGAGGACCGCGGCGGCGATCACCTGACCGTCACCGTCCGGAACGCCGGGGACGGCGCGGACGGGACGTACGAGCTGTACTGCCGGCCCAGCGGCGGCAGCCACCCCGACCCGGCGGGCGCCTGCGCCGCGGTCGAGCGGAGCACGCGGTGGGGGCAGGACGTCTTCGCGCCGGCCCCCGAGGGCACCGTGTGCACCATGAAGTACGGCGGACCGGCGACCGCGCACGTCACCGGCACCTGGGCCGGACGCTCCGTGGACGCGACGTTCGACCGCCGCGACGGCTGCCGGATCGACCGCTGGGACCGCCTGGTGCCGCTGCTGCCCGATCTGCGGTCGCCGGGGCGGTGGTAGGCGGTACCCGGTCACACGTTCTACGTCACTTCCTCGTGCGACCTCCCAGCCATCCGACGCCGCGCGGACACCCCCAGCCCTTAGACTCCCTCGCGTGACACCGCCACGAGCCGGTTGGCAAGATGGCTCAGGCGGTCGGCAAGTGCGGTAATCAGGAGGGAAGCGTCTCGTGAGCAGCAGGCCATCCCGAGGCGCTGCTCGCCTCGCAGCCATACTGGACGCCCTGCCCGACGCGTTGGTCCTGGTCAACGCCAACGGCACCGTCGTCAACGCGAACACCATCGCGCTGGAGGCCTTCGAGGCGCCGGGCACCGCGCTGGTCGGGCGCGGGCTGCTGGACCTGCTGCCGCAGTTCGACTCGCGGCTGATCCCCGGGTCCATGAGGCGACCGGACCACATCGACCCGCGGGCGCGCACCAAGCCGACGCGGATGATCGCCCGGCGGACGGACGGCTCCGAGTTCCCCGTCGAGGTCACCAGCGCCAACCTGGAGAACGGCCAGCAGGCCTACGACAGTTACAGCTACACCGGCGACGAGCTGCTGATGCTCGTCGTCCGCGACCTGTCCGGCACCGTCGACACCGAGGCCGAGCTGGCGCGTTCGCAGCGGCAGACGGAGATGATCCTGCGGGCGGCGGCCGAGGGCGTCGTCGGCACGGACACCGACGGGCGGATCGTGCTCGTCAACCCGGCCGCCGCCCAGATCCTGGGCTACCGGGCCAGCGACCTCGGCGGGCGCGAGCTGCACACCCTGGTGCTGCACTCGCGCGCCGACGGCTCGCCCTTCCCGTACGACGAGTCCCCGCTCGCCGACACGCTCCGCTCCGGGCGCAAGCACCGGGTGCGCGGGCAGGTGCTGTTCTCCAAGAGCGGCGACAAGGTGCCGGTCGACCTGACGACCGCGCCCGTGCGCGACGGCGACCAGCTCGTCGGCGCCGTGATGACCTTCACCGACCGGCGGCCCTACGACGCGCTCGTCAAGGAGCGGGAGGACGCGGAGAAGCGGCACGCCGAAGAGGTGGAGCGGCTCGCCGAGGAGCACGCCTCCGAGCTGACCGCGCTGCGCCAGCAGCACGTCACCGACCTGGAGGAGCTGGGCGAGAAGCACGCCGAGGAGCTCGCCGCCCACGAGGACCGCTACGCCGCGCTCGGCGAGCGGGAGAAGGACCGGTACGAGGCGCTCGCCGCCCGGCACGAGCAGCTGCTCACCCTGCTGGAGACGTCGCTGCGCGGGCCGCTGGAGGAGCTGCGCCGCGAGCTGTCGGCGCTGGCCGCGGACGACGCCGGGCAGCTGTGGCCCGAGGCCAACCAGGTGCTGCACCATCTGTCGGCGGGTTACTCGCGCATCACCACCCTCATCGACAACGTCCTCGGGTACCAGCGCCTCGACGTCGGCACCGACGACGTCTCCCGGACCAAGGTGATGCTCGACGCCGTCGTCGCCGCCGGTGTCGACGGGGCCGTCGAGCTGATCGGGCCGGGGCGGGTGCAGTTCGCCGTGCACGCGCCGCCGATCGAGGCCGAGGTCGACCCCAGGCTGCTGGCGACCGCTCTGGCGCATCTCGTCGCGGACGTGGCCGGCGTCGACGCCACCGGCAACACGCCCACGTCGGCGGGCGGTTACCTGGACAACACCGTCGTGGTCGCGGCGGCGCAGCGCGGCGAGGTCGTGCGCATCGAGGTGCGCGGGCCGTACTCCGGGGGAGACCCGGTGCACGAGCCGATCGTGCGCGGGATCGTGCGGGCGCACGGCGGCGTGCTGCAGACGCACGAGGTGCCGGGCATGAGCGGCAGCGCGTACGTCCTGGAGGTCCCGATCGGTGGCGGGGCGGGGACCGTCGCCGCCGACGTCCCGGTCGCCGGGGCCGAGGAGACCGCGGCACCGGTGGCCCCCGAGCCGGCCCCGGACGGTGCCGTGGCCATCGAGCCCGGTCCCGGCAGCGGTGGCCGGCGACGCGCCCGGCGGCCCTCCGTCGACGCCTTCCTGGAGAGCGAGGTCGCGGGTGCGGCCCGCGCCGCGGACGACGGGGCCGAGGAGTCCGAGGGCGCCGTCCCGACCGGGCGGCGCAGGAGGCGTGCGGCGCAGGCGCAGGCGCCGGCACCGGTTCCGGCGCAGACGCCGGCCGAGGCGTCCGGCGGCACCGGGCGCAGGCGCGGGCGGCCCGCGGAGGTCGCGGGCGCCGAAGCGGCACCGAACCCGGTCGAGAACCCGGTGGCCGGCCCCGTCACGGGAGCGGCGCCGGACGCTGCGGCGGACGTGGCCGAGGGCGCCGTCGTCACGGCCGCCGAGCACGCCGCGGGCGCCGCGGCCTCCAACACCGGACTGGGCGGGACCGTGCCGCCGCAGGGCGTGCCCGCATCGGCCCAGGGCGTGCCCGCACCCACCGGGCGGCGGGCGCGGCGTGCCGCCGGGGAGCAGCACGCGCTGCCGCCGGCGCTGCCCGCGCAGTCCACCGGAACGGACCCGGCCGAGGCGTCGCAGCCGACCGGGCGCCGGCGGCGTGCCCTGGCCTCCGCGAACGAGCGTGCGGCGGCGCAGGAGGCGGCACCGCGTCAGGTGTTCGCCCTGCCTCCCGCCGAGGCGGACCGGCCGTCCGACGACGCCGACGGGACGGGGGCGTCCGCGTCCGAGGGCCCCGGGGGCGTCATGGTTCCCGCGCCCGCCGAGGCGCAGGAGGCGTCCACGAGCCAGGTGCCCACAGGCCAGGCGCCCGCGGGACACGTCCAGGTCCCCGCCCCCGCCGCCGCCGGTGACGCCCTGGTCGACGACGGGCGGCACGACGCCGTGCCGCTCGACCAGTCCGGCGACCACACCCCGCCGCAGCCGCACCCCGCGAACGCGCCGACGGGACGCCGCCGCCGGGCCGTGGCCCAGCCGGCTCCCGCGGAGACGGCCCCGGCGCCCGGCCGGCAGATCCCCGCCCAGGCCGGTCCGCTGCCGGGGGCCGCGATGCCCGCGCACAGCCCCGCCGTGCCGCCGCAGGGCGCCGCCGCTCAGCCGGTCGCCGCCCCGGGCCGGCCGGTCCAGGCCGCCCCGCCCCAGCCTCCGGCATCGCCGCAGCCGCAGCCGCCGCGCCAGGACCAGGCCGCCCCGGCACCGCAGCCCTGGCCCGCCGCCGGTGCCGCCGGTGACACTCCGGGCGCCGGCACCCCCGTACCGCCGGACGGCACCGCGAACGCCGTACCCGCACCCGGCACCGCGGCCCCGACGCCGACGCCGACGCCGACGCCGACGGCCGGCCCGGACGCCCCGCCGGCTCCGGCCACTCCGACGCCTCCGCAGGGCGTTCCGGCGGCCGCCCCCACCCCGGGCCGCGGGACACCGCTGCCGCCGGAGAACGCTCCGCGGATCGCGCAGCCCCTGCCCGCGGAGGCCGGGGCCCCGGTGGACCCGAACTCGACGCAGGGACGGGCGTTCAGTGTGCGGACGCTGGGCCAGGGCGTGCCGTTCGACCGGCAGGCGCTCCAGGTGCAGCAGCCGTCGGCCACACCCGCGCCGCACCAGCCGGGCGGCTCGGGCCGGCGCCGCAAGCTGGGCACGCCGCCCGACCCGGCCGCCGCGCACCCCGAGCAGGGGGCCCGTCCGCATCCGGCGACCGAGCAGCCGCCCGTACCCAAGCAGCCGCAGAGCCGTCCCCAGGCTCAGCCGCAACCCGCGCCCCAGCCCTCCCTGGCCGGCGGCCAGCCCCGGCGCGCGCCGGGGACCGAGGGCGCCGGGCGGTCGTACGCCATAGGCGCGCCGGACGAGAACGCCGCCGAGGGGCCCGAGCCGCTGGACGGTCCGGGCGGCGCCGTGGAGGTGGCGGATCCGCCGCGTCCGCAGCCGATGGACGACGAGCTGCCGCCGGAGCCGCTGGACAACCCGCGCCGGCTGCTGGTGTGGCCCGCGCCGGACGTCTCCACGCAGCAGGCACTGAGCGACCGCGGCTACCGGCCGGTGATCGTGCACTCGCGCGAGGAGGTCGACGCGCAGATCGCGGCGTTCCCCGCCGCGCTGTTCGTGGACCCGCTGACCGGGCCGATCACCCGTACGGCCCTGCAGTCGCTGCGGCAGGCCGCGGTCGCGGCCGAGGTGCCGGTACTCGTCACGGCCGGGCTCGGGCAGGCGTCGCGCGACGCCGCGTACGGCGCCGACCCCGCCGTCCTGCTGAAGGCGCTCGCCCCGCGCGACAGCGAGCAGCACCCGCCGCGCGTCCTGCTGATCGAGGAGCACGCGGAGATCGCGCTGGCGCTGACCGCGACGCTGGAGCGGCGCGGGATGCAGGTGGCACGGGCGGCGAGCGACGCGGACGCGGTGACGCTGGCGGGGCAGTTCCGGCCGAACCTGGTCGTGATGGACCTGCTCCAGGTGCAGCGGCAGCAGGCCGGATCCGCCGGGATCATCGACTGGCTGCGCGCGAACGGCCGGCTCAACCGCACCCCCCTGGTCGTCTACACCGCCGCCGTCGACCAGGCGGACCTGCCCCGGCTGGCCTCCGGCGAGACCGTCCTGTTCCTGGCGGAGCGCTCCACCAGCGGCGAGGTCCAGTCCCGGATCGTCGACCTGCTGGCACGCATCGGAACCAACTGACGCTCACTGCGAGCGGCTTCTGCGCTGTGCCCGTCCTTCGCAGCCTGCACGCCGAAGCCGAGAACCAGCCCGGACGACCGTCCATGCCTGTAAGGCGGGGCTGACGCCCGTTCACGGGGCGGGGAGCCGGATGCGCCAGGTGGTGACGGCCTGCGCAGCACAGGCTTCGCAGGGAGGAGTGGGCAGGTCTCAGTGGAGCCGGCCCGAGCCGTCGGTGGGCGAGTCCACTGGCTCTCCGTGAGCGGACGCGGCGAAGCCCGAGGCCGTGAGATCACAGTGCCGGCCCTCGCCGAGCACGACGAGACGACGGCCCGCGGTATCGCCCGGGCCGTCGCCATCCAGGTCGCCACCGGTGCCTACCGGCACAAGGCCCCGCTCAGCACCGGCGACTCGTCACCTGGGATCTGGCCCGTCGTCACCGACCATCTCAACGCCGTCGCAAACAGACCCGAACCGCGCCACAGCATCCGCGACTTGGTGTCCCGCGCGCACGACGAAGTGTGGTTCCGCCGGTTCGCCAACGGCCGCCACCGCAACCTCGCGTGCTCCCGTGACTGCTCGACTTCCGTCCAGCGCGCCCACGTCCGACAAGGAGCGGCGCGCCGCCGCCCCTGAGCCGAAGCCGTCGCCCCCTGAAGCGAAGAGGAGACCCCCGGGATCACCCGACCCCTAGGGCAGGGCGACGATCCTGCGGGCCGCTGCCTTGATCGAGGCGCGCAGGCGGTCGGCGTCCGGTTCGCCGCCGCCGACCAGGATGCGTTTCATCTGGGGGACGACCATCGCCCAGTTGGCCATCGCGACCAGCAGGAAGAGGAGGTCGGGCGCCGGGATGGCGTCCGTGATCACGCCGCGTGCCTGCCCGTCCCGCACGGCGGCGACCTTGCGGGCGTAGTGCTCCTGGCGTTCGGCCTCGTGGGGCAGCTCCGCGGTGCCGTACTCCATGCCCTCCCAGAAGAGGAGGCGCAGCAGCTCCGGGTGGGCGGAGTGGTAGTCCAGGAGGCGGTCAATCCACCCCTCGATGTCGTCCGGGTCGACGGGGACGGAGATCGCCAGGTCGAGCATCTTCTTCTCGAGGACGGACGCGAACAGCTCGCCCTTGTTGCCGTAGTAGGCGTAGATGAGCTGCTTGTTGGCCTTCGCCTCGGCCGCGATGCGGTCGATACGGGCGCCCGCGATGCCGTGTGCGGAGAACTCGGCGACCGCCGCCTCGAAGATCCGGGCCTTGGTGGCCTCGGGGTCCCTAGCTGCCATGGGGACAGGGTAGCCGGGTAAGTAACCAACTATTTGGTTGACGCCACCGGGAATGCGCGAGCAGACTCGTGCAGTTGTTCCAACCAACCAGTTAGTTGTTAGCGTGCGCTCGAAGGAGTCGCCCCGCCCATGCCGTCACCGTCACCGTCACCGTCAGCAGTCACCAGGCTCCCGCGCGACAGCCACGACGCGCCCGCCGGAGAGCGGCCTTCCGCCCGCTCCCGGCTCTTCCTCCCCCTGATCGCGGTCTGCACCGCGGTGACCGCCGCCAACATCTACCTCGCGGCCCCGCTGCTCCCCCTCATCGCCGACGACTTCGGCTCCACGCCCTCGGCCGTGGCCTGGCTCGCCTCGGTCGCCCAGCTCGGTTACGCGGCCGGCCTGCTCTTCTTCGCCCCGCTCGGCGACAGCGTGAACCGGCGGCGCCTGGTCGCCGTCCTCTCGCTGGTCGCCGCCGCGGCCCTGGTCGCCGGGGCGGCGGCGGCCGGGACCGGCGCGCTCGCCGGCGCCGTACTGATCGCCTCGGTCGCGACCGTCGTCCCGCAGCTGCTCGTCCCGCTGGTCGCCGAGCGCGCCCCCGCCGACCGCCGCGCCCGCCATGTCGCCGCCGTCATCGCCGGGCTGTTCACCGGCGTGGTCGCGGCCCGGGTGCTCGGCGGCCTGATCGGGCAGGCCTTCGGCTGGCGGGTGGTGTTCGTGGGCGCGGCCGTGCTGACCGCCGCCCTCGGCCTGGCGACCGCCTTCGTGCTCCCCGTCGAGCGGCGGCGCCGCAGCGGCCCGCTCCTCGCGGGTCTCGCCGCGCTGCCGTCCGTCGTGCGGCGCTCCCCCGACCTGTGGCGCGCGTGCGTGCGCCAGGCCGGGATGTACGGCGCCTGGAGCGCCCTGTGGACCTCGCTCGCCCTGCTGCTGACGGGGCACGGCGGCGACGGCTACGGCATGTCCACCGCCGCGGCCGGGCTGTTCGGCCTGTTCGGGCTCGCGTCGAGTGCCGTCGCGCCCCTCGCCGGCGGACTGGTCGACCGCTTCGGCGCGGCCAAGGTCGTACGTTCCGCCTATCTGCTCGCCGCCGTGTCGGTGCCGCTGTTCTGGCTGGGCGGGCAGGTGATGGCGGCCCTGTGCGCGGCGGCCGTCCTGGTGCACGCGGCCCTGGTCGCCTCCCACGTCGCCAACCAGACCCTCGCGCTGACCACCACGTCCACGCCCGCCACCGCCAACACGGCCTACGTCGTGGCCGGGTTCGCCGGCGGCGCCCTGGCCTCGGCCCTGGCCGGACCCGCCTTCGGCCACTGGGGCTGGGCCGGGGTCTGCGCGGTGGCGGGTGCGTGGCTGCTGCTGGGGTGGGCCGCGACGGCCGTGCCGAAGCGGTGAGCACGAAGGCGCACCGGGCCGGGCGCCCCCGCCCGGCCCGGTGCGCGTCGTCCGCGTCGGTCAGAGCCGGGTGACGTCCAGCTCGCCGTCGGCGTACTGCCTGCGCAGCACCTTCTTGTCGAACTTCCCGACGCTCGTCTTCGGCACCGACTCGATGACCGTCCAGCGCTCCGGAAGCTGCCACCTGGCGATCCTGCACTCCTCCGCGAGGAAGGTGCGCAGCGAGGCGAAGTCGGCGGCGGCGCCCTCGCGCAGGACGACGGTGGCCAGCGGGCGCTCGCCCCACTTGTCGTCGGGGACGGCGACCACGGCCGCCTCGGCGACGTCCGGGTGGGACATCAGCGCGTTCTCCAGCTCGACGGACGAGATCCACTCGCCGCCGGACTTGATGACGTCCTTGGCCCGGTCGGTGAGGGTGAGGAACCCGTCGGGGGAGATCGTCCCGACGTCTCCCGTCTTCAGCCAGCCGTCCTCGCTGAACTTGTCGGCGGGGCGCAGCGGCTCGGCGTCGGGGCCGTTGTAGTAGGCGCCCGCGATCCAGGCGCCGCGCACCTCCAGCTCGCCCGCCGACTCGCCGTCCCAGGGGAGGCGTTCGCCGCCGGGGCCGGTGAGGCGGGCCTCGACGCCGGCCGGGAAACGGCCCTGGGTGAGGCGGTAGGCGAGCTCCTCGTCCGTGCCGACCGCGTGGGCCGGGGGCCGGGCGACCGTGCCGAGCGGGGAGGTCTCGGTCATGCCCCAGGCGTGGCAGACCCGCATGCCCAGCTTGTCGAACGCCTCCATCAGGGAGCGCGGGCAGGCGGAGCCGCCGATGGTGACCTGGGTGAGGGACGTGACGTCCCGGGGCCGGGCGGTCAGCTCGGCGAGCAGGCCCTGCCAGATGGTGGGGACGGCGGCGGCGTGGGTCGGCTTCTCGCCCTCGATCATCTCGGCGAGGGGGGCGGGCTGGAGGAAGCGGTCCGGCATCAGCATGTTCACGCCGGTCATGAAGGTGGCGTGCGGCAGGCCCCAGGCGTTGACGTGGAACTGGGGGACGACGACGAGCGAGGTGTCCTCGTCGGTCAGGCCCATCGACTGGGCCATGTTGACCTGCATGGAGTGCAGGTAGATGGAGCGGTGGCTGTAGACCACGCCCTTGGGGTCGCCGGTGGTGCCGGAGGTGTAGCACATGGCGGCGGCGGACCGCTCGTCCAGCTCGGGCCAGTCGTAGGAGTCCGGCTTCCCGGCGATCAGCTCCTCGTACTCGTGCACCTGGGCGGTGGCGCCGTCGAGCAGGGAGCGGTCGCCCGGTCCCGAGACGACGACGTGCTCGACCGTCTTCAGGTGCGGCAGCAGCGGGGCGAGCAGGGGGAGCAGGGAACCGTTGGCGATCACGACCCGGTCGGCCGCGTGGTTCACGATCCAGGCCAGCTGCTCGGCCGGAAGGCGGAGGTTGAGGGTGTGCAGAACCGATCCCATGGCGGGGATCGCGAAGTACGCCTCGACGTGCTCGGCGTTGTTCCACATCAGGGTCGCCACGCGCTCGTCGTCGCCGACGCCCAGGTCCTCGCGCAGGGCGTGCGCCAGCTGCGCGGCGCGGGCGCCGATCTCGGCGAAGGTGCGGCGGTGCGGCTCGCCCTCACCGGTCCAGGTGGTCACCTGGGAGGTGCCGTGGACCGTCGACCCGTGGGTCAGGATCCTCGAGATCAGCAGTGGTACGTCCTGCATCGTGCTCAGCACGGTGTCCTCCCGGGGCGACATTGCCTACGCGGCGGTAAGGGTTGCGCTGATTCTGCGCACATACCGCGCGGTATGTCACTACTCCCGGGTGATCGATCAGTGCTCGGTGCCCGACAGGGCTCGTCACCGGCCGGCCACAGAAGACCGCATTACCGAACAAGTCCCAGCTCAGGGTCCTCGCGGAGCTTGCCCAGCGCCCGGGACACCGCCGACTTGACCGTGCCCACGGACACCCCGAGCACTTCGGCCGTCTGAGCCTCGCTGAGGTCCTCGTAGTACCGCAGGACGACCATCGCCCGCTGCCGGGCCGGCAGCTTGGTGATCGCCCTCCACATCGCGTCGTGCAGCGCCTGGCGCTCCGCCGGGTCGTCACCGCCCGGCGCGGGCTCCGGCTCGGGCAGCTCGTCGCAGGCGAACTCGTCGACCTTGCGCTTGCGCCACTGCGAGGTCCGGGTGTTCAGCAGCGCCCGGCGCACATAGCCGTCGAGGGCTCGGTGGTCCTCGATGCGCTCCCAGGCCACGTACGTCTTGGTGAGCGCGGTCTGCAGAAGGTCCTCGGCGTCGCTCGGGTTCGCGGTCAGCGACCGGGCGGTACGCAGCAGCACCGGCTGGCGGGCCTTCACGTACGACGAGAACGACGGGTACGGGAAGGTCTGCGGCACTGCTGTAGCGGCGTTCGAAGCGCTGGTGCAGACGGGTGTGGTCATGGCTCAACGCTATGAGCGGGGGGCCTTGCCGCGGATCGGCCGCAGGTCCCGAAGCAGAGTCCCCCTCAGGTTGTAGGGGTGGGGCTGGCTGCACCTCCTGTAGGTGGACGAGCGGAGGAGGCGGAGTACGGGTTCACCCCTGGGGGCCGCGGTCCGGCCCCGGCCCGCCGGACGGGGCCGGACACGCACGGACGTCCGGGCGACGATGCCGAAGCACCGCCGCCCGGACGCCGTACGACCCCATCAAGCACACCCGCACAGAAGGTGAGGGACCGGCGCCGGAGCGCCGCGCACCGGTCCCTCAGCTCACCACCACAGCGGGGTGAAGGTGACGGACGTGTTGTCGTTGCCCTGGTTGATGGCCGTGAAGGCGGAACCGTCGACCTGCGCGGTGTTGCTCTGGTTCGAGGCGCCGGAGCCGACCGCCTGCTGCTGCGTGGTGGACGAGTTGCCGTTGTTGTCGTCGCCGACGCCGCTACCGATGATGCCGGCGGAGGCCTCGGCAGCCGTCGCGTTCGATCCGTCGTCCGCGAAGGCGCCGTTGTCCGCCGTCGCGACGCCGCTGAAGAGCGCGGCGGCGAGCGGGAGGGCGGCGACGGCGGCGATGACGCGGGCAGTACGGATGCTTGCCATGTGTTCCTCCAGAACAGGTGCGCACCGGCATGCTGCCGACAACGCGTAAGTACGTGAACCAGGACCTGTGCCAAGGCAGTTGGCCGACCGCCTCGACGCTGTGCACGACGTCGCGTGATCAGAGTTGCCCACGGATCCCCGGCGAACCACCCCGGAAGCCCCGATTCGCCCTCAAGCGTGAGGACAAGTCGATAAACCCCTTTGCACCCCTTGCGCCCCGGCTCAGCGCAGTACGGACAGTTCGACACCAAGCGCCGCAAGGGGTGAAGCGTTCCGGCACACCTTCCGCCCCTCACCCCGGCCCCGGCGCGCCGCGCACGACCCCCCTTCCCTTTTTCGAACGTACGTACGAACATGGACGCATGGCCACCACCGACCGGCAGGCCACGACGCTGGCCCTCGCACACGCCCTGTCAGCCGCAGAACGCGGGCTGGCCGTCATCCCCCTGTCCCGGACGAAGCTCCCGGCCCTGCGGTCCCCCCACCGCGACGACCCCGGCGCCGCGCCCTGCCACGGCGAGTGCGGCCGCCTCGGCCACGGGGTCCACGACGCCTCCACCGACCCGGTGCGCATCCGCGAGCTGTTCGCCGCGGCACCCTGGGCGACCGGCTACGGCATCGCCTGCGGACTGCCCCCGCACCACCTGATCGGCGTCGACCTGGACACGAAGTCGAGCACCGACTCCTCGGCCGCCCTGCGCGAACTGGCCCTGCGGCACCTGTTCACGATCCCGCCCACGGTGGTCGTCCTGACCCCGAGCGGAGGCCGCCACCTCTGGCTGAGCGGCCCGCCCGACGTCGTCGTCCCCAACTCCGCCGGGCGCCTCGCCCCGGGCATCGACATCCGGGGCGCCGGCGGCTACCTCGTCGGCCCCGGCTCACGCACCCGGCACGGCACGTACGCCACCGCGCCGGGCACCGCCCACCTCGCCCCCGCCGCCTGTCCGCCCGCCCTCCTGCGACTGCTCGTCCCCCCGCCCCGCGCACACCGGCCCGCGCCCCCGACGGCCGGCGGACACGGCCAGGGCCTCGTCCAGTTCGTCCTCGCCGCCCACGAGGGCCAGCGCAACACCCGACTGTTCTGGGCGGCCTGCCGCGCCTACGAGGACGGCATCGGCCCCGCGCTCGTGGACCCGCTGGTCGACGCGGCACTGAACACCGGCCTGTCCGAACGCGAGGCCCGCGCGACGATCGCGTCGGCGGCCCGGATGACGGGCCACCACCCCTGACCCCACGAGGCACCCGCACCGCCGCCACGACACCCGCACCGCCCTCGACCTGCACCGCCCGATGACCCGAGCCACCCCACGCCCGCCCCACCACCTGCACCGCCCCACGGCCCGAGCCCCCCACCCGCACCGCGCCCTGCTTCACGCCCGCACCACGCCACGCCCCGCGCGCCACCACCCGCACCGCGCCCGCTCCACGACCGGCGGCACGGCCCACGCGCGGCGCCCGCGCGAGAGCACGCGGCACCCGCGCGAAAACCGGAAGCCCCCCATGCACCACCGCCCTAAAGTGCCCACCATGTCGCTGACCCGGATCGTCCTGGCCTCAGGCCGCAGCGTCGACCTCGCCGAACTCCGCCTCACCTCGACCTACGGCGGCCTGCTGGAGGGCTACCCGTGCAAACCGGTCAACGACCTGCGCATCAAGGCACTCCTCGGCACCGCCGAGCGCGCCTTCCCGAACACGCCGGTCCACCTGGTGCCGCCGCCGCGCGAGTACCCGGACCAGTACGCCGGCGCCTTCGGCCGGGTCGAGGTGCTGCCGTCGGTCGCCTGCGTCGGGCTCTTCTCCTCCACGGCCCTCGATCCGGCCAACGACCCGGTCCTGTACCGCTCCGGACTGACCGTCGTCTGGTTCCAGCCGACCCCGTACGTCCCGTCCGCCTGCGCCGCGGAACCCGCCCTTCGGGACGTCGACTGGCCGGCACTCGCCCGCGACTTCGAGCTGTAGGAGGGCGTCAGGGCCGGGGCGGGGCCGACGCTCCGTTCGCTGTGTCCTTCCGCCACGCGCTGACGCCCAGCTTCCCCGTGGTTCCGAGGTCGAGGTCCGGCGCGACCATCACCGGGTCGGCGCCGGGCAGGGCCCGGACCCTGACGTAGGGCACGTCCACCGGCTCGCCGGAACCCGTGGTGTTGCGCCACATCAGCCCCGAGACGGCGGCCTCGCCCGGGTCCAGCGTCACCGGCCGCGGCGGGTCGTCGAACCCGCCCACCAGAGCGATGCCCTCCCCGCCGGGCACGATCCCGATCCCCCCGACCGGCTCGTGGTCCTCGTCGAGCAGCCCGAGCGCCGGGTAGCCGTCGAGGGAGTACGGGCGGCTGCCGCAGTTCTCCAGACGCAGCCCCACCACACGCAGCCCCATGGCCGCGTCCCCGTCGTCGGCGGTCAGGCGCAGCCCGGACGACGGGCAGGGGCCGTCCGGCGCCGGCGCCTCGTCCGAGGGCACCCTCTTGACGTCGATGATCCGCACCTCGCCGGCGTCGGCGTGACCGGGCACCGGCTCCAGGGTGCGGCGCACGGTCCTGCCGGCCCCCACGGAGGCCACCGTCTCCTCGGTGTTCGACATCGCCCCTCCCTCTGCGCCGGTCAGGGAGAAGGTGATGGTGTACGTGAAGGGCTCGGCCTCCTGGTTGGTCACCGAGTACGCCACGACACACGAGGAGGCGCCGCCACGGTCCTGCTCGACCATCCCGACGACCCGCACCCCGTCCTGCGCCGACGCCCCGGCCTCGGCCCCGGAACCGGCACCGGAATCCGGCCCCCCGCCGGCGGCCCCCGCTCCGCACACCCCCGCCCCCTCCCCGCCCGGCCCGGCGGTCTGCGTGCCACAGGCACCGAGCAGGACGGCGGCGGCCAGTGCCCCAAGGGCCGCGCGAGGCAGGGAGGTTCTCATCACCCCACCCCACCAGGGAACAAGCCCCGCGACGGTGGCGGAAGCCACACTTCCGGTCACAGCCCTGTCACAGCCCAGGACATGCCGAAAGCCCGAGGCCGCATAGCCTCTGCTGGCCCGCACAGCCGTCGGGCGGTTCACGAAGAGGGAAGATCATGCGGCAGCGAAGAGCAGTCGGCAGGTGGAGAGATGCGGCCTGGGTGTTGGCACCACTCGGGTTGGCCCTCCTGGTGGGGACCATCGCCTACACGCTCGCGAACTACAAGATGGTCACGGTCATGGGTGACTCGATGAGACCCACGTACCGCCAGGGCGATCGACTGTTCATGGAGCGGATCGACCCGAGCGAAATACACCGGGGCGACGTCCTGCTCATCGAGGCGCCCGAGCACAGTCCACTCGGACCGATGCTGCGGCGGGTCATCGGGATGGGGGGCGATCACGTGGCGGGTGAGGGGAACCGGGTCTCGGTGAACGGGAAGCCGGTCGACGAGCCGTACGCGACGGACAGCGAAGAGAACCCGGCGGTCGGGCCGTACGACGTGACGGTGCCGGACGGACGGTTGTTCCTGCTGGGCGACCACCGGGACAACTCCAACGACTCGCGTTTCCACCTCAGCGAGCAGTCGGGCAGTGTCGGGGCCTCCGGAGTGCAGGGACGAGTGCTGGAGGACTCCACCGTGCCGATGGTATTGGCGACGCTCGGGGGCCTCGGGATCGTGCTGACCCTGGCCGGCATCGGAGGCTACGCAGTCCGACGGCGTACGCGGAGGTCGCTCCCCTCTGCGTGGGCCTGAGCCGAACCCCGGGGTCCAGGCATGCGAAAGGCCCCCGACCGACTACCCAAGTCAGGGGCCCTTCTCAGTGCTCATCGCGCGGAGGCGGTGGGATTTGAACCCACGGTGACATCGCTGCCACGACGGTTTTCAAGGCCGCCGGGTAAGGACACGACAAACGGCATGTGAGCTGGTGTTTTTCCTCGTGCGCCCGGCTCCTGAGCGCCCCCTTGGCCGCAGGATGGCCAAATGGCTCTGAGGCGGGGGGCCTCATGCCCCCTCACTCAGCAGATCGGCAATGCCTTGCTCTGACCAGTGGCCAACCGCGCCGGGGCAAGCCGCGACGTACGAGGCGACCGCTTCCGCATCCCACGCACCGGCAGACAGCAAGCCTGACGCCAGGAAGCGCACGTAGGCCGCGGACGGAGCGACCCACTGAACGTCATCCATGCCCCACGGCGCCGTGAAGGTCAGGATGGGCATACCGTCGACTTGGCCGGCACACACAAGCGTCTCGTAGCGGCCTCCCCCGAGCACGGCTCGCCCTTGCGTGAGCGCGTCCCCCAAATCCAGGTCAGTGCCCGGCTCTCTGTACATCTCCTGGGCTGCGATGTCGGCGAACTGCTGGGCAGTCACCAGATGTGCTCTGGCCAGCACGCGCCCTGGCACGTGCGGGTCGTAGAAGGCCCTACCTCCCCCCCAAACGGGCGACTCGGTCGCGAAGTACATCGCCCCGGTAAGTTCCACCGGGATGGACCGAGTAGGCATGGCAGGGTTGCGGCACCCTGGGTACGACTTTGCTGCGCCTGAGGGGCGGCCCCCCTTGATGTACGCGGCGAGCCGGTCTAGGTGCATGTTCGAGCCGTAGGACGTGTACCAGACGCGCTCAGGGCGGCGGTTTCGGGGAAGAGCCGAGTCGATACTTCGGAGGGCCTTCACGCTTGCTTGCTCCTGCGAGACGCGCTCACTCTGCCGAAACGTCGTACCTGATGACATGGCGGTCTCCCGGAAGAATCGTGATCATCACTCGTAGCGGGCGGTCGTTCTCGTCGTAGCCCGTACGCATGTGCACGGCCACGGGAGTAGCAGCGGGCAGAGACAGCTTTTCGATCTCCGCACGCGTCGGCATCCTCACGGTGATCTCGTCGCGGTAGCGAGCCTGGACGAGACCGACGCTGGCCAGGACGCCGCCGGGCGCTGACACGTCTTCCGGCAGCATGAGGGGCGTGCCCCTGACCAGTTCTTCAGGGAAGTAGGAGTCGGCCAAGGCGTACGGATCCTGGTCGACTATGCGCACTCGTTCCCGTACGACGGTCAGAGCCGTCTCAGGGTCCAACTGGAGGCGTTCCGCGATTTCGGCCGACGGACGCCGGATGGAAACGCGGACTTCCTGACGAGGCTGGCGACCACTTTCGGCCACAATGCTGGCCCACTGGTCACCGCGTTCGTCTGACTTGTGTCGGGCCCGCGACTCCAGCACCGACCAGTCCCAGACTGCTGGCGTCAGGTTGCGGCGAACGAAGCTCCCACGCCCCTGACCAGCAATGATGAGCCCTTCTTCGGTCAGGCGTCGCAGGGCCAGGCGCACGGTGTTGCGACTCGCCTCGTAGCGCTCCACCAACTCGAACTCTGTGGGGAGCTGTTCGCCGGCCCCCAGCTCCCCTCTCTCGATCTGTCCTCGCAGGTCATCCGCGATTCGGTGGTACCTCGGGCGCTGCTCCCGCACGGTGCCTCCCTGCTAGTTGGCTGACTTGTGCCAACAACATACGCGCTTCGCCTTGACGGTCCAACAACTCATGGAGAAACTCAGGGCAGTTGTTGTTGGTACAACCCCACCAACACCGACGAGTCAGTCCTTATGCCGGGCAGGGTGGCTGCGGTTCGCCGTAAGGCCCTGGACTGGTCGTTCTTTGACAACTGAATGGGGATTACGCCGCCTCTCCTCGGCCAAGTAGGCGGCCACGCGGGATCTCCCGCGTGAGGTACAGCGCGACCCAACTTCCGCAGCACGCTGCGGCCGGTTGCCTCCGCTGCTCGTCTCGCACGAGCAGCGCTGAGGGGAGCCGGACTTTCCGACTTCAACGGCGCGCGCCCCCGGAGCGGCAACTCCGGGGGCGCTGTTCGGGCCGTTTCACCTGCTAGGGAGACCACGACCCATGAACCACATCGTCACAGTTCAGGACGCTGTTACCGCGTTCGCCGACTTCATGGAGCCGACAAACGCGGAGCTGGACGCGATCGAGCGGGAGATGCCCGTGATCCTCGCGGACATCGAGCTGCTGGACGCGCAGATCATCACCCTGGACCGCACGCCGACCGAGCTGGACGCCCGCCGTATCCGCCGGGCCCGCCGCCGGGCGCTGGCCGCGCGGCGGGCGCTGGCCAACCGCGCCGACTCCGGGGAGGCGGCGTGATCCGCATCGTCACCGCCGGCCGGATGCACCGGTTGGAGCAGGCGGCAGAGCATGCCCGCGACCGTGCGCGGGACGTGCAGGGGCAGGCGGATGCCGCCTGGGGCCGCCACGTGCGGGAGGTGTGGGAGCTGACCGCCCGCGCGGAGCGGGCGGAGGCGACCACGTCCGAGGTGGGCACGCTCCTCGCTCGCGCGGTGGAGGAGGTTTCCGCCGCACAGCAGGAGCTGCTGCTGAAGGACATCGAGATCCGCCGGCTGCGCGAGCAGTTGAGGCGCGGGCCCGTGGAGGGCGACACGCTGACGGTGCTGATGCACTACGGCGAGCCGCACACGGTCTACGCCTCCCGTGAGGACGCCTACGCCGACACCGCCACCCACGGCGTGCCTGCTGGTACCCCGTGGGTGCCGGCCGGTGAACGCCCGGCGTCGGCGTCCACGTGGTGCATCGCGGCGTTCATCTACGACGCCTCCTGCAACGGGTTCCGCCGGGCGTTCACGCCCGCTCCGAAAGCTCTCGGGGAGGCGGCGTGAACAGTGTTCAGACGCGTTCAGCGGAGCGGGCCCTGTCGGGCGGCACGTGGCTGATCGTCTGTGGGGCGATGCTCTATTCCATCCTCACCGTGACGCCGTTGATGGCCGCGCACACGGCCGAGGAGTGGGACTGGACGGCGCCGATCCTGCCGCTCGTGGTGGACGCCGCGGTGGTGATCGTGGTCAAGCTCGATGACGTGCTGGCCCGCCTGGGCGGGCACGGCGGCCGGTGGCCGATGGTGCTGCGGTGGATGACCGGTCTCATGACGCTCGCCCTCAATACCGCGGACTCGGCGCTGAAGAAAGACCTGGTCGGCGTGGCTGTCCACGCGGTGGCGCCGCTGCTGCTGATCGTCACCGCGGAGACCAGTCTCGCCTACCGGCGGGCCATCGCCGCCGCCGTGGCGGCGATGGAGGAGCAGCAGCGGGCCGAGCGGGAGCGGCGCGAGCAGGTACTGCGGGAGCGGGAGGAAGCCGCCCGCCGGCAGGCCCGCGAGGAGCGTGCGCACGCCGCGGCGCTGGCGCGTGAACAGCGTGAACACGAGGCCACGCTCGCCCGCGAGCAGGCGGAGCGGGAGGAGCGGCGCTGGCGTGAGGAGCGCGAGCGGGAAGCCGCCCGCGAGGCTGCGGAGCGGGCCGAGCGTGAACGCCGTGAACGCGAGCGTGAACAGCGTGAGCGGGAACGTGAACAGGCCGAGCGGGAAGCCGCCGCACGCCGTGCCCGCGAGCGCGCCGAGCGGGAGGCGCGTGAACGTCGTGAACAGCAGGAGCGTGAGGAGCGGGCCGAGCGTGAACGGGCCGCGCTGCTGGCGCGCGGGCCGGCCGAGGACAAGTTTCCCGAGGACGAGGCACGGCAGATCGTGGCCGCCGCGTTCGCCGCGCAGATGTCGGTGCGCTCGGCTGCGGAGCTGTGCGGCTGGTCGGTGGGGTGGGTGTCCGCCCGCTACGCCGAGCACCGCGACCCCAGCGCCCGCGGTGCTGAGCTGGCCATCGCGAGCCAGTGATGGGCGCCGTACCGGTCTACCGGTGGCGGCTGGCCCCTGACGGGCTGGCGACCCGCCGGCAGCTTCGCGCGCTCGGGCTGCGGCCCGGCGGGCAGGACGTGGCCGCGCAGGTAGAGCGTCCGCGGCGCCGCCGCGGACCGCTGGTCGCCTACCTCTACCGCGTCGACCTGGCCAAGCCCGTCCGGCCGATGACGCCCGCGAAGCGTGCGGCGCTGGCCAAGGCCAACGCCGCCCGCCGCACCTGCCCCGAGTGCCGGCGCGACGCCGGATACGTCATCCCGGTCTCACTCGGCACGTGCGCCACCTGCGCTTTTCCCGAGGAACAGCGCGCCGCTTAAGCCCTGTTGGCAGGCCCGGCCAACCGCCTCCTACAGCACCGGCCGGGCCCTACTCCCGTGAAGGAGTGCTCACAGCATGACGGAACTCAGCACAGAGGCGGTAGCCGTCGAGGCTGCCCCCACCGCACCACCCCCGCCCGTCCCCGCGCCGCCCGAGACGTCCCCGGCCGTGGCGGAAGTCGACCACACGCCCGGCGGCTGGCCGGTCGTGCCGCTCGCCCTGTCCGGTGCGAACAGCACCGTGGGCATGGTCGCCGCCGCATCGCTGGCCGGCGGTCCCATCGCCGCCATGGTGGCCGCGACCGGCGCCGTTGTTCTCGGCACCGTGGCCGCCACCCGCAGCCGCACGCCCAACCCGCGCCGGGAGTCCCGACGGGCCGCCGCCCGCGCGGCCGGCCGCTCCGCCGCCCGCACCACGGGCGCACGCCGGACCGGTGCCGGCGGGAGCCGTGGCAGTGCCTCGGGTGCCAGCCGCACGGGCGGCCGGTCCGGTCGGGAGCCGGGCCAGCACCGCCGCAGTTCAGGTCCCCTGGCCCGCAACGCCAGCACGGCCGCGGGCACGCAAAGCCGCGGAAACACCGGGCGCGCCACGCCGCAGCGCGCGTCCGGTGCCGTGGGGAAAGCCGCGGGCCGCCTCGGGCAGGTCCGGGCACTGCGGGCATCGCAGCAGGCTGCGGCCGGATCGCGGGCCGGGCAGCGGGCACAGACCACCGCCGCTCGCCGGGCCGTGGCCGACGCCCGCCGCAACGCCCGCACACAGGCCGGGACCTCCCGCAACGCCACCTCGCCGCGCGCGGCGGCCCGCCGCAGCGGGCCGGTCGGCCGGATGCTCGCTGCGGCGACCCGCCAGGCCGGTACTGCGCGGGACTCGGCGGTTACCCGGGGCCGCGCGGCCCGCGACAACCGGGCACGCGCCGCGGTCGACGCCCACCGCAGGGCGGTGCGCCGGGCCCCGGCCCGTAGGGCGGCCCGGCAGGCGCTGCGCCGGTCCGCGGCCCGCTTCCACGGCCGGCGCCTGCTGGCCGCGCTGCTCGCCCTGCCCCTCGGGCTGCTCGGACTGATCACCACCCCGATCGGACGCAAGTTCGATATCCCGTGGCTGATGAATCCCGGCCGCCGCCTGTACTGGCGCATGGTCCGCACCGCCGCCGAACAGCGGGCCGCGCGGGACGCCGCCATCCGCGAGCGGCAGGCCGAGCAGGAAGCCGCGGCGGAGGCCGAAGCAGCGCAGGACGGCACCGAGGGCATCGGCGACCGCGTGGAGCGGCCCGCCGCACAGGTTCCCACCAGCACGAACGATCCCGTCAGTGGAGGAGAGCACGTGTCCGGTTTCCGGTTCGAAGAGGCCGCTGCCGAGATGGAGCAGGCCGCACAGTCCTACGACCCCGACAACGCCATGGAGATCCTCGCCATGGTCGAGGGACTGCCCGCCGCGCTCACCAGCGTGGCGAACGTGATGAAGGTCCTCGCGGAGCGCTCCGACAGCGAGTTCCCGCTGGAGAAGGAAGTCGCGGACGGCTTCAACGACATCTACGGCGCCGTGATGAGCGCCGTCGCGGTCGCCGAGGACATGGGCCCGCTGTTCAGGCAGGTCCACGAACAGGACATCGCCCGGCACGAAGACCCCCGCAACGGCCCGGAGGCCGAGAAGGGCTGGAACGTCTGATCATGGCCAGCACCGCTACCGCCAAGCAGCAGGTGAGCAGTGGCCCGGTGCTGGACTGGGCCGCCGGTCACGGACCCGTGACCGGCGCCCTGTCCGCCACCACCGGAGCCTTCGCCATCGCCACCACCGGCGCCGCCACCTCCATGCCCCCGGGCTGGGCCCTGGCCGTCGGCGCCGCGGGCGCCCTCGGCCACACCATCGTCGGCCTGCGCGTCCGCAACGCCGGCCGCACCCTGGCCACCCGCGCCGCCAGCTGGCTGGTCGGCGCCGGCTGGACGACCTGGGCCATGACCCACGGCCCCCTGACCTGGGCCGCCCTCGGATCGCTGGCCACCATCGGCGTCGGCATCGGCGCCGCCGCCCGCTCCACCGCCCTCTACGAGGAGGCCCGCGAAACGGAGGCGCTGGCCGCGGCCGACCGGCAGGTCGCGCGGGAGCTGTCCGCCGAGCGCCGGGCGATCGCCGCGGAATGGGTCGACCGCATCCAGCGGGTGTGCTCCATCACCGTCCGCGTCCTGGCGGTCGAGCAGTGGCCGACCGGCGCCGGGTTCTCCATCGACGCCGAACTCCCGCCCGGCGGCGCCACCTACCAGAAGATCGCCGCCGAGTCCGGTCGGCTGTCCGCGGACGCACGGCTGCCGCACGGCTGCACCGTGACCGCCACGCCGGGCATCGACCAGGGCCGGGTCATCATCGACGTGACCACCGTCAACGTCCTGATGGAGGAGCGGACCTACCCCTCCGACTACGGCGTCCTGTCCCTGCTCACCGGGATTCCGTGGGGGTACCGGACGAACGCGGAGCAGATCCTCGCCTACCTGCGCGAGCAGTGCGCGCTCGTGGTCGGGCCGACCGGATCGGGCAAGACCAACATGGTCCACACGATCCTCGCCGGGTTCGCCCGCGCCGAGGACGTCCTCACGTGGGTGATCGACCTCAACGCCGGATCCGCGGGCCTGCCCTGGGTGCTGCCCGCGCTCAACGGGGAGATCGACGGCACGGACGGCAAGCCCGTGCGGCCCGGTGTCGACTGGCTCGCCGGGACCTACGACGAGGCGCTGCTGATGCTGGAGACCGCCGTCCGGGTCGCCAAGCAGCGCAAGATGGGCTACCAGGAGCTGCTGGCCAAGGCCAACACCGACCTTCTCCCGGTCGGCCCGCGGATTCCCCAGATCATGCTGGTGATCGATGAGGGTGCGGAGATCCTGGCCAGCACCGACCGGCAGATGCGCAAGCTCGCGGAAAAGATCCTGGAAGTCATCCGCATCGCCCGCGCCATGGGCCTGCGCACCGTCCTGACCGCGCTCGGGGCGACGTCTAGCGTGCTGGGCAACCTGATGATCCGCCGGGAAGCCAAGGTCCGCGTCGCGCTCACCGGTGGTGAGACCGAGGGCATGGACCTGGGCAAGATGTTCCCCGGCACCCGCGGCCTGCGCGTCGACCAAGCCCCCTACAAGGGGTCCGGGTTCATGGGCACCCCGGAGTCGCCGGCCGGACTGTTCAAGGCGTGGCGGATCCTCCCGAACCAGATCCGGGAGATCATCGCCGCCACCTCCGACCGGCACCCCGTCCTCGACGACATCTCCGCCCGGGCGGCCGGGCCCGCCTACGCCCGCCGGTGGGACGCCGACCGCACCGCATGGATGCGCGACCACCACCCTGGAGCCAGTGAGCGAACGGGCGCGGAACCCGGCGCCGGTCCGGGTCTGAACCTGTCCGCCCTGCGCGATCAGCAGTCCGGGCAGGCGTCGACAGCGGAAGACGAGATGCTGCGCCGCTTCCGCGAGCAGATTGACGCGGAGTTCGGCACCGCGCCCGACCCGCACCCGCCCGCCGCGGACAGCGGGCCGCCCGCGCCGGCCGGGCTGAACCTCTCAGCTCTGCAGGGCGAGCAGCAGGACAGCCCCGCCCAGCGCGCCGCGCTCGCCCTGCTGCTCGCCGCCGGCCGCGACGGGACCGGGGCATCCGCGATCGCCCGCGCCCTCGCGGACGAGCACGGCACGACCCGTCAGACGGTCGTCGGCTGGCTCAAGGCATGGGTCGCGGACGGCACCGCCGTACGCGTCGGGGAGGGCACCAAGGCCCGCTACGTCCACCGCCAGCACGCCCCCGAGAGCTGATCACTTGTCGCTTGTCGCCCCACCAGAACAAGAACCGCTTCCCGCGCCCCGGAGGCCCGGAAACGGCTTCTGACCTGGGAGGCGACAAGCGACAAGACAAGACAAGCGACAAGCCGCACGACAAGGAAGACGACAAGCAACGCGACAAGTACACCCACCCCGAGCGGGCCCGCACCAGACGACTGGTGCGGGCCCGCGGCTCACCCGAGGGAGCCCTGATATGGCCCACCACAGGCCGCCGGGGAACATCGCCCCGCACATACCCGCCGCCGACTGGCAGCGTGCACAGGCCACCGGACAACCCGTCGTCATCGTCGTCCACGACCCCGCCCCGACCGGCATCCCCTGGCGCCGCGCCCTGATCCCGTTCGCGATCGCCGGCGCCGCCGTGGCCGGCGGCTGGGGACTGGTCGCCGCCCTATGCCTCCTCCTCGACGCCGCCGCCCACACCGCCACCGTCATCGCAGGCGCCGCCGGACCCATCGGCATCGGCGGAATCACCCTCAAACTCGCCCGCGGCAAGCACTGACAAGGGAGACCAAGCCCGTGCGACTCCGTATCCAGCGCAGCGCGTGGCCCCGCAACGCGCTGATCCTGACCGACACCCCCCGCCCCGACTGCCCCGACTGCGACGGCGTCGGCGGCATCCAGTACCACTACGGCGACCCCGAGACCGGCGAGTACGCCGGCACCGACTGGGACCCCTGCACCTGCTGGCACGAGAACCGCCGCTGGCTGCTGCTGCCCCTGCCGCGGATGCCTCGCTGGCTGCGCCGACGCGGCCAAGACACCGACCCGTGGGCGCCCGGCGGCTACAGCAACGAACCGCCCTTCTAGCTACGCCAAGGGCGGCCCCTCCGTCTCGCCAAAGTCGCGGGGCCGCCCTTGTCCACCTGCCATCCAACTGACCTGTGGAGGTCTCCCAGCATGACGCAACCCACCGCCTTCCGGCGAGTGCCCGCCGCGTTACGGCCGTTCCGGGTGCTGGACGCCTACTCGTGCATCGGCGGCGCCGCCAAGGGCTACCAGCGGCTCGCACGGCTGTTGCCCGGCGTGCACGTCACCGGCGTCGACAGCCAGGCGCAACCGGACTACTGCGGTGACGCCTTCCACCAGGGCGACGCCATCGACTTCATCCGCGCGCACGGCCACGAATTCGACTTCATCCACGCCTCTCCGCCCTGCCAGGGTGAGGGTGCCCCGACCAAGGGCACCAATGCCGCTCGCAACGCGGCGATCGGTCGGACCTACCCGAGGCTCATCGCCCCCACCCGGGCCGCGCTGGAGGCCACGGGACGGCCGTACGTGATGGAGAACGTGGCCGGGTCCGAAGTCCGCAAGGACATCCGCCTGTGCGGAGAGATGTTCGGCCTCGGAGTGCTCATGCACCGCTACTTCGAACTCGGGGGCTGGACCACCGCCCAACCGGCACACCCTCACCACCGGGGCAGGGTGCGCGGTTGGCGGCACGGCCAGTGGCACGACGGGCCGTACGTGGCCGCCTACGGACAAGGCGGCGGCAAGGCAACCGTGGAGGAGATCCGCGCGGCCAAAGGCATTGACTGGTCGACCGATCACCTGCGTCTGCGGGAGGCCCTGCCGCCCGCCTACACCGAGTGGATCGGCCGCGCCTACCTCGCCACCCTCACCCCCTCCCTGGGGGTGGCCGCGTGAACGAGTCCCTGACGCGCGCCGCGTTGGACGCCGCGGAACGCGGCTGGCACGTCTTCCCGCTCCGTCCCGGCACCAAGCGGCCCGCCCTGCACGGGGAGAAGTCGTGCCCCGGCACCGGGCCCTGCGTGGGCGGGCACCGCAAGTGGGAGGACCGGGCGACGACCGACCCGGACCGGATCCGGGCCGCGTGGTCGCAGGCGCCGTACAACGTCGGCATCGCCACCGGCCCGTCCGGGCTGCTCGTCGTCGACCTGGACGTGCCCAAGGACAAGGGCAGTTCGGACGCGCCTTGCGGCGCGGCGACCTTTGCGGCGCTCTGCGAGCGCGCCGGGCAGGCCGTCCCCGACACCTACCGCACCCGGACCGCGAGCGGCGGACAGCACCTGTACTTCACCGCCCCGGACGGCGTCCGGCTGCCCAACACCGCAGGCACGGTCGCCGCTTCGGTCGACACCCGGGCGTGCGGCGGGTACGTCGTCGCCGCCGGCAGCATCCTGCCCGCCGGACGCTACGAGGCACTGAGCGGCGCTGTGGCCGTCCCTCTGCCCGGATGGCTGCTGGCCGTCCTGCAACCCGCTCCCGCACGCCCTGCGGGCCCGCTGCGGCTGCCGGCGGTGGACGGCAGCCGCGCGGCGCTGGCCGCGCTGGAGGCCGAATGCGCCGTGGTCGCTGCCGCCCCGGACGGACTGCGGAACACCACCCTCAACCGCAGCGCGTTCAAGGTGGGGCGGTTCGTCGCGTGGGGCGACCTCCCCCGGCACGTGGCAGAGGACGCCTTCCAAGCAGCTGGAGAGGCCGTGGGACTCACCGCTACCGAGTGCCGGACCACGATCCGCAGCGCCCTGGACAGCTCCCTGCGCACCGCCCGGCCCCGGGAGGCGGCATGAGCACCCCGAACCGCCCCCGCTTGGAAGGCCAACCGACCCCCACCACCAGCCCGGACGCCGCCCGACCGGCCGCGCCCCCGGCGGCCGTGGGCGAGCCGAAGGACGCCGCCCGTCAGGGCGTCGTAACTGCTCTTCCCCGCTCGAAGCGGTTCACGGCCGGCGACGCGCAGCCCAGCAGCGACCCGACGCCGGACCGGCCCGGCCTCCGCGTCTACGCCCCGCCGGTCTACCGGCACCACTGGGACGGGGCCCGCTGGTCCAAGCGCTACGGCGACACCCCCACCGCCGCCTACGCCTGCGCCTGCGGGCAGATCGCCACCGCCCGCGGACAGCAGGCTGTGGCCGCCCTGGTCGCCGAGTACGCCGCCCACACCTCCGGTTGCACCGGAACCCCCACCACGCCGGAACGGAGGAACGCCGCATGACCGGCATGGAAGAACTGCCCGCACCCTCCAACCCCCTCGCCGTCGCCCGCCGACTACTGCCGGACTGGCAGACCGAAGACGGACACCTCGTGTGCCGGCGCTGGCGCGGCTCATGGATGCGCTGGACCGGCACCTGCTGGCGCGAGCTGGACGAAGCACAGATCCGCGCCGCCATGTACACCCGACTCGAACACGCCGTCTACAGCGCCCCGGGCAAGGACGGACAGCCGGAACTGAGGGACTGGGCACCCACCAAGCAGAAGATCGGCAACCTTCTCGACGCGCTCGGCGCCATCACGCTGCTGCCCACCGAGACCGACGCCCCCTCCTGGATTGACCAGAACGACGGAGCGCAAGTGGACGGGAGTCCGATCGTGGCGTGCGCCAACGGGCTGCTGCGCATCCGGGACCGGGCGCTGCTGCCGCACGGACCCGGCTTCTTCAACCTCGTCTCGGTACCCTTCGCCTACGACCCCGCCGCGACCGCGCCCACCTGGCTGCGCTTCCTGGGGCAGATCTGGCCGGACGCCTCAGACGCCATCGCCGCACTTCAGGAGTGGTTCGGCTACGTCTTGTCCGGCCGCACCGACCAGCAAAAGATCCTGCTCATGGTCGGTCCCTCCCGATCCGGCAAGGGCACCATCGCCCGCGTGCTGAAGATGCTGGTCGGAAAAGAAAACCTCGCCGGGCCGACCCTGGCAGGACTCGGCACCAACTTCGGGCTGTCCACCCTGGTCGGCAAGCCCCTCGCGGTCATCTCCGACGCCCGGCTGTCAGCCAACGACAACAGCCAAGTCGTCGAACGGCTGCTCACCATCTCCGGTGAGGACACGATCGACATCGACCGCAAGTACCGCCAGCCCTGGACAGGGAAGCTACCCACCCGGCTGATGATCCTCTCAAACGAGCTGCCCCACTTCGGCGACTCCTCCGGGGTCATCGCCCGCCGCTTCATCGTGCTCAACATGACCGTCTCGTGGCTGGGCAAGGAAGACTCCACCCTCACGGACAAGCTCACCGCCGAAATGCCCGGCATCATCAACTGGGCCCTTGACGGGCTGGCCCGGCTGGAGACCACGGGCCGGATCACGGAACCCGTCTCCAGCCGCGAAGCGGTCACGACCATGCAGGACACCGCCTCGCCCACCTCCGCGTTCCTCCGGGAACGCTGCGCCACCGGACCCACGTGCAGCGTGCCCGTGGACACCCTGTGGGCCGTCTGGCGCGACTGGGCCGAGGACAACGGCGTCCGCGCCGGCACGAAACAGGTCTTCGGCCGCAATCTGCTCTCCGTCGTACCCCAACTCAACCGCACTCGTCCCCGAGACGCCTACGGCCGACAGGTGGCCACCTACAACGGGATCACCCTCAAGCACTCCGAATCACATCAGCCTGAGTCGTGACTCACCGCGGCTCAACCCCCTCCCGATCGGCTCTGAGTCGCGATGAGTCACGACTCAGAGCAATGTCACTCGAACTCGCTCGCCCCAGAACACGCCTTCCCCGAGGAGTGCAATGGCCCGCACGCACATGCTCAAGCTCCCCGAAGTACTCGCAGAGATCGAGATGAGCCGCGCTGCTTTCTACCGCATGCGTGCTCGTGGCAAGGCCCCGAAGCTCATCAAGCTCCCGAACGGACAGATTCGCTGTCGCCGCAGCGACCTGGACGCGTGGTGGGCCGAGCACGAGATCGCAGCCTGAACCAGACCAGACAGAAGGGGCCCCGCTATGGCGGGGTCCCTTCGCTGTGAGGGAGAGCAATGCACAGCTACGACGTGCGCATCTGGAGTATCCGGAAGCGTCCGAGCAAGGCCGCGCCGTTCCAACTGCGGTGGCTGGTCGCCGGCGAGGAGTTCCAGGAGAAGTTCGCCACCAAGACGCTCGCCGACGCACGCCGCGCGGAACTGCTGTCCGCGACTCGCAAGGGCGAGCCGTTCGACACGGAAACCGGACTGCCCATCTCCGAGGTGCGCGAGCGGAACCGCACGAACTGGTACACCCATGCCCGTGCGCACGCCGCCCGGAAGTGGCCGACGGCGGCTGCGAAGCATCGCGCGAGCATCGCGGAAAGCCTGACCATCGCCACGATGGCTCTATGCCCCACGGGGAAGGGCCGTCCGGCGGACGACCTCTTGCGTCGGGCGCTGTACCAGTGGGGTTTCAACGCGGGACGCCACGACCAGGAACCGCCGGAGGCGGAGGGTAAGGCGTTGGCGTGGGTGGAGCGCAACGCGCCGGCCGTGGTCGACCTGGACAGCGCCAAGCGCGTGCGCACGGTGCTGGAGCACCTGGCCAAGCGGCAGGACGGCAAGCCGGCCGCCGCCAACACGTTCCGGCGTCGCCGGGCGGTGCTGAGCAATTGCCTGCGCCTGGCCGTCGAACACGAGCTGCTGCCCGGCAACCCACTGCACCGCGTCCACTGGGAGACTCCCAAGGCAGTGGAGGAACTGGACGTGCGGAGCGTCGCCACGCCGGCGCAGGCACGGGCTCTGTTGGACGCCGTTCGCACGCAGGGTCCCCGCGGCGCCCACCTGGTCGCGTTCTTCGCGTGCATCTATTACGCGGCGATGCGGCCGGAAGAAGTGTCCATGCTCAGTGCCGACCAGTGCGATTTGCCCACAGAGGGATGGGGGCGGCTCATGCTCGCCGGCGCACGACCGCAGGTCGGATCGGCATGGACGGACGACGGCAAGCCGTACGAAGAGCGACAGTTGAAGCACCGGGCCCGCCGGGCGGTCCGTCCTGTGCCCATCCCGCCCGTACTGGTCGGCATCCTGCGGGATCACATCGACGCGTTCGGCACCACAGCCGACGGTCGGCTGTTCAGCGCCGTGCGCGGTGGCCCGGTCCGGTCGCAGGAGTACGGCGCGGTGTGGAAGGAGGCCCGCCGGAAGGCGCTCACTCCCGCGCAGGCCGCCTCTCCGCTGGCCGCCATCCCGTACGACCTGCGGCACGCGTGCGTGTCGTTCTGGCTCCGCTCCGGGGTGAGCCTCGCGGAGACCGCCCGCCGCGCGGGACAGAGCGTCGCCGTGCTCCAGCGCTACTACGCCAAGGTGCTGGACGGCGAGGAGGACAGGATGAACGCCCTGATCGAGCAAGGTCTGGCGGAGGACGGGAGCGGGACCGAGAGGCCGTGAATCCTGGCCGCAGGTTGGCCGCACGCACTGGTCAGAGGCGGGATACCGGCGGGACGGGGTGAGACAGGGTGCACATAGAAGGGGTGCCGCTCCGGAGAGTGGCACCCCTTCTGACCTGCAAGGCTTGTGACCTGCGCGGAGGCGGTGGGATTTGAACCCACGGTGACATCGCTGCCACGACGGTTTTCAAGACCGTTCCCTTAGGCCGCTCGGGCACACCTCCCCGCGCCGCACGTGATCGGCGGCGCGGGGACCAGGGTAGCGGGTCGGTGCGGCCGTGGGTGGGTCAGCTGTCGCCGACCCGGGAGCCCAGGGTGAGTTCGACCGTGTGCTCCTTGCCGTCGCGTTCGTAGGTGACCGTGACCTTGTCGCCGGGCTTGTGGGTCCAGATCTCGCCGATCAGGGTCGGGCCGCTGTCGATCACCCTGTCGTCGAGCTTGGTGATGACGTCGCCGGGCTTGAGACCGGCGTCGGCGGCCGGGCCGCCCTCCTCGACGGCCTCGGAGCCGCCGGAGCCCTGCTCGGTGATCTGGGCGCCGTTCGTCGTCTCCTCCAGGGAGACGGAGGCGCCGATCTTGGCGTACACCGGCTTGCCGGTCTTGATCAGCTGCTGGGCGACGTACTCGGCCTGGTTGATCGGGATGGCGAAGCCCAGGCCGATCGAGCCGGCCTGGCCGGTGCCGCCGAAGCCGCCGTTGCTCGTGGACTGGATCGCGGAGTTGATGCCGATCACGTTGCCCTTCGCGTCCAGCAGCGGACCGCCGGAGTTGCCCGGGTTGATCGAGGCGTCGGTCTGCAGGGCGCTCATGTAGGACGCCTTGCTGCTGGCGCTGCCGTCGCTGGAGGCCACGGGGCGGTTCTTGGCGCTGATGATGCCCGTGGTCACCGTGTTGGACAGGCCGAAGGGGGCGCCGATGGCGATGGTGCTGTCGCCGACCGCGACCTTGTCGGAGTCGCCGAGGGTGAGCGGCTTAAGGTTCGACGGGGTGTCCTTGAGCTTGATGACCGCCACGTCGTAGCCCTGGGCGTTCCCGACCACCTCGGCGTCGTACTTCCTGCCGTCGGGGAAGGTCGCGCTCAGCTTGCCGCCGTCGACCGCCTCCGCCACGACGTGGTTGTTGGTGACGATGTGGCCCTGCTTGTCGAAGACGAAGCCGGTGCCCGTACCGCCCTCGCCGTTGCTGCCCTCGGCCTCGATGGTGACCGTGCTGGGCAGCGCCCTGGCGGCCACGCCCGCGATCGTGCCCGGGTCGCGCTTGACGGAGCCGCCGGATTCGGAGGCGGAGACCGTCGTGGAGCCGGTCTCGTCGTTGTTCTTGGCGAGGGTGTAGCCGAGTCCGCCGCCCAGTCCGCCCGCGACCAGCGCGGCGATCAGGGTCGCGGCCACCAAACCCCCGCGGCCACGGCCGGACTTCGGCGCGGGCGGCTGGTAGGAGGCTCCCCAGCCGCCGCCGGAACCGTCGTCGCCACCCCCACCGCCGTACGACGGGGAGGCCGGCGGCGGGGGCGGCGGCCAGGAGGCGTCGGGCGCCGAGCCCCGGGCGGCGGGCCCGTGGGGCGCGTGCCCCGGGTGGCCGTGGGAGGCCTGTGGGCCCGGGTAACCCTGGGGGGGCTGTGCGCCCGGGTGACCGTGGGAGGCGTGGGCCTGGGGCGTGCCTCCCGGCTCCGCGGCGGTGGGTGCGGCATGCTGGTCCGCGGCGGGCGCCGGCGGCCGGTCCGCTACTCCCGGAGTGTTCGCCGGCGGCGTCGTCGGTGCGCCCTCCGTCGGCGCGGGAGGCTCGGAGGGGGCTGCGGGAGATTCCACCGGCACGGGGGGTGCGGACGGGGCCGGGGGTACCGTGGTGCCCTCGTTCTCGGTGTTCACAGCTTTTCTCCTCGGTCCACGGCTGTCGTCCGGTCACACTGGTCGCGCTCGGCCACCCTCGCGGGCGCTGCTTCACGGTCCGGCGCGATGGAGGTGTCCATGCCTTTTTTGCCTGCCGTCAGCTTTTCCCACGGGCCGTCAGAGCACCATAAGCGGTCGCTGTGGACCCGCGGCGCTTACTTACTACAGGTCATCCAAGACTAAACGGGCGTGGCCGTCGGCACCTCCGGCCGGACGTCCGCCCCCGCACGGTGGCACCATGTCGCGGTGACCCACGCACGACAGCAGCGCATCCAGGTCGTCGCCCACCGGGGCGCCTCGGAAGAGGCTCCCGAGCACACCCTCGCCGCGTACAAGAAGGCGATCGAGGAGGGGGCGGACGCCCTCGAGTGCGATGTGCGGCTCACCGCCGACGGGCATCTCGTCTGCGTCCACGACCGCCGGGTGAACCGCACGTCCAACGGCCGCGGCGCGGTCTCGGCGCTGGAGCTCGCCGAGCTGGCCGCCCTGGACTTCGGGGCCCGGAAGACCCGGGAGTTCTGGCGCACACGCGACGAGGAGCCCGACTGGGAGCACCGGCCGGAGGACCGGGAGGAGACCTCCGTCCTCACCCTGGAGCGGCTTCTCGAACTCGTGTCCGACGCGGGCCGCCGGGTGGAGCTGGCCATCGAGACGAAGCACCCCACGCGCTGGGCGGGTCAGGTGGAGGAGCGGCTGCTCGCGCTCCTGAAGAAGTTCGGCCTCGACGCCCCGGCCTCCGCCGCCGACTCCCCGGTGCGGGTGATGAGCTTCTCGGCCCGTTCGCTGCACCGGGTACGGGCCGCGTCGCCGGCCCTGCCCACGGTCTACCTGATGCAGTTCGTCTCGCCCCGGCTGCGCGACGGTCGGCTGCCGGCCGGTGTCCGGATCGCGGGCCCCTCGATCCGGATCGTACGCAACCACCCCGCGTACATCGAGCGCCTGAAGGGGGCGGGCCACCAGGTGCACGTGTGGACCGTGAACGACCCCGAGGACGTCGACCTCTGCGTCCGCCTGGGGGTCGACGCCATCATCACCAACCGGCCTCGGGCGGTGCTCCAGCGGCTCGGCCGCTGATCCGCCCTCGGGCCCGTTCCCTCTGCGGGTCCGTGCCCGGAGTCCGGGCACCGACGAGTTCGCCGACCCCCGCCGCACCGGGGAAAACGAGCCACATCGTCACAGGGTGTGCTCCGGCGCGTTCGGACCGTGTTCGACCGTGTCGAATGCGTCACGGGACGGCGATCGGCCGGTTTCCGGCTCAGGTCGATGGGGCATCCACACCGTGGCGTGGGGCGAAGGAGGTCTCGGGGGTGGCGTTGGTGGTGGCACAGGAGGTGCCCACGTCGTCGAGCATGGCCGTGCCCCATGGCCCTGCGGGCGTGGGGGAAGCAAGACACCGCATGCGTGATCAGTTGCGCAGGGGCGGCGTGGCGGAATCGGTCATCGACGACGCCGTACTGATCCTTTCGGAACTCTTGAGCAATGCGTGCAAGCACGGCCGGCCACTGGGCGACGCCCTGGCCGGGGACGGCGACGTCCGCGCCGCCTGGCGGGTGGACCCGGGAGGCCGGCTCGTCGTCGAGGTCACGGACGGCGGCGGCCCGACCCGCCCGGCCCCCGCGACCCCCTCGGTGACCGCGCACGGCGGGCGGGGCCTGAACATCATCACCGCGCTGGCCGACGACTGGGGCGTACGCGACGACGCGCGCGGCGAGGTCACGGTCTGGGTCGTCGTCCACGACGACGTGCACGACCCGGACGCGGGGCACCGCCGCGACGACTTCGCCACGCGGGTCGCGGCGCCGTCGGTGTCCGAGATGCCCGGCCTGGATTTCGCCGACGCGTTCGACGACCTGGGCTGACCGGGCGCCTCTGGCGGCAGGGGACGACGCCACGGAGCGCCCGTTGTCCACAGGGTCCCGTCGGCCAAGGTGTGAACGGCTAGGCTCGCGCCCGTACGAGAAGAGCCGTAACCGGGAGACACCCAAGATGGCCAAGAAGCGACCCCAGACGAAGGCCAAGCGCCCTCAGCTCAGCGACGGAACCCGCGGTGCGGGCGCCGATGGGGAGATTCCGGTTGTCGGCGCCCGCGAACCCTGCCCCTGCGGCAGCGGTCGCCGCTACAAGGCCTGCCACGGCCGGGCCGCCGCCCATGCCGCGACCGAGCTGGTGCACCGGCCGTTCGAGGGGCTGCCCGGCGAGTGCGACTGGGTCGCGCTGCGCGAGCTCGTGCCGGCGGCCACGGCCGAGCTGACGCTGAAGGACGGCCTCCCCGAGGGCGTCCCCTCGGTCACTCTGGCCACGGTGCTGCCGATGGCCTGGCCGGCCCTGCGCCGCGACGACGGCTCGGTGCTCCTCGGACTGCAGAACGACACCGCGTCGGGCGACATCAGCCGCGACCTCGCCGACACCCTCCAGCGGGCCCTGACCGCCCAGCCGGGCACGCCGGTGCAGGGCCGCCGCGCACCGGCCGGCGGACCGCGGCTGCAGGACCTGCTCGCCCCCGAGGGGCCGTTCGAGCCGCAGGTGCACGCGGGCTTCGAGTTCTGGGTCCCGGACCCGGACAACGCCACGCCGGAGGTGACCGCTTCCCTGGAGCGGGCCAACGCCGCGGCGATCCCGACCGTCCGGCTCCAGGGCGTCGACGCCGCCTACTGGTGCGAGACGCCGGAGAAGAACCACCTGCGCTGGGTCATGCCCCACGAGGAGGAGCGGCTTCTGGACGCTCTCGCCCGGCTGCACGCGGCGGGCCGGTCGAATCTCGGCGAGGGCACCCGTCTCGTCGGCTCCTTCCGCGCTCACGGCCTGACCGTCCCGGTCTGGGACCTGCCGAGCGGGGTCACCGCCCAGGACGTGGAGAAGCCGGCCGCCGAGTTCGCCGAGCGCCTCGCCGAGGCCCTGGCCTCGGACACGCCGCTCACCGCCGACGAGCGCCGGGCACGCGGCGGGCTGACCAACCGGCAGGTCACGCTCAGCTGAGGCACGGCCGCGGGCCCCGGCCCGGCCGACAGGCGGTCGGCCGGGCCACCGGACAGGGGCGGGTGACTCCGGTCACAACTCCCGGCCGAAACAGGCAAGTCGATGACCGGAAAACAGGAGATCGAATTTGCTAACCGCCGATCTCTTGTTACCGTTCGAGTAGCCCGGTTGCTGGTGCATCCCCCGTCGCCAGCAACCGGGTCTTTCCATGCGCCCGGCCGCTCACGGAACGCAGCCGTCCGTCAACTGCCCGTCTCCCTGGGCGAGTTGCTCCCCGCGCGCAGCAGCGGCGGCCCGTCGCCGGCCCGGCTCGCGAACTCCGCCACGGCGCCGTACGCCGCCGGTCCGCCCCGTGTGCGTCCCCGGGGGGTCTCGCAGGTTCCCGGCTCGGCCTCGGCGCCGACCGCGCAGCGCGTCCGCACGGTGCGGCCGCCGGGCCCCATGAGGCTCAGGACGGATTCCAGCGGTTCGCCGGTCGTGTTGCGGTAGTAGGTCCGCGCCCAGGTCTGGGCGCCCTGGGTCACCACGCAGGTCTGCGCTTCGATGCCGCCGGGCGAGGTGAGCGCGGGTCCGCAGCGCACGGCGGTGGCCGTGCCGGGTTGCAGCGGGGAGCGGACGGGGCCGGCGCGGAGCGGTGTGGCCGCGATCCGGCCTGCGGGCTCGCCGTCGATGCCGCCGGGCGCCGGGCCGGCCCCGTGGCCGTCCGCCTCCCCGGTGGCACGGCCGGCGTCCTGTGGCTGGAGGCGGACGGCCGGCCGGGCCTCGTTCTCCCCGCCGCCCGGAGGGCCCGCCGATGCCACCGCGAACGGCAGTACGACCGCGCACGCCACGATGCCCGCGAGGGCGAACAGCCGGAGCCTTCGGGGATCCGGTCCACCGCGGCGCGGCCGCGCGGCGCGGCGCTTCCCAGCATGAAGCGGCATGGAGCGGACGATAACGAGCGCGGGCGGGAGCGGACTTGCCCGCGCGCCCGACACCCCTACAACTCGGGTGCGCTCACACCCGTACGAGTGAGGGCGTCGACCACCGCGTCCACGACGGCCTCGACGTCGGGCACCCAGGGCGAGGCGGAGCCGGGCAGCGGCGCCCGCTCCCAGCGGACGGCGCCCCGGCCGGTCGCGGACGGGGGCAGCGCGAGATAGCCGCCCTCACCGTGGAAGCGCAGGGAGCCGGGGACGAAGTCCTTGGCGTAGAGCAGTTCGCCCAGCTGCTCCATGGTGTAGGGCCGCACGAGGATCGACCAGCGGGTGGGCGCGGCGACGACCGGGCCGAGCCGCAGACCGGCCCGGTCCAGCGCGGCGAGGGCGCGGGCGGCCGGCAGGGCGGGCAGGGAGACGGCGCACGGGGCGTTGCCGCCGGTGGCCAGGATGATCGGCGCGGCGGGCCGGTTGGTCCACCACCAGCGCACCATGCGCGCGTCGGTGGTGGCCGCGAGCAGGCCGGGATCGAAGGGATGCGCGCCGGGCACCGTGCACTCGGGGTCGGGGCAGCCGCAGCGCGAGCGGGCCCGCGGGTCGGCCGCCACTCCCGGGAGTACGGGCCACTGCCACTGCGTCGCGTAGGTCAGGGCCGTGCCGATCAGGTCAGGCCTCCGGTCGCTGCGCCGGGACAAGAGCCTGCGTCGCCTTCCGAGGATCTCGCGCATGAGCGCTCGTTCCTTTCCGTTGCACGCCTGGCAACACCGTGGTCACATCACACCATGTGTCGATCACTTCGCTGTGCGTAGCTGTTGGCGCATCACATCCCTGCCGAAAGGCAAGGGGAACCCCTATGGGTCGAGCATTGACTGCGTCCGCGGCCGCCGCGTCCATACTGCGTCCACCAAAAGCATGGGCGTGGCGCGGGGGTGGCGAAGTCTGGCGTTTTGCCGTCCCGCGTATTTCTCTCCGCCTCCGCCACGGGAGGATGGGGCACGGTCGTCGGTGGATAGGACGCCCGGGTCCGCCACCAGGTTCCGGATGGCTCCCAACCACCCCTGGCCTTCACCGAGTACGTACCCATCACGACCGCTGTGACGCTCCGTGGAGCACCCCCAGAAGACCGCAACAAGACGTCCTCTGGGGCAGTTTCAAGCCAACTTCGCTTTTCCGCAAGGGGTTGAGAAGGAGACCACTTCAGCCTCATGGACACCAGGAATCCCAGCAGGACAATGCTGGACATCTCCTCACGAGTGCGTGTACATGTGGAGACACTGCTAGCGGCGCAGAATGACATGGGGGTTTGCGATGCTTTTGAGCAGTACGCACCGGTCGGAAGGCCGGACGCCATGAACGCCCCTCACCCTGCGAAAGTGGCCGGAATCGATTCAACGGTTCCGTCCCCCGCACACACTGTCGCGTCCGCCGCTTCGGCCGCCTCCCCGGCCGATCCGCACACCGCCCCGGGCGCCCTGCTCCAGGACCGGCTCGCCGGATGGGTCTCGGACCTGACGACACTGCACGAGCTGACCGAGCGCCTGGCCCGCACGAACACCCTCGCCGAAGCGCTCCAGGAACTCCTGCGCGCCGGAGCCGCCCTGGTGGGCGCCCGGCGCGGACTCGTCGTACTGGAACCGACCGACGGCCTCGGCCCGCACACCACGGTCGGACTGGGACTGGCCCGCGCCGATCTCGGCCACATCGAGACCGTGCCGCGCAGCTCGCTGTCGTACGGGCGGCTCCTCGACGCGCCGGCCGGACCGCCGGGCGGCGAACTCGGCATCGCCGAGCCCGACCTGTTCGCCGTCAAGGGGCTCGATCCGCGCCACCGCGAGGTCGCCGCCCGCATCGGATACGCCGCCAGTTACGCGCTTCCCCTGTCCACCAGGACCGCGGGCCGCCTGGGTGCCGCCGTATGGCTGTACGACGAGCCCGCCGAGCCGGACGAGCGCCGCCGGCACCTCGTCGGGCTGTACGCCCGGTACGCCACCGAGCACCTGTCCCGGCTGCTGGAGGTCGAGCGCACGCGCGCGTGCATGGCGACGATGACCGAGGAGCTGCTGCCCTCCCGGCTGCCGCGGATCCCCGGGGTCCAGCTCGCGGCCCGGCGCCGCGCCGGACCGCGCGGCGGCGGCGACTGGTACGACGCGCTGGCGCTGCCGGACGCGGCCCTCGGTCTCGCCGTCGGATCCGTCACCGGCTCCGGGCCCAGCGCGGTCGCCGCCACCGGGCGGCTGCGCGCGTCCCTCAGGGCGTACGCCGTGATGGAGGGCGAGGACCCGGTCGCGGTCCTGTCCGACCTGGAACTGCTGCTCAGGCTCACCGAGCCCGCCCGTTCGGCCACCGCTCTGTTCGGCTACTGCGAGCCCGTGCTGCGCCGCATCACCCTGGCCGGGGCCGGGCACAGTCCGCCGCTGCTGACCGGCGAGCGACGCACGGAGTTCGTGGAGACCTCCGTCTCCGCGCCGCTCGGCATGCTCGCCTGCTGGGAGGCGCCCAGCGTGGAGATCCAGGCCGAACCCGGAGAGACGGTTCTGCTGTACACCGACGGGCTGCTGCACCGCACCGGGGACTCGTCCGACCTCGCCTTCGCCCGGCTGCACGCGGCGGCGGCCGGCCTGCCGCGGGCGGCCCGCCACGACCCGGAGACCGTCGCCGAGCACGTGCTGCGCACGCTGCTGCCGGACGGGCTGGACGACGCGGACTGCGAGGACGACGTCATCCTCCTGGCGGTCCGGTTCGAATAGCGGACGGCGTCGTCCGCTGTAACAGGCCCTTCGCCCCTGGGCCCCCTTCCGTACGACCGTACGATGGGGGAGGTCCAGTGCCGTATCAAGGAGGATGACCGTGGCGGAGGAGCTCACCCCGGAGACCCCGGAGACCGAGTCCGAAGAGCCGATCAAGCAGCGCAAGAACGGCCTGTACCCGGGCGTGTCCGACGAGCTGGCCGAGAACATGAAGTCCGGCTGGGCCGACACCGAACTGCACGACCTGCAGCCGATCGCCCAGGCCGCCGAGACCGCCGCCCGCCGTGCCGCGCTCTCCGCCCGCTTCCCGGGCGAGCGCCTGGTGATCCCCGCCGGCAACCTCAAGACCCGGTCGAACGACACGGAGTACTCCTTCCGCGCCTCGGTCGAGTACGCGTACCTCACCGGCAACCAGACCGAGGACGGCGTCCTGGTCCTGGAGCCCGAGGGCGAGGGCCACACCGCCACGATCTACCTCCTGCCGCGTTCCAACCGCGAGAACGGCGAGTTCTGGCTGGACGGCCAGGGCGAGCTGTGGGTCGGCCGCCGCCACTCCCTCACCGAGGCGGAGAAGCTGTACGGCATCCCCGCCTCCGACGTGCGCGAGCTGCCCGGCAAGCTCCGCGAGGCCACCGGCCCGGTGCGCGTCGTGCGCGGCCACGACGCCGGCATCGAGGCGGCGCTGACCGACAAGGTCACCGCCGAGCGCGACGAGGAGCTGCGCGTCTTCCTCTCCGAAGCCCGCCTGGTCAAGGACGAGTTCGAGATCGGCGAACTGCAGAAGGCCGTCGACTCCACCGTGCGCGGCTTCGAGGACGTCGTGAAGGTCCTCGACAAGGCCGAGGCGACCAGCGAGCGCTACATCGAGGGAACGTTCTTCCTCCGCGCGCGCGTGGAGGGCAACGACGTCGGCTACGGCACCATCGCCGCCGCCGGCCCGCACGCCTGCACGCTGCACTGGGTGCGCAACGACGGCCCGGTCCGCTCCGGGGACCTGCTGCTGCTGGACGCGGGCGTGGAGACGCACACGTACTACACCGCGGACGTCACGCGCACGCTGCCGGTCAACGGCCGCTACAGCGAGATCCAGAAGAAGATCTACGACGCCGTCTACGAGGCCCAGGAGGCCGGTATCGCGGCCGTGAAGCCGGGCGCCAAGTACCGCGACTTCCACGACGCCGCGCAGCGCGTGCTCGCCGAGAAGCTCGTCGAGTGGGGACTGCTCGAGGGCCCGGTCGAGCGGGTGCTGGAGCTGGGCCTGCAGCGCCGCTGGACGCTGCACGGCACCGGTCACATGCTCGGCATGGACGTCCACGACTGCGCCGCCGCGCGCGTGGAGACCTACGTCGACGGCACGCTGGAGCCCGGCATGGTCCTCACCGTCGAGCCCGGCCTGTACTTCCAGGCGGACGACCTCACCGTGCCCGAGGAGTACCGGGGCATCGGCGTCCGCATCGAGGACGACATCCTGGTCACCGAGGACGGCAACCGGAACCTGTCGGACGGGCTGCCGCGCCGGTCCGACGAGGTCGAGACGTGGATGGCCGGCCTGAAGGGCTGACACCGGCACCCGGGTGGCGGCCGGGCCCCGCACGGGCACCCCGGCCGCCGGCCCCGCCGAGGGCGTCCCGCTCGTGGACTACACGGCCACCAGTGGGGCGTCCTTCCTCCACTTGAGGATCTTGTCGAAGCTCACCACGGCCCCGGCCCGCCCCGGTGTGCTGCCGATGTGGACGTGGTCGGCGAGTTCCCGGATGAGGCACAGGCCGCGGCCGTGCTCGGCGTCGGCCGGCACGGAGCGCACCGCCCCGCCCGTACGGCCCAGGGCGGCGACGGGGAACCCGGGGCCCTCGTCGGCGACCTCGATGCGGCACCGCTCGCCGTCGAGGTAGGCCGTGACCCGATACGCCTCCGAGCAAGTGCCGGGCCCGCCGTCCCCGCCGTGCTCGACGGCGTTCGCGCAGGCCTCGCTGAGGGCGACGGACAGGTCGTAGGAGATGTCGGGGTCGACGCCCGCGGTCTCCATCGTGCCGAGCAGCAGACGCCGGGCCAGGGGCACGCTCGCAGCCTCGCGCCGCAGATGGAGTGACCACCAGATGCTCATGCTCCAGCCTCCCGGCCGCGGCTCGACATACCGTTACGTATTGCCCCCCGTGTCCGGGCGTAAGCACGGAGTCGGCGTGACAACGCCCATACAGCCGACGCGCTCACGGCTCCGAACGGTGTATGTGGGGCGGCTCGTACCAGAGGGACACCTTCCGGTCCTACGGCATCTTGCGGACCTGCCGTACTGCGAAGGCGGCACCAGTGGGATGATGAGCCCGCCATGACTGCCCCCCACCCGCGCACGGCGCGCTCCGGAGCCGACCTCCGGATACTGCGGGCCGCGGTGTTCGCCGCGGTCTGCGTCGTGCTGGCCGCGGCGGGGCACAGTCTGGCCTCCTGCGCCGCCGTTCCCCTGTGGTCGCTGGGCGTGGGATTCCTCGGGGCGGTCCTGATCGCCGTGCCGCTCACCGGGCGCGTACGCTCGCTGCCCTGCATCGCGGCCCTGCTGACGGCCGGACAGACCGCGCTGCACACGCTCTTCGGACTGGGCCAGCACGGTGCCGCGGCGCCCGCTGCCGCCGGCCCGGCCGCCGCGGGCGGCACCGGCTCCCTGTCCGACGCCTCGCTGGTCCAGCAGGCCGCACGGCTGGTGTGCGGGACCACCGCGGCCGCGATCAGTCCGGCCCAGGCCCAGCGGATCCTCACCGACGCACGGCTCGTCACGGACGCCGGCGCCGCCACCGGGGCGGCGCACCACCCGGCGGACGCCCTGTCCACCACCGCCGGCTCCTCGGCCTCGCTGCTGCCCTCCCTGCCGATGCTGCTCGGCCACGTCCTCGCGGCCCTCGCCGCCGGCTGGCTGCTGCGCCGCGGCGACCTGGCGCTGGCGCGACTCGTCGAACTGTCGGCGCACTCGGTCCAGTCGGTGACCGAGGCGACCCTCGTACGCGCCCTGCGCGCAGCGTTCGCACTGGTCCGCGCCCTGCGGGCGGGACTCCCGGGCGCACCCGGGACGGGTCCGCGCCTGCCGCGCACCACGTTCCTGGTGCCGCCACGGCTGCGTACCACCGCACTCCAGCACACGGTGATCAGGCGCGGCCCGCCGGCCGCGGCGTTCGACCTCGCCGCCTGACACGACGCGACCACCCGCGCTCCCGCTTCGTCCGGAGTCCGCCAAGGGGCCGCCGCCGTGCGGGCACGCGCGCCCCCGCGCATCCCATCACCGGAACTCACTCGAAGCGGAGTGCTCCTGCCCATGAAGGCTTCCCGTATCGGCGCCGCCTGCGCCGTCGCCGGCACCGCCGTCCTCGTCCTGTCCGCCCCCGCCTTCGCACACGTCTCCGTGCAGCCGGAGGGCCCGGCCGCCAAGGGCGGCTACGCGGTCGTCGGCTTCAAGGTCCCCAACGAGCGCGACAACGCCTCCACCACCAAGCTGGAGGTCAACTTCCCCACCGACCACCCGCTGGCCTCCGTCATGCCGCAGCCGGTCGACGGCTGGAAGATCGACGTCACCAAGTCCAAGCTGGACAAGCCGCTGGAGATGCACGGCGAGCAGATCACCCAGGCGGTCACCAAAGTGACCTGGACCGCCGAAGGCAAGGGCATCGAGCCGGGCTACTTCCAGAAGTTCCCCGTCTCCATCGGCGCGCTGCCCGAGGACGCCGACCAGCTGGTCTTCAAGGCCATCCAGACGTACTCCAACAAGGAGGTCGTCCGCTGGATCGAGATCCCGCAGGAAGGCCAGGAAGAGCCCGAGACCCCGGCTCCGGTGCTCGAACTGTCCGCCGCCGAGGGCGACGCCCACGGCGCGTCGGACACGAAGGCCGGTGACGACGCCGAGTCGGCCGCCCAGAACACCTCGGCCGGCTCCTCCGACGACTCCTCCGACGCCACCGACACCACCGCCCGGGTCCTCGGCATCGTCGGCATCGTCGTCGGCGCCGCGGGCGTCGCGTACGGCGTACTGGCCGGCCGCCGGCGCGGCACCGGGGCCTCGGCGTAACCACGCCTGAGTCACCCTCACGTCCGGTGCGCACCGGGGCCCCCGCCCGTGCGGGGCACCCCCGGTGCGCACCGGAGCACCTCACATTGGGAAATTTTTCTATGCGCAAGAAGACGTTCGCCGCGACGGCCGCCCTGCTCGCCGCCGCCTCCCTCACCCTGACCGCCTGCGGCAGCGGTACCGACGGCGACAAGCCGCCCGCCACCGTGGTCTCCGAGGACACCTCCCAGCAGGCCGCCACCGTCCTCGACAAGCCGTTCGAGAAGCCGGACCTGGTCCTCACCGACACCCGCGGCGAGAAGTACGACCTCCGCGAGCAGACCGCGGGCAGCCCGACCCTGATCTACTTCGGCTACACCCACTGCCCCGACGTCTGCCCGCTGACGATGAACAACATCGCGGTCGCCAAGAAGCAGCTGCCCAAGGCCGAACAGGACAAGCTGCGCGTCGTGTTCGTCACCACCGACCCGGAGCGCGACACCCCGGCCGCGCTCGGCAAGTGGCTCAAGGGCATCGACTCCCAGATCGTCGGTCTGACCGGTGACTTCGCCACCATCCAGGCCGGCGCCCGCACCCTCGGCATCTCCATCGAACCGCCGACCAAGGACAAGGACGGCAAGGTCGTCTCCACGCACGGCACCCAGGTCGTCGCCTTCTCCCCGAAGACCGACGCGGGCTACGTCCTCTACGGCGAGGACGCCACCGTCGACGACTACACCGAGGACCTGCCCGAGCTGATCAAGGGGGAGAACCCGTGAAGGGTCCGGCGGTGACCGCCGCGGCACTCGTCGGCGCCCTGGTGCTCGCGGGCTGCGGCTCGGAGGACTCCGGCGCGGACACCGGCGCCGATCTCTCCGTCGGCTCGGCCTACATGCCGCAGCCGGTCTCCGACTCGATGGCGGCCGGGTTCCTCACGATCACGAATGACGGCGGCGCCGAGGACGAGCTGACCTCGGTCACCAGCGAGGCGGGCGACGTCGGCGTGCACGAGACCGTCGACGGGACGATGAAGGAGGCCGACTCGCTCCCGATCCCCGCACACGGCCGGCTCGTGCTGGAAAGCGGCGGCAACCACCTGATGTTCGAGAACCTGAAGCACCGGCCGAAGGAGGGTGAGACGGTCTCCGTCGAGCTGCACTTCGCCCAGTCCGACCCCGTCACGGTCGAGATACCCGTGAAGGCGGCCACCTACCGGCCGACCGCCGCGGACTCCGAACACTCCGGTCACGCCGGCCACTCCGATCAGTCCGGTCAGTCCGGTCAGTCCGATCAGTCCGATCAGTCCGGTCGATCAGGTCAGTCCAGTCACTGAGGGAGGGAACCACCTTGACGCAGATCACCGCCCCACGCGTCCGGACCGTGGTGCTGCTGCTCCTGGCCGCGGTCTGCGCACTGCTCGCCGGTGCCGGCCCGGCCTCCGCACACGCCGCGCTGACCGGCAGCGACCCCCGGCAGGGGGCGGTGGTCGACAAGGCCCCGGCCCAGGTGACGCTCACCTTCTCCGAGCCGGTCTCCATGGACGACGACTCGCTGCGCGTCCTGGACCCCAAGGGCAAGCGCGTCGACAGCGGCGAGCCGCAGGGCACCGGCGGCACCAGGTACGCCGTGAAACTGCACGCCGGCCTGCCCGACGGCACCTACACCGTGAGCTACCAGGTCGTGTCCGCCGACAGCCACCCGGTCTCCGGCGCCTACACCTTCTCCATCGGCGCCCCTTCCGAGACCTCCGTCTCGGTCTCCGGCCAGGAGACCGGCGGCGGGATCGTCGGCTGGCTGTACGGCCTCGGGCGGTACGTGTCCTACGCCGGCTTCGTCGTGCTGACCGGCGGCGCGGCCTTCGTGCTCGCCTGCTGGCCGCGCGGCTCCGGAGTGCGGGTCGTCCAGCGGCTCGTCGTCACCGGCTGGCTCGCGCTCACCGCCGCCACGCTCCTGCTGCTCCTGCTGCGCGGCTCGTACACCGGCTCCGGCAAGCTCGGCGACGTCTTCGACCTGAGCCTGCTCGGACAGGTGCTGCAGACCAAGTCGGGCGCGGCGCTGGTCTCCCGGCTGCTGCTGCTCGCCGCGGCGGCGCTGTTCATCGCCGTGCTCTTCGGCGCCTACGACAAGCGGGAGAAGGAGGAGAAGCGGGACCTCACCTTCGGGCTCGCGGTCGGCGGCACCGTCGTGGCCGCGGGGCTCGCCGCGACCTGGGCGATGTCCGAGCACGCCTCGGTCGGGCTCCAGGCGGGCCTCGCCATGCCGGTCGACGTCCTGCATCTGCTGGCCGTCGCCGCCTGGCTCGGCGGGCTCACCGCCCTGCTCGTCAGCCTGTACCGGGCGCCCGCCGACACACCCGTCGAGACCTCCGCCGTCCGCCGGTTCTCCCGCGTCGCCTTCGGCAGCGTGGTCGCCCTCGTCGCGACGGGCACCTACCAGTCCTGGCGCCAGCTCAGCTCCTGGACGGCCTTCACCGACACCCGCTACGGACAGCTGCTGCTCGCCAAGATCGGGCTCATGGCGGTGCTCGTCGGCATCGCCTACGTGTCCCGGCGGTGGACGGCCCAGCTGGCCGACGCGGTGCCCGCCGCAGCGGCCCGACGGGAGAAGCAGCAGGTCGCCGCCTCCGCCGGCAGTACCTCGAAGACGGCCGGCGGCGGCAAGGGAACCGGCACCGGAGGCTCCCAGCGCGCCGCCCAGCTCGCCCGGCAGCGGGCGGCGATGGACGCCGCCCGGCAGAAGCGCCTGCGGGACGCCGACCCGCAGCGCTTCGGACTGCGCCGCTCGGTGCTCGCGGAGGCGGGCGTCGCCGTGGTGCTGCTCGCCGTCACCACCGTCCTGACGCAGACAGAGCCGGGGCGTACGGAACAGGAGGTCAAGGCGGCGAGCCCGTCCTCCGCCTCCTCCTCCGCGCAGTCCGGGGTGCTGACCCTGGACATGCCGTTCGACACCGGCGGCAAGGACGGCAAGGGCGTCGTGCGGATCGACCTCGACCCCGCCCGCGTGGGCGCCAACGACCTGCACGTCTACGTCGAGAACCCGGACGGCCGCGCCCTCGACATCCCCGAGGTGAAGGTCGCCCTCACCCTGGAAGCCCAGGACATCGGGCCGCTGCCCGTCGTCCCCGACCACATCACCACCGGACACTGGTCCGCGAGCGGAGTCCAGATCCCGATGGCCGGCGACTGGGAGGTCGCCGTCACCGTACGGAGCTCCGACATCGACCAGGTGACCGTCTCCAAGAACGCGCAGATCGGCTGAACCGCACCATGGCTGACCCGTCCATCCCGCAGGCCCGCACCCCCGAGGCGGCCCCCGGCCCGCACGACTCCCCGGGCGCCTCCGCACGCGAGGGCATCTCGCGGCGTCGGCTGCTCGGCACCGCCGGCGCCACCGGGCTCGTCCTCGGTGCGGCCGGTGGTGCCGTGGGGTACTCCGCCGCGCCCTCCGCGGCCACACCGCTCACCTCGCTGGGCGACGGACAGGTGATGTTTCACGGGAAACATCAGCCCGGCATCACCACCCCGATGCAGGCCCGCGGCCACCTGGTCGCCTTCGACCTGGCGGCGGGCGCCGGCCGCAAGGAGGCCGCCGCTCTGCTGCGCCGCTGGTCCGACACCGCACGCCGGCTCATGGCGGGCGAACCCGCCGGGTCGGGCGACACGGACGTGGCCCGGGACGCCGGACCGTCCTCCCTGACCGTCACGTTCGGCTTCGGCCACAGCTTCTTCGGCCGGACCGGACTGGACGAGCAGCGGCCGGCCGCCCTGGATCCGCTGCCCGACTTCTCCTCCGACCACCTGGACAAGGCCCGCAGCAACGGCGACCTGTGGGTGCAGATAGGCGCCGACGACGCCCTCGTGGCCTTCCATGCCCTGCGCGCGATCCAGAAGGACGCCGGGGCGGCCGCCCGGGTGCGCTGGCAGATGAACGGCTTCAACCGCTCGCCGGGCGCCACCGCTCACCCCATGACCGCCCGCAACCTCATGGGCCAGGTCGACGGCACCCGCAACCCGAAGCCGGGCGACGCCGACTTCGACGAGCGGATCTTCGTGCCGTCGTCCGGCGCGAAGGACCCGGCATGGATGGCGAACGGCTCCTACGTGGTCGTACGCCGCATCCGCATGCTCCTCGACGACTGGGAGCAGCTGTCGGTCACCGACCAGGAGGCGGTCATCGGGCGCCGCAAGTCCGACGGGGCACCGCTGTCCGGCGGCACCGAGACGACCGAGATGGACCTGGAGAAGACCGACGAGGCCGGAGACCTGGTCGTCCCGATCAACGCCCACGCCCGGATCTCCCGCCCCGACCAGAACGGTGGCGCCGCGATGCTCCGTCGCCCCTTCTCGTACCACGACGGCTTCGACACCGGCGGCGTCCCCGACGCCGGACTGCTGTTCATCTGCTGGCAGGCCGATCCGCTGCGCGGCTTCGTGCCGGTGCAGCGCAAGCTGGACCGGGGAGACGCACTGTCCAGGTTCATCCGGCACGAGGCCAGCGGCCTGTTCGCGGTGCCGGGCGGCGCGGCGGAGGGGGAGTACGTGGGGCAGCGGTTGCTGGAGGGCTGAGGGACCACGCGGTCACCCCTCGGGGGATCGCGCTCGGTCACGGCGGGGGCTCGCGCTCGGTCACCCCGCGGGGGCTCGTGCGAGATACGTGGGCCGGGGTCCGGGAGTGCCCATTAAGGTGAGGACATGCCCGCCAGTTATGCGTATCTCGGCCCTGAAGGCACCTTCACCGAAGTCGCCCTGCGCACCCTTCCCGAGACGGCGACCAGGGAGCTGGTCCCGTACGTGTCCGTCCAGTCCGCGCTGGACGCGGTGCGCGCCGGCGAGGCCGAGGCGGCGTTCGTGCCGATCGAGAACTCCGTCGAGGGCGGTATCACCACCACCCTCGACGAGCTGGTCGCGGGCCAGCCGCTGATGATCTACCGCGAGGTGCTGCTGTCGATCACCTTCGCGCTGCTGGTGCGCCCCGGCACGAAGCTGTCGGACATCAAGACGGTCACTGCCCACCCGGCCGCCCAGCCGCAGGTCCGCAACTGGCTCAAGGCCCATCTCCCGGACGTCGTCTGGGAGTCGGCCGCCTCCAACGCGGACGGCGCCCGCCTGGTGCAGGAGGGCCGGTACGACGCGGCCTTCGCCGGTGAGTTCGCCGCCGCCAGGTACGGCCTGGAGGCCCTGGAGACCGGGATCCACGACGCCGAGAACGCCCAGACGCGGTTCGTCCTGGTGGGCCGCCCCGCCCGGCCCGCGGCACCGACCGGCGCGGACAAGACGTCCGTCGTGCTGTGGCAGCGCGACGACCACCCCGGTGCGCTGCGCGACCTGCTGGGCGAGTTCGCCACGCGGGGCATCAACCTGATGCTGCTCCAGTCCCGTCCGACCGGCGCCGGCATCGGCAACTACTGCTTCTGCATCGACGCCGAGGGGCACATCTCCGACCGCCGGGTGGCCGAGGCTCTGACGGGGCTGAAGCGGATCTGCCTCCAGGTGCGGTACCTCGGGTCGTATCCGCGCGCGGATGCCGGCGCCTCGGACGTGGAGACCCCGCGGCCGGGAACCTCGGACGAGGAGTTCGTGGCGGCGGCGGACTGGGTGGCGCGGTGCCAGGACGGCCGGTTCTGACGACTGGCTCTGACGGTCGGTCCTGGCGGTCGGTCCTGACGGTCGGTCCTGGCGGGGCTGGATACGGTCGTACTGCTGATTTTCGTTATCCACAGAAGTTATCCACAGGTCTGCTTCTCGACCTGGGGACAAGTCGACAAGCAAGGGGCATTCGGTCGACAAATCCCCCTACGGGCCCCACTTCGCACACAGGGGCCCAGGTCACCCTTCGTCCACCTGTTTCTCACCCTCCATACTCCGGAGCGACCCGATTTCACTCGAAAGTGGGCCCACAGAGGGTTTGGACCAGAAATTCTGCGCCCCACATGCCCCCGCATGCCCGATTGGAAATGATCACTTCCAGAGTCCACAGATCTTTCGCACAGCCTGTGGATAACTTTTCCGGGCTGTGGATCCCTGTGGACAGCCGCACCCCCAAGTCCCGTTCTCCACAAGGAAATCCGGTCAATCCGCCACCCGGCCGCTGCCCCGTCCCAGGGAATGAGACGCGCTTTATTGACAGGCAGGAGCACAAGGAGCAATTCCCGCATACCGGAACGCGAGGCGGACCGCCGGCAATAGTGAGTCGTGAGCCGTCACCGCACACCGGTAGCCTTGACCGCGTGATTGACCTTCGCCTGCTCCGTGAGGACCCCGACCGTGTGCGCGCGTCGCAGCGCGCCCGTGGAGAGGACGTCGCGCTCGTCGACTCCCTCCTGTCTGCCGACGAGCGGCGCAGGTCGTCCGGCGTCCGCTTCGACGAGCTGCGCGCCGAGCAGAAGGGCCTCGGCAAGCTCATCGGCAAGGCCACCGGTGACGAGAAGGCCGAGCTGCTGAAGCGGGCGAGCCAGCTCGCCGCCGACGTCAAGGCGGCCGACGCCGAGCGCGACGCGGCCGACGCCGAGACCCAGGAGCTGCTCCAGCGGCTCGGCAACCTCGTCCACCCCGACGTGCCCGTCGGCGGCGAGGAGGACTTCGTCACGCTGGAGACGCACGGCACCATCCGCGACTTCGGTGCCGAGGGCTTCGAGCCCAAGGACCACCTGGAGCTCGGCCAGCGCCTCGGCGCCATCGACGTCGAGCGCGGCGCCAAGGTCTCGGGGTCCCGCTTCTACTTCCTCACCGGTGTCGGCGCGCTTCTGGAGCTCGCCCTCGTGAACGCGGCCATCGCCCAGGCCACGGCGGCCGGCTTCACGCCGATGCTGACCCCGGCGCTGGTGCGCCCGCAGGCCATGGGCGGCACCGGCTTCCTCGGCCAGGCCTCCCAGGACGTCTACCACCTCGACAAGGACGACCTGTACCTGGTCGGCACCTCCGAGGTGGCGCTCGCCGGCTACCACATGGACGAGATCATCGACGCCGAGCGGCTGCCGCTGCGCTACGCCGGCTTCTCGCCCTGCTTCCGCCGCGAGGCCGGTTCGCACGGCAAGGACACCCGGGGCATCTTCCGCGTGCACCAGTTCGACAAGGTCGAGATGTTCTCCTACGTCCTCCCCGAGGACTCGCAGGCCGAGCACCAGCGCCTGCTGGAGTGGGAGAAGCAGTGGCTGACGTCGCTGGAGCTGCCGTTCCGGGTCATCGACGTGGCCTCGGCCGACCTGGGCGCCTCGGCCTCGCGGAAGTTCGACTGCGAGGCGTGGATCCCGACCCAGGGCAAGTACCGCGAGCTGACCTCGACCTCGGACTGCACCGAGTTCCAGTCGCGACGGCTGTCGATCCGGGTGCGTGAGGACAAGAAGGTGCGCCCGCTGGCCACGCTCAACGGCACGCTGTGCGCCGTGCCGCGCACGATCGTGGCGATCCTGGAGAACCACCAGCAGGCCGACGGTTCCGTGCGCGTGCCCGAGGTGCTGCGTCCGTACCTGGGCGGCCGGGAGGTCCTGGAGCCGGTGGCCAAGTGAGCGACGCCGGTTCCGGTGCGGGGTCCGAGAGGTTCCCGTACCGCCTGATCGCGACCGATCTCGACGGCACGCTGCTGCGCACCGACGACACGGTCTCGCAGCGCACCCGTGAGGCGCTCGCCGCGGCCACCGCGGCGGGCGCCGCCCACATCGTCGTCACCGGCCGCGCGGTCCCCTGGACCCGGCACGTCCTCGACGACCTCGGCTACGACGGGCTGGCCGTCTGCGGCCAGGGCGCGCAGGTGTACCACGCCGGGGAGCACCGTCTGCTGACCTCCGTCACGCTGGACCGGCAGCTCGCCGGGGTGGCGCTGGCCAAGATCGAGGCCGAGACGGGTCCGCTGTATCTGGCGGCCAGCCGCGACGGCCTGGACGGCGACGTCCTGGTCGGGCCCGGTTACGAGGTCGGGGGCGATCTTCCGGCCGTGCCGTTCACCGACGCCTCGGACCTGTGGTCCGCGCCGCTGAACAAGATCTACATACAGCACCCGACCCTGTCGGACGACGAGCTGGCCGAGACGGCCCGGCAGACCGCGGGCGGCTTCGTCACGGTCACCATGGCCGGCGCGGGCGTCGTCGAACTGCTCCCCCTCGGCCTGTCGAAGGCCACCGGCCTGTCGCTGGCGGCCCGCCGTCTCGGTCTGAGGGCCGCGGACACGATCGCCTTCGGCGACATGCCCAACGACATCCCGATGTTCGGCTGGGCCGCCCGGGGCGTGGCGATGGCCAACGCCCATGCGGAGCTGAAGGCGGTGGCCGACGAGGTGACGTCGGCGAACGACGAGGACGGCATCGCGGTCGTGCTGGAGCGGTTGCTGGGCTGACGTCGGCCGGACCGGCGCCGACGATCCCCGTCGGGCGGCCCACGCGAGGGCCCTTCCGGGCCCCCCACGTGCTCGAAGCGGCCGCCCGTGACACCGGCGCCGTCCGGCCTCGTACGTCCTCCACAGTGCCGGGGCGGGGCGCCGGGCGCCACCGATTATGGGCGGCCGGGCGTCAAGCTCACGCGCGGCCGGGCGTCAGCTCACGCGCGGCCCGGGCGGCCCCGCGCGCAGGTCACCGCCTGCGCCATCTGCGCCGGCGCGCCTTGCTGAAGAACCATCCGGCGGGCGGCTCGTCGGAGCGCCACGGCTGGGGTTCGGGCGCCTCGCGGCGCCAGCGGGCTGCGAGCATCCGGGCGCGGGCGGACGGCTCGGAGGTCTCCGCGCCGCGGACGAACTCCTCGTCCAGGACCAGGTCGCCCCAGGAGTCGTCCTCGGGCCGTCCGGGTCCGTCCTGCTGAGGCGTGTCCTGTGCCATGGCCGTCCTCCCAGCCGTGCGTGTGTCCGTCCGGTCAGTGTGCCCGCCGCGGGGTGAAGCCCCGGTCAAGGACCGGGACGCGTCACTCCTCCCCGGCGAGCGTCAGCGACCGCAGTTTCTGCCCGGCGTACCAGGTCGCGAGCACGGTGACCGCGGCCAGCAGCACCGTCGCGGCCGGCAGGCCGACGTCGGAGGTGACCATGTTGCCGTCGGCCACCTTCTGGGCCACCGCCAGCGACCACTGCTGGACGCTCAGGGTGCGGGCCCCGGGCACGAGGGAGCCGAACAGGGCTTCCCAGACGAGCGCGTAGACGAGCCCGAACACCACCGCGTGCCGGGACACCGTGCCCAGCAGCAGGAACAGCGCGGCGTAGGCGATGGAGGCGACCAGCGCGGCGATCGTGTAGGCGACGGCGATCTGCTGGCCGTTGCCGTTGAGGATCAGGCCGGCGAGCAGCGTGGGCACGGCGGAGAAGACCATCGTCACGGCGATGGCGACGATCAGCTTGGTGAAGATGATCGTCGGGCGCTTGACGGGCTTGGACAGCAGGTACACCACCGAGCCGTCGTCGATCTCGGGGCCGATGGCTCCGGTCCCGGCGATGACGCCGATGATCGGCACCATGGTGGCGAGCGCGAACCCGCCCAGCACGTCGGCCGTGGTCTGGTCATCGGCTCCGGCGAGGGCGCGCACCGCCACGGCGATGACGAGCAGCAGCAGGGGCAGCGCGCCCAGGATGAGGGCCCGGCGGCGGCCGAGCAGGGCCCGGTAGGTGAGCCGGGCGACTGTGGGGTCGTACATTCTTCGGCCTCCTACGCCGCGACGAGGTACGAGAAGACGGACTCGAGGGACTCGTCGGAGGGCGAGACCGTGAGCAGCCGGATGCCGTGGTCACGGGCGACCTTCGGCAGCAGGGCCGTGAACCGGCCGAAGTCGACGGCCTGGATGCGCAGCGCGCCCTCCGCCACGTCGACCTCGATGCCGGCGGTCGACGGGTCGGCGATCAGTGCCGCGGCCAGCGCCCGGTCGTCGCTGGAGCGCACCAGGTAGCGGTGCGGACGGTCGGTCATCAGGCGGCGGATCCGGCGGAAGTCGCCGCTGGCGGCGTGCCGTCCGGCGACGACGACCTCGATGTGCCAGGCGAGCTGCTCGACCTCTTCGAGGATGTGCGAGGAGAACAGCACCGTGCGGCCCTCGTCGCCCATGCGGCGCAGCAGGTCCATCAGCTGCATGCGCTGGCGCGGGTCCATGCCGTTGAACGGCTCGTCCAGCAGGAGCAGCGAGGGGTTGTGGACGAGGGCGCTCGCCATCTTCACGCGCTGGCGCATGCCCTTGGAGTACGTGGCGATCTTCCGGTCCTGCGCGTACTCCATCTCGACGGTGGCGAGCGCCTGCTGAGCCGCCTTGGCGTCCAGTCCGTGCAGTTCGGCGTTGGCGAGGACGAACTCGCGGCCGGTGAGGAAGTCGTACATCGCCTCGCGTTCGGGGACGATGCCGATGTGCTTGTAGATGGCCTCGTTGCGCCAGACGGGCTGGCCGTCGAGGGTGACGGTGCCCGTGGAGGGGGCGAGGAAGCCGCCCATCATGTTGATGAGGGTGGACTTCCCGGCGCCGTTGGGACCGAGCAGGCCGGTGACGCCGGGGCCGATGGTCATGGTGATGTCGTTGACGGCGACCACGTTGCCGAACCAGCGGGAGACGTGGTCGATGTTCAGCGTGGTCACAGTCCCACCTTCTTGTAGCGGCGCATCAGCAGGCCGTAGGCGCCGGCGATCAGGCCCAGGGTGACGAGGACGTAGACCACGCCCTCCGCGTTGCTCGGGCCGGTACCGCCCGGGAAGGCCGAGGTGGCGCCGAGGAAGGCGGACTGCACGCCGTCGATGAGGGTGATCGGCGAGAAGAGGCCGATCCAGACGACGGCACCGGAGCTGTCCTGGACGTCCGCGATGGCCTGGAGCGTGGAGACCGCGCCGTAGGTGATGGTCAGGACGGCGATGACGGCCGCGATGCCGAAGCCGCGGCGGGGGGTGACCGACGCGACGACCAGGCCGAGGCCGGCGAAGAGCAGCGAGAGCAGTGCCACGGAGACCAGTCCCTGTGCGAACCCTTCCGTCTGGTCCGCGAAGTCGAGTTCGGCGAGCAGCGCACCCACGTAGAGCACCAGCAGCGGCGCTGCCGTGAGGATGAACAGGGCCGAGGCCAGTGCCGCGTACTTGGCGCGGACGTAGTCGGATGTCTCGATGGGCCGCGAGAAGTACAGCGGCACGGTCTTGAAGCGCAGGTCGCGCGAGACGGACTGGGGTGCCTGGGCGGCGACGTAGAGGCTGATGACGGCCTGGAGGACGATCGCGTAGCGCGTGTAGTCCAGGGGCAGTTCGTTCGCCTTGGTCGCGACGGCGACGGCGACCATGATGCCCGCGGGCAGGCACATCACCACGAACAGCAGCATCGGCAGCACCTTGGACTTGGCCGAGCGGCCGAGGCCGTAGGCGCCGCGCAGGGACTGCGAGTACAGCGAGCGGCGGGCGTAGGCGCGGCCGAGGCGGGGGCCGTCGTAGCTGCGGTAGCCGATGTTGTGGATGCGGGTCTGGTCGCCCGCCGCAGTGGCTGTGGGCTGCTCAGTTGCCATGGCCGACCGCCTCCTTCCGTGCTGCGTCGCCGTCCTTGAAGACCTCCGAGATGTGGTGCCTGCGCTGCTCCATGCGCACCAGGCCGAGGCCGAGGTCCGCGATGACGTCCCGGACCAGGTCGTACGTCTCCTCGCCCGCCGCGGTGAGCAGCAGGACGTGTCCGGCGCCGGGCAGGCCGCTGCCGTCCTCGACGGTCACCCCGCGCGCGTGGAGCGCGTCGCGCACCGCGCGGGTGCCGTCGGGGTGGTCGTCGGTGTCGGTGACCTCGATCGCGAGGGTCGTCGTGGTCTGGGTGAAGTCGGTGGTGGAGCTGGAGCGCAGCAGCTTGCCGCCGTCGATGACGACGACGTGGTCGCAGGTGCGTTCCAGCTCGCCCAGCAGGTGGGAGGTGACCAGGACGGAGATGCCGAAGTCGGTGTGGACGCGGCGGATCAGTCCGAGCATCTCGTCGCGGCCGACCGGGTCGAGGCCGTTGGTGGGCTCGTCGAGGAAGACCAGCTGCGGGTCGTGGACGAGCGCCTGCGCGAGTTTCACGCGCTGCTTCATGCCGGTCGAGTAGCCACCGATGGGGCGGTAGCGCTCCTCGTAGAGGCCGACGTGGCGCAGTGTGTCCGCGGTGCGCTCGCGGGCGGCCGTCGGCGGGAGCCCGGACATGCGCGCCATGTGGACGACGAACTCGGTGGCCGAGACGTCGGGCGGCAGGCAGTCGTGCTCCGGCATGTAGCCGACCCGTTCGCGGATGTCCGCGCCCTTGGTGGCGACATCGAGTCCGAGCACTTCGGCACGGCCCTCGGTGGCGGGGGACAGACCCAGCAGGATCTTGATCAGGGTGGATTTGCCGGCGCCGTTGGCCCCGACGAGTCCGGTCACACCGGGTCCGATGTCCACGGAGAGCCGGTCGAGCGCGGTCACCCGGGGGAACCGCTTGCTCAGGCTTTCGGTCGCGATCACAGTCACACCCATGACGGTAGTGACCCGCGCCACTCCGGTCGTCAGACCGGAGAGCCGTCTTGGGGTCCGACTCGAGTATTACGGGCCCGTAGGGGATGCAGTGCCTGAGAGCTACGGGGCTCGGCGGGACGCCGTGCGGACCATCCTATTGACGCCGGGTCTAACAACTGGGAGATTCGGCGGCGTCACGTTACGAGTGAGTAGCGCGATCGGTGCGGTCGGCGGCCGTGCCGGGTCGCTCGGGTGGAGCGGGGTGGCATGACGACGGCAGTGGCAGGTGAGCTCCGGGCGGAACTGCGGGGTTTCCGGAAGGTGCAGCGCCTCGCCTACGAGTGCGCCGAGGCGGTGGCGGCCCGGCTGGAGCCGGGCGTGACCGAGCGCGATGCGGCCCGGATGCAGCGCGAGTGGCTGCGCGAGCGGGGCGTGCGCGACTGGTTCCACCTGCCCTTCGCCTGGTTCGGCGACCGCACCGCCTTCACGGGCTTCCGCATTCCGCTGCAGTTCTTCCCGACCGGGCGCCGGCTGGAGCCCGGGATGCCGTTCATCCTGGACATGGCGCCGGTGTACGAGGGTTTCACCGCCGACATCGGTTTCTCGGGCTCGCTGGGTCCCAACCCGGTCCAGGACCGGCTGATGTCCGATCTGCGGGCGCACCGCGAGCTCATCCTGCGCGAGGTGCGCGAGCGCCGGTCGCTGCGGGAGATCTACGAGGACGTGGACCGCCTCATGGTCCGCCAGGGCTACGCCAACCGGCATCGCGCGTATCCCTTCGGGGTGATCGCGCACAAGGTGGACCGGGTCCGGGAACGACGCTTCTCCCCGCACCTGTTCGGCTTCGGCACCCAGTCCCTCAAGGGCCTGGCGAGCGATGCGCTGCACGGCCACCGGGAGGGCTGGTCCCCGCTGTGGTCGCCGTACCGCTTCTCCGACCACCCGCCGCGGCCGGGCCTGTGGGCGGTCGAACCCCACCTCGGCTTCCGGGGTACGGGCGCGAAGTTCGAGGAGATTCTCGTCGTCACCGATTCCCGGGACCCCGAGGAGAGCGCCTTCTGGCTGGACGACGATCTGCCGCACCTGCGGCGCTGGGCGGAGGAGGAATGACGGTGCTCGATGGTGCGCGGGAACGCCGGGTCCACACGGGCGGCGTGGAGCTGTGCGTGGCCGAACTGGGCGATCCGGAGCAGCCGACGGTCGTCCTCGTGCACGGCTATCCGGACAGCAAGGAGGTCTGGTCGGAGGTGGCCGTCCGCCTCGCCGACCGCTTCCACGTGGTGCTCTACGACGTCCGGGGCCACGGCCGGTCCACGGCTCCGCGACCGCTGCGCGGCGGGTTCACGCTGGAGAAGCTGACGGACGACTTCCTGGCCGTGGCGGACGCGGTCAGCCCGGACCGTCCCGTGCACCTGGTGGGCCACGACTGGGGCTCGGTGCAGTCCTGGGAGTTCGTCACGGTGAGGCGCACCGAGGGGCGGATCGCCTCCTTCACCTCGATGTCCGGGCCGTCCCTCGACCACTTCGGTCACTGGATCAACCGGCGGCTGAAGCGGCCCACCCCCCGCCGCGTCGGCCAGCTCCTCGGCCAGGGCGCCAAGTCCTGGTACGTCTACCTGTTGCACACGCCCGTACTGCCCGAACTGGCCTGGCGCGGCCCCTTGGGCAAGCGCTGGCCGGGGATCCTGCGACGCGTCGAGAAGGTGCCCGGCGGCGACTACCCGACGCCCTCACTGCCGGCCGACGCGGCGCACGGGGCCTGGCTGTACCGGGACAACGTACGGCCCCGGCTGCGCCACCCGCGTGACGACGCCTACGCCCACGCACCCGTGCAGCTCATCACGCCCCTCGGCGACTCGTTCCTGTCGGAACGGCTCTACGACGAGCTCGAACTGTGGGCGCCGCGGCTGACCCGCCGCACACTGCCCGCCAAGCACTGGGTGCCGCGCACCCGGCCCGACCGGCTGGCCGACTGGATCACGGAGTTCGTCACCACCGTCGAGGGCGGGCGGACCGAGGTGGTGGCGAGCGGGAAGCACGCCGACCGGTTCGGCGGGCAGCTCGTGCTGGTCACGGGGGCGGGCAGCGGCATCGGGCGGGCGACGGCGTTCGCGTTCGCCGAGGCCGGCGCGCGCGTGGTGGCCGTCGACCGGGACGCCGAGTCGGCGGCCCGCACCGCCGAGCTGTCCCGGCTGGTCGGGGCGCCCGGGGCGTGGGCCGAGACCGTCGACGTGTCCGACGGGCGGGCCATGGAGCAACTGGCCGAGAAGGTCGCCGCCGAGTACGGCGTGGTCGACGTCCTGGTGAACAACGCCGGGATCGGACTGTCGGGCTCCTTCTTCGACACCACGCCGGAGGACTGGAAGAAGGTCCTCGACGTCAATCTGTGGGGGGTCATCCACGGCTGCCGCCTCTTCGGCAGGCAGATGGCCGAACGCGGCCAGGGCGGCCACATCGTCAACACCGCGTCGGCGGCCGCCTTCCAGCCCTCCAAGGTGCTGCCCGCGTACAGCACCTCCAAGGCGGCCGTGCTGATGCTGAGCGAGTGCCTGCGCGCCGAGCTGGCCGGGCAGGGGATCGGCGTGACGGCGATCTGTCCCGGCCTGGTCAACACCAACATCACCGCGACCGCGCACTTCGCCGGGGTCGACGCCGAGGAGGAGAACCGGCGCCGGCAGCGCACCGCCCGGCTGTACGGGCTGCGCAACTACCCGCCGGAGAAGGTCGCCGACGCGATCCTGGAGGCCGTCGTGCACGACAGGGCCGTCGTCCCGGTGACGCCGGAGGCGCGCGGCGTCCGACTGATGTCCCGTTTCCTTCCGGGGGCGTTGCGGGCGCTCGCACGGGTGGAGCCGCCCCTGTAGGTTCCACGGCTCGTCCCCACCGCGGTTTCCACAGGCTTGCCCCCATCGCCTGTGGACAACCTCGTCCGGCTGTGGATCAAACATCGGCGGCAAAATCGATCGCGTGACGCCGGTCTCGCTCGGCACGCTGAACACATGCGCCAAGAGCACAGGAACGACATGGACGAGAGACGCACCGTGAAGGTGTCCAAGTACCTGTCGAAGCATCTGCGACACCAGCCGGACCGGATCGGGCTGACCCTCGACGAGGGCGGCTGGGTCGAGATCGACACCTTGATCGCCGCGGCCGCGGCCCACGGCTTCCGCTTCTCCCGGGACGAACTGGACCACGTCGTCGCCACCAACGACAAGCGGCGCTTCGCCGTCGAGGGCACGCGGATCCGCGCCAGCCAGGGACACAGCATCGACGTGGACCTCGGACTGCCGACGGCAACCCCGCCGCCGTACCTGTACCACGGGACCGTGGCCCGTCACCTGGGCGCCATCCGGGCCGAGGGGCTCAGGCCCATGAATCGGCACGACGTCCACCTCTCTCCCGACCGGGAGACCGCGACCCGCGTCGGCGCACGCCGCGGCCGGCCGGTCGTGCTGACGGTGGACGCCGCCGCCATGCACCGCGACGGCCATGTCTTCCGGGTCAGCGCGAACGGGGTCTGGCTGACGAAGGCCGTACCGCCTCAGTACCTGCGTTTTCCCGGGAGCCGCTGAGCCCGCATGATCGGGGCATGGAGCATCTGCCCACCACCGAAGCCGCCGTCACCGCCCTCCGGGAGATCGCCTCGGAGTACGCGCGCGAGATCGAGGTCACTCACGACATCGGCGCCGACCAGACCTCCCGCCGCAGCGCCGCGGGCGTCGGTGTGACCACCGACCCGGACGGCTCCCTCCCGCACGAGGCCTTCGTCGAGTTCGGCGGATCACCCCGGGTGAGCGTCCGGCTCTTTCCCGAGGACGACGCCCTGATCACCGTCGAGGGCGTCGAGTGCCCCGACATCCCGCGCGACGACGTCCCCGCGTTTCTCCGCTCGGTCTTCGGCGGCCTGGCGCATGTCTCGGCGGGCAGCTTCCTGAGCGGCTACCGCCTGGTCGTGCCGCTGCCCGGCGACCGTACGCACAAGGAGCTCATCCCGATGATCCTCCTCACGCCCTGGCTCAGCAGCCGTGTACGGTGACGCCCTGCCTCAGGGGAAACCACCCGTGAAAACCACCCCTCGATGTTTCACGTGAAACCTGATCGGCCACATAGGCTCGGGGCATGAGTCTGCGCCTGAGCACCGTGATCCTCCCGTACCGCCGCTGGCACGAGGGCGGCCGTTCGACCTGGACACGCGCCGAGCAGCTCGGCTTCCACACCGCGTACACCTACGACCACCTGTCCTGGCGGAGCTTCCGCGACGGCCCGTGGTTCGGCGCCCTGCCGACGCTCACCGCCGCCGCGGCCGTCACCGAGCGCCTGCGCGTCGGCACGCTGGTCACCTCGCCGAACTTCCGGCACCCGGTGACGCTCGCCAAGGAGCTGATCTCCGTCGACGACGTCTCCGGTGGACGGGTCACCCTCGGCATAGGAGCGGGCGGCACCGGGTTCGACGCCACCGCGCTCGGCCAGGAACCGTGGACGCCGCGCGAGCGGGCCGACCGCTTCGCCGAGTTCCTCCAGATGCTCGACCGGCTGCTGACGGAGGACGCGGTGTCGTACGAGGGCGACTTCTACTCGGCACACGAGGCACGCAACATCCCGGGCTGTGTCCAGCGGCCCCGGCTGCCGTTCGCGGTGGCCGCCACCGGTCCGCGGGGGATGCGGCTCGCGGCCCGGTACGGACAGGCGTGGGTGACCACCGGAGATCCGAAGCTGTACGAGGAGGGCACACCCGAGCAGTCGGTCCGTGCCCTGCGCGGACAGGCCGAGAAGCTCGCCGACGCCTGCGCCCGGATCGGCCGTGACGTGGGCGAGCTCGACAAGGTCCTGCTCACCGGCTTCACCCCGGACCGCAACCGGCCGTTGCAGTCCCTGGACGCGTTCGTCGACTTCGCCGGGCGCCACCGGGAACTGGGCTTCACCGAGATCGTGGTCCACTGGCCGATCCCCGATACGGACTTCGCGGCGGACGAGAAGGTCTTTGAGCGGATCGCCATGGAGGCCCCGTCGCAGCTGCGCTGAGCCGAAGGACGGGCCGGGGGTTCGGGATGGCTGTCCCAGCCCTGATGAGAGCCGTTGCTCACAGATGTGCGGACTCCCGCACGTGCGTGCGTGCATATGCGTGACAATGGCCGGGTGACTTCAGCGACCCGACAGCCCGAGACCCCGGCCGCCACCATCCGCCCCCGGCTCATCGCCACCGACCTCGACGGCACGCTGCTGCGCGACGACAAGTCGGTGTCCCCGCGCACGGTCGCCGCGCTCGCCGCCGCCGAGAAGGCGGGCATCGAGGTCTTCTTCGTCACCGGGCGCCCCGCGCGCTGGATGGACGTCGTCAGCGACCACGTGCACGGTCACGGCCTCGCCATCTGCGGCAACGGCGCCGCCGTGGTCGACCTGCACGGCGGCCCCCGAGCCCACCGCTTCGTCAAGATCCGGGAACTGCCCCGGGAGAACGCGCTGGACGCCGTGCGGCTGCTCAGGGAGGCGGCTCCCGGCACGGTGTACGCGGTCGAGCAGACCTACGGTTTCCGTCAGGAGCCGGCGTACCCGAAGATGCACATGGAGGTTCCGGACGTCCTCGCGCCCGCCGAAGAGCTTCTGGCGCCCGACGGCCCCGCCGCCGGCGAACCGGTGCTGAAGATCCTCGCGTTCCACCCCGACATCGACCCCGACGCCTTCCTCACGCTGGCCCGCCTCGCCATCGGCGACCGTGCCGACGTCACCCGTTCCAGCCCGAGCGCCCTGCTGGAGATCAGTGGTCCGGGCGTCTCCAAGGCCAGCACGCTCGCCCTGTGCTGCGCGGAACGGGGCATCTCCCACGAGGAGGTGGTCGCCTTCGGCGACATGCCGAACGACGTCGAGATGCTGACCTGGGCGGGACGCTCCTACGCGATGGGCAACGCGCACCCCGATGTGATCGCCGCCGCTTCGGGGCGGACCGTCGCCAACAACAACGACGGTGTGGCGGTCGTGATCGAGCAGATGCTGGCGGAGACGTCCTGACCCGTCCTGCCCGGCCGCAACCGGCCCCTCGGCCGTAGCCGGTCCTCTCAGAGGGAGACCCCGTGCCGTGCCAGCCACGGCACCGGGTCCAGCGCCGAACCCGTCTCCGGGGTGACGCGCACCTCGAAGTGCAGGTGCGGCCCGGTGGAGTTGCCGGTGCTGCCCGACTGGCCGATCCACTGCCCGGGACCGACCCGGTCTCCCTCATCGACGGTGACGGCGGCGAGATGGGCGTACTGCGTGTAGTAGCCGCCCTCGTGCCGGACCACCACCTGCATGCCGAAGGCGCCTCCGCACGAGACCGTCACCACCCGGCCCTCGCCGACCGCCCGGACCGGCGTGCCGACCGGTACCGCGAAGTCCTGCCCGGTGTGCCGGTGCGCCCACCGCGGCCCCCCGCCGCCGAAGGACGCCGACAGTTCGTACGTCTCCACCGGCGCGACCCAGGAGCGCGTGGTGCGCTCCTCCGGCTGGTCCAGCCGGACGGAGCCGGGACACGAGCCGGCCGCGACCGAGGCCTCCGCCCGCCGCTCCAGCCGGGACCGCGCCTCTTGGAGCTTCCCCTCGATCTCCTTCTTCAGCTCGGCGAGTTCGGCGTTCCGCCTCTCCAGCGACTGCCACGCCGCCCTGGCCTTCGCCTCGTCGGCGGCCAGTCGGGCCTCGGCCCGCCGGCTCTTGCCGATGATGTGGTCGACGGCCAGATCGGCCTGCCACCCGGTTCGCTGACCACGCATCACCTCGTCGGGGTCTTCGGCGAGGATCATCTGCACGCTGAGCGGCAGCCCGCCGCCACCGCGGTACTGTGCGCGGGCGATCCGGCCCAGGTCCTCGTGCACGGCGGCCACCGCCTGCCGCTGCCGGTCCAGCAGCCTCTCGTACCGCCGGGCCTTCGACCGCTGCACCTCGGCCTCCCGGCGCCCCTCCTCGTACTGCTGCGTGGCCCTGGCCGCGTCCTCGTACAGCCGCGCCACCTGCGCGCTCAGGACGGAGCCGGAGCCTTCGTCCCCGTCCCAGGCGCCGATGGGGCGGGCCGCGAGCACGGCGAGGGCGCACAGCAGCACCGAAACGAGCAGCGGACGGCGGCGAGGTGAAGGCATGTCAGTGATCGTGGCCCGGATGCGGGCGGACGGTCTTCCTCAGGTCGTACGGGCGGGGGACCCGTTGCTGCACACGGCTCAGTACGACTGCTGCACACGGGGCAACGCGACGGTGACGGCTCTCAGTACGGCGCTTCCCACAGCACCGTCGTCCCGGCGCCCCCCGCCCCGACACCCGGGCCGAGACGGCTGGTGCCACCGAGCGACTCGGCACGGCGTTCCAGATTGCGCAGGCCGCTGCGCCGGCCGCCCTCGGTGATGCCGACGCCGTCGTCCGCGACGGTCAGCCGTACGCCCGGCCGGCCGTCCGCGAGCGTGACCGTCGCGTCGACGCGGACGTCGATGCGGGTGGCCCGGGCGTGCCGGAAGGCATTGGACAGGGCTTCTCGCAGGGCGGCGATGAGGTTCTTGCCGGTCAGGTCGCCGACCGCGCTGTCGACGGGGCCCACGAAGCGGTGGGAGGGCGTGAAGCCGAGCGGCACGGCCGCCGTGGTGATCTCCCGCAGCACACGCGTCCGCAGCCCCGCCGGCTCCTCGGCGGGCTGCCGCAGCGCGAAGATCGCGGACCGGATCTCCTGGATGGTGACGTCGAGTTCGTCGACGGCCCTGCCGACACCGTCACGCACCTCGGGCACGACCGACCGCCGCTGCGCGCTCTCCAGCATCATCCCCGTCGCGAACAGCCGCTGGATGACGAGGTCGTGCAGGTCACGGGCGATGCGATCACGGTCCTCGTACACCGCGAGCCGTTCCCGGTCGCGCTGGGCCTCGGCCATCATCAGTGCGAGCGCCGCCTGCGAGGCGAACTGGTCGGCGAGGGTGCGCTCCGCTCGCGTGAACGGGCGCTCGCCCGGCGCACGGGGCACCACGAGACTCCCGAGCACCCGCCCGTCGCTGCACAGCGGCAACAGCATGATCGGCCCGTAGGCGCGCACCGGCCCCGCGTCCAGGCGCGGGTCGGTGGCAGCGTCGTCCACGAAGACCGCCTTTCCGTCGAGGAGTTCGGCGACGATGCCGTTGTCCGCCGGTATCACCGTGCCCAGCGCCTCCGTCGGCCGCTGCGGGGCGATGGCCGCGATCTCCAGGCCGCCGCCCTCGGCCGGCAGCAGCACGATGCCGGCGGCCGCTCCGGCCAGCCGGCGGGCCTGTTCGGCGACGGTCTGGAGGGCGTCGTCGGTATCGCCGCCGGACAGCAGCGCGGTGGTCACGGCGACCGAGCCGTCGATCCAGCGCTCCCGCTGCTGGGCGGCCTCGTACAGCCGCGCGTTGCCGATGGCGATGCCGGCCTCCGTGGCCAGGACCCTGACCATGGCGAGGTCGTAGTCGTTGAACGGTTCGCCGCCACGCTTGTCGGTCAGGTACAGGTTGCCGAAGATCTCGCCCTGTACACGGATGGGCACTCCCAGGAATCCGTGCATCGGCGGATGGTGCTCGGGAAAGCCGCAGAAGCGCGGGTCCCCCGTCAGGTCCGTGAGCCGGACCGGCCTCGGATCGCGGATGAGGGCGCCGAGCAGGCCCTTGCGGCCGTCGGGCAGGCGGCCGATCCGCCGGGCGGCGGCCTCGTCGACGCCGTGGTGGACGAAGTCGGCGAGGCCCTCCCCGTCCTCGGCGACGACGCCGATGGCCGCGTAGCGGGCGTTCGCCAGGTCGGCCGCCGTCTCGCAGATCCGGTCCAGGGTGGAGTGCAGCTCCAGGCCGCTGCCGACGGACCGCATCGCGTCCAGCAGCTTCGGCACCCGCGCCAGGAGCTCGGCCGGGACCTCCTGGCGGGGCGGCGGAGGTCCGGGGGGCGGTGCAGGGGGCATGCCCCGAGCCTAATGAGACGGTTTTGTCATGGAAAGTCGGATTCTCCGACTTGCCCTGGCCCACACACGCGGCGGCATGCGGCGGGCCCTACAGCGCCTCCACCAGCAGCTCCGACGCCGCCTCCCGCTCGGCCATCGCCCGCAGCGGCCCCGGCACGGCGGCCAGCTCATGGAACGTCCCCCGCTGCACCACCCTGCCCTCGCCCAGCACGACCACCTCGTCCACGGCCTCCAGACCCGCCAGCCGGTGCGTGATCAGCAGCGTGGTCCGGCCCTCCGTGGCCGCCAGCAGATCGGCGGTGAGCGCGTCGGCGGTCGGCAGGTCGAGGTGTTCGGCGGGCTCGTCCAGGACGAGCACCGGGAAGTCGGCGAGCAGCGCACGGGCCAGCGCCAGTCGCTGCCGCTGACCGCCGGACAGCCGGGCCCCGTGTTCGCCCACCAGCGTGTCCAGACCGTCGGGCAGGCCGTCGGCCCACTCCAGCAGCCGCGCCCGGGCCAGCGCGTCGCGCAGCTCTGCCTCGGTGGCATCCTTCCTGGCCAGGAGCAGGTTCTCGCGCACCGAGCTGTCGAAGAGGTGCGCGTCCTGGGCGCACAGGCCCACGAGCCCGCGCACGTCGTCGCCGTCCAGGGCGTAGGCGTCCACGCCCGCGAGTGTGTACGAGCCCGCGTCCGCGTCGAGGAAGCGCAGCAGCACCTGCGCCAGCGTCGTCTTGCCGGACCCGGAGGGGCCGACGACCGCGATGCGGCGCCCCTGGTCCAAGGTCAGGTCCAGCTCCGAGACGGCCTCCCGGTCCTGCCCGGGGTGGCGCGCGGCCAGCCCCTTGAGGACGACCGGGAACGGCGACACCGGTGCCTGGCGGGGCCGCTCCGGCTCCTGGACCGGTTCGGGCGCGTCCAGCACCTCGTACACGCGCTCGGCGCTCCGGAGCACCCGCTGCCGGTACTGCACGGCGAGCGGCAGTCCGAGCACGGCCTCGAAGGCGGCCAGCGGGGTCAGGACGACGACGGCCATGGCCACGCCCGCCAGCCGGCCGTCGGCGACCGCCTGGGCTCCGACGAGGGCGGCGCCGGCCACGGTGAGACCGGAGATCAACGCGGTCAGCCCGTCACCCAGGGCGGTCGCGGTGGCGGCACGCGAGGCGATCCGGGTGAGCGTGCCGTCGGCCCTCCGCACCTCGGCGGTCCGCGCGGGCAGGGCACCGGCGACGGTCAGCTCGGCCGTGCCGGTGAGCAGGTCGGTCACCCGGGTGGCGAGCACACCGCGGGCGGGGGCCAGCCTGCGCTCGGCCCGCCGCGCCACGGCACCGGTGACCAGCGGGACCCCGGCCCCGGCCGCCAGCAGGCCGGCCGCGAGGACGGCACCGGCCTCCGGCAGCAGCCAGGCCGTGAAGCCGACGGAAGCAGCGCACACGGCCACCGCGGTACCGACGGGCAGCAGCCACCGCAGCCAGTAGTCCTGCAAGGCGTCGACGTCGGCGACGAGCCGGGACAGCAGATCGCCCCGGCGGCTGCTGCGCAGCCCGGAGGGCGCCAGCCGCTCCAGCCGCCGGTACACGGCGACCCGCGTGTCGGCCAGCATCCGCAGCACGGCGTCGTGCGACACCAGCCGCTCGGCGTACCGGAACACGGCCCGGCCGATGCCGAAGGCCCGCGTCGCCGTCACGGCCACCATCAGATAGAGCACCGGCGGCTGCTGCGAAGCCCTGGAGATGAGCCACCCGGAGGTGGCCATCAGGCCGACGGCGCTGCCGAGCGCCAGGCTGCCGAGCAGCAGGGCCAGCCCGAGCCGCCCGCGCCGGGCGCCGCACATCGCCCGGACCCGGGCGAGAACACCCCCGCGCGCCCCTGCCGCGGGCTCCGTCGGACCGGAGTCGTCAGCGACGTCCGGACCGCGGACGTCGGAAGCGTCCGGGCTGGAGACGTCCGGCGTTCCGTCGGCCGGACGGACCGCGAGCGCCCTCGACGTCCCGTCGGCCACGGCGGGCGAGACCGGCTCCGCCAGCCGCACCACCCGGTCCGCCACCTCCAGCAGCGCCGGCCGGTGCACCACCAGCAGCACCGTCCGGCCCACCGCGAGCCGCCGCACCGCCGCCACGATCTCGGCCTCGGTGGCCCCGTCCAGGGCGGCCGTCGGCTCGTCGAGCAGCAGCACCGGCCGGTCCGCGAGGAACGCCCGGGCGAGCGCGAGCCGCTGCCGCTGTCCGGCGGACAGCCCTGCCCCGTCCTCCCCGAGCACCGTGCCGGCGCCCTCGGGGAGCGCGTCCACGAAGTCCAGGGCCCCGGCGTCGCGCAGCGCCCGCCGTACCGCCGCGTCGTCCGCGCCGGGCCGGGCCAGTCGTACGTTCTCGGCGATGGTCCCGGCGAACAGGTGCGGCCGCTGCGGCACCCAGGCGACACGGGCGTGCCACTCCGCCGGGTCGAGGTCCGCGAGATCGGCTCCCCCGATCCGCACCCGGCCCTCGGTCGGCCGTACGAAGCCGAGGAGGACGCCGAGCAGCGTCGACTTGCCCGCCCCGCTCGGCCCGACGAGTGCGACCGTCTCACCGGGCGCCACGGTGAGGCTCACGTCCGACACGGCGTCCGTGGAGCGACCGGGGTAGCGGACGGTCACACCCTCGAAGGACAGGGCACCGTCCGCCGGCACCGGCCCGGTCCCCGGCGCCGGGACGGGCCTCTCCAGCACCGAGAAGATCTCCTCGGCGGCCGAGAGCCCCTCGGCCGCCGCATGGTACTGCGCCCCCACCTGCCGCAGCGGCAGATAGGCCTCGGGCGCCAGCACCAGCACGACCAGACCGTCGTACAGAGCCATGTCGCCGTGGACGAGCCGCATGCCGATCGTCACGGCCACCAGCGCCACCGACAGCGTGGACAGCAGCTCCAGCGCGAAGGACGACAGGAAGGCGATCCGGAGCGTCCGCATGGTCGCCTGCCGGTACTCCCCGGTGATACGCCTGATCGACTCGGCCTGCGCCTTGGCCCGTCCGAAGACCTTCAGTGTGGGCAGTCCGGCGACGACGTCGAGGAAGTGCCCGGACAGCCGGGACAACAGCCGCCACTGCCGGTCCATCCGGGACTGTGTGGCCCAGCCGATCAGCATCATGAAGACCGGAATGAGCGGCAGAGTGGCGACGATGATGGCCGCCGAGACCCAGTCCTCGGTGACGATCCGGGCCAGCACCGCCACCGGCACGACCACCGCGAGCCCCAACTGCGGGAGGTAGCGCGAGAAGTAGTCGTCGAGGGCGTCGACTCCCCTCGTGGCCAGGGTGACCAGTGACCCGGTGCGCTGCCCGGACAGCCACCCGGGGCCGAGCGCGGTGGCCCGCTCCAGCAGTCGGCCCCTCAGCTCGGACTTCACCGCCGCGCTCGCCCGGTGCGCGGCGAGCTCGGTGAGCCAGCCGACCAGCGCACGGCCGCAGGCGACGGCCACCAACAGCAGGAGAGAGGTGCGGAGTTCACCGACGGGCTTGCCGTGCTGGAAGGCGCCCACCACCATCTCGGCAATCAGCATCGCCTGCGCGACGACCAGTCCGGCGCCCATGGCACCCAGGACGACGACCGCCGCCAGGAAGAACCGGGTCGCGCGCGCATACCGCAGAAGACGTGGGTCGATAGGTTTCACGTGAAACATGCCCTTCGGTCCCGAGGGGTGTGTTTCACGTGAAACACACCCCGTGACGGACTCGCTGTGCCGGACTCAGTGCGCGGGTTCCGCGATGTGCTGGGTGCCGATCCGCTTGCGGAACACCCAGTACGTCCATCCCTGGTAGAGAAGGACCACCGGCATGGCAATGGCAGCCAGCCACGTCATGATCTTCAGCGTGTAGGCGCTGGACGAGGCGTTGGTGACGGTGAGGCTCCAGTCCGCGTCGAGCGTGGACGGCATGACGTTCGGGAAGAGCGTGAGGAAGAGCATCGCCACGGCCGCCACGATCGTGACGCCGGACAGTGCGAAGGCCCATCCCTCACGCCCGGCCTGATTCGCCATCAGCGCGACGACCAGCGCGGCGACCGCCACCACCAGCGCGACCAGACTCTTGCTGTCACCCTTGTCGGCCTGCGTCCAGACGAGGAAGACCAGGGCCAGCACGGCCGTGACGAGGCCGAGACGCAGCGCCAGCGTCCGCGCCCGCCCGCGGATCTCGCCCACGGTCTTGAGGGCCGTGAACACCGTCCCGTGGAAGGTGAACAGTGTCAGCGTCACCAGGCCGCCCAGGAGGGCGTACGGGTTGAGCAGGTCCCAGACGGTGCCGACGTACTCCAGGTCCTGGTCGATCTTCACGCCCCGGACGATGTTGCCGAAGGCCACACCCCACAGGAACGCCGGGATGAGCGAGGTCCAGAAGATCGCGGTCTCCCAGTTGCGCTGCCAGTGCTCCTCGGGCCGCTTCGCCCGGTACTCGAAGGCGACACCCCGGACGATCAGGCAGAGCAGGATGACCAGCAGGGGCAGGTAGAAGCCGGAGAAGAGCGTGGCGTACCACTCGGGGAAGGCGGCGAAGGTCGCCCCGCCGGCCGTGAGCAGCCACACCTCGTTGCCGTCCCAGACGGGACCGATCGTGTTGATCAGCACCCGCTTCTCGGCCCGGTTCCGGGCGAGCAGCTTGGTGAGCACACCGACCCCGAAGTCGAAGCCCTCCAGGAAGAAGTAGCCGGTCCACAGGACGGCGATCAGGACGAACCAGACGTCGTGCAGTTCCATGACTGTGCAGCTCCCTCGGCCTAGTACGAGAAGGCCATCGGCTTGTCGGCGTCACGGGCGTCGCCGCCGATCTTCGTGGGCGGATTGAGGTCGGCCTCGGTGAGCTCGGGCGGGCCGGCCTTGACGTACTTGACGAGCAGCTTGACCTCGATGACGGCGAGGACGGCGTAGAGCAGGGTGAAGGCGATCATCGAGGTGAGGACCTCGGCCGTGGAGACACCGGGGGAGACCGCGTCGCGGGTCTGGAACAGGCCGTAGACGACCCACGGCTGACGGCCCATCTCGGTGAAGATCCAGCCCCAGGAGTTGGCGATCAGCGGGAACGCCATCGTCCAGAGAGCCAGCAGCCAGTACAGCCGGGTGAGCCTCGATCCGAGCGGCTTCTTCAGCAGCACCAGCTGCGGCACCTCGTCCTCCCCGGTCCGGAAGGCTGCCGGCAGCAGGAACTTCTTCCGCGTCAGCCACAGCCCCAGCAGGCCGAGGGAGAAGGACGCCATTCCGAAGCCGATCATCCAGCGGAAGCCCCAGTAGGCGACGGGGACGATGGGCTTGTAGTCACCGGGCCCGAACTTCTCCTGCAGGGCCTCGTTGGTGTCGTTGATGCCGGGCACGTACGACTCGAAGTCGCTGTGCGCGAGGAAGGACAGCAGGCCGGGTATCTCCAGGGCGACCTTGTTGTGCCCCTTGTCGACGTCGCCGTAGGCGAACACGGAGAACGGCGCCGGCTTCTCGCCGTCCCACAGTGCCTCGGCTGCGGCCATCTTCATCGGCTGCTGCTCGTACATGACCTTGCCGAGGGTGTCTCCGCTGATCGCGGTGAGCATGCCGCCGACCGCGAGGGTGACCAGACCGAGCCGGAGCGACGTCCGCATCACCGGGATGTGCTTCTTGCGCATCAGGTGGAAGGCGGCGATACCCACCATGAAGGCGCCGCCCGTCAGGAAGGCCGCCGAGAAGCTGTGGAAGACCTGGTTGAGCGTGGTGTTCTGGGTGAGGACCTGCCAGAAGTCCGTGAGTTCGGCGCGGCCCTTCTCCTCGTTGAACCGGTAGCCGACGGGGTGCTGCATCCAGGAGTTGGCCGCGAGGATGAAGTACGCCGACAGGAGAGTGCCGATCGAGACCATCCAGATGCAGGCCAGGTGGATCTTCTTCGGCAGCTTGTCCCAGCCGAAGATCCACAGGCCGATGAAGGTGGACTCGAAGAAGAAGGCGATCAGGGCCTCGAAGGCGAGCGGCGCCCCGAAGACGTCCCCGACGAACCGGGAGTAGTCGGACCAGTTCATGCCGAACTGGAACTCCTGCACGATGCCGGTGACCACGCCCATGGCGATGTTGATCAGGAAGAGCTTGCCCCAGAACTTGGTCGCCCGGAGGTACTTCTCCTTGCCCGTGCGCACCCAGGCGGTCTCCAGTCCGGCCGTGAGGGCGGCCAGCGAGATCGTCAGGGGAACGAACAGGAAGTGGTAGACGGTGGTGATGCCGAACTGCCAGCGCGCCAGCGTCTCCGGCGCCAATGCCATGTCCACGTCGTCGGTCTCCTTACATCGCCACATCGCCGTGGGTCAGCGGCACTTTGTGCGTGTATGTCGCACCTAACTTGGGAGCAAGCAGACACGCTTGTGAACGCGTTCACATTCACAAGCAATTATGACGTACCGATTTTCGACGCCGGAAGGGGGGTCCCCTGTGACGTCAACCCCTTGGCAAGAACTTCAACATCTTGTTGAATCCGCCGCATGACCACAGAGACGCCGATCACACGGCAGACACGGATACGGATCTCCTGGCCCGCGGGTCACCTCACCGCGGACCTTCACGACACCCCGTGCACGCAGGCCCTCCTCAAGGCACTGCCGCTCACCTCCACTGCCCGCACATGGGGCGAGGAGGTGTACTTCGATACAGGAGTGTCGGTTTCACGTGAAACGGACGCCCGGCAGGTCGTCGAGCCGGGCACCGTCGCCTTCTGGACCGACGGGGACGCCCTGGCCCTCCCCTATGGGCCGACGCCGATCTCACGGGCGGACGAATGCCGCCTCGCGAGCCCGTGCAACATCCTCGGCCGCCTCGACGGCGACCCGCGCCTGCTGGCGACGGTGCGCGACGGCGACCCGGTACGCGTGGAGCGCGTGGGCGCCTGAGCACGACGGCCGACCCGGCGCGCTGCGCCTGGGCCGACCCGCCGCCCCGTCGCCCGGTAGGCCCCGCGGCCTACCGCTCCCTGCGGAACGCCTCCGCCGCCTTCAGGAAGATGTCGTTCGCCTCGCTCTCCCCGACCGTGACCCGCACACCCTCGCCCGGGAACGGCCGGACGACCACGCCGGCCTGCTCGCACGCGTCCGCGAAGGCGACCGTGCGCTCCCCCAGCCGCAACCACACGAAGTTGGCCTGGGTCTCCGGCACCGTCCAGCCCTGGGCGCGCAGCGCGTCGACCACGCGCGTGCGCTCGCACACCAGTGAGCCGACCCGGCCCAGCAACTCGTCCTCGGCCCGGAGCGAGGCGATGGCCGCCTCCTGCGCGAGCTGGCTCACCCCGAAGGGCACCGCGGTCTTGCGCAGTGCCGCCGCCACCGGCTCGTGGGCGATCGCGAAGCCGACGCGCAGGCCGGCGAGGCCGTACGCCTTGGAGAAGGTCCGCAGGACACAGACATTGGGCCGCCGGCGGTAGAGCTCGACACCGTCCGGCACCTCGGGGTCGCGGATGAACTCGCGGTACGCCTCGTCGAGGACCACGAGCACATCGCCGGGCACCCGGTCGAGGAACCGCTCCAGCTCGGCGCGCCGCACCACCGTGCCCGTCGGGTTGTTGGGGTTGCAGACGAAGATCAGCCGGGTCCGGTCGGTGATCGCCTCCGCCATCGCGTCCAGGTCGTGCACATCGCCCGGGGTCAGCGGCACCCGTACCGACGTCGCGCCGCTGATCTGCGTGATGATCGGGTACGCCTCGAAGGAGCGCCAGGCGTAGATCACCTCGTCACCCGGGCCGGAGGTCGCCTGGATCAGCTGCTGGGCCACACCGACCGACCCGGTACCGGTGGACAGGTGGGAGAGCGGGACGCCGAACCGTTCCGACAGCTCGTTCATCAGGGCCGTACAGGCCATGTCCGGGTAGCGGTTGAACGACGAGGCCGCGGCCGTCACCGTCTCCATCACGCCCGGGAGGGGCGGATAGGGGTTCTCGTTGGAGGACAGCTTGTAGGCCACCGGACCGTCGGCGGCGGCGGGCTTGCCCGGCTTGTAGGTGGGAATACCCTCCAGCTCGGCGCGCAGCTTGGGGCTCGTCTCGCTCACCGCAGTCCTCCTCGTGACCACCACCGGCATCGAATACTCCTCACCTTATGAGGATTCGGCGCCGCTGCGTATAGGTGGGGAACGACCTCATCCGTCACACCGGCATCAGGGGCATCAGTACACGAAGGCGCACGATTCGGGGGGCGCGCCGCACATATATCTACGCGCCGGTAGCTCACGCCGTGGCGCGCATCCCCCGTGAAGGTGAGTTGAGACCTCTTCGCAACATCGGCGACTCGACAGGCCCCCGTACGCCGACAGGCCACGTACTGGGGTGCGGACCCTCAATTGACTTGCTTTCAAAGGCCATTGATCATAAATGATCATGCAGAAACGTGCCTGTCAACGCGTGCATATGCGTCCGCCCTACCCCGCCGCATGAGCCCTACTATCGGCTCGCCATGACAGCAGCAGGGAAGCACCAGGTGAGCCGCGCGGAAACCTCACGTCGAGGCAGCCGGCCGGGTCGGGCGGGCATCAGGGACGTCGCCGCCGCCGCCGGAGTCTCCATCACAACCGTCTCCGATGCCCTCAACGGCAAGGGCCGGCTCCCGGATGCCACCCGGCGCCATGTCCGCGAGGTCGCCGACCGGCTGGGGTACCGCCCCTCGGCCGCCGCCCGTACGCTCCGCACCGGCAAGTCGGGACTCATCGGCCTGACCGTGACGACGTACGGGGATGAACCTTTCACCTTCACCGAATTCGCGTACTTCGCGGAGATGGCGCGCGCCGCCACCTCGGCCGCGCTGGCCCGCGGCTACGCCCTCGTCATCCTCCCGGCGACCTCCCGTCACGACGTGTGGTCCAACGTCGCCCTCGACGGCACGGTCGTCATCGACCCCTCCGACCACGATCCGGTCGTCAGCGAGCTGGTACGCCAGGGCTTACCGGTCGTCTCCGACGGCCGCCCGGCCGGTTCGCTCCCCGTCACCGCCTGGGTCGACAACGACCACGAGGCCGCCGTACTCGGCATCCTCGACCACCTGGCAGCCGCCGGCGCCCGCCGTATCGGCCTGCTCACCGGCACCACGACCGACACCTACACCCACCTGTCGACCACCGCGTACCTGCGCTGGTGCGAGCGCGTCGGCCAGGACCCGGTGTACGAGGCCTACCCGGCGCACGATCCGTGCGCGGGCGCCGTCGCCGCCGACCGGCTGCTCGCCCGCCCCGACCGCCCCGACGCCGTCTACGGCCTCTTCGACCCCAACGGCACCGATCTGCTCGCCGCCGCCCGCCGCTACGGGCTGCGCGTCCCGGAGGACCTGCTGCTGGTCTGCTGCAGCGAGTCCAACGTGTACGCCAGCACCGACCCGGCCATCACCACGCTCTCCCTGAAACCGCGCCGGATCGGCACGGCGGTGGTCCAGCTCCTCATCGACGCCATCGAGGGGGTCGAGTCGGACCAGCCGGTGCAGCAGGTGATACCGACCGAGCTGATCGTGCGGACGTCGTCGCAGCGCCGCCCGCCCCGCACGACCGTCAGCCCGCCGCGGTCACCCGAGCGCGAATAGGGCACCGGGCCCGCGTAAGGCACAGGGCCCGCTAGGGCCCAGCCCCCACGTAGGGCACAGGCCCCGCGAAAGCCCGGCTCCGGGCGCGATCCGTACCCGGAGCCCCGACGGCATCGCGGGTTCGGCACGAGGCGGAAGGCGGACGCGCGCGACGTGGCCGCACGGCCGTCACCGGAGCGATCGCGCCACGGTGACACCATGGTCACGTGGTGGTCGCGGACGGTCGAACCCCGGCCCAATCGGGGCGAAAGCCGCGGTGAACCGGAGTCCTGCTCTGATTCACCACCCCTGGGTCATCACACAGCGCGATCCGCATTCCTATGATGGGCCCACGACACCGCGGGCCGCTGCGACCAGGCAGTCCGAAGCGGTGCAGATGCGGCGCAATGGTGGAGGGGTCGATGACTCAGGGGGCCGGTCAGGGACCCGAGACGGAGCGGACGGCGACGTTGCGCGACTTCCGGGTACCCGCGTACGTCCACGAGGCCCGTCCGTACGCCCCCGGAACGCCCCCGGCCGCCCCCGCCCCGCACGCGGAGGAGCCGTACGACGACGCGTATCCGGAGGGGTACACACCCACCCAGCGCGACCTGCCCGTCATCAACCGGGGCGACACGGTCCAGGTGACCGTCGAGCCCCTGCCGGCGCCCGATCCCGCCCCCCAGCCCGCCACGGGCCCGGGCCCGCTCTACGTCGTCGGTGACGTGCACGGCTACCTCGACGAGCTGACGGCGGCCCTGCAGGAGAAGGGCCTCATCGACGCCTCCGGCCAGTGGTGTGCCGGCACCACCCGGCTGTGGTTCCTCGGCGACTTCACCGACCGCGGACCGGACGGCATCGGCGTCATCGACCTGGTCATGCGGCTGTCCGCCGAAGCCGCCGCGGCCGGCGGCTACTGCAAGGCCCTCATGGGCAACCACGAGCTGCTGCTGATCGGCGCCAAGCGGTTCGGCGACACGCCCGTCAACTCGGGCGCCGGCACCGCCACCTTCCAGGCGGCCTGGCTGCTGAACGGCGGGCAGAAGACCGACATGGACCGCCTGCAGGACCACCACCTGCAGTGGATGGCCCGTCTCGACGCCCTCGAAGAGGTCGACGGACACCTCCTCGTCCACTCCGACACCACCGCCTACCTCGACTACGGACGCTCCATCGAGGAGGTCAACGACACGGTCCGCGAAACGCTCACGCGCAACGACGCGGACGAGGTGTGGGACCTGTTCCGCAAGTTCACCAAGCGCTTCTCCTTCCGCGACGAGGGCGGCGCCGACGCCGTGCGCTCACTGCTGGATACGTACGGCGGAACCCGAATCGTTCACGGCCACAGCCCCATCCCCTACCTGCTGGGCGAGGTCGGCTCCGAGGACGGCGAGGACGACACCCGTACCGCGGTCGACGGACCCCACGTCTACGCGGACGGACTGGCCATCGCGATGGACGGCGGCGTGACCATGGCCGGAAAGCTGCTGGTCCAGCAACTTCCGCTCGACGACTGACCGTTCACCGAAAGAGCAGTTCACCGACGGCGTCCGTACAGGCCGGCACCCAATTTCTGGAAACCCCCTGTCACCGTACGCCGTCACCGCTCTACCATCGGCTTATCCGTAGCAGGCTCCCCTCCGTTTCTGCCCGACGGCTCGTTGGCATGCGAGCCCCAAGCCCTACGGAGCATCGGGGGATGCACATGAACAGCGTTCCGCAGCACCTGTCGAGCGAGGACCGCCAGGACTACGAGCGGATCCTCGATGAGGCGCTGCGCTCCGCACCACACCGTCCGGAACTGGCCGCTGCCGGCCGGCGGCTCAACTCGGAACAACTGCGCACCATGGCGCTCAACGCCTCCGCCCTCATCACGGCGGCGGCGGCCACCGAGTACCAGCACTACGTGAAGGTCCGCGAGGAGATGCGCCGGCCGGCCGGCCCGTCGCCCTCGGTCCGCACCTCCGGCTCCACCGAGTCGGACGCGAACGGGGCGGGTCTCGCCGCCACCGTGGGAGAGGTCGCCGAGACCGGCGCGGGTGCCGTCGCCGTCGTCGCCGTCCTCGCACCCGTCCTGGCGGGCACCGCCGCGGCGATCTTCCTGCTCGTCGGCTACGTCCTGAAGATGCTGGACCCCGACCAGACGTTCGCCCAGACCATGCTCACCACGGGGTGGGTGTTCGGCGCCGTGACCGCGGTCGCGATCCTCGTGGCCGCGGTGGGGCTGCTGCTCACCGCGCTGCGCAACGGCCCCTCGGCCAAGGCCCGGCCCCACGGCGAACTCGACGGGGAGGTGGCGCGGGCCAGGGAAGCCTGGCACGAAGCCCTGCTCGAGCGCGGCATCATGCCGTTCCTGCGCGAGGCGCTCGCCGACCCCGGCACGGCGACCGCCCTGCACCGCACGGCACCGGCCGCGCCGACCAGCCGCATCCCGCACCTCGGATACGACCGGCCCGGATTCACCAGCCCCGACGACGGTCCCGCCGCGGGCCCGCGTCCGAGCTACTCGAGCCCCGACTACACCAGCCCGGACTTCGGCGGCCCGGAGCACCGCCCGGAGTAGCCACCGGCCTGCGCTCCCCTCTCGGGAGGCCCTTCCTCCGGGGAGCGCACGCCGGTGTGCCCTTGTCCCTGTCCTGCGCCCCTGTCCGCGGGCCGCTCAGAGAATGCCCGCCCCGCGGGCGGCGGTGATCCAGGACGGGAACTCCGAGAGCAGACGGTCGTACAGCTCCGCGTCGGGGACCGTGCTGATGTCGTCCACCGCGAAGAACCCGACGTTGTCGACGCGGCGTCCGGGCAGGGTGTCGAAGCGCTCCAGCACGCCGTAGTTGGACCGGCCCAGCCCCACGAACTGCCAGAAGACCGGCTCCTCCACCGCCTCCCGCAGCTCCCGCTCGATCTCCGCATTGCGGTAGACGCCTCCGTCGGAGAAGAACAGCACCAAGGTCGGAACGGGCGCGGGATGGTCCCGGACGAAGGCGCGGACCTCGGCGATCACCTTCTGCTCCTCGTTCTGGATGCCGACCTCCCGCATGTCCACCTGGTCGGGGTGCAGTCCCTTCTTCCTGCTGCGGCGGAAAAGGCCCACCTCCCCCACGCGCACATGCAGTCGCAGCCATTCGGGCAGCTCGCCCAGGCGCAGGTCGGGCAGGCGCGCCGGGTTCGAGGCGAAGGTCCACGCCTGCATCTCACCGTCGTCGTCCAGCTGCGCGGCGACGGCGGCCATCCGCTCCACGACATCGGTCACCACGCCCTTGGAGTACAGGAAGGACATGGACCCGGAGGCGTCGAGGACCAGCACGACGCGCGCGGTGACACCGGACGCCCCGTGCTTGGACAGGCTGACCGCCACCTGCTCCTTGCGCAGCGACAGCCGCTTGCGCATGTCCACCGGCAGCCGTTCCTCGCCCTTGGTGAGGCGCGGGCCGGGCGGCGCGGCGGGCGGGCTCGCCGGGGGAGGCGTGGGCTGAGCCGGCGGTGCGGGCGGTACGGGCGGCGTCGGGGCCGTCGGCGCGGTGGTGGCGGGGACGGGGACGGGCGGGGGAGCGTCGTCGACGGTGATGCCGAAGTCGGTGGCCAGCCCCGCGAGCCCGGACGCGTAACCCTGCCCGACCGCGCGGAACTTCCACCTCCCCTGGCGCAGGTACAGCTCGCCGCCGATCAACGCGGTCTCTGTCTCCGCCGCCATGTCGAACCGGGCCAGCTCGGTCCGGGTCCCGGCGTCCAGCAGCCGCAACGACAACCCGGATACCTGGCCGAACGTCCCGCCGTCGGCCGACGCGCACAGGACGATGCGTTCGACACCCGGCTCCAGCGAGCCGAGGTCCACCTCGACGGCGTCGGTGGTGACACCGGCCGCGGAGTCGCTCCGCTTCCCCGCATGCCGCACGGCACCGGACGCGTGGCGGGGCTGGTTGTAGAAGACGAAGTCGCCGTCGTCCCGCACGCGGCCGGACGCGCCGACCAGCAGGGCCGAGGCGACGACCTCGGGCACACCGGGCGCGGTGGACCAGGCGAGTTCGACACGTACCGCGGGTGAGTCGACGGCGACGTTCGCGCCCTTGCTCAGGGATCGGGCTGTCATGGGGCCAGTCTGCCGAGAACAGCCCCCGGTGCGGGAGGGGGCAGCGCACGGCGGTCAGCCCCCTCCCGCATCCCGTCAGTCGGCGATCGGCAGGTAGACGCGGTTGCCGGCGGCCGCGAACTCCTTCGACTTCTGCGCCATCCCCTCCTCGATCTCGGCCTTGGTGCCGCCGTGCTCACGGCGAATGTCCTGCGAGATCTTCATCGAGCAGAACTTCGGCCCGCACATGGAGCAGAAGTGGGCCGTCTTGGCGGGCTCGGCCGGCAGCGTCTCGTCGTGGAACTCCCGTGCCGTGTCCGGGTCGAGGGCCAGGTTGAACTGGTCCTCCCACCGGAACTCGAAGCGGGCGTCCGACAGGGCGTCGTCCCACTCCTGCGCACCTGGGTGCCCCTTGGCGAGGTCGGCGGCATGGGCGGCGATCTTGTAGGTGATGACGCCGGTCTTGACGTCGTCACGGTTGGGCAGGCCCAGGTGCTCCTTGGGGGTGACGTAGCAGAGCATGGCCGTACCCCACCAGGCGATCATCGCGGCGCCGATGCCGGAGGTGATGTGGTCGTACGCCGGCGCGACGTCCGTCGTCAGGGGGCCGAGCGTATAGAACGGAGCCTCATCGCAGATCTCCTGCTGAAGGTCGATGTTCTCCTTGATCTTGTGCATCGGGACGTGGCCCGGGCCCTCGATCATGGTCTGAACGTTGTAACGCTTCGCGATCCGGTTGAGTTCCCCGAGCGTCCTCAACTCCGCGAACTGCGCCTCGTCGTTGGCGTCCGCGATCGACCCCGGCCGGAGGCCGTCGCCGAGGGAGTAGGTGACGTCGTAGGCGGCGAGGATCTCGCAGAGCTCCTCGAAGTTCTCGTACAGGAACGACTCCTTGTGGTGCGCCAGGCACCACGCCGCCATGATCGAGCCGCCGCGCGAGACGATGCCGGTCTTGCGGTTCGCGGTCAGCGGTACGTACGCCAGGCGGACGCCCGCGTGCACCGTCATGTAGTCGACGCCCTGCTCGGCCTGCTCGATGACCGTGTCCTTGTAGATCTCCCAGGTCAGCTCCTCGGCCCTGCCGTCGACCTTCTCCAGCGCCTGGTAGAGCGGCACGGTGCCGATCGGCACGGGGGAGTTGCGCAGCACCCACTCGCGGGTGGTGTGGATGTTGCGGCCGGTGGACAGGTCCATGACCGTGTCGGCGCCCCAGCGGGTCGCCCAGGTCATCTTCTCGACCTCCTCCTCGATGGAGGAGGTGACCGCGGAGTTGCCGATGTTGGCGTTGACCTTCACCAGGAACCGCTTGCCGATGATCATCGGCTCGATCTCCGGGTGGTTGACGTTGGCGGGCAGCACGGCCCGGCCCGCCGCGATCTCCTCGCGGACCACCTCGGGAGAGACGTTCTCGCGGATGGCCACGAACTCCATCTCCGGTGTGATCTCGCCCCGGCGCGCATACGCGAGCTGCGTGACCGCCTGGCCGTCACGGCCCCGGCGCGGCTGGCGCGGCCGTCCGGGGAAGACCGCGTCGAGGTTGCGCAGGCCACCGCGCGGAGAGGTGTGCTTGATCCCGTCGTCCTCGGGACGGACGGGGCGGCCCGCGTACTCCTCGGTGTCGCCGCGGGCGACGATCCAGTTCTCCCGCAGGGGCGACAGTCCCCGGCGGACATCGGTGTCGACGAGTGGATCGGTGTACGGGCCCGAGGTGTCGTAGAGCGTGACCGACTGCCCGTTGGTGAGGTGCACTTGACGGACCGGCACCCGCAGGTCGGGGCGTGAACCCTCGACGTACGCCTTGTGCCAGCCGATGGACTTCCCAACCTCCGCGTCCGTCGACGTCTCCGTCGTGTTCTGCGTGGAGGCAGGCGTGCGTGCGTCCTTGATGGTCATGAGACCTACTCCCTACGCCGGCATTACCCGGTAACAGGTTCGGCGGTCGACGCAGCGGTTTCCGTCTGCCGACGCTTCGTGGGAAACATCACTCGGCTTCGGTGATGTTTCCCGTGAAACATCGCTGGGACGGAGGTCAGCGCCCTCTCAGCCCGGTGCTCCGAGCTCCCGCGTGTACAAAGGTGCCTCCACGCTAGCGTCAATTCGGGCGCGGTGAACAGAGGGCCCCCCTCGTTCTTGCGATGATCGGTCGGTGACCATGACGCAGCATCCCCCCTACCCGCCGCACGAGCCCCACCACGGCCCGGGCGCCGAAGACGGCAACGGCCGCGGCGACGGCTCCGCTGCCGGCGGCGCGCACGGCGCGGGTGGGGGCCACGGCACCGGTGGCGGCAGGAGCTGGGGTGGTGGCCATGGCTCAGGCGGTGGCCCGGAACAGGGTGGCGGCCCAGGGGCGGGAGGCGGCCCGGGGGCGGGCGGCGGCTCAGGGCCGGGTGGCGGACACGGGCACTCCCACGGGCACAGCCACGGGCCCGCTGCGCCCGTCTCCCGGCATCTGCGGAAGGTCATCGCGGCAGTCCTCATCCCGTTCGCCACCGCGGTGCTGGTCGGCCTCGCGGTGCTCTGGCCGGGCGGCGCGCCGCCGCACGAGCGCACCGGTGTCGGCTTCGACCGGCAGACACAGCAGGCCACGGTCACCAAGGTGGTCGAGCTGAGCTGTGCGTCCGTCAACGCCTCGGGCAGCACCCCGACCGGCGACACCTCCACCGCGGAGGGGTCCTCGGCGGTGCAGCAGGCCAACGGCACCTGCAAGCGGGCCACGATCCGGGTCGACACCGGCAAGGACAAGGGCCGTACGTTCACCGAGATCGTGCAGCCGGACCAGTCACGCCAGCTGCACGAGGGCCAGGAGGTCGTGGTCGCCTACGAGCCCTCCGCGCCCAAGGACCTCCAGTACTCGGTGACCGACATCAACCGCCGGGTCCCCATGGCCCTGCTGGCCGGGATCTTCGCGCTGGCCGTCGTGGTCGTCGGGCGGCTGCGGGGCGTCATGGCACTGGTCTCGCTCGCCATCAGCTTCCTGGTGCTGAACTTCTTCATCCTGCCCGCGATCCTCCAGGGCTCGAATCCGCTGCTCGTGGCGGTGATCGGGTCGAGCGCCATCATGCTGATCGCGCTGTATCTGTGTCATGGGCTGTCGGCCCGTACCTCGGTGGCGGTGCTCGGCACCCTGATCTCGCTGCTGCTGATCGGTGTCCTGGGCTCGCTGTTCATCGGCTGGGCGGCGCTCACCGGCAACACGGACGACAACACCGGGCTGATCCACGGCCTGTACCCGTCGATCGACATGAGCGGCCTGTTGCTGGCCGGCGTCATCATCGGTTCGCTGGGTGTCCTCGACGACGTGACCGTCACTCAGACGTCGGCGGTCTGGGAACTGCACGAGGCCAATCCGACGATGGGCCGGCGCGGGCTGTACCGCGCGGGCATCCGCATCGGCCGGGACCACATCGCCTCCGTCGTCAACACGCTGGTCCTCGCCTACGCGGGCGCCGCCCTGCCGTTGCTGCTGCTGTTCTCGATCGCCCAGAGCAGCGTGGGGACGGTCGCCAACAGCGAGTTGGTCGCCGAGGAGATCGTGCGCACGCTGGTCGGCTCCATCGGACTCGTCGCGTCGGTTCCGGTCACCACCGCACTCGCCGCCCTGGTCGTCTCCGCCGACCGGCCGGCAGGCCAGACGGCGACGTCCGCCGCGGGACCGGCGTCGCCCGTACGCGGTGGGCGGGGCCGCCGGCGCAAGCGCTGAGGCGGGCGCTGTCGCACCCGGCCTCCGCTCGGCCCGGCCCGGTGGCACGGCGCACACCGGCCACCGATTCCCGGGACGACTCCTGAAGAACCGTTCCTGCTGAGCCGGCGGCACCGGCGAAGCGTTACGCCACCGCCGCACGGCCGCGCCGTAACGGTTCAGCCCGTGCTCTGCTCCTCCGCCAGGATGCGGTCCAGGGCGTCGTCGAGGTGCGCGTCGAAGTCGGCGAGCGCGCCTTCCTGGCCCAGCGGCACCAGCTTGTCGGTGCGGTCGAGAAAGGCCACGAGCGGTGCGGCCGAGGAACGGAACAGCGCCTGGTCACTGCCGACCTGAAGGCGGATCAGCACCTCGGCCAGCGGCTCCGGATCCACGGGCGAGATGCGCACATCGCCGTCGCCGCACGGCCGGCCCACCCCGTCGACCAGCAGTTCCCGGCCGAAGGCCCAGGTCACCGGAGCGTCCCCGGGGAGATGGAACGTGAGCCGCACGGCGTAGGGATCACAGGTCTCGTAACGCAGCTCCACCGGGATCCGGAAAGAGAGCTCCTCGGACACGAGAAAGCTCATCATGACCTCCGCCTGTACGGACTCGCCCATCGCCTACCCCGTCATTCGCCGTCGACTGGCCGGGAATCAAACCTCTTACACTGGTGGCATCTTGCTGAACGTACACACCAGATCACAAGGAGTGAGTTTTCAGATACTGATAGAGATCGCCAGCGATCCCAGGAGACGTCCCATCTCGTTCTGCAACCGCTGCACCGCGGGCAGCAGTCGTTCGGCCTGATTCGAGGGCAGGGAGATGGCCATGGTCGCGGCCACGGTGCCGATCGTGATCGGAATCGCCGCGCAGACCGTCCCCAGCGCGTATTCCTGGCGCTCGGTCACCGGGGCCATCCGCCGCACGCGTTCCAGGCGTTTCAAAAGACTGTGGCCGTCGCGCACCGTGTACGGCGTGACGGCCTGCACGGGATAGCGGTCGAGGTGGTCGCGTCGGGCCTCCTCGTCCAGCTGCGACAGCAGACACTGCCCGATGGCGTGCGCGTGCCCGGTCTCGCGGAAGTCGGCCCACTCCTCAACCGCCGGGATGTCCGGGCTGTCGGAGACGCACATGATGTCGATCTCGCCGTCGCGGTAGAGGGCGTAGTACACGGGGACGCCGATCGCGTCCCGGCAGCGCGCGAGCGCGTCGACGACCGCGCCGCGACGTTTCTGCTCGGCACCGCTGCCGGCCAGCCGCTCAGCCGCCTCACCGAGGAAGAACAGGCCCTTCTCGCGGCGCAGGTAGTTCTCGTGCACGAGCGTGCGCAGCAGGTGGTATGCCGTCGGCAGCGCCAGTCCCGTCTCACGGGCCAGCTGTTTGGCGGGCGCCCCGTAGGCGTGCTCGGCGACGCACTCCAGCAGGCGCATCGCCCGCTGCACGGACCCGATGAGCGTTCCGGTCGGCGGCTTCGCGGGCGGCGGATCCACAGCGGGAGGTTTCGAGTGGGGCTGCACGGGGAGCGGGTGCAGCTGGGCGGGTGCGGTGTCAGCCGAGGCCAAAGGGTCACTCCCGAAGCGCGAGGGGGCTGCCCCGTGCGGAGCACACGGGTGGGGGTGTACGCCCTTGCGGGGGTGGTCCCCGCGTGGAATTCCGGACTCTAACCGCCGGTCACCGCTCGCAGGCAGCGCCTCCGGGAAACTTCCCTCGCGCGAGGGAACCGGTGATTCCTGTTACCACCACCGGTGTCCCACGGCTCTCACCAGTCGCTGCGCGAGGACGAACTCGACATGAACTTGCGCACGACGTAGATCAGTCCGCCGACCAGCGCCACGAATACCAGCACCTTGAAGAGGAGCGCGATCACGAAGCCGACCACGCTCGCGATCAGACCGCCGAACACGACCAGGGCGATGACCGGCACCGCGATCCACTTCACCCACCACGGCAGTTCCGTGAAGATCTCTCGCATCGCCCTCGTCCTTACCTCTCCACCCGTCCGGTTGCCGGGTCCTTCGGTGTCCGGGCATCTCCTGATGTCCTGACTCGATGCTAGGGCCGCAGGGGGGCCGGACGGAGGCCTCGCATCCCTTGCCGTCCCCTGACCGAACCCCTAGGGAACCCCGAGGCCGCGGCTCAGCTCTCGGGCGGAGAGAAGACCACGAGAACCCGCAGGTCCTCGCTGATGTGGTGGAACTTGTGGGCGACGCCGGCCGGCACGTAGACCACGCTGCCCCGGGCCACCTGGGTCGTCTCCAGGCCGACGGTGATCGCAGCGCGGCCGCTGACCACGAAGTACACCTCGTCCTGCTCGTGCGGTTTCTGGGGGTCGGTCGCGCCCGCGTCGAGGGCGTACAGGCCGACGGACATGTTCCGCTCCCGCAGGAACTGCAGGTAGGCACCGTCGTTGGCGGCGCGCTCCGCCTCCAGTTCGTCCAGCCGGAATGCCTTCATCGCCTCGTCCGCCCCTGTCTCACCGTTCGATTCCGATCGCGTCTGCCACGATCAGACACATGATGAATTTCCTAGTCAAGACGATCGCCAACGCGGGGGCCCTCGCGGTCGCCGTGTGGCTGCTCGACAAGATCACGCTGACCGGAGGCAGCACGGGCGAGAAGGCCGTGACGCTGATCCTCGTCGCCCTGGTCTTCGGTCTGGTGAACCTCCTGGTCAAGCCGATCGTGACGGTGCTGACCTTCCCGCTGTTCATCCTGACCCTCGGCCTGTTCACGCTGGTGGTCAACGCGCTCATGCTGCTGCTCACCTCGTGGGTGGCCGACAAGCTCGACCTGAGCTTCCATGTGGAGGGATTCTGGACCGCGGTACTGGGCGGCCTGATCGTCTCGATCGTCTCCTGGGCCCTGAACGCGTTCCTGCCCGACAAGGACTGAACCCAATGACCTACCGCGTCTGTTTCGTGTGCACCGGCAACATCTGCCGCTCCCCGATGGCCGAGGCCGTCTTCCACGCGCGCGTGGCGGAGGCCGGGCTCGAGGACCTGGTGGAGGCCGACAGCGCCGGCACCGGTGGCTGGCACGAGGGCGAGGGCGCCGACCCGCGCACCGTGGCCGTCCTGGAGGAGAACGGCTACGTCATCGACCACACGGCCCGGCAGTTCCAGCCCTCCTGGTTCTCCCGCCTGGACCTGGTCGTCGCCCTCGACGCCGGCCACGCGAGGGCCCTGCGCCGCCTCGCGCCCACGGAGCAGGACGCGGCCAAGGTGCGCCTGCTGCGATCCTACGATCCCGCCGTCGACAGCGGCGACCTCGACGTGCCGGACCCCTACTACGGGGGAGTGGACGGTTTCGAGGAGTGCCTTGAGATGGTGGAGGCGGCGAGCACCGGACTGCTCGCCGCGGTACGCGAGCAAGTGGAAGGACGGGCGGCATGAACGGTTCCGCCACGAACGACGAGGGATCCGCGGGGGCGGCGGCGTCCGCCTCCGGCGCCGGTGACGGCACGCGCGCGGTGCGCGCCGGGCTGCCGGAACCGGTGAAGTACGAGCCGACCCTGCCCGGCCCGGTGTTCGCCGCCCACTTCCATCTCCCCGGCGACCCCACCGGTCCGTACACCTACGGCCGCGACGAGAATCCGACGTGGACCCGTCTCGAACAGGCCATCGGCGAACTGGAGGCCCCCGGGCGGGACGACGTCCAGACGCTCGTGTTCGCCTCGGGCATGGCCGCGATCTCGTCGGTGCTGTTCTCGCAGCTGCGCGCCGGTGACGCGGTCGTCCTGCCCGACGACGGCTACCAGGTGCTTCCGCTGGTCCGCGCCCAGCTGGAGGCGTTCGGCGTCGAGGTGCGCACCGCGCCCACCGGCGGCGACGCCCAGCTCGGCGTCCTGGACGGGGCGAAGCTGCTGTGGATCGAGACGCCGTCGAACCCCGGGCTCGACGTCTGCGACGTCCGGCGGCTCGTCGAGGCGGCACATGCGCGTGGTGCCCTGGTCGCCGTCGACAACACGCTCGCCACCCCGCTCGGCCAGCGCCCGCTGGAGCTCGGCGCCGACTTCGCCGTGGCCAGCGGCACCAAGCAGCTCACCGGCCACGGTGACATCCTCCTGGGATACGTCGCCGGACGCGACGCCGAGGCCATGGCCGCGGTACGACGCTGGCGCAAGATCGTCGGGGCGATCGCCGGTCCCATGGAGGCCTGGCTCGCGCACCGCTCCCTCGCCACGCTCCATCTGCGTGTCGACCGGCAGAACGCCACCGCGCTGAAGGTCGCCGAGGCCCTGCGGGAGCGGCCCGAGGTCACCGGGCTGCGGTACCCGGGGCTGCCCGACGACCCCTCGCACAAGATCGCCTCGCAGCAGATGCGGCGCTACGGGTGCGTGGTCTCCTTCACCCTGCCCACGCGCGCGCGTGCCGATCGTTTTCTCGACGCGCTGCGGCTCGTCGACGACGCGACGAGCTTCGGCGGCGTGCGGTCCACGGCCGAGCGGCGGGGACGCTGGGGCGGCGACGCGGTGCCGGAGGGCTTCATCCGCCTCTCGGTCGGGGCCGAGGATCCCGACGACCTGATCGCGGACCTGGTGCGCGCGCTGGAGGAATCGGCCGGCTGACCGCCGTTGCGCGGGCGGCCCGGCAGGCGCTCCGCCAGGCACGACGGACGGTCCGAGCCTCCCCCCTCATGGCTCGGACCGTCCTCGGTTCCGCGCGCGAAGAACCGCCCGACCAAGGCTAGTTGACTCAGTGTCAGTGTCCAATCACTGTAGCGACAGCGACCTATCGACATATTTATAGTTGGGCGCGGCCGGGGGGCCGGGAGAAGGGCAGAAGAGGGGAAGGCTTTCCGTGGATCTGGCCTTGCTGCGCACCTTCGTGACCGTGCACCGGGCCGGTTCCTTCACCCGCGCGGCCGCCCTGCTCGGTCTCTCCCAGCCGGCCGTCACCTCGCAGATCCGCACGCTGGAACGGCAGCTCGGACGCCCCCTCTTCCTCCGGCAGGCCCGCGGCGTGACACCGACGACCATCGGCGACGAGCTCGCCCACAAGGCCGCACCGCATCTCGACGCCCTGGTCGAGATCACCGAGACCGGGCTCGACGACGGCTCCTCCCTGCGGACACTGCATCTCGCCGGCCCACCCGAGTTCACCGCCGAGCGGGCGCTGCCCGCGCTCACCGGACTGATCGGCGAGGACGGTCAGGGCTTCGCCCTGCGCGCCTCCTTCGGAAACGCCGAGGAGACCCTGGAGGGGCTGGCCGCCGGACATCATGATCTGGCCATCGGCACGGCCCGCCCACGCGGCGCACTGCTCACGGCGACTGCGCTGTGTGACGAGGAGCATGTCCTGGTCACCTCGCCCCGCTGGGCCGAGCGCATAGACACCGGAAGGCTCCGGCGCGACGCGGCACCCGCCCTGGAACACGTCCCCGTGGTCGAGGTGCACGAGTCACTGCCCTTCGTCTCCCGCTACTGGGCGTCCGTCTTCGACTCCTGCCCCGCCGCTCCCGGCACGGTCGTCGTCCCCGATCTGCGCGCGGTGCTCGCCTGCGTGGTCATGGGCGCCGGGCTCGCGGTGCTGCCGCGTTATCTGTGCGCGCACGCCCTGCAGAGCGGCGACGTCGTCACGCTGCACGATCCGGCGGTGCCGCCGCTGCGGACATACTTCCTGGTGGTGCGCACCGGCACCCTGGCGATGCCGCACATCGCACGGGCCCATGAGTGGCTGCTGCGTGCGGCCGCCGACTGGAACTGAGCAGCCGCGGCCGCAGGGCAAACGACCAGGGAGGCAGAAGCGCCGCAGGACGTCGCACGCAAGGAGCCGTCCGCGATGTTTCACGTGGAACCAGCCGGGCCACATTTCTCCCATGACCGTCCGACCCGTGGTCAAGCGCACCGCCCGCGCCGTTCTCCTGGACGGTGACGACCTGATCCTGATCAAGCGCACCAAGCCCGGCGTCGATCCCTACTGGGTCACTCCCGGAGGCGGGGTCGAGCCGGGGGACACGACCGTCGTCGACGCCCTGCACCGCGAGGTGTACGAAGAACTCGGCGCCAAGATCACCGACGTGGTCCCGTGCTTCGTGGACACCGTGGAGCACATCGGTGAGGACGGCGGCGCGACGGGTGTGAAGGTGCAGCACTTCTTCGTCTGCCGTCTGGAATCCATGGACCCGTCCCTGCGGCACGGCCCCGAGATCGAGGAGCCGGCGGGCGAGTACGAGATCGTCCGGGTGCCGTTCACCCGCGTCGGTATCGCCTCCGTCCACCTCGTACCGCTGTCGCTGCGGCACTACCTGGACGGCAACATCGAAGGCGTCCGCGCCATGCACGCCCCCGATCTCGGCTGACGCCGAGGGCACCGGCCTGCCGGCCCGTGAAGCGTCCGGCAGGTGTCGTGGTGCTGTGCGCCCGGCCACGACATGGCCAAAACGTCGCGTGTTCCGGCGGAAAGAGGTGGACGCAGGCGGCCCCTGTCGGACAGCCTGACCTGCGTGCCGACTCCTTCGCTCGCCTCTCTGCCCGTCCGCCGTCTGACGCTCCGCGATCTCACCGCCTGCGCCGACTTGTCCGAGGACCGGGGGTGGCCACGCGAAGAGCACAAGTGGGGCCTCCTCCTCACCGCCGGGAAGGGCTACGGCATCGACGATCCCGACGGCGGGCTCGTCACCGCCTGCGCGGTCACCGAGTACGGGCCGCAGGAACGCCCCTCCCTCGCGGCCATCGGCATGGTGCTCGTCGCCGAGCGGCATGCCCGCCAGGGGGTCGGACGCCGGCTGATGCGCCACATCGTCTCGGCGATGGGCACCACCCCCCTGACCCTGCACGCGACCCCGTACGGCCGACCGCTCTACGAAGAGCTGGGCTTCAAGGTCACCGGCCGGGCGGAGATGGTGCGCGGGCACTTCACGCCCGGCGGACCCGGGCCCCGGATCGCCACACGTGCGGCCACCGCCGAGGACCTCACCGCCATTCTGCGGCTCGACGAGGAGGTGTTCGGCGCCGATCGCACGCACGTCATCACGCGGCTGCCCGCGTTCGCCGACCAGCTGCGCGTCGCCGAGGAGGACGGCCGCCTCATCGGGTACGCCGCCGCCTGGCCCAACATGGACACGCACGTCGTGGGCCCCCTGATCGCCCGCGACACCGAGACGGCCAAGGCCCTGGTGGCGTCCCTGGCCGCCCACACCGACCGCCCGCTGCGCACCGACATCGACGTACGCCACGAAGAGCTGCTGACCTGGGTGAAGGAACGGGGTCTCGGCTCGGTGGCGTTCAACGCGGTCATGACGTACGGGGTGACCGAGCTGCCGGGTGACTGGAGCCGGCGGTTCGCTCCGCTGACCGTGGCTGCGGGCTGACCTGCTGCCGGTGACGGCGAGGCCGGTGCCCGACCATCACACCCCCGTGCCCTCCCCGGCCGTCCCTGCGTAGGGTGCGGCCCATGGGAGATCTTGAAGTACGGCCCGCCGAAAAGAGCGACATCCCCGCGATCGTCGCCATGCTCGCCGACGACCCCCTGGGCGCCCAACGCGAGTCCCTGGACGACATGAGCCCCTACCTGGCCGCGTTCGAACAGATCAACGCCGATCCGAACCAGCACCTGATCACCGCCGTCCGCCAGGGCCGTGTCGTCGGCACGCTCCAGCTCACGGTCATCCCCGGGCTGTCCCGGCGCGGTGCGACGCGGTCGATCATCGAGGGGGTGCGCATTCACGCCGACGAGCGCGGCAGCGGCCTGGGCACACAACTGATCGAGTGGGCGATCGACGAATCCCGTCGGCAGGGTTGCCAGTTGGTCCAGCTGACCTCGGACAACACCCGCACCGACGCCCACCGCTTCTACGAACGGCTCGGCTTCTCGGCCTCGCACACGGGCTTCAAACTCCAGCTCTGACAGGCGGTGGGCTCTGTTTCACGTGAAACGGAAAACAGAGCCCACCACCGCGAGCCCTGCCTAGCCGATCGTCCGCCACCCCTCCGGGTCCACGCCACCCGGTACCGCAGCACCCTCGCCGTACGGCTGACGCGTGAACACGAACGACCCGAGATCCAGATGGCTCACGCTCCCGTCAGGACGACGCACCGCCCGGAGCAGCTCGCCTGCGTAGTAGCCCTCCAGCCCCGTCCAGGTGCCGTCGGCGTTCGCCCGGAAGCGCGACCGACGACCGTTGCCCGACAGCGGCTCCAGCGAGACTCCCCCGTCGATCGTCAGCCGCAGGGCGAACCCGTGTGTCCCCCAGTACCACTGACCGGCCAGCTCCAGAACGGACGGATCGACTTCCGACAGCGGACGCCACGGCTCCGGCATCCGAGGCTCGGCCTCGGCGACGATACGGACCAGATCGGCACCCACCACGGACAGCAGCGGACCCGAGGTGCAGTTGGCCAGCACCACCGCCGCCACATCGTCCTCGACACCGATGGTGAGGTTCGCCAAGAAGCCCGGCAGGGAGCCGGAGTGTCCGACGAGCAACCGCCCGTCCCGGTGCTGGATCTGCAGTCCGAGGCCGTAGGTCATACCGTCCGCGAAGTCGGTGGCCTCGGCCGGCGCCGCGGGGGTCCGCATCTCCCGCACGCTCGACGCGCTCAGCACCTTGTCGTTCCCGTTCGCCAGGAAGGCTGCGAACCGCGCCAGGTCACCGGTGGTGGACCAGAGCTGACCGGCCGGAGCCATCCGTCCGAGGTCCTCGGTGGGCTCCGCCAGCATCACATCGGCCCACGGATGCACCGCCCAGCCACCCGCGTGGGGCGCCTGCGGTCGGCCGGTCGTACGGTTCAGGCCCAGTGGTTCGAGCACCTCTCGCCGCAGCACGTCCTCCCAGGGGGCGCCCCGGAGCTTTTCGACCAGCGCGCCGAGCAGGGTGTAGCCGGGATTGGAGTAGTGGAACCGGCGGCCTGCCGGATGCAGCAGCGGCTGCTCGCCCAGCACGTCGGCGAGTTCGGGGCGGAGGGAGCCGGGAGTCCGTTCCCACCACGGCGCCGGCGACTCGGCGGCCAGGCCGCTGGTGTGCGAGAGCAGCTCGACGATCGTCACCTCACCCACGCCGGTGCCCGGGAGGTGCTTCTCCAGCGGATCCCCGAGGTCCAGCACGCCCTCGTCGCGCAGTCGCAGGACGAGGACGGCGGTGAAGGTCTTGGTGATGGAGCCGATCCGGTACTGCACGTTCTCGTCCGGACCATGCCCGTCCACCGAGGTCCGCGCACCGTGCCACACGGTCCGCCCGCCCCGCACGACCGCCGCGACGAGAGAGGGCGCCCGCCCTTCGGCCTGGGCCACGGCGATCCGGTGCAGCAGGGCCCGACGGGTGGCGGGCAGCAGGTCATCCTGAGGTGTCGTCATGGCCCCAGTCCACCCGGCCCGGGCCCCGGCGTCGAGCCGATTTCCCCGTGGCGGCGGATCAGGTCTGCGCCATGTCCACGAACCGCGAGTAGTGGCCCTGGAAGGCGACCGTGATCGTCGCCGTCGGACCGTTACGGTGCTTGGCCACGATCAGGTCCGCCTCGCCCGCGCGCGGCGACTCCTTCTCGTAGGCGTCCTCACGGTGCAACAGGATGACCATGTCTGCGTCCTGCTCGATGGAGCCGGACTCGCGCAGGTCGGAGACCATCGGCTTCTTGTCCGTACGCTGCTCGGGACCACGGTTCAGCTGGGAGAGGGCGATGACCGGGATCTCCAGCTCCTTGGCCAGGAGCTTGAGGTTACGGGACATGTCCGAGACCTCCTGCTGACGGCTCTCGGCCCGCTTGGAGCCGCCCGACTGCATCAGCTGGAGGTAGTCGATGACGACCAGCTTGAGGTCGTTGCGCTGCTTCAGACGGCGGCACTTGGCGCGGATCTCCATCATCGACAGGTTCGGGGAGTCGTCGATGTAGAGCGGGGCGGCCGAGACGTCGGGCATCCGGCGGGCCAGACGGGTCCAGTCGTCGTCCGTCATCGTGCCGGAGCGCATGTGGTGCAGTGCCACACGGGCCTCGGCGGACAGCAGACGCATCGCGATCTCGTTGCGCCCCATTTCGAGCGAGAAGATGACACTCGGCAGGTTGTTCTTGATCGAGGCGGCTCGCGCGAAGTCCAGTGCGAGCGTCGACTTACCCATCGCGGGACGCGCGGCAATGACGATCATCTGCCCCGGGTGCAGGCCGTTGGTGAGCGAGTCGAAGTCCGTGAAGCCCGTGGGCACACCGGTCATCTCACCGCTGCGCGAGCCGATCGCCTCGATCTCGTCGAGAGCGCCCTCCATGATGTCGCCGAGCGGCAGGTAGTCCTCGCTGGTGCGCTGCTCGGTGACGGCGTAGATCTCGGCCTGGGCGCGGTTGACGATCTCGTCGACGTCGTCGTCGGCCGCGTATCCCATCTGTGTGATCCGCGTACCGGCCTCGACCAGACGGCGCAGCACGGCTCGCTCGTGCACGATCTCCGCGTAGTACGCGGCGTTCGCAGCCGTCGGCACGGTCTGGACGAGGGTGTGCAGATACGAGGCCCCGCCGACCTTGTTGATCTCGCCGCGCTTGGTGAGCTCCGCGGCGATGGTGATCGGGTCGGCCGGCTCGCCCTTGGCGTAGACGTCCAGGATCGCCTGGTAGATCGTCTCGTGGGCGGGCTTGTAGAAGTCGTGGCCCTTGAGGATCTCGACGACATCCGCGATGGCGTCCTTCGACAGGAGCATGCCGCCGAGGACGGACTGCTCGGCGTCGAGGTCCTGCGGCGGCACCCTCTCGAACGACGGTGCTGCCCCGTCCCACGCTCCGCTGTCCCGGCCGCGGTCGTGCTGCTCCTCACGGCTTCGGACACTGTCTTCGCGGCGGCGGGAAGCGGGCAGACGATCACTGGGTCCGCTGTCGGCCCACGGGTCGTCCAAGGGCTCGGAAATGCTCACCGAGCCACCTCCTCCCGTCCGCCGAGCGGACCTCGCCATGCCCCTCATTTCTACGGCACGGCACTGACAAGTAAGACGCCCAACTCCGGTTCTGACGCGTCGGTTTTGTGATGGTTCACAAGCCCGCGGAGGGAGGAGGCGCCGGACCACGGTAGGCCCCCCGGCACCGTCAGCCAATCTGGTTATCCACAGGCCCTGTGGAAGACGACCCAGATGCTGTGGAGAACTTCGGGAAACCTGTGCACGACCCGGTGGACAGCCCTGTGAACAAGCCCTCGAAGCGTTCGCAGAGACCGCTCTGACCTGCACATATGCCGTCCACGGGCTGTGCAGAAGAAAAACTTTCCCGACCGAGTCAAGATCACTTCGAACCGTGCACAAGAGCGCACACGACGACACCAGAAGTAAGGGGCACAAAAGCTTTGCATCTCTTACCTGTGGACGATTAGATTGGTGCTCATGACACAGGCCCCCGCGCGCTCCCGGACGGTCCGGCGCCAGCACGACCGAGAGATCATCGCGCTGGCCGTCCCGGCCTTCGGCGCACTCGTCGCCGAGCCTCTCTTCGTCATGGCCGACAGCGCGATCGTCGGCCATCTCGGCACGGCACAACTCGCCGGACTCGGCGTCGCCTCGGCCCTCCTGACAACCGCCGTCAGCGTCTTCGTCTTCCTCGCCTACGCCACGACGGCAGCCGTTGCCCGGCGCGTCGGTGCGGGCGACCTGCAAGCCGCGATCCGGCAGGGCATGGACGGCATCTGGCTGGCTCTGCTGCTCGGTGCCGCCGTGATAGCCGTCGTCCTGCCCACCGCCCCGTCCCTGGTGGAACTCTTCGGCGCCTCCGACACCGCGGCCCCCTACGCCACCACCTATCTGCGCATATCCGCCCTCGGCATCCCCGCGATGCTCGTCGTCCTCGCATCGACCGGTGTCCTGCGGGGGCTGCAGGACACCAGGACCCCGCTCTACGTCGCCATCGCCGGCTTCATCGCCAACGGCGTCCTCAACGTCGGGCTCGTCTATGGCGCCGGCCTCGGCATCGCGGGCTCCGCCTGGGGAACGGTCATCGCTCAGTGCGGTATGGCCGCGGTGTATCTCCTGGTCGTGGTCCGTGGGGCTCGCAGGCACGGCGCCTCATTGCGCCCTGACGCCGCCGGTATCAGGGCCTCCGCGCAGGCCGGCGTGCCACTGCTGGTGCGCACGCTCTCCCTGCGGGCGATCCTGATGATCGCCACGGCTGTCGCGGCCCGCCTCGGCGACGCCGACGTCGCGGCCCACCAGATCATCCTGTCCCTGTGGAGCCTGCTCGCCTTCGCCCTCGATGCCATCGCCATCGCCGGCCAGGCCATCATCGGCCGCTATCTGGGAGCCGGTGACGCCCAGGGTGCCCGCAACGCATGTCGCCGGATGGTGGAGTGGGGCGTGGCCGTCGGGGTCCTGCTCGGCCTGCTGGTGGTACTGACGCGCCCCGCGTTCCTCGCGCTGTTCACGGGGGACTCCGCGGTCAAGGACGCAGCCTTGCCCGCTTTGATGATCGTCGCCGCTTCACAGCCGATCTGCGGTGTGGTCTTCGTCCTGGACGGTGTCCTGATGGGCGCTGGTGACGGCCCCTACCTCGCCTGGGCGATGCTGCTCACGCTCGCGGTCTTCACCCCTGCTGCGCTGCTCGTCCCGACGTTCGGCGGCGGACTGACCGCCGTATGGGCGGCCATGACGCTGATGATGGCCGTACGCATGCTGACCCTGTGGCTGCGCACGCGGTCCGGCCGCTGGATTGTCACGGGTGCCACACGCTGACCGTTTCACATGAAACACGCCGTTTCACGTGAAACATGGCGTCATGAAGACGGGGCCGCACCCCCAGCCAGGGGTGCGGCCCCATCTCATCGCTTCAGCGAGAGCCAGGCTCAGGCAGCAACGACCTCGATGTTGACCTTCGCGGCAACCTCGGGGTGCAGACGCACGGACGTCTCGTGGGCGCCCAGGGTCTTGATCGGCGCGCCCAGCTCGATGCGGCGCTTGTCGACCTCGGGACCACCGGCAGCCTTGATCGCCGAGGCGACGTCGGCCGGGGTGACGGAACCGAAGAGACGACCGGCGTCGCCCGAGCGGACGGCCAGGCGGACCTTCACACCCTCGAGCTGGGCCTTCACCTGGTTGGCCTGCTCGATGGTCTGGATCTCGTGGATCTTGCGAGCACGACGGATCTGCTCGACGTCCTTCTCGCCGCCCTTGGTCCAGCGGATCGCGAACTTCCGCGGGATCAGGTAGTTGCGAGCGTAGCCGTCCTTGACGTCGACGACGTCGCCCGCGGCGCCGAGGCCGGAGACCTCGTGGGTGAGGATGATCTTCATGAGTCGGTCACCCTTCCCTTATCGCGCGGTGGAGGTGTAGGGCAGCAGCGCCATCTCACGGCTGTTCTTGACGGCCGTGGCGACGTCACGCTGGTGCTGCGTGCAGTTGCCGGTCACGCGGCGGGCACGGATCTTGCCGCGGTCGGAAATGAACTTCCGCAGCATGTTCGTGTCCTTGTAGTCCACGTACGTGACCTTGTCCTTGCAGAACGCGCAGACCTTCTTCTTAGGCTTGCGCACAGGCGGCTTCGCCATGGTGTTTCTCCTGTGTGATCAAGAAGTTTGGTTACGGCCCGTCCTCCGGCCCGGCCAGACCTCACGGTCCGGCCCATGGCACTAGAAGGGGGGCTCGTCCGAGTAGCCGCCACCGCCGCCGGAGCCACCGCCCCAGCCGCCGCCCTGCTGGCCGCCACCGGCGGGAGCGCCGGTCGCCCACGGGTCGTCGGCCGGAGCACCGCCGCCCTGCTGACCGCCGCCGGGGCCGCCGCCCCAGCCGCCGCCCTGCTGGCCGCCACCGCCGCCGCCGTAACCGCCCTGGCCACCGCGGCCCGAGGTCTTGGTGACCTTGGCCGTGGCGTTGCGCAGGCTGGCGCCGACCTCGTCGACGTCCAGCTCGTAGACCGTACGCTTGACGCCCTCACGGTCGTCGTAGGACCGCTGCTTCAGCCGGCCCTGCACGATGACGCGCATGCCTCGCTGGAGCGACTCGGCGACGTTCTCCGCCGCCTGGCGCCAGACCGAGCAGGTCAGGAACAGGCTCTCGCCGTCCTTCCACTCGTTCGTCTGGCGGTCGAAGGTGCGGGGAGTCGACGCGACACGGAACCTCGCGACGGCCGCACCGGACGGGGTGAAGCGCAGCTCGGGGTCGTCGACAAGATTGCCGATGACCGTGATGACGGTCTCGCCTGCCATGGGGGAACCTCTCGGCGGGTTTGCTGCTGGCTGCTTGTGCTGCTACTCGAATACCGAGATCGGCTGAGCGGAAGGGCTCAGTGGGTCTCGGGACGGAGGACCTTGGTCCGGAGGACCGACTCGTTCAGGTTCATCTGGCGGTCGAGCTCCTTGACGACCGCAGGCTCGGCCTGCAGGTCGATGACCGAGTAGATGCCCTCGGGCTTCTTCTTGATCTCGTACGAGAGACGACGACGGCCCCAGGTGTCGACCTTCTCGACCTTTCCGCCGCCGTCACGGACGACAGAAAGGAAGTTCTCGATCAGCGGGGAGACAGCACGCTCCTCGAGATCGGGGTCGAGGATGACCATCACCTCGTAGTGACGCATGTGGAACCCACCTCCTTTGGACTCAGCGGCCACGGTCGTTCCGTGGCAGGAGGGTCGTGATGCGTGAGCAACAGTGCCTGTCAGTAAAACAGCCGCCACTGACAATCAGGGGACGGCCGATGGTCCTGCCAGGTCGGCCCAGGTGATCCGGGCCCTTCCTGGTTCTGTCCGGACAGACACCGGTGCAGAGGGTACAGACTACCCGCACACCCGCTTCCGGTTGAAATCCGGCCGCGAGGGCAGTCAGTCTGTACACATCGGGTGTGTACCGCGCTACGATGCGCCGCCTTTCGCAGGAGGTGCCTTATGGCACAGGCAATGCGACCCAACACCGCCGGAGGCCTCTTCGCCACGGACGGGAAGTCCCACCCGCTTCAGGACACCCTGCTCGCGGTGACCCTGGTGCTGGGCATCACGTCCTTCATCACGGCGATGTTCCACCATCTGCACCTGCTCAGCTCCTGGACCGGCCTGGTGGGGATCATCACCGGCGCATACGGCCAGTGGATCTCTGTGACGACCCGTGAACGCTTCGGACTGATCGTCGGTCTCGGCGCCGCGGGGGTCGGATTCCTGCTGGGCATGGCGCACGGCGGCCTCTTCGGCGGGGTCATCGACTGACGCCACGGACACCACCTCTCGAACGCCACGGAACGCTCCGGCCGGCCTACCGGCCGGAGCGAAGGTGTCCGGCGCCCGATCGGGGCTCTGCGGGGCGCAGTAGGCTTCGGCGCGAGAGCCGGAGCCCCTGTACCCATGGGGACACACCAGCCCGAGGAGCGCCCCGAATGAGCCTGACCCTGAGGACCATCAGTCGCGAGCAGCATCTGGCCTACATCCAGAGCCTGCCGGCGGCGAGTCACATGCAGGTCCCGGCATGGGCAGACGTAAAGGCGGAGTGGCGCTCGGAGAACCTCGGCTGGTTCGACGACCGGACCGGTGAGCTGGTCGGCGTGGGTCTCGTCCTCTACCGCCAGCTGCCCAAGATCAAGCGCTACCTCGCCTACCTTCCCGAGGGCCCGGTCATCAACTGGTTCGCGCCGAACCTCCAGGACTGGATCCAGCCGATGCTGGCGCACCTCAAGCAGCAGGGCGCCTTCTCGGTGAAGATGGGCCCGCCGGTGATCATCCGGCGCTGGGACGCCCCGTCGATCAAGAAGGGCATCCAGGACCCCGACGTCAAGCGCCTGCGGGACATCGAGGCCGACCACATCGAGCCGCGCGCCTTCGAGGTGGCGGACAAGCTGCGCCGCATGGGCTGGCAGCAGGGTGAGGACGGCGGCGCCGGCTTCGGCGACGTCCAGCCCCGCTATGTCTTCCAGGTGCCGCTGGCCAACCGCTCCCTGGAAGAGGTCCACAAGAACTTCAACCAGCTGTGGCGCCGCAACATCAAGAAGGCCGAGAAGGCCGGTGTCGAGGTCGTCCAGGGTGGCTACCACGACCTCGAGGAATGGCAGCGCCTGTACGAGATCACGGCCGTGCGCGACCAGTTCCGGCCCCGCCCCCTCTCGTACTTCCAGCGCATGTGGGCGGCCCTCAACAGCGAGGACCCCAACCGCATGCGCCTGTACTTCGCCCGCCACAACGGCGTGAACCTGTCGGCGGCGACCATGCTGGTCGTCGGCGGCCACGTCTGGTACTCCTACGGCGCCTCCGACAACATCGGCCGCGAGGTCCGGCCCTCGAACGCGATGCAGTGGGCGATGCTGCGCGACGCCTACGCCCTCGGCGCCACCGTCTACGACCTGCGCGGCATCTCCGACTCCCTGGACGAGAGCGACCACCTCTTCGGTCTGATCCAGTTCAAGGTCGGCACGGGCGGGCAGGCGGCCGAGTACCTCGGCGAGTGGGACTTCCCGCTGAACAAGCTGCTCCACAAGGCGCTCGACATCTACATGTCGCGCCGCTGACCCCGCGTTCTGCGCGCCGGCGGCCCCGGCGACGGCTTCAATAGCTCCAACAGCTCCCATATCTCTGATACACCGCAGCCACGAGAAAGGTTCCAGGTCCGGCCATGGCGCTCACGCTCTACGTCGACACCGCGCGCTGGCGGGCGCATCACAAGCACGTCCAGGAGCAGTTCCCCGGGCTCGTCCCGGTCTGCAAGGGCAACGGCTACGGCTTCGGGCACGAGCGGCTGGCGGAGGAGGCCACGCGGCTGGGCTCGGACATCCTCGCCGTGGGCACGACGTACGAGGCCGCCCGGATCAAGGACTTCTTCAGCGGTGACCTGCTGGTGCTGACGCCCTACCGGCGCGGTGAGGAGCCCGTGCCGCTGCCCGACCGGGTCGTGCGCTCGGTGTCGTCCGTCGACGGCGTGTACGGGCTCGTGGGCGCCCGCGTGGTCATCGAGGTGATGTCCTCGATGAAACGGCACGGCATCAGTGAACACGACCTCCCGCAGCTTCACGCAGCCATAGAGAACGTCCGGCTGGAGGGCTTCGCCATCCACCTGCCGCTGGACCGGACCGACGGCTCGGACGCCGTCGAGGAGGTCATCGGCTGGATGGACCGGCTGCGCGCGGCCCGCCTGCCGCTGCACACCATGTTCGTCAGCCACCTCAAGGCCGAGGAACTCGCCCGCCTCCAGCAGCAGTTCCCGCAGACCCGCTTCCGCGCCCGCATCGGCACGCGGCTGTGGCTCGGGGACCACGAGGCCACCGAGTACCGCGGTGCCGTCCTGGACGTCACGCGCGTGGCCAAGGGCGAGCGCTTCGGCTACCGGCAGCAGAAGGCCGCTTCGGACGGCTTCCTCGTGGTCGTGGCGGGCGGCACCTCCCACGGGGTGGGCCTGGAGGCCCCGAAGGCGCTGCACGGCGTCATGCCGCGCGCCAAGGGGGTCGCCCGGGCCGGCCTCGCCACGGTCAACCGGAACCTCTCACCCTTCGTCTGGGGCGGCAAGCAGCGCTGGTTCGCCGAGCCGCCGCACATGCAGGTGTCGATCCTGTTCGTGCCCTCGGACGCGCCGGAGCCGACGGTCGGCGACGAGCTCGTCGCCCATCTGCGGCACACCACCACGCAGTTCGACCGGATCGTCGACCGCTGACGACCGCGGGGCCGGCCGCGGTTCGGCAGGACGGCGAAAGGGCCGTACACGGTTTCCCGTGTACGGCCCTTTCGGATGTGCACGTGGGTACGGCGCCTGCTCCGACGGACCACCAACGTCCGTTCGCTCAGAGCGAACTGCCGGGCTCCCGCCCCGTGCCCCACTCCACTTGAGGCCCGGCAAGGTGGTCCTTGCGCCCGCCCGCGGTGCTGAGGACGAAGACGTCTTCGGCACCGTCGAGCACGCCACCTGAGGGGTCGTCGCCGCCGTCGCGGCGGACCGGGTCCCGGTCGGGCAGGAGGATGTCGCGCACGACCATGACGCACAGGTACAGCGTTCCCAGCAGGTGCACGCCGATGACCCAGTGGTAGCCGTCCGTCGGCAGGCCCTTGTGCGCGTCTCCGCTGGTCGTGTACGCGAGGTACATCCAGATGCCCAGGAAGTACGCCACCTCGCACGCCTGCCAGATCAGGAAGTCCCGCCACTTCGGCCGGGCCAGCACGGCCAGCGGCACCAGCCACAGGACGTACTGGGGCGAATAGACCTTGTTGGTGAGGATGAACGCGGCGACGATCAGAAAGGCGAGCTGGGCGAACCGCGGACGCCGTGGGGCGGCCAGTGCGAGCGCCGCGATGACGCCGCTGCTGAGCAGCATCAGGAGCATGGCGACCGTGTTGACGGTCTCCGTGCTGAGCGGGTCGTCCGAGTTCTGGGCCAGGATCAGCCAGAAGGAGCCGAAGTCGACGCCGCGTTCCTGGCTGAACGTGTAGAACTTCGACCAGCCGTCGAAGGCGAAGAGCATCACGGGCACGTTCACCACGAGCCAGGCGACCGCGGCGCCCGCGAGTGCCGTTCCGTACTCACGCCACTTGCCCGCGCGCCAGCACAGGACGAGCAACGGGCCGAGCAGCAGGAAGGGATAGAGCTTGGCGGCCGTGGCCAGCCCGAGAAGCACGCCGAAGGCGAGGGACCGGCCCCTTGACCACATCAGCATCGCGGCGGCCGTCAGAGCGACCGCCAGCAGGTCCCAGTTGATGGTCGCGGTCAGGGCGAAGGCAGGCGCCAGGGCGATCAGCAGCCCGTCCCAGGGCCGCCGGGCGTGTGTGCGGGTCACGCAGACGGCGATGACGGCCGCGCACACCATGAGCATCCCGGCATTGACCATCCAGTACCACTGCTCCTGGTACTGGATGCTGCCGCTGCCCGGAGTGAGCCAGGACGCCACCTCCATGAACACGCCGGTCAGCACCGGGTACTCGAGGTACTCCATGTCGCCGGGGAGCTTGTCGAAGTACGGCACGAGCCCGTCGACGAACCCACGCCCCTGGTAGAGGTGCGGGATGTCCGAGTAGCAGGCGTGCGTGTACTGGGAACTGGCGCCGAAGAACCAGGCGCCGTTGTAACAGGGCGCCTTCTGTACCAGGCCGAGGGCGAACATACCGATCGCCACGAGCGCGATCACCCGGACAGGGGTCCACCAGGACGTCCCGAGCAGGGCATGTCGGCCGGCGGGGCCGCCGATCAGCTCGCTGCCGGCCGCGGCGACCTCGTCCTCGCTGGTCGGCCGCACCGGGTCCGGCTTGCGCACGCTCGCTTGCATCGATTCTGCACTGGGCATGGGGCACATCCTGCCGTACGAGCCTGGGAAAACGCGGGGGCCGCCGCACCCTCGTGGATGCGACGGCCCCTGTTTCACGTGAAACATGCGGGTGTTTCACGTGAAACACCCATGCCGGGCGATCTGACGGCTAACCGCTCGACCCCCAGATGGTTCCTCCTGGCCCGTTCCCGTTGTCGTTGCCGTTGCCGTTGCCGTCGTCGCCCCCGGACTCACTGGCGGAAGGAGACGGAGACTGGCTTGTGCCCGGCCCGCCGCTGTCGTTGCCGGACGTGTCGTTGCCGCCGTTCTTGCCGTCATCGCAGTTCCAGTCGAAGACGCCACACGTGGCGCTCGGCGAGGGCGAAGGACTGGTCTCGGTCTTACTGGGCGACGGAGATGGCGACGGGCTCGTCTCCTGCGTCTTGGAGGGCGAGGGAGACGGGCTCGGGGGCGGGGTGTCGTTGATGACCTCGCCGATGGGCTCCGGCGTGGGGAACTTCTTCGCCGGCTCGCCCTTCAGCGCCTTCTCCATGTAGTCGTGCCAGATCACGGCCGGGAACGAGGCACCGTGGATCGACGTCTGGTTACCCGTCCCGTACATCTCCAGGAACGTGCGGTTCTTGATGGTCTCGTCGTCCGGGTACCGGAACATGCTGATCGCGGTCGACAACTGCGGGGTGTAGCCGACGAACCAGGCGGACTTGTTGCCGTCCGTCGTACCGGTCTTGCCCGCCACATCACGCCCCTCCAGCTGGGCGTTGCTACCGGTTCCCTTGTCGACGACGGTCTTCAGGACGTCGGTGACGTTGTCCGCGACCTTGGCGGTGAATGCCTGTTTGGTCCGGGTCTTGTGCGTGTAGATGGTGCCGTCCTTGCTCGTCACCTTCGTGACGGAGTACGGCTCACGCTGCTTGCCGCTGGCCGCGAAGGTGGCGTACGAGCCCGCCATGCGGATCGCGCTGGGGTCGGAGATGCCGATGGAGAAGGACGGGTAGGTGGTGCCCGTCAGGCTGCTCTCCAGCAGACCGGCGTCGACGGCGGCCTCCTTCACCTTGTCCAGCCCGACGTCCATGCCGAGCTGCACGAAGGAGGAGTTGACCGACTCCCGCATGGCCTCGCGGAGGTCGATCTGGTAGTTCGGCGGCTCGCCGAGCGAGGCGTCGCCGTCATTGGTCTGCAGCCACTCCTCGCCCTTCTCGTTCTTCCAGATCGTCCCGTCGTAGTTCTTGATCTTGAGCCTGTTCTTGCCGCTGTAGAGGCTCTTGGGGGAGACGACGGTGCGCTCGTCCTGGGCCTGGACCTCACCGAGGTCCGGGTCCCGGACGCCCCACTTCATCGCCGCCGCGAGCACGAACGGCTTGAACGTCGAACCCACCTGGGCACCGGTGACGTCGGCGTTGTTCGTGAAGTGCTTGGTCGCGTCCGCACCGCCGTAGATGGCCTTGATGGCACCCGTCTCGGGGTCCACGGACGCCCCGCCGAACTGGACGTGCGTGTCCGTCTTCGGACGTTCCTCGGGCTTGATGTTGGCCTTGTAGACCTTGGTGACCGCGGTCTCGAGCTCCTCGACCTTCTTCTTGTCGAAGGTCGTGTAGATCGAGTAGCCGCCCTGCTCCAGCTGGTCCTGCGTGACGACGTCGTTCTTGATCAGAGAGGACTTGGCAAGGTCGACCAGGTAGCCGATCTGGCCGCCCAGCTGGGTGTTCGACCGGGGGTTCTCGACCTTGGGAAGGTCCGTGTACTTGTCCCGCTCGGCCTGGTTCAGATGGCCGTACTCGACCATCTTGTCCAGCGTGTCCTGCATCTGGGTCCGGGCACGCTTCTTGTTGGCCTCGGGGGTGGCGGCCGGATCGATGGAGGTCGCACCGGCCGGGTCGTAGTACGTGGCGCCCTTGAGCACGGCCGCCAGGAAGGCGCACTGGCCCGGGTTCAGGTCGACGGCGTCCGTGTTGAAGTACGCCCGTGCCGCCGCCTGGATGCCGTAGGCACCGCGCCCGTAGTAGGCGGAGTTCAGATAGCCCTCGAGGATCTTGTCCTTGGGTTCCTCGGCTCCGACCTTGATCGAGACGAGGATCTCCTTGAACTTGCGGGAGAGCGTCTGGGACTGGTCCTCCAGCATCGCGTTCTTGACGTACTGCTGGGTGATGGTGGAGCCACCCTGCGTGTCACCACCCCGGGCCATGTTGAACATGGCGCGGGCGATGCCCTTGGGGTCGATGCCGCTGTCCTCGTAGAAGGTCTTGTTCTCCTGCGAGATGACGGCGTTCTGCATCGCCTTGGGGATCTGCGAGAGATTGATGATCTGGCGGTTGCGCTCACCGCCCGTGGCGACCATCTGACTGCCGTCGGACCAGTAGTACACGTTGTTCTGCGCCGTCGCGGTCTCCGCGACGACGGGGACGCCCACCATGGCGTAGGCGATGCCGGCGGCGGCCACCAGACTGCCGAAGAACCCGATGCACAGGCCGGAAGCGAGCTTCCAGGACGGCACCCAGCGGCCCCATCCGTCCCGGTCCCGGCGCGGGTAGTCGATCATCCGCTTCTTGCCGGGCGCGGCCGCACGGCCCCGTCCGGGTCCGGTCGGGCCGCCGGGAGCGGCACGCCGGCCTCCGCGTCCCGGCTCGGCCGCTCTGCGGCGGCCGCCTCCACGCTGCGCCGCGCGCCGGGCTTCGGCGCGACCACCGTATGGACGGCCCTCGTCTCCAGGACCGTACGAGCCCGACTCATAGGAGCCGGACGGAGTCCCTGTGGCGCCTCGCGGTGCCGCGCGGCGGCCGGAGGACGAGCCGGACTGGCCGCGTCGGGCCGCGGCACGTCCGCCTCCCTGCGGCGGCGGCGGTTTGCGACGGTGCTCGCTCATCGAACGACTACTCCTCGGGCAGGCGCACCTCTGCGCGCCTGGAAACGGCGGCTGATTTCCGGTCCCCCCGAAGTACGGATGTGGTCCCTTCCACATTCACCCGTACTGCACCGGGGACGAGGACGCCCCCCGGGCGTCACTCGGTTCCCGGTGGTGTGCATGGCGCACAGACTACGCACCGCCAAAACCCCCGAGCCCCGAAGTTCACCTCAAATCAGGCAACTTGCTTCCCATGAATCGGTGATGTGACCCCGTTCACCAGTTCCCCTCTTGTCGCATGCCGGAGGCCGTTCTATCGTCGTGATGTATCGAGTCGATACATCAGTGCGGCATAAAGACCAGGACGACACCGTCACGGCACCCGCCGCCACGGGCCGCGGCAGAGAGGAGGCGACGATGAGCCGGCGTTCCGGAATCCTCGAGTTCGCCGTACTCGGCCTGCTCCGCGAATCCCCGATGCACGGCTATGAGCTGCGCAAACGGCTCAACACATCACTGGGCGTGTTCCGGGCGTTCAGCTACGGGACGCTGTACCCGTGCCTCAAGACGCTGGTCGCCAACGGCTGGTTGATCGAGGAACCGGGGACCACCGCCGAGGCCGCCGCTCCCCTCACGGGCCGCCGAGCCAAGATCGTCTACCGGCTGACGGCAGAGGGTAAGGAGCACTTCGAGCAGCTCCTGTCGCAGACCGGCCCCGACGCGTACGAGGACGAGACCTTCGCCGCTCGCTTCGCGTTCTTCGGTCAGACGTCGCGCGACGTACGCATGCGCGTACTGGAGGGCCGACGCAGTCGGCTGGAGGAGCGCCTGGAGAAGATGCGCGCCTCACTGGCCCGCACCCGGGAGCGCCTCGACGACTACACGCTTGAGCTCCAGCGCCACGGAATGGAGTCCGTGGAGCGCGAAGTGCGCTGGCTGAACGAGCTCATCGAGAGCGAGCGGGCGGGACGGGACCTGCGGGGTTCCGCCTCCGAGGGGACCGCTCAACAGGACACCACACATGGAGCGACGGGCGGCCTGCCCCGGCCGGGGGACGACTCCCGGCCGGATACGCCCGGCGACACCGCCACGTGAGCGCCCAGTCAGGGCCTCACTCGTACACACAGGGAGCAACCGGAATGGGTTCGGTTCGCGTAGCCATCGTCGGCGTGGGCAACTGCGCCGCATCGCTGGTGCAGGGCGTCGAGTACTACAAGGACGCCGACCCGGCGTCCAAGGTCCCGGGCCTGATGCACGTCCAGTTCGGCGACTACCACGTCCGTGACATCGAGTTCGTCGCCGCCTTCGACGTGGACGCCAAGAAGGTCGGCCTGGACCTCGCGGACGCCATCGGCGCCTCCGAGAACAACACCATCAAGATCTGCGACGTGCCGAACACCGGCGTCCAGGTCCAGCGCGGCCACACCCTCGACGGTCTCGGCAAGTACTACCGCCAGACCATCGAGGAGTCCGCCGAGGAGCCGGTCGACATCGTCCAGGTCCTCAAGGACAAGCAGGTCGACGTCCTCGTCTGCTACCTGCCCGTCGGCTCCGAGGACGCGGCGAAGTACTACGCCCAGTGCGCCATCGACGCGAAGGTCGCCTTCGTCAACGCCCTCCCGGTCTTCATCGCCGGCACCAAGGAGTGGGCGGACAAGTTCACCGAGGCGGGCGTGCCGATCGTCGGTGACGACATCAAGTCGCAGGTCGGCGCGACCATCACGCACCGCGTCATGGCGAAGCTGTTCGAGGACCGGGGCGTCATCCTGGACCGCACGATGCAGCTGAACGTCGGCGGCAACATGGACTTCAAGAACATGCTCGAGCGCGAGCGCCTGGAGTCCAAGAAGATCTCCAAGACGCAGGCCGTCACCTCCCAGATCCCCGACCGGGACCTCGGCGAGAAGAACGTCCACATCGGCCCGTCCGACTACGTCGCCTGGCTGGACGACCGCAAGTGGGCCTACGTCCGCCTGGAGGGCCGCGCGTTCGGCGACGTCCCGCTGAACCTGGAGTACAAGCTCGAGGTCTGGGACTCCCCGAACTCGGCCGGCGTCATCATCGACGCCCTGCGCGCCGCGAAGATCGCCAAGGACCGCGGCATCGGCGGTCCGATCCTGTCGGCGTCGAGCTACTTCATGAAGTCCCCGCCGGTCCAGTACTTCGACGACGAGGCCCGCGAGAACGTCGAGAAGTTCATCAAGGGCGAGGTCGAGCGCTGAAAGCCTCGGACTGAAGTCCGCTGAGGGTCCCCCGGGTCACCTGACCCGGGGGCTTTCCCGTATGTGAGGCTGTGCCCCATGGCCGTCGTCCGTGACCTGCGCGTCCTGCTGCGCCTGAAGGGCTTCCGGCGCCTGCTCGCCGTACGCCTGCTCTCCCAGGGCGCCGACGGCGTCTACCAGACCGCGCTCGCCACCTACGTCGTCTTCTCGCCGGAGAAGCAGACCTCGGCCGCCGCGATCGCCTCCGCCATGGCGGTCCTGCTGCTGCCGTACTCCCTGGTGGGCCCCTTCGCCGGCGTCCTGCTGGACCGCTGGCGCCGCCGCCAGGTCTTTCTCTACGGCAACCTGCTGCGCGCCCTGCTGGCCTCGGTCACGGCCGTGCTGATGGTCGCCTCCGTACCGGACTGGCTCTTCTACGTCTCCGCCCTGTGCGTCACCGCCGTCAACCGCTTCGTCCTCGCGGGTCTGTCCGCCGCACTGCCCCGCGTGGTCGACGCCGAACGCCTGGTCATCGCCAACTCCCTCTCCCCGACCGCCGGGACACTGGCCGCGACGGCGGGCGGTGGCCTCGCGTTCGTCGTACGTCTGGTCATCGCCGACTCCGACGCCGCCGTGGTGCTGCTGGGCGCCGCCCTGTACCTGTGCGGGGCACTGGCGTCGCTGCGCATGGCCGTGGAACTGCTGGGGCCCGACCGCGCGCTGGTCCGGCCGAGGCTCGCCGCGGCACTCGTCGGCACCGCCCGGGACCTGGTGGCGGGGGTGCGTCATCTCGCCGAACCCACGCGCCGGGGGGCGGCCTGGGCGCTCGCCGCCATGACGCTGATGCGGTTCTGCTACGGCGCCCTGCTGGTCATGCTGCTGATGCTGTGCCGCTACGCCCTGACCTCGGACAGGGACGAGGGGCTTGCCCTGCTGGGGCTGGCGTTGGGCGTGTCAGGCGCCGGCTTCTTCGCCGCCGCCGTGATCACGCCCTGGGCGGCGGGAGTACTCGGCCCCGTCCGCTGGATGGCCCTGTGCGCCGCGGTCGCCGCCGTACTGGAACCGGCTCTCGGCCTGCCGTTCACCACCGTGCCGCTGCTGGCCGCGGCGTTCGTCCTGGGGCTGGCGACCCAGGGATCCAAGATCGCGACCGACACGATCGTGCAGTCCTCGGTCGACGACGCCTTCCGCGGCCGGATCTTCTCCGTCTACGACGTGCTGTTCAACGTCGCCTTCGTCGGCGCCGCCGGAGTGGCCGCGCTGATGCTGCCGCCGGACGGACGGTCGGTTCCGCTGGTCGTCTCGGTCGCTGTGATCTACGGAGCGGTTGCCCTCGCTATGGCACGGTTTGCCCGTCAGTAAGTGTCACATCAATGCCACAGAGTCCCACCGGACTACAGAGATGTCAGCGGGGACCGATAGCTTACGTGCGTCTTATTCGCGCCATGTTCGCGTCACGCAGCTATTTTCCAAGGGGGACCCCCAGTGACCACTCCGCCGCCCCAAGGCAACCCGTTCGCCCAGGGCCAGCCGCAGGCTCCGCAGCAGCCTTACGGGCAGAACCCCTACGCGCAGGGTCAGCCTGGCTTCCCCCAGCAGCCCGGTCAGCCCGGTCAGCCCGGCTTTCCCCAGCAGGGCGCTCCTTACGCCCCGGTTCCGCCGCAGCCGGCCCGCCGCAAGCTCAGCTTCAAGACGATCAAGAACATCGTCATCGCCGTGATCGTCGTCGGCGTGGCCATCGGCGGTTTCATCGCCAGCCGGGACGACGCCAACACCGCTGCGGTCGGCGACTGCATGCACCGCGGCAGCACCGACGACAACAACCCCGATCTCGAGGTCGTCGAGTGCAGTGACGCGAAGGCCCAGTACGTGGTGCTGGCCAAGGTCGAGGGTTCGTACTCCGCTCTCACCGCCGAGAGCAAGTGCGAGGAAGAGGCCAAGGACTTCCAGTACTCGTACACCGAGAGCGGTGACGGCAGCGACTTCCTGCTCTGCCTGAAGGACTACAAGAAGTAAGGCGGACGCTCAGACGCCCGAGGGGGCGGTGTTTCACGTGAAACACCGCCCCCCTCGGCGCGTGTCGGGTCATGTTTCACGTGAAACATGACCCGACTCCCGGCTCACCCCTCCTGCTCGGCCCACCAGACCTTCAGGGCCGCCACCGCCTCGTCGTGCTCCATCGGGCCGTTCTCCAGGCGCAGCTCCAGCATGTGCTTGTACGCCTGACCGACGGCCGGACCGGGCCGGATTCCGAGGATCTCCATGATCTGGTTGCCGTCGAGGTCCGGGCGGATCGCGTCCAGCTCCTCCTGTTCCTGAAGCTTCGCGATCCGCTTCTCCAGCCCGTCATACGCACGTGAGAGCGCGGCGGCCTTCCGCTTGTTGCGGGTCGTGCAGTCCGAGCGGGTCAGCTTGTGGAGACGGTCGAGCAGGGGGCCGGCATCCCGTACGTACCGGCGGACGGCGGAGTCCGTCCACTCGCCCGTGCCGTAACCGTGGAACCGCAGGTGCAGTTCGACCAGGCGCGAGACGTCTTTCACCAGGTCGTTGGAGTACTTGAGCGCGGTCATGCGCTTCTTCGTCATCTTCGCCCCGACCACTTCGTGGTGGTGGAACGAGACCCGGCCGTCCTTCTCGAAGCGGCGCGTGCGCGGCTTTCCGATGTCGTGCAGCAGCGCGGCCAGGCGGAGGGTCAGGTCGGGACCCTCGTCCTCCAGGGCCATCGCCTGCTCCAGGACGATGAGCGTGTGGTCGTAGACGTCCTTGTGCCGGTGGTGCTCGTCCCTCTCCAGACGCAGGGCCGGCAGCTCGGGCAGGACCCACTCGGCGAGGCCGCTGTCCACCAGCAGCGTCAGTCCCTTGCGCGGGTGAGCGGAGAGGACCAGCTTGTTCAGCTCGTCCCGCACCCGCTCGGCCGAAACGATCTCGATACGCCCGGCCATGTCCTTCATGGCCTTCACGACCTCCGGAGCCACCTCGAAGTCGAGCTGCGCGGCGAACCGCGCGGCCCGCATCATCCGCAGCGGATCGTCCGAGAAGGACTCCTCGGGGGTGCCCGGGGTACGCAGCACCCGCTGAGCGAGGTCGTCGAGCCCGCCGTGCGGATCGATGAACTCCTTCTCCGGGAGGGCGACGGCCATGGCGTTCACGGTGAAGTCCCGGCGGACGAGGTCCTCCTCGATGGAGTCGCCGTAGGAGACCTCGGGCTTGCGCGAGGTGCGGTCGTAGGCCTCCGACCGGTAGGTGGTCACCTCGATCTGGTAGCCGTCCTTCTGCGCCCCCACCGTGCCGAAGGCGATCCCGACATCCCAGACGGCGTCCGCCCAGGGCCGGACGATCTTCAGGACGTCCTGCGGGCGGGCATCGGTGGTGAAGTCCAGGTCGTTGCCGAGCCGGCCGAGCAGCGCGTCCCGGACCGAGCCGCCGACCAGGGCAAGAGAGAACCCGGCCTCCTGGAATCGGCGGGCGAGGTCGTCGGCGACAGGGGCGACCCGCAGCAGTTCACTCACCGCGCGGTGCTGCGCCTGGCTCAGGGCACTGGGGTTGACTTCGTTGGCGTTCGGCACAACAGAAAAGGGTACGTGGCCCGAGCGGCCGCGGGCTCCCCCGTTCATCGTGCACCGGAGCGCTCCCTTTTATAGGGGCATATACGGGACAGCACAGCGTGAGTCCCCGATCTTGTGGAGCACTCCGCGGCACTTCCCCTCGGCGCGCATCGTTACCATGCGTGGACGCACATTCCGAGACCACTGACGACGACGAGGGACGGGCGAGCGCGTGGCCGAGGCGGCAGACTTCCAGGGGACCAGTCCCTCACCTGCCCGCCGGTGGCTACGGCGCACCACGGCACTGATCGCCGGTGTGCCCCTGCTGGCCGGTCTGCTCCAGCTGCCCGCGGCAGACCCCGCACACGCCGACGGCCGGGCTGCCCCGGCCGACTCCGACTCGGGCAGGGTGGCCGTCGCCGTCGACTCGCTCAGCCCCGCCGCCCCCAGGGACGGCGACACGGTCACCGTGTCGGGCACGGTGACGAACAACGGCAAGCGGACGATCACCGACGCCCACGTGGGCCTGCGTGTGGGTCCCCCGCTGAACACCCGCTCGGCCATCGACGCAGTTGCCAAGAACAGCGACGGACTCCAGGAATCCCTCGGCTCGGCGATCGACGACAAGTACATCGAGAAGTTCTCCAAGCTCACCCCCGGCGTCGCCGAGCACTTCAACATCTCCGTCCCCGTCAGTGAGCTGGACCTCGGCCAGGACGGCGTCTACCAGCTGGGCGTCGCACTCTCCGGGCAGACGTCCGCACAGCCCTGGGAGCAGATCCTCGGCATCCAGCGGACCTTCCTGCCCTGGCAGCCCGACGGGGCCGGCACCAAGACCAGGACGACGTTTCTGTGGCCGCTCGTCTCGACCACGCACATGGCGGCCGAGACGGGACCGAACGAACAGCAGACGCCGGTCTTCCTCAACGACGACCTGGCCAAGGAGATCTCTCCCGGTGGCCGCCTGAACCAGATGGTGACGCTGGGCAAGGACCTCGACGTCACCTGGGTCGTCGATCCCGACCTGCTCGCCTCCGTCGACGCGATGACGCGCAGCTACCAGGTCCGTGACGGGGACGAGACCACCAACGGCACCCACCAGGCGGTCGCCAAGCAGTGGCTCGCCGAGCTGCAGGACGCGGTGGCCGACAAGGAGGTCGTCGCCCTGCCCTTCGCCGACCCCGACCTGGCGTCCCTGGCCCACAACGGCACGGACATCACCGGCTCGCTCAGCCAGCTCAAGGACGCCACCGACGTCGTCGCCAACACGGTCGAGCCCATCCTCCACGTGAAGCCGAGCACCGACTTCGCCTGGCCCGTGGACGGCGCCGTGGACCGGTCGATCGTCAAGGTCGCGACCTCCGCCGGCGCCGACAAGGTGATCGCCCGCAGCGACAGCCTCCAGGAGAGCAGCGGCCTGTCGTACACACCCTCCGCGGCCCGCCCCATCGGCGGCGGCACGACGGCGGTCGTCGCGGACGCCCGGCTGTCCAGGGCGTTCGAAGGCGATCTGACGAGGGCCTCCGCGTCCACACAGGCGGTACAGCGGTTCCTCGCCCAGAGCCTGACGCTCGGCCTGCAGACCGGCAAGGAACGCAGCATCGTCGTCGCCCCGCAGCGCATGCCCTCCGGCAGTCAGGCCCGGGCGATGGCCGAGGCGCTGACGGCCCTGCAGGGCGGCACCTGGTCCGAGTCCCAGGATCTGACGGCTGCCGCCGCGGCCAAGCCGGACCCGAACGCCTCCACGAGGGTCCCGGGCGGTTCCTCCTACCCGTCCTCGCTGCGCAAGAAGGAGCTGCCCCGGTCGGCGTTCCAGCAGATCGCGGAGACGCAGGGCAAGCTCGACAACTTCAAGGTCGTCCTGTCGGACCCGTCCCGGGTGGTGACCCCCTTCGGGCGGGCCCTGAACCGCGGGATGTCCACCTCCTGGCGCGGCCGGGCCACCGAGGCGAGTTCCTTCCGCGACGGCGTCGAGACCTACCTCGACGGACTGACCAGCCGGGTCAGACTGATCGACAAGTCGGAGACGAAGCTCTCCGGCCGCAGCGCCACGATCCCCGTGACGGTGCAGAACAACCTGGTACAGGACGTCGGCCCCCTGGTGCTGCGGCTCACCTCCACGAACCCCACGCGCCTCGAGATCGACGGGGCCGCCTACCAGGAGCAGCCGGTCTCCGTCTCCGGCGGCCACAGCCAGTCGGTGAAGTTCACCACATCGGCCAACGCCAACGGCCGGGCCACGGTGATCGCCCAGCTCTACACGATGGACGGTCGGAAGTACGGCGCCCCCGTCACCTTCGACGTGAAGGTCACCGAGATCACGGCCACCGTGATGCTGGTCATCGGCGGCGGTGTCCTGCTGCTCGTCCTCGCCGGATTCCGCATGTACACCCAGCGCAAGCGGGCCGCCACCCGCGAGAACGAGAAGGGCGATCCGGAGACGGACGACGTCACGGACGGCCCGGAGAACCCGGAGAACCCCGACGAACGTCCCCAGCAGGAGTCCGAGCAACGCTCCCGGGCAGGCGACCCGGAGCAGCCGAGTGACCCGGCCCCGGACACCGCAGCGGAAGAAGGCGACCCGTCCGGCACGGGTGAGAGAGTGGACCGTTGAGGATGTCGTGGCCGGTGGGCCCGGGACGATGAGGTGGGGTAACCATGAACGCGCCGTACGACGGTGACCGCGGCCAGGCCGCGGGCGGCTCGGGGCACCCCGAGGGCCAGCCGCCCGAGCACGGCCAGACGCCGCAGCAGCCGCCCGCGGACATGTACCTCCAGGACGCCTACGACCAAGACCCCTACCGGGCGCACGACCTCTCCGCTCAGGACCCGGTCTCCGAGGCGCTCTACGACCGCGCCGCGCACCCTCCGCCGCCTCCGGGCACCTACCCGCCGCAACAGCCCCTCTACGCGCAGCCGCCCCAGTCGCCGCACGCCCCCGACCCGCGGGTCTGGGCGCAGCCTCCGGCGCCCGAGCCGGAGGGGCCGACGCAGTACCTGCCGTACGGCGACGACCCGCGGACGACCCAGTTCGTCGGGGTGGACGACCTGGTCACCCAGGCCGGCGAGCAGCGTCACGAGCCGGACGCCTTCGCGCACCTCTTCCGGGACCAGCAGCAAGGCGGTGGCCACCCGGCGTACGACGACTCCCTGTCGGTACCCGGCCCCTCCGCGGCACCGGGGCAGTACGGCGGAGCGCCGGCGCCCGGCCAGTACGGCGCAGCTCCCGGACCGGACCAGTACGGCGGGCCGTACACGCCGGGTCAGTACGGAGGCGCCCAGGCGCCCGGCCACTACGGTGACGCCCAGGCCCATGGCCACTACGGCGCTCCGGCACCGGGACAGCACGCGGCGCCCGCACCGGGCCAGTACGCGACCGCCCCGACTCCGGAGGCGGCCGAGGCTCCGCTCCAGGAGCCGGAGCCCGCGCCGGCGGCCACCGCCCCCAAGAAGGGCGGACGGGCGGGGGGTCTGCTGAAGTCCAGTGCCCTGATGGCGGCGGGCACGATGGTCTCCCGCCTGACCGGGTTCATCCGATCGGCGATGATCGTCTCGGCGCTGGGACTCGCCCTGCTGGGCGAGTCCTTCCAGATCGCTTACCAGCTGCCGACGATGATCTACATCCTGACCGTCGGCGGCGGCCTCAACTCGGTGTTCGTCCCCCAGCTCGTCCGCGCCATGAAGGAGGACGACGACGGCGGCGAGGCCTTCGCCAACCGGCTGCTCACGCTGGTGATGGTCGCCCTCGGCGTCCTGACCGCACTCGCCATGCTCGCGGCGCCGCTGCTGGTCCGCGCGCTGTCCAACCCGGTGGCCTCGAACCCGGCGGCCAACGACGCCGCCGTCACCTTCACCCGGTACTTCCTGCCATCCATCTTCTTCATGGGCATCCACGTGGTGATGGGGCAGATCCTCAACGCCCGCGGCCGCTTCGGCGCGATGATGTGGACCCCGGTCCTGAACAACATCGTCATCATCGTCGCCCTCGGCGCGTTCATCTGGGTGTACGGCACCGCCGCAAACTCCGGCATGACCGTCGACAGCATCCCGCCGGAGGGCGAGCGGCTGCTCGGCGTCGGCGTCCTCCTCGGCCTCGTCGTCCAGGCGCTGGCGATGATCCCCTATCTCCGGGAGACCGGGTTCAGGCTGCGGCTGCGGTTCGACTGGAAGGGTCACGGCCTCGGCAAGGCGGCGATGCTCGCCAAGTGGACGATCCTCTTCGTCCTCGCGAACCAGGCCGGCGCCCTCGTCGTCACCCAGCTGGCCACCGCGTCCGTCGCGGACACCAGCATCTCGGGCACGGGGTACAGCGCCTACGCGAACGCCCAGCTGATCTGGGGCCTGCCGCAGGCCATCATCACCGTGTCGCTGATGGCCGCCCTGCTGCCCCGCATCTCGCGGTCGGCGGCCGAGAACGACGTCGGCGCGGTCCGCGACGACATCTCCCAGGGTCTGCGCACGACGGCCGTCGCGATCGTGCCGGTCTCCTTCGGCTTCGTCGCGCTCGGCGTCCCGATGTGCACGCTGATCTTCGGCTCCTCGGGCACCGGCCCGGCCACCAACATGGGCTACATGCTGATGGCCTTCGGCCTCGGCCTCATCCCGTACTCCGTGCAGTACGTCGTCCTGCGCGCGTTCTACGCCTACGAAGACACCCGGACGCCCTTCTACAACACGGTCATCGTGGCCCTCGTCAACGCCGGTGCCTCGGCCCTGTGCTTCTTCCTGATCCCGGCGCGCTGGGCCGTGGTCGGCATGGCGGCCTCCTACGGACTGGCCTACGTGATCGGCGTCGCCGTCGCCTGGCGCCGGCTGCGCAAGCGGCTCGGCGGGGACCTGGACGGCGCCCGCGTCATGCGCACGTACGCCCGCCTGTGCATCGCATCGGTACCGGCCGCACTGCTCAGCGGGGCAGCCTGCTACGGGGTCACCAAGACACTCGGCCAGGGCGTGCTGGGCTCGTTCGCCGCGCTGCTGGCCGGCGGCCTGATCCTGCTCGGCGTCTTCTACGTCGCCGCCCGCCGCATGCGCATCGAGGAGGTCAACTCGCTCGTCGGCATGGTCCGCGGACGCCTGGGACGTTGATACCGGGGGTAGGCGCACAACCATCGTCCGCCTCTGTGTGTCGTGCATAGCGGCGGACTGTGGGCACAATTGGTTTCGGCGTCGGACGGCGCGCAACGGGTGTCGGCCGGCGCGCATCGAATGGGGAGGCAGGAACGACGGTGGCGGAACGGAGCACAGCTGCCGTCGACGTGGCAGACAACAGCGGCGAGGAGTCGCTGACCGCACAGGCGGACCAGTCCACGGCCGACGGGGTGGCCAACAACCGGGAGCGGGACACGGACAGCGACGAGGGACAGGGAAGCGCCAAGAGCGAGGAATCCGGCAAGGCCTCGCCCCCCGAACTGCACAGCGGGCACAAGCTCGCCAGACGCTACCGCCTCGAGGAGTGCGTCACCCGTCTGGACGGATTCAGCAGTTGGCGGGCCGTCGACGAGAAGCTCCGCCGGGCCGTCGGCGTCCATGTCCTCCCCGCGGACCACGCGCGGGCCCGCTCGGTGCTGGCCGCGGCCCGCTCCTCCGCCCTCCTCGGCGACCCCCGCTTCGTGCAGGTGCTGGACGCCGTGGAGGACAACGACCTCGTCTACGTCGTCCACGAGTGGCTCCCCGACGCCACCGAGCTGACAGCGCTCCTCGCCTCCGGCCCGCTGGAGGTGTACGAGGCCTACCAGATGGTCAGTCAGGTCGCGTTCGCCATGGCGGCCGCCCACCGCGAGGGACTCGCCCATCTGCGCCTGAATCCCAACGCCGTGCTGCGCACGTCGACCGGCCAGTGGCGCATCCGGGGACTCGCCGTGAACGCCGCGCTGCGCGGCATCAGTTCGGACACTCCGCAGCGCACCGACACCGAGGCCATCGGCGCGCTGCTGTACGCGGCGCTCACCCAGCGCTGGCCGTACGAGAGCGACGCCTACGGCCTGTCCGGCCTGCCCAAGGACATCGGTCTGATCCCGCCCGACCAGGTGCGCGCCGGTGTCCACCGCGGTCTGTCCGAGCTCGCCATGCGCGCTCTCGCCAACGACGGCGCCACCGCCTCCCGCCACGAGTCTCCGTGCACCACGCCGGAGGAGCTGGTGAAGGCGATCGGCGAGATGCCCCGCATCCGCCCGCCGGAGCCGGCCTTCACCGCCCCGCCGGAGTACCAGCGCACGACGTACCAGCAGGGCACGTACGGCCGCCCGGCACCGCGCCCCGGCGCCACCCAGCCGGTACCGGCCCCGCCGCCCCCGCTGCAGAGCCGCACGGGCAAGGCACTGAAGTGGGGCGTCTCCGCCCTGCTGATCGCCGCGCTCGGCCTGGGCAGTTGGCAACTGGCGGACGCCCTCATGGAACGCGGCGGCAAGGCCGACGACCAGAACCAGACACAGACGACCGACGGCAACGACAAGAACGACAAGCAGGTCAGGCCGGCCAAGCCGATCGCCGTCCAGGGCGCCCAGGAGTACGTCGCCAAGGGCGACGCCCAGGCCCCGGGGGACGTGGCCAAGACCTACGACGGAGACGCTTCGACGTACTGGCGTACCAAGAGCTTCGTCGACGGCCCGGAGATGAAGCCCTCCTTCAAGCCCGGTGTCGGCATCGTCTACGACCTCGGATCGGCCCAGACGGTCTCGTCCGCGTCGATAGGGCTCCGGTTCAGCGGGGACCACACCACGGCCACGCTGTACGCGGCGGACTCGCTCAGCCCCGCCGGCCCCGTCGACTCGATGCAGAAGCTCGGAACCACGACCACGACCGGCAGCTCCGCCACGGTGAAGGTCAGCAAGCCCGCGAAGACCCAGTACGTTCTGGTCTGGTTCACAGCCCTGCCGTACGCACCGGGTGACGGGTACAGCAATGCCGGATACAAGCAGGCGATCACCGACGTGACGTTCAAGGGCTGACAGCCCGCCGAACACAGGGGAGGGGGGTCCGATGGCCGATGACACCGCGTACGGCGGCACCAGCGATCAGGACCTCCTGGCCCGCCACGTGGAAGGCGACCCGGACGCCTTCGCCGAACTGGTGCGCCGCCACCGGGACCGGCTCTGGGCCGTGGCCCTGCGGACACTGGGGGACCGCGAGGAAGCCGCTGACGCGGTCCAGGACGCTCTCGTCTCCGCCTACCGGGCCGCCCACACCTTCCGCGGTCAGTCGGCCGTCACGACCTGGCTGCACCGGATCACGGTGAACGCCTGCCTGGACCGTGCCCGCAAGGCGGACTCCCGGAAGACGTCTCCGGTCGACGACACAGAACGTCTGGAGCAGCTCCTCGAACCGCACGAGTCGGCGTCCGCGCCCGCCGAGCGCAATGATCTGCACCGCCAGCTGCTGGAGGCCCTGGACACCCTGCCGCCCGACCAGCGGGCGGCCCTCGTCCTGGTGGACATGCAGGGCTACCCCGTCGCCGAGGCCGCCCGCATCCTCGACGTGCCGACCGGCACGATCAAGAGCCGGTGCGCCCGCGGCAGAGCCAGACTCCTGCCGCTGCTCAACCATCTGCGTCCGGACGGCAGCGGCGACAGCAAGAACCGGGACGGGAAGCGGAACCGGATGCAAGAGACATCCGTCCCACCCGCAGCGGGACCGCACCAGGCGGGTCCGCCGGACGCAGGGCCGAGCGATTCAGCCGCAGTGAAGGGCGGAGGTGGACGAGCGTGACGTCGTCGACGACAGACCTGACCGGGCACCCGGACGTCACGGAGATCTCCGACCTCGCCGAGGGCCTGCTGCCGCCCTCGCGGACCACGGACCTACGGCTCCACCTGGACTCCTGCGAACTCTGCGCGGATGTCTACACGTCTCTGGAGGAGATCCGCGGACTGCTGGGCACAGCGCCGGGGCCGGCACGGATGCCGGACGACGTGGTCGGCCGTATCGACGCCGCCCTCGCGGCCGAGGCGCTGCTCCACACCACTGCCCCCGGTGCCGCCGACGCTTCGGCTGCCCCTTCCGACGGGGACGACAGCGCACATGTTTCACGTGAAACATCGGCACCGGCAGACCGTCCTGCCGGGCGCGCTCGCCCCTCCACCACCGGCCCGGGCCGCAAGGAGCGCAGGCGGGGCGGACGCCGCAGGATCGCCGCCCTCGGGGCTGTGGTCGCTGCCGCCGCCCTGGGGCTCGGCTCTGTGATCGTGGCGTCCGTCACCGACGGCAACACGCCCGACGACACCGCTCACGGCCGGCAGACGGCACTTGCGGACACCTTCTCCAAGGGCAAGCTGCAGGAGCAGGTCACCACTCTCCTCTCCGACCAGCAGGGGACGCCCCGCACCCCGCAGAGCTTCGGTGTGGAATCCGAGACCGGCGCAGAGAACCACGTCTTCAAGCAGCCCACGGTGCCCGAGTGCGTCCAGAAGGGCATCGGCCGCAACGATGCGGCGCTCGCCACCGAGGAGGGCGTCTACAAGGGCAAGGAGGCGCTGCTCGTCGTGCTGCCCGACCCTTCCGACGACAGCAGGGTCACCGCCTACATCGTCGAGGCGAGCTGTGTGTCTCAGGCTTCACCCACGGCGGCCGAGGTCCTCCTGAAGGACACCTACTCCCGGTCGTGACCGCGGGCGACACCGCCGCCTGGTCTCCGCGGGAATGCGCGCCCCTTAGGATCCGTTGGGTGGGGTGAGAGCTCCGAGAAAGCTCCCACCGGTCCTGAAGACGCAGTCCAGAGACGAGGAATGAAGCCGTGAGCGACGTCCGAAACGTGATCATCATCGGCTCCGGGCCCGCCGGCTATACGGCGGCGCTCTACACCGCGCGCGCGTCGCTGAAGCCGCTGGTGTTCGAGGGCGCCGTCACCGCGGGTGGTGCGCTGATGAACACCACCGAGGTGGAGAACTTCCCGGGCTTCCAGGACGGCATCATGGGCCCCGAGCTCATGGACAACATGCGCGCTCAGGCCGAGCGCTTCGGTGCCGAGCTCGTCCCGGACGATGTCGTCGCCGTCGACCTGGACGGTGAGATCAAGACCGTCACGGACACCGCGGGCACCGTCCACCGGGCGAAGGCCGTCATCGTCGCCACCGGCTCCCAGCACCGCAAGCTCGGCCTGCCGAACGAGGACGCTCTCTCCGGTCGTGGTGTCTCCTGGTGCGCGACCTGCGACGGCTTCTTCTTCAAGGACCAGGACATCGCCGTGATCGGCGGCGGTGACACCGCCATGGAGGAGGCGACGTTCCTCTCGCGCTTCGCGAAGTCCGTGACCATCGTCCACCGCCGCGACACCCTGCGCGCCTCCAAGGCGATGCAGGAGCGTGCCTTCGCGGACCCGAAGATCACGTTCATCTGGGACAGCGAGGTCGCCGAGGTGCAGGGCGACCAGAAGCTCTCGGGCCTGAAGCTGCGCAACGTCAAGACGGGCGAGCTCTCGGACCTCGCGGTGACCGGCCTGTTCATCGCCATCGGCCACGATCCGCGCACCGAGCTCTTCAAGGGCCAGCTCGACCTGGACTCGGAGGGCTACCTGAAGGTCGACGCGCCCTCGACCCGCACCAACCTGACCGGTGTCTTCGCCGCCGGTGACGTGGTCGACCACACCTACCGCCAGGCGATCACCGCGGCCGGTACCGGCTGCTCCGCCGCTCTCGACGCGGAGCGCTACCTCGCCGCGCTGAGCGACGAGGACAAGGCCGAGCCCGAGAAGACCACTGTCTGACCCCCATCCGCCCCACGCACCAAACAGTTAAGGAGCCCGCCGTGGCCGGCACCCTGAAGCAAGTGACCGACGACTCCTTCGAGCAGGACGTCCTCAAGAGCGACAAGCCCGTCCTGGTGGACTTCTGGGCCGCCTGGTGCGGTCCTTGCCGCCAGATCGCGCCGTCCCTCGAGGCCATCGCCGCCGAGTACGGCGACAAGATCGAGGTCGTCAAGCTGAACATCGACGAGAACCCGGGTACGGCCGCCAAGTACGGCGTCATGTCGATTCCGACCCTGAACGTCTACCAGGGCGGCGAGGTCGCCAAGACCATCGTCGGTGCCAAGCCGAAGGCCGCGATCGTTCGCGACCTCGAGGACTTCATCGCCGACTGACGTTTCACGTGAAACACGAATGGGCCGGCCCGGACGGGCTGGCCCATTCGCATGACGGCACCCCACAGGCACCCGCTCTCAGCAGGCCCCCTTCACAACGGCCTCAGCGCCGGTTCCTTCTGTACGGCTCCGAGCAGTCGGTCGAGCGCCATCTCCACGTCTTCCTTCCAGGAGAGCGTGGACCGCAGCTCCAGCCTCAGCCGTGGATAGCTGGGATGGGGCCTGACCGTCTTGAAGCCCACCGCCAGCAGATGATCCGCCGGCAGGACACAGGCGGGTTCCTTCCAGCGGGCGTCCCCGAATGCCTCGACCGCCTTGAAGCCCCTCCGCAACAGGTCCTTGGCGACCGTCTGGACCATCACCCGGCCCAGACCCTGCCCCTGGTAGCCCGGCATCAGGAACGCGGTCATCAACTGCACCGCATCAGGTGAGACAGGACTGGTGGGGAACGCCGTCGAGCGCGGGACGTAGGCGGGAGGGGCGTACAGCACGAACCCCACCGGAACGTCGTCGACGTAGACCACCCGCCCGCAGGAGCCCCAGTCCAGCAGCACCGCGGAGATCCAGGATTCCTTCTCCAGGGCGGCCGTGCCCGCTCTTACCGCCGCTTCACCGCTGACGGGATCCAGCTCCCAGAAGACACACGAGCGACAGCGCTGGGGAAGGTCCTGAAGATTGTCCAGCGTGAGCGGTACGAGCCGACGCCCCATGGAGGCTGTTCCTCGCTTCCTTCTCCCGCCGCATCACGGGCGGCGGTCAGAGCACTCCGTTCCCTGAGCAGGCTGCCGATGAAACCACCGATCGCGCCCAGCCCCAGACCTGCGCTCACCAGCCCGGTGCGGCTCCTGGTTCGCATGGCCCCTGCCTCCCTCTCAGAGGTACTGCCAGGTGATAGCGCCATCCCGATCGCATCGTATCGATGATGCGATCGACTCGATACCGACGGAAAGCAAAGGGCGGACCGTGTTCCAGTACACGCCGGACACGACCCGCCCTGCCGGACCGTGGAGCGCCGTCACGCGCTCCGCCTCCCGCGCCTCAGGAGTCGGACTCCTCCTCGGAGTCCCCTTCCAGCAGGCTCTTCTGCATCACGGGGCCCTCGCCGGGAGCGAGAGTGCCGAGGATCCGTTCGAGGTCCTCCATGGAGGCGAACTCAACGGTGATCTTGCCCTTCTTCTGGCCCAGGTCGACCTTCACCCGGGTCTCGAAGCGGTCCGAGAGCCGCGTGGCCAGCTCGGACAGAGCCGGGGAGACCCGGGCGCCGGCCCGCGGGCCCTTGGCACGCGCCGCCTTCTGCGGTCGAGAACCCATCAGCGTGACGATCTCCTCGACCGCCCGCACCGACAGCCCCTCGGCCACGATCCGATGGGCCAGCCGGTCCTGCTCCTCCGAGTCCTCCACCGAAAGCAGCACCCGGGCGTGGCCCGCGGAGAGCACCCCGGCGGCGACGCGCTTCTTGACCGCCGAGGAGAGCTTCAGCAGGCGCAGGGTGTTGGAGACCTGGGGCCGAGAACGCCCGATACGGTCCGCCAGCTGATCGTGCGTGCAGTTGAAGTCCTTCAGCAGCTGGTCGTAGGCGGCGGCCTCTTCCAGCGGGTTGAGCTGCGCGCGGTGCAGGTTCTCGAGGAGGGCGTCCAGAAGAAGCTTCTCGTCCTCTGTGGCCCGCACGATCGCCGGGATGGCCTCCAGGCCCGCCTCTTGGCAGGCCCGCCAGCGGCGCTCACCCATGATGAGCTCATAACGGGACGGGCCCGTCTGCCGCACGACGACCGGCTGCAGGAGACCGACCTCCTTGATGGAGGTGATGAGCTCGGCGAGGGCGTCGTCGTCGAAGATCTCACGCGGCTGTCGTGGATTCGGCGTGATGTCGCCGAGGGGGATCTCCGCAAAGTACGCCCCCATGGGAGCCGCGGGACTTCCCTCGACGCCTGATGCGTTCGCTGCCTCTGTTTCACGTGAAACAGAGCCCAGCGTGGCCACCTTCGCCGCGGCTACTCCCCGGTCGCCCGACGGCAGGGGCACGGCCGCAGGGGAAGCGGCACCCGCATTCCCCAGAGCGGCCGAGGCCACCGTCTTCTCCGTCGGGGCGGCCGGGATCAGTGCGCCGAGACCACGACCCAACCCCCTCCGTCGCTCACTCACTGGATCCCCTCCACCATGCTCGGGTCGTTCTGGGCGCCGAGGTGGGCATGAGTGGCGTCATAACTGACGCCGACGCCCTTCAGCGCGATCTCTCGTGCCGCCTCCAGATAGGAGAGGGCTCCGCTCGATCCTGGATCGTAGGTCAGCACCGTCTGTCCATAGCTCGGGGCCTCGGAGATCCGGACGGAACGGGGAATGCTCGTCCGCAGCACCTCGTCGCCGAAGTGGCTGCGCACCTCGTCCGCGACCTGGGACGCGAGCCGCGTACGGCCGTCGTACATCGTGAGCAGGATCGTCGACACGTGAAGAGTGGGGTTGAGGTGTCCACGCACCAGGTCGACGTTGCGCAGCAGCTGCCCCAGGCCTTCCAGCGCGTAGTACTCGCACTGGATCGGAATGAGCACTTCTTGGCCGGCGACGAGTGCGTTGACGGTCAGCAGGCCCAGGGACGGCGGGCAGTCGATGAGGATGTAGTCCAGCGGCTGCTCGTACGCCTGGATGGCTCGCTGCAGTCGGCTTTCCCGCGCAACCAGGGAGACCAGTTCGATCTCCGCACCGGCGAGATCGATCGTGGCAGGGGCGCAGAAAAGGCCCTCGACATCGAGGACCGGCTGGACGACATCAGACAGCGGCCGGCTCTCGACCAACACGTCATAGATGGACGGCACTTCGGCGTGATGATCAATACCCAGGGCGGTGGACGCGTTGCCCTGAGGATCGAGGTCGACCACCAGGACGCGACTGCCGTGCAGGGCCAGCGACGCGGCAAGATTGACGGTCGTCGTCGTCTTGCCCACGCCGCCCTTCTGGTTGGCGACCACGATGATTCGGGTCTGCTCGGGCCGTGGCAGGCCCTCGCCGGCGCGGCCGAGGGCGTCCACCGCCAATTGGGCCGCACGACCGATCGGAGTGTCGTCCATCGGAGGCGGTGTTTCACGTGAAACATCGGCCCCCATCGACTCGGTACGGGGACCGGGGACCGGATCGGTCATCGGTCCCGCGATGTTGGCGTCGGACCGCAAGGATTCACTCTCCTCGACTTCAGGCTCGCAATGAACAGAGCCTCCCATGCCTTCGGGGTCATGAACCAGTGAGGCCTGACGTTCTGTGGAGAAATCCACCTCTGTGGACAACTCCGCACCCCTCACGGGGGGCGGAGTGTCCCGAGCGGCGGGATCCTCGCCGAGCGACCCAAGAGGCTGCCGGTCGCGAGGTTCGGCCGCAGCGCGGCCGCGACTGATGATGCCGTGCAACAGTGAGCGACGTTTCACGTGAAACACGATGCCGAGCGACCCAGCCCGAACTGTCGCGACACTCCGGCATGCGCAGGTTTGCAGGCTTGTGTGGAGTACGTCTCCTTGTCGTGGAGTACGTCTCCTCCTCAGCGACGCCGGCGCGTCCGCCCCGTGCGGGCCGCCTTGGCCCGCTTGGCGGCGAAGCGCACACCACCGGGGCTCTCCCCGACCTCGACCCGCACCACGGTCGACATGGGCTCCACGATCCCCTCACCGACGTGCAGGATCGACGTCTCGACCGCACCCAGCTTGCTCAGGGCCGCGGCCGCGCTCTTGAGCTCTTCCTCGGCCGTGTCGCCCTTGAGCGCGAGCATCTCGCCGTACGGGCGCAGCAGCGGAATCCCCCAGGTGGCCAGACGGTCCAGCGGGGCCACTGCACGGGCCGTGACCACATGCACCGGAGTGAGCTTGCCCATGACCTCCTCGGCCCGGCCGCGTACCACCGTCACATGATCCAGCCCCAGCAGCTCGACGACCTCGGTCAGGAAGTTCGTGCGCCGCAGCAGCGGCTCCAAGAGCGTGATCTTCAGGTCGTCCCGGACGAGCGCCAGCGGGATCCCGGGCAGACCGGCACCCGAGCCGACGTCGCACACCGTGACCCCCTCGGGCACGACCTCCGCGAGCACCGCACAGTTCAGCAGGTGCCGCTCCCACAGGCGGGGCACCTCACGCGGGCCGATCAGACCGCGCTGCACTCCCGCCTCGGCGAGCAACTCCGCGTAGCGGACCGCATCCGCATAGCGATCGCCGAAAACCTCGCGTGCCTGCTCGGGCGCGGGGGGAAGCTCCGCTGCCTCCGTCACGGGGGACCGTCCTTCCGTACCGCATCGGTGCCCTGGGCGCCGATGCCAGAACCACCAGAACTATCAGGCTGACAAAATTCGGCCCCGTCTGCGCAACAGACGGGGCCGGGGAACGTGGAGACCGATCAGGCAGGAAGCACGACGACGAAGCGCTGCGGCTCCTCGCCCTCGGACTCGCTGCGCAGTCCCGCGGCCTTGACCGCGTCGTGCACGACCTTGCGCTCGAAGGGGGTCATCGGCTTCAGCCGCACGGACTCCCCGCTGCTCTTGACCTCGGCCGCGGCCTTGGCGCCCAGCTCGGAGAGCTCGGCACGCTTCCTGGCGCGGTAGCCCGCGATGTCGAGCATCAGCCGGCTGCGGTCCCCGGTCTCCCGGTGCACGGCCAGCCGCGTGAGCTCCTGCAGGGCCTCCAGCACCTCGCCGTCACGGCCGACCAGCTTCTGCAGATCGCGGCTGCCCGTGTCGCTGATGATCGAGACAGAGGCACGGTCGGCCTCGACGTCCATGTCGATGTCGCCGTCGAGATCGGCGATGTCGAGCAGACCCTCCAGGTAGTCCGCCGCGATCTCACCCTCCTGCTCCAGGCGGGTCAGGGTGTCTGCGCCCTCGGCAGCGGCGGAGGTGGTGCCTTCCGTCACGGGATGGACTCCTTCTTACTTCTTCGACGGGGACTTGGGCCGCTGCGGGCCCTTGCGCTGTCCGGACTGGGCCTTGCTGCGGGCACCGGTGCCGGGCTTCTGGGCCGGCTTCTTCGCACCGCCTGCGGGCTTGGCATCCTCCGGCTCTCCGGACTTGCTGAGCGACGTCTTCGGCTCGGCCGCACCGGCCGGCTTCGCGGACTGCCGCTGAGACTTGCTCTGCCGCTTGGGCTGCTGGCGCTTGGGTGCGCCGGTGGCGGCGGGCGCACCGTCCTCGGTCTGGGCGGCGACAGCGGTCTCGCTCTTCACCACGGTGCCGTCCGCCTGGGCCGCGAGGCCCGCCTTGTTCAGGCCGTTGATGAACTTGCGCTCGAACTCGTTGCGGTCACGGCCCTTGGCGACGATGGCCTTGACGATCGCCTTCTCACCGCGGCCACGGGTCTTGCCGTGGTGGGTGACCCGCTTGTGCAGGCGCTCCAGGTAGGCAGCCTGGGCCTTCGAACCCGGGGTCGGGTTGTTGTGGATGACGTACATCTGCTGGCCCATGGTCCACACGTTGGTGGTCAGCCAGTAGACGAGGACACCGACCGGGAAGTTCACACCGAAGACGGCGAACATGACGGGGAAGACGTACATCAGCATCTTCTGCTGCTGCATGAACGGCGTCTTCACCGTGGTGTCGACGTTCTTCGTCATCAGCTGGCGCTGGGTGAAGAACTGCGAGGCCGACATCAGGACGATCATGATCGCGGTGACGACCCGGACGTCGGTCAGCGAAGCGTTGAGCGCGGCGACGTCGCTCTCGCTGCTGAAGAACTTCGAGGCCAGCGGGGCCCCGAAGATGTGCGCCTTCTGCGCGCTCTCCAGCAGGTTCTGGTTGATCACGCCGATGGTGTCGTTCGACGCGATGCTGTTGAGCACGTGGTAGAGCGCGAAGAAGAACGGGGACTGCGCCAGGATGGGAAGGCACGAGGAGAGCGGGTTGGTGCCCGTCTCCTTGTACAGCTTCATCATCTCTTCGGACTGGCGCTGCCGGTCGTTCTTGTAACGCTCCTGGATCTTCTTCATCTCCGGCTGGAGCGTCTGCATGCCGCGCGTCGCCTTGATCTGCTTCACGAAGAGCGGGATCAGGCAGATACGGATCAGGATCACCAGGGACACGATGGACAGGCCCCAGGCCCATCCGGTGTCGGGGCCGAAGATGGCGCCGTACACGCTGTGGAACTGGACGATGACCCAGGAGACAGGTGTCGTGATGAAGCTGAAGAGGCTGGCAATCGTGTCCACTAATCATGCTCCTTGGGCATGGGACTGGGTCTCTGCGGCCGGGCTCGGAGGACCGGACGGACTCGTCGGAGAAGTCTGTCCCCCGGTGGCCGGTTCGGCGGCGGAGGTCCCGCCCCTGCGTGCACGCCAGGCGTCACGCAACATTTCGTGCCACCGCGGACGCTTGCGCGGCGGAACATGGTCCACTCCGCCCGGCGACCACGGATTGCACCGCAGGATGCGCCAGGCGGTGAGCACCGTGCCCTTGATGGCACCGTGCCGGTCGATGGCCGTGTAGCCGTAGTGGGAACACGACGGGTAGTACTTGCAGACCGGCCCCAGCAGCGGACTGATCGTCCACTGGTACAGCTTGATCAGGGCCAGCAGCGGGTACTTCATCGCGCGCCCCCTCCCAGCAGCCGCTCCAGGGCGGCATCCAGGTCTCGGGCCAGCTGTGCATGGTCGGCGTCACCCGCACCGGGCAGCGCTCGTACGACTACCAGGCTACCGGGGGGAAACAGGTCGACCCGGTCGCGCATCAGATGGCGAAGCCTGCGCTTCACCTTGTTGCGCACGACCGCACCGCCGACGGCTTTGCTCACGACGAAACCCGCACGCGTCGGGGAAGCGCTCTCCCCAGGCGCGTGCGGGTCCGTGGCACCGCTACGAAAGTGGACGACGAGATGCGGGCGGCCTGCCCGGCGACCTCGTCGTACCGCGGTCGCGAAGTCCTCGCGCCGCCTCAGCCGGTTCTCGGTGGGCAGCACGACGTCATGACCTGATCGGAATCAGGCGGACAGACGGGCGCGACCCTTGCTGCGGCGGGACGCGAGGATCGCGCGGCCGGCACGGGTGCGCATACGCAGCCGGAAGCCGTGGGTCTTCGCGCGACGACGGTTGTTCGGCTGGAAGGTGCGCTTGCTCACTCGGGGGCTCCAGAAAGAAATCGGGGTTGGCGGGGTGCCTGGCTGTCACCGTGCGCCCACGAGTAGCTCGCGTTACGCCCGAGTGCACCGCTGTCCGATCACCTTGACGTGATCTGTGCCCATCGGAGGCAGGCGGCAGCAGCCATCGACAACTCGACCTGGTCACGGTACGCGGGACTGCGCCATTCGGTCAAACCAACGGGCGGTGGGCGAGACTTGTCCACAGGCTGGGGACAACGACTTGAACCCTACCGGCCGCGCTGACTACCGTTGGTGGACTCCGATTCGTTCCCTTATCCCTGCCCGCCCCGATTTTCATCCCGACCCGTCCCCGAATCACACCTTCGAGGGACACATGAGAGAGCGTGCCCTGTGGCTGACGTACCTGCCGATCTTGCCGCAGTGTGGCCACGCGTACTGGAGCAGCTCCTCGGGGAGGGACGCGGCCAGGGCGTCGAGTCCAAGGACGAGCACTGGATCCGTCGCTGCCAGCCGCTCGCTCTGGTCGCGGACACCGCCCTGCTTGCCGTACCGAACGAATTCGCGAAAGGCGTACTGGAAGGCCGCCTCGCCCCGGTCGTCAGCGAGACCCTGAGCCGCGAGTGCGGCCGGCCGATCCGCATCGCGATCACCGTCGACGACTCCGCCGGGGAACCCCCGGCCCCGCCGGCCCCGCCTTCGCGGCCCCAGTCGCGCTACGAAGAGCCCGAACTGCCGGCCCCCGGCCCGGGCGGCCGCGACGACTACGAGGGTTACGGGCGCCACCGCGGCGACCAGCTCCCCACGGCCCGCCCCGCCTACCCCTCGGAGTACCAGCGCCCCGAACCAGGCTCCTGGCCGCGCCCCGCACAGGACGACTACGGATGGCAGCAGCAGCGCCTCGGCTTCCCCGAGCGGGACCCGTACGCCTCTCCGCCGGACTCGTACGGCTCGTCGCCCCAGGACTCCTACAAGCAGGAGCCCTACCCCCAGGACCCGTACCAGCAGGACTACCGCCCGCAGTCGCCGGAGCACCCGTCGTACGACGGTCAGCGCGCCGACTACGACCAGCCACGCGGCGACTACGACCAGCGCGCCACCCGACGTGACCTGCCCGAACCGCCGTCCGGCGCGGGCCAGGCCCATCGCGGCGGCCCGGTCGGCCCCGGCCTGCCGGCCACCGGCGCACCCGGCCCGCTGGCCGCCCAGCCCGCACCGGCGACCGGACCGGGCGAGCCGACCGCACGCCTGAACCCGAAGTACCTGTTCGACACCTTCGTGATCGGCGCCTCCAACCGCTTCGCGCACGCGGCCGCGGTCGCCGTCGCCGAGGCGCCCGCGAAGGCGTACAACCCCCTGTTCATCTACGGGGAGTCGGGGCTCGGCAAGACGCACCTGCTGCACGCGATCGGGCACTACGCGCGCAGCCTGTACCCCGGCACGCGCGTGCGGTACGTCAGCTCGGAGGAGTTCACCAACGAGTTCATCAACTCCATCCGCGACGGCAAGGGCGACAGCTTCCGCAAGCGCTACCGCGAGATGGACATCCTGCTCGTCGACGACATCCAGTTCCTGGCGGACAAGGAGTCGACGCAGGAGGAGTTCTTCCACACCTTCAACACGCTCCACAACGCCAACAAGCAGATCGTCCTCAGCAGCGACCGGCCGCCCAAGCAGCTGGTCACGCTGGAGGACCGGCTGCGGAACCGTTTCGAGTGGGGTCTGATCACCGACGTCCAGCCGCCGGAGCTGGAGACGCGCATCGCGATCCTGCGCAAGAAGGCCGTGCAGGAGCAGCTGAACGCACCGCCGGAGGTCCTGGAGTTCATCGCCTCCCGCATCTCGCGCAACATCCGCGAGCTGGAGGGCGCGCTGATCCGTGTCACGGCGTTCGCCTCGCTCAACCGGCAGCCGGTGGACCTGGGCCTGACCGAGATCGTCCTGAAGGACCTGATCCCCGGCGGTGAGGACTCGACGCCGGAGATCACCTCGACGGCCATCATGGGCGCGACCGCCGACTACTTCGGGCTCACGGTCGAGGACCTGTGCGGCAGCTCGCGCGGCCGCCAGCTCGTGACCGCGCGCCAGATCGCCATGTACCTCTGCCGGGAGCTGACGGACCTGTCGCTGCCGAAGATCGGTGCGCTGTTCGGCGGCCGCGACCACACGACGGTCATGCACGCCGACCGGAAGATCCGCAACCTGATGGCCGAGCGGCGTTCCATCTACAACCAGGTGACGGAGCTGACCAACCGCATCAAGAACGGCTGACGGCAGCAGGCCGGCCGCGTTCGCCGAGGCGCCCCCGGGGAGTCCTGGGGGCGCCTTTTCGCGCCCGCGGGCCTCGCCCCGTCGCCTCCGGGCCCCGCCCCGTCGCCTCCGGACCTCACCCCGTGCCCCAGAACCTCGTCAGTGCCCCAGAACCTCATCCCGTCTCGTGGTCCCGCAGGGCACGTCGCTGTCGTGCACGGGCAACCCGCTGTTCGAATACCTGCCGGGTTACGGTCGCTCTCCACAGATTCGGCGACTTTCTTCCGTCCACACCTTGGGGACCGGGAAGTTGTCCCGATCCTGTCCACAGCCAGGTCTGTTGAAGATGCATCAGGCCAGGTCAGCCCCTTGTGGATTCGTGGACGAACGATCTCCACAGGCTGTGGATGACCGAGTGGTCCACAACCTGTGCATCGGGTTGTCCACGGGCAACCCACAGGCGGCGGCCGGTTGTCCCCAGTGATCACCGGCTTCTCCACATGTCTGTCCACTGTTCGGCAACCAGGAGCCCGCCCTCACCGCGTCGAGTGAAAGGCGTCACAACAAGGTGCCGGATTGGGCTGTGGGAAAGGTGGGTAAACCTGGGGACGGCTCTGGGGAGAAGTCGCCTCTCCCTGTGCACGGGGTGTGCAGAACTTTCCGTTCTCCACAGAGACCCCGGGTTGTCCACGGCCTCCACCCACAGGCCCCGTGGACAAAATTCCCGCGCTGAGCTGGGCAAACGTGGTTATCCACGGTATCCACAGGCCCTACTACTACTCCCGACCAGAGAGAGCGCGGAATTCGTTTCGAAGCGGGTCCTGTGCACAACTCGCGGTCTCGAGCCCGACCGCCCCTCGTCGCGACTTGACCCCGAAGGGCACCTACTGTCAGTGCGGTGCGTCAGACTGGTCCCCGGTGTCCTTCCCGTCACAGGGACCGGCGACACCGAGTCAGACGACGAAGGCGAAGCAGGGCGAGAAGCGCCGGCAACAGCAGGAGGCGGCTTACGGTGAAGATCCGGGTGGAACGCGACGTACTCGCGGAGGCAGTGGCCTGGGCGGCGCGCAGCCTCCCGGCCCGTCCGCCGGCGCCGGTCCTCGCGGGCCTGCTGCTGAAGGCCGAGGACGGGCAGCTGAGCCTGTCGAGCTTCGACTACGAGGTCTCGGCGCGGGTGTCCGTGGAGGCCGAGGTCGAGGAGGAGGGCACGGTCCTCGTTTCCGGCCGCCTCCTCGCCGACATCTCCCGTGCCCTGCCCAACCGGCCGGTGGAGATTTCCACAGACGGTGTACGGGCGACGGTGGTCTGCGGCTCCTCGCGGTTCACCCTCCACACCCTGCCTGTGGAGGAGTACCCGGCCCTGCCGCAGATGCCGAACGCGACGGGCACGGTCCCCGGCGAGGTCTTCTCGTCCGCCGTGCAGCAGGTCGCCATCGCCGCCGGCCGCGACGACACGCTGCCCGTCCTCACCGGTGTGCGCATCGAGATCGAGGGCGACACGGTGACGCTGGCCTCCACCGACCGCTACCGCTTCGCGGTCCGCGAGTTCCTGTGGAAGCCGGAGAACCCGGACGCCTCGGCGGTCGCCCTGGTGCCCGCCAAGACGCTCCTGGACACCGCCAAGGCGCTGACCAGCGGCGACCAGGTGATCCTGGCGCTGTCCGGCTCGGGCGCGGGCGAGGGCCTGATCGGTTTCGAGGGCGCCGGCCGCCGGACGACGACCCGGCTGCTGGAGGGCGACCTCCCGAAGTACAAGACGCTGTTCCCGACGGAGTTCAACAGCGTCGCCGTGATCGAGACCGCCCCCTTCGTGGAGGCCGTCAAGCGCGTCGCCCTGGTCGCCGAGCGCAACACCCCGGTGCGGCTCAGCTTCGAGCAGGGCGTGCTCATCCTGGAGGCCGGCTCCAGCGATGACGCACAGGCTGTGGAAAGGGTCGACGCCCAACTGGAGGGCGACGACATCTCGATCGCCTTCAACCCGACGTTCCTGCTGGACGGCCTGAGCGCCATCGACTCCCCGGTGGCGCAGCTGTCCTTCACGACGTCCACGAAGCCGGCGCTGCTGAGCGGCAAGCCCGCGGTGGACGCCGAGGCGGACGAGGCCTACAAGTACCTGATCATGCCGGTGCGCCTGAGCGGCTGATCCGCCGGGCGACTGTCCGGAACCGGTTGTCCACAGCCCCGCCGGGCCGGTGGACAACCGGGCCCGGCGGACGAAGCCGCAGGTCAGGGCGACGTTTGAGCGCAAGTGCCCACAGGTGTGCACGAGCGTCCGGGTTTAGTCTCGTACGCGGGTACGAAAGTGCCGCGGCACGTCGGTGCCGCCACGCCATCTCGCACACCTAAGGAAAACAACTGATGGAGCTCGGTCTCGTCGGCCTCGGCAAGATGGGCGGCAACATGCGCGAGCGGATCCGCCGCGCGGGCCACACCGTCGTCGGATACGACCGCAACCCGGACCTCGCCGATGTCCACAGCCTGGAAGAGCTTGTGGGCAAGCTCACGGGTCCCCGCGTGGTCTGGGTGATGGTCCCGGCCGGCGAACCCACGCAGGCCACCATCGACCGGCTCGCCGAGCTGCTGGAGCCCGGCGACGTCGTCGTGGACGGCGGCAACTCCCGCTGGACCGACGACGAGAAGCACGCCGAGGAGCTGGCGGCCAAGGGCATCGGCTTCGTCGACTGCGGCGTCTCGGGCGGCGTGTGGGGCCTGGAGAACGGCTACGCGCTGATGTACGGCGGTGACGCGGAGAACGTCGCCAAGGTGCAGCCGATCTTCGACGCCCTGAAGCCGGAGGGTGACTTCGGTTCGGTGCACGCCGGCAAGGTCGGTGCGGGCCACTTCGCGAAGATGGTCCACAACGGCATCGAGTACGCGATGATGCAGGCCTACGCCGAGGGCTGGGAGCTGCTGGAGAAGGTCGACTCCGTGGAGAACGTCCGCGAGGTCTTCCGCTCCTGGCAGGAGGGCACCGTCATCCGCTCCTGGCTGCTCGACCTGGCGGTCAACGCCCTCGACGAGGACCAGCACCTGGACGGGCTCCGGGGTTATGCACAGGACTCCGGTGAGGGACGCTGGACTGTGGAGGCCGCGATCGACCACGCGGTTCCGCTGCCGGCGATCACAGCGTCGCTGTTCGCGCGGTTCGCCTCGCGCCAGGACGACTCGCCGCAGATGAAGATGATCGCCGCGCTGCGGAACCAGTTCGGCGGCCACGCGGTCGAGAAGAAGTAATCAGTACGCGAAGGACATGGGTGGAGGTCGGCGAACGACCATGCACGTCACGCATCTGTCGCTGGCCGACTTCCGCTCGTACGCGAGGGTCGAGGTCCCGCTCGACCCCGGCGTGACCGCGTTCGTCGGTCCCAACGGGCAGGGCAAGACGAACCTGGTCGAGGCGGTCGGCTACCTGGCGACCCTCGGCAGTCACCGGGTCTCCTCCGACGCCCCCCTGGTCCGCATGGGCGCCGACCGCGCGATCGTCCGCGCCCAGGTGCGCCAGGGGGACCGGCAGCAGCTGGTCGAGCTGGAGCTGAACCCGGGCCGCGCCAACCGTGCCCGTATCAACAGGTCCTCGCAGGTCAGGCCGCGTGACGTGCTCGGCATCGTACGGACCGTCCTGTTCGCGCCCGAGGACCTCGCCCTGGTCAAGGGCGATCCGGGTGAGCGTCGCCGCTTCCTCGACGAGCTGATCACCGCCCGCTCCCCGCGCATGGCGGGGGTGCGTTCGGACTACGACAGGGTCCTCAAGCAGCGCAACACCCTGCTGAAGTCGGCCGCGCTCGCCCGCCGGCACGGCGGCCGCGCGATGGACCTGTCCACGCTCGACGTCTGGGACCAGCACCTCGCGCGCGCGGGTGCCGAGCTGCTCGCCCAGCGCCTGGACCTGATCGCCGCGATCCAGCCGCTGGCCGACAAGGCGTACGAACAGCTGGCCCCCGGCGGCGGCCCCGTCGCCCTGGACTACAAGCCGTCGGCGCCCGGTGAGGCGCACACGCGGGAGGACCTCTTCGAGCAGCTGATGGCCGCGTTCGCCGAGGCCCGCAAGCAGGAGATCGAGCGGGGCGTCACGCTGGTCGGTCCGCACCGGGACGACCTGCTCCTCAGGCTCGGGCAGATGCCCGCCAAGGGGTACGCCTCCCACGGCGAGTCGTGGTCGTACGCGCTGGCGCTGCGTCTCGCGTCGTACGACCTGCTCAGAGCGGAGGGCAACGAGCCGGTGCTCGTCCTCGACGACGTCTTCGCCGAGCTGGACGCCCGGCGCCGCGAGCGGCTGGCCGAGCTGGTCGCGCCCGGCGAGCAGGTCCTGGTGACCGCCGCGGTCGACGACGACGTACCGCATGTGCTGGCGGGGGCGCGGTTCGCCGTGGCCGAGGGGACGGTGGAGCGCGTATGAGCACGGACGAGCCGACGCCGCGGAGGTCTCCCGAGCCGTCCGGTGTCGATCTCGCGCGCGTGGCGTTGCGGGCGGCGCGGGAGGCGGCACGCGCGCGTGGTGAGGCGGCTCAGCAGAAGCGGCAGGCCCGGCGTGGTGGTTTGCGCTCCGGCGCGCGCGCCGACGGCCGCGATCCCATGGCGCTGGGTTCGGCGATCAACCGGCTGATCACCGAGCGGGGCTGGGAGACCCCGGCCGCGGTGGGTGGTGTGATGGGGCGGTGGCCGCAGATCGTCGGTGAGGACGTGGCCAAGCACTGTGTCCCGGAGCGGTACGACGAGGACGAGCGGGTGCTGGTCGTGCGGTGCGACTCGACGGCGTGGGCGACGAACCTGCGGCTGCTCGCGCCGACGCTGGTCGCCCGGCTGAACGAGGACCTCGGTCACGGCTCGGTGCGCGTGATCAAGGTGCAGGGTCCGGGTGGTCCGGGTGGTCCGGCCCGTCGCTACGGTCCGCTGCGTGCGCCGGGGAGTACGGGGCCGGGGGACACGTACGGGTGAGCTGCGGCCCCTGCCTTGACGCAGGGTGACTGACATCACATCAACGCGCGTCAACGGCCGGTGTGTGCCGACGGCGCGCCCCTTGTCGTACAACCGCACACGGTTGCGAATCGCGATCTGACTTCGAAGTAGCCATGGGTTGACGCCTCGAAGCGCTGAGTGCCCTCGTGAGCCTCTTGGGGCCCCCATCCGCATATCGGGAGTCGGACGACGATGGTTCAGGGCGGCACATGGGGACTCAGGTACCGGCAAACACCCATCAGTGTCAGTGCTACCGGTAGACTGGGAGACAATCCCGCCCCGAACGTGGGGACCGTCCGGGAAAAGCTGAGCAACGCTGAATCCAGGCTTACCAACGCAACATGCCGCAGCCGCTCCGGCAACCCGCCGACGAGCCCGGCTCGTGCTGTGCCAGAAAGGGCGCTTCGTGGCCGATTCCGGCAACCCCAACGAGAACATCCCGTCCACCGAGGCCCCGGCCCAAGGCGCCGAGGGCTCAGCCGCCGCGTCGTACGACGCCAGCGCCATCACCGTCCTCGAGGGTCTGGACGCGGTCCGCAAGCGACCCGGTATGTACATCGGCTCGACCGGTGAGCGCGGCCTGCACCACCTCGTGTACGAGGTGGTCGACAACTCCGTCGACGAGGCGCTGGCCGGCCACGCGGACACCATCGACGTGACGATCCTGGCCGACGGCGGCGTGCGCGTCGTCGACAACGGCCGTGGCATCCCGGTGGGCATCGTGCCCTCGGAGGGCAAGCCGGCGGTCGAGGTCGTGCTGACCGTGCTGCACGCGGGCGGCAAGTTCGGCGGCGGCGGTTACGCGGTCTCCGGTGGTCTGCACGGCGTCGGCGTCTCCGTCGTGAACGCCCTGTCGACCAAGGTGTCCGTCGAGGTGAAGACCGACGGGTACCGGTGGACGCAGGACTACAAGATGGGTGTCCCGACGGCCCCGCTCGCGCAGCACGAGGCGACCGAGGAGACGGGCACCTCGGTCACGTTCTGGGCCGACCCGGACATCTTCGAGTCCACCGAGTACTCCTTCGAGACGCTGTCGCGGCGTTTCCAGGAGATGGCGTTCCTCAACAAGGGGCTGTCGATCAAGCTCACCGACGAGCGGGAGTCGGCCAAGGCCACTGCGGGCGCGGACGAGGCCGGTGCGGACGAGCTGGCCGAGGAGCAGAAGGCCAAGACGGTCACGTACCACTACGAGGGCGGCATCGTCGACTTCGTGAAGTACCTCAACTCCCGCAAGGGCGACGTGGTGCACCCCACCGTGATCGACCTGGAGGCGGAGGACAAGGACAAGGCCCTGTCCCTCGAGGTCGCCATGCAGTGGAACGGCGGCTACACCGAGGGCGTGTACTCCTTCGCCAACATCATCCACACCCACGAGGGCGGTACGCACGAAGAGGGCTTCCGCGCGGCGCTCACCTCGCTCATCAACAAGTACGCGCGCGACAAGAAGCTGCTGCGCGACAAGGACGACAACCTCACGGGCGACGACATCCGCGAGGGTCTGACCGCGATCATCTCGGTCAAGCTGAGCGAGCCGCAGTTCGAGGGCCAGACCAAGACCAAGCTGGGCAACACGGAGGCGAAGACCTTCGTGCAGAAGGCGGTCTACGAGCACCTCAACGACTGGCTGGACCGCAACCCGAACGAGGCCGCGGACATCGTCCGCAAGGGCATCCAGGCGGCCACCGCGCGCGTGGCGGCCCGCAAGGCCCGCGACCTGACCCGCCGCAAGGGCCTGCTGGAGTCGGCGTCCCTGCCGGGCAAGCTGTCCGACTGCCAGTCGAACGACCCGACCAAGTGCGAGATCTTCATCGTCGAGGGCGACTCCGCCGGCGGCTCGGCCAAGTCCGGCCGGAACCCGGAGTACCAGGCGATCCTCCCGATCCGCGGCAAGATCCTCAACGTCGAGAAGGCGCGCATCGACCGCATCCTGCAAAACCAGGAGATCCAGGCGATGATCTCCGCGTTCGGCACGGGCGTGCACGAGGACTTCGACATCGAGAAGCTCCGCTACCACAAGATCATCCTGATGGCGGACGCCGACGTCGACGGCCAGCACATCAACACCCTGCTGCTGACCTTCCTGTTCCGCTTCATGCGGCCGCTGGTCGAGGCCGGTCACGTGTACCTCTCCCGCCCGCCGCTCTACAAGATCAAGTGGGGCCGGGACGACTTCGAGTACGCCTACTCCGACCGCGAGCGCGATGCGCTGATCGAGATGGGCCGCCAGGCCGGCAAGCGCATCCGCGAGGACTCCGTCCAGCGCTTCAAGGGCCTCGGCGAGATGAACGCCGAGGAGCTGCGCGTCACCACGATGGACCAGGAGCACCGCGTCCTGGGCCAGGTCACCCTCGACGACGCCGCCCAGGCCGACGACCTGTTCTCGGTGCTGATGGGCGAGGACGTCGAGGCCCGCCGCGCGTTCATCCAGCGCAACGCCAAGGACGTCCGCTTCCTCGACATCTGAGTCGGTCTCAGCTGACCGCACCAGGAAGGACCTTCACCAGCAATGACCGACGAGAACACTCCCGTCACGTCTGAAGAGGACGGCCAGGCCGGCCTGCGCGTCGAGCCCGTCGGGCTCGAGACGGAGATGCAGCGCTCCTACCTCGACTACGCGATGTCCGTCATCGTTTCGCGTGCGCTGCCCGACGTCCGGGACGGCCTCAAGCCCGTCCACCGCCGCGTGCTGTACGCCATGTACGACGGCGGCTACCGCCCCGAGCGCGGCTTCTACAAGTGCGCCCGTGTCGTCGGCGACGTCATGGGCAACTACCACCCGCACGGCGACTCCTCCATCTACGACGCCCTGGTCCGCCTCGCCCAGCCGTGGGCGATGCGCATGCCGCTCGTCGACTCCAACGGCAACTTCGGCTCCCCGGGCAACGACCCGGCGGCGGCCATGCGGTACACCGAGTGCAAGATGGCGCCGCTGTCGATGGAGATGGTCCGCGACATCGACGAGGAGACCGTCGACTTCACGGACAACTACGACGGCCGCTCCCAGGAGCCGACCGTCCTGCCCGCCCGCTTCCCGAACCTGCTGATCAACGGCTCGGCCGGCATCGCGGTCGGCATGGCGACCAACATCCCGCCGCACAACCTGCGCGAGGTCGCGGCCGGCGCCCAGTGGTACCTGGAGAACCCGGAGGCGTCGCACGAAGAGCTCCTGGACGCGCTGATCGAGCGCATCAAGGGCCCCGACTTCCCGACCGGCGCCCTGGTCGTCGGCCGCAAGGGCATCGAGGAGGCGTACCGCACCGGCCGCGGCTCGATCACCATGCGCGCGGTCGTCGAGGTCGAGGAGATCCAGAACCGCCAGTGCCTGGTGGTCACGGAGCTGCCCTACCAGGTCAACCCGGACAACCTCGCCCAGAAGATCGCCGACCTGGTGAAGGACGGCAGGATCGGCGGCATCGCGGACGTCCGTGACGAGACGTCGTCCCGTACCGGACAGCGCCTGGTCATCGTGCTGAAGCGGGACGCGGTCGCCAAGGTCGTCCTGAACAACCTCTACAAGCACACGGACCTGCAGACGAACTTCGGCGCCAACATGCTGGCGCTGGTCGACGGCGTGCCGCGCACGCTGTCGCTGGACGCGTTCATCCGCCACTGGGTGACCCACCAGATCGAGGTCATCGTCCGCCGGACCCGCTTCCGGCTGCGCAAGGCCGAGGAGCGCGCCCACATCCTGCGCGGCCTGCTGAAGGCCCTGGACGCCATCGACGAGGTCATCGCGCTGATCCGGCGCAGCGAGACCGTCGAGATCGCGCGCGGGGGCCTGATGGACCTCCTGGAGATCGACGAGATCCAGGCCAACGCGATCCTGGAGATGCAGCTCCGCCGCCTGGCGGCCCTGGAGCGGCAGAAGATCGTCCAGGAGCACGACGAGCTCCAGGCGAAGATCAACGAGTACAACGAGATCCTGGCCTCCCCGGTCCGTCAGCGCGGGATCGTCAGCGAGGAGCTGGCCGCGCTCGTCGAGAAGTACGGCGACGACCGCAAGACGAAGCTGATCCCCTACGAGGGCGACATGTCCATCGAGGACCTGATCGCCGAGGAGGACATCGTCGTCACGGTCACGCGCGGCGGCTACATCAAGCGCACGAAGACCGACGACTACCGGGCCCAGAAGCGCGGCGGCAAGGGCGTACGCGGCACGAAGCTGAAGGAAGACGACATCGTCGACCACTTCTTCGTGTCGACGACCCACCACTGGCTGCTGTTCTTCACCAACAAGGGCCGGGTCTACCGCGCCAAGGCCTACGAGCTGCCCGACGCCGGCCGGGACGCCCGCGGCCAGCACGTGGCGAACCTGCTGGCCTTCCAGCCGGACGAGGCGATCGCCGAGATCCTCGCGATCCGCGACTACGAGGCGGCGCCGTACCTGGTGCTGGCCACCAAGGCGGGTCTGGTCAAGAAGACGTCACTGAAGGATTACGACTCCCCGCGCTCGGGCGGCGTGATCGCCATCAACCTGCGCGAGCGGGAGGACGGATCCGACGACGAACTGATCGGAGCCGAGCTCGTCTCGGCCGACGACGATCTGCTCCTGATCAGCAAGAAGGCGCAGTCGATCAGGTTCACCGCCTCGGACGACACGCTCCGTCCCATGGGCCGTGCCACCTCGGGCGTCAAGGGCATGAGTTTCCGCGAGGGGGACGAGCTGCTCTCGATGAATGTTGTTCGACCCGGTACGTTCGTGTTCACTGCCACCGACGGCGGGTACGCGAAGCGCACTCCCGTCGACGAGTACCGCGTCCAGGGTCGCGGCGGTCTCGGCATCAAGGCCGCCAAGATCGTCGAGGACCGTGGATCGCTCGTGGGAGCGCTGGTGGTCGAGGAGCACGACGAGATCCTTGCCATCACACTCTCGGGCGGTGTGATTCGCACGCGAGTCAACGGGGTCAGGGAGACGGGCCGTGACACCATGGGCGTTCAACTGATCAATCTGGGCAAGCGCGATGCCGTCGTGGGCATCGCACGCAACGCCGAGGCGGGACGCGAGGCGGAGGAGGTCGACGGCGACGTGGTCGTCGACGAGACCGCCGAGGACGCCGTTGCCGCCGGCACGGACGAGGGTGAGGCGCCCTCGGCCGAGTAGCACGAGGAGAGTCATCGTGAACGGAGCCACGGGCGCCGGATCGGCCGGTACCTCCAGGGGTACGGAATCGGACGGCGGCCGTGGCTCCGTCGCGCACGGAACGGACTCGCAAGCCCCCTCGTCCTCACCCTCGTACGACACTCATGGATCCCAGGGGGGAACTGTGACGGACACCCGAGGTCCGCAGACCCAGCAGTACGCGGCTGGAGCGGGCCCGGCCGCTTCGGGCGCCCAGGGGCGGCCCGCGCACCACCAGGAAGCCGCTCAGCAGCCGGCCTCGCCGCTGCCGGGGGAACGGCAACCGCAGCAGCCCGGCGGGCCGTACCACCCGCCGCAGGCGTACCAGACCCAGGGCGGCGCCGGCCCGTCCGGCGCCGTACGCCGCCCGCGCACCGGTGCGCGCACCACGCCCCGCGTCCGCAAGGCACGTCTGCGCGTGGCGAAGGCCGACCCGTGGTCGGTGATGAAGGTCAGCTTCCTGCTCTCCATCGCGCTGGGCATCTGCACGATCGTCGCGTCGGCCGTGCTGTGGATGGTCATGGACGCCATGGGCGTCTTCTCATCGGTCGGCGGCACGATCTCCGAGGCGACCGGCTCCAACGAGTCGAACGGCTTCGACCTGCAGTCGTTCCTGTCGCTGCCCAACGTGCTGATGTTCACGACGATCATCGCGGTCATCGACGTCGTCCTCGCGACGGCCCTGGCGACGCTCGGCGCGTTCATCTACAACCTCTCCGCCGGCTTCGTCGGCGGCGTCGAGCTGACGCTCGCCGAGGACGAGTGACGGACGGACGAGTGCCGCGCGGACGAGTGCCGCGCGGCTGGGACGGGTGGTTCCACGCCTGAGACGGGCGGTTCCGCGCTTGAGACGGGCGGTTTCACGGCTGGAGCGGGGGGTTCTCCGACGGGCCTCACGACGGCTTTTCGGTGGTCCCCCGGCGGCCCTCCGACAACCGATTTTGGGACTGCCCACCTCGTGCGCTAATCTTCAGGAGTCAGCGCGCGGGACACACACCGCAAAGCGCGGCGGGGCTATAGCTCAGTTGGTTAGAGCGCATCCCTGATAAGGATGAGGCCACAGGTTCAAATCCTGTTAGCCCCACCAGCGAGAAGACCTCCAGGTGATCCACCTGGAGGTCTTCTGCATGTATGGGTGGCTCCGGGCCTGGGCGTGGGGCCGCGACTCGCGCAGACAGAGAGGCCCGGCGGCTCCTTCGAGCGGCCGGGCCTTCGTCGTGGGCGGTGCTGTACGCAAGTACGCCGTGGGGGACTGGTCGGGGCGGGAGTGGCCAGAGGGCCGGGAGGGGCAGAGCAACGGGGGGATCGAGAGGGTCGAGAGGCCGGACGGCCGGCGTCGGCACGTGCGGTGACGTGCCCGGCTGTCAGCGCTGGAGGGGCGTGTCGGCGGGGGCGGGGGATTCTTCCTCCTCCTGGGACGAGCCGGAGTCGCAGAGGGCGGCGGAGAGCGTGGCCTGGGAAGCGTCCGAGGGCGGGCGGTGCCGGCAGCTGGGGGACTTGCCGTGGGCCTCGGCGTGGATGCGCTGCTTCATCGTGGGGGGCAGGGCCTCTGCCCGGAGTGAGGTTCGGGAGGGCATCGTCGGCGCCGTCACCCGGCCGGTGCTGTCGCTCTTCTTGCTGTTCTCGCTGTTGCGCTGCGTCTCGGTCTGCGGTACGGCCGCCGAGGCGGTCGTCGTGAAGATTCCGAGCGCCGTGAACAGCGCGAGGAAGGCGGTGACGATGGTGGTCCACAGCTTCATGACCTTGTTCCGGGCCATGGCCCCTCACTTTCGGGTCGGGCGATTTGCGTACTTTGCTCATGATGTGTATGTGGGCCGCGAAGTGGTGGACCGACGCCCGTGGCGCGGCGCTCTTCTGATGAACACCACTCGGATGGACGCAAGAGAGGTGAAAAAGACCGGAGACGGGAGGACCGCGGGCAAAGTGACCGTCCGTGCGGGTGTGATCACCCTCCGGTCGGAACGGTTTGGTCCGCTTCTATCCGGCTCTGGTGACCGGGAGTTGACGGACGACACAGGTCACCGATCGATATCGATCGGTGTGTATAGTCGGGCGCCAGAGGTCCCCTACGTCAAGGAAAGACGAGGTCGCGCGGTGAAGAAGCTTCTCCTGGTCGCACTGGCCGCCATCGGCGGGCTCCTCGTGTACCGCCAGATCCAGGCGGATCGCGCCGAGCAGGATCTGTGGACGGAGGCGACTGACTCCGTGCCCACGGGTTCGTGAGTACGACCGACATCCGGTTCTGAACAGACCCCGGCCGTCATTGCGGTCGGGGTTTTGTGTTGCCCGGATGGCGGGCGGGGTCGCCGGGCAGGATGGGCCACGGTCCGGTCCGGGCGACTGCGAGGAGTGGCGGGTGATGGGGCGGTGGTGTATGGCTCGGCGGCGGGCCCGGGCGCGGCGAGCCTGGGGCTGCCGGCCCTGGGCGTGGCGGGCCGGGGTCCGGCGCGTCAGGCCGTCGGGGAGGCGCGCACGGGTGGTCGTACGCCCGGGCCTGGTGGCCGTACGCCTGGCCGTGGTGACCGCGGTGGCCGGTGCCACGGTCCTCCTGCCGGGAGCCACCGCACCGGCGGCCGACGCGGCGGACGGCTACGCCTACGCCTTCGCCGACGGGGCCCGGCGCATCGAGGGAGCGACCGGTACGGCGGACGCCGTCGCCCTGGAGCCGGGCACGACGTACCGGAGCTCCCTGCCGCGGAGCGGCACGGTCCACTTCCGGCTCGAACTGGACGCCGCCTCGAACGCGTACGCCTCCGTCACCGCCGTCCCGGCTGCCGGTGCCGCTGTCACGGCCGCCGACGGCATCCGGATGTCCGTACGGGACGCCGATGGCAGTTCCTGCTCCTCGGACAGCGTGAGTTTCGGCGCCGCCCGCAGCCCGCGCCCCCTCACGGCCTGGGGCATGCGGGAGATCTCCCCCGGCGGGCTCAGGTGCCAGGAACCCGGCACCTACTACGTCACGGTCGAGCGGATCCGGCCGCAGGACTCCCCGCCGGATCCCTGGGCCCTGGAACTCGCCACCGCCACCGAGCCGGGCCTGGAACGCACCGGGGCGACGAGCGCACCCGGCACCTGGGACTCGTCCTCGCCGGAGCCCGTCACCGGCGAGCCGGAGCGCCGCCGCGGCGGCAGCGGATTCGCCGACGCCACCGCCGTCGCGCAGGGCGTCTGGCGCGACGACGTCCGGCCCGGGCAGACCCTCTTCTACAAGGTGCCGGTCGACTGGGGCCGGCAGCTGTACGCGACGGCCGAACTCGGCAGCGCCGGCGGTGGTTCCGGCTATGCGCCCGGCGCCCTGTCCCTGACCCTGCACAACCCCGTGCGGGGAGAGGTCGACGACGCCGCCACCGGATACGCCGGCCGCCGGGCGACTGCCGACCTGTCGCCCGTGCCCCCGGTCGCCCACGCCAACCGCCATGCCGCCGCCGACCAGGTCAGCGGCATGCGGTTCGCCGGCGAGTACTACCTCGTCGTGCACCTCGCGGAGGGGGTCGCCGAGGACTTCGGCGAGGGTCCGTTCGGGCTGACGCTGCGCGTGCGCATCAAGGGGGGCGGGCAGGGCGGTCCCGGGTACGACGGGGAGCCGGTGCCCCGGGGCGTCTTCGAGGTCGCGGGCCGGGCGGCCGCTTCGGAGGGCGGGGCCGCGAGTGACGACCTCGCCATGAAGGCGGTCGCCGTGGGCGGCATCGGTACGGGGAGCGCGCTGCTGGTGGGGCTCGGCGTGTGGACGGTGGTGGCGCGGCGCAGAGGTCCGGGCCCGCGCCCCGGCAGCCCGGGACTGTAGCGGCGGCCCCGCGGCCCCGGACTTGGCGGCGGCGCGGCCCTCCCGCGTGTCAGAGGCGGGCCAAGGCCCAGAAGCCCACGGCGTAGCAGGCCACCGCCAGCAGCAGAAGCGGGACCGCCACCTTGGCCGGAGGGCCGGGGCGTCGCCGCTCCGCGCGGTGCTGCGGAAAAGTCCGGGCGGAAGGGGGAACCCTCGGGGCTTGGGCGGTGTACGAAGCAGTAGAGGCGTCGGCGCGCTGGTGCGGCGGCGCTGTCAGGGACTGAGCGGGGTACGGCGGCGCGAGCGGCTGAGGGGAGGGCAGCACATGCGAGGGCAGCGCATGGGAGGGCTGACGCGGTGGCTGCGGGACGGCCTGTGGACGGCCGTTCTGCTGTGCGTCCGGCTGTGCGTTCTGCTCTGCGCCCGGCTGCGCGTGCTGCTGGGCGCCGGGCCGGGGGAAGGGGGTGACCGTGGCCTGCGGAGGCGGCAGAGGGAAGCTGCCGGTGTCCGACATCGAGGACGGAGCAGCGGGCGGCACGGGCGCCTCCTGGTGAGCCGGGAGAGGCGGTACCCGGGTACCGGAATCACCGGGGGCGGAGACCGGGCCGGACGCAGGCGCGCTGTCCGGGACCGCCGGGGCCGGGGCCGAGCCCTGCCGAGGATCCGTGGGGACGGGGGGCGTGGCCACGCCGCGGGCCGGCGGCTCGGGTGCCGCTCCGGGTGCCGTCCTGAGCGGTCCGTCGGGGCCGAACCCCGGTGGCAGCGGGCCGACTTGGTCGAAGATCTCGATCAGCTCGTCGTCGGGGCCCGGTTCCGGCAGCAGTTCCGCGGCCGCGGCCAACGCCTTGCGCGCCCCCATGGCCGTACGGAACCGCGCCGACGGATCCGGCTGCAACAGGGAGGCCACGACCTGCCACAGCGGCTCGGGAATGCCCTGGGGCGCACCCGGCGTCCCGTGCTCGGTGAAGTACTGCACGAGCGCCTTGGCATCCGGCTTGGCGCCCTCCAGCAGGTACAGAGCCACCAGGCCGACGGCGAACAGGTCGGCGGGGAAGTCCGGCTCCGAGCCCATCAGCTGCTCGGGCGCGAGGTAACCGGGCGTCCCCACCACGAGGTTGGTCTCCGTAAGGCGCGGTTCGCCCAGCCGCATCGCGATGCCGAAGTCGGACAGCCGCAGCCGGGGCCGGCCCGTGCCGGTGGCCTCCAGAAGCACGTTGGCGGGCTTGATGTCACGGTGCACGACGTCCTCCGCGTGCACCGCGGCCAGCCCCGCCAGCAGCTGGTCGAGCAGCGTGCAGATGAACGCGGGCGGCAGCGGGCCGTAGTCCCCGACCAGGTGGACGAGCGAGCCGCCCGTGACCAAATCCATGGTGAACAGGACCTGGTCGTCGTCGGCGGCCCAGCTGGCCGGCGCCAGCACATGGGGATGGTCGATCCGCAGCGCCTGCTCACGGACGAACCGCAGCAGCGAGTGGGCGTCCCTCTGCTGAAGCACTTTCGCGGCCACATAGCGCCGACGGCGTTGGTCCCACACGCGCCAGACGGCGCCGACTCCTCCACGGCCGATCGGGTCGACCAGTTCATACCGGCCGGCGAAGACCTCACCCATGGCTCTGTGCCGCTCCTCCCCCTCGCACCACTCGCGGGCCCGGCCGCCGCACCCCCTTCGGCGGCCGGACTCCGGGGTCAGTTCTGGTGGGACTGGTAGTGCGCGACCGCGTCGGAGGTGCGACCGGCGCCGTACACCCGGAGGAACTCCGCCAGTTCCGGGTGGGTCGGAGACAGTGCGTCCGCCGCATCGATGATGTCACCGGCGGCCGCCACCGAGCGCAGCAGCGACTGGATCTCGCGGACGACACGCTTGACCGTCGGAGCACCCGAACTGCTCGTGGTCTGCGTGGTGTTGCTGAGCACAGAACCCCCCTGTGACTTCTTGATCTCGTCCATGCGCTCGGTGGCCTCGGCCGCGCTCACGCTGCCGTCGGCGACCTGCCCCGCCAGGTCCTGCAGCAGCTGCACCCGCTGGACCACCGCGGGATTGCCGATCTTCGCCCGCTGGCCGCTCATCAGCTGCGACAGCATCGGTGCGGACAGTCCCAGAACCCCCGCGAGACGAGCCTGATTGAGACCAAGATCGTCGATGAGCCTACGGAAGAGCGCCCCCAACGGCTCCCCGTACCAGTTCCGCTGCAGTTCCCGCGCTCTTGCGGTGGCTTCCTGCTGTGCGGCGTCCATTGCGTCTCCCCATCGCTTCCCCAAAAACCGCAGTTCGCTCCAGCGAACCACGCCGAGCATCTTACGGAGCGTGGTCGTTCATCGGGACCCCCAATCATTTGTGAGATACGGGGTGCGACCCGGTACTCTTGTCTGCGGCGCCCCATCGGCATGCTGTCCAGCCGGTCGGACGCTTCCTCTTCCGGGGCCTTAGCTCAGTTGGTAGAGCGCTGTCTTTGCATGGCAGATGTCAGGGGTTCGACTCCCCTAGGCTCCACAACCCGAGAGCCCGTCCAACCTTGCGGATACGCAGGGCGGACGGGCTCTTCGCATCCAGGCGGTCACGCCTCGCGATCCACGGCGCCCGCCGGCCGAGTGCGGTGCGCGCCCGGGGCTCGGTGGACTGGGCGGACGTACCGCGCCGACTTCACGCGTGCACCGCATCCGCTCCCGGATGCACCGACCAGAACGATCACCAACGACCGGCCGGGAAGGGTCCGTTGACGATGCAGGACAACCGACGCGCCCGGGGAACCGGGCCTCAGCAGGCTCACGGTGGGCCCCCGCTCAGCGCCGAGGCGCGGTGGTCTGCTCTTGATATCGTCACCCCACAGGGCACCAGCGCCACACCCCTGCGGGGCGGTGCCAAGTGGCTCATCGCCGTCGGAGCCGTTCGGTCGCTGCCGACGAGGTGGAAGGGGTAGACCATGCGGGCGAAGGTACGGGCCGCTCTCGACGCGATCTATATGAAGCGGCTGGTCAGGGAACTGGAAGGACGACCACGCCCGCAGCACATCGGCATCATGCTGGACGGCAACCGCCGGTGGGCCAAGATGTCGGGCATCAACGATCCGCGTGAGGGCTACCGGGCCGGCGGGGCCAAGGTGCTGGACTTCCTCCGCTGGTGCGACTCCGCCGAGATCGAGCACGTCACCCTGTACATGCTCTCCGACGACAACCTGCACCGGCCCGAGGAAGAGCTGAACCCGCTCATCGACATCATCGCCGAGGTGGTGGAGCGGCTGGCCGTTCCGGGCAACCCCTGGCCCGTCCAGGTCGTCGGCGCCCTGGACCTGCTGCCCGCCGACTCGGCGAGCCGGCTGAAGACCGCCACCGCCGCGACCGAGGGCCGCCGGGGCGGAACGAAGGTCGACGTGGCCGTGGGCTACGGCGGCCGACGCGAGATCGTCGACGCCGTCCGCTCGGCGCTGATGGAACACAGCGCCCAGGGCGGCGACATCGACGAGTTCATTGACTCCTTCACCATGGAGCACATCTCCAAGCACCTGTACTCCAAGACGCGCTCCGAGTCCGACCTCATCATCCGCACCTCCGGCGAGCAGCGGCTGTCCGGCTTCCTGCTCTGGCAGTCCGCCTACGCCGAGATGTACTTCTGTGAGACCTACTGGCCGGACTTCCGCGAGATCGACTTCCTGCGCGCCCTGCGCTCCTACTCCCTGCGCGAGCGCCGCTACGGCCGCTGATCGCCGGAGCACGGCCGTTCCACGTGAAACACCGCCACGTGAAACGTCACCGCGGGGCGGGAGGCGTCAGGGCCTCCCGCCCCGCGGCGAAACACAGGCCGCCGTGAGTCAGCGCGGCTCGTCGCCCTCGGCGGCCTCGTCCTGAGCCTGCTTGGCCTGCACCTCGGGGTCGAGAATCGCGTCGCCACTGCCGTCCACCGACGTCAGCCGCCCGTTCTCGGGAACATCCGTCGCCGCGGGCGGCTCCACCAGCCAGTCCGGGTTCGCCTGCTTGTCCCACCACTTCCACACGGCGAAGACACCCGCCGTGACGACGCCGAACACCGCCACCGCCTTGGCGATGCGGCCCGCCTTCGCCCGGCGCTCCTTCCTGCGGGCCAGCCGCTGGATGTCCTCGGCCGTCACCTGACCACGCAGCGCCGCCAGAGCGGCGGCACCCCGTGCGGCGGCCTCCTGACTGACGGGAGCGGCCGCGGCCACCGCCTGCTCGATCCTCGGCCGGGAGTAGTCGGCGGCCTGCCGGGCGGCCAGGCGCGTACGGATGGCGGCCTCGTGGGCGGCCTGGTCCATCTTCGGCGGCACATGTGTGCGGGCCTGCTCCAGCCGAGGCGCGACATGCACGCCGTACTGGAGGCGAGCCTGGTCGGCGGCCTGCGACACCCTGGGCGCCAGCCGTACGCGCGCCTCGTGTGCGTAGTGAGCGGCCCTGTCCTTGGCCGTGTCGGCGTAGGGCGCCACCACTTCCGCGGCGTGCAGCACGCTGTCCTTCGCCGAACCGGTCGCGGCGCGCACGCTGTCGATGCGGGTCACGGGTTCCTCCTCCTCGGTGGCGTACGGTAATTCGACTTTCCACCCTTTTACGGATCATGCCTGCCGACGCTCTGCCAGGCATGTGAGGGCGGGCATCCGGGTCATGGCCGATCACCCCGGGCCCCATGGGACAAGTGGTGATGAAGAAGCGATCAAGAGTCGATCGACTGCAATAGCGGATGAATACGGAGCAACGCGAGCTTGTCGACGACAATGCCACGGATCGGCGCACCGCGCTCGCGACCCGGGAGTACTGGACCCGATTTCCGCAAGCGACACGCACCGACCGGGAGCAGGAATGGGCCGCTGGGCGACGTGCGGCGCGGACCGTGCGAGGATCGGTGAGCACAACAAGACGACGGAAGGCACATCGTGGCTGAGCAGCTCTACGCCACCCTGAAGACCAACCACGGCGACATCGAAGTCCGGCTCCTGCCGAACCACGCCCCCAAGACGGTCAAGAACTTCGTCGAGCTCGCCAAGGGCGAGCGTGAGTGGACGAACCCCGCCACCGGGAAGAAGTCCACGGACAAGCTCTACGACGGTACGGTCTTCCACCGGGTGATCAGCGGATTCATGATCCAGGGCGGTGACCCGCTGGGCAACGGCACCGGCGGTCCCGGCTACCAGTTCGAGGACGAGTTCCACCCGGACCTCTCCTTCGACAAGCCCTACCTGCTGGCCATGGCCAACGCGGGACCGGGCACCAACGGCTCGCAGTTCTTCATCACCGTCGCCCCGACGACGTGGCTGAACCGCAAGCACACGATCTTCGGCGAGGTCGCCAACACGGCCGGCCAGAAGGTCGTCGACGCCATCGCCGCCACGCAGACCAACCCCCGCACCGACCGCCCGGTCAACGACGTCGTCATCAACTCGGTCGTGATCGAGACCCGCGAGGGCTGATTCCCCTCCGTCACGCCATGTCCGGCGTGTCCGAAGGGAACTAATCGCCCCGCTCGTCCGTAAGGATGGGCGGGGCGATTGCACGTTGCGGACGGACGAGTGAGGGGATCCCCATGGACCAGGCACCAGGCGACCCGCAGGGCCCGGAGAAGCAAGGACCCCGGCCCGCCCAGAGCCTGCCCGGCTGCTACCGCCACCCGGACCGCGAGACCGGCATCCGCTGCACCCGCTGCGACCGCCCGATCTGCCCGGAGTGCATGGTCAACGCCTCCGTCGGCTTCCACTGCCCCGACTGCGTCCGCACCGGCTCCGGCACCGGCCACGCACCCGACGCCTCCCGGCCCCGCACCCTCGCCGGCGGCACCGTGACCGCGGATCCCCGCCTCGTCACCAAGATCCTCGTGGGGATCAACGTGGCGGTGTTCATCGCCGTCCACGCCTCGTCGTCCCTGCTGAACGACCTCGTACTCATCGGACGCTGGCCGCCCGCACCGTTCGTCCCCGACCAGGGCGTCGCCGAGGGCGAGTGGTACCGCATGGTCACCACGATGTTCACCCACGAGGAGATCTGGCACATCGCCTTCAACATGCTCAGCCTCTGGTTCCTCGGCGGCCCCCTCGAAGCCGCCCTCGGCCGAGCGCGCTATCTCGCCCTCTACCTCGTCTCCGGCCTGGCCGGCAGCGCCCTCACCTATCTGCTGAGCTCACCCACCACGGCCACGCTCGGCGCCTCCGGAGCCGTCTTCGGCCTCTTCGGCGCGACCGCCGTCCTGATGCGCCGGCTCAACTACGACATGCGGCCGGTCATCGCCCTCCTGGCGATCAACCTGATCTTCACCTTCAGTCCAGGTTTCAACATCTCCTGGCAGGCGCACATCGGCGGCCTCGTCGCGGGCGTCGTGATCGGTTACGGCATGGTCCACGCCCCGCGTGAGCGGCGGACGCTCGTGCAGTACGGCACCTGTGCACTGGTGCTCGTCCTGGTCGTCGGACTGACCCTGTTGAGAACCGCTCAGCTCACCTGAGCGCCGGGTTGTCCACAGCGGGTGCCGGATCTTGTGCACAGTGTGCGGGAACAGGTGTGCCCCCTGTCACCGACCAGTGTTTCCGCAGGTCAGGCAGGGGGCGAACAAGCTTTCGGTCGCCGGTGGTTCTGTCACACCGGCGTCAATGCCCAGCGAGTTATCCACAGATCGTCTTTCTTTTTCCTCAGGGTGTGGACAGCGCCTGTGGATAACTCGGTGGATAGCCCTGGGCAGGGCTACTTCCATTGCGTCGAGACGCCGAATCCGGCGGCGATGAAGCCGAATCCCACCACGATGTTCCAGTTGCCCAACTGGTCGACGGGAAGTGAACCGTCGGTGACGTAGAAGACGACGATCCAGGCGAGGCCGATGACGAACATGGCCAGCATCACGGGTGCGACCCAGGCCCGGCTGTTCAGCTTGACGGCGGTCGCCTGCTTCGCGGGCGGCGGCGTGTAGTCGGCCTTCTTGCGGATACGTGACTTCGGCACGAGGGTCTCTCCTGTCGATGCGCTGCGTGGCCGCGCAGGGAACGGGTCGGGCTCGGGGGCGACGTACAAGACGTACAAGGGGACTCTTAACGCTCCCCCGGGCGTCCGTTAGCGTAGTGCTTCCGTGGCGCCGAAGGAGATAAGGGTACGTTGAGCAATTCTGCCGACTCCCCCGGGACGGGTTCCAGCCCCGCCCGCAGGCGCCGTTTCCGGCCCGTGCGGGTGCTCACGGCCGCGGTCTTCGCTCTCGCGGGCCTCATTTTCTTCACCAGCTTCAATACCGCCAAGGGCACCAATATCCGCACGGACACCTCTTTGCTGAAGTTGTCCGATCTCATCCACGAGCGCAGTCGCAAGAACGGCGAGCTGGACGAGTCCAACGCGGCCCTGCGCAGCGACATCGAATCCCTCGCCGAGCGGGACGACGGCAGCACGAAGGCGCAGGACGACAAGCTCTCCGCCCTGGAGGAGAAGGCCGGCACGCAGGAGCTGAAGGGCGAGGCGATATCCGTCACGCTCGACGACGCCCCGCCGGACGCGACCGCCAAGCTGCCCGGGTATCCGGAGCCGCAGCCCGACTACCTGGTGATCCACCAGCAGGACCTGCAGGCCGTGGTGAACGCCCTGTGGCAGGGCGGGGCCGAGGGCATCAAGGTCATGGACCAGCGGCTGATCTCCACCAGCGCCGTGCGCTGCGTCGGCAACACCCTGATCCTCCAGGGCCGCGTCTACTCACCGCCGTACAAGATCACGGCGGTCGGCGACCCGGAGCGGCTGAAGCAGGCGCTCGCCGAGTCCCCGGCGATCCAGAACTACATGGTGTACGTCAATGTCTACGGGCTCGGCTGGAAGGTCGAGGACGACGGGGAGGTCACGCTGCCCGGCTACTCGGGCGCCGTGGACCTGCACTATGCCCAGCCTGTGGATTGACGCCGTTCCGGAGGGCCCCGCGCCGCTAGTCTGGTGCCGTACGGCGTGAGTCTGGTGCCGTGGTGCGACGGAAGGGACGGCATGTACGGCTGGATCTGGCGGCATCTGCCGGGGAACGCGTGGGTGAAGGCGCTGCTCTCGCTCGTGCTGGTCGTGGCCGTGGTCTACGTCCTCTTCCAGTACGTCTTCCCATGGGCCGAACCGCTGCTTCCCTTCAACGATGTGACGGTGGACAACCAGTGAGCGTGCGCATTCTCGTCGTCGACAACTACGACAGTTTCGTCTTCAACCTGGTCCAGTACCTGTACCAGCTGGGCGCCGAGTGCGAGGTCGTGCGCAACGACGCGGTGTCCACGGCGCACGCCCAGGACGGCTTCGACGGCGTGCTGCTGTCGCCGGGCCCCGGCGCGCCGGAGCAGGCGGGCGTCTGCGTCGACATGGTGCGGCACTGCGCGGCGACCGGCGTGCCCGTCTTCGGCGTCTGCCTCGGCATGCAGTCGATGCAGGTGGCGTACGGCGGTGTGGTGGACCGGGCGCCGGAGCTGCTGCACGGCAAGACGTCACCGGTCGAGCACGGCGGCAAGGGCGTCTTCGCGGGCCTGCCCTCCCCGTTCACGGCGACGCGCTACCACTCGCTGGCGGCGGAGCCGGCGACCGTGCCCGCGGAGCTGGAGGTGACGGCCCGCACGCCCGACGGCATCGTCATGGGCCTGCGCCACCGGGAGCTGCCCGTCGAGGGCGTGCAATTCCATCCGGAGTCGGTGCTGACGGAGCACGGGCACCGGATGCTGGCCAACTGGCTGGTGGAGTGCGGGGACGAGGGCGCGGTGGCGAGGTCGGCGGGGCTTGCCCCGGTGGTGGGCAGGGCCACGGCGTGACCGCGCTGCGCCCCGAGCGCGCATCCGGCGCGGCCGGTGACCAGGGGGGCTCGTACGGGCAGCCGTACGAGGATCCGGGTGCGTTCGGGGGCGGCTGGTACGAGGGGTATTCCGCCGGCGGTGACGAGTACGGCTCGTACGTGCCGCCGGTCGTGGACGACGAGACCGTGGCGCTGCGGGTCCCGGCTCCGCCGGAGCGGACGGCGCGCGAGGAGGTGCCGTCCGCTTCCGTTCCCCCCGGCGGCGGCCGTGCGGCGCGCAGGAAGGCCGCCAGACGGCGTCACGGGCGTCGTGGGGGCACGCGGCGGGCCACTGGGGCCCCGGAGGCCGCAGAGGCCCCGAAGGCGCCTCTGTCGCGCGTGGAGGCCCGTCGGCAGGCGCGGGCACGGAAGCCGGGCGCGGCGGTGATCGCGAGCCGTGCGATAGGCGAGATCTTCATCACGACCGGCGTGCTGATGCTGCTGTTCGTCACCTACCAGCTGTGGTGGACGAACGTGCGCGCGCAGGCGCAGGCCGACAAGGCGGCGAGCAACCTCCAGGACGACTGGGCGAACGGCAAGCGCAACCCGGGGACGTTCGAGCCGGGTCAGGGCTTCGCGTTGCTGCACATCCCCGAGCTGGACGTCGTGGTGCCGATCGCGGAGGGCATCGACAGCAAGAAGGTGCTGGACCGGGGCATGGTCGGGCACTATGCCGAGGGTGCCCTGAAGACGGCGATGCCGGACGCGAAGACCGGCAACTTCGGGCTGGCGGGGCATCGCAACACGCACGGTGAGCCGTTCCGGTACATCAACAAGCTGAAGCCGGGCGATCCCATCGTCGTGGAGACGCAGGACAAGTACTTCGTCTACAAGATGGCGTCCATCCTGCCGGTGACGTCGCCGAGCAACGTCAGCGTCCTCGATCCGGTGCCCAAGCAGTCGGGTTTCAAGGGGCCCGGCCGGTACATCACGCTCACGACCTGCACGCCGGAGTTCACGAGCAAGTACCGGATGATCGTCTGGGGCAAGATGGTCGAGGAACGGCCGCGCAGCAAGGGCAAGCCGGATGCGCTCGTCAGTTAAGGGCGGAAGACCAGTGGCAGCGACCACCGAAACGGATCACGAAGAGCACACCGGCACGCCCGGAGAACCGCCGGCCGTCCCGCGCCGGCGCGGTCGGGGCCGCGGGCTCGCCCTGGCGGTGAGCGTCTTCGGTGAACTCCTCATCACGGCGGGCCTGGTGCTCGGTCTGTTCGTCGTCTACTCGCTGTGGTGGACGAACGTCATGGCCGACCGTGCGGCCGACAAGCAGGGTGAGAAGGTCCGGGACAACTGGGCGCAGGACAGGGTCGGTCCGGGGGGCCCGGGGGCGCTGGACACCAAGGCGGGCATCGGATTCCTGCACGTGCCCGCGATGGGCAACGGCGACATCCTGGTCGAGAAGGGGACGTCGATGAAGGTCCTCAACGACGGCGTCGCCGGCTACTACACGGACCCGGTCAAGGCGACGCTGCCGACGTCGGGCAAGGCGGGCAACTTCTCGCTGGCGGCGCACCGGGACGGGCACGGGGCGAAGTTCCACAACATCCACAAGATCGAGAAGGGCGACCCGATCGTCTTCGAGACGAAGGACAAGTGGTTCGTCTACAAGGTCTACGGGATCCTCCCGGAGACCTCGAAGTACAACGTCGACGTCCTCGGCGCCGTGCCCAAGGAGTCCGGGAAGACGAAGGCGGGCCACTACATCACGCTGACGACCTGCACGCCGGTGTACACGAGCCGGTACCGGTACGTGGTGTGGGGCGAGCTGGTGCGCACGGAGAAGGTGGACAGCGAGCGGACGCCGCCGAAGGAACTGCGGTGACACCGGTGTCCTGACGGGGCCTCAGTCGCCTGACGGCGGTGCTGTGTCGGCGGACACGGCGGACACGGCAGAGCCCCGGTCCCTCCGTCGAGGGGCCGGGGCTCTGCCGTGCGTCGCGGGCTTCAGCCGGGCGTCAGTCGTCGCCGCGGCCGCCGGTGAGGCCGCCGAAGATTCCGCCGCCGTCGTTGCCGTTCCCGCCGTTGCCGCCGCCGCCCGCGACCGTCAGGGTGATCGGCGTGGCGGCCGGGTCCTCGACCTCGGTGCCGGGCGCCGGGTCGATGTTGACCACGAGCGAGTTCTCGTCACCACCGTTGGCGACCCGGATGTTGGTGAAGCCGGAGCCCTGCAGGGCCTGCCGGGCCTGTGCCACGGTCTGGCCCCGGACCTCCGGGACCTTGGTCTTCTGCTCGACCTTGCCGACGAAGATCTGCACCTGGGAGCCCTTGTCGACCTGCTGGCCAGCCGTCGGCGTGGTGGAGATGACCTTGCCGTTCTGGTTCGGGTCGGTGGTGGGCTGGTCCGCGCAGGTGCCGACGAGGTTGTTGGCCGTCATCTGGGCCTTCGCCGCGTCGCACGTCTGGTTGACGACGTCGGGCACCGTGGCCTTCTCCGCGGCCTTGGCGATGGTGAGAGTGATCGTCGAGCCCTTCTCGATCTCCTCACCCAGCCTCGGGTCCTGGTCGAGGACGGTGTTGGCCTCTTCCGACGACTCGCGGGCCTCGGTCTTGATCTTGAACTGGTAGTCGTCGCCCTCCAGCTTGGACTGGGCCTCCTCCAGGCTCAGGCCGATCACGCTGGGCACGGTCACCTTGGGGGCCCCGGTCGAGACCACCAGGTCGACGGCCGACTCCTTGTCCACCTTGGTGCCGGAGGCCGGGGTCGACTCGCAGATCTTGCCCTCCGGCTGCTCCTCGCAGGGCTTGCGCGTGACCTCGCCCAGCTTCAGGTCGGAGTTGGTGAGCAGCTTCTCGGCGTCGCCCTGCGTCTGGCCGACGAGGTTCGGTACGGGGACGGTGTCGTTGCCCGCGCCGTCGCCGCTGAACGCGTACTTGCCGATGAGGATCGCGCCGACGAGGACGAGGATGCCGGCCACGACCAGCAGGATCGTGGAGGTGTTGTTCTTCTTCTGCTGGCGGCGCCGGTCGGGGCGGTCGTCGTAGCCGTAGCCGCCGTCGTCCGGGTTCATGGGCGGCAGCATGGTGGTGGCGGCCGCGCCGGGCTCGGCGCGCAGGGCCGTCGTCGGCTTGTCGTCGGGGTAGCCGCCGTAGCCGACGGCGCCCATCGCGGCGGTGGCGGCGACCGGCTGGCCGTCGAGGCAGGCCTCGATGTCGGCACGCATCTCGTCGGCCGACTGGTAGCGGTAGTCGGGGTCCTTGACCAGCGCCTTCATCACGATCGCGTCCATTTCGGGCGTGATCTCGGGGTCGAAGACGCTCGGCGCCTGCGGTTCCTCCCGCACGTGCTGGTAGGCGACCGCGACCGGGGAGTCGCCGACGAAGGGCGGGCGGACGGTCAGCAGCTCGTAGAGGAGGCAGCCGGTGGAGTACAGGTCGGAGCGGGCGTCGACCTGTTCGCCCTTGGCCTGCTCCGGGGAGAGGTACTGGGCGGTGCCGATGACGGCGGCGGTCTGGGTCATGGTCATGCCGGCGTCGCCCATGGCGCGGGCGATGCCGAAGTCCATGACCTTGACCTGGCCGTTGCGCGTCAGCATGACGTTGGCCGGCTTGATGTCGCGGTGGACGATGCCGTTGCGGTGGGCGTACTCCAGGCCCTGGAGGATGCCGATGGTCATCTCCATGGCCCGCTCGGGCAGCAGCTTGCGGCCGGAGTGGAGAAGCTCACGGAGGGTGGAGCCGTCGACGTACTCCATGACGATGTACGGGATGGAGACCCCGTCGATGTAGTCCTCGCCCGTGTCGTAGACCGCCACGATCGCGGGATGGTTGAGCGAGGCGGCCGACTGGGCCTCCCGGCGGAACCGGGCCTGGAAGGACGGGTCGCGCGCGAGGTCCGCACGCAGCGTCTTCACCGCCACCTGACGCCCGAGCCGTGTGTCATGTGCGTGGTAAACCTCCGCCATGCCACCACGGCCGAGCACCGGGCCCAGCTCGTACCGGCCGCCTAGGCGACGCGGCTCTTCCATGGTTACCTACCAGCCCTCTCCGTCGGTCCCGACCGGCATGCTTGTACGGTCGGAGGCTGCCGTCCGGCCTACCGTACCCGGCTCGCTCTGCGTGACCTGGCCAAGCCCGTCACCCGATACAGGACCGGTATCGCAACGTGCACCGTTGTGAAGCGGACGTGAGCGGACTCACGTCCCGTTCAGCTCCTGGTCACTTCTTGCTGTTGATGACGGCCTCCATCACGCTCTTCGCGATCGGCGCCGCGAGGCCGCCGCCGGAGATGTCGTCACGGACGGCGTTCTCGTCCTCGATCACCACGGCGACGGCGACCGGCGAGCTGCCGTCCTCGCCCTTGGCGTACGAGATGAACCAGGCGTAGGGGTTCTCGCTGTTGTCGACACCGTGCTGAGCCGTACCGGTCTTGCCTCCCACAGTGACGCCCGGGATCTGGGCGTTGGTTCCGGTGCCGTCCTTGACGACGGTCTCCATCATCGACTGCAGGATCTGCGCGTTCTTCGGCGACAGCGGCTTGCTCATCTCCTCGGGGTCCGTCTTCTCGATCGTGTCGAGGTTCGGGGCCTGGAGTTCGTCGACCATGTACGGCTTCATCAGGGTGCCGTTGTTGGCGATCGCGGCGGAGACCATGGCCATCTGCAGCGGGGTGGCGGCGGTGTTGTACTGGCCGATGGAGGACAGCGCGGTCTGCGACTCGTTCATGTCGTCGGAGAAGACGGAGGCGCTGGAGCGGACGGGGACGAACTGCTCCTTGGTGAAGCCGAACTTCTTGGCCGTCTCCAGCATCTTGTCGTTGCCGAGGTCGGAGCCGATCTTGCCGAAGACGGTGTTGCAGGAGACGCGCAGCGCCTCGCGCAGGGTGGCGTTCTCGCAGGGGAGGTCGCCCTCGTTCGGCAGTTCGGTGGTGGTGCCCGGCATGGTCCACGGCAGGGGGGAGTCGGTCTTCTCGTCCGCCGAGCCGTACTTGCCGTGCTCCAGGGCCGCGGCGGCGGTGACCACCTTGAAGGTGGAGCCGGGCGGGTAGACCTCGCGCAGCGCGCGGTTGAGCATCGGGTCGTCGGGGTTGTTCTTCTTGTCGAGCCTGGTCCAGGCCTTCTCGTCGGCGGAGGAGCCGCCGGCGATCGTCGAGGGGTCGTACGACGGGTACGACGCCAGGGACAGGATCTTGCCGGTGGACGGCTCGATGGCGGCGACGGCACCCTTGGCGCCCTGCTTCTTCAGGCCCTCGTAGGCGGCCTTCTGCGCGGCGGCGTTGAGGGTGGTGACGACGTTGCCGCCCTCCTTCTTCTTGCCCGTGATCATGTCGAGCGTGTTGCGGAAGAAGAGCCGGTCGTCGTTGCCGGTGAGGATGCCGTCGTCGATGGCTTCGAGCTGGGTGGCGCCGTAGGCCTGGGAGACGTAGCCGGTCACCGGCGCCCACATGGCGCCGTCCTTGTAGGTGCGCTTGTACTTGAAGTCGCCGTCGGTGGTGGTGTGGCCGGTGATGGCCTTGCCGTCGACGATGATGTCGCCGCGGGGGGTGGCGTACCGCTCGATGGCGACGCGGCGGTTGTGCTCGTCGTCCTTGAGGGTGTCGGCCTTGACGTACTGCAGCCAGTTGTCGCGGATGAGCAGGGTGAGAACCAGGAGGCCGCAGAAGATCGCGATGCGGCGCAGGGGCTTGTTCACGGTCGGACCACCTGGGTCATTTCGGCGTCGGGGTTGGCTGCGGGGGCGGGGGCGGGCCGGCGTGCGGTGTCGCTGATGCGCAGCAGGATGCCGATCAGGGCCCAGTTGGCGATGACCGAGGAGCCGCCGTATGCCAGGAACGGCATGGTCATGCCGGTGAGCGGGATGAGGCCCATGACACCGCCGGCGACGACGAACACCTGGAGGGCGAAGGCGCCGGACAGGCCGATGGCGAGGAGCTTGCCGAACGGGTCGCGGGCGGCGAGGGCGGTGCGCACGCCGCGCTCGACGATCAGTGCGTACAGCAGGAGGATCGCCATGACGCCGGCCAGGCCGAGTTCTTCGCCGAAGGTGGCGAGGATGAAGTCGGAGTTGGCGGCGAAGCCGATGAGGTCGGAGTTGCCCTGGCCGAGCCCGGTGCCGAGGGTGCCGCCGGAGCCGAAGGCCCACAGGGCCTGCATGGACTGCTCGGTGTGGCCGACGACGCCCTGGCGGCTGAGCGTGTACTCGCGCATCGGGTCGAGCCATGCCTGGACGCGCTGCTGCACGTGCGGTTCGAAGGAGGCGACGCTGACGGCGCCGGCCGCGGACATCAGCAGACCGAACACGATCCAGCTGGTCCGCTCGGTGGCGACGTACAGCATGATCACGAACATGCCGAAGAACAGCAGCGAGGTGCCGAGGTCGGTCTCGAAGACCAGGATCAGGATGGAGATCGCCCAGACGACGATGATCGGGCCGAGGTCGCGTCCGCGGGGGAGGTAGAGCCCCATGAAGCGGCGGCTGGCTAGGGCGAGCGCGTCGCGTTTGACCATGAGGTAGCCGGCGAAGAAGACGGCCAGGACGATCTTCGCGAATTCGCCCGGCTGGATGGTGCCCAGGCCGGGGATCTTGATCCAGATGCGCGCGCCGAAGACGTTCTCCCCGAGGCCCGGGACCAGCGGCAGGATCAGCAGGATCAGCGCGCCGGCCATGGAGATGTAGGTGTAGCGCTGCAGGACGCGGTGGTCCTTGAGGAAGATCAGTACGGCGACGAACAGGCCGACGCCGAGTGCGGAGTACAGCAGCTGGCGGGGGGCCGCCTCGATGAACGTGCTGCTCGCCTGGAGCCGCTTGGACTGGTCCAGGCGCCAGATGACGACCAGGCCGACGCCGTTGAGCAGCGTGGCCAGCGGCAGCAGCAGCGGGTCCGCGTACGGGGCGAACTTCCGGACGACGAGGTGGCCGACCCCGGCGATGAGGCCGAGGCCGAGTCCGTAGCTCAGCAGGCCCGGCGGCACCGAGTCGTTGATGGCCAGGCCGACGTTCGCGTAGGCGAACACCGGGATGACGACGGCGAACACCAGCAGCGCCAGCTCGGTGTTGCGCCGGCTCGGCGCGCCGATGGCGCCGATCGTGGACGTGTGGTGCGTCGGCGAGTTGGTAGTACTGCTCATCGTGTGACAGGGCCTCTCACGGCTTGCCTACTGCTTACCGCACAGCGAGACGACCTTCTGCTCTTCCTCCGAGAGGCTGGGGCCGGGGCTGGGAGTGGGTGCGGTCGTGGACGGGGACGATTCCGGTGCCGACGGGGAGCCCGACGGGTCCGGGGTCGGCGAGGCCTTGGACGTGAAGGAGGCGGGTGTGGTTCCCGTGGTGCCTCCGGCCTCGCCCTCGCCCGTCTTCGCGTTCTCGCTGTCCGCGGCACGCCGTTCGGCCTGCTTCTTGCAGGCGGAGGCCTGTACCGACAGCTCTTCGATCTTCGCCCGGGCGTTGTTCAGGTCGCCCTCGGCGATGGTCGCCTCGACCAGCTTCTGCTGGTAGGGCGGCAGGTACTTGAGTTCGATCTCGGGGTGGTCCTTCTGGACCTTCGACAGCGACACCCAGGCGAGGTCCTGGCTGATGCCGCGGTAGAGGGCGACGTGGTCGTCCTTGGTGCCGACGTAGTACTGGGTCTGTGTCCAGCGCCAGCCGCCGTAGAGGCCGCCGCCGGCGACGGCGAGGGCGAGCACGGTGTAGAAGGACCGCTTGAGCCATTTGCGGTTCTTGCGGGGTTTGACGAAGTCGTCGTCACCGTAGTCGCCGAAGCCGGCCGCCGGGACGTAGCCGGTGGTGTCGCCGCTGCCGGGCGGGCCGAACTCGCCGCCGCCGCCCTGTGAGCCGCCCTGGCGGCCGAGGCCGGAGGCGCGGCCGGCGGGCGTCTGCATGATGCCGTTGTCGCCGATCTGGTGCTGGTTCTCGGCGACGGCGCCGACGACGACCGGGGTGTCGGACAGCTGCCCGGCGAGGGTGTCGCCGGTGTCGAGGTCGAGGACGTCGGCGACGATGACGGTGATGTTGTCGGGTCCGCCGCCGCGCAGGGCGAGCTGGATCAGCTCCTGCACGGTCTCCTGGGGGCCCTGGTAGCTGGCGAGGGTGTCCTCCAGCGTCTGGTGGGAGACGACGCCGGAGAGCCCGTCGGAGCAGATGAGGTAGCGGTCGCCGGCCCGGACCTCGCGGATGGACAGGTCGGGTTCGACGTGGTCGCCGCTGCCGAGGGCGCGCATCAGCAGGGACCGCTGGGGGTGGGTGCCTGCCTCTTCCTCGGTGATGCGGCCCTCGTCGACGAGGCGCTGCACCCAGGTGTGGTCCTGCGTGATCTGGGTCAGGACGCCGTCGCGCAGGAGGTAGGCGCGGGAGTCGCCGACGTGGACGAGGCCGAGTCGCTGGCCGGTCCACAGCAGGGCCGTGAGGGTGGTGCCCATGCCCTCCAGGGCGGGGTCCTCCTCGACCATCTGGCGCAGCTGGTCGTTGGCGCGCTGTACGGCGGTGCCGAGGGAGGTGAGGATGTCGGAGCCGGGCACGTCGTCGTCGAGGGCGACGATGGTGGAGATCACCTCGGAGGAGGCGACCTCGCCGGCCGCCTGGCCGCCCATGCCGTCGGCGATGGCGAGCAGGCGCGGACCGGCGTAACCGGAGTCCTCGTTGCCCTCCCGGATCATGCCCTTGTGCGATCCGGCGGCGAAGCGCAGTGACAGACTCATGCGCACCTCGCCCGTCGGCTCCGGGTACAGCCGGTCGTGTCGAGCCACACTGCCCACCCTCCGGTCGGGAGCGCGCCGTGGCCCGGGGTGCCGGCCGCCGCTGCGTGCTCGCTCCGCTCGCTCATTGTCGTACTACTTCCGCAGCTCGATGACGGTCTTGCCGATGCGGATCGGCGCACCCAGCGAAATCGGTGTGGGGGACGTCAGCCGGGACCGGTCCAGGTAGGTGCCGTTGGTGGAGCCCAGGTCCTCGACGATCCACTGGCCGTCGCGGTCCGGGTAAATCCTGGCATGGCGGCTGGAGGCGTAGTCGTCGTCCAGCACGATGGTCGAGTCGTGGGCCCGGCCCAGGGTGATGGTCTGGCCCTGGAGGGCCACGGTGGTGCCCGTGAGGGTGCCCTCGGTGACGACCAGCTTGGTGGGGGCGTTGCGGCGGCCCCGGCCGCCGCTCTGCTGCTGGCGCTGCTGCGGGGGCGCCTGGCGTGCGGCCTGCTGCTGTGCACGGCCGGCGTCCCGGCGCGACCCGCGCTGGGTGACGCGCGTACCGAACAGGTCGCTGCGGATGACCTGCACGGCCACGATCACGAACAGCCACAGTACGGCCAGGAAACCCAGCCGCATGACCGTGAGGGTCAGCTCTGACATTGCCCCCGGATCACCCTTCGGCTTGCCTATAGATAACGGTGGTGCTGCCCACGACGATCCGCGAGCCGTCGCGGAGCGTAGCGCGGGTGGTGTGCTGCCCGTCCACCACGATGCCGTTGGTGGACCCGAGATCCTGGATCGTCGAGGGCGTTCCGGTCCGGATCTCGCAGTGCCGGCGGCTCACGCCGGGGTCGTCGATCCGCACGTCGGCGTCGGTGCTGCGGCCCAGCACCAGCGTCGCGCGGGAGATCTGGTGGCGTGTGCCGTTGATCTCGATCCAGTAGCGGGTGCGTCCGCCGGGCGCGGGTGCGGCCGGGGGTCGCTGGGCGCCGGCGGGCTGCGGGTAGCCGTAGCCGCCGGGCCGGCCGCCGGGCGGCGGCGCGGACGGCATCGGCGGGGCGCCCGCGGGTGCCGAGGGCGGGTAGCCATAGCCTCCGGGACCGCCGGGGCCGCCGGGCCGCCCGGAGGGGGCGGGGGGTGCGGCGGCCGGTGCCTGGCCGCCGCCCTGCTGGCTGGTGGAGGAGGCGAGCGTGCGGCTGCGCACCCGGTACAGGCCGGTGTCGAGGTCGTCCGCCTTCTCCAGGTGGACCTTGATCGGTCCCATGAAGGTGTAGCGCTGCTGCTTGGCGTAGTCGCGCACCATGCCGGCGAGCTCGTCGCCGAGCTGGCCGGAGTAGGGGCTGAGGCGCTCGAAGTCGGGCGCGCTCAGCTCCACGATGAAGTCATTGGGGACGACGGTGCGGTCGCGGTTCCAGATGGTCGCGTTGTTGTCGCACTCGCGCTGGAGCGCTCCCGCGATCTCCACGGGCTGCACCTCGGACTTGAACACCTTGGCGAAGGTGCCGTTGACCAGACCTTCGAGACGCTGCTCGAACTTCTTCAGGACTCCCATGGGGCACCTCCTCCGTAGTTGCCGTCCTGTTCACTGCCCTGCGTGCCGCTTACCTGGTAGTGCTTACTGATCGTATCCACGCGCCGGTCGATCGACTGGTTCCCCTGCGGAGTCCTGTTGGAACTCCTCGGGAAGCACTCCTGGACGTGACTTTCTGCCCAGGATCGTAGAGGCGTCCGAAGACCAGTGTCCCGCACCGGAGGGCGGACCCCCACCGGCTCCTGGGGAGACGGGCCGGACCGGTACGAGGTTGATACGTGAACGGGCGCGCGTCGCGTTGCGTGCCCGGGGGCGGCCGGGGGCCCGGCACAAGGGATGTGAGTCCACCCCGTCCGGCGTGCTAATGTTCTCGGTGTCGGAAGGCGCCGGGCCGAAAGGAACGGAGCCGGAGGACACACCCAATGCGCGGGTGGCGGAATAGGCAGACGCGCTGGATTCAGGTTCCAGTGCCCGCAAGGGCGTGGGGGTTCAACTCCCCCCTCGCGCACAAGACGGAAGCCCCGTAGGTCTCGGACCTGCGGGGCTTTCGCGTTGCCGGGGGCCGGTCTCCTGTGCACCTGCGTACTTGTGCACTTGTGTATCTGTGCACCTGTGTATCTGTGCACTTGTGCATCTGTGGACCTGTGAGGAACGTCTCAGGGGTGGCGGCCCGCCGGCGGGCGGGTCACTCGCGGCGCCACAGGGCGGGGACGTTGGGCGGTTCCCAGCCCGCCATCGAGGTGTGGGCCTGCAGACAGCGGTAGGCGGCGCCGCCGTAGGTGACCCGGTCGCCCGCGGTGTACGAGCGGCCGGGTGCCCAGGTGCCGCCCGGCGGGTCGGTCGGCGGGTCGGTGGGTTCGCCCGTGCCCGGGTCGCCGTCCACGTTCAGCACGAAGTCGAAGGTGGCCTGCTTGCCGCCGCCGGCGTCGCGGACGTTCATCAGCAGCGCCGGGTCGAAGATCGCGTCCGTGTTGTTGCGGGGCTCGCCGGGGAAGTAGAGCTGGGTGGTCAGCACGGGTTCGCCGGGCGCCTGGGCCTTGACGTGGATGTGCCGGGTGCGGCCCGGGTAGAGGCCCGGCACGATCGTCTGCAGGGTGAAGGCGCCGGTGGTGTCGGTGAACTGGTGGCCGCGGAAGGTGTATCCGGCCATGTCGTAGGCGCCGGCGTTGTCGGCCTGCCAGAAGTCGAGCAGGACCCCGGGTAGCGGGACGCAGTTGCGGCCGAAGACGTAGCCGCTCACCGTCAGCCGGGTGCCGGCGGTGCCCGGAGTGACCAGGTTGGTGCGCAGCGGCGAGTTCGGCTTGAAATAGGGGCCCTCGATCTGGTCGGGCGTGGGGTCGTCGCCGTCGTCGCAGAACGGGGTCGGGGTGAGGGACCGGCCCTCGGAGCGGGCGTCCCGGGCGAGTGCCACCGCGCCGGTGGCGAGCAGCGGAACGGCGGCACCGGCGGCCACGGCCGCCCTGAGCAGGGTCTTGCGGCTGATGCCGCGGTCGGCGCCCGCGCCGGGCCCGGTGCCGGATTCGTCGGGGGTGGTGGGTGTCATGGCGGGTTCCTCGGTCTCCTCGGTGGGGGAAGAAGGACGGGACGTGCATGACGACGTGCATGACACGGAGCGCGCCCCCGGGGTGCGGGGCAGGCGGTGATCGCTTCCGGGGGCGCGTTCCGGTGGTGATCGCCGAAACCGTAGTCGGGCCGGAGGGTCGCGCGGACCTCCCGTTTCGCCCTCTGCCCCGCGTTATGCGGACCGGGGGGCGGGCGGACCGGGGGGCGGGCGGACGGGCGGGTGGTTGGGGGCGCGGGGTCGCGGGGGTGCGGGGTGGGTGGTGCCGTGTACGGGCGGGGCGGCCGGCTGTACCGTCGTGGCGCGTCGTCGTCGGCGTACGGCCGAGTACGCGCGAGCACGTGCAACTGGGGAGGGCGGACGGATGACCGAGGCGATCGCGGGGACGCGCACCGGAACGGACAGGGGGACGGACGCGGGGACGGACGCGGGGCCGGACAGGGGGACGGACACGGGACCGGGCGGACGCTCGGCGGCGCGGGTGCCGGACGTGCCGGGGTTCGCGCGGTGGCCCGCCGACGGCTCGGCGAAGGCGGGGGGCAAGGCGCTGCGCACGCGGGTTCCGCGGTCCGCGCACGCCGCCCTCGACCTGGACGGGGCCCGTCCCGACGCGGTGAGCGCGGTCGAGGAGTCCAACCGCGGCCGGATACCCGGGCTCGCCCCGATCCGCGTCGGCCGGATGGCGGCCACGCCGTTCGCCTTCCTGCGCGGATCGGCCGGCCTGATGGCGTACGACCTGGCGCGCACGCCGGTGACGGGCATCGGCGCCCAGATCTGCGGCGACGCGCACGCGGCCAACTTCGGTCTGTACGGGGACGCGCGCGGCGGCCTGGTCATCGACCTGAACGACTTCGACGAGACGGTGCACGGCCCCTGGGAATGGGACCTGAAGCGGCTCGCCGCCTCGCTGGTCCTCGCGGGCCGGGAGGCCGGGGCGGACGAGGACACCTGCCGTGAGGCGGCCCACGACGCGGTCGGCGCCTACCGGCGCACCATGCGGCTGCTCGCCCGGCTCCCGGCACTGGACGCCTGGAACGCCATCGCGGACGAGGAACTGGTCTCCCACACCGACGCCCACGACCTGCTCGGCACCCTGGAGCGGGTCTCGGAGAAGGCGCGGGCCAACACCAGCGGGCGCTTCGCCGCCAGGTCGACCGAGGCCACCGGGGACGGCGGGCGGCGCTTCGTCGACGCCCCGCCGGTGCTGCGGCGCGTGCCGGCCCAGGAGGCGGCCGAGGTCGCCGCGTCCCTGGAGCAGTACCTGGCCACCCTGTCGGAGGACCGGCTTCCGCTGCTGGCCCGGTACGCGGTGCACGATGTCGCCTTCCGCGTCGTCGGCACCGGCAGCGTGGGCACGCGGTCCTACGTCGTGCTGCTCCTGGACCACCGTGGCGAACCGCTCGTGCTCCAGGTGAAGGAGGCACGGGCGTCGGCGTTGGTACCGCACCTGGCGACAGCCGGTTTCGAGGCGCCGGAGGTGGCGCACGAGGGCCGGCGGGTGGTGCTCGGGCAGAAGCGGATGCAGGTGGTCAGCGACATTCTGCTGGGGTGGACGTCCGTCGGCGGGCGGCCCTTCCAGGTGCGGCAGTTCCGCAACCGCAAGGGCAGCGTCGATCCCGCGGCGCTGGCCGCCGACCAGATGGACGACTACGGCCGCATGACCGGCGCCCTGCTGGCCCGGGCCCACTCGCACAGTGCCGACCCGCGCGTCATCGCCGGCTACTGCGGCAAGAACGGGGAACTGGACGAGGCCGTGGCCGCCTTCGCCGTCGCCTACGCCGACCGCACCGAGGCGGACCACGCCCACCTGGTCGCGGCCGTGCGGGCGGGGCGGGTCGCGGCGGAACTGGGGGTGTGACGGGTCTCGCCGCCGTGGCGTGCGCGGGGTGTGGCCTCGCGTGGCGGGGAGTTTGACGACAGGCCCTAGGCTGGTCGGGTGACGACCCCGGAAGCTGAGCCAGAGCAGGGCGCGCCGCGGCCCGAGGAGCGGTTGGAGCAGGCCGTACGGGCCGCCGAGCAGGCACTCATCGAGTTCGAGATCGCGGTGGAGACCTTCCGTGTGGAGGTCGAGAACTTCTCCCGGCTGCACGAACAGCGGCTCGGCCCGATGTACGCGCGGCTGGAGGAGCTGGAGGCGCAGATCCTCCAGGCCCGGGCGGCCCGCACCGGCGACCCCGAGGACCAGCGCCTGGCCGACGAGGCGCGGGCCAGGCTGATGCCGATCCCCGGGGTGGAGGAGCTGCTGCACGGCTGGATGGACGGGGACGGGCTGTTCCCCGAGGCGTCCGCGATGCTCACGGACCAGGCGGTACGGCCGCCGCAGCGGGTGCGGCCCAGCGAGGAGGCCCGGCGGCTCTACCGCGAGCTGGCCCGCAAGGCCCATCCCGACCTGGCGCAGGAGGAGGCCGAGCGGGTGCGGCGCGAGGAGTTCATCACCCGCGTCAACGCCGCCTACGCCCGGGGGGACGAGGCGGAGCTGCGGGAGCTGGCCGAGGAGTGGGCCGCCGGTCCGGTGCCCGAACGGCGGCCGAGCCGCGCGGAGGAGCTGTACGCCCGCCTCGAATGGCTCGCCCAGCGCAAGGAACTGCTCACCCGGCTCGCCAAGGAGCTGGAGGAGGGCGCGATCGGCTCCATGCTCCGGCTGGCCCCGGACGATCCCGACCGACTGCTGGACGAGATCGCCGAGCAGCTGACGGCCCAGGTCGGCGAGCGGGAGGCCGAACTGGCGGCGGCGCTCGGGCAGAGCTGAGCGGGGCGGCGGTTCGGGTAGCGTCGGGGGCATGAGTTTCGGAGCTGGTGTGCCCACGGTCGAGGTCACGGACCTCAAGGACGGCGACTTCCTGCTGGACGTCCGCGAGGACGACGAGTGGCGGGCGGGTCACGCCGACGGGGCGCTGCACATCCCCATCAGCGAGTTCGTGGCCCGTTACGGCGAGCTGACCGAGGCCGCGCCGCAGGACGGCCGGGTCCATGTGATCTGCCGCTCGGGCGGGCGCTCGGCCCAGGTCACCATGTACCTGGTCCAGCAGGGTATCGACGCGGTGAACGTCGACGGCGGCATGCAGGTGTGGGCGGCCGCCGGCCGTCCCGTGGTGAACGAGCAGGGCGAGCCGGGGCACGTCCTCTAGAGCCGTCCGGGGACTGGTCGGGCAGGGCCACCCGGAACCTGGTCGGGTCAGGATTGTCCGGGGCCTGGTCGGGCGGCTGGGTGACCGTGAGCCGGCGGGCGGGCCGGTGAGTGGTCGGGCTTCGGGTCAGCGGTCGAAGTCCAGTTCCACCTTCTCCGTCAGCGGATGCGACTGGCAGGCCAGCACGTATCCGGCCTCCGTCTCCTCCGGTTCCAGCGCGAAGTTGCGGTCCATTCGCACCTCGCCGGCGACCAGGAAGGCCCGGCACGTCCCGCACACCCCGCCCTTGCAGGCGTAGGGAGCGTCGGGCCGGTTGCGCAGCACCGTCTCCAGCAGTGACTCGCCGTCCTGGACGGGCCAGGTGCCGCCGCGGCCGTCGAGCCGGGCCGTCACCGTGCTGTGCGCGGGGGCGGGGGAGGGCGCCGCCACGGCCGTACCGGCTTCCACGTGGAAGATCTCCTCGTGGATCCGGGTGCGCGGCACGCCGAGCCCGCGCAGTGCCCGCTCGGCCTGCTGCACCAGCCCGAACGGCCCGCACAGGAACCATCCGTCCACCCGCTCCACCGGCAGCAGCGCCGGCAGCAGCCCGGTCAGCCGCTCCTGGTCGAGCCGCCCGGACGGCAGCCCGGCCTGCTGTTCCTCCCGGGAGAGCACCGTCACCAGTTGCAGCCGCTCGGGGTGGCGGTCCTTCAGGTCGGCGACCTCCTCCAGGAACATCGTCGACGCGGACGTCCGGTCGCTGCGTATCAGACAGAACCGGGCCTCCGGCTCCCGTGCCAGCAGCGTCGACACGATCGACAGCACCGGGGTGATGCCGCTGCCGCCGACGACCGCGGCGTACAGGCCCGGCGCGGGGTCGAGCGTGAAACGGCCGGCCGGGGTCATCACCTCCAGTTCGTCACCGATGTCGATCTCCTTCAGCGCGTACGTCGAGAAGGCTCCGCCCTCGACCAGCCGCACCCCGACCCGCAGCTCGCTCGGGCCCTCGTCGCCGGGCGCCGGTGAGCAGATGGAGTAGGTGCGGCGTATCTCCCTCCCGTCGGCCGCACGGCGCAGGGCCAGGTGCTGGCCGGGCGCGTGCCGGTACTCCTCGCGAAGCGCCGGGGGCACGGTGAGGGTGAGGGCCACGGCGTCGTCGGTGATCCGGTCGACCGCGGCCACCCGGAGCCGGTGGAAGCGGGCCATCACAGCTCCTTGAAGTGGTCGAACGGTTCACGGCAGGCGAGGCAGCGCCGTAGCGCCTTGCACGCGGTGGACGAGAAGCGGCTGAGCAGTTCGGTGTCGGCGGATCCGCAGTGCGGGCAGCGGACGGGGGGCTGGGCGGGGGGCTCTTCCGGTTCCGGGGACCGTGTCCGGACCGGTCCCAGCGCCACGGGGACGGGGCCGGCGGGCCGGTGTGCGCGCGGCGGGGCGATGCCGAACCGCTGCAGCTTGTGCCGCCCTTCGTCGGTGATGTCGTCGGTCGACCAGGCGGGACTGAGCACCGTGCGGACGGTGACCTCCCGCATGCCGTGCTCGCGCAGCGCCCGCTCTATGTCCAGGGACATCGCCTCTATCGCAGGGCACCCGGTGTACGTCGGGGTCAGCTCGACCTCGACGGCGTCCGTGCCGCGGAGGTGCACCGCGCGCAGGACGCCGAGCTCGTGCAGGGTCAGCACCGGCAGTTCGGGATCGGGGACCGAGCCGGCGATCCGGAGGAGCTCCGCCTCCAGCGGGGTGGTCGTCACCATGACGCCCCCGGGTGGCTGCGGTGCAGGTGCTGCATCTCGGCGAGCATCCTGCCGAAGGGTTCGGTGTGCAGGCCCTGGCGGCCCGCTCCGGCCGACCACGCGCCCGTGCGCGGACCCTCGGGGACCGTCAGGGTGGCCCGGCGCAGTACGTCTCCCACCCCTTCCAGCCAGGCCGTCTCCATCGCCGCCCAGTCGGCGTCCAGCCCGTCCACCGGCTGGAACATCTCGCCGGTGTACCGCCACAGGGCGTCGCAGGCCCGCTGCATCCGCTCATGGCTGAGATCCGTGCCGTCGCCGAGCCGCAGGGTCCACTGCTCGGCGTGGTCGCGGTGGTAGGCGACCTCCTTGACGGCCTTGGCGGCCAGTGGTGCGAAGGGGCCGTCGCCGGTGGCCAGGCCCGAGTACAGCAACTGCTGGTAGACGGAGAAGTACAGCTGGCGGGCGATGGTGTGGGCGAAGTCGCCGTTGGGCTGCTCGACGAGCTGCACGTTGCGGAAGGAGCGCTCCTCGCGCAGGTAGGCGAGCTCGTCCTCGTCGCCGGCCATCGACAGGAGCGTGCGGGCCTGGCCCAGCAGGTCGAGGGCGATGTTGGCGAGGGCGACCTCCTCCTCCAGGACGGGGGCGTGGCCCGCCCACTCCCCCAGGCGGTGGGAGAGCACCAGGGCGTCGTCGCCGAGGGCGAGGGCGGCGGCTGCCGTCGTGTCGACCGGGGCTGTCACAGGTGCTTCACTCCCTCGGGGATCTCGTAGAAGGTCGGGTGCCGGTAGGGCTTGTCGGCGGACGGCTCGAAGAAGGGGTCCTTCTCGTCCGGGGAGGACGCCGTGATCGCGGACGACGGGACGACCCAGATGGAGACGCCCTCGCCGCGCCGCGTGTACAGGTCGCGGGCGTTGCGCAGGGCCATGTCCGCGTCCGGCGCGTGCAGGCTGCCGGCGTGGGTGTGGGACAGGCCCCGGCGCGAGCGCACGAAGACCTCCCACAGGGGCCAGTCGGTGGTGGTCATGCTCGCGTCGCTCCCGTCTGCCCGGCGTGCCGGGTCTCACCGTGGTGCTTGGCCGCGTGGGCCGCGGCGGCCTCCCGTACCCAGGCGCCCTCGTCATGTGCCCTTCTGCGCTGGGTGATCCGCTGTTCGTTGCACGGGCCGTTGCCCTTGAGGACGTTCTGGAACTCCGTCCAGTCGATCGGGCCGAAGTCGTGGTGTCCGCGCTCCTCGTTCCACTTCAGGTCCGGGTCGGGGAGGGTGAGGCCCAGCGACTCGGCCTGGGGGACGCAGATGTCGACGAAGCGCTGGCGCAGTTCGTCGTTCGAGTGGCGCTTGATCTTCCAGGCCATCGACTGCGCCGAGTGCCGGGACGCGTCGTCGGGCGGCCCGAACATCATCAGCGACGGCCACCACCAGCGGTTCACCGCGTCCTGTGCCATCGCGTGCTGCTCGGGGGTGCCGCGGCTGAGGGCGAGCAGCAGCTCGTAGCCCTGGCGCTGGTGGAAGGACTCCTCCTTGCAGATCCGGACCATCGCGCGCGCGTACGGGCCGTAGGAGCAGCGGCACAGGGGCACCTGGTTGGTGATCGCGGCGCCGTCCACGAGCCAGCCGATCGCGCCGACGTCCGCCCAGGTCAGCGTGGGGTAGTTGAAGATCGAGGAGTACTTCTGGCGGCCCGAGTGGAGCTTGTCGAGCAGCTCGTCGCGGCTCACGCCCAGGGTTTCGGCCGCGCTGTACAGGTACAGGCCGTGGCCGGCCTCGTCCTGGACCTTGGCCATCAGGATGGCCTTGCGGCGCAGGGAAGGCGCGCGCGTGATCCAGTTGGCCTCCGGCTGCATGCCGATGATCTCGGAGTGGGCGTGCTGGGCGATCTGCCGGACGAGTGTCGCGCGGTAGGCGTCGGGCATCCAGTCGCGCGGCTCGATGCGGTCGTCGGCGGCCACGGCGGCGTCGAAGGCGCGCTCGAACGCGGTGGTGTCTTCGGCGGCGTCCGGAGTGCCGTATGCCGTGGTACCGGCCGTGTCGTGCGCGGCTGCTGTCGCCATGAGGTCCCCCTCGACCTGGGCTCTGCTCGGGGCATGCTCCCGACCGATCGTTCGGTTCGTGCGATTCCATGGTGAGACGGGGGCCGTAAGGTGTCAACCGCTGTGGATAACCTGCCGGGGCCGTCTGTGGAAAAGCGGAATCCTCCCGTGGCCCGGAGGATCGCGGCCCGTGTCCGGCCCGGCCCGGAGCGGGCGGCGGGTGGAGGCGTGCGGCGGCGTGTGGCGGCGGGTGTGGTGACGGCCACGCTGCGGTCGGTCCGACGGGGCTGTGCGGGCGGGCGGTCCTGAGTACCGTTCCCGTTCGAGCGCCGTGGAGCGGGCGCCACGGGTGGTGGGCACGGCGCCCCGCGGCAGGCGGGTGGAACGACGAACCGGGACCGGGAAACGGGGCGGGATGGACGCGTACGACACAGGCTCGACCGCCCGGCAGGGGCCGGGCGGTCGGGGCGAGCCGGGTGGCGCCGGTGGGGCCGGTGAGGCCGCTGGGCTCAGTGACACCCGTGGTCCCAGTGACGTTGCTGACGGTATCGGCGGGGCCAGTGGTCCAGGCGGGTCCTGTGGTCCTGGCGAGCTTGGCGGTGCTGCGTCCCATGGTGCCGGCGAGCCCGGCGGTGCTGGCGAGCCAGGTCGTTCCGCCGAGTCCGGCGACGGGTTCGAGGGGGCTCGTGTCGGGTCGGAGGCGTCTCGGGACGGGGCAGAGGGGTCTCTTTCCGGGCCCGAGGCGGCTGGTGCCGGGGCCGAGCGGTGGTTCCATGCCGGGCCCATGGAGTCTCAGACGGCGGTCACGGAGTCCCAGTCCGGCGCCACGGAGTCCCGAGGCGGCGTCGCGGCGGCCCGGGAGGGCGTCGCGGCGGTCCGGGACGGTGCCGTGGATCCCCGTACCGGAGTCGCCGCGCTCTCCCCGCGGTATCAGATCGGTGCCGCTCTCGCGCTCGCGGTCGTCGCGGTCGCCGTCTGCGTCCACATCGGCCTGACGTTCCTGCACGTCGCCCCGTCCAACACCCTCACCAAGCAGCACGGCGCGGTGATGGACGAGTGGATCTACCCGGAGTTCGAGCAGAACTGGAAGCTCTTCGCGCCGAACCCGCTCCAGCAGAACATCTCCGTCCAGGTCCGGGCCGAGGTGAGTACGGCGGACGGCGGTATACGCACCACCGGCTGGTACGACCTGTCCGCCCAGGACGGCCGGGCCATCGACGGCAACCCGCTGCCGAGCCACACCCAGCAGAACGAGCTGCGCCGTGCCTGGGACTTCTTCGTCGCCACCCACGACTCCGACAACCGCCCGGTGGGCCTGCGCGGCGCGCTCTCGGAGACCTATCTGCGCCGGATCGCGGTGCTGCGCCTGGACCGGAACGACGCGGCCGGGCCGCGCGGCGTCGTCGAGCGCGTCCAGTACCGCTCCCGGACCGTGAACGTGCCGCCGCCCGAATGGAGCGGTGAGCGGGTCTCCGACCGGCCGGTGTACCGGGTGCTCCCCTGGTGGACGGTGCCCGCCGGCGAGACGGTGGGGGGCGCCGCGTGAACCGCTTCGCCCTCTCGGTCTCCCGGGGCATCTCCCGCGTCACCGACTCCGCGCTCGGCCCGTACCAGACCGCGGTGATCCGCATCGGCTTCAGCGCGACCTGGCTGCTCTTCCTGCTGCGCGAGTTCCCCCACCGCCACGAGCTGTACGGCCCCGACGGCCCCTGGAGCCGGGACCTCGCCGAGCAGCTGATCACGGACAACGGTGCCTTCACGGCGCTGATGTGGTGGGACGGCCGGTTCTGGTTCGAGGCCGTCTACGCGCTGTCCGCCCTGGCCTGCGTCCTGCTGCTGCTCGGCTGGCGCACCCGCACGATGTCGGTGCTCTTCATGGCCGGCGTGCTCTCGCTGCAGAACCGCAGCATCTTCATGGGGGACGGCGGCGACAACGTCCTGCACCTGATGAGCATCTACCTCGTCCTCACCCGCTGCGGCCAGGTGTGGTCGCTCGACGCCCGCCGGGCGGGGCGGGCGCGCGAGGCACGCGCGCGTGGGGAACGCGTCGTGGACCGGACCGGTCCCGCGCTGTGGGGTGTGCTCGGGCTGCTGCTCGTCACCGTGACGCTGGCGGGCCGGCTCGACGGCGACTGGTTCGTACCGGCGCTGCTGTGGGCGGTGTGGCTCGGGCAGGCCGTGTGGTGGGTCGTGGGGCGCCTCGCGCGGAGCGGTGAGCCCCGGGTGCTGCTGGACGTCGTCGCCAACATCGTGCACAACGGCGCCCTGTTCGTGATCATGGCCGAGGCCTGTCTGATCTACGCCACGGCCGGCTGGTACAAGATCCAGGGCTCGCGCTGGCAGGACGGCACCGCGGTCTACTACCCGCTGCACCTGGACTACTTCTCGCCCTGGCCCGCCCTCGCCGACCTGCTGACCGCCAGCGGCACGCTCGTGCTGCTCATCACGTACGGCACGGTCGCCGTGCAGGTCGCCTTCCCGTTCACGCTGTTCAACCGGCGGATCAAGAACGTCCTGCTGGCCGCAATGATCATCGAGCACGCCGTGATCGCCGTGGTGCTCGGACTGCCCTTCTTCTCGCTGGCGATGATCGCCGCCGATGCGGTGTTCCTGCCGACGACGTTCCTGCGCCGCCTGGGCGGCTGGGCGGAACGCGCCCGTGACCGGCTGGTCCCGTGCCGGGGCGGGCGCGCGCCGGTGCCCGCCCCGCGCGACGGAAAGGACGCCGAGCACGCGCGCGTAGGCTTCTCGGCATGACCGGAACCGGCACCGACGCCCTGCACGTCTGGCGCAGGCACGCCGACGCGTGTGTGCTGCTCGACGGCTTCCACGCCCTCAAGCACGCGTTGCGCTTCGGTGCCGAGGTGCCGGTGGCGGTCACGGGCGACCGCGCGGCTGCCCTCGCCCTCGCCGGCGAGCTGGCCCCGGACGTACGGGACGCCCTGGACGGTCTGCTCGCCGAGGTGCCCCAGGAGACGTACGCGTCCCTCGTCCCGCGCCCGCACCCCACGGCCGTGGCCGCCCTGGCCGTGCGTCCCTCGCGCGCGGCCGGACTGCGGAAGCTGGCGCACACGCCCCGCAGCGCGCCCGTCGTGGTCCTCGACAACCCCCGCAACCTCGGCAACGCGGGGGCCGTGATCCGGCTGGCGGCCGGCTTCGGGGCGACCGGTGTGGTCACCACGGGAACGCTCGACCCGTGGCACCCCACGGTGGTGCGCGGCGGGGCGGGGCTGCACTACGCGACCACCGTGGAGCGGCTGTCCGTCGAGGAGCTGCCGCCGGGGCCGGTGTTCGCGCTGGACCCGGAGGGCGAGGACCTCCGCGGGGTCAAGCTGCCGGACGACGCGCTGCTCGCCTTCGGCTCCGAGCGCAGCGGCCTGTCCCGCGAGCTGCGTGCGCGTGCCGACCATCTGCTGGCGCTGCCGATGCGCCCCCAGGTCTCCAGCTACAACCTCGCGACCAGCGTGGCCATGACGCTGTACCACTGGAGTGCCACCGGGGGCGCGACCCACCTGCGCTAGGACGGGCCCGGCACCCTATGCCTCCCGGCGCACCTCCACCATCCGGAACCGGTTCGCGACGAACGCCCCGTCGGTGAGGGCCGCGTTGGCCGCCGGGTTGCCGCCGGAGCCGTGGAAGTCGGAGAAGGCGGCGGTCTGGTTGACGTACACCCCGCCGGTGAGGTTGAGGGACAGCTGGGCGGCCTCCTCCAGGCAGGCTTCCTGCACGGCCTGCTCGACCTCTGCGTCGGTGGTGTACGCGCCGACCGTCATCGCACCCTTCTCGCGGATGCTGCGGCGCAGCAGCTCCACCGCGTCCGTCGCCGAGTCGACCGCGACGGCGAAGGAGACGGGCCCGAAGCACTCGCTCATGTAGGCCGCCTCGTCGTCCGGCTTGGCGCCGTCCAGCTTCACGACGACCGGGGTGCGCACGACCGCGTCCGGGAACTCGGGGTTGGTCACCTCGCGGGAGGCCAGGGCCACTTCGCCGAGGCCGGCGGCGGCCTCCAGGCGTGCCTTGACGTCCGGGTTGACGATGGCGCCGAGCAGGGCGTTCGCCCGCGCGTCGTCGCCGAGGAGCCCGTCGACGGCGCGCGCCAGGTCGGCGACCACCTCGTCGTAGGTCTTCGCTCCCTGGTCGGTGCGGATGCCGTCGCGGGGGATGAGGAGGTTCTGCGGGGTGGTGCACATCTGGCCGCTGTACAGGGACAGGGAGAAGGCCAGGTTGGAGAGCATCCCCTTGTAGTCGTCGGTCGACTCGACGATCACCGTGTTGACACCGGCCTTCTCGGTGAAGACCTGCGCCTGGCGGGCGTTGGCCTCCAGCCAGTCGCCGAAGGCGGTGGAGCCCGTGTAGTCGATGATCCGGATCTCCGGGCGGGTCGCCAGGTCCTTGGCGATGCCCTCGCCGGGGCGCTCGGCGGCCAGTGCCACCAGGTTCGGGTCGAAGCCTGCGTCGGCGAGCACCTCGCGGGCGGTCCGCACGGTGAGCGCGAGCGGCAGCACCGCGCGCGGGTGGGGCTTGACCAGGACCGCGTTGCCGGTGGCGAGGGAGGCGAACAGGCCCGGGTAGCCGTTCCACGTCGGGAAGGTGTTGCAGCCGATGACGAGGCCGATGCCCCTCGGCACCGCCGTGAACCGCTTGGTGAGCGCGAGCGGGTCGCGCTTGCCCTGGGGCTTGGTCCACTGTGCCGCCTCGGGCGTGCGGACCTGCTCCGCGTACGCGTACGCCACCGCTTCCAGGCCGCGGTCCTGTGCGTGCGGGCCGCCCGCCTGGAAGGCCATCATGAAGGCCTGGCCGGAGGTGTGCATCACCGCGTGCGCGAACTCCATCGTCCGGTCGCTGATCCGCTTGAGGATCTCCAGGCAGACCATCGCGCGCAGCTCGGGACCCGCGTCCCGCCACGCGCGCTGCCCGGCCTTCATGGCGGGCAGCAGCACGTCGATGTCCGCGTGCGGGTACTCCACGCCCAGCTCGATGCCGTACGGCGAGACCTCGCCGCCCACCCAGCCGTCCGTGCCGGGCTGGCCCAGGTCGAGGCGGGTGCCGAGCAGCGCGTCGAAGGCGGCCTTGCCCGCGGCCGTGTCGAGGCTGCCGTTCTCCCCGTAGGCCTTGGGGTGCTCGGGGTGGGGGGACCAGTACGCGCGCGTGCGGATCGTTTCCAGCGCCTGATCGAGGGTGGGCCGGTGCTGGGCGATCAGCTGGGGCGCGGTGAGTTCGGCGGCCATGCGGGACCAACTCCTCGTCTCAGGAACTCTTCGTCGAGCTCATGACCTGGGCAGAAACCTGGGCGGGAACAACCGGACAGAGTTAGAGTAACCGAACGATCGGTCGGGACAAGGGGGACCGCCGCATCTGTGGAAAACCCCGTGCGGGAGGATCGCGCACATGACAGCACTCGACCTCAGCAGCCCCGTGGCCGTCGTCGGCACCGGCACCATGGGCCAGGGCATAGCCCAGGTGGCGCTGGTCGCGGGCCATCCCGTACGGCTGTACGACGCCGTCCCGGGGCGTGCCCGGTCGGCGGCCGACGCGATCGGTGCCCGGCTCGACCGGCTCGTGGAGAAGGAACGGCTCACCGCCGCCGACCGGGACGCGGCACGCGCCCGTCTGAAGCCCGCCGAGGACCTCGCCGAGCTGGCCGACTGCGCCCTGGTCGTCGAGGCGGTCCTGGAGCGGCTGGAGATCAAGCAGGAGCTGTTCCGCGAGCTGGAGGGCATCGTCGGCGACGACTGCCTGCTCGCCACCAATACCTCCTCCCTGTCCGTCACCGCCATCGGCGGCGCCCTCGCCCGGCCCGGACGCTTCGTCGGCCTGCACTTCTTCAACCCCGCGCCGCTGCTGCCGCTGGTGGAGGTGGTCTCGGGGTTCGCCACCGACGTGGCGTCGGCCACGCGCGCGTACGAGACGGCCCGCGCCTGGGGCAAGACCCCGGTCGCCTGCGCCGACACCCCCGGCTTCATCGTCAACCGCATCGCCCGGCCCTTCTACGCCGAGGCCTTCGAGGTGTACGAGAACCAGGGCGCCGACCCCGCGACCATCGACGCCGTGCTGCGCGAGTCGGGCGGCTTCCGGATGGGCGCCTTCGAGCTGACCGACCTGATCGGGCAGGACGTCAACGAGTCCGTCACGCACTCCGTGTGGCAGTCCTTCTTCCAGGACCCGCGCTTCACGCCGTCGCTCGTCCAGCGCCGCCTGGTCGAGTCCGGCCGGCTCGGCCGCAAGAGCGGGCAGGGCTGGTACGACTACCGGGACGGCGCCGAGCGTCCCGAGCCGCACACCGCTGAGCCGGCCGAGCCGCCCGCGTACGTGGTTGCCGAGGGGGACCTGGGGCCGGCCGCCGAACTGCTCGCGCTGATCCGCGAGGCGGGCATCGAGGTCCGTGAGACGGACGAGGACAACGGCACGCGGCTGGTCCTGCCCGGCGGCGGACAGCTCGTGCTCGCCGACGGCCAGACCTCCGTGGAGTTCCGGGACGTCGTGTACTTCGACCTCGCCCTCGACTACCGCGAGGCCACCCGCATCGCCCTGTCCGCCGCGCAGCACACCTCGCCCCGGACGCTCGCCGAGTCCACCGGCCTGTTCCAGGCGCTCGGCAAGAAGGTCAGCGTCATCGGCGACGTCCCCGGCATGATCGTCGCCCGCACGGTGGCACGGATCATCGACCTGGCGCACGACGCGGTCGCCAAGGGCGTGGCCACCGAGGAGGACGTCGACACCGCGATGCGCCTGGGCGTCAACTACCCGCTGGGCCCGTTCGAATGGAGCCGCAGGCTCGGTGGCGGCTGGGCCTGCGCCGTCCTCGACAACCTGCACGAGTGCACGCCCTCGGGCCGCTACGCGCCGTCCCTCGCGCTCTACCGCCACGCGTACGCCTCCGACAAGCGGGAGGGCAGCTCGTCATGACCACCGCCAAGCGCGACACCTACACGCCGGAGACGCTGCTGTCCGTGGCCGTCCGGGTCTTCAACGAGCGTGGTTACGACGGCACGTCCATGGAGCACCTCTCCAGGGCCGCCGGCATCTCCAAGTCCTCGATCTACCACCACGTCACGGGCAAGGAGGAGTTGCTGCGCCGGGCCGTGAGCCGGGCGCTGGACGGCCTGTTCGGGATCCTCGACGAGGAGCACGCGCGCGTGGGGCCCGCCGCGGGGCGGCTGGAGTACGTCGTGCGGCGGATGGTCGAGGTGCTCATAGCCGAACTGCCCTACGTGACGCTCCTGCTGCGGGTCCGCGGCAACACGGACACCGAGCGGTGGGCGCTGGAGCGGCGGCGCGAGTTCGACCACCGGGTGGCCGGACTGCTGAAGGCGGCGGCCGCGGACGGGGACGTGCGCGGCGACGTGGAGGTGCGGCTCGCGACGCGGCTGGTCTTCGGAATGATCAACTCGATCGTCGAGTGGTACAGGCCGGACGGGCGGGGCATGAGCGAGCGCGAAGTGGCCGACGCCGTGACGCGGTTGGTGTTCGGGGGGCTGCGCGGAACCTCGTGACCCGGCGCGGGCTCAGCCCTGCGGCTCCAGGTCCTCCTCCTCGAAGACCAGCAGGGTGCGGGTGCTGAGCACTTCCGGGATCGCCTGGAGGCGGGTGAGCACCAGCTCGCGCAGGGCGCGGTTGTCGGGGGTGTGGATCAGGAGCAGGACGTCGAAGTCGCCGCCCACGAGGGCGATGTGGGAGGCGCCGGGAAGCTCTCTGAGCTGCTCGCGCACGGTGCGCCAGGAGTTCTGGACGATCTTCAGGGTGATGTACGCCGAGGTGCCCTGTCCCGCGCGTTCGTGGTCGACGCGGGCGCCGAAGCCGCGTATGACGCCGTCCTCGACGAGCCGGTTGATCCGCGCGTAGGCGTTCGCGCGCGAGACGTGCACCCGCTCGGCGACCGACCGTATGGAGGCACGGCCGTCCGCCTGGAGCATGCGCAGGATGTCCTGGTCGATGGCGTCCAGGGGGCGCGGGGGCGGCAGGACGCCGGTCTCCTCCGGGCGCTCGGCCATTTGTTCAGATGCCATGTCCCCCCGCCTTCCTACCATGGACGTACTGCATCCATCTCAGGCTGTGGAGAACCGTTTGTCCACAGCCTGGGGGCGCCTGTAGCCAAATTGTGCCGACGACCGAACAATCGGTAGGTGAGGCCCGTCACACCCGTGCCGTGCCGACAAGCCGCTCCCACGAGGAGGTGCCGTCATGACGGTCATGGAGCAGCGGGGCGCGTACCGGCCCACCCCGCCGCCCGCCTGGCAGCCCCGTACCGACCCCGCGCCGCTGCTGCCCGACGCGGAGCCGTACCGGGTCCTCGGCACGAAGGCGGCCGACCGGGCCGACCCCGAGCTGCTGCGCGCGCTCTACGCCCGGCTGGTGCACGGCCGGCGGTACAACGCGCAGGCCACGGCCCTGACCAAGCAGGGACGGCTCGCCGTCTACCCCTCCAGCACCGGCCAGGAGGCCTGCGAGGTCGCCGCCGCGCTGGTGCTCCAGGAGCAGGACTGGCTCTTCCCCAGCTACCGCGACACGCTCGCCGTCGTCGCCCGCGGAGTCGATCCCGTCCAGGCCCTCACGCTGCTGCGCGGCGACTGGCACACCGGCTACGACCCCTACGAGCACCGGGTGGCCCCCCTGTCCACTCCGCTCGCCACCCAGCTTCCGCATGCCGTCGGCCTCGCCCACGCCGCCCGCCTCAAGGGCGACGACGTGGTCGCGCTGGCGATGGTCGGCGACGGCGGCACCAGCGAGGGCGACTTCCACGAGGCGCTGAACTTCGCCGCCGTCTGGCAGGCCCCGGTCGTCTTCCTCGTGCAGAACAACGGCTTCGCGATCTCCGTCCCGCTCGCCAAGCAGACCGCGGCCCCGTCGCTGGCCCACAAGGCCGTCGGCTACGGGATGCCCGGCCGCCTGGTCGACGGCAACGACGCCGCCGCCGTCCACGAGGTCCTCTCCGACGCCGTACGGCACGCGCGCGCCGGTGGCGGCCCGACCCTGGTGGAGGCGATCACGTACCGCGTGGACGCCCACACCAACGCCGACGACGCCACCCGCTACCGCGGCGAGGCCGAGGTCGAGACCTGGCGCGCGCACGACCCGGTCGAGCTGCTGGAGCGCGAGCTGACCGAGCGCGGCCTGCTCGACGAGGACGGCATCCGCGCCGCCCGCGAGGACGCCGAGACCATGGCCGCCGACCTGCGTGCCCGCATGAACCAGGACCCGGTGCTCGACCCCATGGACCTGTTCGCCCACGTGTACGCCGAGCCCACGCCCCAACTGCGTGAGCAGCAGGAGCAGCTGCGGGCCGAGCTGGAGGCCGAGGCCGAGTCGGAAGGGACGCACCGATGACGACCGTCGCCGTCAGGCCGGCCACCATGGCGCAGGCCCTCACCCGCGCGCTGCGCGACGCCATGGCCGCCGACCCCGCCGTGCACGTCATGGGCGAGGACGTGGGCACGCTCGGCGGCGTCTTCCGGGTCACCGACGGGCTCGCCAAGGAGTTCGGCGAGGACCGCTGCACGGACACGCCGCTCGCCGAGGCCGGCATCCTCGGCACGGCCGTCGGCATGGCGATGTACGGGCTGCGCCCGGTGGTGGAGATGCAGTTCGACGCGTTCGCCTACCCGGCGTTCGAGCAGCTCGTCAGCCACGTCGCCAGGATGCGCAACCGCACGCGGGGGGCGATGCCCCTGCCGCTGACCATCCGCGTGCCCTACGGCGGCGGCATCGGCGGCGTCGAGCACCACAGCGACTCCTCCGAGGCGTACTACATGGCGACTCCGGGGCTCCATGTCGTCACGCCCGCGACCGTCGCCGACGCCTACGGGCTGCTGCGTGCCGCCATCGCCTCCGACGACCCGGTGGTCTTCCTCGAACCCAAGCGCCTGTACTGGTCGAAGGACGCCTGGAACCCCGAGGAGCCGACGCCCGTTGAACCGATAGGCCGCGCGGTGGTGCGGCGCTCGGGGCGGAGCGCCACGCTCATCACGTACGGGCCGTCCGTGGTCGTCTGCCTGGAGGCGGCCGAGGCGGCCCGGGCCGAGGGCTGGGACCTCGAAGTCGTCGATCTGCGCTCGCTGGTGCCGTTCGACGACGAGACGGTGTGCGCCTCGGTGCGGCGGACGGGACGGGCGGTCGTCGTCCACGAGTCGGGTTCCTTCGGGGGCCCGGGCGGGGAGATCGCGGCCCGGGTCACGGAGCGTTGCTTCCACCACCTGGAGGCGCCGGTGCTGCGTGTCGCCGGGTTCGACGTGCCGTATCCGCCGCCGATGCTGGAGCGCCACCACCTGCCCGGTGTGGACCGCATCCTGGACGCGGTGGGGCGTCTGCAATGGGAGGCCGAGAGCTGATGGCACAGGTGCTGGAGTTCAAGCTCCCCGACCTCGGTGAGGGGCTGACCGAGGCGGAGATCGTGCGCTGGCTGGTCGAGGTCGGCGACGTCGTCGCGGTCGACCAGCCGGTCGTCGAGGTCGAGACGGCCAAGGCGATGGTCGAGGTGCCCTGCCCGTACGGCGGCGTGGTCACCGCCCGCTTCGGCGAGGAGGGTTCGGAACTGCCCGTGGGAGCGCCGCTCCTGACGGTGGCCGTGGGCGAGCCCGACGCCGACCGCGCGCCGGCGGATTCGGGCACGGGCGACGGCACGCGCACGGGCGACGGCACGAGTACCGGCGACGGCACGGGCACCGAGGGCTCGGGCAACGTCCTGGTGGGGTACGGCACCTCCGAGGCGCCCGCGCGCCGGCGCCGGGTGCGGCCGGTGCGGACGGCGACCGCAGCCCCCGCGGCGTCCGGACGGGCCGACGGGGAGGTCCGCACCGCCGACGAGGAGGGCGGCCCCGTCCCCGTCATCTCGCCGCTGGTCCGCAGGCTGGCCCGGCAGAACGGCCTGGACCTGCGCGAGCTGACCGGCTCCGGCCCGGACGGGCTGATCCTGCGGGCGGACGTGGAGTACGCGCTGCGTGCCGCCGCCGCGCAGGGCCGTACGGCGGTCCCGCAGGCCGGGGCGCCCGCGGCCGGGGCGCCCGCGGCCGGGGCGCCCGCGGCCGGGGTGGTCCGGGAGCCGGCAGCCGCCGCCCCCGAGGCCCGGGTCTCCGGGGGCGTCGTACGGACCCCCCTGAAGGGAGTCCGGGGCGCCGTCGCCGACAAGCTCTCCCGCAGTCGGCGCGAGATACCGGACGCGACGACCTGGGTGGACGCCGACGCCACGGAGCTGATGCGGGCGCGAGCCGCGATGAACGCGGCCGGCGGGCCGAAGATCTCCCTGCTCGCCCTGCTGGCCCGGATCTGCACGGCCGCGCTCGCCCGCTTCCCCGAGCTGAACTCCACGGTCGACACGCAGGCCCGGGAGGTCGTCCAGCTCGACCGCGTCCACCTCGGCTTCGCCGCCCAGACCGACCGCGGCCTGGTCGTTCCGGTCGTCCGGGACGCGCACGCGCGCAACGCCGAGGGGCTGACCGAGGAGTTCGCCCGGCTGACCGGGGCGGCCCGGGAGGGACGGCTGACACCGGCCGAACTGACCGGCGGCACCTTCACGTTGAACAACTACGGCGTGTTCGGCGTCGACGGCTCCACTCCGATCATCAACCACCCCGAGGCGGCCATGCTCGGCGTCGGCCGGATCGTCCCCAAGCCCTGGGTGCACGAGGGAGAGCTGGCGGTGCGGCAGGTCGTCCAGCTCTCGCTCACCTTCGACCACCGGGTGTGCGACGGCGGCACGGCGGGCGGTTTCCTGCGGTACGTGGCGGACTGCGTGGAACAGCCGGCGGTGCTGCTGCGCACACTGTGACCGAGCCGGTCCCCCTGCGTTCCCTGTGATCGCCCGGACACGCATACTCGGGGGGTGACCGCGTACGAGCCCCCGGGCGACCCCGGCTCCGGTACCGACCCCGCGCCGGGGACGGCCGCCGCCGCGTGGGACGCCGTCGTACTCGCCGGCGGCGCCGCACGCCGGCTCGGCGGCGCGGACAAGCCCGGCGTGCGCGTGGGCGGCCGCGCGCTGCTCGACCGGGTGCTCGCCGCCTGCGCCGGAGCACGGACCACCGTCGTCGTCGCCGACCCCCGGCCCACCGCGCGGCCGGTGACCTGGGCGCGCGAGGACCCGCCCGGCGGCGGACCGCTCGCCGCGCTCGCCGCCGGCCTGCGGCACACCACGGCGGAGCACGTCGTGGTGGTCTCCGCCGACCTGCCGTTCCTCGACGCGCGGACCGTCGAGCGGCTGCTGTCGGCCCTGGTCGCGGAGGCCGCCGAGGGCGCGCTGCTCATCGACGCCGAGGGCCGCGACCAGCCCCTCGTCGCCGCCTACCGTGCCTCCGCGGTCCGCCGCGAACTGGCCGCGCTCACCGGTGACCGCGCGGGCCCGGCCGGCCTGCCCCTGCGTCGCCTGACCGCCGGTCTCCGTCTCACCCGCGTCCACGGTCCCGTCGCGGCCTTCGACTGCGACACCTGGGACGACATCGCCACGGCAAGGGCACGCATCAGGGAGCATGGGCACGTGTTGGATGAATGGATTTCCGCAGCCAAGGACGAGCTGGGCATCGACCTCGACGTCGACACCGGCGTCCTGCTCGACCTCGCCCGTGACGCCGCCCACGGCGTGGCCAGGCCGGCCGCCCCGCTGACCACCTTCCTCGTCGGCTACGCGGCCGCGCGCGCCGGAGGAGGCCCCGAGGCCGTCGCCGAGGCCGCCCGCAAGGCCGCGGCCCTCGCCCAGCGCTGGGCGGAGGAGGCCACCGCCACCCCCGCCGAGGCAAGGCCCGACGTGGCACCCGACGCCACCCCGGACACCCGCCCGGACGCCGGATGACCGCCCCCGGCGCCCGGACCGACGAGGAAGCGGAAGACCTCGACGTCGAGGAGGTGCTCGCCCTCGTGAAGGAGAACCCCGGAGCTCCCCCCGGCGGCCCTGTGCCCGCGCACGCCCCGCACCACGGTCACCAGGGCACTTCCCACCGGCCGGCGGAGCACCGCCACCGCGCCACACCCTGGCCCGAGGCCCGGACGACCGCCGAGCGCGCCGCCCGGAGCGGGAGCCGCGGCGCCCGCAGGGCGCCGGTCTCCGTGCCCCTCGACGCGGCCCTCGGCCTCACCCTCGCCGCGCCCCTGACCGCCCTCACCGACCTGCCCTCCTTCGACACCTCCGCGATGGACGGCTGGGCGGTCGCCGGCCCCGGACCCTGGAGCGTGCGGGCCGAAGGCGCCCTGGCCGGACACGCGGAGCAGGAACCGCTCACCGACGGCGAGGCCGTCCGCATCGCCACCGGTGCCCGTGTCCCCCCGGACACCACCGCCGTGCTCCGCACCGAGCACGGCCGCAGCGACGACAAGGACCGTCTGCACGCGACCGGAGAGGTCGTGCACGGCCAGGACATCCGTCCGCGCGGCCAGGAGTGCCGCACGGGCGACCAGCTCCTGCCCGTCGGCACCCTCGTGACCCCGGCGGTCATCGGGCTCGCCGCGGCCGCCGGGTACGACGCCCTCACCGCTGTCCCCCGCCCCCGCGTCGACGTCCTCGTCCTCGGCGACGAACTGCTCACCGAGGGCCTGCCGCACGACGGCCTCATCCGCGACGCGCTCGGCCCCATGCTGCCGCCCTGGCTGCGGGCACTGGGCGCCGAGGTCACCGCGGTCCGCCGGATCGGCGACGACGCCGAGGCACTGCACCGCGCGGTCACGACGTCCGACGCCGACGTCCTCGTCACCACCGGCGGCACCGCGGCGGGCCCGGTCGACCATGTCCACCCCACCCTGCGGCGCATCGGCGCCGAACTGCTCGTGGACGGCGTCAAGGTCCGCCCGGGCCACCCCATGCTGCTGGCCCGCATCTCGGAGCGCCGGTTCCTCGTCGGTCTGCCGGGCAACCCCCTCGCCGCCGTCTCCGGGCTGCTCACGCTCGCCGAGCCGCTGCTGCGCGTCCTCGCGGCCCGTCCGGCACCGGACCCGTACGCGCTGCCGCTGCGGGACGGGGTGCACGGACACCCGTACGACACCCGGCTCGTCCCCGTCGTCCTGCGCGGCGACGAGGCCGTGCCGCTGCACTACAACGGTCCGGCCATGCTGCGCGGCATCGCGGCGGCCGACGCCCTGGCCGTCGTACCCCCGGGCGGCGCACGGCCGGGGCGGGAGACGGAACTTCTCGACCTGCCCTGGGCCGCCGGCGGAATCGGAGTGTGTTTCACGTGAAACTTCCGGGCCAGGACGCGATCGCCCGCCAGGCGGACGAACACCTTGTGACCCATCGGGTGAAACTCCCGAGAAAGATGGTGGAGCACCCGATCCGGCAGGTCGGCAAGCGGCTGTCCATGGCCCTCGTGGTGCTCGTGGTCACCGCCTTCATCGTCTATGCCGACCACGAGGGCTACAACGACAACTCCGACGGTTCCGTCGACCTGCTCGACTCCTTCTACTACGCGACCGTCACCCTCTCCACCACCGGGTACGGCGACATCACGCCCGTCAGCGACGCCGCCCGGCTGACCAACATCTTCGTCATCACGCCCCTGCGCGTGCTGTTCCTGATCATCCTGGTCGGCACCACGCTGGAAGCCCTCACCGAGCGCACCCGGGAGGAATGGCGACTGACCCGCTGGAGGTCCACCTTGCGCGATCACACCGTCGTCGTCGGCTTCGGCACGAAGGGGCGGTCCGCGCTCCAGACCGTCTGCGCTACCGGGCTGCGCAAGGATCAGGTCGTCGTGGTCGACCCCAGCAGCAAGGCGATCGAGGCCGCGACGGCCGACGGCTTCGCCGGGGTGATAGGCGATGCCACCCGCAGCGACGTGCTGAAGAGGGCCGAGGTGCAGCGCGCCCGCCAGATCATCATCGCAACCCAGCGCGACGACACGGCCGTTCTCGTGGCCCTGACGGCCCGGCAGATAAACCGCGGCGCGAAGATCGTGGCCGCGGTCCGCGAGGAGGAGAACGCGCCGCTGCTGAAACAGTCCGGCGCCGACGCCGTGATCACGAGCGCCAGCGCCGCGGGCCGCCTGCTCGGTCTGTCCGTGCTCAGCCCCGCCGCCGGCATGGTCATGGAGGACCTGATCCATCAGGGCAGCGGCCTCGATCTCGTCGAACGGCCGGTCATAAAGGCCGAGGTGGGCAGGAGCCCCCGAGAGACGGACGACCTGGTGGTGAGCGTGCTGCGCGGGCACCGGGTGCTCGGCTACGACGATCCCGCCGTCGGCGGACTGGAACTGACGGACCGGCTGATCACGATCGTGCGGGCGACACCGGGCACCAAGGTGGCACCCGACGCCCGCCCGCTGCTCGGCGACTGACCGCTGCTCGGCGACTGACCGCGGCCCGGCGACTCACCGGCGGGCCGGTCGGCGACCGGCCGCGACCCGGCTACTTGCGGTTGTACAGCCGCATCGTGACCGGCCCGAAGACCACCAGGAACAGGGCCGCCCAGCCCAGCGTCCAGCCGATCTCGTCGGCCGGCCACTCGCCCGCCATCAGCCCGCGCACGGCGGACGCCAGATGCGTGATCGGGCTGTTGTTGACGAACGCCTGCAGCCAGCCCGGCATCGTCCGGGGATCGACGAAGACGTTGGACAGGAAGGTGAGCGGGAAGATCACCATCATGCTGACGCTCATCACCGACTTCTCGGTGCGCAGCATCAGTCCGAACATCGTCCAGATCCACGAGAAGGCGAACGAGAACACCAGCAGCAGCCCGATGCCGACGACGACCCCGGTGAACCCGCCGTCCGGCCGGTAACCGAGGACCAGCCCGACGACGAGCATCACGGCGGACGCGATCGTGTAGCGCAGGGCGTCGCCGAGCAGGTAACCGACCATGGCCGACGGCCGCCAGATCGGCAGTGACCGGAAGCGGTCGAACACGCCCTTCTCGATGTCGATGTTCACCGAGACCCCGGTGTACATCGTGATCATCACGACCGACATCACGAGAATGCCGGGCAGCACGAACTGGATGTAGTCGCTCGGCGAACCGGCCAGCGCACCGCCGAAGAGGTACGTGAACATCAGCAGGTTCATGATCGGGAAGGCCGTGACGTCGAAGAGCTGCTCCGGCACATGCTTGATCTTGAGGATCGCGCGCCAGCCGAACGTCAGCGAGGTCGACAGGGAGCTGGGCCGCGGCGGCCGTTCCCTGGCGATCAGAAGGGCGGCCAGGGACTCGGTCCGGACCGGTGCCAGTTCCTTGCTCTCGGTGCTCGTGGCCGTGCTCACGCCGTCACCTCGTCCTTCGTGTCGTGGCCGGTGTCCTGCCCGGCGTCGTGCCCGGTCAGGGCCAGGAACACCTCGTCGAGGCTGGGCTGTCCCAGCGAGAAGTTGTCGACGGTGATGCCGGTCCGGGCCAGTTCGCCGAGCGCCCGTGCGGCCTGGCCCGCCGCGGTGTCGCTCGCCGCCGCACCGAGCCGGGCGGTCAGCGCCACCGGGTCGGGTTCCAGTTGCACCTCGGCGACCAGCAGCTCCCGCAGCACCCGCTCGGCCTCCGGCCGCTGGTCCGCGTCCCGCAGCCGCAGATGGACCGAACCGGCGCCGACGGACGCCTTCAGCTCGCCCTTCGTGCCCTCGGCGATCACCCTGCCCTTGTCGATCACGGCGATCCGGGACGCCAGCTGGTCGGCCTCGTCCAGGTACTGCGTGGTCAGCAGGACGGTCGTGCCCTGGGCGACGACCGCGCGCACGATGTCCCACACCTGGTTGCGGCTGCGGGGGTCCAGGCCCGTCGTCGGCTCGTCGAGGAAGAGCAGGTCGGGTGTGTTGAGGATGGACGCGGCGATGTCGATGCGCCGCCGCATGCCGCCGGAGTAGTGCTTGACCTGCTTGGCGGCCGCGTCCGTCAGCCCGAACGCCTCCAGCAGCTGCGCTCCCCGCTCCCGGGCGGCCTTCTTGCCGTGCCCGAGGAGCCGGCCCAGCAGGACCAGGTTCTCGGTGCCGGTGAGGTCCTCGTCCACGGACGCGTACTGCCCGGTGAGGCTGACGCGGGCGCGCACCTCGTCGGCCTCGCGCACGACGTCGTGGCCGAAGACATGGGCCTCGCCGCCGTCCGGCCTGAGCAGCGTGGCGAGCATCTTCACGGTGGTGGTCTTTCCGGCGCCGTTCGGACCGAGGACGCCGTAGACCGTGCCGGCCGGCACCGCGAGGTCCACACCGTCGACGGCCCGCGTCTCGCCGAACGTCTTCGCCAGGCCCGCCGTCTCGATCGCGAGACCGGACGTCTGCGTTCTCATGCTTGGTCCTTCCGCGTGCTTGGGGTACGCATGGGGAGACCTTTACCGTCGCGCAAACTCATCGGTCACGCACAGGGATTTCCGGCGGATGGGTCCAAAGACGGAGGACCGGTCCGACCGCGGGCGCAGGCAACCCGGCTCCGGCCGGGGCCGGAGGAGTAGCGTCCCCCTCATGCATGCGATCACGATTTCCGAACCCGGAGGCCCCGAGGCGCTCGTCTGGGCCGAGGTCCCCGATCCGGTGCCCGGCGAGGGCGAGGTCCTGGTCGAGGTGACGGCCAGCGCCGTCAACCGGGCCGACATCATGCAGCGGCAGGGCTTCTACGACCCGCCGCCCGGCGCGTCCCCGTACCCCGGCCTGGAGTGCGCCGGGCGCATCGCCGCGCTCGGGCCCGGAGTGTCCGGCTGGGCCGTCGGCGACGAGGTGTGCGCGCTCCTCGCGGGCGGCGGCTACGCCCAGAAGGTCGCCGTCCCGTCCGGTCAGCTGCTGCCGGTGCCCGAGGGCGTCGGCCTGAAGCAGGCGGCGGCGCTGCCCGAGGTGGTCTGCACGGTCTGGTCGAACGTCTTCATGGTCGCCCACCTCCGTCCCGGCGAGACGCTGCTGGTGCACGGCGGCTCCAGCGGCATCGGCACCATGGCGATCCAGCTCGCCAAGGCCGTCGGCGCGAAGGTCGCCGTCACGGCGGGCACCAAGGAGAAGCTGGAGCGCTGCGCCGAGCTGGGCGCCGACATCCTGATCAACTACCGGGAGCAGGACTTCGTCGCCGAGATCAAGGAGGCCACGGGCGGCGCCGGTGCCGACGTCATCCTGGACAACATGGGCGCCAAGTACCTGGACCGCAACGTCCAGGCCCTGGCCGTCAACGGACGGCTGGCGATCATCGGGATGCAGGGCGGCAGGAAGGGCGAGCTGAACATCGGCACGCTCCTCGCCAAGCGCGCCGCCGTCAGCGCGACCTCGCTGCGTGCCCGCCCCCTGGAGGAGAAGGCGGCCATCGTGGCGGCGGTGCGCGAACACGTCTGGCCGCTGGTCGCCGCGGGCCACGTCCGCCCGATCGTCGACCGCGAGCTGCCGATGAGCGAGGCGCCCGCCGCCCACCGGGTCGTGGAGGAGAGCGGCCACATCGGCAAGGTGCTGCTGACCACGGCCTCCTGAGAGCTGACCACGGCTCCTGGGAGCCGACAACGGTCCTGAGAGCCGAACACGCCGCCTAGCCGCGCCGGAGCCGCAGGCCCACGAAGGCCAGGGCCAGGCCGAGGCCCATGACGACCAGCCCGGTGCCCAGCGGCAGGAGCCGCATGACGGGCTCGGCGGCCGGCTCGGCGCCCGTGCCGGTCTGCGGTTCCTGCCGTGTCGGGACCGCGGAGGACACGAGGGTGGGCTCCCCGGGCTTCCCCGGCGACATGACGGGATGGAGGCCGTCGGAGAAGCCCACACCGCCGTCGGCGCCGGTGTCACCGGAGTTTCGGTCCGGGCTCTCCTCCGCGTCCCACGGCTCCAGCCGCCCCGGCCGCTCGCGTCCCTCGCCCGGCAGGCTGCCCGCCCGGGACGGCTCGTCGCCCGGCGCGGAGTCGGCGGTGAACGCGGACGAGACGGGCGAAGCGGAAGGAGACGGCGGCGTGGCGGACTTGGAGCGTGCCGTACTGCCCGCCGGACCGGACGTCGGGCGGGAGGCGTGGGTGGACGCGGCCGGGGAGGCGGAGCCGGTCTCCCTGCCGTCCCTGCCGCCCGTGCCCTCCATGCTGCCCGTGCCGCCCGTGCCGTCCCTGCCCCCCGCGCTGTCCCTGCCGCCCGTGCCGTCCCTGCCGCCCGTGCTGCCCGTGCTGCCCGTGCCGTCCGGATCCTCATGAGCCGTTCCCGAGGCCGCGGCGGAGGCCGACGCCGAGGGGGACGGGGACGCCACGGCGGCCGGAGGGACGAGCCCGGCACCGTGCGCCGCCCCGACCGCGCACGGCATCGCCACCGCGCCCATCCCCAGGGCCCCCGCCAGTCCCGTCGTCCGCAGTGCGCGCAGCCATGGAGTCACGTCGGTGGCCCCCTCCTCGTACCGGTCGGCGAGATCGACGGCACAAGCCTCACATTCACTGACTATTCCGGCATTCCGTGTTCCGCCGTACGCGGGGCGCCGGCCTTCCTCGGGGGCACCACCCGGGCTAGGCGCGGCCGTGCGAGAGAATGGCGGCATGGAGAAGCCGAGGAACGACAGGTCACCGGAGAACCCCCAGATCCTGGTCGTCGGCCAGGACGGAATGGCGCTCAGCGGAGGCGGAGGAGACGAGGACTCCCGGGAGGTCCCGGTGACCGAGCAGGTGGAGCAGCCTGCCAAGGTCATGCGGATCGGCAGCATGATCAAGCAGCTGCTGGAGGAGGTGCGCGTCGCTCCCCTGGACGAGGCCAGCCGAGCCAGGCTCAAGGAGATCCACGCCAGTTCGGTGAAGGAACTGGAGGACGGCCTGGCACCGGAGCTGGTCGAGGAGCTGGAGCGGCTCTCCCTCCCCTTCACGGACGACGCGACCCCCACCGACGCCGAGCTGCGCATCGCGCAGGCCCAGCTGGTCGGCTGGCTGGAGGGCCTGTTCCACGGCATCCAGACCACGCTGTTCGCCCAGCAGATGGCGGCGCGGGCCCAGCTGGAGCAGATGCGCCGTGCCCTGCCGCCGGGCGTGGGCCACGACGGCGAGGAGGGCCACAAGGGCGGCCGCTCGGGCGGGCCGTACCTGTAAACCACTGCGTTGGGTGAAAGGGCCCGGCACCCTTCGGAGTGCCGGGCCTCGGCGTGTCGATGTCCGAACGCGCCGAACGGCTGATCACTGGCGGAGCCTGAGCGGAGGTCCGGGCGGCCCTGCTTCGCCGGTGTGGGCGACGGGCGCCGCCCGCACCGGCGACGGTCAGACCCCGTACGCCTCTTCGAGCAGGTCGACGTACGCCTTGGGCGATCGCATCAGGGCCGCGACGTTGTCGGCCACCTCCTGCCCCGTGGCGAAGGAGATGGGGCGTCGCGACTCCTCGGCGGCGGCCGCGTACTCGGGGTCGGTGACCACCTTCCGGAACGCGTCGCGGACGAGTTCGAGCTGTTCCGGTTTCATGCCGGGAGGTCCGGCGATGGCGCGACCGCTCTCGACCAGTGCGGTGTGGCTGCGGGCCAGTTCCGCCTTCTCCGGCGGCACGATGTCGGCGAGCACCGGGGTGTCGGCCAGCAGCTTCTTGCCCTGCTTGCTGCCGATGGTCAGCAGCGGTACCGCGTCGCCGGACTTGAGGGCCGACTCCTGGCTCCCGTACGACCGGGAGTGCAGGTCGACGACCCCGGACAGGACACCGAGGTAGGCCTCATTGCTGGTGGAGTATCCGGTGATCACCTTGGAGTCGAGCCCGAGCAGGCTGTGCAGGACGACACCGTCCATGTACTCGTTGGAACCGGGGCCGGTGGCCGCGAAGCGCGTCGGGTCCTGATCCTTCTCCTTCATCACGTCGGACCAGGTGTCGATGGCACCCTTCTCGGACGTGAGGACCACGTCGGGTTCGGAGCTGAGCCGGCCGATGTAGGAGAAGGAATTGACGTCGTACTGGACACCGGGCGCCCCGGCGAGTGCGCTCCCGATGTGACCGGGCATGTTGAACAGGGCGAGTGTGGTTCCGTCCGGCTCGGCCTTCGACAGCTCGTTGGTGGCCAGGACGCCGCCTGCGCCGGGCTTGTTCACCACGATGACCGTGGCGTCCAGTTCCTCGCCCAGCTTCGGGGCCAGCTGGCGGGCGTACGAGTCGTACCCGCCGCCGGGGGCGAACGGGACGATCAGTTCGATGGTCCTCCCCGCCAGGGAGACCGTGTTTCCGTCACCGGCCGACGCGTTGGCGCAGCCGGTCAGGGCGAGCATCGCCGCGGCCCCCGCAGCCAAGGCGGGAAGCAGGCGCATGCGGGTCCCTTGTCTCCTGTGTGCTCTCATCCGTGTGCTCCATCATGGGGTGCTTCGGTTGCGGCTGCTCAGCGCCTGCCCGTCAGTTCGAGCAGTCCCTCCGGGACGGGCAGCTCGAGTGCCATCCCGAAGAGGGCGTAGACCGCCGCGGCCAGGACGACCGCGTAGACGGCGGAGAACAGCCAGGACGACCTGGCCTGGAACCGCAGGTAGACGACGGTGAAGACGACCGAGGCCACGTACAGGCCGAAGACGTACAGGCCCGAGAAGAAGGCGGCGAAGTAAGCCAGGGACACCGTCCAGTCCTGGCGGCCGAGCGACGCGAAGAACAAGTGGTCGGCGTCGGCCTGGTCGTCCTCGGTGCCCTCGGCGTCCTCGGCGTTCTGGCCCGCGGCGGGGCCGGTGGACGCCGGACCCGGTTCCGACGGCCGCTCGCGCTCGCGGGACAGCAGGGAACTCACCGCGAAGGCCGCCGAGAGCGCGATCCCGGTACCCGTGGCGATCAGCGGGAACAGACCCGCGATCGCCTGCCACTGCAGCGCCGTGACGAACGCGGCGGTGAAGATGACCAGCAGTGCGACAGCGATGACGAAGTCGGCCGACCTGGCGCCGCCGCGCCGGCGCGGGGCCCCGGGACCGGTGATCTCCTCGGCCGCGTCGCTCTCCTCGCCGGTGCCCGTGACGGTCGCACCCGGGCTCACACTGTTCGTCATACCGCGGCACCTTCTTTCGTCCGAGGGGTGTCAACTGCCGTCCTGGGCTTGCGGAGAGCGCGCAGGATCTGGGAGACGACCAGGAGCAGGGCGACCGCGATGATGGCGATGACGGAGGGCCGGCCGAGCCACTCCCAGTCGTAGATCGAGTGGGACAGGATGAAGTACCGCTCGAGGATCGCCCCGAGCACCAGGCCGAGCAGCAGGGGCACGCGCGGCCAGTCCCAGCGGATGGCGACGACTCCGACCGCCAGGAACAGCAGCATCACCAGCACGTTGGCGAAGCTGTTGGACTCCGAGTAGGCGCCCAGGGTCAGGAGCAGGATGAGGGACGGCACCAGGACACGCCCCTTCACCCGGGTCAGGTGGGTGAGCGGGCGCAGCAGCACGTAGCCCAGCGCGGCAGCGGCGACGGTCGCGAGGACGACGATCCAGACCATCGACAGGGTGACATCGAGGTCGTCCGTGAGCATGGACGGCCCCGGGTCGAGTCCGAGGATCACGAAGGCTCCCAGCAGTACGGCCATCGAGACCGAACTGGGCACGCCGAAGGCGATCGTCGGAACCAGCGCACCGCCGTCCTTGGCGGTGCTGGTCGCGCCGGAGGCGATGACGCCCTCGATCGCGCCACGGCCGAACCGCTCGGGCTTCTTCGAGGTCTGCTTCGCGTGTCCGTAGGCGATGAACTGCGCCATCGATCCGCCCAGACCGGGAACGATGCCGACGGCGACACCGATCGCGCTGGCCCGCACCACCAGGAACCAGTGCTTCGCCGTCTCCAGCACGCCCGTCCTGATGCCCCCGACCTTCGGCCGGCCGTGGTGGCGGGTCCGGTTGTCCTTGTCCAGCATGATCTGGAGCAGTTCGGCGCCGCCGAGGAGGCCGACGACCACCGGGACGATGCCGATCCCCTCCCACAGCTCCAGCGAACCGAACGTATAGCGCGGAATACCGGTGTTGGGGTCGAGGCCGACGAGCGACAGGAGGACGCCCAGGGCGGCCATGATCGAGCCCTTGAACATGTTCTTGCCGGACAGCGACGCGACGAAGGCGAGCCCCAGCAGGCCGATCGCGAAGAGTTCGGGCGGGCCGATCATCAGCACCAGCGGGCTGAGGACGGGGATCAGCGCGGTCAGTACGGCCACGCCGAAGACCGCGCCGATGACCGAGCTGGCCAGGGCCGCGCCCAGGGCCCGGCCGGCCTGCCCCTTCTTGTTCAGTGGAAAGCCGTCCAGCACCATGGCTGCCGCGCTGGCCTCTCCCGGTATGCCGAACAGCACCGAGGTGAAGTCACCGGCGACGGCGCAGACCACGTACATGCCCAGCAGCAGGGAGAACGCCGGCACGGGATCCATGCCGAAGGTGATGGGGATGAGCAGGGCGAGCGTGACCGCCCCGCCCAGGCCGGGCAGGATGCCGACCACGAAACCGATGGCGACGCCCAACAGCAGCATCGCGAGCGAATCGGGCGCGACCACCTGCTGCAGTGCGCTCCCGAGCTGTTCCAACAAGGCCCGACTCCAATCTCGCCCACGATTGCCGGATTCCTTCGACGACTGACTGGGAACGGACGCCGGTCGTCGCTCATCGGCTCGTGGCGGTGTGGTGCTGGTTCGCACTGCAGAGAAGTTTTCTGCGTCGACGGGGGTGGACTGTAGCTTCCGTCACATGGGCTGTCAACGAATCTGACAGGAGCTGTTGCAGGGCTTCTGAACTGCGAATATGCGTTCCATGCAGGCGAGATGGCGGCCACTCAATCCCTCGGTGCACCCTTGTGGTGGCTGGCCGACGAGTCCGTTCCCGGGTCCCGGACCGGCGGTTCATACGTATCTCTTCAAGAGCTTTTTCTGCTATACAGAAGAAACATCTTCATAGATCGATCGCGGGAGGCTGACTCTTGACGGAACGACAGGTGGGCGTGGTCGGCCTGGGGCCCATGGGCCGGGCCCTCGCCGGCGCTCTCCTCTCCAAGGGGTACGACGTCGTGGGCTGGGACCGGGACCCCGAGCGGCGCACCGCCGCCGCGGCAGCCGGGGTGACGGCGGTGGGCGACGCCCGGGAGGCGGCGGCCGGCAGCGACGTCGTGTTCACGGTGCTGCCGCATGCCGGCGCCGTCCTCGAGGTGGCGCTCGACGCGGAGCGGGGGATCCTGGGCGGACTGGCCGACGGCGCGCTGCTGATCGACATGACGACCGCCGGCCCGCCGCTGGCGCACCGCCTCCACGGCGAGTTCACCGCCGTGGGCCGGCGTTTCGTCGACGCGCCGGTGTCGGGCAAGGCGCCTGGGATGACGGTGCTGCTCGGAGCGGAGGAGGGAGAGCTCGGCGAGGCGGAGCAGGTGCTCCGCGACGTCGCCTCGTCGGTCGTCCACTGCGGGTCACGCGGCGCCGGATACGCCGTCAAGCTGGTGAACCAGCACATCAAGTACGCGTGGTACCTGGCCTCCTCCGAGGCACTGCTCGTCGCCAGGGAATGGGGACTGGACACGAGGACGGTGGTCGAGGCGGTGGAGCGGTCCAGCGGCGCCAGCCGCGGTTTCGCCGACGCGGCCGCCTACTTCCTCGACGACGCCGCCGAGGTCGCGGCGCACGGGCCGGCCCGCACCATCGCCAAGGACATGGTGCTGGCCGCCGAACTCGCCGAGGCGGCCGGAGTGAGCAGTCCGACCCTGTCGGTCGTCACCGACTTCTTCGGCCGCCTCGTCGCGAGTGACTACGCCGACCGGCCCTTCCCCGCCGGCAACGCCCTGCTCGAGACCCTCAGAACCGGCCGGTGCGCCGACGACGTCGAGGAGACCCTGCTGTGACCGTCACCGGTACCCAGGCGCCCGGCCCGCGCACGGACGTGCCCGCCACACCGGGCACGGCGGCGGACGGAGCGACGGGCGAACTGAAGCTGGTCCTGGCCGAGGCATGCCGCGTGATCGCCCGGGCCGGCCTCGCCGAGGACATCCTCGGGCACGTGAGTGCGCGTACCCCGGGGGGCGACGCCGTCCTGGTGCGGTCGCGCAGTCCTCAGGAACGCGGGCTGCTGTTCACCACACCGGCCGACATCCACGAGGTGGGGGACAAGGACGACACGCTGCCGCTGGGCTACCGGGCTCCCAACGAGTTCCCCATCCACAGCCAGGTCCTGAAGGCTCGCCGGGACGTCAACTCGGTGGTGCACGCGCATGCTCCCTCCGTCGTCGCCTGCGACCTGGCGGGCCTTGAGCTGCGGCCGATCGTCGGGGCCTACAACATCCCCGCGATGCGGATGGCGAGTGAGGGGATCCCCCTCTACCCACGCAGCCTGCTCATCAACAACGACGAGCTCGGCGCCGCCGTCGCCGCCACGCTCGGCGACCGTCCGGCGTGCGTCCTGCGCGGACACGGCGTCGTCACCGTCGGCGAGACCGTGGAACAGGCGGTGGTCCGTGCCCTGAACCTCGAGATCCTGGCCCGGATGACGCTCGACGCCAACCGCCCGGGAACGGTGCCGCCCGAGGTCCCCGAGGAGGACATGTCGGCGATGCCCGATCTGGGATCGACGTTCAACGACATGTATGTCTGGCAGTACCAGCGCGCACAGCTGGAACTGGCCGGCCTCGGGCTGCGGAGGTAGGCGGCGCGTGCCGGACAAGGACACCTCGCCGGGCGCGGCCGCCGAGGACAGCTCACCGGGCGAGTCCGCCGAGGCAGCCGGGCCGGTCTCGCCGGGGACCGACCGTGCGTTCAGCGTCGTCACGACGACCCTGTTCTCGGTCTCCCTGGGCATGGTGAGTGTCGCGGCGCCGGTGATCGCCGTGCAGGCCGGGATCTCGACCGCGGCCATCGGCCTGCTCGTGGCGCTCTCGGGGGTCTCGCAGATCGCCACCCGCCTGTGCATGGGGCCACTGCTGCGGCGGTTCCCGGACAAGCTGTTCGTCGCGTTCGCGTCCGGCGCCCTCGCGGTGTCCTGCGCGCTTCTCGTACGGGAGACCGCGATGTGGGCGTTCGCGGTGTCCCAACTGCTGCAGGGCCTGGCCCGCGCCTTGTTCTGGACCGGGACCCAGACGCATGCGATCCGGGCCTGGCCGACCTCGGTGGGCGGCCTGACCGTCATCAACATCGCCAACGGGGTGGGGGCCCTGGTGGGTCCCGTCCTCGCCGGAGCCCTGGCCGTCCGGTCCCTGTCCCTCTCCCTGGTCGTGGCGACTGTAATGGGGGTGCTCGGACTCGTCTCCGCCGCGCTCCTCAGGAGTTTCCGGCCGTTCCGCTCGGCTCCTCAGGAGAAGGGCAACGGGCGGCGCCGTCTCTGGCTGCGGCCCGGTGTCGGCGCGGCCTGTGCGATGACCGCGGGCGGCGGAGCCTGGAAGGGGCTGATGAACTCCTACGTACCGGTGGTCCTGTCGCACGCCGGGCACGCCGCTCCCGCCGTCGGCGCGCTGGTCACCGGTGCCAATCTGGCGGGTCTGATGGGCAGCGCCGTCTCGAAGCGGGTGCAGGCCGCCGGGCTGCGCCCGGCGATGCTCCTGGGGCTTGTGCCCGCCGGGGTGGGCATCGGCCTGACCGGACTCTTCCCGGGGAGCATCGTGGTCGCCACGGCCATGCTGTTCGCGGCGGGACTGGGCGCCGGTGTCCTGCAGACCGTGGGCCCCGCGCTGGCGGCGGACTCCGTCGGCCCGGAGGAACGCGGCGACGCCATCGCGACCATCGGAACGTTCCGGGCCGCGACGCTCCTGGCGGCGCCGCTCGGCGCCGGTGCGCTGGTGCTGGTCATGTCCGCCGGCGCCGCCCTCGCGACGGCGGGGGCGCTGATGTCCCTGCCCGCGGTCCTCGTGTCACTACGGAACGGCCCCACGGAGAAGCACGTCCGATCACGCCACTGACATGGGCGTGTCTCGTCTATCGTGACCGTGTTCCGGCACGGGGTTCCCCCGACCGGACGCGGCGAAGAACAGGCCCGTGCCGTGACGAAGCGTCCGGAACGGACACTTCGCCCGCCGCGGGGAGCCCGAAAGTGAGGAGCCTTGAATTCGAGTGGGAACAGCCGGCCGGCTTATCCGATCACGTCGGTCGACAACGCCCTGCGCCTGATGCTGATGTTCAAGGAACACCGGCGCGTCCGGCTCTCCGACGCCGCCGAGGAGCTGGGGGTCGCGACGTCGACGGCTCACCGGCTGCTGGCCATGCTGCAGTTCCACGGGTTCGTCCGGCAGGAGGAGAACGTACGCACCTACGTGCCGGGGCCCGCGTTCCTCGACATCGGCCTGGCCGCCGTCCGGAACATGGACATCCGCGAACACGCGAGGCCCGTGCTCACCGACCTGGCGATGAGGCTCGGTGAGACGGTCCACCTCGCCCAGCTGGAGGGCGCCAACGTGCGCTACCTCATCGGCGCCGAGGGCGGGGAGGCGCTGCGCGTGGTCGACCGGACCGGCCAGGTCGTGCCGGCGCACACCAGCGCCACCGGCCGGGTCCTGTTGGCGGACCTGCCCGAATCGAGGCTCGGACCCATCGTGGAGCGCCTGGTGACCCAGGATGCGCAACTGTCCGGCCTGTACAAGGAGCTCGAGCAGATCCGCCAGCGCGGATACGCGGTGAACGCCCGTCCCGACGACGTCATCTCCGTGGCGACACCGGTGCGCGACGGCGACGACGTCACCGTCGCCGCGATCAACGCCGTGGGACCGGCCTCCCGGATGACGCAACGTGACCAGCGCCGCGTCGTCCGCCACCTGCACGCCGCCGCCGCTCAGCTCGAGGACATCCTCCGCGCCGCGCCGTCCTGCTAGGGCCTGTCGTCACATTCCCGTCCTCCCCGCGACGCCTGGCACGCTCCTCCTCTGCCTCGAAGGCCTACGAGGACTTCCGGGGCGACGACGGGAACGTGACGACAGGCCCCTGGAGGTGTCGGACGCGTGCCCGCCTCCACGCCGGTTCCGCGCCGGCGCAGTGTGCGGTCAGTCGCCCGCCACCGCGTCGACGGTGCGCTGGAGGTGTGCCGCCAGGATGCGGCGGGCCTCGGCGGCGTCCCTGCGCCCGACGGCGTCGACGAAGGCCCGGTGCTCCTCGACACCCTGCTTTCCCTCGTGGTGAGCGGCCCGCATGGACATCAGCACGGCGTCCCGGATGGAACCCATGATCATGCCGATGGCCGGGTTGTGGCTCGCCTGGACGGCCCGCAGATGGAAGCTGTACGACATGTCGACGGTGTAGCTGCCCAGTTCCCGGGCCTCCTCGGCCTGGTCGCACAGCACGCGCAGCTCCCGCAGGTCGTCCTCGGTGGCCCGTTCGCAGATGTGCTGGACGGTGCCCAGTTCGAGGGCGATCCGGGCCTCCGTCACCTGGGAGGCGCTCAGCCCGGACGTCGACAGCAGGTCGGTGAGGCCCTGCCCCGCGCGGTCGGTGTCCGGCGCGGTGACGAAGGCCCCGCCATGGGCGCCCGCGCGGATCTGGATCAGGCCGCTGACCTCGAGCGCCCGCAGGGCCTCGCGCAGCGTGAGCCGGCTGACGTTCATCCGCTCGCACAGGTCCCGCTCGGCCGGCAGACGCGTGCCCACCGGCAGCGATCCTGAACGGATGAGATCCCGGATCTGACCGACGATCATCGCGGACGCCCGGCCGGTGGGTACCGGCCGGAAGATCTCGTCCGAAGCGCCTGGCGCCGCCGTGCTCGAGGCCACTGCCACTCCCTCTCCCTGGGTGCTCGCCAAGGGTAAGTCCATCGCTCCACCCCTTGACACTCACGCCTGCTGCTTCTTAACGTCTCCATCGGTTTAATCACTAAACCATTAAACGTTCACTGGGAAGCGGGGAGGACGTTCCATGCACATCGGCCTGGATCTGGGTAAATGCCAGGGCTACGGAAACTGCGTGGCCGCGGACGAGGCGCACTTCGACCTCGACGACAGCGGACTGGTCGTCCTGCTGGACGACAAGGTGTCCGAGGCCGACCGGGAACGGGTGGCGGCGGCGGTGCGCAGCTGCCCGGCGGACGCCCTGTGGCTGGTCGAGAATGACGGCTGAACGCCCGGAACGGGTCCTCGTCGTCGGCTCCTCCGTGGCCGGCGTCCGCACCGCCCAGGCACTGCGCGCGGAGGGCCACACCGGCGAGCTGACCCTCGTCGGTGCGGAACCGCACCTGCCGTACGACAAGCCGCCGCTGTCGAAGGAGTTCCTCGCCGGGACGCGCGGCGCCGAGGACATCCGGCTGCTGCCGGGCGGCCCCGAGGCAGACCACGGGTTCACCCTGCGGCTCGGTCGGGCGGCCGTCGCCCTGGACGTGGAGCGGCGCCGGGTGCGGCTGGCGGACGGTGAGCTGCTCGGCTACGACGCCCTGGTGCTCGCGACCGGCGTGCGGCCGCGGACGCTCCCCGCGCCGGTGGGGAAGCCGGTCACGGAGCTGCCCTGCTTCACCGTCCGGGAGCTGTCGGAGAGCGCCGAGCTGGCGGCCCGGCTCGCCAAGAAGGAGCCCGTGATCGTCGTCGGCGGCGGCTTCATCGGCGCCGAGGCCGCGGCCACCGCGGCGGCGCTCGGCTGCCCCACCACCCTGGCCGAATCCGGCCCCGCGCCCTTCGCCGCTCTCGGCCCGGAGGTCGGTGCACTGCTGGCCGGGCTCCACGCCGATCACGGCGTGGAGGTGCTGGCGGGAGCGCGGGTGAACCGGGTGGAGCCGCTCACGGACGGCTGGGCGCTGGTGCGGCTCGACGACGGGCGGTGCCTGGAAGCCGCCACCGTGATCGTCGGCATCGGCTGTGTGCCCAACACGGAGTGGCTGGAGAGTTCGGGCCTCGGGCTGAACGACGGCGTGGTGACCGACGAGTACTGCGCCGTGCCGGGCGCCGACGGTGTCTGGGCCGTCGGCGACGTGTCCCGCTGGTACGACCGGCGCACCGGCGGCCACCGCCGCGTCGAGCACTGGACCAGCGCCACCGAGCAGGCCGCGCTGGTCGCCCGCGCACTGGTCACCGGGGAGCGCCGGCCGTTCGACCCTGTTCCCTACCTCTGGTCCGACCAGCACGGGGTGAAGCTCCAGATGGTCGGCCGCCGCTCCGCCGACGACCACGTGCAGGCCTTCACCGCCACCACGCCCACCGGCGACCGGAAGGTCGTCCTGTACAGCCGCGACGGCCGCCTCACCGCCGCCGTCACCTTCGGCTGGCCGCGTGGCTGCATGACCGCACGACAAGCCTGGGCCAAGGGCGCCGACATCGCCGACGTGACGGCCCGGCTCGCCGGCCTGACCACCGCACTCACTCCCCTCGACCTGTCATCGTCGACCTACCTGGAAGGCAACCGCGCATGAGCACGAACACCCCTGAGAAGCAGGGGCTCGGACCGGTCAGCGACCTCGTCGACCTCGGCACCGGCGAGATCAGCCGGGAGATCTTCGTCAACGAGGAGATCTTCCGCCGCGAGATGGAGCACCTCTTCCCCCGCGCCTGGCTCTTCGTCGGCCACGCCAGCCAGGTCCCGAACCCCGGCGACTACTTCTCCTCGCAGATGGGCTCCGACCCGGTGCTGCTCACCCGGGACGACAAGGGCGAGATCCACGTCCTGCTCAACTCGTGCCGCCACCGCGGCATGCGGGTGTGCCGCTACGACGAGGGCAACACCATGCAGTTCACCTGCCCGTACCACGCCTGGTCCTACTCGATCGACGGCGCCCTGGTGGAGACCCCGGGCGACCTGCACGGCGTGCCGCAGATGAAGGCGGCGTACGACAACAAGCTCCGCAAGAAGCAGTGGGGCCTCGTCCACTGCCCCAACATCCACGTCTACAAGGGCCTGGTATTCGCCAACTGGGACCCGGAGGCGCCGTCGTTCGAGGAGTACGTCGGCGACTTCCACTGGTGGCTGGACAACCTCGCCGACGCCTTCGACGGCACCGAGGGGGCCACCGAGGTCTTCCGCGGCGTGCTCAAGTGGCGCATCAAGTCCAACTGGAAGTTCGTCTCCGAGAACTTCCTCGGCGACACCTACCACGGCGCGTCCACCCACGCCTCCGTCGAGGCCGTCGGCATCGGCCCCGGCGGAAAGGGCAAGCGCCGCCACGGCGAGCGCCAGGACCAGGGCGGCTTCTCCAAGGGCCGGATGAAGACCTCCTTCCGGCTCGGCCACGGCGCCTCCGACAACCTCGCCTACGAGGTGCCCTACCCCGAGTTCGCGGAGCCCGAGATGGAGGAGTACTTCGCTGCGGCGTGGCAGAAGCGCGCCGAGAAGCTCCGCGCCGAGGACCGCCCGCTGGGCGGCCGCGGACCGGCCACGCTGTTCCCCAACATGTCCTTCGCGGCCGGCTTCCCGCGCTCCATCCTCGTCGCCCACCCGATCAGCCCCACCGAGACCGAGGTGTGGCGCTGGTTCATCGTCGACAAGGACGCGCCGGAGTTCGTGCGTGAGTGGCTGCGCCACTACTACATGCGCTACGGCGGCCCGGCCGGCATGACCGAGCAGGACGACATGGAGAACTGGGACTACGCCACCCAGGCCAGCCTCGGCGTCGTCGCCCGCCGCTACCCGTACAACTACCAGCAGGGCCTCGGCCAGGAACTGCCCAGCGACCTCGACCGGGCCGTCCACTCCCACCACGCCATCGCCGGTGAGGTCAACGCCCGTGCCTTCTATCGCCGCTGGGCGGAGTTCACCGACAACCTGTCGTGGCCCGAGCTCGAGGAACTCGCGAAGACCGACGACCGGGCCACCGCTGTCGCCCCGGACGCGTTGCCCGAGATCGGCCGCCGCGAAGAGGACAACTGACCACCGAGGGAGGGCCCGACATGGCCATCGACGAGAAGCTCATCGAGAAGGTGCTGCTGGAGCGGGAGGTCGCCGACTTCCTCTACCGTGAGGCCGACCTGCTCGACGAGCGCCGCTACGACGAGTGGCTCGACCTGCTCGCCGACGACTACCACTACTCCGTCCCGCTGCGGCTCAACGTCCGGTACGACGACGTCGCCGAGCGGGAGAACACCCGCGCCTGCGAGGTTCAGTGGTTCGACGAGGACAAGAGCACCGTCGAACTCCGTGTCGCCCAGCTCGCCACCGGCGTGCACTGGGCGGAGGAGCCGGTGTCCCGCGTCTCGCACCTGGTCACCAACGTGCGCCTCGACCGGGTCGAGCTGCCCGAGGTGGAGGTCAGCTGCCGGTTCCTGGTCTACCGCAACCGCGTCGCCGACGAGACCGACTTCCTGGTCGGCCGCCGCCGTGACACCCTGCGGCGCACCGAGGACGGCTGGCGCGTGGTGAAGCGCCACCTCCTGCTCGACCAGTCCGTCCTCATGGCGAAGAACCTCTCCATCTTCGTCTGACCCCCCGGTCCGGACGGCGCCGGGCACCGCTCACCGGAGGCCGTCACGGGCGGCAAGGGCCCGGCACCCTTCGGGGGCGCCGGGCCCTTCGCCGTACGCGGGAACCGTGCGCGGGAACCGTGCGCGGGAACCGCGCGCCGGATCAGGACGACGGAGGGTTGCCCGTCGAGACCTTGAGCTGGATCTCGGGCATGTCCTTGGGGTCGACGTCCGTGCCGGGCGCGGGGAACTGGTCCCTGATCGAGCCCTCGCCGTACGTGTTCTCGTCCACGTTCACGACCTTCATCGTCCAGCCGGCGGCCTGGAAGCACTCCTTGACCGAGCCGATGTACTTGAAGGTGAAGTCGGGCACCCGGATCTTGTCGGGGTCGTTGTACGACTCCTCCGGCTCCGTGCACTCCTCCTTCTCGATCGTCTTCGAGGTGTCGGGGCCGCGGTAGCCCGCCGCCTTCGACGGCGACGCGGACGCCGTGGCGGTCGAGGTGCCGCCGCCACCGCCCTGGGGGTCGTCATCGCCGCCGCCGTTCATCAGCAGCGCCCCGACGAGACCGCCGACCGCGACCACGGCGACCACGATCGAGCCGATGATCACGGCCTTGTTGCTCTTCCCGCCGCCCGGGGAGCCGGACCCCTGGGACGCGGGCGTGATGTTGTACGGCGGCGGTGTCGACGGGCTCTGCTGCGGCGCGTATCCCGACGCGGCCGGCGTCTGGTAGCCGCCCTGCTGCGGATAGCCGTACGCTGGGGAGGGCGCCGACGGGGCCGGGGTGCCGTACGGGCCCGGGGCCGGCGTCGGCTGGTACGGCGACTGCACGGGTCCGGTGGGCGCCGGGGTGGACTGGTCGACCGGCGGGAACACCGCGGAGCCGACGCCCGCGCCGCTCGGCGTGTGGGCGCCGGGCACGATGCTCGGCGGGGCGGCGTGGAAGGACTGCGCCACGCGCAGGCACTCGTCGCGCATGGCCTCGGCGCTGGGGAAGCGCTCGTTGGGGTTCTTCTTCAGCGCGCGGGCCACCAGCGCGTCGACGGCCGGCGGCAGGGAGCGGTTGACGGAGGAGGGCGCGACCGGCTCCTCCTGCACGTGCGCGTAGGCGATGGCCAGCGGCGAGTCCGCGTCGAACGGCAGGCGTCCCGTGACCAGTTGGAACAGCATGATGCCGACCGAGTACAGGTCGGAGCGGGCGTCCACGCCGCGGCCGAGGGCCTGTTCCGGCGAGAGGTACTGGGGGGTGCCGACGACCATGCCGGTCTGTGTCATCGACGTCACACCGGACTGCATGGCGCGGGCGATGCCGAAGTCCATCACCTTGACCACACCGCGCTTGGTCATCATCACGTTGCCCGGCTTGATGTCCCGGTGGACCAGGCCCATCTCGTGGCTGATCTCCAGGGCGGCCAGCACGTCCGCGGTGATCTTCAGGGCCTTGTCGGCGGGCATGGCGCCGTACTGCCGGACGTCCTCGTCGAGTACCGAGCCGAGCGGGCGGCCCTCGATGTACTCCATGACGATGTACGGCGTCGTCATGCCGTTCAGATCGTCCTCGCCAGTGTCGAAGACGGAGACGATGTTGGTGTGCGTGAGCTTGGCCACGGCCTGGGCCTCACGGCGGAACCGCTCGCGGAAGGCCTGTTCCCGGCCGAGTTCGGTGTGGAGCGTCTTGATGGCGACCTGGCGGTCGAGCACGGAGTCGTACGCCAGGTGCACCGAGGCCATGCCGCCCTCGCCGAGCAGGTCGCGCAGCTGATAGCGGCCGCCGGCGAGCGCACGCCCCGCGTACCGGCCCTGTCCGCCGTCCTGGCTCATGTCTCTGCGTCCCCCATAGGCGCCGGTGGCAGCGGCCCGGGCGCACGTTGATCCAAAGTGTTATTCCCGGCCAAGTCTGCCCCAGGGCACTGACACGTCAAGCGCGGTGCCCGTTCCGTGACCGTACGCGAAAGAAGCGTCGCGGAAGCGTTACAGCGGGCGTACGGCCGGTACACAGAATTTGCACGACAGTACGGAACCAGGGTTTCATGGCCGGTCCGTCTCGTGCCGGTCGGGGCGCCCGTCTCGGACCGGAGGCCACCGGCGAGGCTGTAGCGTGGCCGACGGAGACCGTAACAACACCGCGCGCACCGCGGGCAGAAACGACGGCGAGGACTGATGGCACAGCAGCAGCGCGCTCAGGGCCCGTCCGACCCCGAGGCGACTGGCGGCGGTATGTCGGACGCGCCGGAGACCTGGGGCAACGGCGGGCTTGTCGGCGACGGCCGGTACCGGCTGACCCGCAGGCTCGGGCGGGGCGGCATGGCCGAGGTCTTCGCGGCCGAGGACGTCCGCCTGGGACGCACCGTGGCGGTCAAGCTGCTGCGCGCGGACCTCGCCGAGGACCCGGTGTCCAAGGCCCGCTTCACGCGTGAGGCGCAGTCGGTGGCCGGCCTCAACCACCACGCCATCGTGGCGGTGTACGACTCCGGCGAGGACTTCGTCGGCGGCCAGTCCGTGCCGTACATCGTGATGGAGCTCGTCGAGGGCCGCACCATCCGCGACCTCCTCCTCAACGCCGAGGCACCCGGCCCCGAGCAGGCGCTGATCATCGTCTCGGGCGTCCTGGAGGCGCTGGCCTATTCGCACCAGCACGGCATCGTGCACCGAGACATCAAGCCGGCCAACGTCATCATCACGCACAACGGCGCGGTGAAGGTGATGGACTTCGGCATCGCCCGCGCCCTGCACGGGGCGTCGACGACGATGACGCAGACCGGCATGGTCATGGGCACCCCGCAGTACCTCTCCCCGGAGCAGGCGCTCGGCAAGGCCGTCGACCACCGCTCCGACCTGTACGCCACCGGCTGCCTGCTGTACGAACTCCTCGCGCTGCGCCCGCCGTTCACCGGCGAGACCCCGCTGTCGGTGGTCTACCAGCACGTCCAGGACATCCCGACGCCCCCGTCCGAGGTCTCCGACGCCTCCCCGCCGGAGCTCGACGGCCTGGTGATGCGCTCGCTGGCCAAGGAGCCCGACGACCGCTTCCAGACCGCCGAGGAGATGCGCGGCCTGGTGCAGTACGGGCTGCAGATGCTGTACGACCAGGGCGGCCACACCGGCACCTGGAACACCGGCCCGGTCGGCATGCACGACGGCCGGCACACCCCCTCGGCCGGGATGGCGGGCACGACGGTGCTGCCGCACCCCGACCACGCCTCGGACACCCAGCAGATCCCGCAGCCGATCCTGCCCAACGGATACGGCGGCGGGGACGACGGAGGCTTCGAGGGCCACGGCAACAAGGGCAGCGGCCGGGGCAAGCTGTGGATCCTGGCCGTGCTCGCGGTGATCGCCATCGCCGCGGGCGTCGCGCTGGCGCTGAACAACGGCGGGGGCGGCAAGGGCGGCGATCCGGAGACCTCCCCCTCGCCCACGGCCACCCAGACCACCGAGGACGAGAAGGCCAGCGAGTCGCCGAGCGACGAGGCGACCCAGGAGACCACCGACCCGGGCACCGAGCAGGGCAACGGCGGCGGCGGTACGGGCGGCGACTGGACGCAGCCCGAGTACACGCCCTCCTACACCCCGTCGCAGAGCGTCACCCAGGACCCGTCGGGTGAGCCGACGGACGAGGAGACGCTGCCGTCGACCCCGCCGGAGGAGACGTCGGGCGGCGAGTCGCCCGGTTCGTCGGCTCCGGTCACCCCGCCCCCGGGCGACGGCGGCGGCGACGACGGCGGCGCGGGCGACCCCGGTACGACCGGCAGCACGAGCGGCGGCTGATCCCCGGCCGGCCGGCCGTCACTGCGCGAACGCGTCGCACACCGCGTCGTACTGCCGTGTCCACCACACCGCGAGCGCCGAGGCGGCCGGGAACTGCGGGTCCGCGCGGGTGTCGCCGCGCTCGTAGTGCCAGCGCAGCATCCAGAAGTCGTTTAGGCGTTCCCACCACACGCGGTGCACGGCCGCCCCGAGGTGGGAGGGCGTGGCCCCGGCCGTCCGCCGGTACGCGCGCGCGTAGGCCCGCACTCTCGGCAGGTCGAGCGCACCGCCGGGCCGGACGAAGAAGATCGCGGCGGCGCGGACGGCCTCCTCCGCGCGGGGGCGTACGCCCAGCCGGTCCCAGTCGACGATGGCGGCGGGGGCGTCGCCCTTGTAGAGCAGGTTGAACGGGTGGAAGTCCCCGTGCACCCAGCCGACCGCGGCCCCGCGCGGGGGGCGCCGGTCGGCGTGGCGGGCCAGGAGCAGGCGCCGCTCCAGGAGCCGGTGGCGGGCGAGTTCGTCGAAGGAGTCGGCGGGGCGGTGCCGCTGCACCCGGGCGAGCAGGTCGTCGATGAGGGCGAAGGTGTCGGCGGGGTCGGCGCTCTCGGCCGGGCCGGGTCCCGAGGGGCCCTCGGTGCGGGCCGCGGGCGCCCTCCCGTGCGCCGGCATCACCTGCTCCAGGCCCGCGTGCACCGCGCCGAGCAGCGCACCGAGGCGTGCGCACTGGGCGAGGGTGAGCTGGCCGCCGTGGCGGTGCCGGCCGTCGATCCACGGGTGCAGGGCGTAGGCGTGGCCGCCGACGACGGCGACCGTGCGCCCGTCGCGGCCGGGCAGCGGCGGCGCGACCGGGACGCCCAGGTCGGCCAGGCGCCGGGTGGCCCGGTGCTGGCGGTCGATGGCGGCGGGGTCGGCGGTGTCGGGGTCGGAGTGGTGCTTGAGGAAGTACCGGCCGCGGGTGGTGCACAGCCGGTAGCCGCGGTTGAGCAGGCCCTGGTCGACGGGCTCGCAGGTGAGCGCGGAACCGGCGGAGTAGCGGCGGAGGAGGGCGCCCAAGGGGGGCGCATGAGGTACAGGGGGTGGTACACGTAAGCGCGGCACGCGGCTGATGCTAGGGCACGAAAAGAAGCTGTGAGCTGGGCGTTGTCACAGACAGTCGCCAGCGGTCGCTTTCGGTCGCGTCAGGGTCAGACGGCGTCCTGGAAGTGGCGTTCGAGGCCGTGTCCCAGGGAGTGCACGGTGCCGAACCGCGGCTCGATGCGCAGGTAGACGGGCTCGTACGGGACGCCGTCCACGGCGTGCGGGGCGGGGCCGAACCGCTCGATCTCGGCGGCGGTCGGGTCGTGGACCTCGCACCTGCCCACGACCTGTACGGTCCACAGGCTCTCGCCCGGCCGGGCGGAGTCGAGGTTGTCGGCACCGTACGCGACGACGCTCCCGGCGCACGCGCGGTGGTATCCCCAGCTCCTGGGCATGCGCAGCAGAACGCGGCCGTCGACCACGATGTGCCGCGCGAACGCGAGGAAGGGCAGGGCACGCATGCTGGTGGCCGCCCGGCCGTGGTCGGTGCGGCCGAGCAGGCCGACGGCGAGCTTTTCGTCGGTGGGCATGCACTCACTGTGCGGGAGCGGGAAAGGACGGAACAGGGTCCCCCGCCCCGGTGTGACGGGACGTAAGTCCCGAATAAACGCGCCGTCCGGGGCGGATGGAGTCCGCCGTGCGGGACCGGCGAATTCTCAGCGCTTCCCGGCCTGCATCCGGGCCACATAGGCGGCGGCCTGGGAACGTCGCTGCATGCCGAGTTTGGCCAGCAGACTCGACACGTAATTCTTGATCGTTTTCTCGGCGAGGTGCAGCCGTTCGCCGATCGCACGATTGGTCAGCCCTTCGCCGATCAGCTCCAGGATCCGGCGCTCCTGCTCGGTCAGGCGGGCGAGCCGGTCGTCCGTCCTCGCCCCGCCGTCGCGCAGCCGCTCCAGCACGCGCGCGGTGGCCACGGGGTCGAGCAGCGACTTGCCGGCGGCCACGTCCCGCACGGCGGTCAGCAGCTCGGCGCCGCGGATGTCCTTGAGGACGTAGCCCGAGGCGCCCGCCATGATCGCGTCGAAGAGGGCCTCGTCGTCGGCGAAGGAGGTCAGCATCAGGCACCGGACGGACTCGTCCCGGGAGCGGATCTCGCGACACACCTCCACGCCGCTGCCGTCCGGGAGGCGTACGTCCAGCACCGCCACGTCCGGGCGGGTGGCCGGGATCCGGGCCAGCGCGTCGGCCGCCGTGCCGGCCTCGCCGACCACCTCGATGCCGTCCTCGCCCGACAGCAGATCGTGGACGCCCCGGCGGACGACCTCGTGGTCATCGAGAAGAAATACCCGGATTTTTCCGATTTCATGCACGCGCTCAGTGTCACACACGAACTCTTCCCGTGCCCGGGGTGGCCGGGATAACGTGCCGTTGTTCCGGCCCCCTGCGAGGCTGTGACCAGTAGGACTTCCCGACTTTCGCGGTTTACTTGGAAACCCAAGTAAAAACGCAGGTCAGGAGGGGTTTCACAGAAATGTGGAGCACTGGGTAACGTGCCTTTTGCAGGGCGCTCGCCGGGGCACCTGTCACGCCTGTTCCCGATCGCGGCGCACCCACCCTGTGCGTCTGACGGGCCGCAGGTGAGCCGCACTGGCTTCCGGCGAACCCGGGGGCCGGACCGACGGAGGAGCACACGTGACCGTGGAGAGCACTGCCGCGCGAAAGCCGCGACGCAGCGCCGGAGGCAAGGCCGGCACCACCGGCACCAAGCGCACCACCCGCACGACCGCCAAGAAGGCGCAGGGCACGGACCCCGAGCTCGTGCAACTGCTGACGCCCGAGGGCGAGCGCGTGAAGAACGCCGAGTACGACGGCTACGTCGACGGCATCACCGCCGATGAGCTCCGCGGCCTGTACCGCGACATGGTGCTCACCCGGCGCTTCGACGCCGAGGCCACCGCCCTGCAGCGCCAGGGCGAGCTGGGCCTGTGGGCGTCGCTGCTGGGCCAGGAGGCCGCCCAGATCGGCTCCGGCCGCGCCACCCGCGAGGACGACTACGTCTTCCCCACCTACCGTGAGCACGGCGTCGCCTGGTGCCGCGGCGTGGACCCGACCAATCTCCTCGGCATGTTCCGCGGTGTGAACAACGGCGGCTGGGACCCGAACGGCAACAACTTCCACCTCTACACCATCGTCATCGGCTCGCAGGCGCTGCACGCCACCGGCTACGCGATGGGCGTCGCCAAGGACGGCGCGGACTCCGCCGTGATCGCCTACTTCGGCGACGGCGCCTCCAGCCAGGGTGACGTGAGCGAGGCGTTCAACTTCGCCGCCGTCTACAACGCCCCCGTGGTGTTCTTCTGCCAGAACAACCAGTGGGCGATCTCCGAGTCGAACGAGAAGCAGACCCGCGTGCCGCTCTACCAGCGCGCCCAGGGCTTCGGCTTCCCCGGCGTCCGCGTCGACGGCAACGACGTGCTGGCCTCCCTCGCGGTGACCCGCTGGGCCCTGGAGCGGGCCCGGCGCGGCGAGGGACCCGCGCTCATCGAGGCGTACACCTACCGCATGGGCGCCCACACCACCTCCGACGACCCCTCCCGCTACCGCCACGACGACGAGCGGGCCGCCTGGGAGGCGAAGGACCCGATCCTGCGCCTTCGCCGCCACCTGGAGGCCGCAAACCACGCGGACGAGGGATTCTTCGCGGAACTGGAGGCGGAGAGCGAGGCGTTGGGCAAACGAGTGCGCGAAGTGGTCCGTGCCATGCCGGACCCGGACCGGTTCGCCATCTTCGAGAACGTGTACGCGGACGGGCACGCGCTCGTCGACGAGGAGCGAGCCCAGTTCGCCGCCTACCAGGCGTCGTTCGCGGACGCAGAGGGGGTCTGACATGGCAGTGGAGAAAATGGCTCTGGCCAAGGCGATCAACGAATCGCTGCGGCGCGCCCTGGATTCCGACCCCAAGGTCCTGATCATGGGTGAGGACGTCGGCAAGCTCGGCGGCGTCTTCCGGGTCACCGACGGCCTGCAGAAGGACTTCGGCGACGACCGCGTCATCGACACCCCGCTGGCCGAGTCCGGCATCGTCGGCACCGCCATCGGCCTGGCCCTGCGCGGCTACCGCCCGGTGGTGGAGATCCAGTTCGACGGTTTCGTCTTCCCGGCCTACGACCAGATCGTCACGCAGCTCGCGAAGATGCACGCCCGCTCGCTGGGCAAGGTCAAGCTGCCGGTCGTCGTGCGCATCCCCTACGGCGGCGGCATCGGCGCGGTGGAGCACCACTCCGAGTCCCCGGAGGCGCTGTTCGCGCACGTGGCGGGCCTGAAGGTGGTCTCCCCGTCGAACGCCTCGGACGCGTACTGGATGATGCAGCAGGCCGTCCAGAGCGACGACCCGGTGATCTTCTTCGAGCCCAAGCGGCGCTACTGGGACAAGGGCGAGGTCGACACCGAGGCCATTCCCGGCCCGCTGCACGGCGCGCGCGTGGTGCGCGAGGGCACCGACCTCACGCTGGCCGCCTACGGCCCGATGGTGAAGCTCTGCCAGGAGGTCGCCGACGCGGCCGCCGAGGAGGGCCGCTCCCTGGAGGTGCTGGACCTGCGCTCCGTCTCCCCGATCGACTTCGACACGATCCAGGCGTCGGTGGAGAAGACCCGCCGCCTGGTCGTGGTGCACGAGGCGCCGGTGTTCTTCGGCTCGGGCGCGGAGATCGCGGCCAGGATCACGGAGCGCTGCTTCTACCACCTGGAGGCCCCGGTTCTCCGGGTCGGCGGCTACCACGCCCCGTACCCGCCGGCCCGCCTGGAGGAGGAGTACCTGCCCGACCTGGACCGGGTGCTGGACGCCGTCGACCGCTCGCTGGCGTACTGAGGAGAGGGCCGTGACGACGATGACTGAAGGGTCCGTACGCGAGTTCAAGATGCCCGACGTGGGCGAGGGACTCACCGAGGCCGAAATCCTCAAGTGGTACGTCCAGCCCGGTGACACGGTCACCGACGGACAGGTGGTGTGCGAGGTCGAGACGGCCAAGGCCGCCGTCGAACTCCCCATCCCCTACGACGGGGTGGTCCGCGAGCTGCACTTCCCCGAGGGCACCACGGTCGACGTGGGCACGTCGATCATCGCGGTCGCCGTGGGCGGCGCGGCGGCCGGCGAACAGGAGCCGGCGCAGGCGCCCGTGGAGGACGCGCCCGCGCAGGCGGAGGAGCCGAAGCCGGAGGGCCGCCAGCCGGTCCTGGTGGGCTACGGGGTGGCCACCTCCTCGACCCGGCGCCGTCCCCGCAAGAGCGCGGAGGTCCCGGCCCAGGAGGCCCCGGCCGCGATCCAGTCCGAGCTGAACGGCCACGGGCCGGTCACCCGCGAGCGCCCCCTGGCCAAGCCCCCGGTGCGCAAGCTGGCCAAGGACCTCGGCGTCGACCTGGCGACGGTCACCCCGACCGGTCCGGACGGCATCATCACCCGCGAGGACGTCCACGCGGCCGTGGCGCCCCCCAAGGCCCCGGAGCCCGAGGCGGCACCGGCGACGCCCGTGGCCCCGGCGGCCCCCGCGCCCGCGGTGCCGTACGACACGGCGCGCGAGACCCGCATCCCGGTCAAGGGCGTCCGCAAGGCGACGGCGGCGGCGATGGTCGGCTCGGCGTTCACGGCGCCGCACGTCACGGAGTTCGTGACGGTCGACGTGACGCGCACGATGAAGCTGGTCGAGGAGCTGAAGCAGGACAAGGAGTTCACGGGCCTGCGGGTGAACCCGCTCCTGCTGATCGCCAAGGCCCTGCTGGTCGCGATCCGGCGCAACCCGGACATCAACGCGTCCTGGGACGAGGCGAACCAGGAGATCGTGGTCAAGCACTACGTCAACCTGGGCATCGCCGCGGCGACCCCGCGGGGTCTGATCGTGCCCAACATCAAGGACGCCCACGCCAAGACGCTGCCGCAGCTGGCCGAGTCCCTGGGCGAGCTGGTGTCGACGGCCCGGGAGGGCAGGACCTCCCCGGCCGCCATGCAGGGCGGCACGGTGACCATCACCAACGTCGGCGTCTTCGGCGTCGACACCGGCACGCCGATCCTCAACCCCGGCGAGTCCGCCATCCTCGCGGTCGGCGCGATCAAGCCGCAGCCGTGGGTCCACAAGGGCAAGGTGAAGCCTCGTCAGGTGACGACGCTGGCGCTCAGCTTCGACCACCGCCTGGTCGACGGCGAGCTGGGCTCGAAGGTCCTCGCCGACGTGGCGGCGATCCTGGAGCAGCCCAAGCGGCTCATCACCTGGGCCTGAGTCCCGGCAGTCGCCGAGCCGCGCGTCCCCGACCGGGGCGCGCGGCCCGGCGCCGGCGGACGGCGGGTCAGCCGAGCGTCTTGAAACCGTGGTCCAGCAGCTTCTTGGCGTCCGTCGCCCGCTGGGTGGCGGACGAGGAGGCGAGCACCGTGCCGATGACCGTCTTGCCCTTGCGCGTGGCGGCGAAGACGAGGCAGTACTTGGCCTCGGGGCCGGAGCCGGTCTTCACGCCGATGGCGCCGCTGTAGCTGCTCAGCAGCGTGTTGGTGTTGGTCCACGGCGCCATCGTGCGGGTGCCGCCGTTCTTCGTCGTCGTCTTCGCCGTGTACTTCTTCGTCTTGACGATCGTGCGGAACGTCGAGCTCTTCATCGCGCTGCTCGCGAGCTTCGTCAGATCGCGGGGCGTGGAGTAGTTCTTGCCGTTGCCGATGCCGTCGAACGAGTCGAAGTGCGTGTTCTTCAGACCCAGGGACTTGGCGGTGGCGTTCATCTTGCCGATGAACGACTTCACCCGGGCGGCGCGCGTCTTGCCCGAGCCGTAGGTGTCGGCCAGCGCGTACGCGGCGTCGCAGCCCGAGGGCAGCATCAGCCCGTACAGCAGCTGGCGGACGGTCACCTTGTCGCCGACGATCAGGCGTGCCGACGAGGCGTTCTTCGACACGATGTAGTCGCTGTACGCCATCTGGATCGTGACCTTGCGGTCGAGGTTCAGCTTCGGCTGTGCGAGCACCACCTTGGCCGTCATGATCTTCGTCGTGGAGCCCGTGGAACGCCTGGTGTCCGCGGACTTGGTGTACAGGGACTTGCCGTTCGCGTCGTTCATCACGTAGCCGCCCTTGGCGACGATCGTGGGCGCGGCGGCGGCGCGCACGGCGGCGGCGGGCGCGGCCTGCGCGGGTGCGGTGGAGAGGGCTCCGGTCGTCAGGACGGCGCCGGTGGTCACGGCGACGGCGACGGCTCTGCGAAGGCGGATGCCCTGGATGTCGTTTATCAAGTGAGATACCCCGATTATGTGAACGCCCCGGTGGTGTGGCCGCGTTGTGGTCGATTACGGCGTGGGGCCATGTATGTGCGACTCGTAAGTAGCACGGATGGTTGTGCCGTTGGCGCCGGCCGGGTCGGCGCGTCCCTCTGACGGGTGGCCGTTCGGGCGTGGGTGCGTGCGTCCGCATGCTGGACGGGGGCCTGCTTGCGTCCCTGTTGTATCTATCCTGTGGGCATGACCATGGCCGTGAAGCAACCTCCCGCCGCCGACCGCGTCTACACCCACGTCAAGCAGGGCGTCCTGGACCGCCGCTACGAGGGCGGGTCCCTGCTCACCGAGGGAGAGCTCGCCGAGGCCGTGGGGGTCTCGCGCACACCGGTGCGCGAGGCGCTGCTGCGGCTGGAGGCCGAGGGACTGCTCCGGCTCTACCCGAAGAAGGGCGCGATGGTCCTGCCCGTCTCCGCGCAGGAGATCGCGGACGTCGTGGAGACCCGGCTGCTGGTCGAGGAGCACGCGGCACGCAAGGCCGTCCCCGCCCCGGCCGGACTCATCGAGCGGCTGGAGGAACTGCTCGCCCGGCAGAAGGAGCAGGCCGCCGCCGGCGACTTCGCGGCGGCCTCCGTCACCGACCGCTGCTTCCACGCCGAGATCGTCCGCAGCGGCGGCAACGAGATCCTCTCCCGCCTCTACGACCAGCTCCGGGACCGCCAGCTGCGCATGGGCGTCGCCGTCATGCACTCCCACCCGGACCGCATCGCCAAGACCCTTGCCGAGCACGAGGAGATCCTCGACGCGCTGCGCGCGGGGGACGCGGAGGCGGCCGTGGGCATCGTCCACCGGCACGTGGGCTGGTTCTCGCACCTGGCCAGGGGGGAGGTCCGATGAGCGGCACCACGGGAATACCCGGCGACCCCCCGGGCGGCCGGCGCGCGATGGCCGTGTGGGGCATCGGCGTCGCCGTCTACTTCGTCGCCGTCATCTTCCGCACGTCCCTCGGCGTGGCCGGGCTCGACGCCGCCGACCGCTTCCACGTCAACGCCTCGGCCCTGTCCACCTTCTCCATCCTCCAGCTGCTGGTCTACGCCGGCATGCAGATACCCGTCGGCCTGCTCGTCGACCGGCTCGGCACGAAGAAGGTGCTGGGCATCGGCGTGGTGCTGTTCACGGCCGGCCAACTCGGCTTCGCCTTCTCACCGTCGTACGGCATGGCGCTCGCCTCGCGCGCTCTCCTGGGCTGCGGCGACGCGATGACGTTCATCAGCGTGCTGCGGCTGGGGACCCGCTGGTTCCCGGCCCGGCGCGGCCCGCTGGTCGCCCAGCTCGCCGGGCTGGTCGGCATGGCGGGCAACCTGGTCTCCACGCTCGTCCTGGCCCGGCTGCTGCACGGCGTCGGCTGGACGGCGGCGTTCGCGGGCAGCGCGCTCGCCGGAGTCGTCGTCCTCGTCCTGCTGCTGCTCTTCCTCAAGGACCACCCCGAGGGGTACGAGCCGGAGCCGATGCCGCACCAGGGGGCCGCGTACGTACGGCGGCAGATCGCCACCTCCTGGCGGGAGCCGGGTACGCGGCTCGGGCTGTGGGTGCACTTCACCACCCAGTTCCCGGCGATGGTCTTCCTGCTGCTGTGGGGCCTGCCGTTCCTCGTGGAGGCTCAGGGGCTGTCCCGCGGCACGGCCGGCGGGCTGCTCACGCTCGTCGTGCTGTCCAACATGGCCGTCGGTCTGGTCTACGGCCAGATCATCGCCCGGCACCACGGCGCGCGGCTGCCGCTGGCCCTCGGCACCGTGGCCGCGACGGCGGCACTGTGGGCGACGACGCTCGCCTACCCGGCCGAGCACGCGCCGATGTGGCTGCTGGTCGTGCTGTGCGTGGTGCTGGGCGCCTGCGGACCGGCGTCCATGATCGGCTTCGACTTCGCGCGGCCGGCCAACCCGCCGGAGCGGCAGGGGACCGCGTCCGGGATCACGAACATGGGCGGCTTCGTCGCGTCGATGACCACGCTGTTCGCGATCGGGGTGCTGCTGGATGCGACCGGGGACGACTACGCCGTCGCCTTCTCGTCGGTGTTCGTGCTGCAGGCGCTGGGGGTGTCGCAGATTCTGCGGCTGCGGAAGCGGGCGGCTCGGAGGGAGCGGGAGCGGTTGGTTGCCAGCCGGGTGGAGACGGTGCACGTTCCTGCGTAGGCGCCCGGCGTGGGTGCGGGGCGGGGGTGGGTGCGCAGCCCGGCGTTGCGGGGTGCCGCTGCGCCCACCCGTGCCGCCCCTGCGGCACGACTGCCCGCAGCTCGGGTTACTTCGTCACCGTGAAGTTCCTGAGGATCGCCGTCGTCAGGGCCGGGTCGCCCTCCGTCTTGACGCGGTCCGCCACCGCCTCCGGCGTCACCCGGCCGCAGGCCAGGCGGACGTACGTCTCCCAGTCGAGGGTGAGGGTGGCGGCCGGGCCGAGGGCGGGGGCCGTCTCCAGGGTGCCGCGGCCCTGGATGTCGACGCGGATCGTGCGCAGGAACTCGACCGGACCGTGGACGTCGAAGACGACGGCCGAGCTGCGCGGCGCGCTCGCGTCCTCGGCGACGACGCGCGGGAGCTCGGCCAGCAGCACGTCACGGGCGACGTGCGCGCCCGGGGAGTCGAGGTTGCCGGGACGGCCGAGGGCCGTGCGCAGGTCCTGTTCGTGCACCCACACGTCGAAGGCGTGCCGGCGCATGGACTCCTCCAGCGTCAGGTCGGCGCCGTAGGGGCCGCGGACCTTGGTGCCCGGGTCCCGCGACTCGTTCCGCAGCTGACGGTTGCGCCGGATGATCATGTACTCCAGCTCGGACGTCATCTCCGGCGCCGTGTGGTGGCGGCGGACGTCGACCTGCATCTCCATGTAGCGCTGGTGGTCGTTGGTGACGTGGAACAGGTCGCGCGGGAGGGTGTGGATGGGGCGCGGGTCGCCCAGCATCTCGGAGTCCAGGCCCATGACGTGGGAGACGACGTCCCGCACCGACCAGCCCGGGCAGGGGGTGCGGCGGTTCCACTCTGCCTCCACGAGGTGCTGGACCAGCTCGGATATCGCCTCGATGGAGTGAGTCCAGGCGTCGGCGTAGGGCTGGAGGGTGGGATGCAGACTCACGGAACGGGACCCCTCGGCGGTCGGTACACGGGCAGGTTGTGGCGGCGGTGCCAGTGGGAGGTGGCTGCGGTCGGCGGGCGTCTTGGGAGGCTAAGTTACGCTGCTGTGCGGCACCCCGGCAGTGCTTTCGTGTGACGATCGTAGGCCCGTGTGGACGGCTCGAATGCCAGGACGGTGGTAGTGTGCGCGCCTCTGTGATCCAGATCGCCGTGAACGAGGACGAAACGGTCGAAGCGCGCCGCCGGCGGGCGGCGTCGCTGGTACGGCAGCAGGAGGGCGCCGATCTCGTCGTCCTGCCGGAGCTGTGGACCACGGGCGCCTTCGCCTTCGACGAGTTCGGCACCGGCGCCGAGCCGCTCCGGGGCCCGACGTACGAGGCGATGGCCAAGGCCGCGAGCGAGGCGGGCGTGTGGCTGCACGCGGGGTCCGTCCCCGAGCGCGCCCCCGACGGACAGCTCTTCAACACCTCTCTCGTCTTCTCCCCCTCCGGTGACCTGGCCGCCGCCTACCGCAAGATCCACCGGTTCGGCTTCGACAAGGGCGAGGCCGTGCTGATGGGCGCGGGCAGCGAGCTGGTGACGGTCCGTCTGCCGCACACCACCCTGGGCGTGGCGACCTGTTACGACCTCCGCTTCCCCGAGCTCTTCCGCGGCCTCGTCGACGCCGGTGCCGAGACCTTCGTCGTCCCGGCGGGCTGGCCGGAGCGCCGGCGGTCCCACTGGACGCTCCTGGCACAGGCGCGGGCGGTGGAGAACCAGGCGTTCGTCCTCGCCTGCGGAACGGCCGGGACGCACGCCGGAGTTCCGCAGGCCGGTCACTCGATCGTGGTCGACCCCTGGGGCGAGGTGCTGGCGGAGGCCGGCGCGGACGAGGAGATCCTCACGGTCGAGTTCGACCCGCAGAAGGTGACGAGGACCCGGGAGCAGTTCCCGGCGCTGAAGGACCGGGTGCTGGGCCTGGAAACTCCCTGGCGTCAGGGGCAGGGGCAGGGGCAGGGGCAGGGGTAGGGACAGGGACACGGACACGGCCAGGGCGGCGTGTCCGACGGGCCCTAGTCCCGCTCGCGTTCCTTCTCCGCCAGGTGGATGACGCACACCGTCAGCGCGATCAGCAGCGCCGGGTCCGCGTCGTCCCGGACGACGTCCACGCCGTAGGTGTCCCGGAGGGTCACCAGGCGCCGCGAGGCGACGGCCAGCAGTTCACCGTCGTACTCGATGGCGAACTCCCGGTCGAGGATCCTGCCGCTGACGTCCAGCTCGGTTCCGTCGGCCAGGGACACCCGGTAGTGATTGCGCAGCAGGGAGAGCCGTTTGCGCCTGATCGTCGCCAGCGGCCCGCCGCCCCGCTCGATCACCATGGTGTCCCGCAGGGCGAACATCTTCTGGTGGATGTCGATCAGGACCCGCCCCTGGGCGTCCTTCAGCTCCCAGGTGTCGCGCAGCCGCAACGCCTTGCCGTCGACGAGGTACGCCTTGTTGCCCTCGGCGTCCTCGATCCAGTAGTCGTCGCCGAAGCCGAGGAGCCGGTCGTACACGAGGAATCTCATGGCGTGATCGCTTCCCGCGCACCCGTCCCGAAACGCCGCCGGTAGGCCGACGGGCTGAGCCCGGTCTCGCGCCGCAGCCGGATCCGCAGGTTGGCAGCGGTCCCCAGCCCGCTGCGGGCCGCCACCACGTCCAGCCGCTCCTCGCCGCGCTCGATCAGCCGCCGCGCGAGGGTCACCCGCTCGGCCGTGAGCCAGGCGAGCGGGGTCGTCCCCAGCTGCGCCCGGAACCGCCGGTGCAGCGTGGCCGGGGACACCGCCGCGCGGGCCGCCAGACCGGCCACCGTCAGCGGCTCGCCCAGCCGCTCCTGCGCCCACTCCAGCAGCGGCGCGAGCGATGCGTCCGGCACGTCCGGCACCGGCCGCTCCAGGAACTGCCGCTGGCCCCCGTCCCGGTGCGCGGCGAACACCAGCCGCCGGGAGACGGCGTTCGCGATCTCGGCGCCGTGGTCCCGGCGCCAGATGTGCAGCCCGAGGTCCAGTGCGGCGGCGCTGCCCGCCGCCGTGAGGATGTCGCCCTCGTCCACGAACAGCACGTCCGGCTGGAGCAGTACGCGCGGGTGCAGCCGGCGGAAGGAGTCCGCCCACAGCCAGTGCGTCGCGGCCCGCCGCCCGTCCAGGAGCCCGGCCTCGGCGAGTGCGAAGCTGCCGGTGCACAGGCTCATCACGCGGGCGCCGCGTGCGTGGGTGCGCCGGATCGCGTCCAGTACGGCGGGGCCGCGCGGCACGACGTTGTCCGGCCGGCCGGGCACGACGAGCGTGTCCGCGTCGTCCACGGCGTCCAGTCCGGGCACGCCGGTGAGCGTGAAGAACCCGTGGTTCATCCGCACCCGGGGCGTCGGCGTGCACAGGGTCACCTCGTACAACGGCCCCGGCAGCCCCAGCTCGGGGCGGGGCAGACCGAACAGCTCGGTGGCGCAGCCCACCTCGAACGGATTGGTGCCCTCGTCGACGATCACCGCGACCCGGTGGGGGCGCGAGGGCTGAGAGGATCCTTGCGGCATGTGCGATTCCTAGCACTTATGCGACGGCCCGGTCACCCCCGACGATGACGTCATGACCCAGGAACCGATCTCCCTCTCCTCCGCCCTCGCCTCCTTCACCGAGAAGTGGAGCCCCCGCATCGTCACCGCCGTCAACGACTGCGACGTCCGTGTCGCCAAGGTCGAGGGCGAGCACGTCTGGCACGTGCACGACCACACCGACGAGTTCTTCCTCGTCCTCGACGGCGAGCTCCACATCGGCCTGCGCGAGCCGGCCGGCGAGCGCACGGTCGTCCTGCCGAAGGGCTCGGTCTTCACGGTCCCGCGCGGCACGGAACACAAGCCGTACGCGCCCGTCCCCACGGCCATCCTGGTGTTCGAGCCGACCGGCACCCTCACCGTCGGCGACCGGCACGACGAGGTGCCGGACCACGTGGACGCGACGACGGGGCATGCGCTGACGTGAATGTCCGAGCCGGGTGGCACCCTTGGTCCATGAGCGATTCCACCCCGGCTCCGACCGGCCGCCGCGCCCGAGTCCGCGCCCCCGAGCTGATCGGCAAGGGCGGATGGCTGAACACGGGCGGGAAGCAGTACAGCCTCGCCGACCTGCGGGGACGCATCGTCGTCCTGGACTTCTGGACCTTCTGCTGCATCAACTGCCTGCACGTCCTCGACGAGCTGCGCGAGCTGGAGGAGAAGCACCGGGACACGGTCGTGATCATCGGCGTGCACTCGCCGAAGTTCGTCCACGAGGCCGAGCACCAGGCTGTCGTCGACGCCGTGGAGCGCTACGGCGTGGAGCACCCGGTGCTCGACGACCCGGAGCTGGCCACCTGGAAGCAGTACGCGGTGCGCGCCTGGCCGACGCTGGTCGTCATCGACCCGGAGGGCTACGTCGTCGCCCAGCACGCCGGCGAGGGGCACGCGCACGCCATCGAGCGGCTGATCGACGAGCTGGAGGCCGAGCACGCGGCGAAGGGCACGCTGCGGCGCGGCGACGGGCCGTACGTGGCGCCGGAGCCGGAGCCGACCACGCTGCGCTTCCCCGGCAAGGCGCTGCTGCTGCCGTCCGGGAACTTCCTGGTCAGCGACACCACCCGGCACCAGCTGGTGGAGCTGGCGGAGGACGGGGAGAGCGTCGTGCGGCGGATCGGGACCGGCGTGCGCGGGCTCGTGGACGGCCCGGCCGGGGCCGCCGCCTTCAACGAGCCGCAGGGCCTCGCCCTCCTGGATGACGGTTCGGTGGTCGTCGCCGACACTGTCAACCACGCCTTGCGCCGGCTGGACCTCGGCTCCGGCGAGGTCACCACGCTGGCCGGCACCGGCCGTCAGTGGATGCAGGGCGAGCCCACCTCCGGCCCCGGCCGCGACGTCAGCCTGTCCTCGCCGTGGGACGTCGCATGGTGGAACGGCAAGGTGTGGATCGCCATGGCCGGCGTCCATCAGCTCTGGGCGTACGACCCCGCCGACGGCTCCGTCGCCGTCACGGCGGGCACGACCAACGAGGGGCTCGTCGACGGGCCCGGCGGCGAGGCGTGGTTCGCGCAGCCGTCCGGTCTCGCGGCCACGGACGAGCGGCTGTGGGTCGCCGACTCCGAGACGTCCGCCCTGCGCTGGGTGGACCGGGAGGGTGCCGTGCACACGGCCGTCGGCACCGGTCTGTTCGACTTCGGGCACCGTGACGGTGCCGCCGGGCAGGCGCTGCTCCAGCACCCGCTGGGCGTCACCGCGCTGCCCGACGGCTCCGTGGCGGTCAGCGACACCTACAACCACGCCCTGCGCCGCTACGACCCGGCGAGCGGCGAGGTGACCACGCTGGCCACGGATCTGCGGGAGCCGAGCGACGCGGTACTGGCCGGGGACGACATCGTGGTCGTGGAGTCGGCCCGGCACCGGCTGACCCGGCTGCGGCTGCCCGAGGAGGCGGTCCGTGTGGAGGCGGTCGCCCACCGCACCCAGCGGGCGGCCACGGAGGTGGCGCCGGGCACGCTGCGGCTGGAGGTGATCTTCCAGGCGCCGTCGGGCCAGAAGCTCGACACCCGCTACGGCCCCTCGACCCGGCTGCTGGTCTCTTCCACCCCGCCCGGGCTGCTGCGCGCCGGTGAGGGCGCGGGGACGGACCTGACCCGCGAGCTGGAGCTCGACCCGGACGTGCCGGAGGGCGTCCTGCACGTCTCCGCGATGGCGGCGTCCTGCGACGACGATCCGGCCAACGAGTACCCGGCCTGCCATGTCCACCAGCAGGACTGGGGCGTGCCGGTCCGGCTCACCGAGGCGGGCGCGGACCGTCTGCCGCTGGTCCTGGCCGGGCTGGACGGCTGACACCCGCGGGTCCGCGGGTGTCAGACGCCGTAGCCGTCGCGGTACCCGTCGCCGCGGCGGCGGGTCGTCGGGTCGTCGACGACCGGGGTCGTCGGCGGTACCACCACGCGTCGGCGCCGGGCGATGCTGCTGAAGGTCGCCACGCCGATCAGGCCGACGACCATGAGGATGACGCCGACCAGGTCGAGGTTGACGCCCCGCATGTCCCAGTCGGTCGCGAACGTGAGGATGGCTCCCACGGCGATGAGGATGATGCACCCGCCGAGGCCCATGAGTGTCGCCTCCCTGGAGATCCGGTCGGTCCGGGCTTTCCGGTCGATCCGGTTCCGGGCGGGTACCCCGGGCGTCAACCCCCATGCCGTGGTGTGCCGTTCTACGGCTGGAGGAAGGCCACCAGGGAGTTCGCGAGCAGGTGCGGGTCGTCGGCGCCGCACAACTCCCGGGCGCTGTGCATCGACAGGATGGCCACGCCGATGTCCACGGTCCGGATGCCGTGCCGGGCCGCGGTGATGGGGCCGATCGTCGTGCCGCAGGGCATGGAGTTGTTGGAGACGAAGGACTGGAAGGGGACGTCCGCCTTCTCGCAGGCGGCGACCCACACCGCGCGGCCCGAACCGTCCGTGGCGTAGCGGTTGTTGACGTTGACCTTGAGGATGGGGCCGCCGTTGACGCGGGGGTGGTGCGTCGGGTCGTGCCGTTCCGCGTAGTTGGGGTGGACGGCGTGGCCGGTGTCCGACGACAGGCACACCGTGGCCGCGAACGCCCTCGCCCGGTCCTCGTAGGAGCCCCCGCGCGCGAACACCGAGCGCTCCAGTACGCCGCCGAGCAGGGGTCCGTCCGCGCCGGTGTCCGACTGGGAGCCGTTCTCCTCGTGGTCGAAGGCGGCGAGGACGGGGATGTGGGTGAGCTCCGTCCCGGCCGCCGCCACCGCCGTCAGCGCGGCCACGCCCGCGTGCACGGACAGCAGGTTGTCCATGCGGGGTCCGGCCACCAGTTCCCGGTCGCGGCCCAGGTACGCCGGGGGCTCCACGGAGTGGGTCATCAGGTCCCAGCCGGTCACCTCGCCCCGGGGGATCCCCGACTCCTCCTCCAGGAAGGCGATCAGGTCGCCGTCGCGCACGGTGTCGCCGAGGCCCCAGACGGGCTGGAGGTGGCGCTGCTTGTCGAGCTTGAGGCCCTCCGTGGACACGTTGCGGTCCATGTGGATGGCGAGCTGGGGGACACGCAGCAGCGGCCGGTCGACGTTCACCAGGCGCGTGGAGCCGTCGCGCAGGCTCAGGCGGCCGGCCAGGCCCAGGTCGCGGTCGAGCCAGGAGTTCATCAGCGGTCCGCCGTAGATCTCCACGGCGACCTGGCGCCAGCCGTGCGCCCCGCTGTCGGGGCGCGGCTTCACGCGCAGGTTGGGGGAGTCGGTGTGCGCGCCGACGATGCGGAAGGGGGTGTGCGGCGCGGCGCCCTCCGGGACGTACCAGGCCACGATCGCGCCGCCGCGCAGCACGTACTTGCCGCCGCTCGTCCCGTCCCAGGCGTCCGTCTCCGCGACCTGCCGGAAGCCGGCCTTCTCCAGCCGGTCGGCGGCGTTCGCCACGGCGTGGTACGGCGTCGGGCTCGCGGCGAGGAAGGACATCAGGTCGTCGGTGTGGCCGCGGTCGAAACGAGGAGGTTCGCTCATGGGGTTCACCTTAACGACGGACGAGGGCCCGCTTCCCGTCAGACGGGAGCGGGCCCTCGCAGGGGTGTGTGGGGTCTGTGGAGGGACCCTCGGAGCCTTGGCCCCGGTGTCTCGGATGTCTTAGAAGGCCGCCTCGTCCAGCTCCATCAGGTCCAGCTCGACGCCCTGGGCCACCTTGCGGGCCAGCGTGACGCCGGGCAGGACCTCGGCCGCGAAGAACTTCGCCGCGGCGATCTTGCCGGTGTAGAACGCCTTGTCCTTGGCGGAGGCCGTCGGCAGCTTTTCGGCGGCGACGGCGGCGCCCTTGAGGAGCAGGTAGCCGACGACCACGTCACCGGAGGCGAGCAGCAGGCGGGTGGTGTTGAGGCCCACCTTGTAGATGTTCTTGACGTCCTGCTCGGTGGCGGCGAGGTCGGTGAGCATCAGGCCGACGATGGCCTCCAGCTCGACGGCGGCCTTGGCCAGGTGCTCGCGGGCGGCGGACAGCTCCTCGCCGCCGGTGCCGAGGGCCAGGAACTTCTTGATGTCCTCGGCGAGGGAGTTCAGCGCGGCGCCCTGGTTGCGGACGATCTTCCGGAAGAAGAAGTCCTGGCCCTGGATCGCCGTGGTGCCCTCGTACAGGGTGTCGATCTTGGAGTCGCGGATGTACTGCTCGATCGGGTACTCCTGCAGGAAGCCGGAGCCGCCGAAGGTCTGCAGCGACTGGGCGAGCTGCTCGTAGGCCTTCTCCGAGCCGTAGCCCTTGACGATCGGCAGGAGCAGGTCGTTGAGGGCGTGCTCGGCGGAGGCGTCCTCGCCGTTCGCCTCCTTGACCTGGATCTCGTCCTGCACGGCCGCGGTGTACATCACGAGCGCGCGCATGCCCTCCGCGTACGCCTTCTGCGTCATCAGCGAGCGGCGCACGTCGGGGTGGTGGGTGATGGTGACCTTGGGCGCGGTCTTGTCCATGAAGTTGGCCAGGTCGGGGCCCTGGACGCGCTCCTTGGCGTACTCCAGGGCGTTGAGGTAGCCCGTGGAGAGGGTGGAGATCGCCTTCGTGCCGACCATCATGCGGGCGAACTCGATGATGCGGAACATCTGGCGGATGCCGTCGTGCTTGTCGCCGATCAGCCAGCCCTTGGCGGGGTGCTGGTCGCCGAAGGTCATCTCGCAGGTGTTGGAGGCCTTCAGGCCCATCTTGTGCTCGACGTTGGTGGCGTAGACGCCGTTGCGCTCGCCCAGCTCGCCGGTCTCGAAGTCGAAGAGGTACTTCGGGACGAGGAACAGGGACAGGCCCTTGGTGCCGGGGCCGGCGCCCTCGGGGCGGGCGAGCACGTAGTGGAGGATGTTCTCCGACATGTCGTGCTCACCGGAGGTGATGAAGCGCTTCACGCCCTCGATGTGCCAGGAGCCGTCCTCCTGCTGCACGGCCTTGGTGCGGCCGGCGCCGACGTCCGAGCCGGCGTCCGGCTCGGTGAGGACCATGGTGGAGCCCCACTGCTTCTCGACGGCGATCTTCGCGATGTGCTTCTGGACCTCATTGCCCTCGTCGAAGAGGATGCCGGCGAAGGCCGGGCCGGAGGAGTACATCCACACGGCCGGGTTGGCGCCGAGGATCAGCTCCGCGTAGGCCCAGATGAGGGAGCGGGGAGAGGTCGTGCCGCCGATCTCCTCCGGCAGGCCGAGGCGCCAGTACTCGGAGTCCATGAAGGCCTGGTAGCTCTTCTTGAAGGAGGCGGGGACCGGCGCGGTGTTGGTCTCCGGGTCGAAGACCGGGGGGTTGCGGTCGGCGTCGGCGAAGGACTCGGCCAGCTCGTTCTCCGAGAGGCGGGTCAGCTCCTCCAGGATGCTCTTGGCGGTGTCGACGTCCATCTCGGCGAACGGGCCGGTGCCGTACAGCTTGTCGCGGCCGAGCACCTCGAAGAGGTTGAACTCGATGTCCCGGAGATTCGGCTTGTAGTGCCCCATGGCGACGGCTCCGTTGAGAGATCGGCGAGGCACTGTCTCCTCGCACCTGTTACGCGTACCAACTAGTAGCTAAGATGATGCTACCCGTCAGTAATAAGAAGCAACCCCGAGCGGGTCATCTGTGACTCGTTACTCTTTGCGGCATGTACGGCTACGACCAGACCGCGGGTCCTCAGCAGCAGCAGTACGCCCCGCCCCAGCAGCCGATGTCCGGCGGATACGGGCAGCAGCCGCCGCTGTACCCCGAGCCGTCCCCGCCCTCGCTCGCGGACGCGGTGCGGGCCTTCACCACCGGGCAGATGTCCGCCGAGGACTTCCAGCAGGTCTTCGCGACCTCGAAGGTCTACTGCCCGCGCGGCGACAACCCCGGTTTCCTCGCCCTGCACAACACCCAGCAGCCGGTGATCCCGATGTTCACCTCGCTCAAGGAGCTGCGCCGGTACGCGGGCAAGGAGTCCAAGTACTTCGTGATCACCGGTGCCGAGGTGATCGACCTGCTGCCGACCGGCTACGGCTTCGTACTGGACATGGAGGGCGAGCACCGGATGGTGTTCGACGCGAAGGCCGTCGAGCAGATGGTCGATTTCGCGATGCGCCGCATGTACGGCTAGGTCTGCATGTGCGGCTAGGTCCGCATGTGCGGCTAGGTCCGCGTGGCCGGATGCCGGCGCAACCGCGAGCCCGGAGGGAATGCCCTCCGGGCTTTCTTGGTTTGGGGTGGCAAGAAGTTCAACGCTCAACTAAAGTGGGTGTACCCGAGGAGGTACCGACATGCCTGCAGTGACCGTCGAGAACCCGTTGACGCTGCCCCGTGTATCCGCACCCGCCGACGCCGTGGCGCGTCCCGTACTCAGCGTCACGACCGCGCCGAGCGGTTTCGAGGGCGAGGGATTCCCGGTGCGCCGCGCGTTCGCCGGTATCAACTACCGCCATCTCGACCCGTTCATCATGATGGACCAGATGGGTGAGGTGGAGTACGCGCCCGGCGAGCCCAAGGGCACGCCCTGGCACCCGCACCGCGGCTTCGAGACCGTCACGTACATCATCGACGGGACCTTCGACCACCAGGACAGTCACGGCGGTGGCGGCACCATCACCAACGGCGACACCCAGTGGATGACCGCCGGCAGCGGGCTGCTGCACATCGAGGCCCCGCCGGAGTCGCTGGTGATGTCCGGCGGCCTCTTCCACGGCCTGCAGCTGTGGGTGAACCTGCCGGCCAAGGACAAGATGATGGCCCCGAAGTACCAGGACATCCGCGGCGGCAGCGTCCAGCTGCTCACCTCCCCCGACGGCGGCGCGCTGATCCGCGTCATCGCCGGCGAGCTGGACGGCCACCAGGGCCCCGGCAGCACGCACACGCCGATCACGATGATCCACGCCACGCTCGCGCCGGGCGCCGAGGTCACCCTGCCCTGGCGGGAGGACTTCAACGGCCTGGCGTACGTGCTGGCCGGGCGCGGCTCGGTGGGCGCCGAGCGCCGGCCGGTCCACCTGGGGCAGGCCGCCGTCTTCGGCGCCGGTTCCTCGCTGACCGTCCGCGCCGATGAGAAGCAGGACTCCCGGACGCCGGACCTGGAGGTCGTCCTGCTCGGCGGCCGGCCGATCCGCGAGCCCATGGCGCACTACGGCCCGTTCGTCATGAACACCAAGGACGAGCTGATGCAGGCCTTCGAGGACTTCCAGAAGGGCCGCCTCGGCACCGTCCCGGCGGTCCACGGCATGTCGTCGGAGGGTCCCGGCGCCTGACGGCCCGACGGCTCGCGGCGCCTGCGTCCCGGCCTGTCCGCACCGGGCCCGGCGGCCCGTTTCCGGGCCCGGCAGTACTGACCTCGGCGGTCTGTTGCTGGGCCCGGCCGTGGCCCCGGCGGTCTGTTCCCGGGCCCCGGCAGCACTGGCCCCGGCGGCCCGTTTCCGGGCTCGGCTGTGGTGGTCTCGGTGGTCTGTTCCCGGGTCCGGCCGTGCCGGCCTCGGCGGCCCGCTCACGGCCCGGTCGCACTGGTCTCGGCCTCCCCGCGGGCCACTCGGCCGACGGGTGCCGGCGGGTCCGTTCCGCCGGGCGGGCGCCTGTCGGCCCGGGCCGGTCCGCTCGGTCGGGAGGCCCGCTTGGCGCCCGCCCCTTTACTGGCTGCCGCGCGGCGCACACCCCCCGGTGTGCCGTGCGGCAGCCTTTGCCGTTTCCGCCCCGTGCGGGCAGGCCGCGGGGCCGCGCTTCGTGCGGTTGGGTGGCGGATCTGGCTCTGTGCGGTGGGGGGCGCGGACCCGGGTCCGTGTGGTGGGCCGCTGACGGCTGTCACCCGGGCGGGTCGTCCGCGCAGGACAGTGCGCCCCGCGCGTGATCGGCTGGAGGCGTGGAGCTGCTTCCCGGTCCGGTACGCCGTCTCGGTGCCTGGTGCGCCGTCGCCCTGCTCGTCACCGGTGTCGTCTACGTCGGGATCCGGCTCTGCGTGGAGCTGCGCACCGCGGTGACGCCGGTGCTGCTCGCGCTGCTCGGCACCGCGCTGCTCGGCCCGCTGCACCGGCGGCTGGTGCGGGCCGGGGTGCAGCGGTCGCTGGCCGCCGGGCTCACCTGCGTCGCCGTCGTGGCCGTGGTCGGCGGCGCCGTCTACATCGTGGCCGCCGCCCTCATCGAGAGCGGCGACCAGATCGTCGCCTCGCTCAAGGCCGCCGCGAAGGACATCGCCGACCACTTCGGGGCGGCCGGGACCTCGCTGGACGACCTCGCCTCCAACGCGCGCGAGCTGCTCGGCAAGTTCGGCGGGACGGCCGCCTCGGGCGTCATCAGCGGAGTCAGCGTGGTCGGCGAGACCATCGCCATGGCCGTCCTCGCCCTGCTGCTGGTCTTCTTCTTCCTGCGCGACTCCGACCGGGCCGCCGCCGCCCTGCGCGGCATCACCCCGCACAACAGCGCCGACACCGTCGAGGCGATCGCACGGCGGGCCTACGGGGCCGTCGAGGGCTTCATGCGCGGCACCACGCTGATCGCCCTCATCGACGCCGTCTGCATCACCGTCGGGCTGCTCGTGCTCCGCGTGCCCGGTGCCGTCGGCCTCGGCGCCCTGGTCTTCGTCGGCGCCTACATCCCCTACCTCGGCGCCTTCATCTCCGGTGCCGTGTCCGTGCTGGTCGCGCTCGCCGACCGTGGGTTCGCCATCGCGCTGTGGGCCCTGGGCGTGGTCCTGGCCGTGCAGGTGCTTGAGGGCCATGTGCTCCAGCCCATGATCCAGAGCCGTACGGTCCACATGCATCCCGCGGCGGTACTGCTGGCGATCACGGCGGGGGCCTCGGTCGCCGGGATCCTGGGCATGCTCCTCGCGGTGCCGCTCACCGCCGCCGGCTTCGGCGTCTTCCATGAGCTCCAGGCGCGCTACGGCACCTCGGAGGGGGCCACCGGCTCCGCACGCGAGCCCTCGGACTCGTAGAACTCGAACCAGATGCTCTTGCCCTCGCCGCGTGGTGCCACGCCCCACGCGTGGGAGAGCAGCTCGATCAGCATCAGGCCGCGTCCGGAGGACGCCATCTCGCCCGGCCGGCGCTTGTGCGGCAGGTCCTCGCCGGTGTCGGTGACCTCGACCCGGATCCGCCGCTCGCCGGGCTCTCCGGTGACGTCGGTGACCAGCAGGGCGTCCGTGTCGGTGTGGACCAGGACGTTCGTCAGCACCTCGGAGAGCAGCAGCACGGCCGAGTCCCGCTGGTCCTCGTCGGGCCAGTCGTGCAGCAGCGCGCGCAGTTGCTGCCGGGCCTCGGAGATGCGCTCCGGCTCGGCCTGCGCGACCGTCATCATCGTGCGGCGCGCCGGCGGCCGGCCACGGCCGTAGTCCCCGGTCTCCCGGTGCAGCAGCAGGAGCGCTATGTCGTCCTCGCGGCGGTCGGCGAGCGGCCCGGTCGTGTGGTGCGAGGACGGTCCGAGGACGGCCTGGACCAGTGCGTCGGCCAGCTCGTCCATGGTCTCCCAGCGGTCCTCCAGGACATGGCGCAGCCGTCCCCAGCCGGTCCGCAGGTCGTGGCCGCCGGTCTCCACCAGGCCGTCCGTGCAGAGCATCAGCGTCTCGCCGGGCTCCAGGGCGTGCCGGGTCGTCGGGTAGTCGGAGTCCGGGTCGATGCCGAGGGGCAGCCCGCCCGCCGTGGCGCGGATCAGCGCCGTGCCGTCCGCCATGCGTACGACCGGGTCCAGATGCCCGGCCCGGGCGCTCTCCACGGTCCCCGTCGCGGAGTCGACCTCGGCGTAGTAGCAGGTCGCGAAGCGCATGTCGGCGGGGTCCTCGTCGCAGTCCGCCTGGGTGAGGCCGTGGAAGAAGTGCGAGGCCCGGGAGAGCACGGCGTCGGGGCGGTGGCCCTCGGCGGCGTAGGCGCGCAGGGCGATGCGCAGCTGCCCCATCAGCCCGGCCGCCCGCACGTCGTGGCCCTGGACGTCACCGATGACCAGGGCGAAGCGGCCGCCCGGCAGCGGAATCACGTCGTACCAGTCGCCGCCGACCTGGAGCCCGCCGCCGGTGGGCACATAGCGGGCGGCGATGTCCATGCCCGGGATCTCCGGTCCCAGTACGGGCAGCATGGAACGCTGCAGTCCGTCGGTCAGCTCCCGCTGGGTCTCGGCCGCGCCGGCCCGGCTCAGGGCCTGCGCCAGCATCCGTGCCACGGTGGTCAGCACCGACCGCTCGTCCGGTGTGAAGGCGACCGGATAGGCGAAGGCCGCCATCCAGGCGCCCATGGTGCGGCCCGCCACGGTCAGCGGCAGATACGCCCAGGAGTGCCGTCCGAAGCGCTCGGCGAGCGGCCAGGTGACCGGGTAGCGGGAACGGTACTCCTCGGGGGAGGAGAGGTAGACGGCACGACCGGTGCGGACCACCTCGGCGGCCGGGTAGTCGGTGTCCAGCGGCATCCCCGAGAACGGTCCCTCCTCCCCCTGCCGCTGCCCGTGGTGACCGATGATCCTCAGCCGGTCGCCCTCCACGCCGAACACCGCCAGCCCGTCCGGTGAGAAACCCGGCATCGACAGGCCCGCCGCGACCCGCAGCACCTCCTGCGTGGAGCGGGCCTCGGCCAGCGCCCGGCCCGCGTCCAGCAGGAACGCCTCCCGCGAGCGGCGCCAGTCACCGGTGACCGCGCTGCGCCCGGCGGGCGTGCCCGGAGCGGGCTCGGCGACCTCCTGGAGGGTGCCGATCAGCTCGTACGTCTTGTGGTCGGGGTCGAAGGACTGCTTGGAGCGGCTGCGCACGACCCGGACCACCCGGCCCTGCTCGTCCATGACCCGGATCCGGACCTCGGCGAGCGTGCCCTCGGTGACCGCCAGCCGGACCACACCGGTGATCTCGTTCCAGTCCACGGGATGCAGCCGGGCCCGCACCTGTGCTTCGGTGAGCCGGGCTCCCTCGGCGGGCAGCCCGAGCAACCGTGCCGCCTCCGCGTCGACCCTGACCTCTCCGGCGGCGGTGTCCCAGTGCCACAGGCCGGTCGCGAGGGCGGCGAGTACGTCCCCCACCTCCGGCAGGGGCTCACCAGTGCGCATTGCCCCACTGTAAGAACAGGGGATCGGACGCTGCCACCGCTCGCCCGCGGCCCCAATGAGGGGAAGCCGACAGGCGGGGCCCGGTACGCTGGGGTTGTTTCACGTGAAACACAGCCCACGATCCGCGAAGACTGGATGAACGACGATGCATCGGTACAGGTCCCACACCTGCGGCGAGCTCCGCTCCTCTGACGTCGGCACCGACGTCCGGCTGAGTGGCTGGCTGCACAATCGGCGCGACCTGGGCGGCATCCTCTTCATCGATCTGCGCGACCACTACGGCATCACGCAGCTCGTCGCCCGTCCGGGTACGGAGGCGTACGAGGCGCTGGACAAGCTGTCCAAGGAGTCGACGGTCCGCGTCGACGGCAAGGTCGTCTCGCGCGGCACCGAGAACGTCAACCCCGACCTGCCCACCGGTGAGGTCGAGGTCGAGGTCGGCGAGGTCGAGCTGCTCGGCGCCGCCCAGCCGCTGCCGTTCACGATCAACACCGAGGACGGGGTGAACGAGGAGCGGCGACTGGAGTACCGCTTCCTCGACCTGCGCCGCGAGCGCATGCACCGCAACATCATGCTGCGCACGGCGGTCATCTCCGCCATCCGCCAGAAGATGACGGCGCTGGGCTTCAACGAGATGGCGACGCCGATCCTGAGCGCCACCTCCCCCGAGGGAGCCCGTGACTTCGTGGTGCCCTCGCGCCTCAACCCGGGCAAGTTCTACGCGCTGCCGCAGGCGCCGCAGCAGTTCAAGCAGCTGCTGATGATCTCCGGCTTCGACCGCTACTTCCAGATCGCCCCCTGCTTCCGCGACGAGGACGCCCGTGCCGACCGCTCGCCGGGCGAGTTCTACCAGCTCGACGTCGAGATGAGCTTCGTCGAGCAGGAGGACGTCTTCCGGCCGATCGAGCAGCTGATGACCGAGCTGTTCGAGGAGTTCGGCAACGGCCGTCACGTGACGTCCCCGTTCCCGCGGATCCCGTTCCGCGAGGCGATGCTGAAGTACGGCTCCGACAAGCCGGACCTGCGCGCCAAGCTGGAGCTCGTCGACATCACCGACATCTTCGAGGGCTCGGAGTTCAAGGCCTTCGCCGGCAAGCACGTGCGCGCGCTGCCGGTGCCGGACGTCTCCGGACAGCCCCGCAAGTTCTTCGACCAGCTCGGTGACTACGCGGTCTCCCAGGGCGCGAAGGGCCTGGCCTGGGTCCGCGTCGGCGAGGACGGCTCGCTGACCGGCCCGATCGCGAAGTTCCTGACGGAGGAGAACGTCGCGGAGCTGACCAAGCGCCTCTCCCTGGCCCCCGGCCATGCCGTGTTCTTCGGCGCGGGCGAGTTCGACGAGGTCTCGAAGATCATGGGCGCGGTCCGTGTCGAGGCCGCCAAGCGGGCCGGCCAGTTCGAGGAGAACGTCTTCCGGTTCTGCTGGATCGTCGACTTCCCGATGTACGAGAAGGACGAGGAGACCGGCGCGATCGACTTCTCGCACAACCCCTTCTCGATGCCGCAGGGCGGCCTGGAGGCCCTTCAGACCCAGGACCCGCTGGACATCCTGGGCTGGCAGTACGACATCGTGTGCAACGGCGTCGAGCTGTCCTCCGGCGCCATCCGGAACCACGAGCCGGAGATCATGCTCAAGGCCTTCGAGATCGCGGGCTACGACCGCGAGACGGTCGAGGAGAAGTTCGCCGGCATGCTGCGCGCCTTCCGCTTCGGCGCCCCGCCGCACGGCGGCATCGCCCCGGGCGTCGACCGCATCGTGATGCTGCTGGCCGACGAGCCCAACATCCGCGAGACCATCGCCTTCCCGCTCAACGGCAACGCCCAGGACCTGATGATGGGCGCCCCGACGGAGCTGGAGGAGGCCCGGCTGAAGGAGCTGCACCTGTCGGTGCGCAAGCCGCAGCCGAAGTAGGCGGCGCTCTGCGAGAAACGGCCCGGTTCCCCTTCCAGGGAACCGGGCCGTTCGTCGTCGGTCAGACCAGGAACTTGTAGCCGCTCCAGCCGGTCGAGATCTTCGACCGGGCGCCGAACGAGCCCTTGCCGTCGCCGTTGTTGCGCCACAGGGTGCCGCTGCTGTCGCGGGAGACCAGGTCGGCCTTGCCGTCGTCGGTGAGGTCGCCGACGACGAGGACGGCGTTGTAGGTGGCGCCCCAGTTGCCGAACACCTTGGCGCGGGCGGCGAAGGTGCCGTTGCCCCTGCCGTTGTAGCGGTAGAGGGTGTTGGCGGTGTCCTGGACGAGGAGGTCGCCGATGCCGTCGCCGTTGAGGTCGCCGGTGCCGACGATCTTCTTGTACGCCTTCCAGTTGTCGGCCAGCTTCACGCGGGCGGACAGCTTGCCGGTGCTGGTGGCGGTGTAGAGGTAGATCGCGCCGGTGGAGGAGTTGCGCGCGATCAGGTCGGCGCGTCCGTCGCCGCTGACGTCGCCGGGCGAGGTGAGGACGTCGTACTGGTTCCAGCCGCCGGTGCCCACGACGGTGTACGCCGTGGCGGGCTTGGCCGCCGCTCCGCAGGCCGGCTTGTACAGGCGCAGGGAACCGTCGCTCGGCCTCACGAGCAGGTCGTTGCAGCGGTCCCCGCTCATGTCCGCGACGGGGACGGCCTTGATGTTCGTCGCCCAGCCGCTCGCGGACACCTTGGTGCCGAACCCGCCGGTTCCGGTGCCGCTGTGGAAGGTGAGGCCGCCGGTGGAGTTCAGGGTGAGCAGGTCGCCCCGTCCGTCCGGCCCGTCGGGGCTGACGTGGTCGTGGGGCACGGGCGCGCCCCGCAGCAGGTAGCCCTTGCCGGTGGCCACGGTGACCGGAGTGGTGGTGCCGAGGCCGGTGGCCTTGAGCGTCCAGGTGAAGGCGCCGTTGGGGAAGTAGGCACCGCTCGCGGTCCGGCCGTTCCAGGTCGCCGAGACCTCGCCGGTGGTGGCGCCGCCGGTGACGGTCCGGGTGGCCCTGCCGGTGGTGCCGCTCTGCACCGAGGTGAAGGCCAGCGACCAGGAGGTGGCGGGCCGGGACAGCTGCCAGTGGCCCGTCCACGGCTCGGACGAGGTCGGCTGGACGAAAGACCCGGCCTCGGTGCGGAAGGCGGTCGGCGCGGACGGGGTGATGCCGGTGGTGGCGACGTGCGTGCGCTCGTACGCGTCGAACCAGGCGACGAGGCCGGTGTACTCGTCGACGGTCCAGCGGTAGCGCCGGTCGGCGGCGAGGCCGGTGTCCTTCAGGCCGGAGGCGATCACGCGGGTGGTGCCGGTGACCGCGTCGGTGAGGACGAGGGTGCCGGCGGCGCCGTCGTGGCGGACGGTGAAGCCGTCGCCGAGCAGCACGTCCCCGGGGGTGACGGCGGTCGACGTGGCGGCCTTGGTGTCGTACACGCCCGCCGAGGCGGTGCCGCAGGACCAGTACACCCAGCGGCCGGCCGCCTGGAGCTCGGTCGGCACGCAGCCCAGCTTCGGGACCGTGACCGTGGTGAGGGTCTTCCTCTCGGTCAGGCTGTACGAGGTGAGCGTGCCGGCCGTGGTGGTGGCGCTCCACAGGGTGGAGCCGTTCAGGGCCGCGGCGCGCACGGAGCGCTTGATCTGCTGTCCGTAGCCGAACTCGCCGACGTACTGCATCGGGGAGGCGCCGCCGGAGTTGTAGACCGCGTAGCCGTCGGAGACGTCGACGATGTGACCGCCCGTGGTACCGAAGGCCAGGGTGCTGTCGGACCATCCGTCGAGGGTGGCGACCAGCCGGTCGGCGTCCGCCAGGCCGCTGCCGCCGTCGTAGTAGGTCTTGAGGTGGACGTCCTCGGGGTCGGTGCCGGTGTTGCCCCACAGCGCCGAGCATTCGGCGCCCGGGTAGGGGCACTTGGCGGCGATCGCGTCGCCCGCCTTGGCGTCCGAGGCGCTGAGGGTGGCTCCGCCGTCGGTCGTGAGGGTGCGTACGGACGTGGTGTCCATGACGTCGTTGCCCGGGTCGTCCTCGACGACGCGCAGGCTGCCGCGGCTGAGGGCGATCCCGGTCTTGGCGTTCTCCACGGCCGGGACCTGGTGCAGCTTCTCCAGCTTCGGCGAACCGTCGGCGGCGAGGCTCACCCGCTGTACCCACCAGTCGGCGGCACCGGTGCCGCCCGTGACCAGGGCGGTGTCGCCGGGAGCGGGGGTCGTGTACTTGCCGGCGGAGTTCAGCAGCGTCCTCGTCGAGCCGTCGGTCAGCGAGACCGCGAGCAGCTTGGACGTGGCGGTGTCGGTGTCGCGGGCGAACAGCAGCCAGTCGCCGATCAGGACCGGCTTGCCGTCGAGGACGGTGGGGCCGGGCACGGTGACGACCTGCTCGGGGGCGGCCAGGTCGGCACGGGACTTCAGGTGCAGCCGGCCCGACTCGTACCAGCCGATCCGGTCCTCGCTCATCACGAAGTGGGTGGGGTAGTCCGTGGCGGTGGACACCTCGGTGTTCACCGCCGACTCCAGATCGACGTACCTGAGCGCCGCACCGCGCTCGAAGAGCACGCCCTCGGGGTCCGCGGCGACGATCTCCTTGTCCCGGATGTCCGCGGGCGCGCCGGTGATGGGGCGTCTGCGCTGTTCGCCGTCGACGATGTCGATGAGGCTGTCGCTGGTGACGACGGTGTCACCGGCCAGCGCCCGGTAGTAGTCGTACGCGTCACCGGTGGTCACGGTCGTCCGCCGGTCCGTCGCCGGATCCCAGAGCGTGACGGAGTTGCCCGTCAGGGACGACGGCAGGGCGACCAGGTCGGAATCGGTGCCGTACCAGGCGGTGCGGCACTCGGCGCCGATGACGTCGCATCCGGCGCCCGGCGTGTAGACGCTGCCGTCGGCCTTCTTCACGGTGACCGTGGTGCCGTCGGCGGGGTTCGTCCACAGCATGCCGGGCACCCCGCCCGACCGGTGCAGGAACCCGCTCGGACCGGCGGCGTACGGCCGCTCGGCGCGCGGTGTCGTGGAGCCGGGGTCCGGCAGTGTGATCTCCGTGGTGGCGGAGGACGCCGTGGTGGCGGCCTCGGCCGTACCGTCGCCGTCCGGCAGGACGACGAGGGACGCGGCCGCCACGGCGACCGCGAGCGAGGAGACGGCGGCGGCTCGACCGCCCCGTCCCTGGGCGTGTCTGCCCACGTGAGGTTCCCTCCCCGCGAGGGCCCCTGCCCTCGCACAAGTGGCCGGATGCTATCAGTCCTCGTGCGAGGGCTCGCGGGGCTTTTCGCGCAGGTGGGAGCCGACTTCCCGGACCGGCCCTAGCGGGCCACGAACTGGGTGAGGATGGCCTGGACCTCGTAGATGTCGACGCCCTTGGTGAAGGTCTTCTCGATCGGGGCCGGGGTGCCGGAGAGCCAGATCTTCAGTTCGGCGTCGAGGTCGAAGTGGCCGGCCGTCTCGACGGAGAAGTGGGTGATGCTGCGGTAAGGGATGGAGTGGTACTCCGTCTTCTTGCCCGTGATGCCCTGCTTGTCGACCAGGATCAGGCGGCGGTCGGTGAACAGGATGGTGTCGCGGATCAGCAGGTACGCGGCGTGGACCTGCTCGCCGTGACCGAGCAGGCGCGCGTAGTCCTGCTGGGCCTTGGCCGGGTCGATGCTGTGCGCGTTGCCGAACAGTGCCATGGACGCCCCCCGTGTGGCTGGATCACGTCTTCCCGTGATCTTCACGATGTGTTCGGAGTAACGGACGCGCGAGGGCCCGGGAACGGTTGCTCCCGGGCCCTCGGTGCGCGTCGTGCTGGGCGCTACGCGGACTGCGGCTCGCCGCCGAAGCGCTCCTTGTACGTCTCCAGGTCCTCGTCCGTCAGCTTGGCGAAGAGGACCGGCGGGACCGTGAACGGGGTGCCGGCGGTCACCGTGGTGAGGGCGCGGGCCTCCTCCGGCGTGACCCAGGCCGCCGTGTCGTCGGGCAGCGTGAAGGCCTGGCGCATCGCCGCCGAGGTCGCCGGGATGAACGGCTCCGAGACCACCGCGTAGAGGCGGATCAGGTTCATCGCCGTACGGAGCGTCAGCGCGGCGGCGTCCTTGTCGGTCTTGATCTCCAGCCAGGGGGCCTTCTCCTCCAGGTAGGAGTTGCCCGCCGACCACAGGGCCCGCAGCGCGGACGCGGCCTTGCGGAACTGGAGCGCCTCCATCTGGGTCTCGTACTCCGCGAGGAGCTTCGCGATCTCCTCACCGAGCCGGGCCTCCGCCTCGCCGGGCGTGCCGCCGGCCGGGACCTCCTCGCCGAAGCGCTTCTTGGAGAAGGACAGCACGCGGTTGACGAAGTTGCCGAGCGTGTCGGCGAGGTCCTTGTTGACCGTGGCGGTGAAGTGCTCCCAGGTGAAGGACGAGTCGTCCGACTCCGGGGCGTTGGCGATGAGGAAGTAGCGCCAGTAGTCGGCCGGGAGGATGTCCAGGGCCTGGTCGGTGAAGACGCCGCGCTTCTGGGACGTGGAGAACTTGCCGCCGTAGTACGTCAGCCAGTTGAAGGCCTTGACGTAGTCGACCTTCTTCCACGGCTCGCGGACGCCCAGCTCCGTCGCCGGGAACATCACCGTGTGGAACGGCACGTTGTCCTTGGCCATGAACTCCGTGTAGCGGACCGTGTCGTCGGCGTCGTACCACCACGACTTCCAGTCACGGTTCTCCGGGTCCTGGTCCGCCCACTCCTTCGTCGCGCCGATGTACTCGATCGGCGCGTCGAACCAGACGTAGAAGACCTTGCCCTCGGCCGCCAGGTCCGGCCACGTGTCGGCCGGGACCGGGACGCCCCAGTCCAGGTCGCGGGTGATCGCACGGTCGTGCAGGCCCTCGTTGAGCCACTTGCGGGCGATCGAGGACGCCAGCTGGGGCCAGTCCTCCTCGTGCCGGGCCACCCACTCCTCGACCTCGTGCTGGAGCTTGGACTGCAGGAGGAAGAGGTGCTTGGTCTCACGGACCTCCAGGTCGGTGGAGCCGGAGATCGCGGAGCGGGGGTTGATCAGGTCCGTGGGGTCGAGGACCCGGGTGCAGTTCTCGCACTGGTCGCCGCGGGCCTTGTCGTAGCCGCAGTGGGGGCAGGTGCCCTCCACGTAGCGGTCCGGGAGGAAGCGGCCGTCGGCGGGGCTGTACACCTGGCGGATGGCGCGCTCTTCGATGAAGCCGTTCTCGTTGAGCTTGCGGGCGAAGTGCTGGGTGATCTCGACGTTCTCCGGCGAGGAGCTGCGGCCGAAGTAGTCGAAGGCGAGCGCGAAGCCGTCGTAGACCGCCTTCTGGGCGTCGTGCGCCTGCGCGCAGAACTCGTCGACGGGCAGTCCCTGCTCCTTCGCGGCCAGCTCCGCCGGGGTGCCGTGCTCGTCCGTCGCGCAGATGTAGAGGACCTCGTGGCCGCGCTGGCGCAGGTAACGGGAGTAGACGTCCGCCGGGAGCATGGACCCCACCATGTTGCCCAGGTGCTTGATCCCGTTGATGTACGGAAGGGCGCTGGTGATGAGGTGTCGAGCCATCGCGGGCTGCTCCCAGGTCGTTACGTGAAGTGACGATCTCGTGGTTTCGGGTCGTCCTTGGAACCTTGAAATCGTAGCCGACACGGGTGGGCCGCCCGCCTTCCGTTTTGAGGGGTGGAAGGGGGCGGCCCGGGTTGTGGGGCGGCGCTGCCGGCGCTGCTGCGGCCGCTACGGCCGGCTACGGCCGCCAGGAGGCCAGCAGGCCCTCGTAGAGCTCCTTGTCCGTCAGCTCGCGGGGGGTCTCGCCGGCGAGGAAGTGGGACGTGTTGGGCGTCTTGAGCTTGCGGAGGTAGTCGAACGCCTTGTTCTCCGGGTCGCCGAAGGCGACGAAGGCGAAGAACACGTCGGGGTGGTGCTTCGCGGCGTCCGTGAGGGACTGGGTGGCGGGGGTCTTGGCGTCGGGCGCGCCGTCCGTCTGGAAGACCACCAGGGCGGGGGTGCCAGGTGCTTCCTTCTCGTGGTGGGCGAGGACGGCCTCGACGGCCGCGTGGTAGCTGGTGCGGCCCATGCGGCCGAGGGTGCCGTGCAGCTCGTCGATCTTGTTCTCGTGGTCGGTGAGGGTGAGCTCGCCGGTGCCGTCCACGTCCGTGGAGAAGAACGTGACGTGGACCGTGGCCTCGGGGTCGAGGTGGGCGGCGAGGGCGAGGGTCTGCTCGGCGAGGGCCTGGGCGGAGCCGTCCTTGTAGTACGGGCGCATGGAGGCGGAGCGGTCCAGGACGAGGTGGACCTTGGCGCGGGTGCCGGTGAGGCTGTGCTTCTTGAGGGCGGTGCCGGCGGCCTTGTAGGCGGTGGTGAGGCCGGGGGCGCGGGTGCGGATGCGGGCGGCGGGGGTGGCGGGCTTGGGGGGTGCGGCCTCGGCTTCGCCTTCGGCCTCCGTGTTGCCACCCGCACCACCCGTGCTGCCTTCGTCGTCGGGTGCGGGGGCCTCCGGCTCGGCTGCCTCTGGTGCGGCCTCGGCTTCGCCTTCGGCCTTCGTATTCCCGCCCGCACCACCCGTGCTGCTTGCGCCCTCGGGTGCGGGTGGCCCCTGTGGGGTGTCCTCGCCGCCGGCGGCTGCCGCGGGTTCGGGGGTGGGGGCGGCCGCCGTCGGCTGGGGCTCGGGCTGGGCGGCTGCCTCCGGTTCAGGCTGGGCCTCGGGCTGGGGGGTCGGCTCCGGCTCCGGCTGCGGTTCGGCTGCGGGAGCCTCCGGCGTCTCCGTTTCGGCTGCCTCCGGTGCGGGCTCCGGGTTGGGCTCGGCTGCTTCCGGCGTTGATTCCGGCCGGGGCTCGGCTGCCTCTGGTGCCGTTTCCGGCTCCGTCGTGGGTGGTGCTGTGGCCGCCTCGGGTTCCGGAGCGCTTTCGAGGGCGGGCTCCGGGGCCGGTTCCGTCGGTGTCCGGTCGTCCGGGGCCTGGGACGGTTTCGGGACCGTGACGTTGTCGAAGGCCGCGGCGACGAGTTCGTGTTCGTCGCCGGTGGCCGCGCGGGGCTCGGGGACGTGGGCCCTGGGCGCGGACTCGGCGGGCTCGGCGGGTTCGGGGGACGCGGTGGGCTGGGGCGGGACCGTCGCCTCCGGCGTGGCCGGTGCCGTGTCCTGGGCGGCCGGCGCCGCCGACTCCTGCGGCGCATCCTCCGCCTGGGCGGCCCGTGCTCTGCGTGACCGGCCGAACGCGTTCCGCAGGAGAGAGAGAATGCCCATGTGCGCAACCCTTCGCGTGAGTTGTAGCCCGTCAATCCCTGGCCAGGACGGACACGTAAGGTTAGCGGCCCCGGCTTGTGATCTTGTGCAGGGTCTGCCAGGAAAGTCCGGGCGCGTCAAGGGACGGATCGAGTCGACGACGGCGTCCCGGCGGGGTTGGCGGACAATTCCCCTCCGGCCGCCGGGGGTTCACTCGCCGTTCATCCCGGCGCCCGTCTCCCGCACGTATGTGCCCCTACGGTCGCGCTGACACCAAGGGCATCCAGGGATTCTCAAGGGGAGAACAGAGTGCGCAAGCTGCTGCCGTTGATCGGAACGCCGTCCGGTTCCCACCCCGGCGGCCGGTCCGCCATGACCTGTCGTTTCCGGTGTGGTGACGCCTGCTTCCACGAGGTACCCAACACCAGTTCCAACGAGTACGTCGGCGATGTCATCGCGGGCGCACTCAGCCGCCGTTCGATGATGCGTGCCGCCGCCGTCGTGACCGTCGCCGCGGCCGGTGCCGGAGCCGTGGGCGTGGCGGGTGCGCCGTCGGCGCAGGCGGCGCCGGTGGCCGGAAAGGGGCAGGGCCACGGCAGCGCACCGAAGGGTGCGCGGGGCCTGCGCTTCACGCCCGTGGCGCCCAACACCGAGGACGCCGTCGTCGTCCCCGAGGGTTACCGTCAGGACGTCGTGATCCGCTGGGGCGAGCCCATCCTGCGCGGGGCGCCCGCGTTCGACCCCGAGAAGCAGACCGCCAAGGCGCAGGCCGGGCAGTTCGGGTACAACAACGACTTCCTCGCGCTGCTGCCGCTGCACGGCGAGCGCGGCCGGCAGCTCCTCGTCGCCAACCACGAGTACACCGACGAGGTGCTGATGTTCCGGGGCTACGACCCCGAGAACCCGACCCGCGAGCAGGTCGAGATCGCGTGGGCCGCGCACGGGCTGTCCGCCGTGGTCGTCGAGGAGGACCGCCGGAGCGGGAGGCTGACGCCGGTGCCCCGGCACCACCTCAACCGGCGCGTCACCGCCACCACCGAGTTCCGGCTCACCGGTCCGGCCGCCGGTTCCGACCTCGTCAAGACCTCCGCCGACCGCACCGGCACCAAGGTGCTCGGCACCCTCAACAACTGCTCCGGCGGCACCACCCCGTGGGGCACGACCCTGCACGGCGAGGAGAACTTCAACCAGTACTTCGCCAACAGCAGCCGGGCCACGGACAAGCGGTACGGCGTCGGCACCGGCGCCACCGAGCGCAAGTGGGAGCGCTTCGACAAGCGGTTCGACGTCGCCCAGGAGCCGAACGAGGTGCACCGCTTCGGGTACGTCGTCGAGCTGGACCCGTACGACCCCACCTCCACGCCCCGCAAGCACACCCTCCTCGGCCGCTTCAAGCACGAGGCGGCGACCGTGCGGCTGACGCAGGACGGGCGGCCCGTCGTCTACACGGGTGACGACGAGCGGTTCGACTACTTCTACAAGTTCGTCGGCAGCAAGCGGATGAAGCGGGGCAGCAGCCGCAGCGTCCGCGAGCACAACCTGTCGCTGCTCGACGAGGGCACCCTCTACGTCGCCAAGCTCACCGGAGACTCCCCGGCCACCGACATCGACGGCAGCGGGAAGCTCCCGGCCGACGGCGAGTTCGACGGCAGCGGCCGGTGGATCCCGCTGGTCACCGCCACCGCGGACGGCGCCGTCTCGCACGTCGAGGGCATGACCGCGGAGGAGGTCTGCGTCTTCACGCGGCTGGCCGGCGACAAGGTGGGCGCCACGAAGATGGACCGGCCCGAGGACATCGAGCCCTCCCCGCACACCGGCAAGGTCTACGTCGCCCTCACCAACAACTCCAACCGCGGCAAGTCCGGATACGCGGGCCCCGACGAGGCCAACCCGCGCAGCAGCAACAAGCACGGCCACGTCCTGGAGCTGACCGAGCGCTTCAACCGGCCGGAGAGCACCACGTTCGCCTGGTCGCTGTTCCTGGTGGCCGGCGACCCGGAGGACCCGTCGACGTACTTCGCGGGCTTCCCGAAGGACGCCGTCAGCCCGATCTCCTGCCCGGACAACGTGGCCTTCGACGACCACGGCAACCTGTGGCTGTCCACCGACGGCAACGCCCTCGGCAACCACGACGGCCTCTTCGGCGTGGCGACGAAGGGCGACCGGCGCGGCGAGCTGAAGCAGTTCCTGACCGTGCCGAACGGCGCGGAGACCTGCGGCCCGGTCATCCAGGACCGGCGCGTCCTGGTCGCCGTGCAGCACCCGGGCGAGATCGACGGCGCCTCGGTGGAGAAGCCGGCCAGCACCTGGCCCGACGGGCCGGGGAAGATCGTGCGCCCGGCGGTCGTGGCGGTGTGGCGCGCGGACGGCCGCGACATCGGCGTCTGAGCGTGACCACGGCGCCGTACGGCCGTCCCCGTGCGGCGCCGGGTCACTCGCCCCCGTGCAGCGTGAGGTCGACGACCAGCGCGCGGTGGTCGGTGTCGGCCAGGTCGAGGAAGCGGGCGCGGTGCGCGGCGAAGTCCTCCGACACCAGCACGTGGTCGATCTGCACCCCCAGTGTCGGGGCGGTCCTGGCCGGCCAACTGGGCGTCCGGTCGGCACCGGCCAGGCGGGCGGCGTCGCGCAGGCCGGTGTCGAGGATGCGGCGGAAGGCCGCGTGGTCCTGGGAGGCGTTGAAGTCGCCGGCGACGACGGTGGGGGTCCCGGTGTCCTCCGCGACGGCGTCGCGCAGGGCGTCCAGCTCCTCGCGCCACAGGCCGACCTGGTCCGGCAGCGGGGGCATCGGGTGGGCGAGCTGGAGCCGTACGGCGTGCCCGCGCACGTCGGCGACGGCGCCGGGCATGCCCATGGTGGCGGGGACGCCGGGCCCGGCCCGGAGCGGGAACCGGCTGAGGATGACGGACCCCTCGGAGCCGCCGCCCTCGACGGCCCGGCGGTGGGGGTAGCCGTCCGCGAGTTCCCGCCGCAGCGCCGCGTCGCACGAGTACTCGCACTCCTGCACGAAAAGGATGTCCGGTTTCTCGCGGCCCACGGCGGCGACCAGCGAGTCGGTGCCCTGTCCGAACTCCACGTTCGAGGTGAGCACCCGCACCTCGGCGACGGGAGGGCCGGAGGGATCGGCGGTCTTGCCGTACGGCTCGATGAACCAGGCCAGTGACCCCAGCAGGGCGACCCCCCACACCGCCCCGGTCCACCAGCGGGCGAGCAGCGTCAGCAGCAGCCCGGCCCCGGTCGGCACGAGCAGCCAGGGCAGGAAGGCGAGCAGCTGCGGCACCGGCGTGATGCCGTCGCTGTCGGCGGCCCGGCAGCCGACGACCACGCTCACCCCGGCGAACAGCAGCCCGGCGCACCAGGCCCCGGACCGCCGGCCGGTCCGGCGCCCCTCCGCACGGCCGCGGGAGTCCGTCCGCTCATCGGTCACCGTGTCCGTGTCCACGTCCGGCCTTCCGCTCGCGGGGTGCGGCGCCCACACCTGAGGTCCCCGAATCCCCGAATCCCAGAGATGCCCGAATCCTCCCTCAAAGACGGGACGCGGGGGTGGAAAGTTGCCCCTCCGGCCGCACCTGAGGCCGGGCGGGCGCCCTTCGCCAGGTACGGGCGCCTAGAGGCGGGCGCGTGTGGGCCGTGGCGGGGTGGCCGGGTCCGCCGTACGGCCGCGTGCCCGGCGGCGCAGCACGCGGCCGTAGCGGCCGGTGAGCCAGGAGACGAGGGCGACGGTCAGACCGAGGGCGACCAGCAGCCAGGAGGCGGTGCGCAGGGTGGCCGTGAGGGCGTCGTAGACGGCGCCCGCGGCCGGGCCGCGCATCGCGCCGGGCAGCTCGGCGAGGGTCAGGTGCCGGCCCACCACGACGGCGAGGGCGAGCAGCGCGCCGCCGACGGCGGTGCCGATCCCGGTGGCCGCGACCGCGCGGCGGCGGCAGGCGGCGACCGCGATGCCCGCGACGGCGAAGACGACGGCCGCGAGCGGCAGCCAGAAGGCGGCGACCTCCAGTACGTCGTAGCCCTTCCTCAGCCGGTCCGCCTCCTGGGCCCGCAGCACGGTGACCGTCGTGTGCCGGACCGGGATGCGGTGCGCGAAGGGCACGTGGTCCTGGGCCAGCCGGTCCTTGATCCGGGCGGTGACGGGGGCCAGGTCGACGGTGACGGGGCGTCCGTCCGTCCGTTCGTCGCGCAGGGCGCGCAGCACCGCGTCGTGGACGGCGCGGTTCGCCGCGTCCCAGCCCACGCGGAAGGCGGCGGTCTGGGTGAACGAGCGGGTCGCGTCGTGCACGAAGAGCCGTACGGCGCCGTGCGCCGGGCCCGTGGCCACCTTGTCCATGATCCCGTCGCCCACCGTGTCGGCGACCGCTTCCCGCACGTCGGGGTCGGTGGCGAGCGGCGCCATGGCGGCGACGTACCGGCCGGTGTCGGCCAGCCCGTAGGCCGCCCAGGCCGCCAGCGTCCCGCAGGGTGCGAGCAGGCAGGCGAGGACGACCAGGACGGCCGACAGGGCGCTCCGAAGACGTGGGGGCACCCTCCCAGACAAGGCCCGGGCGACGGGGCGCGCGAGCGGTGTGCCTGCAAATGGCCGCAGGACACGGACCGAACGGGCGGCACGGACCGAACGCCCGGCGGGACCGGGCCGCCCTCGGGGTCAGGAGGCGATGCGATGGCCCTCCGCGTCCTCGTGCGTGTAGTAGCGGTAGAACAGCACCGCGAACAGCGCCGCCGCGATCACCAGCGACAGGCCCGTGGACTTGAGCACGCTCGCCCCGGTCTGGCTGAACAGGAAGCCGAACGCGCATCCGGCGAACGCCGCCCACAGCACCGCGTGCAGTTCGCGGCCCAGCCGCTGGGCCACCGTCCGGACCGCCACGTACAGCACGGCGAACACCAGCGCGGTGACGAAGCCGAACAACAGGTTCCAGCCGGTGATGGGTCCGGCGTCGCGCCGGTTGGCCGCGGCCCAGTAGCCGTAGACGAGCCCGAGGACGACGGGCACCGCCCACCTCGCGGCCGTGTGCACACCCGGGCCGAAGACGTCGGGTGTCGAAGGGCCTCGGCCGGTCGTCCCGCGGGTCGCGGGTGCCGCGTGAGCCATGACAGCACTCCTCTCTCCTCGCCCCGACTACCAGCGGACACCGGGGCGGCCCGGCGGGCAAGTCAGGATGCGGGCCCGACCGTGCCGTGTTTCGCTGAGGCGCGTGAGGGGTCGCGTCCTGAGGCCGGTGAGCGGACGTCCGGGGCGGCCCGGCCGGCCGTTCGGTACGAGCCCGGAGGACGTCGCCCACCGACGGCGACTGCTGAGCGTCGGCGGACGCAGCATCGCCTGGGTGATCCCGCTGCTGCTCTTCGCCGGCATCCTGCTGACCGACCTCGGCACCGGCGGCGACTTCCGGGTGATCTCCTGGATCGTGCTGGTGCCCGGCATCGCCGCCGCGATCTGCGGGGTATGGAGCACGGCCGTCTTCGGGGTGCTCGCGATCGGCGGCTACGTCGTCGTGGACGGCGCCTGGCCGCACCAGTACCAGAGCGGGCTGCCCGACTTCATCCTCGTCGCCGTGGGCAGTCTCCTCGCCACGCTGGCCTGTATGGTCCGGATCGGCGGGGAGCGGCGCATGCTGCACATGCGGGACATCGCCGAGACCACCCGGCGCACCGTGCTGCGCCCGTTCCCGGTCGGCTGGGGCGGCCTCGACCACGCCGGCGTCTACCTCTCCGCGGACATCGACGCCCGGGTGGGCGGCGACTTCTACGACATCCAGCCCGGCCCCCACGGCACCCGCGTCCTCCTCGGCGACGTGCAGGGCAAGGGGCTGGGCTCGGTGGAGACGGCGGCCGCGCTGCTCAGCACGTTCCGCGAGGCCGCCTACCACGAGCCGGACCTCGCCACGGTCGCCCAGCGGCTGGAGGTCCGCATGGTGCGCCACCGTCGGCACACCGCTGCCCTGGGCCGCTCCGACGGCGACCGCTTCGCGACCGCCGTGCTGATCGGGTTCCGCGACGAGCTGCCCGACGCGGTGGAGGCCGTCGTCTTCGGCCACGAGCCGCCGCTTGCGGTCAGCCCGGCGGGAGTCCGGCCCGTGCCGGCCCGCGGCGGGCTTCCGCTGGGCCTCGGGGAACTGGTCCCCGGGTCGTCGGCGCCGGTGCAGCGGGTGGCCCTCGCGCACGACGAGACGCTGCTGATGGTCACCGACGGGGTGACCGAGTGCCGGGACTCCTCGGGATGCTTCTACCGGCACGCCGACGAGGTCGCCCGCGCCGTCGCCGCCGACCCGCGCAACGCCGAGCCGCGGCGGCTGGTCGCCCTCGTCCGCGACGGCACACTGCGCCACTGCGGGGGCCGGCTGGCCGACGACACGACGGTGTTCGCGGTACGACGCCTGTGGCACTGAACGCCGGCGCACCCGGCGGGCCGGGGGCTGCCAGGTACCGCAGGTGCGCCGAGGGGGGCCGAGTGTCCGGTGAGGGCCACCCTTTGCAGGCGCAGCGGTTACGGTGCTGCCGTACGTGATCGACAGGGGGAGGGGACATGCCCGGAACCGTGCTGCTGCTCGCGGCATCGCCCGTGGGCAAGGGGTGTCTGGTGGACGCGGCGTCGGTGCTTCCCGTCCTCGCGGCCGTGCCGCCCGCCGTGCTGGCCGGCACGGACACCGCGAACGTCGTCGAACTGGCCGACCCGCTGGAGCCGCAGGCCGTCCTCACCCGGCTGCGCGCCGCCGCGGCGGCCCCCGGCCCGCTCACGGTGTACGTCACCGGACAGCTCCAGCTGGACCGCCGCCAGCGCCTGCCCCACCTGGCCCTGGCCCGCACGACACCGGCGACGGTCCGCTACACCGCCCTGCCCTGGCACTGGATCCGCGAGGAACTGCGCCTGCGGCCGACCGGGGCGACGACGCTGCTGCTGGACCTGCACGCGGACCGGGAGACCTGGCAGTGGCTGCGGGCCAATCCGCTCGACTCGGGGCGCAACAACACCGTTCACGGCCGCATCGCGCCGCCGCCGTCCCGGCGGACCGTGGCGGAGCCGGCGTACATGCGCGCCATCGCCACGATCCTGCGCAGCGGGCACCGGCCACCGCCGGACCAGCTGCACCAGCAGGCGCTGGCCCGTGCCGCGGCCGAGGGCGGGGCCACCGCGGCCGACCTGGTGCTGTCGGCGCCGGGGCCCCTGCCGGGTGATCCGCACGCGGTCATCGCCGACGCCGTCCGGTCCGGGCGGCACGCCGACGCCGAGGCGCTCGCCGCGCACCACGAGCGGGCCGCCGCGCAGGCGTACGGGCCCGCCTCCGAGGACGCGCTGCACTGGACGGAGGTCCGGGCGGACCTGGCCATGTTCGCCGGGGATCCGGTGCGCAGCTGCCGCGCCTGGCTGGCGGTGGCCACCGCCCGGCTGAACGCCGGACAGGCGCCGGACGCGCCCGCCGTCGAGGCGGCCGTCGACCGGGCCCACCACCAGTGGGGGCGGATCGGCGAGGCGGGGCCGGCCCGTGAGCTGGGCGCGGCACTCGCCGCGTTGCGCGGCCGGGTCCCGGGCCGGCGCGAGGGAGCGCTCGACCATGTGCAGCGGAAACTGCGGCGGCTCCAGACGCAGGCATGACGCCGGTCCGGACGAGCGGGGCCGGGGTGCGTGCGCAACCCGCGGCCGGGGCATGATCCGACGGACGGGCCTCAGCGGCTCACCGTGGCCAGCGAGTCCGTGACCGCGGGGTGCCGGGCCGGCTCGGGGGGATCCGCGGGCCCGGCCGGGCCCGCGTTCGCGGCCAGGAGCAGACAGGCCACGGCCGCGACGCCGGCGGCGAAACCTCTGGCGTACCGCTCGGCGGTGCGGGTGCGTTCGAGCACGGCGTCCTCTGCAACATCGTGTTAAGCGCGCTTAATCTGCGGTTTAACCTAGGGGCGTCGGAGTCGAACGGCAAGAGCCACAGGGGGAGTTGGCAGTGGGGGACCGTGACGACCAGGAGGCCATCGGGCGCCGCGTGCAGCGGCTGCGCGTCGAACGCGGGATGACACAGCGCCAGTTGGCGGAGCCGGCGTACACGCCCGCCTACATCTCCACGCTGGAGGCCGGCCGCGTCCGCCCCTCCGACGAGGCGCTGCGGCACCTCGCGGACCGGCTCGGCGTCGGCTACGAGGAGCTGGCCACCGGACGCCCGGCACGGCTCGCCACCGACCTGCGCCTCAGGCTCACCGAGGCCCGGCGCACGCTCGCCACCGGCGGTGCCGAGCAGGCGGCGGAAAGTTACGGCGAACTGCTCGCCGAGGCGGAGAGGTACGGCCTCACCGAGGAGCGGGCCGCCGCGCTGCTCGGCCTCGGGGAGTGCGCCGTGGAGACCGGCGAGCTGGTGGCCGGCCGGCGGTACTTCGAGGCCGCCGAGGAGTGCCTGGCCGACGCGCCGCTGCCCGCGCGCGTCCCGGCGCTGCGCGGCCGGGCCCTCGCCCACTACCTCGCCGGTGAACTGCGGTACGCCGTCTACCTGCTGGAATCCACCCTCGACGAGCTCAACCGCGGCGGCCTGCACGACCCCGACGCGCTGCTCCTGCTCTACGCCAGCGTCATCGGCCCCTACATGGACATGGGGGCGCACGCGCGGGCCGCCCAGGCCGCCGAGCTGGCCCTCGCCCTCGCGCCCCGGGCGGGAGACCCGGCGCTGGTGGCGCGGATGCACCGGTCCGTCGCCCGCACCCTGCTCGCCGAGGGCCGCCTCGCCGAGGCCGACGCCTCGCTGGCCAAGGCGGCCGAGCTGTACCGCACGCTCCAGCTGCGCACCGAACTGGCCAACTGCCACTGGATGCGCGGCTACGTCTGCGCCCAGAACGGCGAACTCCCCCGCGCCGAGGCCGAGATGCGGGAGGCCCTGGGCATGCTGACCGCCAGCCGCGCCACCCTCTACAGCAGCCAGGTCGCCGTCGAGCTGGCCGACGTACTGCACCGGCGCGGCAAGTCGGAGGAGGCCGCCGAGCTGCTGCACGGGGTGCTCGACGACCTGTCCTCCGAACGCGGCGCCGTGCACTCCGCCGGCGCGCACCGGCTGCTCGGCATCATTGCCGAGGACGCCCGCGACACCGAGACCGCCGAGGAGCACTACGTCCGTGCGCTCAGCCTGCTGGAGCGGGCGGGCGCCGCCGGGGACCTGGCCGACCTGTGCCGGCTGCTGGGCGACCTGCTGCGCCGCACCGGGCGGGTGGAGGCGGCGCTGGACGCGTACCGGACGGGGCTCGGGCACCGTACGGCCCCCGGCACCACCACCCTCGGACCCGCGCCGGCACAGCCTCCCCTGTGACGGGTCCGGGGCGGGTGGCGCGGGGAAGGCGGCAGGCGCTGTCGCCGGGCCGGTTTCGCGGGGCCGGCCACGGGTAGTCGGGGCTCGTCTCCGGGCAGGTGGGTGCGAAGGAGGCGGTGACCGTGCGGCCCAGCGACGACCCCTGGTGGTCCCCGGACGTGGCGGGCGCCGCCGAGGTGATCGCCGAGGGGGTGCGGGACGCGCCGCCCGGCGAGGTGCCGGGACGGCTGTGCGAGATGGCGGTGCGGCTGCTGCCGGTGACCGGCGCCAGCGTGTCGCTGCGCGGCGAGGGCGTGCCGGTACGGCTGTGCACCAGCGGCGAGCGGGCCGCCTACCTGGCGGAGATCCAGACGACCCTCGGCGACGGGCCCTGCGTGCGGGCCGCCGAGACCGGCGCGCCCGTGCTGGCCTGCGACCTGACCGCCGGCGCCGACGCCGGCCGCTGGCCCGTCTTCGCCCAGCAGGCGACGGCCGTCGGGGTGCGGGCGGTGTACGCGCTGCCGCTGGGCGACGACGCGGTGTGCGTGGGCACCCTCGACCTCTACCGCGACACCCCCGGCCGGCTGACCGGCTCCGAGCTGCGCACGGCACGGCTCGTCGCCGCCGTGATGACGACGGCGCTGACGGCACTGCCGCTCGGTGAGGAGTACGACGTCCAGGGCGGGGAGGCGTGGCTGAGCGGGCTGGGCGGCGACCACCACGAGGTCCACCAGGCCGTCGGCATGATCATGGCCCAGCTCGGTGTCGGCGCCGACGAGGCCCTGGCCCGACTCCGCGCCCGCGCCTTCGCCCGCGGCCACACGGCTCACACCATGGCCCGCGAGGTGGTCGCCCACCGGCAGACGTTCGACCAGGACCGCTAGCCGCACCGCGGAACCCCCGGTGGATGCCGCCGGGCCGGCGACGCCTTGGCCCGACGGCCCGACGACGCGCAGTGCTTTTGCCTGGGGCCGCACGGCCTGTGCCGTGGCTGACGCGGGTGTGGCGCACCGGCAGAGGTTCCGCCGGGGCCCGTGGCCGGGCCGCGGCACCACCGGTGGATGGCGCCCCGGCCGGCGGCCCCTGTCCCCGGCCGGCGATGCCTTGGCCCGACAGCCCGACAGCCCGACAGCCCGACAGCCCGACAGCCCGACAGCCCGACAGCCCGACGGCCCGACGGCCCGACGGCCCGACGGCCCGACGGCCCGACGGCCCGACAGCCCGACTGCGCGTCCGTGCCGTTGCCGGGGCCGCACGGCCTGTTCCATGGCTGGCGCGGGTGTGGCGGTGGTCCTACACCTGGGCGCGGCCCTGACGCCGGATCTCCGTCAGCCGGCGGGCGCCGGTTTCCAGGGCCGTCCAGGTGGCGTCGCCCGCGATCTCGCCGAGGGTGCCGTTGGTCAGGCTGATCGCGTCGTCGCCGAGGCGTGCCGCGACGACGTCCATGGTGAGGACGGTGTCCTCGATGCCCACCGCCACCCGCAGAGCCTGGCGGGCGTCCCCCGCCTCGGGCACGTCCAGGCCGACGACCTGGACGTCCAGGGGGTCTCCGTGGTCGGTCTCGGCGGGGAACTGGCCGCAGGTGTCCGGCAGCGTCCCCATCCAGGCCAGCGTCCGGTCGAGGTCCGCCGCGCGGTGGGCGGTGATCCGGTAGTGCAGCTGGGCCCCGTCGACGCCGTCGTCGAGGGCGGCCGTCGCGCGGGGAGCCGGGGCGGAGTCGAAGAGCTCCTCGGTGTAGAGGGCGTCCAGCAGCCGCTGGCAGTCCGGGTGCTCGGCGGTGGCCTTGAGCAGCCCGTCCCGCCAGGTCGCGGCACCCTGGGTCGGCTCCCACGGCTCCCCGAGGTCGGCCTCCGTGATCAGGGCGGCCCGCGCCTGGTCCCGGGTGAGGGCGGGCGGCGCGGTGGGCGAGGGCAACACGGCCGGGGACTGGGCGGTCGCCGGGGCGGTGGGGGCCTGGCGGGCGTCGTGGCGGTCACCGGCGGAGCAGGCGGACAGGGCCAGGACCAGGGCGGCCGAGAGCACGAGGACGAGGAGAGGGCGGGCGGCCGGGGTGCGGTGCATCGGGGGTCCCTCCTGGGAGCCGGGGCGGCCGGGGGCCGTGCAAGATCGGTCACGCCATTCCACGCCACCACCGCCCCGCCCCTCGGCCAGCGCGCCGGTCCGTCCGGGTGAGCCGCGCACGACCACCCCACGGCACCACCCGCGCGGCCCAGCCGCCCGGTG
>NZ_JACVQF010000224.1 GCF_014534645.1 Streptomyces griseicoloratus
CCCCGGCCCACCACGTTCGCGGGACGACGGCCGCCGGGCCCCTTCGTCCGCGAGCGGCCCCGGGTGCGGTGAGCGGGGGACCGTGGCCCCGCCTGACGGACCGCGCCCGCGAGCGGGTCGCCGTCGTCCCGGTGCGGTGCGCCGGTGTGAGGCGGCCGTGCCCTGCGCCTGCGGCCCCGCGAGGGGGAGCGTGGTCCCCGTGCGGCGGGGCCGGTCGCCCGAGCGTCCCCGATCGTCCCCCGATCGTAGGAACATCACTCGGGCGGAACGGTTCGGCGCGGGATCGGAGCCATACGGTCCGCATATGGCCGTGTCCATCCCGTCAACGGCGCCCACCCCTCCCGCCCGCCCGGCGTCGCCGCCGCCCCGGCACGACGGGGGACACCCGGACCGGCCGTGCGTCACCGAGCTGCGGTTGTCCGCGTTCGCCGCGCACCGCGGCGTCGCCGTCCGCCTCGGCCCGCTCACCCTCCTCACCGGTCCCAGCGGCTGCGGCAAGACCAGCGCGCTCCAGGCGTACGAGGCTCTCGCCCGGCTCGGCGGCGGCGCGGCACTCGGCACGGTGTTCCCGGACCCGGTCGCCTGCGTGCCCGAGCGGGCCCGGCCCGACGCCCAGCGCCGCCGCGGCTTCCGCATCGGCTGCACGGCCGACGGACCCGAGGGCCCGGTGCGGCTCGACATCGCCGTGCAGGCCGAGCCCGAGCTGCGCATCGTGGGGGAGCGGCTGACGGCGGACGGCGTCGTCCTGCTGGAGACCGCCCTGCGCGACCCCGGGCGCCGCGCCGTGCAGGCCGCCTGGCACACGGCCGGCTCGGCGCCCGTCACCCGTGCCCCGCTGCCGGACGACCGGCTCGGCACCGCGCTGCTGCCGCTGCGCGTCGCCGGAAAGACGGACGGACAGCGCCGCGTCCTCGCCGCCGCCGAGCAGATGGTGGTCGCCCTGCGCTCCGTCTACGCCTGCGATCCGCGGCCCGACCGGATGCGGGACCCCGTGCCGACCGGCTCGGGCCGGCTGCTCGGCGGCTGCGACAACCTCGCGGACGTGCTGTGGCGCACCCGCACCGAGTGCCGGCGCCGGCACGCGCAGTTCGTCGCCGCGGTGCGCGCCGGGTGCGCGGGGCCGGTCGCGGACGTGCTCGCCGAGCCGGCCGCGGGCGGAGTGGTCCGCGCGCTGCTGGACCGGGGCGACGGGATCCGTACCGCCCTGGCCCGGCTCGGCCACGGGGAACTCCGCTACCTCGCGCTTGCCCTGGTGCTGTTCACCGGTCCCGGGGTGCTGGAGGTCGACCCGGCCGGCGAGGTGCCCGCGGCGCTGCAGACCCTCACCGTCCTGGCGGACGGCTTCGACCGGGGTCTGGACCCTCGTCAGCGGGAGGAACTGCTCCGGCTGGCGGTCAGGATGTGCGAGCGGGGGCACATCCGCCTCGTCGGAGCGGTGAGCGAGGCATCGTGGGTGCCGGGGACGGAGGGCGCCACGGTGGTACACCTGGAGCCGTGACCGATCATCCTCCGGACCTCGCGGCCCTGCAGCGCAGACTGGCCGAGTTCGCCGCCGCGCGGAACTGGCAGCCGTACCACACCCCGAAGAACCTCGTCGCCGCGCTCAGCGTGGAGGCCTCCGAACTCGTCGAGATCTTCCAGTGGTTGACGCCCGAGCAGTCCGAGCGCGTCATGGCCGACCCCGGCACCGCACACCGCGTCCGGGACGAGGTCGCCGACGTCCTGGCGTACCTGCTCCAGCTGTGCGAAGTGCTCGGCGTCGACCCGCTGGCCGCGCTGGCGGCGAAGATCGAGCGGAACGAGCTGAGGTTCCCGGCACCGGGAGGGCGGGGCGACGCAACGCCGGGGTGACGCCGAGGGGGACGTACGTCGAACTGCGAGGAGTCACCTGCTCCGTTATTACTCTCCGCAGTCGAAATCCCGCCAGTAATCGATTTGTTGTCCCCAGATTTCCGCCTTCCTCTAGCTTTTCGCCCCAAGCGCCTTCACTCTGGGTAGTGGACAGTGTCGAGCGGGCGGACGTGCCGAGGGTGCGTCGGACGGACGGGGACAGCCATGGACGCGGTGCGGCTGATCGTGAGAAGCGGGCGTGCCCTCGCCGCCGCCGGCGAGGCGCCGCAGATCCTCACCGAGGTGTGGCAGGCGCAGGCCCTGGCACAGGCCATAGGCAGCCGTCTGGCGGTCTCCGGGCCGCCCGAACTGCGCGGCGAGGCCATCGGGTTGACCGAGCTGGCGGGCCGCGGCTGCGGGGTGCTGCACACACCCGATCTGGCCCCCGGTGAGCTGCGCGCCGCCCAGCTCACCGAACTGGGCGACGCCCGCCAGGCCCTGATGAGCCTCGGCACGCTGCTCGGCGAGATCGGCATCGCCCTCGTCGGCGTCGCCTGCGCCGCGGACGACGAGGGCACGTACTGGCAGTGCATGGAGGGCATCGACGCCGCCGACGAGTCCCGGGACCGTGTCCGGGAGCTGCTGCGCAAACTGGCCGACCGGGACGCGGCGTCACCGCAGCGGGAGGCCGGCCAGACCGTGGGACCCGCGGGTTCCGCCGGTTCCCGGTGACCAGCGCGCCCCGCCGGAGCGTGCAGGATGGAGGTATGGATCTCCGTATCTTCACCGAGCCCCAGCAGGGGGCCACCTACGACACCTTGCTCAGCGTGGCGAAGGCCACCGAGGATCTCGGCTTCGACGCGTTCTTCCGTTCCGACCACTATCTCCGCATGGGTTCCGTGGACGGTCTCCCCGGCCCCACCGACGCCTGGATCACCCTGGCCGGTCTCGCCCGCGAGACCAGGCGCATCCGGCTCGGCACCCTGATGACCGCCGGCACCTTCCGCCTCCCCGGCGTGCTCGCCATCCAGGTCGCGCAGGTCGACCAGATGTCCGGCGGCCGGGTCGAGCTGGGCCTCGGCGCCGGCTGGTTCGAGGAGGAGCACAAGGCGTACGGCATCCCGTTCCCGAAGGAGAAGTTCGGCCGCCTGGAGGAACAGCTCGCGATCGTCACCGGCCTGTGGGCGACGGAGGCCGGCAAGACCTTCGACTTCCACGGGAAGTACTACGACCTGACCGACTCGCCCGCGCTGCCCAAGCCCGCGCAGCGGAAGGTCCCCGTGCTCATCGGCGGCCACGGCGCCACCCGCACCCCGCGCCTCGCCGCGCAGTACGCCGACGAGTTCAACATCCCCTTCGCCTCGATCGAGGACACCGAGCGCCAGTTCGGCCGGGTCCGGGCCGCGGCCGAGCAGGCCGGCCGCCCGGCCGGTGCCCTGACCTACTCCAACGCCCTCGTCGTCTGCGTCGGCCGGGACGACGCCGAGGTCGCCCGCCGGGCCGCCGTGATCGGACGCGAGGTGGACGAGCTGAAGACCAACGGCCTGGCGGGCTCCCCGGCCGAGGTCGTCGACAAGATCGGCCGCTACGCCGAGGCCGGTTCGCAGCGGATCTACCTCCAGGTCCTCGACCTGCACGACCTGGACCACCTGGAACTGATCTCCTCCCAGGTCCAGTCGCAGCTCACCTGAGGCCGCACCCGGAATAAGCGAAGGCGCCGGTCACCCGCCCTGTGCGATGGTGTGGACGCCGGCCGAAGCCCCGCGGAGCCCCCGGCGCAGACCGGGGGCTCTCGCGCGCACGGCACCCTCCCACCGTCCACCAGCCGGAGAGGCCCTCCGCATGTTCCTGACCATCACCACCACCGGCACCCCCGAGCGCCCCGCGACCGACCTCGGCTTCCTGCTGCACAAGCATCCCGACCGGGCGCAGGCGTTCTCCACCTCCTTCGGCACGGCCCACGTGCTCTACCCCGAGGCGGAGGAGCAGCGCTGCACCGCGGCGCTGCTGCTGGAGGTCGACGCGGTGGCCCTGGTCCGGCGCGGCAAGGGCAAGGGCCGGGGCGGCGCGCCCGACGCGGCCCTCGCGAGTTACGTCAACGACCGCCCCTACGCCGCCTCCTCCCTGCTGGCCGTCGCGCTCGGCAACGTCTTCTCCAGCGCGATGCGCGGCGTGTGCAAGGCCAGGCCCGAGCGGGCCGCCGAACCGCTGCCGCTGCGCGTCGAGGTGCCCGCACTGCCCGCCCGCGGCGGCCCGGACCTCGTGCGCCGGCTCTTCGAACCGCTCGGCTGGACCGTCACCGCGGGCGCCGTCCCGCTGGACACCGAGTTCCCCGAGTGGGGCGAGTCCCGGTACGTGCGGCTGATACTGGAAGCGGACACCCTCACCCTGTCCGACGCGCTGCGCCACCTGTACGTGCTGCTGCCCGTGCTGGACGACGCCAAGCACTACTGGGTCTCCGCCGACGAGGTCGAGAAGCTGATGCGGGCCGGCGGGGCCTGGCTCCACCACCACCCCGAGGCCAAGTTGATCACAAACCGCTATCTGTCCCGCCGCTGGTCGCTGACGCGCCAGGCGATGGAGCGGCTGGAACTGGTGCGCCTCGCCGAGAGCGACGACAGCGAGGTCGAGGAGATCGACAACGCCGTCGCGGCGGAGACCGCGCCCGAGACCGAGGAGAGGCCGGCCCCGCTCGCCGTGCAGCGGCGCGAGGCGATCCTCGCCGCGCTCCGGGAGTCCGCCGCCGCCCGCGTCCTCGACCTCGGCTGCGGTGAGGGACACCTGGTGCGCGAGATGCTCAAGGAGCCGCGGTTCACCGAGATCGCCGGCGTGGACGTGTCGGTGCGCGCGCTCACCATCGCCGCCCGGCGGCTGAGGCTGGACCGCATGGCCGAGCGGCAGGCCGCTCGCGTCAGCCTCTTCCAGGGCTCCCTCGCCTACACCGACAACCGCCTCAAGGGCTACGACGCGGCGGTGCTCAGCGAGGTGATCGAGCACATCGACCTGCCCCGGCTGCCCGCCCTCGAGTACGCGGTGTTCGGCGCCGCCCGCCCCCGCACCGTCGTCGTGACCACGCCCAACGTGGAGTACAACGTGCGCTGGGAGAGCCTCCCGGCCGGCCACGTCCGCCACCGCGACCACCGCTTCGAGTGGACCCGCGAGGAGTTCCGCACCTGGGCGGAGGCGGCCGCCGGACGGCACGGCTACGGCGTCGAGTTCCGCCCCGTCGGCCCCGACGACCCCCAGGTGGGGCCGCCCACCCAGATGGCCGTGTTCACCCTGAAGACCGCCGGCGAGAAGGAGGCGAAGGCCGCATGACCACCACCGGCACCGGTGTCGGGGCCCGCGCCCTGCCCGTCACCGACCTCTCCCTCGTCGTGCTGATCGGCGCCTCCGGCTCCGGCAAGTCCACCTTCGCCCGGCGGCACTTCAAGCCCACCGAGGTCATCTCCTCCGACTTCTGCCGGGGACTGGTCGCCGACGACGAGAACGACCAGAGCGCGAGCCGGGACGCCTTCGACGTCCTGCACTACATAGCGGGCAAGCGGCTCGCCGCCGGCCGGCGCACCGTCGTGGACGCCACCAGCGTGCAGCCCGAGGCGCGCCGGCAGCTGATCGAACTGGCCAGGAAGCACGACGTCCTGCCGATCGCCATCGTCCTCGACGTCCCCGAGGAGGTGTGCGCCGAGCGCAACGCCGCCCGCACCGACCGGGCCGACATGCCACGCCGGGTCATCCAGCGCCACATCCGCGAACTGCGGCGCTCCCTGCGCCACCTGGAGCGCGAGGGCTTCCGCAAGGTGCACGTCCTGCGCGGAGCGGAGGAGGTCGAACACGCCACCGTCGTCACGGAGAAGCGGTTCAACGACCTGACGCACCTCACCGGCCCCTTCGACATCATCGGCGACGTCCATGGCTGCGCGTCCGAACTGGAGGCTCTGCTCGGCAAGCTGGGCTACGCCGACGGCGTGCACCCCGAGGGCCGCACCGCCGTGTTCGTCGGCGACCTGGTCGACCGCGGCCCGGACAGCCCCGGCGTGCTGCGCCGCGTGATGGCGATGGTCAAGTCGGGCAACGCGCTGTGCGTGCCCGGCAACCACGAGAACAAGTACGGCCGCCACCTGCGCGGCCGCAAGGTCCAGCACACCCACGGCCTCGCCGAGACCATCGAGCAGATGGAGGGCGAGAGCGAGGAGTTCCGGGCCGAGGTACGGGAGTTCATCGACTCACTCGTCAGCCACTACGTCCTCGACGGCGGCCGGCTCGTGGTCTGCCACGCCGGTCTGCCGGAGCGGTACCACGGCCGCACCTCCGGCCGGATCCGCAGCCACGCCCTGTACGGCGACACCACCGGCGAGACGGACGAGTTCGGGCTGCCGGTGCGCTACCCGTGGGCCGAGGACTACCGGGGCCGCGCGGCCGTCGTCTACGGACACACCCCCGTCCCGGAGGCGACCTGGCTCAACAACACCATCTGCCTGGACACCGGCGCCGTCTTCGGCGGCAAGCTCACCGCGCTGCGCTGGCCGGAGCGCGAGCTGGTGGACGTACCCGCCGAACGGGTCTGGTACGAGCCGGCGAAGCCGCTGCGCACCGAGGCGCCGGGCGGGCACGACGGCCGCCCGCTGGACCTGGCGGACGTGCACGGCCGCCGGGTGGTGGAGACCCGGCACGCCGGCCGGATCACCGTCCGGGAGGAGAACGCGGCGGCCGCGCTGGAGGTCATGAGCCGCTTCGCGACCGACCCCCGGCTGCTGCCGTACCTCCCGCCGACCATGGCGCCGACCGCCACCTCCGGCGTGGACGGCTACCTGGAGCACCCGAAGGAGGCGTTCGCCCAGTACGCGGCGGACGGCGTCGCCCGGGTCGTGTGCGAGGAGAAGCACATGGGCTCGCGGGCGGTGGCCCTGGTGTGCCGCGACACCGGGGCGGCCCGTGCCCGCTTCGGGGTGGACGGCCCCACCGGCTCCCTGTACACCCGTACCGGCCGCCCGTTCCTGGACGACGAGTCGGTCACCGAGGAGATCCTCGGCCGGCTGCGCACCGCGATCGGCGAGGCGGGCCTGTGGGACGAGCTGTCCACCGACTGGATGCTGCTCGACGCCGAGCTGATGCCGTGGTCGCTGAAGGCCGGCGGGCTGCTGCGCTCGCAGTACGCCGCCGTGGGCGCCGCCTCCGGCGCGGTGTTCCCCGGTGCGCTGGCCGCACTGGAGGGTGCCGCGGCCCGGGGCGTCGACGTCACCGAGCTGCTGGCCCGGCAGCGCGGACGGGCCGCCGACGCCGCCGCGTTCACGGACGCCTACCGGCGCTACTGCTGGACGACCGAGGGCCTGGACGGCGTCCGCCTGGCGCCCTTCCAGATCCTGGCCGTCCAGGGCCGCAGTCTCGCTGCCCTGCCGCACGACGAGCAGCTCGCCCTGATCGACCGGCTCGTCGAGCACGACGCCGGCGGCCTGCTGCAGACCACCCGGCGGCTGTACGTCGACACCGGCGACCCCGAGTCGGTCCGCGCCGGGATCGACTGGTGGCTGGAGATGACCGGCCGCGGCGGCGAGGGCATGGTCGTCAAGCCGGCCGGCGCGCTGGTGCGCGATGCCAAGGGCCGCCTGGTGCAGCCCGGCATCAAGTGCCGGGGCCGCGAGTACCTGCGGATCATCTACGGCCCCGAGTACACCCGCCCCGACAACCTCGCCCGGCTGCGGCAGCGGTTCCTGAACCACAAGCGGTCCCTGGCGATCCGCGAGTACGCCCTCGGCCTGGAGGCCCTGGACCGGCTGGCGGACGGCGAGCCGCTGTGGCGGGTGCACGAGGCGGTCTTCGGAGTACTGGCCCTGGAGTCGGAGCCGGTGGACCCCCGACTCTGACCACCCGCAGCCGCCCCACCCCCCGGCCCCCGACGCTGGTCACCGCCGGGGGCGGCGGGCCTCCGGCACCACGCCGGCGTGCCGGTCGTGGCACGCCACGTGAGCGCCCGCCTTCGGTGGCCGGCTCGGGCTGCCGGTCGCTTCGGGCGGCGGAGCGGTCTCGGTGGCGGTGGCCGGCGGACCGCCGTCGCTGTCCGGGGCCGGCGGGTTTCCCAGCCCGCCGGGCTTCCGGCAGCGCGGCGGTGTGTCAGCGGCCGGTCGGGTCGGGCGCGTCCCCCACCGGGGCCCTCGTCGTGCCGTCCTGGGGACGGGGCAGGGCGGCACCGTCGTGGGCCGGTGTCGTGGGGCGGTCGCGTGCGGCCAGGTGGCGGGTCAGGAGCAGGAGGGGCTGGGTGAGGAGCGTGGTGGCCAGGGCCATGAAGACCAGGACCGTGTAGAGGGGAGCGCTCAGCAGGCCCGCCTGGAGCCCCGCGTTGAGGGCGATGAGCTCGGTCAGGCCGCGGGCGCTGAGCAGGACGCCGACGATCCGCGCGTCGTGCCGGTCCAGTCCGCCCAGCCGGGCGGCGAGCGTCCCGCTGCCGGTCTTCGTGATGACCGCCAGCACCGTCACCACCAGCAGCACGGCCCAGCCCGTGCCGTCCATGCTGTGCAGGGCCACGGACTGCCCCGAGACCACGAAGAAGAACGGCAGCAGCAGCGAACTGACCTCGTGCAGCGGCCGCAGCAGATCCGGGTCGAGCGTGCCGCCCTCCTCACGCGGCACCACCACCCCGGCGAGCAGCGCCCCGAAGATCACATGCAGTCCGAGGGAGTGGGTGACCCAGGCCGACCCCAGGGCGAAGCCGATGAGGAGCGCCAGCCGCAGCGAGGGATCCAGCCGCGTCCGCCAGAGCAGCCGGCGCAGCACCGGCCGGGCCGCGAGCACCATCGCCGTGACGAAGCCGACGGCGATGGCCACCCGCCACGGCCAGCCGAGCGCCGCCTCGGCCGTACCGTTCTCCATCAGCGCCGCGGCCAGCACCGTCCAGCAGACCGCGTCCAGCACCCCGGCCGCGGAGACCGCCACCACACCCGGCACCGTGCGGGACAGTCCGTTCTCCCGCACGATGGCCGTCAGCACGGGCACCGCCGTTATCGTCAGGGCGATGCCGGCGAACACCACCATCGCGGGCGAGAGGTCCCGCGGCATGCCCAGCTCGTGCAGCTGGTCCCGGAACAGCAGCGCACCGCCGGAGCCCACGGCCATCGGCACCACGAACGACGCCAGCGCCACCGTCAGCGAGGTGCGCGCCCGGTCGCCCAGGACCTTCAGATCCAGCTCGTAGCCGACCGCGAACAGGAACACCACCAGCGCGAACTGCGCGAACCCGGTCAGGGCCGGACCGATCTGCGCCGGGAACAGCGCCGCGTACGCATCCGGGGCCGTACTGCCGAGCAGGGACGGGCCGAGGGCGATGCCCGCCGACAGCTGGCCCACGATGTACGGCTGTTTCAGCCGCCGGGCCAGCCACCCGCCCGCGTGGGCGGCCACCAGGATCAGCGCGGAGGCACCCACGAAGTGCGTGATCATCGCGTCAGCGCTCAAGGCCGTCTCCCCGCAGTTGGCTCGCCGTCGTCCGCCGATCGGTGCCGACCTGCCCAGGATGAGAGCCGTTCACCGCCGCGTCGGAGGTCGCAGGCGAGCCTTCGCCGGAGCACGGGGAGCACACGGGGCCGGCCGTCCGCGTCGGCTGCCGCGACTGTGCGCACACGGGCCCCTCTGCGCCCGAGGGGCGCTGCGCGGCCGGTCCACCCGTCCCGTGCGACCGCGTGTGCCGAACCCGCAGTGCCGGCGCGCTCAGTCCGCCGCGGTGCCGAAGATCATGGCGCTGCGGTAGTTCACCCGGTGCTCGAAGACCGGGCGGGGCCCGCCCTGCCAGGTGCCGCCCCGGCGCACACGCGTCCGCGCAAACAGGGGGTGAACAGCCCCCCGGATGGTCAGGATGGAGGCATGGGATTCCACGTCGACTCCGAGGCCGGGACGCTCACCCGCGTGATCCTGCACCGGCCGGATCTCGAGCTCAAAAGGCTCACCCCCAGCAACAAGGACGCCCTTCTCTTCGACGACGTGCTGTGGGTGCGCCGGGCGCGCGCCGAGCACGACGGGTTCGCCGACGTGCTGCGCGACCGCGGGGTCGCCGTGCACCTCTTCGGCGACCTGCTCACCGAGACCCTGGACCTCCCGGAGGCCAGACGGCTCGTCCTGGACCGGGTCTTCGACGAGAAGGAGTACGGAGTGCTGGCCACGGACCACCTCCGGGCCGCCTTCGAGACCCTGCCCGCCCGCGACCTCGCCGAGGCCCTGGTCGGCGGCATGACCAAGCGGGAGTTCCTGGAAGCGCACCCCGAGCCCATCTCCGTGCGGTTCCACGCCATGGAGCTGGACGACTTCCTGCTCGGCCCGCTGCCCAACCACCTCTTCACCCGGGACACCTCCGCCTGGATCTACGACGGCGTGTCCATCAACGCCATGAGGTGGCCCGCCCGGCAGCGCGAGACCGTCCACTTCGAGGCGATCTACCAGCACCATCCGCTGTTCCGCGACGAGACGTTCCACCTCTGGTCCGAGGGCCAGGCCGACTACCCCTCCACCATCGAGGGCGGGGACGTGCTCGTCATCGGCAACGGCGCGGTCCTCATCGGCATGAGCGAGCGGACCACCCCCCAGGCCGTGGAGATGCTCGCGCACAAGCTGTTCGCCGCCGGCTCCGCCCGCACGATCGTGGCCCTCGACATGCCCAAGCGGCGGGCCTTCATGCACCTCGACACCGTGATGACGATGGTCGACGGCGACACCTTCACCCAGTACGCCGGACTCGGCATGCTCCGCTCGTACACCATCGAGCCGGGCGTGGCCGACAAGGAGCTGAAGGTCACCGACCACCCGCCGGAGCACATGCACCGCGCGATCGCCGCCGCGCTCGGCCTCAGCGAGATCCGCGTCCTGACCGCGACCCAGGACGTCCACGCGGCCGAGCGCGAGCAGTGGGACGACGGCTGCAACGTGCTGGCCGTGGAGCCGGGCGTCGTCGTCGCCTACGAACGCAACTCCACCACCAACACCCACCTGCGCAAACAGGGCATCGAGGTGATCGAGATCCCGGGCAGCGAGCTGGGCCGGGGCAGGGGCGGGCCGCGCTGCATGAGCTGTCCGGTGGAACGCCAGGCCGTATAAGAATTCATCTTTCCGTATACTGTTCCAGAGTTCATGTGTCCCGTACCCGCAGATCCCTGGAGCGCCCCATGGCGACAGTCCCGACCGCCCTCGCCGGCCGCCACTTCCTCAAGGAGCTCGACTTCACCGCGGAGGAGTTCCGCGGGCTGGTCGAGCTGGCCGCGGAGCTGAAGGCCGCCAAGAAGGCCGGGACGGAGACGCGGTACCTGCGGGGGAAGAACATCGCGCTGATCTTCGAGAAGACATCGACGCGCACCCGCTGCGCGTTCGAGGTCGCCGCCGCCGACCAGGGCGCCTCGACGACCTACCTCGACCCGGCCGGCTCGCAGATCGGCCACAAGGAGTCCGTGAAGGACACCGCGCGCGTGCTCGGGCGCATGTTCGACGGGATCGAGTACCGCGGCGACAGCCAGCAGAAGGTCGAGGAGCTGGCGGCCTTCGCCGGCGTGCCCGTCTACAACGGCCTGACCGACGACTGGCACCCCACCCAGATGCTCGCCGACGTGCTCACGATGACCGAGCACAGCACCAAGCCCCTGCACGAGATCACCTTCGCCTACCTCGGCGACGCCCGCTTCAACATGGGCAACTCCTACCTGGTCACCGGCGCCCTGCTCGGCATGGACGTGCGCATCGTCGCCCCGAAGTCCTACTGGCCGGCCCAGGAGATCATCGACCGGGCCCGGGAGCTCGCGCGGGGGAGCGGGGCGCGCATCACGCTCACCGAGACCCTGGAGGAGGGCGTGCGCGGCGCCGACTTCGTCGTCACCGACGTCTGGGTCTCCATGGGCGAGCCCAAGGAGGTCTGGGACGAGCGGATCACCGCCCTCGCCCCGTACGCGGTGACCATGGACGTCCTGCGGGCCACCGGCAACCCCGACGTCAAGTTCATGCACTGCCTGCCCGCCTTCCACGACCTGGGCACCGGGGTCGGCCGGCAGATCTTCGACAGTCACGGCCTCACCTCCCTGGAGGTCACGGACGAGGTCTTCGAGTCCGGGCACTCCGTGGTCTTCGACGAGGCGGAGAACCGTCTGCACACCATCAAGGCCGTGCTCGTCGCCACACTGGCCTGACCAGGACCGTTATCCTGACCGGCGGCACCGGAGCCACCCCTTCCGGTGCCGTCGGCCGCGACCACCGTCGCGCCCCCCGCACCACCAGAAACGAGCACCACCCGCAATGCCCGCTTCCCGCATCAAGTCCCCCCACCTCCTCGTCGCCGAATCCGGCGCGGACCGCGAAGGCCACGGCCTGAAGCGCACCATGGGGCTGTTCCAGCTCGTCTGCTTCGGCGTCGGCGCGATCGTCGGCACCGGCATCTTCGTCGGTCTGTCCGACTCGGTCGCCGAGGCCGGCCCGGCCGTCGTCGTCTCCTTCGTCCTGGCCGCCATCACCTGCGTCTTCACCGCGTTCGCCTTCGCCGAGCTGGGCGGGGCCATCCCGGTCTCCGGATCGTCGTACTCCTTCGCCTACGCCGGACTCGGCGAGACCACCGCCTTCCTGGTCGGCTGGTGCCTGCTGCTGGAGTACGGCGTGTCGGTCTCCGCGGTCGCCGTCGGCTGGAGCCAGTACGTCAACGAGCTCCTGGACGGCGTGTTCGGCCTCCAGCTGCCGCACGCGCTCTCCGCCGGACCCGGCGACGGGGGAGTGGTCAACCTGCCCGCGGTGATCGTCATCGCCCTGGCCTGCGTCCTGCTGGTGCGCGGGGTGCGGGAGAGCGCCCGGGCCACCGCCGCGATGGCCGTCCTCAAGCTGGCCGTCCTCGTCGCCTTCTGCGCCATCGGCTTCACCGCCTTCAAGGACGGGAACCTGAGCCCGTTCTCCCCGGCGGGCCTCGGTGGCATCGGCGCCGGCACCACGGCCGCCTTCTTCTCGTACATCGGCTTCGACGCGATCACCACGGCCGGCGAGGAGGCCAAGAACCCGCGCCGCGACATCCCGGTCGCCATCCTGGTCTGCATCGGCCTGGTCACCCTGCTGTACTGCGCGGTCGCCCTGGCCGCGATCGGCGCGCTCGGCGGCGACGAGGTCGGCGAGCGGCCCGCCGCGCTGTCGTACGTGGTCAACGAGGTGACCGGCTCCACGGTCGGCGGCGCCGTCGTCGCCTTCGGCGCGGTCGTCGCGATCGCCTCGGTGGTCCTCGCCGTGATGTACGGCCAGACCCGGATCCTGCTGTCCATGTCCCGCGACGGCCTCGTCCCACGCGTGTTCGAGAAGGTCTCGCCGCGGACGGCCACGCCCGTCGCCGGCACGCTGATCGTGGGCGTCGTCTTCGCGCTCCCGGCGGCCTTCGCGTCGCTGGACGCCGTGGTCAACCTGTGCACCATCGGCACGCTGGCCACCATGGCCGCCGTCAACATCGCGGTGATCGCGCTGCGCCGCCGCGAGCCGGGCCTCGCCCGCACCTTCCGGGTGCCCCTGTACCCGGTGACCCCCCTGCTGGGCGTCGGCTTCTGCCTCTACCTGATGTACGAGACCGGCCGGGCGACCTGGATCCAGTTCGCGGTGTTCCTGGCGGTGGGGCTGCTGGTGTACCTGGCCTACGGGCGCCGGAACTCCCGGCTGGCCCGGACCGGCGTCACGCCGGACGCCGCTGAGCGGGTACCGCAGGCAGTCTGAACCAGACCGCCTTGCCGGAGCCGGTGGGGCGGTGACCGCAGGACGAGCTCAGGGCGCGGATCAGCAGCAGGCCGCGCCCTCCCTCCTGCCAGAGGTCGGGCTCGGTGCGCGTCGGACGGGTCAGATCCCCGGGCGGCGCCGGGTCCGGATCGTGCACCTCGACCTGGCAGCCGGTCGGCCGCACCTCCACCACCAGCTCTATCGGGGCGTCGCCGGAGGTGTGCTCGACGGCGTTGGCGACCAGTTCCGCCGTCAGGAGCTCCGCGGTGTCGCAGTCGGCCGCGTGCTCCAGCTCGGCCAGCGCCGTACGGACCAGGGCACGGGCCACCGGCACGGCCGCGGCGGTGTGCGGCAGTGCGATGCGCCAGGAAGCGGGGGCTTGTGAGCGATCGTGCACGGCTTGTCCGTTCGTGGAGCAGGGCTGTCCTGTCCTGCTTTCAACTTTATGAATGGTACGGCGCCGCCCGGCAGAGCCCTTCGACGGGCACCGCGCGGGACCTTCGGCCCCGCCACTCAGGTGGCCTACCCGGGTGAACGGCTGCCCTTGCATCCTTTCTCCCGCCGTTACGGCCTCATCGGGATCCGGTGACGGATGTCACGGAAGCCGATCGTCCGGTACTTCCCGCGGCACGGCCCGCTATCGCGTACTCGTGACGACAGTCACAGACTGGTGATACCTTCGAGAGGCAGCGCTCAGTGAGCCCCGGGAGGCCGCCCGTCATGAGTCCCTTCACCGGCTCCGCCGCCCGCACCCCCGACTGGCGGCACCTGCGCGTCGACCTCGCCGACGGCGTCGCCACCGTCACCCTCGCCCGCCCCGACAGGCTCAACGCGCTGACCTTCGGCGCCTACGCCGACCTGCGCGACCTGCTCGCCGAGCTGTCCCGGGAACGGTCCGTACGGGCCCTGGTGCTGGCCGGCGAGGGGCGCGGCTTCTGCTCCGGCGGCGACGTCGAGGAGATCATCGGCGCGACCCTGTCCATGGACACCGCCCAGCTGCTGGACTTCAACCGGATGACCGGACAGGTCGTGCGGGCCGTGCGGGAGTGCCCCTTCCCGGTGATCGCCGCGATCCACGGCGTCGCGGCGGGCGCCGGGGCGGTCCTCGCGCTGGCCGCCGACTTCCGGGTCGCCGACCCCTCCGCCCGCTTCGCCTTCCTGTTCACCCGGGTCGGCCTGTCCGGCGGCGACATGGGCGCCGCCTACCTGCTGCCCCGGGTCGTCGGCCTCGGCCACGCCACCCGGCTGCTGATGCTCGGCGAGCCGGTGCGGGCGCCCGAGGCCGAGCGGATCGGCCTGATCAGCGAGCTGACCGACGAGGGCCGCGCCGACGAGGCCGCCCGGGCACTCGCCCGCCGCCTGGCCGACGGCCCGGCACTGGCACACGCCCAGACCAAGGCCCTCCTGACGGCGGAGCTGGACATGCCGCTGGCCGCCGCCGTGGAGCTGGACGCCTCGACCCAGGCCCTGCTCATGAATAGCGAGGACTACGCCGAGTTCCACGCTGCCTTCACGGAGAAGCGCCCTCCGAAATGGCAGGGACGGTGAGCATGCCGACCGAAGGGGCGCGGGGCCGTGTCGATGTGCGGCTCCGCCGCGGGGCGCGAGCGACCACGACGCGCCCGCAGCCGCAGGACAGAACCGGCCACCCCCTACGCGCAGCGATCGTCGGCGGAGGCCCCGGCGGCCTCTACACCGCCGCCCTCCTCAAACGCCTCGACCCAGCCCGAGAGATCACCGTCTGGGAACGCAACGCCCCCGACGACACCTTCGGCTTCGGCGTCGTCCTCTCCGACGAAACCCTCGGCGGCATCGAACACGCCGACCCGGTCGTCTACGAAGCCCTCCGGCAGCACTTCGTCCGCTGGGACGACATCGACATCGTCCACCGAGGGACCCGCCACACCTCCGGAGGGCACGGCTTCGCCGCCCTCGGCCGCCGCCGGCTCCTGCAGATCCTGCACGAGCGCTGCCGCTCCCTCGGTGTCCGCCTGCGCTTTCGCACCGAGGCCCCGGACCCCGCCCGGCTCGCGGAGACCCACGATCTCGTCGTCGCCGCCGACGGCGTGCACAGCACCACCCGCGACGCCTACGCCGACGTGTTCCGGCCCCGGATCACCGGCCACCGCTGCCGGTACATCTGGCTGGCCGCCGACTTCGCCTTCGACGCCTTCCGCTTCGAGATCGCCGAGACCGAGCACGGCGTGATGCAACTGCACGGCTACCCCTACGCGGCCGACGCGTCCACCGTCATCGTCGAGATGCGCGAGGAGGTCTGGCGGGCGGCCGGATTCGACGGGGCGGACGAGCAGGAGTCGGTCGAGCGCTGCGCCAAGATCTTCGCCGACGCCCTCGGCGGCCGGCCGCTGCGCTCCAACAGGTCCGCGTGGACCACCTTCCGCACGGTGGTCAACGAACGCTGGTCGCACGGCAACGTCGTCCTCCTCGGCGACGCCGCCCACACCGCGCACTTCTCCATCGGCTCCGGCACCAAGCTCGCCGTCGAGGACGCGGTCGCGCTCGCCGCCTGCCTGGAGGAGCGCCCCTCGGTCGAGGAGGCCCTGACCGCCTACGAGGAGGAGCGGCGCCCCGTCGTCGCCTCCACCCAGCGCGCGGCCCGCGCCAGCCTGGAGTGGTTCGAGGACCTGCCCCGGTACCTCGGCCGGCCGCCCCGCCAGTTCGCCTTCGACCTCCTCACCCGCAGCCGCCGCGTCACCCACGGCAACCTGCGGCTGCGCGACGCCCGCTTCACCGAGTCCGTCGAACGCGAGTTCGGCTGCCCGCCCGGCACGCCCCCGATGTTCACCCCGTTCCGGCTGCGCGGCCTGACCCTGCGCAACCGGGTCGTCGTCTCCCCGATGGACATGTACTCCGCCACCGACGGCGTCCCCGGCGACTTCCACCTGGTCCACCTCGGGGCCAGGGCCCTCGGCGGCGCCGGGCTGGTGATGACCGAGATGGTGTGCGTCAGCGAGCAGGGCCGCATCACCCCCGGCTGCGCCGGGCTGTACACCGGCCGGCAGGCGGACGCCTGGCGCCGGATCACCGGCTTCGTGCACGAGCACTCACCCGGCACCGCGATCGGCGTGCAACTCGGCCACAGCGGGCGCAAGGGCTCCACCAGGCTGATGTGGGAGGGCATGGACGAGCCCCTGCCGGACGGCAACTGGCCGCTGGTGGCCGCCTCCCCGCTGCCGTACAAGCCGCACGGCCAGATCCCGCGGGAGCTCTCGCGCGCCGAGCTCACCGACATCCGCGAGCAGTTCGCGTCCGCCGCCCGGCGGGCCGCCCGGGCCGGTTTCGACCTGCTGGAACTGCACTGTGCCCACGGGTACCTGCTCTCCGGCTTCCTGTCCCCGCTCACCAACCACCGCACCGACGCCTACGGCGGCTCCCTGGAGAAGCGGCTCCGCTTCCCGCTGGAGGTCTTCGACGCCGTGCGGGACGTGTGGCCCGAGGAGCGGCCGATGACGGTGCGCATCTCCGCCACCGACTGGGCCGAGGGCGGGACGAGCGCCGAGGACGCGGTGGAGATCGCCCGCGCCTTCGCCGCGCACGGCGCCGACGCGATCGACGTCTCCACGGGGCAGGTCGTCGACGGCGAGCGGCCGGAGTTCGGGCGGTCGTACCAGACGCCGTTCGCGGACCGGATCCGGCACGAGGCGCAGGTCCCGGTGATCGCCGTCGGCGCGATCTCCTCCTGGGAGGACGTCAACTCACTGATCCTGGCCGGACGCGCCGACCTGTGCGCCCTGGCCCGCCCCCACCTGTACGACCCGCACTGGACGCTGCACGCGGCGGCCGAGCAGGGCTACGACGGTCCGGGCACCGCCTGGCCGGCCCCCTACCGGGCGGGCAGCCGGCCGCCGCGCACCGGACGCACCGACGCGCCCAAGCCCCGGCTCTCGCCGAGCGGCTGACGGCCCCTCAGATGCCGGTGTAGCCCCACGCCTCGCACATCGGACGCAGCGGCTCGGCGATCTCGTCGTCCGCCGGCAGCGCGCGCCCGGGCTGCACCGTGCCGGTGCGGATGTTGTCCCGCCAGTCGCCGAGCCCTCTGACCAGGTCGGCCCCGCTCTTCTTGCCGTAGTCGAGCATGGCCGGCTCGTACTCGACGCCGAGGTACGCACACAGCCGGCGCATCTCCCGCCCCGGGTCGGCGGTGATGTCCTCGTAGCGCACGGTGCACGCCCCGGTCGCGGCCGTGCGGACCTTCTCGACGGCCGTCATGTACCGCAGCACGTCGGTGACGGCCTTGTCGTACGGCCGCTTGACGGGGTCGCTCTCGTGCCAGGAGCGGGCGATCGACTCCGGGTGGCGCAGCAGCAGCACGAACCGCGCGTCGGGCCAGCAGTCCCTGATCCGCTGGTACATGAAGGCGTTGGCCGGCGTCTTCTCGACGATGAAGTCCTTGCCGGACTTCACCAGTTCCCGGTGCATGACACGGTCCCACAGCAGGTGCTCCAGGTCGCCGCGCTTCAGCCCGAGCGCGCCCATGGCCCGCTCGGAGTGCCAGTTGTTGCAGGTGACGTCCATCCGGCCGAGGTGCAGCTCGTGCAGGGTGTGCAGCCGCGAGTGGGCGCCCAGCATCATGCGCAGCAGTGTCGAACCGGACCTGATCGAGGAGATGATGAAGACCGGCTGCCGCAGCAACCGGTCGGTCGGCAGCTCCTCGGCCGACGGACACCGGTACAGGGCCGCGGCCCGCTCCGCGGGTTCCGGGGCGGCCGCGGCCTTCGGCTTCGCCGCCCGGGGAGCCCGCCGCACCTGGAGGCCGGTGGTGACGGTGAGGGCCCGGTTCAAGCTACGCATGAGACTCATGCGTCAGGACGCTAGGCACGGAACCTGAGAAGACGGTCTGAAGAGGCTGAGGGTTCCCTTATCGCACGCACATGTGATGCGGGACACGTCCGTACCTCACTGCTCGCCCACCCCCGCGAAGACCGCCCCCGCGTCCCTGAGCCGTTCGTGCAGGGCCCGGAAGACCGCCGCCGACCGCACGCCCGGCCAGTTTCCGGGCAGCAGCCGGGCGGGCAGCCCGGGGTCGGTGTAGGGCAGGTGGCGCCAGGAGTCCAGGGCGAGGAGGTAGTCGTGGTACGCGTCCTCCGGCGGGGTGTCCTCCCGGCCCTCCCAGTCGCGCAGGACGCGCGCGTGGCGGTCGAGGAACGCCTCGTGCTCCTTGGCGATGGCGGCCAGGTCCCACCAGCGCGCCGCGGCCTCGGCGGTCGGCGTGAAGCCCAGGTGCTCACCGCGGAAGAAGTCCACGTACGCCTCCAGGCCCAGCCGGGCCAGCGTGTGCCGGGTCTCCTCGTACAGCCGGGCCGGGGCGATCCACACGCCGGGGGCGGCGGTGCCGAAGCCGAGCCCGGCCAGGCGGGAGCGCAGCACGTGCCGCTTCTGCCGCTCCGACTCGGGCACGGAGAACACGGCGAGCACCCAGCCCTCGTCCTCGTAGGGCGCCCGCGCGTAGATGCGCCGGTCCCCGTCGTCGAGCAACTGCCGGGCCTCGGCGGACAGTTCGTAGCCGGCGGCGCCCTGGGCCGTGCGGGCGGGCACCAGCAGTCCGCGTCGCTTCAGCCGGGACACCGACGAACGCACGGACGGCGCGTCCACCCCGACGGCCGCCAGCAGCCGGATCAGCTCGGCGACGGGCAGCGGGCCCGGCACGTAGCGGCCGTACGCGCCGTAGAGGGTGACGATCAGGGACCTCGGGGCGTGCTGCGCATGCTGGTCGGACACGTTGATCATCTTAGGTCGTCGGTATCACGCCCGGTCGCCTCGGGTGTCGCCGGCGCCCAGCAGCCGGAACCGCTGGAGCTTGCCGGTCGCCGTGCGCGGCAGCGCGTCCCGGAAGAAGATCTCGCGCGGGCACTTGTACGGTGCCAGCTCGGACACCAGGAACGCGCGCAGCGCCTCGGCGTCCCGCTCGGCGCCCTCCTTGAGCACGGCGTAGGCCACCACGACCTGTCCGCGCGACGCGTCCGGCCGGCCGACCACCGCCGCCTCGACGACGTCCGGATGCCGCAGCAGCGCCTCCTCGACCTCCGGCCCGGCGATGTTGTAGCCGGCGGAGATGATCATGTCGTCGGCGCGGGCCACGTACCGGAAGTAGCCGTCGGGCTCGCGGACGTAGGTGTCCCCGGTGATGTTCCAGCCGCCGCGCACGTACTCCCGCTGCCGCGGGTCGGCGAGATACCGGCAGCCGACCGGACCGCGCACCGCCAGCAGCCCGGGCTGCCCGTCGGGCACGGGCTCACCGCTCTCGTCCTGCACGCGCGCGTGCCACCCCGGCACGGGGACGCCCGTCGTGCCCGGCCTGATGTCCCCGTCGGCGGCGGAGACGAAGATGTGCAGCAGCTCCGTCGCCCCGATCCCGTTGATGATCCGCAGACCCGTGCGCTCGTGCCAGGCCCGCCAGGTGGACGCGGGCAGGTTCTCGCCCGCCGAGACGCAGCGCCGCAGGCAGGTGAGGTCGTACCCGTCCAGCTCGTCGAGCATCGCCCGGTAGGCCGTCGGCGCCGTGAACAGCACCGACACCCGGTGCTCGGCGACCGCGGGCAACAGCTGCCGGGGACCGGCCTGTTCGAGCAGCAGGGCGCTCGCCCCGGCCCGCATCGGGAAGACGACCAGCCCGCCGAGCCCGAAGGTGAAGCCGAGCGGCGGACTGCCCGCGAACACGTCGTCCGCGCGGGGCCGCAGCACGTGCCGGGAGAAGGTGTCGGCGATCGCCAGCACATCGCGGTGGAAGTGCATGCACCCCTTGGGGCGTCCGGTGGTGCCCGAGGTGAAGGCGATCAGCGCCACGTCGTCGGCCGCGGTCTCCACGGCCGGATACGGCGCGGAGGGCGCGGTGCGACGCAGCAGGTCGTCGGGCGCGTCGCCGCCGTAGGTCGTGATCCGCAGGCCCGGGATCTCCGCCTTGGCGAGGTCGTCGACGGCGCGGACGTCGCACAGGGCGTGCCGCACCCGCGCGATCTCGCACATCGTGCTCAGCTCGTGCGGCCGCTGCTGGGCCAGCACGGTCACCGCCACCGCGCCCGCCTTCAGCACCGCCAGCCAGCAGGCCGCCAGCCACGGGGTGGTGGGGCCGCGCAGCAGCACCCGGTTGCCGGGGACGACACCGAGGTCGCCGGTGAGGAGGTGGGCGATCCGGTCGACGCGGGCGCGCAGCTCCCCGTACGTCCAGGTGCCGCCGGAAGGGGTGCGGAAGACCGGGCGGTCGTCGGGCGGGCCGGTGAGCAGTTCGGCCGCGCAGTTCAGCCGCGCGGGGTAGCGCAGCTCCGGCAGGTCGAAGCGGAGCTCGGGCCACTGGTCGGCGGGCGGCAGGTGGTCGCGCGCGAAGGTGTCGACGTGGGCCGAGCGGTGCGGATCTGCCACGGCGGTTCGCCCCCTTTGTCGTGGTGGGCTCGCGCAACGAGCGTATCGTGTTGGTGACGACAGTCAACGGTTCGCGATAGCCTCGTCGTGGGTCAACGGGCAGTGAAGGGACCGGCGATGACCGCATTCTCGCTCGAACCGGCACAACTGACCTGGTGCGAGGAGCTGCGCACCCTGGCGGCCGAACGGCTGCGCCCCTTGGCCGAGAAGGGTGAACCCGGCCGCGTCAACCGCCCCTTGGTCGCCGAACTCGGCAGCCTCGGCCTGCTGTCCCGGCTCTTCACCTCCGGCGCGCTCGACCTGTGCCTGATGCGCGAGTCCCTCGCCTACGCCTGCACGGAGGCCGAGACCGCCCTCGCCCTCCAGGGCCTGGGCGCCCATCCGGTGCACGCCCACGGCACCGCGGCCCAGCGGGCCCGCTGGCTGCCGCGCGTGCGCGACGGCAGCGCGGTGGCCGCCTTCGCCCTGAGCGAGCCCGCCGCCGGCTCGGACGCGGCAGCGCTGACACTGCGCGCGGAACCGGCGGACCGGCCGGACGCACCGATACGGCCGCAACGGCACGGCCCACCGGACGCCGACACCGGCCCGGCGCACCGACCGGGCGAAGGGCCGGCCACCGGGGAACGCGGCGGGCGTTCCGCTTCCCCAGGCGATCCACCGGTCACCGGGGGGCGGGCCGGACGTGCCGGGTCTCCGGGCGAAGGGCCGGTCAGCGGGGAGCGCGGTCCGCGTGCCGGCGCGGCGGGTGACCCCCCGGCCGCGGGGGCGTCGGGCGGGTACGTCGGTCCGGCGGCCGGCGGTCCGGGTGCGGGGGAGCGTGGCGGGTACGCAGGCTCGCGCTCGACGGGTGACAGCCCGGACGCGGGGGCTCCGGGCGCGTTCGGCGGTTCCGGTGTGGGGGAGCGCGGTGGCTCCGACGGGGTGTCGGATGCCGCGTCGGCGGACGCGTCGGTTCTTGCCGCGCGTCGCGACGGCAGGGCCGGCTGGCGGCTCACCGGGGAGAAGTGCTGGATCTCCAACGCCCCGGAGGCCGACTTCTACACCGTCTTCGCCCGCACCACCCCGGACGCCGGAGCCCGTGGTGTCACGGCCTTCCTGGTGCCCGCCGACCGCCCCGGCCTCACCGGCACGTCCCTCGACATGCTCTCGCCGCACCCGATCGGCGCCCTGACGTTCGACGCCGTGCCCGTCACGGCCGACGACGTGCTCGGCGAGCCGGACCGCGGCTTCCGGGTCGCCATGGGCACCCTCAACCTGTTCCGCCCCAGCGTCGGCGCGTTCGCGGTCGGCATGGCGCGGGCGGCCCTGGACGCGACCCTGGCGCACACCGGCGCCCGTGACGCCTTCGGCGGCAAGCTCCGCGACCTGCAGACCGTGGCCCACCAGGTCGCCGAGATGGCCCTGCGCACCGAGGCGGCCCGCCTGATGGTGTACGCGGCGGCGACGGCGTACGACGAGGGCGCGCCGGACGTCCCGCAGCGCGCCGCCATGGCGAAACTGCTCGCCACCGAGACCGCCCAGTACGTCGTCGACCGGGCCGTCCAGCTGCACGGCGCCCGCGCCCTGCGCCGCGGCCACCTCCTCGAACACCTCTACCGCGAGGTGCGCGCCCCCCGCGTCTACGAGGGAGCGAGCGAGGTGCAGCGCGGCATCATCGCCAAGGAGCTGTACCGGAAGCACGACGCGGACGAGGAGGCCGGGGCATGACCGCCGAACGGGTGAACCCGCCCGAACTCTCCCCGCCCACCGGCTTTTCCCACGCCGTCGTCGCCACCGGCACCCGCGTCGTCTTCCTGGCCGGTCAGACCGCCCTCGACGCCGACGGCAAGATCACCGGCGACACCCTCCCCGAGCAGTTCGCACAGGCCCTCACCAACCTGCTGACCGCCCTGCGCACGGCCGGCGGCACTCCGGCCGACCTCGCCCGCGTCACCGTCTACGCCACGGACGTCGCCGCCTACCGCGCCCACGCCGCCGAACTGGGCCGCCTGTGGCGCCAACTGGCCGGCCGCGACTACCCGGCCATGGCCGTCGTGGAGGTCGTACGCCTGTGGGACGAGCGGGCCCTGGTGGAGCTGGACGGATTCGCCGTACTGCCGTGACCGCGGGCCCTTCGGCCAGGCGCCGGCCCTGCTCGGCGGTGAGGCCGTCGGGCGGAGCGGACTCGCCACCGAAGGGTGACGATGACGGCCGCCGGCCCGTCCGCCCGGTACCAGTGGAATCCCCTCCACTCGAACAACCGGGAGACCCCACCATGCGTGTACGACCCGCCGCCTGCGCAGCGGCCGCCGGCGCCGCCCTGTTCCTCCTCGCGGCCCCGGCCGCGACCGCGGCCCCCGACGACGGAACGGAGACGGTGACCGTCGACCGGACCGGCAGCATCGCCACGGACGGCACCATCACCCTCTCCGGCACCTACCGCTGCCTGTCCGGCACCAATCCGGTCTTCGTCAGCTCCTCCCTGTCCCAGGGTTCGGGCCTCACCTCGTACGGCATCGGCGGCACCCGCGCCGTGTGCGACGGACAGGAGCACCGCTGGGTGAACACCGGCCGGGTCCTGTCGTCCCCCGCCGCCCTGAAGGCCGGCCCGGCCCATGTCGAGGCGACCCTGATGGAACTGCGCCAGGTGGGGCTCATGCAGCTGCCGGCCTTCCACGCCATCCAGCGCCAGGACATCACCCTCGTCGAGGCCTGATCGCGTCCCGTGCAGATCGGCTCGACCGTCACCACCCCCGCGCCACCGGACCAGCGCGGGGTCGGGTGTACCGGTTAAGCAGGCTGGCTCAAAGCATTCGTAATGCGCTGAACAACTAAACTTAACCGGTTCTGTATGAAGTGTTGTGTCGCCCATGGGGGCCGCTTAATCTCGGGGCCGTGCCCCGCACCACCCCGTGTCCAGCGTTGTCATGCACAGGACTGATTCGACGTGCCCTCCATCGAGCCGGGAGCCCCCCATGAGAAAGAAACTGGCCGCCGCGACGAGCACCCTCCTCGCCGTGTGCGCCTCCCTCCTCACCGTCGCCCAGCCGGCCCACGCCGCGGACGCGGCCGGATTCCACGTGAGCGACGGCCGCCTGCTCGACGCGAACGGCGAGGACTTCGTCCTGCGCGGTGTCAACCACGCGCACACCTGGTACCCCGACCGCACCGACCAGGCCCTGAAGGACATCAAGGCCCTGGGCGCCAACTCCGTACGGGTGGTCCTCAGCACCGGCGACCAGTGGACCAGGAACGACACCGCCGACGTCGCGCACGTCGTCGCCGAGTGCAAGGAGAACCGCCTGGTGTGCGTCCTGGAGGCGCACGACACCACCGGCTACGGAGAGGCGGGCGCCGCGGCCCCGCTGTCCCGGGCCGTGGACTACTGGCTCGGCGTCAAGGACGCCCTCGTGGGCCAGGAGAAGTACGTCCTCGTCAACATAGGCAACGAGCCGTACGGCAACACCGGCTACCAGGCGTGGACCGCCGACACCAAGACCGCGATCGGACGGCTGCGCACGGCCGGACTCGACCACACCCTCATGGTCGACGCACCCAACTGGGGCCAGGACTGGTCGTTCACCATGCGCGACAACGCCGCGGACGTCTTCGCCGCCGACCCGGACCGCAACACCGTCTTCGACATCCACATGTACGGCGTGTACGACACCGCCGCCGAGGTGCGCGACTACCTCGGCCGGTTCGTGCAGGCCCGACTACCGGTCGTGGTAGGGGAGTTCGGGGACATGCACTCCGACGGCAACCCGGACGAGGACGCCATCATGGCCACCGCCCAGTCCCTCGGCATCGGCTACCTGGGCTGGTCCTGGAGCGGCAACGGCGGCGGCGTCGAGTACCTGGACCTGGCCCAGAACTTCGACCCCGGCCGGCTGAGCGCCTGGGGCCGGCGGCTGTTCGACGGAGCCGACGGCATCAAGGCGACCGCCCGGGAGGCGAGCGTCTTCGCCGGCTCCGGCGGCGACACCACCGCCCCCACGGCCCCCGGCACCCCCACCGCCTCCGGCATCACCGCGCGCAGCCTCCGGCTCGCCTGGCCGGCCGCCACCGACGACACCGCGGTGACCGGGTACGACGTCGTCCGTGTCGACGGCTCCACCGAGACCGTGGTCGCCACCTCCGCCACTCCCGGCGCCGACATCACCGGCCTGGCCCCGAAGACCGCGTACACCTTCGCCGTCTACGCCCGGGACGCGGCCGGCAACCGTTCGTCCCGCTCCGCCTCCGTCACCGCCACCACCGCGGCCGACCAGGGCGGCGAGACCGGGTCCTGCGCGATCGCCTACCGGCTCAGCGACTGGGGCAGCTCCTTCAACGCCGAGGTGACGATCCGCAACACCGGCACCGCCCCGGTCGACGGCTGGCGGCTGGACTTCGCCTTCCCGGGCGGGCAGCGGATCAACTCCGTGTGGAACGCCAGGGCGACCCAGGACGGCGACCGGGTCATCGTCACCCACGAGTCCTGGACCAGGACCATCCCCGCCGGCGGATCGGTGAGCTTCGGCCTCAACGGAACGTCCACCGGCGGCAACGGCGTCCCCGCGTCCTTCACCCTGAACGGCGCGGCCTGCACCACGGGCTGACCGCGACCTGAAAAGAAAAAAGGGGGCGCCCCGTCGGGGCGCCCCCTCACCGTCCGGACGTGGGCCGCTGCCCCGTCGGCCGGCCGGGCGGGCCGGGCACGCGGCGCGCCGGGCGGTCCCGGGCGCCGGACCGCGTGGGATCGGCGGGATGCCGCTGGTGCGGGAACGGCAGGTCCCGGGCCGGCTCACCGGAGTGCGCCGGTGCGGCGCGCTGCCGGTGCCGCGGCACGCTTCTGCGGGGCGGACGGGTGAGCGTGATCTGCCGGACGACCTGCTGGAAGCAGATCAGCGAGGCCAGCCCGGGCAGGGCGGCCGCCGCGGTGTCGGTGGGCGTTCTGGGCGCCTGGGCGACGCACAACAGCATCGCGATGCACGAGAAGAGCAGGACCACGGCCCAGGAGTGGACCGCGCGGCGCCGGTGCAGCGCGGCCCGCAGGACGGACAGCGAGGCCACCAGCCAGGGCCCGTAGACCAGCAGTGGCCACCACGAGACGACCCCGTCCTGCGCGCGGGACACCGCGGTCAGGCGCAGCGGCTCGTAGGCCACCATCCCGCCGAACAGACTCACGGAGGCCGCGATGACCGCGGCCAGCGCCGCGAGGAAGAGGCTCGCGGCGCGCAGGCGGCTCACCTTTCTGCCTCTGCGGACCCTGCGGTGGCTCGTGGGGGAATCTCTCAGCGGGGGCAGTTCGGCGGTGATCTCCTGCAGATTGCCCAGCGGCGATCCCGGCGCCGGGTCGATGGCCGAGGCGTCCGTCTCCTGCGCGGCGTGCGCCTGCTGCTCCATCGCGTCCTGGAGCAGGAAGGCCAGTTCCTCGGCCGGGTCCCACCCCGGGTCCGGAGGCACCAGGGCTTCCGGGTGCGCTTCGGCGGGAGCCCGGTGCCGGCCGGTGCCCGCAGCGGGGAACGGCCCCTCGGCGTAGGACGTGCGGCGATCGATTCGTTCGTGATGCATGAGGGGGCCGGATCACTCCGCCCGCGTGTACGTCAGGGTGCCCTGTGACCGGCTCCGCTGCTCGGCGAGCCCCGCCTCCAGCTCGGTCAGGACGTCCAGGAGCCGTTGGAGGACGGGTTCGGTCACGCGGTGGGACGAACACCCCCCTTCGGTGACGTCGCCGTGCTCCCGTGCCAGCAAGTAGGAGACCATTTCCCCGTTTTCCTCGGTCATATCCGAAGTAACGTCTGCATACTCCGTCGGATGCGCGGCAGTCGAGTGAACGATTTCTAGGATGCTTACGCAATAGAGAATTCACACAGGCCCGAAAGTATCCCTGTAGGAAAAGCGGGAAATGACGCGAGAGCGTCCGGACGGCCGGGCCGGCGCGCGAGTGCCGGTGCCCGGTGTCACGCTGGGATCACACCGGACCTGCGAAAGGGAATCGCCGTGATCACCACCGATTTCGTCCCCGGCTCCCCCTGCTGGCTCGACCTCGGCGCCCCCGACGTCAGGGCCGCCGCGTCCTTCTACGGTGCCGTGCTCGGCTGGGAGTTCGAGTCCATGGGGGAGGGTGAGGACACGGAGGGCGGGACGTTCCGGAAGGACGGCAAAATCGTCGCCGGGCTCGGCAGGCTCACCGAGGAGGGAGCGCGCTCCGCCTGGATGATCTACTACCGCGTCGTCGACGCCGACGCCACGGCCGAGGCCGTTCAGCGCGCCGGCGGCACGGTGCGGGTGGCCCCGACGGACCTGGACGACTGGGGCCGGATGGCGCAGTTCAGCGACCCGCTGGGAGGCCAGTTCGCCGTCTGGCAGCCGGGGAGGGAGAAGGGCGTCGAGCTGGTGGACCTGCCGGGCTCGCTGTCCTGGACCGAGCTGTACACGAGCGACGCCGCGGCGGCGAAGGAGTTCTACGGCGGTGTCCTCGGCTGGCGGTTCAGCGACATGGAACTGCCGGGCGGCGGGGGCACGTACTCCCTCATCACTCCCGCCGGTCTCCCCGAGGACCGTATGCAGGGCGGCGTCATGCAGCTCCGCGAGGGGGACCTCGCCCTGGCGGACGGGCGGCCGTACTGGCACCCGGTCTTCGCCGTCGCCGACTGCGACGCCGCGGTCGCCGCGGTCACCGGCAACGGCGGCAGCGTGCAGATGGGGCCTAAGGACGCGGAGGGCGTGGGCCGGCTGGCCGTCTGCCTGGACCCGTCGAACGCGGACTTCGTACTCCTCACCCCGTCCGGCCCCTGAAGCCCTGCGCACCGGTCCCCGCGGCCCGCGTGCGCGCGGGCCGCGGGGACCGTGTGACGGCGTCCGCCGGTCAGATGTCCCGGAACGTCTCGATCTGCGCCCCCACCGAGTTCAGGCGCTCGGCCAGGTCCTCGTAGCCGCGGTTGATGACGTACACGTTGCGCAGCACGGACGTGCCCTCGGCCGCCATCATCGCCAGCAGGACGACGACGGCGGGGCGCAGGGCGGGCGGGCACATCATCTCGGCGGCGCGCCAGCGGGTGGGGCCCTCGACCAGTACCCGGTGGGGGTCGAGGAGTTGCAGGCGTCCGCCGAGGCGGTTGAGGTCGGTCAGGTAGATGGCGCGGTTGTCGTAGACCCAGTCGTGGATGAGGGTCTGGCCCTGCGCGGAGGCCGCGATCGCCGCGAAGAACGGGACGTTGTCGATGTTCAGCCCCGGGAACGGCATCGGGTGGATCTTGTCGATCGGCGCCTCCAGCTTGGAGGGCCGGACGGTGAGGTCCACCAGGCGGGTGCGGCCGTTGTCGGCGACGTACTCGGGCGTGCGGTCGTGGTCGAGGCCCATCTCCTCCAGGACCGCCAGCTCGATCTCCAGGAACTCGATCGGGACCCGGCGCACCGTCAGCTCCGACTCCGTCACCACCGCGGCGGCCAGCAGGCTCATCGCCTCCACCGGGTCCTCGGAGGGGGAGTAGTCCACGTCGACGTCGATGACCGGCACGCCGTGCACGGTGAGCGTGGTGGTGCCGATGCCCTCCACCTTGACGCCCAGCGCCTCCAGGAAGAAGCACAGGTCCTGGACCATGTAGTTGGAGGAGGCGTTGCGGATGACGGTGACGCCGTCGTGGCGGGCGGCGGCCAGCAGCGCGTTCTCGGTGACCGTGTCCCCGCGCTCGGTCAGCACGATCGGGCGGGCGGGGCGGACGGACCGGTCGACCACGGCGTGGTACTGACCCTCCGTCGCCGCCACGTCCAGGCCGAAGCGGCGCAGCGCGATCATGTGCGGCTCGATGGTCCGCGTCCCCAGGTCGCAGCCGCCCGCGTAGGGCAGCTTGAAGCGGTCCATGTGGTGCAGCAGCGGGCCGAGGAACATGATGATGGACCGGGTGCGCACCGCGGCCTCGGCGTCGATGGCCGCCATGTCGAACTCGGCCGGCGGCACGATCTCCAGGTCGACGCCGTCGTTGATCCAGCGGGTGCGTACGCCGATGGAGCCGAGCACCTCCAGGAGGCGGTAGACCTCCTCGATGCGGGCGACCCTGCGCAGCACGGTGCGCCCCTTGTTGAGCAGCGAGGCGCACAGCAGGGCGACGCAGGCGTTCTTGCTGGTCTTGACGTCGATGGCACCGGAGAGGCGACGGCCGCCGACCACTCGCAGGTGCATCGGACCCGCGTAGCCCAGGGAGACGATTTCGCTGTCCAGCGCTTCGCCGATCCGGGCGATCATCTCAAGGCTGATGTTCTGGTTCCCGCGCTCGATGCGGTTGACGGCGCTCTGACTGGTGTTGAGCGCCTCCGCAAGCTGCGACTGCGTCCAGCCGCGGTGCTGCCGGGCGTCACGGATGAGCTTGCCGATGCGTACGAGGTAGTCGTCTGCCATGGGGTTGAGGTTATCTCAGATATGAGATGGCGCCTCTCGGGGGGTCCGTTCGGGTGACACGGCGCCAGAAGTCCCTGGACGGAGGGGTATGAGGTCGCCCGAAAGAATCGGGAAAATCCGGCGATGTCGTACTCGGTGGCCCGAGCGGGTGGGGGGCTGCGGTCTGTTCCCCACCCGCCGGAACCGAGTTCCCCACCCGCCGCCGGAGCCGCCCGGTCCGGTCAGGTCCTCGCCCGCGCCGTGGAGTTCGCCGCCGCGGGCGTGCCGGTGCCCGTTTCGAGGGGGTCCGGCGCTTCGGTTGCCGCCGGTGCCGGGCCGGTGCGCCCGCGTCCTCCGAGCTCCGGCAGCAGGCTCAGCAGGCCGAGGAGGGCCAGCGCGGCGCCGAGCCACAGCGGGGAGCGCAGTCCGAAGGCGTCCACGAAGACGCCGCCGGCCGACGAGCCGATGACGACGCCGAGGGTGATGAAGGACGAGTGGACCGTGTTGACGAGCGGACCGTGGTTCCCGGCCCGCTGGACGCGGGTCACCATGGCCGGGTTCATGGTCACACCGACCAGGCCGATGCCCATCATGAGGACGGCCGCGGCGGCGCTCACGTGGGCGAAGAGCGCGAAGCCGGTCAGGAACAGGGCGTTGAGGGCGAGGCCGGCCACCTGTACGCCGATGGTCCGCCGGTCGGCGAGGCGCGCGACGACGGTGTTGCCGGCGACCGTGGCGGCGCCGTAGGCGATGAGCAGGACGGGGACCGTCGACTCGCCGAAGCCGCTGACCTCCGTGAGGATGGGATTGAAGTAGCTGAAGGCGGAGAAGGTGGCGCCGATGATGAGCGTGCTCGTGCACAGCGCCGGCCACAGCCGTGGCTTCCGGAAGACCCGGACCTCCTCGCGCAGCGTGCCCGCGGAGCCGCCGGGACGGTCGAGCCGGGGAACCCCGAGGAGCGTGGCCACGGCGGCGACGACGGTGAGTGCCGAGATGGCCCAGAAGGCGGCCCGCCAGCCCAGGTTGCCGCCGATGAAGGTGGCCATGGGCAGTCCGAGCAGGGTGCCGAGCATGAGGCCGTTCATGGCCACGCCGATGGCGCGCCCGCGGACCTCTTCACGGGTGATCGAGGAGCACACCGAGATGGCGACCCCGAAGAACGCCTGCGAAGCCGTCCCGGTGATGACGCGGGCGGCCAGCATGACGCCGTAGCTTCCGGCGGTCGCGGCCAGGACGTTGCCGGCGAGGAAGACGGCGAAGAGGACGAGCAGCGCCGGCTTGGGGCGCAGCCTCATCAGCGCGACGGTCAGGAAGGGGCCGCCGACCGCCATGGCGACGGCGAACGCGGTGATGAGGTAGCCGATCTGAGGGACGGTCGCATCCAGCCCCTCCGCCATCTGCGGCATGAGGCCGGCGACGACGAACTCGCTGGTCACCATGGCGAAGATGCCTAGGGCCAGCACATGGACAGCGCGTGGCATGAGCAGGTCACATCCTTGGTCGGATTCGGATTGCGTGTCGTTCCGTCGAGAGTTTTGTATTGATCAGTTCAAAATCGGGGCATGCCTGGACGGCAGGCCGTCCGGTGTGCGGTGGGTCAGGGGGCGAGGGCGTCCAGTGCGGCGTCCGCGATGCTCTCCAGCGCGCTGCGGTCGAGGCCGTTCTGGGCGGAGACGCGCATGCCCGCGACGGTCGCGTTGAGGAACAGGGCGAACTCGCGCGCGCTGCGGGTCCCGGAGATCTCTCCGGCGTGCTGACCGGATGCGATGAGGTCCTGCAGGGTCCCGAGGCGCCGCTCCAGGTCGCGCTGCAGCAGCCGGGCGGCCTCCGGGTCGCGCCGTGAGAGCTCCACGCTGCTGTTGACTCCCAGGCAGCCGATGCCGAGCCGCTCGCGGCGGTTGGCCTCTTCGGTGTCGATGACCGAGGTGAACATGTTCCGCAGGCGAGTGAGGGGCGGCTGGGCGGGATCGCCCAGGATGGCGGCCTGGTTGTCCGCCATGGTGTCGAGGTAGTTCGCCAGCGCGCGGATGAACAGGGCGTGCTTGCTGGAGAAGGTGTTGTAGATGCTGCTGCGCCCCAGGCCGGTCGCCTCGCACAGGGCCTGGGTCGACGCGGCCTCGTACCCCGTCTCCCAGAACAGGCGCATGGCACCGTCCAGGGCGCGCTCTTCGTCGAAAGTCCTCGGTCGCGCCATGCCGGCAGGCTAACAGTATTGGACTGGGCAGTTCAATACGCGTCCCGGCGGCCGTCCGGCCTTCCGTCGCGACGGCTCGCCGGGGCCGGACATGACCAGCACGCCCCCATGTACTAGAGTTATCTCGACATCGAGATATCTGCCGAGGCGCACCGCAGCCGCCACCCTGGTAAGGGTTACCTAACTTAGCCTTACCTTAGCGGATCGGCCAGGGCGGCGTGGCGGCAGGATGCGGTGGTACGCGCACATAAATGAAGGAGACTGTCGTGTCGGCGAACAGCTTCGACGCCCGCAGCACGCTGCAGGTGGGCGACGAGTCGTACGAGATCTTCCGGCTGGACAAGGTCGAGGGCAGCGCGCGCCTTCCCTACAGCCTGAAGGTGCTGCTGGAGAACCTGCTCCGCACCGAGGACGGCGCGAACATCACCGCCGACCACATCCGTGCCCTCGGCAACTGGGACTCGCAGGCCCAGCCGTCGCAGGAGATCCAGTTCACGCCGGCCCGCGTGATCATGCAGGACTTCACCGGCGTGCCCTGTGTCGTGGACCTCGCCACCATGCGCGAGGCCGTCAAGGAGCTCGGCGGCGACCCGGCGAAGATCAACCCGCTGGCCCCGGCCGAGCTGGTCATCGACCACTCCGTCATCGCCGACAAGTTCGGCACCAACGACGCCTTCAAGGTGAACGTCGACCTGGAGTACGGCCGCAACAAGGAGCGCTACCAGTTCCTGCGCTGGGGCCAGACCGCCTTCGACGAGTTCAAGGTCGTCCCGCCCGGCACCGGCATCGTCCACCAGGTGAACATCGAGCACCTGGCCCGTGTCGTCATGGTCCGCGACGGCAAGGCGTACCCCGACACCCTGGTCGGCACCGACTCGCACACCACCATGGTCAACGGCCTCGGCGTCCTCGGCTGGGGCGTCGGCGGCATCGAGGCCGAGGCCGCCATGCTCGGCCAGCCGGTCTCCATGCTGATCCCGCGCGTCGTCGGCTTCAAGCTCACCGGTGAGCTGCAGCCCGGCACCACCGCCACCGACCTGGTGCTGACCATCACCGAGATGCTGCGCAAGCACGGTGTCGTCGGCAAGTTCGTCGAGTTCTACGGCGAGGGCGTCGCCGCCACCTCCCTGGCCAACCGCGCCACCATCGGCAACATGTCGCCCGAGTTCGGCTCCACCGCCGCGATCTTCCCGATCGACGACGAGACGCTGAGCTACATGCGCCTGACCGGCCGCTCCGAGCAGCAGGTCAAGCTGGTCGAGACGTACGCCAAGGAGCAGGGCCTCTGGCTGGACCCGGCCGCCGAGCCGGACTTCTCCGAGAAGCTGGAGCTGGACCTGTCGACGGTCGTCCCGTCGATCGCCGGCCCGAAGCGCCCGCAGGACCGCATCGTCCTGGCGAACGCCGCCGAGCAGTTCAAGCAGGACGTGCGCAACTACGTCGACACCGTCGACGAGGCCGGCCAGGAGTCCTTCCCGGCCTCCGACGCCCCGGCCGTCGCCCCCAACGGCGCCCCGAGCAACCCGGTCCCGGTCACCGCCCCCGACGGCACCACCTACGAGCTGGACCACGGTGCGGTGACGGTCGCGGCCATCACCTCCTGCACCAACACCTCCAACCCGTACGTCATGGTCGCCGCCGCCCTGGTGGCCAAGAAGGCGGTCGAGAAGGGCCTGACCCGCAAGCCGTGGGTCAAGACCACCCTCGCCCCGGGCTCCAAGGTCGTCACCGACTACTTCGAGAAGGCGGGCCTGACCCCCTACCTCGACAAGGTCGGCTTCAACCTCGTCGGCTACGGCTGCACCACCTGCATCGGCAACTCCGGCCCGCTGCCGGAGGAGGTCTCCAAGGCCGTCAACGACCACGACCTCGCCGTCACCTCGGTCCTGTCCGGCAACCGGAACTTCGAGGGCCGCATCAACCCCGACGTCAAGATGAACTACCTGGCGTCCCCGCCGCTGGTCGTGGCCTACGCCATCGCGGGCTCCATGAAGGTGGACATCACCAAGGACGCCCTGGGCACCGACACCGACGGCAAGCCGGTCTACCTGAAGGACATCTGGCCGACCGAGGCCGAGGTCAACGACGTCGTCGCCAACGCCATCGGCGAGGACATGTTCGCCAAGTCCTACAGCGACGTCTTCGCGGGCGACGCCCAGTGGCAGGCGCTGCCGATCCCCACCGGCAACACCTTCGAGTGGGACGCGGAGTCGACCTACGTCCGCAAGCCCCCGTACTTCGAGGGCATGCAGATGGAGCCGGCCCCGGTCGAGGACATCTCCGGCGCCCGCGTGCTCGCCAAGCTCGGCGACTCGGTCACCACCGACCACATCTCCCCGGCCGGCGCCATCAAGGCCGACACCCCGGCGGGCAAGTACCTCACCGAGCACGGTGTGGAGCGTCGTGACTTCAACTCCTACGGCTCCCGCCGAGGCAACCACGAGGTCATGATCCGCGGTACGTTCGCCAACATCCGCCTGCGCAACCAGATCGCGCCGGGCACCGAGGGCGGCTACACCCGCGACTTCACGCAGGACGGCGGGCCGGTCTCCTTCATCTACGACGCCTCGCAGAACTACCAGGCCGCCGGCATCCCGCTGGTCGTCCTGGCCGGCAAGGAGTACGGCTCCGGCTCGTCCCGCGACTGGGCCGCCAAGGGCACCGCGCTCCTCGGCGTCAAGGCCGTCATCGCCGAGTCCTACGAGCGCATCCACCGCTCCAACCTCATCGGCATGGGCGTCCTGCCGCTGCAGTTCCCGGAGGGCGCCACCGCCGAGTCCCTCGGCCTGACCGGCGAGGAGACCTTCTCCATCTCCGGCGTGACCGAGCTGAACGACGGCACCACGCCGCGCACGGTGAAGGTCACCACCGACACCGGCGTCGAGTTCGACGCGGTCGTCCGCATCGACACCCCCGGTGAGGCGGACTACTACCGCAACGGCGGCATCATGCAGTACGTGCTGCGCAGCCTGATCCGCAAGTAGGCGGCACGGCACAGCGGTCGAGGGCCGCATCCCCGGCACGGGGGTGCGGCCCTCGCCGTGCGCGGCCCTCACACCGCCTCCCGCAGCCACGCCAGTTGCCGGCGCACGTGCACCGCGTCTCCCCCCTCGTGGCCGTTGAACGGGTAGGCGTGGATCTCCTTGCCGGGCTCCGTGCCGGTCAGTTCGGCGTAGCGGTTGAAGGCGGCGTACGCCCCGCTCGGCGGGCACACCGTGTCGCGCAGGCCCACGCCGAAGTGGGCCCGCGCCGTCGCGCGGCGGGCGAAGGAGACGCCCTCCAGATACGACAGGGTCCGGTACGCGGCCTCCTCGGCGCCGCGGTGCACGGACAGGTAGGCCGCGATCTCGCCGTAGGGCCCCGCGTCGGTGAGGTCCAGCGCGCGCCGGATGCCGCACAGCAGCGGGGCGGTGACGAGGACCGCCGTCAGATCCGGCACCAGGCCCGCGACCGCGAGTGCCAGCCCTCCGCCCTGGCTGTTGCCGACGGCCGCCGTACGGGCACCGTCCACGCCCGGCAGCGCCCGGAGCGCGGCGACCGCGCGCACCGCGTCGGTGATCAGCCGGCGGTAGTGGTGGTCCTCCGGAGCGAGCAGGCCGCGCACGGCCGCGCCGGGGCCGCCCGGCGCACCGGCGTGCGGGTCCGGGGTGTCGCCGCCGCAGCCGTACTGGTCGCCCTGGCCGCGGTTGTCCATCAGCAGATGCGCGTACCCGGCGTTCACCCAGGTCAGCCGCTCGTGGGGCAGGCCGCGTCCGCGGCCGTACCCCGTGTACTCGACGACCCCCGGCAGCGGCCGGTCCGCCCCGGCCGGCCTGCTGAACCAGGCGCGCACCGGATCGCCGCCGAAGCCCCGGAACGTCACGTCCCAGGTGCGGGTGAGCCGCAGGCCGTTGTCCACCGGGCGCACCGACACCAGCGGGTCGCCGGCCGCCCCGGCAAGGGTGCGGCGCCAGAAGTCGTCGAAGTCGGGGGGCTCGTCGAGGGGCGGGCGGTGGCGCTCCAGCTCCGTCGGCGGCAGGTCGAACGCGGGCACGGCGGCACCTCGCAGCGGGCTCGGGGACCGATTGTTGCGCTCAATTCCCAGAAAGTTCCGGACGACCGTAGCAGCCCGGCTTTCGCTGCCACAGACGCAGGTCATTGCCTTCCCGTCCCGCACACCTCTCAATCCTCGCCGTGCAGCAGCCATTGACAGCGCTTTCCAGGTGCCCCTAAGTTTCCGCGGAGTTACCGGTAAGAGCTCGAAAGTTTCGGTTCCGCGTCCCACGCACGGGGAGGCCCGAGCATGAGCACCTCCACCACGCCGGCTCCACCGCCCGGTACCCAGGACCCGCCGCCCGCCCGGGCCGCGCCCGGCCCCGCCCGGCGCCCCGCCGCCACGGGATGGCGGCGCGCGCTGCGCCGCGACTGGCAGCTGTACTCGCTCGCCGTCCTGCCGCTGCTGTTCTTCCTGGTCTTCCGCTATCTGCCGATGATCGGCAACGTGATCGCGTTCCGCCGCTTCGAACCGGGCGGCTCGGTCCTGGGCGAGCAGTGGGTGGGCCTGCGCTATGTGCGCATGTTCCTCACCGACCCCACGTTCTGGCAGGTGTTCCGCAACACCCTCTGGCTCGGCGGCCTCACCCTCGTCTTCTGCTTCCCGATCCCGATCGTGCTCGCGCTGCTCCTCAACGAGGTGCGCAGACGCGCCCTGAAACGGTTCGTGCAGTCGGTGTCGTACCTGCCGCACTTCCTGTCGGTCGTGATCGTCGCCGGCATCACCCTGCAGATGCTCGCCACGGACGGCCCGGTCAACCACGTCCTGGGCTGGTTCGGGCACGAGCCGGTCCGGTTCATCCAGGAACCCGAGTGGTTCCGCACCATCTACGTCGGCTCGGAGATCTGGCAGACCGCCGGCTGGGGCACGATCCTCTACCTCGCCGCGCTCACCACCATCGACGAGGACCTGTACGAGGCCGCCCGCATCGACGGCGCGAACCGCTGGCGGCAGATCTGGCACGTCACCCTGCCCGGCATCCGCCCCACCATGATCACGCTGCTGATCCTCAACATCGGCACCTTCATGGCGGTCGGCTTCGAGAAGGTCCTGCTGCTGTACAACCCGCTGACGTACCAGACCGGTGACGTGATCTCCACGTACCTCTACCGGACCGGTGTCGAGTCCAACAGCTTCAGCTACGCGGCCGCCATCGGCCTGTTCGAGGCGATCATCGGCCTGGTCCTGATCACCTCGGCCAACCAGCTCTCCCGCCGCACGGTGGGGACGAGCCTGTGGTGAGCACCGACCGGCCCACCCGCGGCTACCGCGTCTTCCAGGGCGTCAACGGCCTGGTCCTCACCGGCGTCGTGGTGGTGACGCTCTACCCCTTCGTCCACATCGTCGCCCGCTCCTTCAGCGGCGAACGCCAGATCCGCGCGGGCGAGGTGACGCTGTGGCCCAAGGGCTTCAACCTCACCACCTACAAGATCGTCTTCCAGGACGGCATGTTCTGGCGCAACTACGGCAACACCGTGTTCTACACGGTCGTGGCCACCGCCGTCGCGATGCTCCTGACGACCTGTTACGCCTACGTCCTGTCCAAGAAGCACCTCAGGGGCCGGGGCGTCCTCGTCGGCGTCGCCGTGTTCACCATGTTCTTCTCCGGCGGCCTGATCCCCACCTACGTGCTGGTCACCAGCCTCGGACTGAAGAACACGGTGTGGGCGCTCGCCCTCCCGAACGCGATCAGCGTGTTCAACCTGTTGGTGATGAAGGCCTTCTTCGAGAGCCTCCCGGACGAGCTGGAGGAGGCCGCCCAGATCGACGGCCTGAGCACCTACGGCATCCTGCTGCGGATCGTGCTGCCGCTGTCGAAGGCGGTCGTCGCGACCATGGTGCTGTTCTACTCGGTCTCCTTCTGGAACTCCTGGTTCGGCGCCTTCCTCTACATGGACCGGGCCGAGCTGATGCCGGTCACCGTCTACCTGCGCAACCTCATCGCGGGCGCCACCGGCGGAACCGGGGCCGGCGCGGGAACCGAGCAGCTCACCCAGGCCATGGCCAACATCCAGGCCGTCACCATCGTGCTCACCGCGCTGCCGATCCTGTGCGTGTACCCGTTCGTCCAGCGCTACTTCGTGTCGGGCGTGATGCTCGGCGCGGTCAAGGGCTGAAGCCGCGCCCGTCCCACCCGTCCCACCCGACCCCGGGAACGAGGGAGTCATCCGTGAAGAACACAGGACAGCTGTCGCGGCGCCAGATCCTGGCCGCCGCCGGATTCATCGGTCTCGCCGGCCTCACCGGCTGCGGCAGCGGTGACGACGGCGCGGACGCCAAGGACCTGTCGAAGAAGCGCGAAGGCGCGATGCAGGAGTACCGGGCCGGCCAGCCGTTCAAGGCGACCGAGCCCCTGACCTTCTCGCTGCTGAACCTGAGCAACCCCGTCTACCCGCCCAAGGCCGGCTGGCTGTTCTGGAAGGAGCTCACCCGGCGCACCGGCGTCACCCTCAAGACCACCGACGTCCCCTACAGCGACTACGAGAAGAAGCGCAGCCTGCTCATCGGGGCGGGCGACGCCCCCTTGCTGATCCCCAAGACCTACCCCGGGCAGGAGACCCCGTTCGTGTCCTCCGGGTCGATCCTCCCGGTCGGCGACCACATCGAGCTCATGCCCAACTTCCGCGACAAGCTGCGCAGATGGAAGCTGGAGCCCGAGGTGGACTCGCTGCGCCAGTCCGACGGCAAGTACTACCTGCTGCCCGGACTGCACGAGCGCGTCAAGTCCGGCTACTCCCTCGCCCTGCGCACGGACGTCCTCGGCCGGCTGGGCCTGGAGCCGCCGTCCACCTGGGACGAGGTGTACGAGGTCTTCAAGGCGATCAAGGCGGAGTACCCCGACCGCTACCCCTTCTCCGACCGCTGGAACCAGCCCGAGCCGGCCGGCGCCCTGCTGCAGAGCGTGGGCCAGGCGTACGGCGTCCGGGCCGGCTGGTCGTACCTGAACGCCAGCTGGGACGCCCAGGGCGAGAAGTTCGTCTTCACCGGGGCCACCGAGAAGTACCGCCAGGTGATCGAGTACCTGCGGAAACTGGTCGACGAGAAACTCATGGACCCGGAGGGCTTCACCCAGAGCGACGACGACGCGGTCAAGAAACTGCTCTCCGAGAGATCCTTCGCGATCAGCGCCAACCCGCAGGAGCTGGTCCAGAACTACCGCTACAACCTCCAGCGGCAGGTCAAGGGCGCAACGATCGAGATGATCCCGGTACCGCTCGGACCGGCGGGCCCCGTGGTGCTCGGCGGCTCCCGCCTGGAGAACGGCATGATGATCTCCAGCGACGCCCTGAAGCGCGACGACTTCGTCGCGCTCATGCAGTTCGTGGACTGGCTCTGGTACTCCGACGAGGGCCAGAAGTTCACCAAGTGGGGCGTCGAGGGCGTCACCTACACCGAGTCCGGCGGCGGCTACCGGGTCGCCGAGGGCATCACCCTGATGGGATCCGACCCGGACGCACCCAAGGACCTCCAGAAGGACTACGGCTTCTACAACGGCGTCTTCTCCTACGGCGGCAGCTGGGAGCTGGTCTCCTCCTCCTTCGGCCCGGACGAGAAGAAGTTCCAGGACGCCATGTCCCAGCGGGAGGAACTGCCCGTGGACCCGGCCCACCCCCTGCAGTCCGTCGAGCAGGAACAGGCCACCCTCTGGGACACCCCGCTCAAGGACCACGTCCGGCAGAACACGCTCCGCTTCGTCCTCGGCAAGCGCCCGCTGTCCGAGTGGGACGCCTACGTGAGCGAGCTGAAGGCGAAGAACATGGACCAGCTCATCGACCTGCACAACAAGGCGTACGAGCGGTTCAGGAAGGAGCACGGATGATCCGCGTCCCCGCCGAGCCGGCCGGCACCTTCCCCGACGCCTGGCGCCACTGCGTCGGCACCGGCCGCCTCGACCTCGCCCTGCGCCGCGACTACCAGGACTCCCTCGCCCTGCTCCAGCGCGAGATCGGCTTCCGGCACATCCGCGGGCACGGCCTGTTCAGCGACGGCATGGGCATCCACCGCCCCTACGACCACGCGGGCACCCGGCACGTCCACCACTCCTTCACCCACCTCGACCAGGTCGTCGACGCCTACCTGTCCGCCGGCATCCGGCCCTTCCTCGAACTCGGGTTCATGCCCGGCGGCCTGGCGAGCGGGGACCGGACGGTGTTCTGGTGGCGCGGCAACGTCACCCCGCCCCGGGACCTCGCCGAGTGGGCCGCGCTGGTCCGGGCGACCCTGGCCCACCTCGTCGACCGGTACGGCATCGACGAGGTCCGCACCTGGCCCGTCGAGGTGTGGAACGAACCCGACCTGCCCGACTTCTGGCAGGACGCGGACGAGCAGGCGTACCACCGGCTGTACGAGGCGACCGCGCACGCCGTGAAGGAGGTGGACGCGGACCTCCGGGTCGGCGGCCCGGCGCTGTCCCCGGGCGCGGGGGAGGGATGGCTGCTGCGGTTCGCGGAGTTCGCCGAGCGGCGCGCGGTGCCCGTCGACTTCGTCTCCCGGCACGCCTACAGCTCCGGCCCCGCCCAGCACGTGCCGTTCGGCGTGCACCAGACGCTCGCCCCCGCCGGCCGCCTGCTCGACCAGTTCGCCGCGCCGCGCCGGGAGCTGAAGGGCACCCGGCTGGCGGACGTGCCGGTGCACATCACGGAGTTCAACTCCTCCTACCGGCCCGACAACCCCGTCCACGACACCGCCTTCCACGCCGCCTACCTCGCCCCGGTCGTGGTGGCCGGCGGCGACCTCGCCGACTCCTTCTCGTACTGGACGTTCAGCGACGTCTTCGAGGAGGCCGGCATTCCCACGGCGCTGTTCCACGGCGGCTTCGGGCTGCTCACCCACCGGCAGGTCAGGAAGCCGGCGTACCACCTGTACGCGTTCCTCGCCCGCATGGGCCGGGACCTGCTGACGCGCGGTGACGACCACCTCGTCACCCGGCACCCGGACGGCCGGGTCACCGTCCTCGCCTGGGCCCCCGTCGACCCGTCCGGCGCCACCCCCGGGCCGGACGGACACACGCTGCGGCTCTCCGTCCCCGTCGGCGGCCGCGGCGAGGCGTTCCTGTGGCGCCTGACCGTCGACGAGGAGCACGGCAACGCGTACACCGCCTGGCGGCGCATGGGCAGCCCGCGCTCCCCCCGGCCTCACCAGATCGACGTCCTGCACGAAGCCTCCGAACCCGCCCGCAGCCACCGGCGGCTGCCCATCGAGGACGGACGCGTGGACCTGCCCCTCACCCTCGCCCGCCACGAGGTCGCCTTCGTGGAGCTGAGCCGCGTCGAGGACGAGACCCCGCCCTGGTGGGACGAGCGGCGCCTGCTCGGCCGGGAGCCGGCGTGAGCACCGCGCGGACGGCCGGCTTCGGCACCGGCGCCCTCTCCCGGGCCGCCGCCCTCGTCCACACCCTGCTCACCGTCGAGGCCCTGCTGCTCCTGGCCGCCGCCCCGGGCCTCGCCGGGCTGTTCCTGCTCGCCCCCGACCCCGCCAACCTGCCCCTCGCCGCCTGCTGCCTGCTGCCGCTCGGCCCGGCGCTGTCCGCCGCCGTCCACGCCCTGCACCACCGCAGCCACGACCTCACCGACCTGCACCCGGCCCGCGCCTACGCGCGCGGCTGGCGGCTCAACGCCCTGCCCGCGCTGAAGCTGTGGGCACCCCTGCTGGCCTGGCTCACCCTCATCGCCTTCACCCTCACCCACTTCTCCGTCACCGGTCTGCCCGCCTGGTGGGCGGTGCTGCTCGCGCTGGTCGGCGCGGGCTCCCTCCTGTGGGGCGCGCACGCCCTCCTGCTCACCTCCCTGTTCACCTTCCGCGCCCGCGACACCGCCCGCCTCGCGGCGTACTTCCTGTTCCGGCACGGCCGCGCCACCCTCGGCGCCGGCTCGCTCCTGCTGCTGACCGCCGCCCTGACCGCCCTGCTGACCGAGGCCCTGCCCGCCCTGCTGGCCGCCCCGCTGCTGCTCTCCCTGCTGCACAGCGGCCGCCCGGTGATCGCGGAGACCCAGGAGGACTTCACGGCATGACCGCGCCCCGCACCCCGAAGATCCCGTACGGCGGCGACCACAACCCCGAGCAGTGGCCCGAGGAGGTCTGGGACGAGGACCACCGGCTGTTCACCCGGGCCGGCATCGACACCCTCACCGTCGGCGTCTTCTCCTGGTCGCTCACCCAGCCCGCCGAGGCCACCTACGACTTCACCGTCCTGGACCGGGTCCTGGACCGCGCCGCGGCCGAGGGCCGCCGCGTCTGCCTGGCCACCGGCACCGCCGCCCTCCCGCCCTGGCTCGCCCAACGGCACCCCGAGGTCAACCGCACCGACTTCGAGGGCCGCCGGCACCGCTACGGCCAACGCCACAACTTCTGCCCCAGCTCACCGCGGTACCGGAGCGCGGCCACCGCGCTGGCGGCCCGCCTCGCCGAAGGGTACGGCGACCACCCCGCCCTGCTCGCCTGGCACGTCAACAACGAGTACGGCGGCGCCTGCTACTGCGACCTGTGCGCCGACGCCTTCCGCGCCTGGCTCCGCGAACGCCACGGCACCCTGGACGCCCTCAACGACGCCTGGTGGACCACCTTCTGGTCGCACCGCTACACCGACTGGGACCAGATCGAGCCGCCCAGCGCCCTCACCGAGCACTGGCGCGGCCCCGGCCACACCGCCTTCCAGGGCATCACGCTGGACTACCACCGCTTCACCACCGACGCCCTGCTCGGCTGCTTCCGCGCCGAGAAGGACGCCATCCGCGCCCACGACCCGGACACGCCCGTCACCACCAACTTCATGGGCGTGTACCGCCCCCTCGACTACCACCGCTGGGCGCCCCACCTCGACTTCGCGTCCTGGGACAGCTACCCGCCCCTCGACGCCCCGCCCACGACCTGATGCGCGGCCTGAAGGACGGCGCCCCCTTCTGGCTGATGGAGCAGACCCCGTCCACCACCGCCTGCCGTGACGTCAACCCGCTGCGCCGCCCCGGCGAACTGCGCCTGGCCACCTGGCAGGCGATCGCGTACGGCGCGGACGCGTCCCTCTACTTCCAGATGCGCGCCTCACGCGGCGCCTGCGAGAAGTACCACGGAGCGGTCATCGGCCACGCGGGCCGTGCCGACACCCGCGTCTTCCAGGAGGTCGCCGCACTGGGGGAGGAGCTGAACGCCCTGGGCGCCGCGACCCTGGGCGCCCGCACCCCCGCCCGCACCGCCCTCCTCTTCGACTGGGACAGCCGGTGGGCGCTGGAGATCTCCGACGGCCCGTCCCGGCTCGTCCGCTACCAGGAACAGGTCCACGCCTACTACCGGGCCTCCCGCGAGGCCGGCGCCGATGTGGACGTCGTCCCGGTCACCGCCGACCTCACGCCGGCCCGCCTGATCGCCCACGCCACCGCCACCGACCTGCTCGCCGGCGAGCGCACCGACGCGGGCGCACCGCTCACCCTGGAGCCGCTGGGAGTCGCGGTCCTGCGGCTTCAGTAGATCGTCCGGCCCCGCTCGTCCGGCACCCCGGACTTGCGCAGGAAGTAGCTGTTGACCTGGTCGCGCCACTCGCGGGCGCTGCGCAGCTGCTCCTCGAACCGCTCGGCCACGCGGGCGTGCCGGGCCGGCTCCACCAGGTCCGCGAGGCCCGCCCACACCCGGCGGGCCTCCTCGGCCTCCTCGACGCCCTCGAAGTGCGTGTCGTAGATGTGCTGGATCATCGTCTTGCCGCTGTGCAGCACATGGCCGTAGGGCACGTGGTGGAAGAACAGCAGCAGTTCGTCGGGGCAGGTGTCCGGCGACTCGTACACCTTGGCCCACGGCCCGGCGTACTGTGCCGCGTAGCCGGTGCCGGTCGCCGCGCTGCGGTCCACGCCGACGCCGTCGCGGTCGGCGAAGTGGTAGGTGCCCCACGGGCTGTACTCGTAGCCGTCCACGCCCGGCCCGTAGTGGTGCCCCGGCTGCACCATGAAGCCCACCCCGAGCGGAGCGGTGTACTTCTCGTACGTCGACCAGGAACCGTCCAGCACCGCGTGCAGCCCGGCGGCCAGCCGTTCCGGAGCCCCGGGGTGGGTCAGCGCGATCCACTCGTCGAGGACCGCGAGCGGGTCCGCCGCCGGGTCCCAGGCCAGGCGCCCGAAGGTGTAGAGGTTGGCCTGGGCGAGGGGGTGGCCGGTCCAGAACGGGTCGTCGCCGGCGTTCGACACGGCCACGAGCCCGTCCGCCAGCCGCCCGGCGGGCACCTCGCCGTCCGGCCGGAACCGCAGCACCTCGCTCCACATCGGGCCCAGCCAGCACACGTGCCGCTGCTGCCCGGTGTACTCCTGGGTGGCCTGCACCTCCACCGCGAGCCGGGTGCGCGGCATGGCGCCGATCAGCGGCGAGACCGGCTCGCGGACCTGGAAGTCCATCGGCCCGTGCTTGACCTGGAGGACCGCGTTCGGGGCGAACTCCCCGTCCAGCGGCACGAAGTGGTCGTAGGCGGCCCGCGCCCGGTCCGTCGTCCGGTCCCGCCAGTCCTGGCGGTGGTCGTAGACGAACGCCCGCCAGTGCACGGTGCCGCCGTGCGGTGCGAGGGCGGCGGCCAGCAGGTTCGCACCGTCCGCGTGGGTGCGCCCGTACGCGAACGGGCCCGGCTGTCCCTCGGAGTCCGCTTTCACCACGTACCCGCCGAAGTCGGGTATCGCCTCGTACACCCGGGCCGTGGCCGCGGCCCACCAGGCCCGGACCCGCTCGTCCAGCGGGTCGGCGGTGGGCAGTCCGCCGAGGACCACCGGCGCGGCGAAGCTGACCGACAGGTGCGTCCGCACGCCGTAGGGCCGCAACGCGTCCGCGATCCCGGCGACCTCACCGATCCGGTCGGTCAGCAGGTGCGCCTCGGTCGCGTGCACGTTGACGTTGTTCACGGCGACCGCGTTGATCCCGCACGCCGCGAGCAGCCTGCCGTACGCCCGCACCCGCTCCAGATCCCCGCGCGCCCGTCCGTCGGCCCAGAACAGCGAGCCGCCCGCGTAACCGCGCTCGACCTGGCCCATCACCGGGTGCACGGCCACGTTGTCCCAGTGGTCCAGCATCCGCAGCGCCACCGTCGGCCGGTGCTCCTCGCGCTCCCACTCGCCGCGGAACGCGTCCTCGCCGAGCCGGACGACGTGGAACAGGCCGTACAGCAGCCCGCGTCCGCCGTGCGCGGTGACGGTCGTCGTCCCGCCCTCGCGGACGCACGCGAACGCCTCCTCGTCGCCGGCACCGCCGGCACCGCCGGTCAGCTCCAGCACCAGGCCGGCCGGGGTGCCTTTGGGCACGACGCGGCCGCCGAACCGCTCGCACGCCCGCGCCACTTCGGCGCGCACCGTGTCCACGAGCGGCCCCGCCCCGCGGACGAGGGTGCGCCGGGCGCCGACGGCGCGGAAGGCGGCGGCGGGCAGCCAGGCCGGGTCGACGTCCATGGCGTCAGGCGACCGCCCCGCCGGTGCCGCGCGCGGCGGCGATGAGGTCGGCACGGCCCTCACCGTCGTAGACCGTGATGTCCACGTAGGCGCCGTCGGGGATGTCGAAGTCCTTGACCGTGAGGTCCACCGTCTCGGAGGTGCCCGGGGCGGAGAAGGTGCCGAGGTCGTGGTACGAACCACCGGAGGAGTAGCCGACGGCCACGTAGAAGGTGTCGCCGTCGTTCTTGGTGTCGTAGACCCAGAGCTTCTCGTCGTTGGGGTGGAACTCGACCTTGCCGATGAACCAGCCCGCGTCGTTCAGCTCCATCTTGACGGCGGTGCCGCCCGCGTCGTGCGCGAAGTAGGTGCCGTCGAACGGGTCGGTGAGCGTGCCGCCGCTGCACGGGCAGGTGTCGGTGTCGCGGTAGTACGTGGAGACGCTGGGATCCGGGTCGTAGGCCTGGGCCGGCGCGGCCGTCGCGAACAGGGTCCCCGCGGCCAGGAGCGCACCCGTGAGCAGCCCCGTGAGCCTTCTGCCGATGGTCGTCCGCATCTGTTCCCCCTCCGGTGACGCGCCGGCCGGCGTCCGCCGCGGGCGCCCGCTCATTCTGGTGCATGCGTCACGTGCGGGGAACGGGGCGACACGCGGGAGTGGCGGGTTCAGGCCAGAGCCCGGACCCGCCACCCGTGTCTCATCCGCTCACGCCAGCAGTTCCACCTCCGCCAGCGTGTGCTCGCCGTCCAGGACCAGGCGGTACTTCGTGTACGTGCCCGGCGACTTCACCGAGAACGCCCGGGTCTGCCGGTCCCACGCGAAGGACTCACCGGAGCGCTCGTCCAGGGTCCGCCACGTCGTCCCGTCGGACGAGCCCTGGAGCTTCCAGCCGGTCGGGGCCTTCGCCCGGTCCGCGGAGGACGTCAGGGTGTACTGGACCGCCTTGATGCCCTTCGACGGCACCGGCAGGTCCACCGACGTCACCGTCGCGTCCGTCGCCGAGGTGTTGTCGAACAGCGCGCCGTCACCCACGATCGCGTCCGCGCGCGGCGTCGGCACCTCGTCGTCCTGGGTGATCGACACCGGCGCCGCGTCCTTGCCGGTGCCCCACGCAGAGGGGCGCGGGCCCATGTCGAACTCCAGGACGCCGCCCTTGGCGATCAGCGAGTGGGGGAGCGCGGTGGAGTTCCAGCGCTTGCCGTTGACCTTCAGCCCCTGCACGTAGATGTTCTTCGCGCTGTTCTTCGGCGCCTTCACGACCAGCTCGCGGCCGTTCTCCAGGTGGACGGTCGCCTTGGTGAACAGCGGTGAGCCGATGGCGTACTCGCCGCTGCCCATCACCAGCGGGTAGAAGCCGAGGGAGGAGAAGAGGAACCAGGCCGACTGCTCGCCGTTGTCCTCGTCGCCGTGGTAGCCCTGGCCGATCTCGCTGCCGGTGTAGAGGCGGGAGAGCACCTCGCGGACGTTCTTCTGCGTCTTGTACGGCTGCCCGGCCGCGTCGTACATGTACAGGGCGTGGTGGGCGACCTGGTTGGAGTGGCCGTACATGCCCATCCGCACGTCGCGCGCCTCGGTCATCTCGTGGATGACGCCGCCGTAGGAGCCGACGAACTCCGGGGAGGCCGTCTCGGGCGTGGCAAGGTACTCGTCGAGCTTGTCGCCGAGGCCGCCCCGTCCGCCGTACAGGTTGGCCAGACCGCGGCTGTCCTGGGGGGCGGTGAAGGCGTAGCCCCAGCCGTTGGTCTCCGTGTAGTCGTGGCCCCACACACGGGGGTCGTACTTCTCGGAGTCCACGCGCCACTTGCCCGCCAGGTCCTTGCCCTGGAAGAAGCCGGCCTTCGCGTCGAACATGTTGACGTAGTCCCGGGCGCGGTCGAGGAAGTACGCCGACTCCTCCTTGTAGCGCTTCTCGCCGGTCTCCTTGTAGAGCTTCTCGCCCATCTTCGCGATGCCGTAGTCGTTGAGGTAGCCCTCCAGCGCCCACGACAGGCCCTCGTGCGTCTCGGTGCTGGTGTAGCCGAGGAACGGCGAGGTGGCCATGCCCTTGCGGCCCACGCCCGACGACGGGGGCACGACGGTGGCGTTCTTCACGGCCGCGTCGTACGCCGCCTTCGCGTCGAAGCCGACGCCCTTGACGTAGGCGTCCGCGAAGGCGACGTCCGAGGAGGTGCCGGTCATCAGGTCCGCGTAGCCGGGGGAGGACCAGCGCGAGGTCCAGCCGCCGTCCTTGTAGTGCTGCACGAACCCGTCGACCAGCTCACCGGCCTTGGACGGGGTCAGGAAGGAGTACGCCGGCCAGGTCGTGCGGTAGGTGTCCCAGAAGCCGTTGTTGACGTACACCTTGCCGTCCACGATCTTGGCGCCGGTGTGCGTCGGGGTGTCCGGCTGCGGCATCTTCGAGAACGGCGAGGCGTACTTGTACTTCCCGTCCACCTTCTCGTGGCCCGCGTTCGGGTACAGGTACAGCCGGTAGAGGCTGGAGTACAGCGTGGTCAGCTGGTCCTGCGTGGCGCCCTCCACCTCGACCTTGCCGAGGACGCGGTCCCACTGCTTCTGGGCGTCCCGCTTGACCTTCTCGAAGGACGTGCCCTCCGGGACCTCCTGGCGCAGGTTGTCCTTGGCCTGGTCGACGCTGATGAGCGAGGTCGCCAGGCGCAGGCCCACCGTGCGGTCCTCGCCCGCGTCGAAGCGCAGCCAGCCCTTGACGCCGCTCGCGTCGCCGGCCGTCACCTTCCGGTCGAACTCGCCGTAGACGAAGAGCCGGGTCGCGCCCGTGGACAGCCCGGACTTCACGTCCGAGTAGCCGCTGAAGGTGCCCGTCTCCTCGTCCAGGGTCAGGCCCGCCTGGTCGTTGACGTTGTCGAAGATCACGCTCGCGTCGTCACCGGGGTAGGTGAAGCGCATCACCGCCGCGTGGTCCGTCGGCGCCATCTCGGCCTTCAGGCCGTTCTCGAACCGCACCCCGTAGTAGTACGGCCGCGCCGTCTCGTTCTCGTGCCGGAACGCCAGCTCCCGGGCCTCACGGCCGGTGTCCGGGGTGCCGGAGGCGGCGGACGGCATCACCTGGAAGGTCTGCCGGTCGCCCATCCACGGGCTCGGCTCGTGGCTCGCGCTGAACGCCTGGAGCGTCGGCAGGTTGTCCGCGTTGTTGCCGCGCGCGTAGTCGTACAGCCAGCTGAGCGAACCGGCGTTGGTGACCGGCGTCCAGAAGTTGAAGCCGTGCGGCACGGCCGTCGCGGGGAAGTTGTTGCCGCGCGAGAAGGCGCCGCTGGAGTTGGTGCCCCGGGTGGTCAGCGCGTAGTCGGACAGATGGGCCTTCGGCCGCTCCGGCTCGGCGGTCCTGATCGCCACGTCGTCCAGCCAGCCGCGGAACTTGGCCGGGCCCTTGGGGGAGTCGTACGCCACCAGGATCCGGTCGACGGTCTTGCCGGCCGCGACCGAGCCGATGGCCGACTCGACGTTGTTCCACTGGTTGACGTACAGCACCTTCGCGTCGCCCTGCCCCCGCGGCGTCAGCGCGAACCCGTGCTGGTCCGTGGCGCGCAGGTCGCTGAGGTAGGTGCCGTCGGTGAAGGCGAGGTCGACGGAGACGTTCGTGGCGTCGTAGTCGAGGTCGCCGTCCGCCATCGACGGGAAGATCCGGTACGCCAGCTCGGTGCGGCGGCCGACCTTCACGTCGACGTCGAAGACCTTGTTGTACGAGTACGCCCGTCCGTCCGCCGTGTGCCGGCCCGCGTACCGCAGCGCGCGCTTGCCGGTGAAGCCGGCGCCCGCCTTCGCCGTCGGCGAGCCGCTCGGGCCGCGGTCGACGAGGGTGAGCATGTCCTCGGGGGCGGGGCCGCCGCTCTCGCCGGTGGAGAGCTGCACGTCGGCGATCTGCAGGATGTCGCCGCCGTTGTTCTTCGTGACCTCCAGCCGGAAGTGCCGGAACTCGGCCGCCCCGGCGAGGTCGTAGGTCTTCGTCTGGAACCGCTCGGAGAAGGACTGCCCCGTGCGGGTGTCCAGCGTCTGCCAGCTCGTGCCGTCCGCCGAGCCCTTGAGGGTCCAGTCCACCGGGTCGCGTTCGGCGTGGTCGTTGGCCGATGTCAGCGCGTACCGGGCCACCTTGACGGGCGCGTCCAGGTCGAACTCGACCCAGCCGGTCCGCTCGAAGGCCAGCCACTTGGTGCCCGGCTCGCCGTCGACGAGGTTCTCCTTGACCTCGCCGCCGGCGGTGTTCTCCGCGCTCGCCCGGACGTCGGTGACGTGGTCGGTGACGTTGCCCGGTATGCCGGAGCTGTACCCGCCGTCCACGCCCGCGGCCCGTTTGCTGCCGTCCGCGGCGGTGTCGACGGTACTGAGCCAGTCCGGGGCCGGATCGTCCGCCTCGAACGAGGACGCGAACTCCCGGTCGGCGGCCTCGGGCGCGGCGGGCAGGGCGACCGCGGCGCCCTGTGAACCCGCCGCCAAAGCGAAGGCGGTCGTCACCACGACCGCCGGACCCCATCTGTGCCGAACTCTGTGCCGCATGCGCCAGCACCCCTCCCTGCGCTCGCTCGGAGAATGGACAACGTTGTCAAATTCGAAGCGCAAGGACTAGTAGTGCGTGAAGGTGCCAATGGTGTCAAGGGTGTTGGCTGTGGCGTACCGGTCGGGAGCCGGGGATTTTTCCTCCCGGGGGCACACAGGCCGCTCATATTTCCGCGAGGTCTCAACTCGGAAAAGACGTATGGTCAACCTTGCATTCGATCTTGCTCCGCCGACCGGAAGTGGACTATACCTGTCGGCCACCGGGGGATCCGTGGGGGGAACCTCCAAGGCGCCCGAACTGCACCACCCGTACTTCCTGCACGACCCAGCTAGACCCGACCGCGGTGCCGGGAAGGATCCGGTTCACCGCCTGAGTCCTGGAGAAGGCGAGGACTTGAGCATGGGATCCACTTCCGCCGAGAACAACGGCACCGGCGTCGGACGCCGCGATCTGATCAAGCGGTCAGCCGCGTTCGGTTTGATCTCCGTACCGACGATGAGCTTCCTGTCCGCCTGCGCCAGCGGCGGCGGCGACGACCAGGAGAAGGCGAAGTCGGGCGAGAAGACCGCCAAGAACCCGCTCGGCGTCAATGACAGCGCCGGGATGGAATTCGTCCTCTTCGACGGCGGCTTCGGCAAGGAGTACGCCGAGGACGCCGTGAAGATCTACGAGAAGAACTTCCCCAAGGCGAAGGTGAAGTTCTCGGCGACGCAGAAGATCCAGTCGACCCTGCAGCCGCGCTTCAACCAGGGCACCCCGCCCGACCTCATCGACAACTCCGGTGCCGAGCAGATGGACATGGGCGTCCTCGTCGGCAAGAACCAGCTCGCCGACCTCACCGAGCTGCTGGACGCCCCGTCCTACGACGACCCGAACAAGAAGGTCCGCGACACGCTGCGCCCCGGCATCGTGGAGATGGGCCAGTTCGACGGCGACAAGGTCTGGATCCTGTACTACGCCTACACGGTGTACGGCAACTGGTACTCGAAGAAGGCGCTCGACTCGCTGGACGCCGAGTACCCGAAGACCTGGGACGAGATGCTCGCGGTCTGCGAGAAGGCCAAGAAGAAGGGCATGGCCGGCTGGACCTACGCGGGCAAGTACCCGTACTACATCCCCTTCTCGATGTACCCGATGATCGCCAAGGTCGGCGGCGCCGAGGTGCTCGACTCCATCGACAACCTGGAGCCGAACGCCTGGAAGCACCCGGCGGTCAAGACGGTCTTCGAGGCCTGGTACGAGCTCTACAAGAAGGGCTACATCCTCAAGGGCACCCCGGGCCTGGACCACATCCAGTCGCAGACCGCCTGGGCCAAGGGCGACGCGCTGTTCCACCCGAACGGCTCGTGGGTGGAGAACGAGTCCGCCAAGGTCATCCCCGCCGACTTCCAGGTCACCGTCTCCGCCCCGCCCGGCATCGACGACTCCGACAAGATGCCCTTCGGCACCATCTGGGCCTCCGGCGGCGAGCCCTTCATCGTCCCGGCCAAGGCGAAGAACGGCGCGGGCGGCATGGAGCAGCTGCGCATCATGCTCAGCGAGGCGTCCTCGAAGAACTTCACCAGCAAGGTGAAGTCGCTGACCGCCTTCAACGGCGGCACCGACGGCATCGAGCTCACCCCCGGCCTCGAAGCCGGTGTCGCGGCGCTGGAACTGGCCGGGGACAACGTGGTGAACCCCCGTCTGCAGGACTGGTACGTGCAGCTCCAGAAGGAGAAGATCGGCGTCGCCGGCCTCGGCGAGATGATGGCCGGCCGGCTCACCCCGGCCGAGGCCATCAAGAAGATCCAGGGCTTCGCCGACGAGGCCGCCAAGGATTCGTCGATCAAGCACTACAAGCACCAGTGAGGATCCGTCACCGGGACCTGTCCGACGCGCGGTCGTCGGACGGGTCCCGGCGGCGGTACCCGCGCGCAGATCGGGGTCGTTAGCCATGCAGCACGGCAAGTACCGGTTCATCGTGGGGTTCCTGGCGGTTCCCCTGGGGCTGTACGCGCTCTTCGTCGTCTGGCCGTTCATCCAGTCCATCTACTACTCGTTCACGGACTGGACGGGACTGAGTCCCGACTTCAAGATGGTCGGTTTCGACAACTACTCGCGGATGCTCGACGACGACATCTTCTGGAAGTCGTTGCAGCACAGCGTGATGTTCGCCCTCCTGGTGCCGTTCGTGACCCTCGGTCTGGCACTGTTCTTCGCCTTCATGATCAACGTGGGCGGGCGGCGCCGCCGGGGCGGGCCGGCGATCACCGGCGTCCGCGGCTCCGCCTTCTACAAGATCGTCTACTTCTTCCCGCAGGTGCTCTCCATCGCGATCGTCGCCCTGCTGTTCGCGTTCGCGTACAACCCGGACAGCGGCGCGATCAACTCGCTGCTGCGCGGGATCGGCCTCGACTCCATCCAGCCGCTGTGGCTGGGCGATCCGAACCTGGCCCTGTGGTGCGTGATGGCGGTGCTGGTCTGGTCCACGGTCGGCTTCTTCGTGGTCCTGTTCTCCGCGGGCATGGCCTCCATCCCGGCGGAGCTCTACGAGGCCGCGCTGCTGGACGGGGCCAGCCGCTTCACCACCTTCTTCAAGGTCACCCTGCCGCTGCTGTGGGACACCGTGCAGTCCGGCTGGGTGTACATGGGCATCCTCGCGCTCGGCGCCGAGTCGTTCGCGGTCGTACAGATCATGACGACCGGGCCCGGCGGACCCGACTACTCGACCACCGTCATGGTCCTGTACGTGTACCAGAAGGCGTTCCGTGACGGTCAGGCCGCCTACGCGACCACCATCGGCGTCGCCCTGCTCATCGTCACGCTGGCCTTCGCCGCCGTCGTGATGCGGCTGGGCCGGCGCGAGCGGCTGGAGTACTGATCAGATGAAGACGACCGAGACCCCCGCCCCCGTACCGGCCGAGTCCGGCGCCACGGTCCGCAAGACCGACGGCCCGGCCGGCGGCGCCCGGAAGACGAAGAAGGAGGGCACCACCCTCAACGTCTTCTCCCACGGCATCCTCGTCATCTGGGCGATCATGGTCGCCATGCCGCTGGTGTGGGCGGTGATGACGTCCTTCAAGGACGACGCCTCCATCTTCGGCTCACCCTGGTCGCTCCCCGACAAGCTGCACTTCGACAACTGGTCGCGGGCCTGGTCCCAGGCCCACATGAGCGACTACTTCCTCAACACCGTCCTGGTGGTGGGCGGCTCCCTCGTGGGCACCCTGGTGCTGGGCTCGATGGCGGCCTACGTGCTGGCCCGGTTCGACTTCCCGGGCAACCGGTTCATCTACTACCTGTTCATCGGCGGCATGAGCTTCCCGATCATGCTCGCGCTGGTGCCCCTGTTCTACGTCGTCGACAACATGGGGCTGCTGAACACCATCCACGGGCTGATCCTGGTCTACATCGCCTACTCGCTGCCCTTCACGGTGTTCTTCCTGACCGCGTTCTTCCGCACCCTGCCGACGTCGGTGGCGGAGGCGGCGTTCGTCGACGGGGCCTCGCACACCCGGACGTTCTTCCAGGTCATGCTGCCGATGGCCAAGCCCGGCCTGATCAGCGTGGGGATTTTCAACTTCCTGGGGCAGTGGAACCAGTACATGCTGCCGACCGTGCTGAACACCGACCCGGACAAGCACGTCCTCACCCAGGGCCTGGTGCAGCTGGCGGTCAGCCAGGGGTACAAGGGCGACTGGTCGGGACTGTTCGCCGGCCTGGTGATGGCGATGCTGCCGGTGCTGGCCGCGTACATCGTCTTCCAGCGCCAGGTGGTCCAGGGGCTCACGGCGGGCGCCCTGAAGTAGCCCTCCCGCACACCCCGCCCATGCCGCTCCCGCACCGCCGGGGGCGGCATGCGCGTGCGTGTGCGGTTGTGTGTGCGGGGCACCCGGATGCGGTTCAACCTCTTGACGGGAGGCGACCCGAACGGCTCAGCTTAGAGTTCACTAGTTGGACATGGACGGGGCCTCATCGAAGCGGCCCCGCGCGCAGGAGGTCGTCGTGGAGACTCCGGGGTCGCAGTCGTCGCTGCACCGAGCCAACCTGGAGCGGGTCGTACGGGCCGTACGGCTCGCCGGGTCGCTCACTCAGGCGGAGATCGCGAGGACGACGGGCCTGTCCGCTGCCACCGTCTCCAACATCGTCCGGGAGCTGAAGGACGGCGGAACGGTCGAGGTCACCCCCACCTCGGCGGGCGGCCGGCGGGCGCGCAGCGTCTCCCTGAGCGGGGACGCGGGCATCGTCATCGGCGTGGACTTCGGCCATACGCATCTGCGCGTCGCGGTCGGCAACCTCGCCCACCAGGTGCTGGCCGAGGAGTCCGAGCCGCTGGACGTCGACGCCTCGGCGGCACAGGGCTTCGACCGGGCGGAACAGCTGGTCAAGCGGCTGATCGAGGCGACCGGCGTCGACCGGTCCAAGGTCGCCGGGGTGGGCCTCGGCGTGCCCGGCCCGATCGACGTGGAGTCCGGGACGCTGGGCTCGACCGCCATCCTGCCCGGCTGGGGCGGCACCCGGCCCGCCGAGGAGCTGCGGGGGCGGCTCGGCGTGCCGGTGCACGTGGACAACGACGCCAACCTCGGCGCCCTCGGCGAGCTGGTCTGGGGCAGCGGCCGGGGGGTGCGGGACCTCGCGTACATCAAGGTCGCCAGCGGTGTCGGCGCCGGTCTGGTGATCAGCGGCAAGATCTATCGAGGGCCGGGCGGCACAGCGGGCGAAATCGGGCATATTACTCTGGATGAAGCCGGCCCCGTCTGCCGCTGCGGAAACCGGGGCTGCCTGGAGACCTTCGCGTCCGCGCGCTATGTGCTGCCGCTCCTCCAGCCGAGCCATGGCAGCGACCTGACGATGGAGGGCGTCGTGCGGCTGGCGCGGGACGGTGACCCGGGCTGCCGTCGGGTGATCGCCGACGTCGGCCGTCACATCGGCAGCGGAGTCGCCAACCTCTGCAACCTGCTCAACCCGAGCCGTGTGGTGCTCGGCGGTGATCTCGCCGAGGCCGGTGAGCTGGTGCTCGGGCCGATAAGGGAGTCCGTCGGCCGCTACGCCATCCCCAGTGCGGCGCGCCAACTGTCCGTGCTTCCCGGGGCACTTGGGGGCCGTGCGGAGGTGCTCGGGGCGCTCGCCCTCGCACTCAGCGAGATGGGCGATTCAACCCTTTTGGATGGAACCGCCACCGGCTCCCTGTCTGCCGCCACCCCTGCCTTCACTTAGAGCACGGATGGCACCGTTGTCATCTCGTTAAGGATTTACTTCTTGACGTCGCACGTGTGGCCGAGTTGACTTCCAGCCACCTCGGCCGCAACGACGCGGCCTCGTCAGGGAGGTTTCTGAAGTGAACACGCGTATGCGTCGTGCCGCCGTCGCCGTTGCCGCCACCGCGATGGCCGTCTCGCTGGCCGCCTGTGGCAGCGCCAAGGAGTCGGGCGACAAGAGCGACTCGACCGGCTCGTCGGCCGCCGCGAAGGGCGACGACATCAAGGTCGGCCTGCTCCTGCCGGAGAACAAGACCGCTCGTTACGAGAAGTTCGACAAGCCCCTGATCGAGAAGAAGATCAAGGAGCTGACGAACAACAAGGCGGAGATCCAGTACAACAACGCCCGCCAGGACGCGAGCCTCCAGGCGCAGCAGGTCGACACGATGATCACCAACAAGGTGGACGTGCTGATCCTCGACGCCGTGGACGCCAAGGCGATCAAGAACTCCGTGCAGAAGGCCGTGGACGCGGGCATCAAGGTCGTCGCCTACGACCGCCTCGCCGAGGGCCCGATCAGCGCGTACACGTCGTTCGACAACACCGCCGTCGGCAAGACCCAGGGCGAGGCCCTGCTCAAGGCCCTGGGCGACAAGGCCAAGAGCGGCCAGATCGTCATGATGAACGGCTCGGTCACCGACCCGAACGCCAAGCAGTTCAAGGACGGCGCCCACTCCGTCCTCGACGGCAAGGTGAAGGTCGGCAAGGAGTACGACACCAAGGAGTGGTCGCCGGACAACGCCAACGCCAACATGGAGGCGGCGATCTCGGCGCTGGGCAAGGACAAGATCGTCGGCGTCTACTCCGCCAACGACGGCATGGCGGGCGGCATCATCACCGCCCTGAACGCCGCCGGCATCAAGGTTCCGGTCACCGGCCAGGACGCCGAACTCGCGGGCGTGCAGCGCATCGTCAGCGGTGAGCAGTACATGAGCGTCTACAAGTCGTACCCGGAGGAGGCGAACATCGCCGCCGAGATGGCCGTGGCGCTCGCCAAGGGCGAGGACCTGAGCACGATCGCCAAGGACAAGGTCTCCAGCGGCAGCGCCAAGGACGTTCCGTCCGTGCTGGTCCCGGTGGTCTCGCTGACCCAGGACAACATCCAGGACACCGTCATCAAGGACGGCATCTACACGGTCAACGAGATCTGCACGGCCAAGTACAAGGCCGCCTGCGACAAGCTCGGCCTCAAGTAGGCGGTCGCGCGTCCCGTACCGCACGACGCGCGTACGGGACCGGCCGCACGCGGCTTCCGCCGGCGCCCCGCACACACCAGCCCCGCAAGCTAGGCGGGGCGCCGGACGGAACACCCACCCCCCAAACTCTCTGCACAACCTCCCGCCGGGTCAGGCGGCGAAGGAGATGGTTCACGTGTCCGCTACGCCCGTGCTGGCGTTGCGCGGGGTCTCCAAGCGGTTCGGTGCCGTCCAGGCGCTCACCGACGTAGAGCTTGAGGTCCACGCCGGTGAGGTGGTCGCCCTGGTGGGCGACAACGGCGCCGGAAAGTCCACGCTGGTCAAGACGATCGCCGGCGTGCACCCCATCGATGAAGGCGCCATCGAATGGGAAGGCAAGACCGTATCGATCGGCAAGCCGCACGACGCCCAGAACCTGGGCATCGCGACCGTCTACCAGGACCTCGCGCTGTGCGACAACATCGACGTCGTCGGCAACCTCTTCCTCGGCCGTGAGCTGAAGAAGTTCGGCGTCCTGGACGAGGTCGAGATGGAGCGCCGCAGCCGCGAGCTGCTGACCACGCTCTCCATCCGGATCCCCAGCGTCCGCATCCCGATCGCCTCCCTCTCCGGCGGTCAGCGCCAGGTCGTGGCGATCGCCCGCTCGATGCTCGGCGAGCCCAAGCTCGTCATCCTCGACGAGCCCACCGCCGCCCTCGGTGTGGAGCAGACCGCCCAGGTGCTCGACCTCGTCGAGCGGCTGCGCGAGCGCGGCCTCGCGGTCATCCTCATCAGCCACAACATGGCCGACGTGAAGGCCGTCGCCGACAAGGTGGCGGTCCTGCGGCTCGGCCGCAACAACGGCGTCTTCGAGGTCAAGACGACCTCGCAGGAGGAGATCATCTCCGCCATCACCGGCGCCACCGACAACGCCGTGACCCGCCGTGCGGCGCGCACGAACGGGGAGGTTTCGAAGTGAGCACCGACAAGACCTCCACGGCCGAGCAGGACGCGCACGCCGTCGAGAACCCCGAGGCCGCGGCCGCCGCGGTGACCGCGGTCGACCCGCGCCTGCTCGTCCGCGAGCAGGGACTGGCCGGCTACGTCGGCGAGTTCAAGCGCAAGATCAAGGCGGGCGAACTGGGCTCCATCCCGGTCGTCATCGGCCTGATCGTCATCTGCGTCGTCTTCCAGAGCCTGAACTCCGCTTTCCTGTCCGCGCAGAACATCAACGACATCACCGTCACGATGGTCGGCACGGGCATGATCTCGGTCGGCATCGTCTTCGTGCTGCTGCTCGGCGAGATCGACCTGTCGGTCGGCTCGGTCAGCGGCGCGGCCAGCGCCATAGCCGCCGTCCTCGCGGTGAACCAGGGCTGGCCCGAGTGGCTGGCGGTCCTCGCCGCGGTCGCCGCGGGCGCCGCGATCGGTGCCGCCCACGGCTTCTTCTTCGCCGTCCTCGGCGCCCCGGCCTTCGCGGTCACGCTGGCGGGCCTGCTGTTCTGGCTGGGCTTCATGCTCCAGACGCTGGGCGAGAACGGCACCATCAACCTGGACAGCGACGGCTTCATCGGCCAGCTGACCACGTACTTCTTCTCCGACGTGGCCGCCGCCTACGGGCTCGCCCTCGTGGTGACCGCCGTCTTCTTCATCACGTCCTTCCTCGGCAACCGCCGCCGGGAGGCCGTCGGCATCCCCTCGCGGCCGCTCAGCGACACCGTCCTGCGCACGGTGCTGCTGGCCGTGATCTCCTTCGCCGCGGCCTTCATGTACAACCAGTACAAGGGCCTGCCGCTGGCCACGGTGATCTTCCTGGTCTTCCTGGTCGCGACGGACTTCCTGCTGCGCCGCACCTCCTACGGGCGCAAGGTCTTCGCCCTCGGCGGCAGCGTCGAGGCGTCCCGCCGCGCGGGCATCAACGTCACCGCCATCCGGATCTCGGTCTTCGCCATCTCCGGCGGGTTCGCGGCCATCGGCGGCCTCTTCCTGGCCTCCAAGATCGCCTCCGCCAACCAGAGCGCCGGCGCCGGTGACCTGCTGATGAACGCGATCGCCGCGGCCGTCATCGGCGGCACCAGCCTCTTCGGCGGCCGGGGCCGCACCTGGAACGCCCTGCTCGGTGTCCTGGTGATCGTCTCGATCCAGTACGGCCTCCAGCTGGAGTCCATCGCCGAGCCGGTGAAGTACATGATCACGGCGGGCGTCCTGCTCACCACCGTGGTCATCGACTCGATCACCCGCAAGACCCAGAAGACGGCCGGCCGCGCCTAGCCGGACCGGTTCTTCCGACGGGACCCGCGCCCGGCACCGAGGGCGGTGCCGGGCGCAGCCGTGTCATAGGACGGTCACTTGATGGGTACGGCCGAATGCGTGACGTACGAAGCACCGCCCGGAGATGTTCCGCCGAGGCGGAACATTAGACTCGTCTGGCCCGGCAACAGCTCGATCAGCTCTACTGCAAGGAGGCACGGGTGCCGCTGCTGACCCGCATCACGGGACCGCGCGATCTGGACCGGCTCAGCCTGGAGGAGCTGGACCAGCTGGCGGGGGAGATCCGTGGCTTCCTCGTCGAGGCCGTGTCCAAGACCGGCGGCCACCTCGGTCCGAACCTCGGTGTGGTGGAGCTCACCATCGCCCTGCACCGCGTGTTCGACTCGCCCAGGGACAAGGTGCTCTGGGACACCGGCCACCAGTCCTACGTGCACAAGCTGCTCACCGGCCGCCAGGACTTCTCGAAGCTGAAGATGAAGGGCGGCCTGTCCGGCTACCCCTCGCAGGCCGAGTCCGAGCACGACGTGATCGAGAACAGCCACGCCTCCACCGTCCTCGGCTGGGCCGACGGCATCGCCAAGGCCAACGAGATCCTGCACCGGGACCGCCACGTCGTCGCGGTCATCGGCGACGGCGCCCTCACCGGCGGCATGGCCTGGGAGGCGCTGAACAACATCGCCGCCGCCAAGGACCGCCCGCTCGTCATCGTCGTCAACGACAACGAGCGCTCCTACGCCCCCACCATCGGCGGCCTCGCCAACCACCTGGCGACCCTGCGCACCACCGACGGCTACGAGCGTTTCCTGGCCCGCACCAAGGAGGTCCTGGAGCGCACCCCGGTCGTCGGCCGCCCGCTGTACGACACGCTGCACGGCGCCAAGAAGGGCCTGAAGGACTTCATCGCCCCGCAGGGCATGTTCGAGGACCTGGGCCTCAAGTACGTCGGCCCGATCGACGGCCACGACATCGAGGCCCTGGAGTCCGCCCTCGCCCGCGCCAAGCGCTTCGGCGGCCCGGTCATCGTGCACTGCCTCACCGAGAAGGGCCGCGGCTACCAGCCCGCCCTCCAGGACGAGGCCGACCGCTTCCACGCCGTCGGCAAGATCCACCCCGACACCGGTCTGCCGATCTCCACCTCCGGCGCCGACTGGACGTCCGTCTTCGGCGACGAGATGGTCAGGCTCGGCGAGGAGCGCGAGGACATCGTCGCCATCACCGCCGCCATGCTCCAGCCGGTCGGCCTCGACAAGTTCGCCAAGAGGTTCCCCGAGCGGGTCTACGACGTCGGCATCGCCGAGCAGCACGGCGCCGTCTCCGCGGCGGGCCTCGCCCACGGCGGACTGCACCCGGTCTTCGCCGTCTACGCCACCTTCCTCAACCGCGCCTTCGACCAGGTGCTGATGGACGTGGCCCTGCACAAGTGCGGCGTGACGTTCGTGCTGGACCGGGCCGGCATCACCGGCACCGACGGCGCCTCCCACAACGGCATGTGGGACATGTCGATCCTCCAGGTCGTCCCCGGCCTGAGGCTCGCCGCCCCGCGCGACGCCGACCAGGTGCGCGCCCAGCTCCGCGAGGCCGTGGCGGTGGACGACGCGCCGACCGTGGTGCGCTTCTCCAAGGGCGCGGTCGGCCCCGCCGTCCCCGCCGTCGGCCGTGTCGGCGGCATGGACGTGCTGCGCGCGCCCGGCACCGAGAAGCCGGACGTCCTGCTGGTCTCCGTCGGCGCGCTCGCCCCGATGTGCCTGGAGATCGCCGGCCTGCTGGACAAGCAGGGCATCTCCACCACCGTCGTCGACCCCCGCTGGGTCAAGCCCGTCGACGAGGCCATGGCCCCGCTCGCCGAGCGGCACCGTGTGGTCGTCACCGTCGAGGACAACTCCCGCGTCGGCGGCGTCGGCTCCGCCGTCGCCCAGGCCCTGCGGGACGCGGGCGTCGACGTACCGCTGCGCGACTTCGGCATCCCGCCGCGCTTCCTCGACCACGCCTCCCGCGCCGAGGTGCTGGCCGAGATCGGGCTCACCGCTCCCGACATCGCCCGTCAGGTCACCGGCCTGGTCGCGCGGCTCGACGGCGCCCGCTACGAGCGCCCGGGCGCCGACGTGGACTCGGTGGAGGCCGCGCGCGACTGACGTACCGCCGATGGGCCGGTCTCTCCACTCGTCCCAGTGGGGAAACCGGCCCATCCGCGTGATTCCACCCACGCCGGGGCATACGCACTAGGCCCCCTCTCGATCATGTCGAGGACGACAAGCGTGGGAGGACCCGTGAGCAGCACCCTCTTCAGGACCAAGAAGGTCGAGCAGTCCATCCGGGACACCGAGGAACCGGAGCACGCGCTCAAGAAATCCCTGTCCGCGCTGGACCTGACCGTCTTCGGCGTCGGCGTCATCATCGGCACGGGCATCTTCGTACTGACGGGCACCGTCGCGAAGAACAACGCCGGCCCCGCCGTCGCCCTCTCCTTCGTCGTCGCCGGCGTCGTCTGCGCCCTGGCCGCGCTGTGCTACGCGGAGTTCGCCTCGACGGTCCCGGTGGCCGGCTCCGCCTACACCTTCTCCTACGCCTCGCTCGGTGAGCTGCCCGCCTGGATCATCGGCTGGGACCTGGTCCTGGAGTTCGCGCTCGGCACCGCGGTGGTCGCGGTCGGCTGGTCGGGCTACATCCGTTCGCTGATGAGCAACGCCGGCTGGCAGATGCCCGAGGCGCTCGGCGGCAGGGAGGGCGCCGACAGCTTCGGCTTCGACATCCTCGCCGCCGTCCTGGTGCTGCTCCTCACCGCCATCCTTGTCCTCGGCATGAAGCTGTCGGCGCGCATCACCTCTGTCGTGGTCGCCGTGAAGGTGGCGGTCGTCCTCATCGTCATCGTCGCGGGAGCGTTCTTCGTCGACGGCGCCAACTACGACCCCTTCATCCCGGAGTCCAAGCCGGTGGAGGCGGGCGGTGGTCTGCACGCGCCGCTGATCCAGCTGATGTTCGGGTGGGCGCCGGCCAACTTCGGCGTGATGGGCATCTTCACCGCCGCGTCCGTCGTCTTCTTCGCCTTCATCGGCTTCGACATCGTCGCCACGGCCGCCGAGGAGACCAAGAACCCGCAGCGCGACATGCCCCGGGGCATCCTCGGCTCGCTGTTCATCTGCACCGCTCTGTACGTCGCCGTGTCGATCGTCGTCACCGGCATGCAGCACTACAGCCAACTGTCCGTCGACGCCCCGCTCGCCGACGCGTTCAAGGCCACCGGGCACCCCTTCTACGCCGGTGTGATCAGCTTCGGCGCCGCCGTCGGCCTGACCACGGTGTGCATGATCCTGCTGCTCGGCCAGACCCGGGTGTTCTTCGCGATGAGCCGCGACGGACTGCTGCCCCGCTTCTTCTCCGTCGTCCACCCGAAGTTCAAGACCCCGTACCGGCCGACCATCCTGCTCGGCGTGATCATCGCGATCGTCGCGGGCTTCACCAGTCTGAGTGAACTCGCCGAGCTGGTGAACATCGGCACGCTGTTCGCCTTCGTCATCGTCGCGATCAGCGTGATCATCCTCCGCCGTACCCGCCCCGACCTGCCCCGCGCCTTCCGCACCCCCTTGGTGCCGCTGCTCCCGATCGTGTCGGTGGCGGCCTCGCTGTGGCTGATGCTGAACCTGCCCGCCGAGACCTGGGTGCGGTTCGCGGTGTGGATGGCGATCGGCATCGTCGTCTACTTCCTCTACGGCCGTACCCACAGCCGTCTGGCGCGCGGTGAGGAAGAGGCCGGGGCGACCCTGGCCCATCCGGCGGACGGCGACTCCCAGTAGCCGTCACCGCTCACCGATAGCAGCCGTCCGCCCTTTATGCCCCTTTGGACGGCAAGTGCGGAGCCGGATAACGTCTGCGCATGCTCGCCGGGACCGTCGTACCGTCACGCACCGTATCCGGGCCCGGTGCCGGTGCCGGTGCCGGTGCGGGCGCCGGTGCGGGCTACTGGACGCGCCTGCTGCCGCTGCTCGCGGCCCTGGCCTGCGTCACCCGCGCCCCCTCCTTCGCACGTCCGCTGTGGAACCCCGACGAGGGCTATCTCGCCGTACAGGCCGGCATGCTGGCCCACGGCGGCGAGCTGTACGAGACGGTCGTCGACCGCAAGCCGCCGCTGGTGCCGTGGCTGTACCAGGCCGTGTTCGCGGTGGCCGGCCCCGACTCCCTGACGTATGTGCGGATCCTCGCGGTCCTCGCCCAGCTCGCCACCGCCGCGCTGCTCGCCTCCCTCGCCCGGCGCCGCTGGGGCGACCGCGCGGGGCGCACGGCCGGGGTGCTGTACCTGCTGATCTCCGTCGGACTCAACCCCGAGGACGCGCAGGCGGCCACGTTCGAGGTGTTCATACTGCCAGGCACGGCGGCCGCCATGTGGTGCGCCGACCGCCGCCGCTGGGGCGCGGCCGGTCTCGCCGCCGGCTGCGCCTTCCTGGCCAAACAGACCGGCGGCGCGGTCCTGCTGCCGGTGCTGTGGCTGTGCGGCGCCCGGCGGGGCGGACTGCTGCGGCTGGGCGCGGGGGCGGCGGCGCCGGTCCTGGGCGCGGCCCTCGCCACCGACCCGGCGGGTTTCCTCTTCTGGACGGTCACGGGATCGGGCACCTACGCCTCTTTCAGCGGCTCCGTGCTCCATGTCGCGGGCCGGGCCCTGGCCAACGCGACGATCCTCGCCGTCGCCTGCGCGGGCCTCGTCCCCGCCGTCCTGCACAACCGGCGCGCCGCCCGCACCGGCACGGCCGACCTGTGGCTGTGGCTCGCCGCCTCGGCCGGGGCGGTCACGGTGGGCCTGCACTTCTTCGGCCACTACTACCTGCAACTCCTGCCGCCCCTGGCCCTGCTGGCCACGGCCGCGCTGCGCGCGCTGCCCCCGGGCCGCCTGGCCGGCCCGCTCCTCGCCACGGCCTGCTGCTGCGCACTGTTCCTGACCTGGGGCCTGCTCGCGCCGCGCGCCGAACTCGACCACGCCCGCCGCGTCGCGGACGCCGCCGCCCGCCGCACCGGCCCGGGCGACCGGGTCCTGTTCTGGGGCATGCACCCCGAGGCGTACTGGTTCGCCGGCCGCGCCCCGGCCAGCCGCTACCTCACCGCGGGCCTCCTCACCAACTACAGCGGGGGCCGCGACGGCACCAGGACCGGGGAGCCGTACGCCGTCGAGGGCGGCTGGAGAACCTTCCGCGAGGAACTGGCCACGCACCCGCCGGCCCTGATCGTCGACGACTCCCGCGGCAAACCGTACGCCCCGGAACGGCTACCGAGCCTGCACCGCCTGCTGGCGGCGGGCTACGAGGAGGCGGGCACGGTGGACGGGGCGGTGCTGTATGCGCGGGAGGGGAGGTAGGGCGCGGCAGGGACCGGGGTGGACCGTGCCGGGCGGGGGCTGGGGCCTGCCTTGCGGGGCCGGCTTGGGGCAGTCGGGGCCGGGGGCCTGCCGTGCGGGGTTGCTTGGGGCAGGTGGGGCTGGGGCGCCGGATCGTTCGGGGGTTGGTCCGGGGTGGGTTGGGGTGCCTGCCCTCGCGGTGGTCTGGGGCAGGTGGCTCGGGGCGGATCGCTCGCGGCTGGTCCGCGGCGGGTTTGGGGTGCCTTGCCGTGCGGGGGTGGCTTGGGGCGGTGGGGCTCGGGGTGCCGGATCGTCTGGGGCCGGTTCGGGGTGGGGCTTGGTGCCGGATCGTTCTGGGCTGGTCCGGGCGGGCTCGGGGTGCCGAACCGCTCGGGGCCGGCCCGGGGTTGCGGCTGCGGTTGTGGGCGTCTGCCGGCCGGGGCCGGTCCGGACGCGGCGTCGGTCGCTGAGGCCGGACGCCGGGGCGCGCGCCCGAGGTCAGGCCGGGCGGACCGTTCGCGGTCCCGTCACCTGCGCGCCCAGCTCCGTCACCCGGCGCCGCAGCTCCCGGTCGGCCGTCACCACCAGGACGGGGCGGTCGCCGGCCCCGGCGACCAGACCGACCATGTGGTCGTCGCCGCTGCCGGGCGCGGCCTCCACCCGTACGCCCGGCACGGAGTCCACGCCACGGGCGGCGCCCTCGACGACGAGGACGATCTCCACCAGGCCCGACTGCCCCGGAACCCCGTCCTCCGCCAGCCGGTCCCGCAGCCGCTCCGCCGCCCCGCGCCGGTCCCGCCACCATCCGTCGGGCACCGACCCGACGACGTTCGCGGCGTCCACGATCACGAGCAGGGCAGCGTTGTCGTCCATGCCGCACAGGGTCGCACGGGGCTCCTCCGGCAGGTCGTACCCGGTCGGCGAGGCCCGACCGGTCCCGCTTAGAGTGATCCGGTGAACGGCGACTGGCTTCTCCTCGGCCGCGACGGCCGCCTCAGTGTCTACCTCCCCTCGGACGACGCCGCCCTGTGGCGTGCCGAACGCGTACCCGGCGGTGCCTGGGAGGAGCCGCGCAGGATCGGCGGCGACCAGCGACTGCACCCCGGCTTCGCGGTCGGCCGGGGCACCGACGGCTACACCCATCTGGCCGCATGGCGCCCCACGGGGACCGGCACCGCCACCCTCGTGCACTCCACGCACTTCCGGCCGCTGCTCGCGCCCCTGGACTGGCAGCCGGCCGGCCACCCGAACAAGCAGGGCGACCGCACCGGGACGCCGGCCGTCGCCGTCGACGCCCAGGGCCGCGCCCACCTGTTCGTGCGCAACGGTGGCGGCGGCATGAGCATGCTGGCCCAGAAGGAGAAGGGCGGCTGGGACCCCTGGCGGGACCTGAAGGGACGCAACGTCCAGGAGGCGCCCGTGGCCGTGACGGGCCGCTCCGGCCTGGTCGATCTGTACGCGGCCGTCCCCGGCGGGATCATGCACTGGCGGCAGGAGAAGCCGGGCGCGCGTCCGGTGCCGGCGGAGGGGACCGACGCGCCGGTCCGCCCGGGCACCCTCCGCGCCCTCGCCACTTCGGACGAGAACACGACCCTCTTCTTCACCGACGACGAGACCGGCGAGCTGTGCGCCTGGCGCCCGGGGGAGAAGGCGGTGCCCCTGGTGGCCGCTGCCGGCCCCGGCCCGGTCTCCGCCGTCCGCTGCGAGATCGACGGCCACGACTGCACGCTGCTGGCCCAGCGTTCGGCCGCCGGCCGCGTCGTCTTCGCCGCGTACCCCACGGAGCAGGAGGCGGTCGGCGCGGCGTGGACGGAGTCGGGCCCGGCGCTGCCGGCGGACGCGATGGTGTCGCTGGCCCTGGACGCCGACGGCCGGCTGGTGGCGGCCTCGCTCTCGCCGTCCACCGGACAGCTCCTGCTCACCCGCCGCAAGGACGAGCCGGGCCTGGCGCTCGGCGCCTGGCGAGCGGTCTGACGGCGGTTCAACGCCCGGGCGACCGAGCCATGGGGAACTGGTGAACGAACGGCATATGATGTTCCGCGTTCGAGCGTCGCTGTCCGTGACACCGACCGTGACACGGCGGGCTTGAGGAAGGTGCACCAGGCCATGCGGAGAAGGTCGGCAGGCCCCGTCGGCGCCCCCCGCCAGGTCGGGCCCGGCGCCGTGGAGCGGGGGCGGGAGACGCCGGGGTCGGCCCACGGCGACTGGCTCACCCTCGGACGGGACGGCCGGCTCAGCCTCTACGTGCCCACCGACGGCGGCCTGGTCCGCTGGACGGAGACCGCCGTGGGCGGCCCGGAGTGGAGCGGACCGCACTTCGTGGCCGTGGCGGGGCTGACGCACCTGACGGTGACGCAGGGTGCGGACACCTACGTCCACTTCCTCGGCCGCAGGGAGCGCGAGCGCGCCGACGGCGCCCTGGGCGTGGACATCGTGCACGCCATCCAGTACCAGACGGGACTGGCCTTCACGGAATGGCGCTCGCTCGGCAATCCGCACCGGGACCGCGAACAGGGCCGGGAGCTGGGCCGGCCTGTCGGGGCGGTCGCGGCCGACGGCACCGTGCATGTCTTCGTACCGAACGCGCACGGCGGTCTGTCGCTGCGCCGCGAGTCCCCGACCGGCAAATGGCGGGCCTGGGAGGACCTTCGGGGCAGCGGCATCGACGAGCCGCCCGCGACGGTCGCCCTCGCCGCGGGGCGGCTGGAGGTCTGCGCCGCCGCCGCGTCGGGCATCTTCGTCTGGCGGCAGACGGCGCCCGGCGGCGACTTCGACGGTCCCCAGGGCTTCGCGCTGCGCCCGACTCCCGGCACGGTCACCGCGCTGGAGACCGGGCCGGACCGGGCCACGTTCTTCTGGACCGACGCCGACGGCGGCGCGGCCGCATGGCGGGCGGGTGACTGGCCCGCCGCGCTCGGCGGATCGCCGGCGCGGCAGCCGTACGCGTCCCTGCGCACGGCGGTGGACGGCTACGACTGCGTCGTCCTCGCCCACCGGGACCGGGACGGCTCCGTCGTGCTCGGCATGGGCGGCACCGAGAACGAGGGCGGCGGATTCTGGTGGTACGGGCTGGGCGAGCCCTGCCAGGGCGTTCCCGCCCTCGCCCGGGACGGCCGCGGGCGGGTGGTGATGGCGCTGGTCGGACCCGACGGCGCACCGAAGGTGGCCCGTCAGGAGGACGGCGCCGGGCTCACCCTCGCCCGGTGGCAGACCCTCGGGCACTGAGCGGCCGGCGCCGTACGCCGCCTCGAACGGGAGGTCAGTCGCCCACCGCGGGCGACTTCTTCGCGGACTCCGGAATCTCGGAGTCCGAGCGGATGGCCTTCCACAGCTGGGTCGCCTGGGGCTCCGCGGCCACGACCCGGTTCGGATCGGTCTTGTCGTAGGCCACGGGCAGCATGATCGTCTCCATGGACGCGGGGTCGACCCCGTTCATGCTGCGGGCGAAGTCCGCGAGGCTGGTCAGCGAGGCCAGTTCGGAGTCGGTGGTGAGGGCCGAGGTCAGCGTGTCGGCGATCTTGTACGTCTTGGTGGGGCTGCCCAGCAGGTCCTGCCGCTTGACCTCGCTCAGCAGCGCGATCAGGAACTGCTGCTGCAGTCCTATGCGGCCGAGGTCACTGCCGTCGCCGACCCCGTGCCGGGTCCGCACGAACGCCAGGGACTGGGTGCCGTCCAGGGTGTGGGTGCCCGCGCTCAGGTCCAGGCCGCTGGAACTGTCCTTGATGGGCTCGTCGATGGTGACGGTCACACCGCCGATGGCGTCGACCAGTCCCTTGAACCCGGCGAAGTCGATCTCCATGTAGTGGTCCATGCGGACACCGGACATCTTCTCCACGGTCTTGACCACGCAGGCCGGTCCCGCCTGCGAGTACACGGAGTTGAACATCACGCGCTTCGCCTCGGGGAGGCTGGAGCCGTCGGACTTGGTGCACTCCGGGCGGGTGACGAGGGTGTCGCGCGGGATGCTCACGGCGACGGCCTGCTTGCGGCCCTCGGGGATGTGCACGACCAGGGCGGTGTCCGAACGGGCGCCGGAGACCTTGCCGGTGCCGAGCGAGGCGTTGTCACCGGCGCGGGAGTCCGAGCCGAGGACCAGCAGGTTCTGACCCGACGTCGGAAGCTTCTCCGGACGGTCGTCACCGAGGGCCTTGTCCAGGTCCACACCGTCGATGTTCCCGTTGAGGCCGCTGTAGAGCCAGTAGCCGGTACCGCCGACGGCGAGCAGCAGGACCACGAACGCCAGCAGGACGATGCGGCCCCAGCGCCTCCGGCCGCGTTGCGCGCGGCGCCCGCCGCCGGGCGCGGCCCTGCGGGCACGCCTGGGCCCCGTGGTGGTGCTGTGTGACATGGTGTTCGGTTCCTCTCCTCACGGGCTCCGCGCAGCGGAGTCGCAGGGCCCGGGTGGGGGGAAACCGGCCCACTATGCGGTCGTGTCAGTGGCAGAACTATATGCGCGCCGACCCATAGCGACTTTACGAGCCGGGAACCATAGCGCGTTACAGCGATGGATGCCACATTAACTGACCTTGACCATCCTTAAGGGTGACATAAGATATGGCGAACCTGTGACCGTGGTGAAGGGGGGCTTTCTCGGCGGTCAGAGGGATCGGTGAGGCCAGAGCGGCAAGGGGAAGCTGCGGGTTCACCGTAGGGGTGGGGCGTCCAGTCCGGACTGATGAATGGCCCGCTGGGCGAAATGTCTTGGTAGGAGTACGAGTTGGTGGATCGTCCGCGTCTGAGCATCGTCGTGCCCTTCCAGGACGTCGAGACCTATCTCGCAGAGTGTCTGGAATCGATCGCTCGCCAGTCGTTCCGCGACTTCGAGGTGATCCTCGTCGACGACGGCTCCACCGACGGCTCCTCGCGGATCGCCGCCGACTTCTGCGCGGCCGACCCCCGCTTCCGGATGATCCGCCAGGAGGCGCACGGTCCGGGCCACGCACGCAACACCGGGCTGCGGGCCATGCACCCGCAGGGCGAGTTCCTGGCCTTCGTCGACGGGGACGACGTCATCCCCGAATACGCCTACAGCTTGCTGATCCGCACGCTCGAGGAGTCCGACTCGGACTTCGTCTCGGGCAACGTGCAGATGATGAACTCCACCAAGAAGTGGCAGTCACCGCTGCACAAGGGACCGATGCAGAAGAACCGGCGCGGCACGCACATCACCCGGTTCGAGGCGCTCATCTACGACCGCACCGTCTGGAACAAGATGTTCCGGCGGTCCTTCTGGGACTACCACTTCATAGAGTTCCCCGAGGGCGTCATGTACGAGGACTCCTGGGTCAACATGTACGCCCACTTCCGCGCCGCCAAGGTCGACGTCATCACCGACATCGTCTACTTCTGGCGCCGGCGCGAGGGCGGGGCCGCGCCGTCCATCACCCAGCGCCACAGCGAGCTGTCCAACCTGCGCGACCGGGTCGCGGCAGTGCAGTCGGTCAGCCGCTTCCTGGCGGAGCGCCGCTCGCGCCAGTACGAGGAGAGCAAGCGCAAGTACGACCTCGCCTGCCTGAAGTCCGACCTCATGCTGCACCTCAAGGTGCTGCCGGACGCGGACGAAGAGTACCGGCAGGCGTTCATGCAGTGGGCCAACGAGTTCCTGGACGAGGCCGACCTCACCATCATCGACGAGCTGCCCGCGGACGCCCGCGTGAAGTGGCTGCTGGTGCGTGAGTGGCGGCTGGCCGAACTGCTCGACGTCATCGAGTTCGAGCGCCGCGGTGGCCCGATGCCCGTCCAGCGCCGTTGGCACCGCTACCTGAAGTACCCCTACCTCGGGGACCGGGAGGTCGGCCTCGACAAGAAGGCGTTCCGGCTCGACAAGGAACTCTCCCTGCACGGCTCCCTCAGCGGCGCCCGCTGGAGCACCAACGGCGACCTGCTGACCCTCACCGGGACCGCGTACGTGCGCTTCATCAACGTGCACAAGAAGCACATGTCGGTCAAAGCGATCGCCCTGCGGAACAAGAAGCAGGGGCGGATGGTCATCACCACCGCGAAGACCACCTACGCCCCGCAGGCCACCGAGCACTCCAACCAGAATCGTTACTGCTACGACTGGGCCGGCTTCGAGGCCCGGATCGACACCACCCGCCTCAAGCGCAAGGGCCAGTGGGTCGAGGGCACCTGGGACGTGGCCGCCGGCGTCCTCAGCCGCGGGCTGTTCCGCTACCGCGGCATCGACCGGGGCGGTGCCGGCAGCGCCGCCAACCCCCCGTACAAGTACGTCGACAAGAACACCCGCATCCTTCCGGTCTTCCTCCAGGGCAAGCTCAAGCTCCGCGTGGAGGTCGTGCGGTGCCGCATCACGGGCCACCGCCTGGTCGGCGACCAGCTGGAACTGCGGGGGGTCTACCTCGGCCCGAAGGTCCCGGAGTGGGGCAAGCTCCGCGTCACCAGTCTGAGCGGCGCCGGCCGGCACGACGGCAAGGTGTACTTCACCCCCGGCGGAGAGGGCTGGTGCACCTTCGCGGCCCGGCTCCCGCTGCGCTCCCTCGTCCCCGGCTTCCGCGCCGACGCCCAGGCGGACACGGACATCCCGCAGTCCTGGAGCATGGGCAGCAACGGCTGGAAGACGACCCTCCACGTGGAGGGCCGCAAGATGACCATCTACCCCGTCATGGCGGAGGAGACGACGGACGGGCACTACCGCATGCCCGCCTCGCTGCAGACCCGGGAGGGCGACCGGGAGGTCGTCGTCCACCGCAACGGCTCCGGCTACCTGGTGCTGTTCGAGCGCGCCACCCTGCCCACGGTGACGGATTTCGCCTGGCACGAGGACGGCTCGCTGGTGATCCACGGCCGGTACCTGGCCGCGGACCGGCTGTCGCCCCGGGAGTACCAGGACGCGCACATCGTGGTGCGCTCCCGCGCGCACGGCGCCGAGCGCGACGTCCCGCTGGAGTGGAACGGCAACGAGTTCCGGTGCGTCGTCACCCCCGCCGCCATGCGGACGCTGGCCGGTGACATCCCGCTCGCGGCCGGCCGCTGGGACTTCTTCCTGCGCCGCCAGGACCTGTCGTCGGTGGCCCGCGAGGACCGTCTCGAAGACCTGATGGTCAAGATCGAACAAGACCTGATCCGCTCGTTCCCCGAGGAGTACGAGGAGGACGAGCGGCGCTACGAACTCCAGGCCGAGGCCTACGACCGGCTGTCCCTGCTCGTCCATTCGGCCATGCCCGACAACGCGCGGGGCCCGTACCGCCAGAAGCTGCTGCGCACCAAGGCATATCCGGCGGCCAGGCGGCAGAAGGTGCGCCCCGCCGTCCTCTTCGACGCCTTCAAGGGCACCCAGTACTCGGACAGCCCCCGGGCCCTGCACGAGGAACTGCTCCGGCGCGGTACCGACCTCGAACACCTGTGGGTGGTGCGCGACGACCAGGTGCAGGTGCCGCCCACGGCGATCCCGATCCGCATGTGGTCGCCCGAGTGGTACGAGGCCCTCGCCACCAGCCGGTACGTCGTCGCCAACAACCACCTCCCGGACTGGTTCCAGAGGCGGGACGGCCAGATCGTCGTCCAGACCTGGCACGGCACCCCGCTGAAGAAGATCGGCCACGACATCGAGTCCATCCACTTCGCCGACCGGCGCTACCTGGAACGGGTCGAGAAGGAGGTGCAGAACTGGGACATGCTGGTCTCGCCCAACAGCTTCTCCACCCCGATCCTGCAGCGCGCCTTCGGCTTCCCCGGCGAGATGGTGGAGTCCGGCTACCCGCGCAACGACGTCCTGCGGCTGCCCGGCATGGAGCAGCGGGAGCAGGAGATCCGGCGGCGCATCGGGCTGCCCGAGGGCAAGCGGGTCGTGATGTACGCGCCCACCTGGCGCGACGACCAGTACTACGCGCCCGGCAAGTACAAGCTCGACTTCCGCATCGACCTGGCCGACGCCCGCAACCGGCTGGGCGCCGAGCACGTCCTGCTGGTCCGCCGCCACCCCAACGTCGTGGACCCGGTGCCGGGCGCCGGTGACGGATTCGTCTACGACGTCTCCGACTACCCGGACATGGCCGACCTCTCCCTGATCACCGACGTGATGATCACGGACTACTCCTCCCTGATGTTCGACTACGTCAACACCGGGCGGCCGATCCTCTTCTTCACCTACGACCTCGACCACTACCGCGACACCCTGCGCGGTTTCTACTTCGACTTCGAGAGCAGCGCCCCCGGCCCCCTCCTCTACACCTCCGAGGACCTGGTGTCGGCCATCGAGCAGATCGACCGGATCCAGGAGGTCTACGCCGAGCGCTATCGCTGGTTCCAGAACGAGTTCTGCGACCTGGACGACGGGTACGCCGCCGCGCGTCTCGCCGACCGGATGCTGGTGGCGGGCGGTGACCTCGCGCCCGGACAGGCGATGGCACCCGCCGTCGGCACCGTCGACACCCGGCACACGGGCCGGCCGATGACACCGGTCCAGGGTCCCGCCGGGAGCTGGTTCACCGCCCCTCGCCGGCCGGCCCGCCCCGAGCCCGGCCCGGCGCCGCTCAACGGCACGTTGCCCGCCCAGCCCGTCCCGGCACACGCCATCGCGCCGCAGCCGCAGCAGCCGTACCCGCACCAGCAGCCGAACCCGCAGGTGCCGGAGCTCATGCCGGCGAGGTTCCAGCAGCCGGGCGAACCGGTCGGGCAGCCACCGCTCAACGGAGACCGGACCTACGAAGGCGCGATCGTATGACGTCGGCGGCTCAGCCGGACGGCGGACCGCGGGCGTGCCCGGCCGAGCCGGACGGCTCCGACGTTCCATGACCGCCCCGTCGTCCCCGTTCCCGGTGCCCGGTCCGCTCCCCGTTCACGACGGGGGAGCCGGGTGCCGCTTCGGTGTGGCCTCAGCCGGTGTCCACACCGATCAGCAGCGCCCGGTGGTCGGAGACGCCGGTTTCGCGCACCGCGCAGCCGGACCGGGGCAGTCCGGTGAACAGGTAGTCGAGTTTGTGGCCGGACACATGCGTCGGGCGCCCCGACCGGTCGGTTGCGGATGCCTGGTCGCACTCCCGGTAGGCGCGGTAGGCGGCGGACGGCCACACCCAGCTCGACGGGTTGCGCCGGCCGGGCGGGTTCACGTTGAAGTCGCCGCCGAACACGGTGCGCCGCTGAGGCACGGCCGCGATCAGCGCTTCGAGCTGGTCGTCGCGGTACTCCCGACCGGGGTGCGCCCGGTCGCCGCCCGGCACACTCAGATGGGCGTTGCACACCCGGACGCCGACCGCCGCGACCGTCGCGCACAGAATGCCGCGGCGCAGTCCGACCTCGGGCTGGAGCGAGGGCACCGACCGCACCGAGGACAGCGGCCGGGCCGAGAGCAGGGCGAGGCCGGCGATGCCCTGTCCGCGTCCCTCGCAGCGGACCGTGCCGGTGCGCCCGGCGCTGTCGCGCCAGGTGTAGGGCCGGAAGGACAGCCGCCAGGACCCGCCGAGCGCCCTGCGCACGGACTCGGCGTGCGTGGCGCAGGCCTCCTGGAGCAGTACGACGTCGGCACCGTCGTCGACGAGCCGTTCCACCGCCCGCCGTTTGGCGGCGGCACTGCCGGTGTCCGCGCAACCCCACTGCCGGACGCCGCACATGTTCCAGGTCGCCACCGTCAGCGTGCGGTCCGCCGCGCGCAGCCGCGCATCGCCCATGGCGGTCCGCACCAGCGGCAACGCGGCGAGGACGGCCGACAGAGCGAGCACCGAGGCCACGGCGAGGACGCCGCGGCGTCGGCGAAGGCGGGGCGGGAGCGGGAAGGCCACCAGAGGCATCCCGACATCATGGCCGATCAGCCGATTCGACGCCAATACGACGATCTGCCCCTGAGACTGGAGTTCCGTACATGTCCAAAAAGCCCTCAAGCGGGCGGAAGCTGTTCAACGGGATCGAGGCGTCGGGGGCGTTTCCCGTCGAGTACCGGTTCTCCCACGCCAAGAGCGGCAACCGCCACCTCGTCGTCGTGTTCGCCAACTTCTCGGCGCCCGAGGACTACGGGTGGTCCAACGGTGTCTTCGACAACGTGCGCGCCAACATCCTGTGGATCCGCGACCGCTTCGATGGGATGAACGCCTACTACCTGTGCCGCAACATGGACTTCGGCCTGGCGGACTCGGTACAGACCCTCATCTCCAACGTGATGAGGTCGCTGCGGCTCACCCCGGACCAGGTCACCCTGTGGGGCGGGTCGAAGGGCGGCAGCGCCGCGCTGTACTTCGGACTGCGCTACGGCTACCGGAACATCGTGGCCATCGTCCCGCAGTTCCTCATCGGCGACGCCCTGGAGAAGCGGCACCCCAAGGTGTCCGCCTACATGCTCGGCGAGGGGGCGCCCGCGCACAACGCACGGGTCCTGGACGCGCTCCTGCCCGACCTGGTACGGGCGCAGGCGAACCCGGGGGCCAACATCTACGTGCTCTCCTCCCCGCAGGACGAGCACTACAGCGTGCAGGTGGAGCCGTTCCTCGGCATGTTCCAGGGGTACGAGAACTTCAACTTCATGTACAGCGAATCGCCGACGATCACCGGTCACGCCACGGTGACGCGACGGAACGTGCCGGCACTGGTCGGTCTGCTGAACCTGCTGGCCGACGGCTACGCCCCGCGCCTGGGCTTCGTGCGGCACGCCGCCGAGGAGTTCGACCGCGACCAGTCGGACATCGACGCCTACCTCTCCGCCACCTCCAAGGTGCAGAACGCCGACGCCTTCGCGCCCCCCGTGGTCACGGCGCCCGGATACAACAGCGAGGTGCCCGTCACCGGCCCCCGCTTCGCCGGCACGGCCCCGGGGGCGGTGCGGGTGAGCATGTGGGAGAACGGCAAGTTCGTGGCGTCGCCGGAGGTCGCCGCAGACGGCACCTGGTTCTGGGAGCCGGTCAAGCCGTGGGCCACGGGCAAGCACCTGGTCAAGATCTTCGCGGTGGACCCGGCGGGCTTCCACTCGGCCCGCGTCGAGGTCCCCTTCACGGTGGTGGAGGGCGCTCCGGGTCCGGTCGCCCACACCCCCGTCGCCCCGGCGGCGGCCGCCGGCACACTCCTCCATCCGCCGGTGGTCTCGGTGCCCGGACCGCAGCAGCAGGTGGGGACGTCGGTCGGGTTCCACGGCACCGCGCCGGGCGCCGTGGAGGTCCGGTTCCGGGAGAACGGCGTGCTCCTGGGCGCGGCGGCCGTCGCGCCGGACGGGATCTGGGGCTGGGACGCGGGCTGGCCGTGGCCGGAGGGGCCGCACCTGGTCGAGGTCGTCGCCGTGGACCCGGGCGGCATGGAGTCCCCGCCCGCCCCGGCCGGCTTCACCGTCCTCAACGCCCCCGCGCCCGCCGGGTACTACACGCCGCGGTACTGACCCACCGACGCCCGCCGATCCGCACAACTCACGACTGGAAGCCGCACATGCCCAAAGCAGCGTCGAAGGGGCGCCAGATCATCACCGGGATCGACACGTCCGGTGCGCACCCCGTCGAGTACCGGTTCGCCCACGCCAAGAAGGGCAACCGCCACCTGACGGTGGTGTTCGCCAACCTCGCGGCCCCGGACGACTACGGCTGGTCCACCGGTGTCCTCGACGACCTGCGGTCGAACATCCTGTGGATCCGTGACCGCTTCGACGGCGGACTCACCTACTACCTGTGCAGGGAGATGGACTTCTCCGTCGAGAGATCCGTCATCGACCTCATCGCGAAGGTGGTGAAGGCCCTCGGCCTGACCCCGGACGACGTGACGCTCTGGGGCAGTTCGAAGGGCGCCAGCGCCGCCCTCTACTTCGGGCTGCGGTACGGGTTCCGGAACATCGTCGCGTGCGTGCCGCAGTTCCTCATCGGCACCTTCGTACGGGAGACGTATCCGAAGGTCGGCCGGTCCATGCTCGGCGAAGGGCTCCCGGAGGAGAACGCGAGGGTCCTCGACGCCATCCTCCCCGACCTGCTGCGGGCGGGCGCCAGCCCCGAGGCGAACATCTACCTGGTGTCGTCGCCGCAGGACGAGCAGTACAAGGAGCAGGTCGAGCCCTTCCTGGAACTGCTGCGGCGCTACCCGAACTTCAACTACATCCACAGCGAGTCCCCGTTCGTCAAGGAGCACAACCAGGTCACCGTGCGGAACGTGCCGCCGCTCCTGGGCATCGCCTACCTGCTGGTCGAGGGCATCACCCCGCGGCTCGGCCTGACCCGGCACGGCTACGAGGAGCCCGACCGGGACACGTCGGCCATCGACGACTTCCTCGGCGCGACCGCCAAGGTCAAGAAGGCCGGAGCCTTCCAGCCTCCCGTGGTCACCGTGCCGGCGGCGGGCGGGCAGCTGCCTGCGACGGGCGCGCGCTTCACCGGGCTCGCCCCGGGGGCGGTGCGGGTGAGCATGTGGGAGAAGGGCAAGTTCCTGGCCTCGCCCCCGGTCGCCGCCGACGGGACCTGGTCCTGGGAGCCGTCCAAGCCCTGGGCCAAGGGGGAGCACCGCGTCAAGATCTTCGCGGTGGATCCGGCGGGCTTCCATTCGGCGACGACGGAGGTGCCCTTCACGGTGACGGACGGGGCCGCCGCCGCACCCGCCGGCGCCGTGCCGGCCGGCGCGGCGCCCGCCGCGGGCCACGGCATGCCGACGGGCGTGGGCGGCCCGATCCCGCCCGGCCCGGGCGCCGGGCCCGGCGTGCAGGGTGCGCGGCCCGCGTTCCCGCGCGTGCAGCCTCCCGTCGTCTCCCTGCCCGCGGCGCACCAGCAGGTGGCGGGCACGGCGGTCGGCTTCCGCGGCATCGCCCCTGGCACGGTGCAGGTCCGTTTCCGGGAGAACGGCGCGCTGCTGGGCGCGAACGGGGTCCGGCCGGACGGGACCTGGGCCTGGGAACCGGGCTGGCCGTGGTCGGAGGGCGCGCACCTGGTCGAGGTCGTCGCGGTGGACGCCGGCGGCATGGAGTCCGAGCCCGCCCGGATCCCCTTCACCGTCACCCCCGCGTCCGCCCCGGCCGGATATTTCACGCCGCGGTACTGACCACCGCCGCGACCGACGTCGAACAACTCATGAGTGGAAGCCACACATGCCCAAAGCACCGCAAGCACGCGAGCTGATCAGTGGGATCGACACCTCCGGTGCGTATCCCGTCGAGTACCGGTTCACGCACGCCAAGGGCGGCAACCGCCACCTCGTCGTCGTCTTCGCCAACTTCGGTGTCACCGACGACTACGGCTGGTCGAACGGCGTCCTCAACCCGGTGCGGGCCAACATCCTGTGGATCCGCGACCGGTTCCGCGGCATGAGGAGCTACTACCTGTGCGAGGGGATGGACTTCTCCCTGGAGCAGTCCGTGATCGGGGTCATCTCCAAGGTGATGAACGCCCTCGACCTGACCCCGGACCGCGTCACGATGTGGGGCGGCTCCAAGGGCGGCAGCGCGGCCCTCTACTTCGGCATGCGCTACGGGTTCGGCAACATCGTCTCCATCGTGCCGCAGTTCCTCATCGGCACCTATGTGCAGACCACCCACCCCAAGACCGCCCGGTTCATGCTGGGCGAGGGAGTGCCGCAGGAGAACGTCCGGATGGTCGACGCGCTCATCCCGGACCTGGTGCGCTCGGGCGCCGGCCGGCACGCCAACATCTACCTGCTGTCCTCGCCGCAGGACGAGCAGTACAAGGAGCAGGTCGAGCCGTTCCTCGGACTCTTCCAGGGGTACGACAACTTCAACTTCATCTACAGCGAGTCCCCCTACATCACCCGCCACTCAGAGGTCACCAGGCGCAACGTCCCCTTCCTCATGGGCCTCATCAACATGCTCGCCGACGGGCTTCCCCCGCGACTCGGCATGGTGCGCAACGGGTACGAGGAGCCCGACCGCGACAAGTCGGCCATCGAGGCCTATCTGTCGGACACCTCGCAGGACAAGCCCAGCGACCTCGCCCTGCCGGTGGTCACCCATCCGGCGCCCAACTCCGAACTGCCCACGGACGGCGTGTACTTCACCGGAGTCGCCACGGGCGCCGTACGCGTGAGCCTGTGGGAGCACGGCAAGTTCCTGGGCTCACCGTCCGTGGCCGCGGACGGCACCTGGTCCTGGAAGCTGAGCAAGCCCTGGAGCAAGGGCAAGCACCTGGTGAAGGCCGTCGCCTGGGACGCGGCCGGCGGTCACACCAAGGGTGTCGCCGTCGCGTTCACCACGGTGGACGGTGCGTCGGCCGCCGCCATGACCGGAACGCCGGCGCAGGGCGGCACGCCGGGCGGAGCGCCCCGCATGGACGGGCAGGGGCTGCCGCAGTCGCCGACGGTCCAGTCCCCGCAGGCGTACGAGCAGATCGCGGGGCCGTCGGTGCGCTTCACCGGCCTCGCCCGGGGGGCCGCCCAGGTGGGGTTCCGGGCCGGCGGCACGCTCCTGGGCGCGAGCCCGGTCGCGGTCGACGGACGGTGGGCCTGGGACTCCGGATGGCCCTGGCAGGAAGGCAGGCACACCGTTGAGGTGTTCGCCGTGGACGCCGCGGGGACCGAGTCCCCGGCGACCCTGGTGCCGTTCGCCGTCGCGCACGCCACGGCGGGTGCGCCGCACTTCGGCTACTGACCGCTCCCAGAGCGCGAGAAGGGGCCCCGCCTTCCGGCGGGGCCCCTTCTGCGGCGTACGGGGACTACGCGGGAACGCTCGCCACCCCCGGCTCCAGGAACCGCTTGCCGTTCACCCGCTCGGCGACACCCTCACGGTCCAGGTACGGCGTGATGCCGCCCAGGTGGAAGGGCCAGCCGGCGCCGGTGATGAGGCAGAGGTCGATGTCCTGGGCCTCGGCGACGACGCCCTCGTCCAGCATCAGGCCGATCTCCTGGGCCACCGCGTCCAGGACGCGGGCGCGGACCTGCTCCTCCGTCAGGACCGTGTCGCCCTGCTTGAGCAGCGCGGCGACCTCCGGGTCCAGCTCGGGCTTGCCGCTGTCGTAGACGTAGAAGCCGCGCTTGCCCGCCTCGACGACCGCCTTGAGGTTCGGGGAGACGGTGAAGCGGTCCGGGAACGCCTTGTGGAGGGTCTCGGAGACGTGCAGGCCGATCGCCGGACCGACCAGCTCCAGCAGCACCAGCGGCGACATCGGCAGGCCCAGCGGCTCGACCGCCTTCTCCGCCACGTCGACCGGCGTGCCCTCGTCGATGACGTTCTGGATCTCGCCCATGAAGCGGGTCAGGATGCGGTTCACGACGAACGCCGGGGCGTCCTTGACCAGCACCGCGGTCTTCTTCAGCTTCTTGGCCACCGCGAACGCGGTCGCGAGCGAGGCGTCGTCGGTCTTCTCGCCGCGGACGATCTCCAGCAGCGGCAGGATCGCGACCGGGTTGAAGAAGTGGAAGCCGACGACCCGCTCGGGGTGCCGCAGCTTCGACGCCATCTCCGACACCGACAGCGAGGAGGTGTTCGTCGCCAGGATCGCGTGCGCCGGGGCGACCGCCTCGACCTCCGCGAACACCTGCTGCTTGACGCCCATCTCCTCGAACACGGCCTCGATGACGAAGTCCGCGTCCGCGAAGCCCTCGGCCTTGTCCAGGACACCGGTCACCAGGGCCTTGAGGCGGTTGGCCTTGTCCTGGTTGATCCGGCCCTTGCCGAGCAGCTTGTCGATCTCGGCGTGGACGTAGCCCACGCCCTTGTCGACGCGCTCCTGGTCGATGTCGGTGAGGACGACCGGGACCTCCAGGCGGCGCAGGAAGAGCAGCGCCAGCTGGGAGGCCATCAGGCCGGCGCCGACCACGCCCACCTTGGTGACCGGACGGGCCAGGTTCTTGTCCGGGGCGCCCGCCGGGCGCTTGCCGCGCTTCTGCACCAGGTTGAAGGCGTAGATGCCGGCGCGCAGCTCGCCACCCATGATCAGGTCGGCGAGGGCCCGGTCCTCGGCTTCGTAGCCCTGCTGGAGGTCGCCGTTCTTGGCGGCGGCGATGATGTCCAGGGCGCGGTAGGCGGCCGGGGCGGCGCCGTGCACCTTGGAGTCGGCGATGAAGCGGCCGCGCTCGACGGCCTGGTCCCAGGCCTCGCCGCGGTCGATCACCGGGCGCTCGACCGCGATCTCGCCCTTGAGGACGGACGCGGTCCAGATCAGCGACTGCTCCAGGAAGTCGGCGCCCTCGAAGATCGCGTCCGCGATGCCGAGCTCGTGGACCTGCTTGCCCTTGAGCTGCTTGTTCTGGTTGAGGCTGTTCTCGATGATGACCGAGACGGCCTTGTCGGCGCCGATCAGGTTCGGCAGCAGCGTGCAGCCGCCCCAGCCGGGGACCAGGCCGAGGAAGACCTCGGGGAGCGAGAACGCCGGGAGGGCGGCCGACACCGTGCGGTAGGTGCAGTGCAGGCCGATCTCGACGCCGCCGCCCATGGCCGCGCCGTTGTAGTACGCGAAGGTGGGCACGGCCAGCCTGGACAGCCGCTTGAAGACGTCGTGGCCGCCCTTGCCGATGGCCAGCGCGTCCTCGTGCCGCTTCAGCAGCTCGACGCCCTTGAGGTCGGCGCCGACCGCGAAGATGAACGGCTTGCCGGTGACGCCGACGCCGACGATGTCGCCGTCCGCGGCCTCCTTCTCGACCTGGTCGATCGCGGCGTCGATGTTCGCCAGCGACTGCGGGCCGAGCGTGGTCGGCTTGGTGTGGTCGTGGCCGTTGTCCAGGGTGATCAGGGCGAAGCGCCCGGCGCCCAGGGGCAGGTCGAAGTGGCGCACGTGGGCGCTGGTGACGACCTCGCCGGGGAACAGCTCGGCCGCACCCTTCAGCAGCTCTGCGGTGGTGCTCACTTGTCCCCCTCGAAGTGCGGGTTCTCCCAGATGACCGTCGCGCCCATGCCGAAGCCGACGCACATGGTGGTCAGGCCGTAGCGGACGTGCGGCTGCTCCTCGAACTGGCGGGCCAGCTGCGTCATCAGCCGGACGCCGGAGGAGGCCAGCGGGTGGCCGAAGGCGATGGCGCCGCCGTACTGGTTGACGCGCTCGTCGTCGTCGGCGATGCCGTAGTGGTCCAGGAAGGCCAGGACCTGGACGGCGAAGGCCTCGTTGATCTCGAACAGGCCGATGTCGGAGATGGACAGGCCCGCCTGGGCCAGGGCCTTCTCCGTGGCCGGGATCGGGCCGTAGCCCATGACCTCGGGCTCGACGCCGGCGAAGGCGTAGGAGACGAGGCGCATCTTGACCGGCAGGTTGTTCTCGCGGGCGAAGTCCTCGGACGCGATGATCGAGGCGGTGGCGCCGTCGTTCAGACCGGCCGCGTTGCCCGCGGTGACCCGGCCGTGGACGCGGAACGGCGTCTTCAGGCCGGCCAGGTTCTCCAGGGTGGTGCCCGGGCGCATCGGCTCGTCGGCGGTGACCAGGCCCCAGCCGGTCTCGCCGCCCTCGGGGTTGGTGCGGCGCACCGAGATCGGGACCAGGTCGGCCTGGATCTTGCCGTTGGCGTACGCCTTGGCGGCCTTCTCCTGCGAGCGCACCGCGTACTCGTCGGCGCGCAGCTTGGTGATCTGCGGGTAGCGGTCGTGCAGGTTCTCCGCGGTCATGCCCATGAACAGGGCGGACTCGTCGACCAGCTTCTCGGAGACGAACCGCGGGTTCGGGTCGACGCCCTCGCCCATCGGGTGGCGGCCCATGTGCTCGACACCGCCCGCGATGGCGACGTCGTACGCGCCGAAGGCGACCGAGCCGGCCACCGTGGTGACGGCGGTCAGGGCGCCCGCGCACATGCGGTCGATGGAGTAGCCGGGGACCGAGGTGGGCAGGCCCGCGAGGATGCCGGCGGTGCGGCCGATGGTCAGGCCCTGGTCGCCGATCTGGGTGGTCGCGGCGACGGCGACCTCGTCGATCTTCTTCGGGTCGAGACCGGGGTTGCGGCGCAGCAGCTCCCGGATCGCCTTCACGACGAGGTCGTCGGCGCGGGTCTCGTGGTAGATGCCCTTCGGGCCCGCCTTGCCGAACGGGGTGCGGACGCCGTCGACGAAGACGACGTCCCTGACGGTACGAGGCACGATGGCTCTCCTCCAGGGTGCGGGATGGCACTGCTGCGGCACGCATGCACTGAGCGCGCGCTCAGGCCCATGCTACTTGTGGGTAACGTAGCTGCCCAGTCCCCCCGGCTGGAGCGGTGAAGGTCACACCACCGGGCGGTCGCCCCGCACCTGGATCCTGGCGGGTAGCTGCCGCCTCCGCTCCTACGACACGCCCTGTGCCAGTGCCGCCACCAGTACCGGGGTCACCTGCTCCACCTGCCAGGGCCGGGCGCCGTGGCCGGCGAGTGCCGCGCCCACCGACTCCGCGTCGACCGGCTTCGGCGGCTCCCAGCAGACCCGGCGCACCGTGTCCGGCGCGATCAGGTTCTCCTGCGGCATGGCCAGCCGCTCCGCCAGCGCCGACACCCCCGCCCGCGCGGCGGACAGCCGGGCCGCGGCGGCCGGGTCCTTGTCGGCCCAGGCGCGCGGCGGCGGGGGACCGGCGACCGGCTGCCCGGGCTGCGGCAGCTGGGACTCCGGCAGGCCCTTCGCCCGGTCGACCGCCGCCTGCCACTGCTCCAGCTGCCGGCGGTTGACCCGCCCGAACCCGTTCAGCGCGGCGAGCGCGTAGGCGTTGGCCGGCATCGCGAGCGCCGCCTCGACGATCGCCGCGTCCCCGAGGACCTTGCCCGGCGAGACGTCGCGGCGCTGCGCGATGCGGTCCCGGGTCTGCCACAGCTCCCGGACGACGGCGAGCTGCCGCCGCCGGCGCACCTTGTGCATCCCGGACGTACGGCGCCACGGGTCCTTGCGGGGCTCGGGCGGCGGTGCGGAGGCGATGGCGTCGAACTCCTGCCGGGCCCACTCCAGCTTGCCCTGCCGGTCCAGCTCCTTCTCCAGCGCGTCGCGCAGGTCGACGAGGAGTTCGACGTCGAGCGCGGCGTAGCGCAGCCACGGCTCGGGCAGCGGGCGCGTCGACCAGTCGACGGCCGAGTGACCCTTCTCCAGCACGAACCCCAGGACGTTCTCCACCATCGCGCCGAGACCGACCCGTGGGAACCCGGCGAGCCGTCCGGCGAGCTCGGTGTCGAACAGGAGGGTGGGCACCATCCCTATCTCGCGCAGGCAGGGCAGGTCCTGCGTGGCGGCGTGCAGCACCCACTCCGCGCCGGAGAGCGCCTCTCCCAGCCCCGACAGGTCGGGACAGGCCACGGGATCGATCAGTGCCGTCCCGGCGCCCTCGCGGCGCAGCTGCACCAGGTAGGCGCGCTGTCCGTAGCGGTAACCGGAGGCGCGCTCGGCGTCGACGGCGACCGGGCCGCTGCCGGCGGCGAACGCGGCGGTCACCTCGGCGAGGGCGGCCTCGTCCGTGATCACCGAGGGAATGCCCTCGCGCGGTTCGAGCAAAGGTATCGGCGCCTCCGTAGCAGAAGATCCGGCGTCGTCCGGAGGGGCGCCTCCGGTGGTTCGCAGTGAACGGTCTGCTGCGGTTTCGTGGGCGTCGGTCACCTGTCAAGAGTATCCGTGTATCGCCGGCGCCCGCCGACGGAACGTTCCGTCGGCGGGCGCCGGGGGGTCGTAAACCAGTCAGCTCGGTGAAAGACCGGCTCACGGCCGGCGGCGGCGGGCGGGCGGGACCGGCGGGCGGTCCCGTTCACGCGGGTGAACGGTGGGGGCGGTGGGGGCGGAGGGGGGCGGACGGAAGGGGCTCGGTGGGGTTCAGTGGATGATGCCGGTCCGCAGCGCGACCGCGACCATCCCGGCGCGGTCGCCCGTGCCGAGCTTGCGGGCGATGCGGGCGAGGTGGCTCTTGACGGTCAGTGCGGACAGGCCCATCGAGACGCCGATCGCCTTGTTCGACTGGCCCTCCGCGACCAGTCGCAGCACCTCCACCTCGCGGCCGGACAGCTCGCGGTAGCCGCCCGGGTGGCTCGGGGCACCCGGGGGGCGGCGGTGGAGACGGGCGGCGGCGGCGCCGATGGGGGCGGCGCCCGGTCGGGTGGGGAGCCCGACGTTGGTACGGGTGCCGGTGACGACGTAGCCCTTGACGCCGCCGGCGAGGGCGTTGCGTACGGCGCCGATGTCGTCGGCGGCGGACAGGGCGAGCCCGTTGGGCCAGCCGGCGGCGCGGGTCTCGGACAGCAGGGTGAGGCCGGAGCCGTCGGGGAGGTGGACGTCGGCGACGCAGATGTCGCGGGGGTTGCCGATGCGGGGGCGGGCCTCCGCGACGGACGAGGCTTCGATGACATCGCGCACACCGAGCGCCCAGAGATGGCGGGTGACGGTGGAACGGACACGTGGGTCGGCCACGACGACCATGGCGGTCGGCTTGTTGGGGCGGTAGGCGACCAGGCTTGCAGGCTGCTCGAGGAGAACGGACACCAGGCCTCCTGGGTGCGGGACGGGGTCGGCTCGTGGGGAAAAGCCGGGACGAACCGTGCTTTCAAGGTCACAGTCGTCTTCGGCACCGAACCGGTCCGCCTTTAGGGAATGATCACGATCCAGTGAGTAACAATCTGCGCAATTCGGACACGCGATCGATCATTCGAAGATCGGACGGTGTCGCTCTGAGTCGATACGCGCTCGAAAGTGGTCGTATCGACAAAGTGACGGACGGCCCTCCGGCTGGCCGGAGGGCCGGAGAGTCGGAGAGGCCCGGGGGCGGGCGGGTGAGCCGGTGGGCTGGAGGGCCGGTGGGCCGTGGGCTGGAGGGTCGGCGGGCCGGGGGCCGGGGGCCGGAGGAGCCCCGCGGAGCGGCCCGGTGGGCCTACCGTGGCTGCGGTTCGCTCAGCGTGACTGTGGTCCGCGGCGCTGGGGCAGTGTCACGACCGACGCGTCCCCCGGGCCGGCCGGTGGCAGGCCCGCGACCTGGGCCAGCAGGTCGCACCAGGAGGCCAGGTGGGCGGCGGTGTCCGGGATGCCGCCCAGGCCCTCCCGGGGCGTCCAGGACGCGCGGATCTCGATCTGCGAGACGGCCGGGCGGTCCGCGAGGCCCCCGAAGTAGTGGGAGCCGGCGCGCGTGACGGTGCCGCTCGGTTCGCCGAAGGCCAGACCGCGTGCCTGGAGGGCGCCGGTGAGCCAGGCCCAGCACACGTCGGGCAGCAGCGGGTCGGCGGCCATCTCCGGCTCCAGCTCCGCGCGCACCAGCGTCACCAGCCGGAAGGTGCCCTGCCAGGCGTCGTGCCCGGCCGGGTCGTGCAGCAGCACCAGGCGCCCGTCGGCCAGGTCCTGGTCGCCGTCGACGACCGTCGCCTCCAGCGCGTACGCGTGCGGGGCGAGCCGCTGCGGCGGCCGGGTCGCCTCCACCTCGATCTGCGGCCGCAGCCGCGCGGACCTCAGGGCCTCGACGGCGGCGGCGAACGGCGGCGGAGCCGCACCGCCCCCGTGCCGGACGCCCCCCTCGGTGTCCTTCGGTTCTTCCATTCCGCCAGCGCCGTCCGACAGTCGTCCCTGAGCCGCAGCCATGCGGGGAAGATTAAGCGGAACGCGGCCGTGGCGCAGGGAGGGACACCCGCGTGCGGGCGCGATGTCCGGATCACGCGGCTCCCCGGGGGCGCGCCCGGGACGCCGGGCCGGGTGTGCGCCCCGCGGTCCGGCGCTGTCGGCCGGACGTGCGAGACTTGCCGACGTGAGTGCCAACCAGAGCCCCGCGGGCAAGCCGCCGACAGCCACGTACGAGTCCGCTTTCCTCAAGGCGTGCAGGCGCGAGGCCGTGCCGCACACGCCGGTGTGGTTCATGCGCCAGGCCGGGCGCTCGCTGCCGGAGTACCGCAAGGTGCGCGAGGGCATCCCGATGCTCGAGTCCTGCATGCGGCCGGAGCTGGTCACCGAGATCACCCTCCAGCCGGTGCGCAGGCACGGCGTGGATGCGGCGATCTTCTTCAGCGACATCGTCGTCCCGCTCAAGGCCATCGGCATCGACCTCGACATCAAGCCGGGCATCGGCCCGGTCGTGGAGAACCCGATCCGCTCCCGCGCGGACCTGGCGCGGCTGCGCGACCTGACCCCCGAGGACGTCACCTACGTCACCGAGGCGATCGGCCTGCTCACCCGCGAGCTGGGCGGCACCCCGCTCATCGGCTTCGCGGGCGCGCCCTTCACGCTCGCCAGCTACCTCGTCGAGGGCGGCCCGTCCCGCAACCACGAGCACACCAAGGCGCTCATGTACGGCGACCCGCAGATGTGGGCCGACCTGCTCGACCGGCTCGCCGGCATCACCGCCGCCTTCCTGAAGGTGCAGATCGAGGCCGGAGCGAGCGCGGTCCAGCTCTTCGACTCCTGGGTCGGGGCCCTCGCCCCCGCCGACTACCGCCGCTCGGTGCTGCCCGCCTCGCGCAAGGTCTTCGAGGCCGTCGCCGGGTACGGCGTGCCGCGCATCCACTTCGGCGTCGGCACCGGTGAGCTCCTCGGGCTGATGGGCGAGGCCGGCGCGGACGTCGTCGGCGTCGACTGGCGCGTCCCGCTGGACGAGGCGGCCCGCCGTGTCGGCCCCGGCAAGGCGCTCCAGGGGAACCTCGACCCGGCCGTCCTCTTCTCCTCCCGTGAGGCGGTCGAGACCAAGACCCGCGAGATCCTGGACGCGGCGGCCGGCCTGGAGGGCCACGTCTTCAACCTCGGCCACGGCGTCCTGCCGTCCACCGACCCGGACGCCCTGACCCGGCTCGTGGAGTACGTGCACACGCAGACCGCCCGCTGATCCGGCGGCCGCAGCGGCGGCGCACGCCAGGACCCGTCCGCGTACCGGTCCCCGAGACCGGTACGGGGACGGGCGGGCTTCGTGCGCGCACTCTTGAACAATTGTCAGCTTCCCTGATGTGATCTGCGGCACTGCCGACCGACCGTGCCGGAGGTCCCGTGTACCGCCGTCTGCTCGCCGCGCTCGTCTGCACCCTCCTGCTGTCCACCACAGCCGCCCACGCGAAGACCGCCGTCGAGGACCGGGACCCGCCCCTCGGCATACCCCGGCTCACGGACGACCGGGGCCGCGAGCTGACCCTGCGCGGCTGGAACGTCGAGGACAAGACCCACCGTGGCGAGGCCGCCCTGTCCGCGATCACCGAGCGGCACTTCCGAGACCTGCGGGCCCACGGCTTCAACTTCGCGCGCCTGCTGGTCTTCTGGGACGACCTCGAACCCGAGCGGGGCCGCTACAGCGAGCGGTACCTCCGCAAGATCGAACGCGTTCTCGGCTGGGCGCACAAGTACCGCGTCCAGGTGCTGGTCGACGCGCACCAGGACGTCTTCGGGCCCGCCTTCGGGCACCGCGGCATCCCCGAGTGGGCGACGAGGACCGATGGACTGCCCTTCGCCCCGCACCCCGACGACTGGTTCGCCGAGTACTTCGAACCGGCCGTGCAGCGGGCGTTCACCCACCTCTACGAGGACCCGGACCTGCGGCGCGCCCAGGCGGACATGTGGCGGGTGCTGGCCGGGCGCCTCGGAGACCACCCGGCCGTCCTCGGCTACGACCTGATCAACGAGCCCATGGGGGAGCTCGCGCAGGGCGAGGACCTGCCGACGGCCGCCCGGCGCATCGAGCGCGACCAGCTCACCCCGCTGTACAACCGCCTCGCCGACGCCGTCCGCTCCGTCGACGACGACTCCTGGATCTTCTTCGAGCCGACCCCCATCGTGGGGGAGGGCGTCCCCACCGGCCTCGGCCGGATCGACGACCCGAAGGCCGTCTACGCGCCCCACTTCTACAACACGGCGATGGAGGCGGGCGCCGACTACGACCCGTCGGCCGGCTGGATCGAGGCGTACGAGTCCGCGGTGACCGTCTACCCGCGCACGTACCGCGTCCCCGTCGTGGTGGGGGAGTGGGGGCCGCTGAACAACTCCCTGCCGAACATGGGGCGTTTCTACCGCGACGCCCTGTCGTCCCTGAACCGCTACGGCTCCGGCTGGGCGGGCTACGTCTGGTGCTACGGCGGCGGGTACTGCGCCGTCGACGCCGAGGGGCGCTTCCGTGCCAACAAGGAGCAGACCGCGGCCCCGTACGCGCAGGCGGTCGCGGGCCGGACCGGCACCGCGTCGTACGAGCCGGACAGCCAGACCTTCACGTTGGCGTACCGGGCCGGGGGCGGGGTCACCGAGATCTCCGTGCCGCCCCGGGCCGGCGGCTGGCGCATCGAGCTGACCGGGCCCGCCCGGACCGCCACGCCCGTCCTGCCCGGGGACCGCGCGGCGACCGCCCGGGTGCAGGCGCGGCCCGGCGCCCAGGTCACCGTCGTCGTCACCCCGCGCCGGGCACGATGAACCCGCAAAAGTTGAGCACTTGTCTTGTTTCGAGTGTTCCCAGCGCGTCTACCGGCCAGTACAACCTCCTGGTATCCCACATCCAGGAGGTGCAGTGAAGGGCAAAAGGTACAGACGCCACTGGCTGACCCTGGCCGCCGCGGCAGCGGTGGCCTGCGCGACGGCGACCATCGCCGCCCCCGCCCAGGCCGCCCCGCAGGCCGGCCCCCGGACCGTCTCCTCCGTACCCCTGCCGCCCGAACTGGAGGCCATCCGCGCGGCCGAGGCCACCAAGCTCTACGGAAGCCCCGCCGAACGCCCCCTCGACGACCGCAGGACCAGCCTGATCTCACTCGGCGACAGCGAGATCTCCGGCGAGGGGACCGGCACCTACGAGCCCGGCACCAACGGCCCCGACAACTGGTGCCACCGCTCGCCGGACGCCGCCATCCACCGCACCGGTATCCCGGCCGACCTCACGTTCAACGTCTCCTGCTCCGGCGCCTCCACCGCCAACATCCGCATCGGCGGCTCCCGGCAGTACGCCGACGAACTCGTGCAGAGCGACAGCCTCGCCATCAAGGCGCGCAACACCCGCATCAAGATGGTGCTGCTGGTCGCCGGCGCCAACGACGACCTCCAGTTCGGCCCCGTCATGACCGACTGCGTCACGCGCTACCTGCTCAGCCAGGGCCCCTGCGAACCGAAGTACGCCCCCGGCTGGCAGGCCCGCGTCGACGGCCTGGTGCCCAAGGTCGAGCAGACCGTGCGCGACCTGAAGAGCGTGATGAGGGACGCGGGTTACGCCGACGGCGACTACAAGCTCGTCCTCATGGGCTACCCCAGCCCCATCGGCCCCGACTTCCGCGACAACCCGGACTTCTCCGGCAAGCTCGCCTGCGGCGGCCTCGGCTACGACTCCGACACCGTCTGGGGCCGCAACAGCGCCGTCCCCGCCTTCGAACGCGGAATGCGCAAGGCGGCGGCCGACACGGGTGCGACCTACCTCGACAACTCCCGGCTCTTCCACGGTCACGAGGTCTGCATGGAGGACACCTGGGCCCGGGGCGCCTACATCGACCTCTCCAAGCCCGGTCTCCCGGACGCCAACTCCCTCCGCCAGTCCTTCCACCCCAACCAGCGCGGCCACGCCGCCTTCGCCTCCTGCCTGACGCAGCTGTACGAATCCGGCGCCGACGAGGCGAGTTGCGCCGACGTCGACTCCTCCGGGAAGCCGGTCCTCGTCCCGTACGCCTGGGACACGGCCTACCAGCCGCTGAGGAACCGGGCGACGGGCACCTGCGTGGACGCCGACGCCGCCAAGAGCGCCAACGGCACCCGGGTGCTCGGCTGGGAGTGCCACGGCGGACGCAACCAGGGATGGTGGTACGACCCGGCACGCGGAACCATCCACACCGAGCTGACCCAGGACCGCTGCCTGGACGTCCCCGACGCCACGTACCCGGCCGGCACGGGCCTGGTCCTGTGGAACTGCCACGGCGGGACGCACCAGAAGTTCGTCCGCGACGGAGCCACGATCCGGCCGGCGGCCGCGCGCGGGCTCTGCCTCACCCTGGCGGGCGCGACCGAGCCGCTGAGGATCCGCGACTGCGACGGCTCGGCGAACCAGCAGTTCGCCTAGGCGCTGCCACCGCCCCCACCCGCGGCTCGGTGGGGGCGACGGCCTCCCGGCCGGTCTCCGCCGACGCGCTCGTGCTGCGCATTCGCTTCCCGCACCACATGGTGGTGGGACACGCCGCCGGTGCCTCTGACATGGAGTCCGACATGACCACACCCAGGGATCTGCTGATCGCCACCTTGGACGTCGCCTCCGACCGTCCCGTCGCACAGGGCGACCTCTCACTGGCCCTCGCGGGGGCGGAACTCATCGACCTCATCGACGCCGGAGCCGTCACCCTGGACGGTGACCGCATCGTGCCCGGCCCGCAGCGGGCCATGGGCGACCGCCTGCTGGACGGGGCCGTGTCGTCGCTCGACCGGGAGGTGCCGTACGAGTCCGTCGAGGACTGGCTGTGGCGCCGGGGCCGGGGCCTGGCCGAGGCCTACGGTGCCGCACTGGAGGCGGAAGGCCGGCTCACCCGGCAACGGCACCACTGGCTTCCCCGCAGGCCGGAGCGGACGGCGTTGGGCGACTCACCGGCCCGTCGCCACGCCGCCGAGCGCTGGACGTCGGGCGAGCCCGTCCTCGCCGGCCTCGCGGCCGCCATGGGGATCCGCGACGAGCCGGCCGACGACTTCGAGGGCCCCGGCGCCGAAGCGCTCGTCACCGTACTGGCCGCCGTCGGCGACGCGCTGTCGGAACTCGCGGCCGTACGGCAACAGCGGCAGATCGAAGAGGCGGCCTTCGACAACATCTGGCGAGAGCCGTGACCGGGGCCGGCATCGCGTAGACCGTCCGTGCGTCGCCCGTTGAGTGACCTGCCTCACAGCCTGTCACAGCTGCCGATGGCGCGGTGACTTATGGCCGAACACCTGGAAACGGAGGAGGCAGCATGACTGGGAACACGCACGTGGTCGTGATCGGTGGCGGATACGCGGGCGTGATGGCCGCGAACCGGCTGACGCGGCGCGACGACGTGTCCGTGACGCTGATCAACCCGCGCCCGGACCTTGTCCACCGGGTCCGCCTGCACCAACTGGTGGGCGGGTCCGACGACGCGGTCGTCGCCTACCGGGACGTCCTGGCCGACCGCGTCCGGCTGGTGGTCGACACCGTGACCCGGATCGACGTGGCCGCGCGCAGCGTGACGTCGGCGGCCGGTGCCACGCTCGACTACGACTACCTGATCTACGCCGTGGGCAGCGGCAGCGCCGAACCGAGCGTGCCCGGGGCCGCTGAGTCCGCCCACCCGCTCGCCACCCTGGAGGAGGCACAGCGGCTGCGTGCGGTCCTCGACGCCACACCCAAGACGGCCGCCGTGACGGTGGTCGGCGCCGGTCCGACCGGCATCGAGACCGCCGCCGAGCTGGCGGAGCAGGACCGCCGGGTGACCCTGGTCTGCGGCGGCGTTCTCGGCCCGTACCTGCACACCCGGGGCCGGCGGTCGGTCGCGAAGCGGCTGGCCAAGCTCGGCGTGACGGTCATCGACGGCCCGGACGCGAAGGTGACGGCGGTGGCCCGCGACGCCGTGCGGCTCGCCGACGGCCGTGAGCTGCCGAGCGAGGTCACCGTCTGGACCGTCGGCTTCGGCGTTCCCGACCTGGCCGCGCGCAGCGGGCTGAGCACCGACGCCGTGGGCCGCCTGCTCACGGACGAGACGCTGACGAGCGTGGACGACGAGCGTGTCCTCGCGGCCGGGGACTCGGCGGCACCGTCCGGCGTGCCGCTGCGGATGAGCTGCCTGAACGCGACGCCGTTGGGTGCGCGGGCCGCCGACACGGTCCTCAGCCGGCTCGCGGGCGAGCAGCCGGAGAACCTCCACCAGTCGATGTACGCCCAGTGCATCAGCCTGGGCCGAAGCGCGGGCATCTACCAGTTCGCCAACAGGTCCGACGTCGCGGTGTGGCTGCACATCGGCGATGGACTGGGCGCCAGGATCAAGGAACTGGTCTGCAAGGGCATCCCCAAGCACCTGGCCGACGAGGCGCGCAAGCCCGGTTCGTTCGGCCTGCACCGCATGCCGGGAGGTGTCGCCAAGCGCCGGGAGCTGCTGCGCGCCCACCGCGTCGAGGCACCGGCCGCCGCCGACCGGGCGGCCTGAGCGGCGCGTGCCGCGAGGACCGTGCCGTGGACGCACGCGAACGCGGTCGGCCGCCGGGGCCGGCCGCGACGGACGAGGGGGAAGGACGAGAGGTGAGCGACGACGCCACCGACCCGGTGACCGAGGCGTTCCTCGCCCACCGCAACCTGCTCTTCACGGTCGCCTACGAGGTACTCGGATCGGCGGCCGACGCCGAAGACGTCCTCCAGGAGACCTGGCTGCAATGGGTCAGGGCCGGCCAGGGGCAGGTGCGCGACCGGCGCGCCTTCCTGGTCCGTATCACCACCCGCCAGGCGCTCAACCGGCTGCGCACCATCAAGCGCCACCGGGAGGCGTACGTCGGGCCCTGGCTGCCCGAGCCGCTGCTCACCGCGCCGGACGTGGCCGAGGACGTCGAGCTCGCCGAGAGCGTGTCGATGGCGCTGATGCTCGTTCTCGAGACGCTGTCACCGACCGAGCGGGCCGTCTTCGTGCTGCGCGAGGTCTTCGACGTCGGCTACGACGAGATCGCGGCCGCCGTCGACAAGAGCCCGGCCGCCGTCCGCCAGATCGCCCACCGCGCCCGCCGGCACGTCGACGCCCGGCGCCCCCGCCGGGTGGTCTCCTCGTACGAGGGCCGAGCGGTCCTGGAGTCGTTCCGGCGCGCCGTCGAAACCGGGGACCCGCAGGCCCTCCTCGAGGTGCTCGCCCCCGAGGTAGTCCTGGTCAGCGACGGCGGCGGCATCAAGCACGCCGCGCTGCGGCCGGTCACCGGCGCCGAGCGGGTGGCCCGTATGTTCGCCGGTGGCATGGGCAGGTTCGAAGGCACGTTCACCACCGAACCGACCGTGGTCAACGGCAACCCGGCACTCCTCGTCCGCCTGGACGGCGAGATCGACGGGGTCATGGCGATCAGTGTCGAGGACGCCCGCATCACGGGCCTCTACTACGTCCGCAACCCCGAGAAACTCTCCCACGTCACATCCACGACCCCGCTCACCCTGCACTGAACACCGCCAGCCCTCGACGCGCGGCCCCTCCGGCCTTTGACGCGCGAGGGCCGGCGCATCAGCCGGGCGACTGTCCGGGCGACTCGCGATGCGCAGGATCGTCCGGCGGTGCTGCGAGCGTCATGCGCCCGAGCCGGCCAGCTCCTGTAGCTCCCCGTAGCCCTCCTTGTCGTGGCGGACCCGGACCAGCGCGTCGACGAGCCGGACGAACTCCCCGTCGTCCTGGACGAGTCCTTGCAGGGACTTCGCGTCGTGGCCCAGGGCGAGCCGATCGGCCGCGTCCAGTGCCTTCTTGTCCGCGAACGGGAGCAGTTCCTGCCAGAGCAACTGGGCCTCCCGGTAGAAGGCGTCGACGACGTCGTCGTCCACGTTGGCGAAATGCCGGAGGAGCTCGCGCTCCCGGTCCGGGTCGCGCCCGGCGTCCTCCCGCAGCTCCGACAGGTCGCCGCCGTGGTCCTCCTGCAGGTGCAGCGCGGCATCCGTCATCGCGGTACTGATCCGCTTGCGGTCGCCCTCCGGATACCCGGCGTCGGCGAGGACCCGCTCGATCTGCTCGCGGCCCGCCCGCAGCACCTGCCCGGCCGTCGACCACCTGCGTCCGCGCAGGGCCGTGAACGTGTCGACGGCGACCCCGGGCTCGACTCGCGCGTTCGTCAGCGCCGCCAACTGGAAGAGCTGATACAGCGCGTGCGGGTGGTTCTTCATGTGGATCTCGGCCTGCTCGGCGAGGCTGCTGCGCCCGTACCGCTCCAGCAGCGCCTCGACCACCCTCTCCTTCTCCGCCCGGGCCATGGCCCTCACCTCCCGAGGCTGTCCCTGCCCTGCCGGGTTCCCCCTTCTCCGCCCGGCCAGGCACGGCCCCCGCCCGGGCAGCTGATGACGTCCCGCGCCTGCTCAGCCGGGCTCGTCCTGCCTTCCACGGCCATGAGGACACTTCGGACGATCTTAGGATGGCGGGCGATCGCTGATGCGACCGGTGGGGATCGGCTCGTGAGGCCGGCGCCCTCACCATGACACGGAGGGGTACCGCCATGCTGACGTCCGTGCCCGTCGGATGGCTGTGGCTGCTGGCCATGGCGTCCACCGCCCTGTCCAGCTGCACCCTGGGCAGTTGGATCCCCTTGCGGAAGTTCCGTATCGCCTACCCGGTGATCATGGTCGTCGGCGGCGGGGTCCTGCTCCTCGTCTGCCGGCTGAACGGCATCGACGTGACCGGGGCGCTCGTCATGTACTCGTGTGCCCACATCGGCCTGACCCTCGGCCTGCTCCCCCAGCGGCAGCTGTTCAAGGAAGTGCTCGAGCGGTGGCGCAGGGGTGAGCCCACGGACCACATCAAGGTCCCGCGCCGTCACCAGGTCTTCTTCGGCGTCTGCCTGATCGGCGTCCTGCTCGTCGGCTTCGCGCTGACCCGCTGAGCGGCGCACGGCACCCGGCGCCGCAAGGCGAGTGCCGGCGCAAGCTCTGCGTGCCGAACCGCCGGGCAGCGACTGCGGCGTGTGCGGCCGGCTCCTACGGTGCCCGTCGGGCCTGGCGTCCGAAGAGGGGGCCGCGTGGCTCCGGTGGCGGGGGCGTGCCGGGCTTGAGGGGCCAGGCGAGGAGCATGCCGGCCGCGAAGCCGACCACGTGGGCGACGTAGGCGACGGTGCCGGCCGCGGAGACGCCCTGGCCGGCGGAGTAGAACGCCTGGAGGACGAACCACAGGCCCAGGACGATCCAGGCCGGCAGGCGCAGCGGCAGGAAGATCAGGAAGGGGACGAGGACCCAGACGCGGGCCTTCGGGTACAGCAGCAGGTAGGCGCCGAGGACGCCGGCGATCGCTCCCGAGGCGCCGATCAGCGGAGTGGTGGAGGTGGAGTCCGTGAGGGCGAACCCGTACGCGGACGCGTAGCCGCAGATGCCGTAGAAGATCAGGTAGCGCAGGTGGCCCATCCGGTCCTCGACGTTGTTGCCGAAGATCCACAGGAAGAGCATGTTGCCCAGCAGGTGCAGCCAGCTGCCGTGCAGGAACATCGCCGTCAGGACGCTCAGCTCCGGCGACTTGTCGTAGTCCGGCGGGCCGATCACACACCCCGGTCCCTGCGGTCCCACCCCGACGTCGCCCGTCGGCACCAGCCGGGGCATCCGGTGGTGGAGCAGTTCCTGCGGCACCGCCGCGTACTGGTCCAGGAACGCCTCGAGACGGCACGCCTGCGCGAGGCTCGCGTCGCCCGCGACGGAGCCGGCGAGGCCGGGGGTGAGCACGAAGACCAGGAAGTTCGCGGCGATCAGCGCGTACGTCACCCAGGGGGTGCTGCGCGCCGGGTTCACGTCATGGACGGGGATGACCACGAGGGACTATTGCCCGCAGGGGGATCGGTGAATCGGCGGGCCCCCCGAACGCCGCCCCCCGAACGCCGCCCCCCGCACACCGCCGTCCGGCTCCGCGTCCGCCGGCGCACTCAGGGCTGTTGTCCCACCGCCTTCGCCGCCTTGCGGGCGGCCACCAGCACCGGGTCCCAGACGGGGGAGAACGGCGGCGCGTAGCCCAGGTCCAGCGCGGTCATCTGTTCCACGGTCAGGCCGGCCGTGAGGGCCACCGCGGCCACGTCGACCCGCTTGCCCGCGCCCTCGCGGCCGACGATCTGGACGCCGAGGAGACGGCCGGTGCGGCGCTCGGCGAGCATCTTCACCGTCATGGGCGAGGCACCCGGGTAGTAGCCCGCCCGGCTGGTGGACTCGATCGTGGCCGTCACGAACTGCAGCCCCGCCCGGCGCGCGTCCTTCTCGCGCAGCCCGGTCCGCGCGATCTCCAGGTCGCAGACCTTGCTGACCGCGGTGCCGACCACGCCCGGGAACGTGGCGTAGCCGCCGCCCGCGTTGGTGCCGATGACCTGGCCGTGCTTGTTGGCGTGCGTGCCGAGGGCGATGTGCCGCTCCCGGCCGGAGACCAGGTCCAGCACCTCGACGCAGTCGCCGCCCGCCCAGATGTTCTCGTGCCCGCGCACCCGCATGGCCAGGTCGGTCAGCAGCCCCCCGTGGGCACCGAGCGGAAGACCGGCGTCCGCGGCCAGCGCGGTCTCGGGGCGCACGCCGATGCCGAGCACCACGACGTCCGCCGGGAACTCGGCGTCCTCGGTGGCCACCGCCCGCACCCGCCCGTCGTCGCCGGTGAGCAGCTTGGTGACCTCGGCGTCGTTCACCATGGTGATGCCGAGGCCCTCCATGGCCTCGTGCACCAGGCGGCCCATGTCCGGATCGAGCGTGGACATCGGCTCCCGGCCGCGGTTGACGACCGTCACCTCGTAACCGCGGTTGATCAGCGCCTCGGCCATCTCCACGCCGATGTAGCCCGCGCCGACGACCACCGCGCGCCGGGCACGCGTGCGCGTCAGGCTGTCCAGCAGCGCCTGCCCGTCGTCCAGCGTCTGCACGCCGTGCACGCCGGGCGCGTCCATGCCCGGCAGCTCCGGGCGGACCGGGCGGGCACCGGTCGCGATCACGAGCTTGTCGTACGACGTCCAGGACTCCGCCCCGGAGTCGACGTCACGCGCGCCTACCCGCCCCGCGGCGACGTCGATCTCCGTGACCTCGGTGCGCATCCGCAGGTCGATGTCCCGCGCCCGGTGCTCCTCGGGCGTACGGGCGATCAGCTTGTCCCGTTCGGGGACGTCGCCGCCCACCCAGTACGGGATGCCGCACGCCGAGAACGAGGTGAAGTGGCCGCGCTCGAACGCCACGATCTCCAGCTCGTCGGGCCCCTTCATCCGGCGTGCCTGTGACGCCGCGGACATCCCCGCGGCGTCACCGCCGATCACGACCAGTCGCTCTCTCGTACCCCTCGCGGCGCTCATGCTCATGCGAACACGCTACGGGCACGGGGCGTTTCAGTCCCGCTCACCGGCCGGGTCCTCGCCGGGCGCGGGCTCCGGCGCCCGCCGGGCCGTCGGCAGCGGGCCCAGTGCCGTCGTCATGGGCTCGGCGGCCGGGCGGCGCGGCAGCCGGGGCCGTACCACCCGCAGCCACAGCAGCACCAGCAGCGCCGCCACCACGGCGAACGGCAGCACCGCGCCCAGTGCCACCGCCAGCCAGCGCAGCATCGTCACGAACGCGTCCCAGCCGCCCGCCAGCGCGTCCGTGAACCCGGGGTCGTCGTCCTTCTCCGCGGGCTCCAGCGGGGTCTCCGACAGCGACAGGGTGATCGTCGCGAGGCTCGTACGGTCCTTCAGCGACTCCTGCTGGGCGAGCAGCGCCTCCAGCTCGGCCTGGCGGGAGCTCAGCTCGCCCTCCAGCGTCACCACGTCGCTGAGCTTCGTCGCCCGGTCCATCAGCTCGCGGACGCGGGCCACGCTGGCGCGCTGCGACTTGATGCGGCTCTCCACGTCGACGACCTGGTCGGTGACGTCCTCGGCCTTGGCGTCGCGCTCCAGGAGCTTGCCGGCGCCCTCCAGGTCGTCGAGGACCTCGTCGTACTTCCCGACGGGCACTCGCAGCACGACCCGGGTGTGCTCGTGGCCCTCCTCGTCCCGGCTGGTGTTCTCGTCGCCGATGTAGCCGCCGGCGTTCTCGGTCGTGGTGCGGGCCGCGTCCAGGGCCTTCGGGACGTCCTCGACCTGCACGGACAGCGACGCGGTGCGGATGATGTGGCTCGGCGCCACCTTGGGCGGCGCGGTGGCCTTCGAGCCCTCGGCCGCCCCGCCGCCGGCCGCACCCGCCCGGTCGTCGGCCTGCGGCGCGGCGGCCTCCTTGGCGGCGCCGCCGCCGGAGTCGGAGCCGCTGTCCGCGCCGCTGCACCCGGCCAGGGCGAGGGACGCGGCCAGCAGGAGCCCGCTCAGGGCGGCCGGGACGTGCCGTGCGGAGCGTCGGCGGGACGGGCGTGGTGAACGTGGTGAACGTGGTACGCGCATGTGGGCTTGCCCCCCGGGGTCGGTGACGACTGATGCTCCTACGACGCCGGGGCGGGCCCGGACGTTTGCCGGGAACGGTCCCGAAGAGGTCACGGTCCGGACTCGCACGGGACACCGGGCCTGCGGGAAGCGCCGCCGGCGGGGTCTGAGAGGCTGGGGACATGTGCGCAAGCGAGACCCGTGCGGGCACGGGGCATGTCGTCGTCATCGGGGCCGGGATCGCCGGACTGGCCGCCGCCCACCGGCTGCTCGGGCGCGGCGCGCGGGTGACCGTGCTGGAGGCCTCCGACCGCGTCGGCGGCAAGCTGCTGCCCGGCGAGATCGCCGGCGTGCGCGTCGACCTGGGCGCCGAGTCGATGCTGGCCCGCCGCCCCGAGGCCGTGGGCCTCGCCCGCGAGGTGGGCCTCGACGGCCGTCTCCAGCCGCCGGCCACCGCGACGGCCTCCCTGTGGACCCGCGGCACCCTGCGCCCCATGCCCAAGGGCCACGTCATGGGTGTCCCCGGCACCGCGTCCGCCCTGACCGGCATCCTCTCCGAGGAGGGCCTCGCCCGCATCGGGCGCGACGCCGAGCTGCCGCGCACGGAGGTCGGCGACGACGTGGCCGTCGGTGAGTACGTGGCGGCGCGCGTGGGCCGCGAGGTCGTCGACCGCCTCGTCGAACCGCTGCTGGGCGGCGTGTACGCGGGCGACGCGTACCGCATCTCGATGCGGTCGGCCGTGCCCCAGCTCTTCGAGGCCGCCCGGACCCACACCTCCCTGACCGAGGCGGTGCGCGGCATCCAGGGCCGGACGGCCGCCGCCCCGCAGCAGGGGCCGGTGTTCATGGGCATCGAGGGCGGCATCGGCACCCTCCCCCTCGCGGTCGCGGAGTCGGTCCGCGCCCGGGGCGGCGAGATCGTCACCGGGGCGCCGGTGACGGAGCTGCGCCGCACGGCACCGGTGGGCTGGCGGGTCGTCGCCGGCGACCGGGTCCTGCACGCGGACGCGGTGGTCGTGGCCGTACCGGCGCCCGCGGCCGCCGGCCTGCTCCGGGCGGAGGCCCCCGCCGCCGCGGCCGAGCTGGCCGCCGTGGAGTACGCCTCCATGGCCCTGATCACCCTCGCCTACCGCCGCTCCGAGGCCGCCGCGCTCCCCGAGGGCAGCGGCTTCCTCGTGCCCCCGGTCGACGGGCGCACCATCAAGGCGTCCACGTTCGCCTCCCGCAAGTGGGGCTGGATCGCCGACGAGGACCCGGACCTGGTCGTCCTGCGCACCTCCGTCGGGCGGTACGGCGAGACGGAGATCCTCGGCCGCGACGACGCCGGCCTCGTGGCCGTCTCCCGGCACGACCTGAAGGAGGCCACGGGCCTGGACGCCGCACCGGTCGCCACCCGCGTCACCCGCTGGCAGGACGGCCTGCCCCAGTACCCCGTCGGCCACCACGCGCGCGTGGCCCGCATCCGTGCGCACGTCGCCGAGCTGCCGGGCCTGGCCGTGTGCGGGGCGGCGTACGACGGCGTCGGCATCCCGGCGAGCATCGCGAGCGCCTACGCGGCGGTGGACCAGATCCACGGCGACCTGCGGGGTGTGGAGGAGCTCACCGCCCACCCGGTGCAGAGCCTGCACGGCGGAGCGGGAGAATAGGGCCATGAGTGACGACGCCTCCACCCCCGCCGCCGAGCGGATCCCCAACAAGGGCAAGCTGGCCAAGGACCTCAACGAGGTCATCCGCTACACCCTCTGGTCCGTCTTCAAGCTCAAGGACGTGCTGCCCGAGGACCGGGCGGGCTACGCCGACGAGGTCCAGGAGCTGTTCGACCAGCTCGCCGCCAAGGACGTGAAGATCCGCGGCACCTACGACGTGTCCGGTCTGCGCGCGGACGCCGACCTCATGATCTGGTGGCACGCCGAGACCGCCGACCAGCTCCAGGAGGCGTACAACCTCTTCCGCCGCACGAAGCTCGGCCGCGCGCTGGAGCCCGTCTGGTCGAACATGGCGCTGCACCGCCCCGCCGAGTTCAACCGCTCGCACATCCCGGCCTTCCTGGCCGACGAGACGCCCCGGAACTACGTCAGCGTCTACCCCTTCGTGCGCTCCTACGACTGGTACCTGCTGCCCGACGAGGACCGCCGCCGCATGCTCGCCGACCACGGCAAGATGGCCCGCGGCTACCCGGACGTGCGCGCCAACACCGTCGCCTCGTTCTCGCTGGGCGACTACGAGTGGATCCTCGCCTTCGAGGCCGACGAGCTGTACCGCATCGTCGACCTCATGCGGCACCTGCGCGGCTCCGAGGCCCGCATGCACGTCCGCGAGGAGGTCCCGTTCTTCACGGGCCGTCGCAAGGACATCGCCGAGCTGGTGGCCGGACTGGCCTGACCGGCGGCCGGCCCGGGATCCCGCCGGGCCACGGCCTCGGGCGCGGGGCGCGGTACGCGTCCCGCGCCGTGAGGCGGGCCCCCGCGCAGGTGCGCCCCGCCTGCCCTCACCGCTCCCGGTACTCCTCCAGGTGCTCCTCGCGGTGGGCGAAGGCCGCGCGCAGGTCCGGTTCGCCGACCGCGTGGACGCCCAGGACGGCGACGGACGTCAGATACGTACGGTCGTCGACGGTGCCGCCGGACTGCCGGGCGAGGCCGGCGAGCAGCCGCTGCCCGGCCGGGGAGGCCCAGCGCGAGTACGGGTGCACCTCCATCCGCGCGATGGCGAGGCAGCTCAGGGTCAGCGCGAGGGGCAGCGCGAACCACAGGGCGACCAGGTGCCGCGGCACGTCCGTCGGAACGGGCAGCGCCAGGGCCACCGCGCCCAGCACGCACACGGCCACGGCGGCGAACCGCACCCGCCGGACCCCGGCCGCGACCGAGCGGGCACCGTCCGGTACGGCGAGACCCGCGCTGACGAGCCGGTCGGCCAGGCCCCGCACCGCGTCCGCGGCGGCAGCGGCGGCCCGTACGGGGGCTATCCGGGACTGTCCCTCCGGCCCGATGGCACCTATCACGGAGCGCTCCATGTCGTCCCGCCCGCGCGGGTCGACCACGGTCGCCCAGCCGGTGTGGGCGAGCAGCAGACGTCGCTGCCGGGCCATCGACACGAGCGTCAGGTCGGCGACCCGCCGCGGCCCGCCGGACAGGAACGCCGCCTCGTACAGCGTCAGATCGTGTCCGCGGCCGGCACCGCGACTGTCGACGGCCGCGTCACGCACGGCCGCCAGGCACAGCCGTGTGCAGGCGGTGGCGGCGACGATCCAGGCCGGCAGCAGGAGAAGGACCCAGAACATGCCGTTTTTCTATGCCAAGGGCTTTCGCCGGCGCCATGCCCTGTTCACATTCCGGGACGCAGTGTTGTGGGTATGTGACGTTCCGTTTGATATGGGCGGCCGGGCGGCTCACCGCCGCAGCAGCGCCCGCCTGGTCGCACGCGCCAGCCGCACCGCCGGCCGCTGCGAGCGCGGCACCGGTCCCGAGCGCTCCAGCCACCACTCCCGCAGCTCCCGCCGCGCCCGGGCGTCCTCCGGCCGCCCGGCCCGCCACAGCTGCTCGGCGAAGTCCAGCGCGTCCCGCCGGTAGCCGCCGGTCATCGGATGCCCCTGGGCGTAGGCGAGATAGGCGGGGCGGTAGGCCGCGCCGAGGATCTCCGGCAGCTCGGGTGCGACCTTGGCCACCACGTCCGCCCGCTTCCCGGCGAGCGCCCGCGCCTGCACCTTCAGCCGCATCCGGTCGAACCCTTCGGGCACGGGCGTACCGGCGACCAGCGCGGACAGCAGCGCGGTCTGCGCGAGGGCGAGCCCCCGGCGCGCCGGCTCGGTCCCGGCGGACGGCTCCGCGGCCCGCGGGGACGGCCGGGCGGAGCCGGCGGGCGCCCGGCCCGAGGCCCGCCCCTTCTCCACGGCGGTGCGGATCGCCTCCACCTCGCCCGTCAGCTCCGCCGGCCCGGGGAAGTTCTCGTCCCGCTCCAGGAGCACGCCCGGCGGCGCCACGCGCGAGGCGAGGTCGGTCAGGATGTCGAGGACCGGCTGCGGCACGGGGTGGGCGTGGCTGTCGTGCCAGACGCCGTCCCGCTCGAAGCCGCCCGCGACATGGACGTAGGCGATGGCCTCCAGGGGCAGTTCGGCGAGCGCCAGGCCCGGATCCTCACCGCGGTTGACGTGGTTGGTGTACAGGTTCGCCACGTCGATCAGCAGCCGGACCCCGGTGCGGTCGGCCAGCTCGTACAGGAACTGACCCTCCGTCATCTCCTCGCCGGGCCAGGAGAACAGCGCGGCGATGTTCTCGACGGCGAGCGGCACGGGCAGCGCGTCCTGCGCGATGCGGACGTTCTCGCACAGCACGTCGAGCGCGTCCCGGGTGCGCGGCACGGGCAGCAGGTGCCCCGCCTCCAGTCGCGGGGAGGCGGTCATGGGCCCGCCCGCCCGGACGAACGCGATGTGCTCGGTGACCAGCGGCGAACCCAGTACCTGAGCCCGCTCGGCGAGCGCCGCGAGCCGCGCCGGGTCGGGCCGCTCGGCACCACCGAGCCCCAGCGAGACGCCGTGCGGCACGACGGTCACGCCGCGGCCGCGCAGCCGCAGCAGCGAGTCGGGAAGATGCCCGGGGCAGACGTTCTCGGCCACGACCTCGACCCAGTCGATTCCCGGCATGCGCTCGACGACGCCGGCGATCTCCGGCCGCCACCCGATGCCCGTCCCCACCCGCTCCATGGTCCGTCCCCCTCTTCCGCGCCGGCTCCGCACGCTCGACGGGGGTATGGCCCGCACGGCGGGAGGCGAATCCCGGGGAGGGCATGTTCAGAGCAAGATCTGAGGTTGCCGCCGGACTTCGTCGTACGCCTACCGCAATGCCGGGTGGTCCGCCACCACCGTGCACGAGCCCGGGGCGATCTCGGTGAAGCCGGCGTCGCGGACCGTCGGCAGGCCGCTCGTGGTGAGGCGGGCCCAGTGGGCGGGGTCCGGGGTGCGTACCGCGAGGGGGAAGCCCGCATCGCGCCAGGCGGTCCGCTCCTCGTCGTCCAGTTCCCACCAGGCGAGCTGGGCTCCGTGGCCGGCCTGTGCCATGGCCTTGCCGGCCGACATGCCGAGGCCGGGGTTCATCCACAGCACCGGTGCGGCCGGGCCGGCGGCCACCGGGGGCTCGGGGTCGTCGAGTTCGGTGCCGGAGACCTGAAGGCGGGCCAGGTCCTTGGGCCAGCCGTCCAGCGGGACGGGCGGGAAGACCCGTACCTCCGCCGTCTTGCCGGTGACCGTGATGCCGGGCAGCGCCTCGGCCCGCCGCCATTCGGCGCCCCGCGCCCGGCGCACGACCTTGCGGATGCGGGCGTCCTGCCAGTCCCGCATGGCCTGCGCCCACTCGCCGTCGCCGGCCGAGCGGGCGTCGGCGAGCATTACCAGCACGGCACGGGCCGCGGTCTCCAGGGCGTCCGTACGGGCCGGCGGCGCGGCCCGCTCGATGCGTACGACCAGCGGCAGGACGAACTGCGGGGCGAGGTCGCGGTCGCCGGGCTCGGCGCGGAAGGGACTGTCGGTCACGGGTGTCGGATCCTGGCTCACGGCGTCCAGTGTGCCAGCCGGCCATGTCGCGACCGGACTCGCTCCGGAGTACCGGACCCGCTCCGGGGTGCGGGGAGGAGAGGATGGCCCCATGCAACGCGAGCTGCGTCTGGACAACGTGGGCCGCCGCCACAGCCTGCGCGGCCCCTGGGTGCTGCGCGGCGTCGACCTGGCCGTCGCGCCCGGCACCCTGGTCCGCGTCGAGGGAGCCAACGGCACCGGCAAGTCGACCCTGCTGCGCCTGATCGCCGGGATCGACGCGCCCACCGAGGGACGCGTCACCGGGCGGCCGCGCACCGCGTACGTGCCCGAGAGGTTTCCGTCCGCGCTGCCCTTCACCGCCCTCGCGTATCTCATCCGGCTCGGCACGGTGCACGGTCTGTCCCGCCGGCAGGCGGCCGGTGCGGCCGGGCAGTGGCTGGAGCGGCTGGGGGCCGCCGGGTACGCGCGGACGCCGATGGCCCGGCTGTCCAAGGGCAGCAGCCAGAAGGTGGCGGTGGCCCAGGCCCTGCTCGGCGAACCGGAGCTGCTGGTGCTCGACGAGGCATGGACCGGCCTGGACGCCGGTGCCCGGGCCGAACTGGAGCGGGCGGTGGCCGAGCGGACGGCGGCGGGCGGTGCCGTCGTCTTCGTCGACCACGACCCGGGCCGCCTGGCGGGCGCCCCCGACGCGACGTACACCGTGCGCGACGGCACCCTGCACCGGCGAGAGCGCCCGGCGACGGCACCGGCCGGACCGCGGGTGACCGTCCGGGTGCAGGGCCCGCCGGGCGGCCGGCTGCCCGCCGACGCGCACCGGATCGCCGCCCTGGCCGAGGAGACCGCGCCGGGCACCCACCTGCTCACCGTCCCCGCCTCCCACTCCGACGTCCTGCTGCGCACGCTGCTGACGGCCCGGCCGCCCTGGCACGTGGTGAGCGTGGCGACCGAGGAACCGCACGGCCCGGAGGACCGCCGGTGACCGCCCTGCTGCGTTACCAGACCGCCCTGCTGCTCCGCTCCCAGCGCTGGGTGCCGCCGCTCGTCGTGTACGCCGCCGCCCTGGCCGTCGGCGTACAGGGAGGGCAGCCGGTGCTCGACTCGCTGGGCTGGGCCGCCGCCGTGCTGCTGCCGGTCGCGGCCTGGCTGGTGCGGATCTGCGTCACGGGCGAGCCGCCCGCGGCCCGCGCCTGCGTGTCCGCGGCCGGCGGGCCCGCGCGGGCGCATCTGGCGTCCGTGCTGGTGGGGCTGGGGGCGGCGACCGCGCTGGGCGGGGCGGCGACCGTCGTCGTCACGCTGATCAGCGACCCGGTGAGTTCCGGGCACGGCACCCGGGTGCCCTCGCTCCAGGCGGGCGGCTCCGGGCTGCTCGCCGTGCTGGTGTGCGCCCTGCTGGGCACCGCCGTGGGCGCGCTCACCTCCTGGCCGGTGCTGCGCTCGCCCGGCCGTGCCGTCCCCGCGCTGCTGCTCGCCGCCCTGCTCGCCCTGGTGGCGACGGGGTCCCCGGCGCACGCGGCGGTCACCGCACTGGTCACCGGCTCACGGTCGGGCACCGTGCCGCTCCCCCTCCTGCCGCTGGCCGCCGCGGTCCTGGTCACCGCCGCCGTGACCGCAGTGACCTGTGCGCTCACCGCCCGCAGATCAGCCTGAGCACGACGTGCGCTGGGCCTCCTGCCACTCGCAGGGCGGGCAGAGGGTGATCCCCTTGTACGACTCCGGGTACTCGGTCGGCTCCCGGCACAGCACGCACTCCGCGTACGGCGGGCCGTCGGCCTTGGGCGGCCTGGCCGCGTCGATCAGGCAGTAGTCGTTCGGGCCCTGGTCGTCGTCGCTCATGTCTCCAGCCTAGGCCGGTCGCAGGCCCGTTCAGCGCTGCCCGTTCGCCGCGCCGATCAGCTCGGAGACCTTCACGAAGCGGAAGCCCTCGCGGCGCAGCCCGGGCACGATCGTCCGTACCGCCCGCTCGGTCACCGGGGCCGCGCTGCGGGTGCAGTGCAGGACGACGACCGATCCCGGCCGTACGCCCTCCAGCACCTGCCGGGCGACGGCGTCCGCGTCGGTCGCGAACGCGTCCCCGCTCACCACGTCCCACTGCACGGCGGTGACGCCGGCCGCGGCCAGCTCCCTGAGGGCGGCGCGGTCGTAACAGCCGCCGGGGAAGCGGAAGTACGGCTTCGGATCGGGGACCCCGGCCTTGCGGAACGCGGCGTACGCCCGCTCCACGTCCGACCGCATCCGTTCCCGCGGCACGGTCGGCAGGCCGTAGCAGTCGTCGGTGAACGCGTAGTGGCTGTAGGAGTGGTTCGCGACCTCGAAGCCGGGGTCGCGGCCGATGGAGCGGGCCTGGTCCGGGTACTCCTCGGCCCACCGGCCCGTCATGAACACCGTGGCCGGCACCCTCAGCCGCCGCAGCGTCGCGATGAGCGGCGGATTGTCGAACCGCTCGCCCGCCGCCGCCCGCGGCCCCTGGTCGGCGGTCATGTCGGCGTCGAAGGTGAGGGCGACGGTCTTGCCCCGGGTGCGCGGACCGTGGGCGAAGACGGGGGTGAGACCTCCCGGGCCGGGCGCGACCGTGGGCGCCCGGGGCGGGGCGGGGGAGGGGGCGGCGGAAGTGGCCGAGGGGGCCGGGCGCGGCGCCTGGGCCGTACGGGTGCTGCCGCAGGCGGCGAGGGCGGCGGTCAGGGCACACAGGGCGGTCACACGTCGGACATGAGGGATCACCGGACGAACGTATGAGCCGGTGGTTCGGTACGTATGACCATGTGTGGTGACGTGCCCGGGGAGTCACCCTCCCGGGTCAGATGTCGCGCTGCTCCAGCGGCTTCGTGGCCGGCCCCTGGACGACGTGCCCGTCCGTGCCGAACCGGGAGCCGTGGCACGGGCACTCCCAGGCGCGTTCGGCGGCGTTGAAGCCGACCAGGCAGCCCAGGTGGGTGCAGCGCGCCGAGACGGCGTGCAGGGCCCCGGCGTCGTCCCGGTAGACCGCGAGCCGCTCACCGCCGACCCGGACGACGGCGCCCTCGCCGGGCGGCAGGGCGTCCACGGGCGGCGTGGGCCTGAGCCGGTCGCCGACGAAGTGCCGGGCGACCTCCGCCTGCGTCTTCAGGAACGCCGGCGCCTCGCGCACCGCCGTCAGCAGCCGGCGCGGGTCGTACAGCCCGCTCCACGCGCACTCCTCGCCGGTGATCTGCGCGGCGAGCAGCCGGCCCGCCATCATGCCGCCGCTCATGCCCCAGCCGCCGAACCCGGAGGCGACGTAGGTGTGCCGCGCACCCGGGTGCATCGGGCCCACCATCGGCACGGTGTCGGTCGGGTCGATGTCCTGCGTGGCCCAGGCGTAGGTGAGGTCGACGCCGGGGAAGTGCTCGCCCGCCCAGGCGGACAGCCGGTCGAAGCGCTCCCGGGCGTCACCGGTGCCGGGGGTGAAGTGCTCCCCGGTGACGATGAGCAGCCGGTCGCCGGAGTCACCGTCCAGGGGTGCCGTACGGACCGAGCGGGTGCCCTCGTCCGGCGTGATGTACATGCCGTCCGGGTCGCGCTCGCCTTCGATGCGCCCGGCGACGACCAGTTCCCGGCGCGGGGAGAGCCGGGCGAACAGCAGGGCCCGGTCGAAGACCGGGTAGTGGGTGGCGACCACCACGTCCCGGGCGGTCACCGTCGCCCCCGTCCCGGCCGACACACGGCAGGGCGTGCCCTCGTGCAGTCCCTGGACGGTGGTGTGCTCGAAGATCCGCCCGCCGCGCGCCTCCAGGTCCTCGGCGAGGGCCAGCAGGTACTTGCGCGGATGGAACTGCGCCTGTCCCGTGACCCGGACCGCTCCCGCGACGGGGAACGGCAGCCCGGTCTCCGTGACGAACGACGCCGGCAGTCCCGCCTCCTTGGCCGCGGCCGCCTCCGCCCGCAGCTCGTCCGCGCGGCCCGGGTCCACGACGTAGGTGTAGGCGCTGCGGGTTTCCCAGTCGCAGTCGACGCCCAGCTCGGCCACGATCCCGGCGGCGTGCTCGATCGCCTCGCTCTGCGAACGGGCGTACAGCCGGGCGCCCTCGGCGCCCCGTGTCCGGCGCAGCTTGTCGTAGATCAGCGTGTGCAGGGCGGTCACCTTGGCGGTGGTGTGGCCGGTGACGCCGGCGGCGACCCGTCCGGCCTCCAGCACCGCCACGCTCCGCCCCGCCCGCGCCAGCTCCCAGGCCGTGCTCAGCCCGGCCACCCCGGCGCCGATCACGGCCACGTCGACAGCGAGGTCGTCCTCCAGCACCGGGCGGTCGGCGCCGCCCGGTGCCGTCTGGAGCCAGTACGAGCCGCTGACGTGCTGTTTCTCCGTCATGCGGCCCCGAGTACCCCGCCCGGACGGCTTCAGTGACCGGGCGGGGTGCGGCGCGCTACCGGCGCCAGGGGCCGGTCACCGCGAAGGTCGTCCCCGGCGTGTAGCAGTTGACGTACATGGTGTCGCCGTCGGGCGAGAAGGTGACCCCCGCGAACTCGCCCCACTCCGGTTCCTCGGCGGTGCCGATGTTCTGCCGGCCGCGGGCCATCGCGTAGACCTCGCCGCGCCGGGTCACGCCGTAGACGTGCTGGGCGCCGTCGCCGTCCTCGCAGACCATGAGGCCGCCGCTGGGCGCCAGACAGATGTTGTCCGGCGACTCGCCGGGGAGCCGGACGTCGGTGTCCGGGCCGAAGACGATCACCAGGGTCAGGCGGCGCCCGTCCGGGTCGTAGCGCCAGATCTGGCCGTAGTGGTCGCCCGCCGAGCCCTCCGCGCTGCGGGCGAAGGACGACACGAAGTACACGCTGCGGCCGCCCCAGTAGCAGCCCTCCAGCTTCTGCGCGTGCGTGATGCCCCCGCGCCCGAAGTCCTGGTGGCGGATGGGCGTACCGGCCGCCAGCGGGTCGGGTACGTCCACCCACTCGACGCCGCCGAAGGAGGCGCCGGTCTCCTGGATCGAGGACAGGTCGGGCACGCCGGGCACGCGCATCGCCTGCAGCCGCCCGCCCGCCCGCAGGGAGCCGGTGCCGCCGAGCGGCTTCTCGGGCAGGAACCGGTAGAAGAGGCCGAACGGCCGCTCGAACGCGTCCTCGGTCTCGTACACGACGCCCCGCCGCGGGTCCACGGCGATCGCCTCGTGCTGGAAGCGGCCCATCGCGGTCAGCGGCACCGCGCCGGTGCGGTGCGGGTCGGCCGGGTCGACCTCGAAGATGAAGCCGTGGTCCTTGGTGTAGCCGCTGGTGCCGGCCTTGTCCTCGGTCTCCTCGCAGGTCAGCCAGGTGTGCCAGGGGGTGGGGCCGCCCGCGCAGTTGACGGCCGTACCGGCGATCGCGACCCGCTCGTCCAGGACGCGGTTGCGCGAGTCCAGCGTCAGGGCCGTACAGCCGCCCTTGCCGGCCGGGTCGTAGGTCAGGCCCTCCACCGTGGGCACGGGGACTCTGCCGCTCGCGCGGTTCTCGTGGTTGCGGACGAGGTGGACCCGGCCGTGCCGGCCCGGGAAGGCCGACATGCCGTCGTGGTTGGACGGGACCGGGCCCTCGCCGGAGCGCAGCCGGTCGCCCTCGCGGGACAGGACCCGGTAGCGGAAGCCCGCGGGCAGGTCGAGCAGTCCGTCGGGGTCGGGGACCAGCGGACCGTAGCCGCTGTGGCCCAGGGGCTGCGCGGCGGCCGTGCCCGCGAAGAGTTCGGAGAGGCTTCCGGCGAAGGCGATCGAGACACCCAGGGCGCCGGTGCGGGCGAGCACCTGACGCCGTGTCGCACCGCCGTCGGCGGAGCTGCTGTCGGACAGGGTCCCGGGCGTGTTCTCGGGCATGGGGCGACCTTCCTGCTGGCGGACAGGGACGGTGACCCCGATGTGTTTATCACCTGGTACGGGCCTCGGGAACCACGCGTGCTACACGCGTCACATGCCGGCCGGCCGCTCGACGGCGTGCTCGGGCGCCGTCTGCTGCGCCTTTTCCAGGAACCGCAGCAGCTCCACCGGGAAGGGCAGCACCAGCGTGGAGTTCTTCTCGGCGGCGACCGCGACGACCGTCTGGAGAAGCCGCAGTTGCAGCGCGGCCGGCTGCTCGGACATCTGCCCGGCCGCCTCCGCGAGCTTCTTCGACGCCTGCAGCTCGGCATCGGCGTTGATGACCCGGGCCCGCCGCTCCCGGTCGGCCTCGGCCTGCCGGGCCATGGAGCGCTTCATCGTCTCCGGCAGGGACACGTCCTTGATCTCGACCCGGTCGACCTGCACGCCCCAGCCGACCGCCGGGCTGTCGATCATCAGCTCCAGGCCCTGGTTGAGCTTCTCCCGGTTCGACAGCAGGTCGTCCAGATCGCTCTTGCCGATGATCGAGCGCAGGGACGTCTGGGCCATCTGGGAGACGGCGAAGCGGTAGTCCTCGACCCGGATGAGCGCGTTGGCCGCGTCGACCACCTTGAAGTACACGACGGCGTCGACCCGCACGGTCACGTTGTCCCGCGTGATGCCCTCCTGTGCGGGCACCGGCAGCGTGACGATCTGGATGTTCACCTTGTGCAGCCGGTCCACGAACGGGATGATCATCGTGAAACCGGGCTGGCGCACCTCGCCCGCGAGCCGTCCGAGCCGGAGGACCACCCCGCGCTCGTACTGCTTCACGACCCGCGCCGCCGAGACGACGTAGAGCAAGCCCGCGCTTCCGGCGGCGGCGACCGCGGTCAGCAGCTCGTCGAGCATGACGACCTCCTCGCCCAGAGGTCCGTTTCGCGTCCTTGTATCACAATATGCCCGGCGCCCGGTCCGGGGCCATGCCGGAACCGGGCGCCGGGTACGGGCGGACCGTCCGCGCACGGCGGATCACCCGTTCGAGGGGGCTACACCGCCGTCCTCGCGGGCTCGGTCACCTTCACGGGGTCCGTGCCGCTCGCGCTGTGCCGCTCGGCCCAGTTCTCCAGCGCCGTACGGCAGGCGTGGTCCAGGTGGTGCAGCCCGGACAGGTCCAGCTCGACCGGGCGGTCCTGCGGAAGCGCCTCCAGGCTCTCCAGGATCCTCGGCAGCCGCAGGAAGGTGGCGTTGCCCGACAGGTACGCCTGGACGGGACCGGCGCCCTTGTCGACGACCTCCAGCCGGAGGTGCGACGCCTCCCAGGCGGTCTTGACGACGGACAGCGCCAGACCGATCAGCACGCCCTCGAACATGTTGACGGCGACGATCGACACGGCCGTGACCACCAGGATCACGGCCTCGCCCCGGTGCGCGCGCCACAGCGAGACGATGCCGCGGAACGGGATCAGCTTCCAGCCCGCGTGGAGCAGGATGCCGGCCAGCGCGGGCAGCGGGATCAGCGCCAGCGCGGACGGCAGCAGCGCGGCGAACAGCAGCAGCCACACGCCGTGCAGGACCCGGGACGCCTTGGTGCGCGCCCCGGCGCCGACATTGGCGGAGCTGCGCACGATGACCGCGGTCATCGGCAGGGCGCCGAGCAGACCGCACACCGTGTTGCCCGCGCCCTGTGCCATGAGCTCCTTGTCGTACTCGGTGCGCGGACCGTTGTGCAGCCGGTCCACGGCGGCGGCGCTGAACAGGCTCTCGGCCGAGGCGATCAGGGTGAAGGCGAGGATCGTGCCGAGCATGCCGACGTCCGCCAGCCCGCCGAAGGCCTCGGAGCCGGGCGGCTGGACCGAGTCCAGCAGGCCGTTGACCTCGACGGTCGCGACCGACAGGCCGAACGCCAGGGTGAACAGCGTGGCCAGGACGACCGCGGCGAGCGCCCCGGGCACGGCCTGCGCCCGCTTCGGCAGCCGCTTCCACAGCACCATCACCGCGATCGTGCCCGCGCCGACCGCCAGCGAGGTCAGGGCCTCGGTGCTGCCCAGCGCGTCGACGACGGCACCGGGCAGCCCGAGGATCTTGTCGAGGCCGGAGGAGGGTGCCTCCAGTCCGGCCGCCGCGTACAGCTGACCGGCGATGAGCACGAGGCCGATGCCGGCCAGCATGCCCTCGACGACCGACAGGGAGATCGCCCGGAACCAGCGCCCCAGCCGCAGGGCGCCCATGCCGAGCTGGAGCAGCCCGGCGGCCAGCACGATCACGCCGAGGGCGGGCAGCCCGTACTCCTCGACCGCGCCGAAGACCAGCACGGTCAGTCCGGCCGCGGGCCCGGACACCTGCAGGCTGCTGCCCGGCAGCATGCCGGTGACGAGGCCGCCCACGATGCCGGTGACCAGGCCCAGCTCCGCGGGGACACCGGAGGCGACGGCGACGCCCACGCACAGCGGGAGTGCGACCAGGAACACGACGAGCGAGGCGGTGAAGTCCTGCCTCAGATGAGGAAACTTCCGCGTTTGCTGCGATATGGAGGTCATGGCGCGGCTCACAGGGCCTCGAAGGCGTCGGTCTGCGCGCGGTACTGGCGCACGGCCCCTGTGTGGACCCCGTAGTACCAGCCGTGCAGCCGGATCCGGCCGTCGGCCAGCCGCCGCTCGACGCACGGGTAGGACCGCAGGCGCAGCAACTGGGCGAGGACGTGGTGCTGCACGGCCTCGGCGACCGTCGGGTCGGCGGGGTCGCACGGCTTCGGTTCGTCCGCGGCGTGCGCCAGCCACTCGCGCACGGCGGGTACGGCGGTCAGGTCGTCGCCGCGCACCAGCGCGCCGACGGCACCGCAGTGGGAGTGGCCGCAGACCACGATGTCCGAGACGCCGAGCACCTGCACGGCGTACTCGATGGTGGCCGCCTCGCCGGTGGGGCGCTCGGCGGCGTACGGCGGGACGATGTTGCCCGCGGTGCGCAGCTCGAAGAGCTCGCCGGGCCGGGCGCCCGTGATCAGGGCCGGGACGACCCGGGAGTCGGAGCAGGTGATGAACAGGACTTCGGGCGACTGGCCTTCGGCGAGCCCGGCGAACTCCTCAGGGCGCTGTCCGAACGTGCGGGCGTTGTCGATGAGGGGTTGCATGATGTGGTGATTCCTCCTGGCGCGCTGTGGGGGCGCGTCGGACGGGCAGGAACGGGTGGGGGGACTGCTGTGCGGATCAGCAGCGGAAGACCTGAAGTGCCGCCGGGGAGTGTGCCGTCGACGGTCTCGACGGGTGCCGGTGCGCGCCGCCGGGCAGGGCCCGTTCGGGCGGGGCCTCGGCGTGCCGGCGCGCGAGCGGGCGCTCGGGGGTGTCGGGCGCGGAGGGGGCGGCGGCGCGGTGCCGGTCGCGGGTACGCAGGGGGCCGTTCGGGTTCTTGGGGGCCCCGGCGTCGTGGCAGGTGACGGTTTCACCGCGGAGGGCCGGTCCGGAAGGGTCGGCTCCGGGCAGGACGGCCTTGGCCGTGGCATCACGGCTCGTGTGCGCGGATGCGAAAGATCCGGAAGAGGTGAGGAACTGGAGGGCGAGCAGAACGGCGGCGAATAACGAAACCAGGGTCCGGGTCGTCGTGCCTCCGAACATGCGCCCCCCTCCAGGTGCTTCACGCCTCTGGTGCATCTCTAGCGCGCACCAACGTTTGGTCAATGCTTGGTCAAGAAGCAAGGTAACCCGGCAGACCCGTTTGCAGGGTTAACCAGGCGTTACGAGTCGAAGAGAGCCTGAAAATGGAGGGTCGGTTGGCGCGATCGGGCCCGTTTGTCAGCGATTGTCGACGAGGCGCGCCGCGTCGCGGGCCAGCGCGGTGAGCCGGGAGATGGCCCGGAAGTACTTCTTGCGGTACCCGCCCTTCAGCATCTCCTCGCTGAACAGCCGGTCGAAGGGCAGTCCGGAGGCCAGGACGGGCACCTCGCGGTCGTAGAGCCGGTCCGCGAGGACGACGAGCCGGAGCGCCGTCGACTGGTCCGGCACCGGGCGGACGCCGGTGAGGCACACGGCCGCGATGCCGTCGGTCAGCGCGCCGTAACGGCTGGGGTGGACGCGGGCGAGGTGGTCGAGGAGCGCCGGGAAGTCGTCCAGGGAGGCGCCGTCGGTGGCGTGCGCGGCCCGCGTCACCTCGTCGTCCGAGTACGGTGCCGGCGCCTCGGGCAGGCCGCGGTGGCGGTAGTCCTCGCCGTCGATGCGCAGGGTGCGGAAGTGGGCGGACAGGCCCTGGATCTCGCGCAGGAAGTCGGCCGCCGCGAAGCGGCCCTCGCCGAGCTTGCCCGGCAGCGTGTTGGAGGTGGCGGCGAGGGCGACGCCCGCCTCCACGAGCTTGCCGAGCAGGGTGGAGACGAGGACGGTGTCGCCGGGGTCGTCCAGCTCGAACTCGTCGATGCACAGCAGCCGGTGCCCGGACAGGGTCTGGACGGTCTGCTGGAAACCGAGGGCGCCGACCAGGTTGGTCAGCTCCACGAAGGTGCCGAACGCCTTGCGGGACGGCTCGGCGGGGGTCGCGTGCCACAGGGAGGCCAGCAGGTGGGTCTTGCCGACGCCGTAGCCGCCGTCGAGGTAGACGCCGCGGGGGCCGGCGGGGGTCTTCGGGGCCTTGCTCCGCCCGAAGCCGAGGAAACCGCGCTTGCCGCCGGTGGCGGGGGCCCCGTCCAGTCCGGCCGCGAAGCCCTCCAGGACCCGCACGGCCTCGCTCTGGCTGGGCTGGTTCGGGTCCGGGATGTACGTGCCGAAGCGGACGGAGTCGAAGCGCGGCGGCGGCACCATCTCGGCGACCAGGCGGTCCGCGGGGACGTGCGGCTCGCGCGCGCACAGGGACAGCGGGGCCGTCCCGGCTATCGGGGCGGAGCCGGGGGCGGTGGAACCGGGGGCGGGGGAGGAGGACGACACGGTTGTCCATGGTAGGGCCTGCGGGACGGGTGCCCTTCCGCTGCGCGGCGGGGGGTGGGGGCGTGGTGGCGAGGTGTGTCCGGTGCCCGGCGCCGGTGCGGGCCGCCGTGACGGCGTGGGGTCCTGCGTTCGTCGGTTGCCCGGCGTCGTGGCTGAGGGCGGGTGGGTGGCGCGGCCCGGCGCCGACGGGGTGCCTCCCCCAGAGGGGGTACCCCCAGCGCCCACCCGTGCCGCCCCTGGGGGTACCTCCCAGGCCGTTCAGGCACTGGGGGAGGCACGACTGCCCGTGGTTGCGGCGGCGCGACTGCCCGCGGTTGCGGCGGCGGGGTTGCCCGTGGTTGCGGCAGCGTGACTGCCCCGTGGGTTCGGTGGTGTGACTGACCGTGGTTGCGGTGGGGCGATTGGGTGGCTCTTCCGTGGTCACGAGGGGGTGGGTGGCGGGGTTCGGGGGTGGGGGGCGTGGAACACTGCACGGCATGCGACGCCTGTTCCCTGTGACCGATCAGACAGCAGAGCGGGACTCCGGCGGGACCGACCGGGAGTGGAGCCTCGCCGAGCTGGCCGCCGCCTACGCCTACCCCGAGCCCGGCGAGCGGGACGGGCGGCCGGGGGTCTGGCTGCGGGCCAACATGGTCTCCACGCTCGACGGCGCCGCCCAGCACGACGGCCGTTCGCAGCCCATCTCCAGCGCGGCCGACATGCGGATCTTCGGCACGCTGCGGGCGCTGGCGGACGTGGTGATCGCCGGCGCCGAGACGGTGCGGCAGGAGGGGTACCGTCCGGCACGCGCGCGTGCCGAGTTCGCGGAGCTGCGGCAGGCGTCCGGGCAGGGCCCCGCGCCGGTGATCGCCGTGGTCAGCGCGAGCCTGGAGCTGGACTTCTCCCTGCCGCTGTTCACCTCGCCGCTGGTCCCGACCCTGATCCTGACCGGCGCCGCGGCGGCCCCGGACCGGATCGCGGCCGCCGAGCGGGCCGGCGCCCGGGTGGTGGTCGCCGGCGACGGCGTCGGCGTGGACCCCGCCCGGGCCGTCCGCGCGCTCGCCGAGCTGGGCCACACCCGGCTGCTGACCGAGGGCGGGCCGCGCCTGCTGGGGCAGTTCGTCGCGGCCGGCGTGCTCGACGAGCTCTGCCTGACCGTCTCCCCGATGCTCACCGCGGGCGACGCGCAGCGGATCGCCGGCGGTCCCTCGGTCGGGGTTCCGAGGCGTTTCGCGCTGGCGTCCCTGTTGGAGGAGGAAGGTTTCCTCTTCAGCCGGTACCGGCGTGACTGAACCGGGCCGGGGCACTGGACCGCACATCGGTTCGACGGTTACCGCACATCCGGGAATCGGCGGAATCCCTCGTTCCGTTTAGTCCGCGCCGGGCACACTGAAACCGGCAGTACCCGTGCGATCACGGGGCAGGATGGTTTCCGCAGGGCCCGGTGCGGCCCCGCGGAAGGTGGGCCCACGGGCCCTCGAAGGAAGGGGCGCCTGGTGTTCACAAGCGTTTTGATGATCGAGAAGGCCCTGACGTCCGCCGACGTGGAGTTCGTCACCACCTTGCACGGCGACGAGCCGGTCGCCTTCCACGTGCTGCTCCAGCCGCGCGGCGACCAGGCCGACCGGCTGCTGCGGGCCATCGACGACGTCGCCCTCGGCGAGCTCGACGAGGCCGTCCGCGAGGGCGAGACACCGGAGGGCGAGGAGGCGCTGACCGTCGGCCAGCGGGCCCTGGAGGTGTCCCTCACGGCCCTGCGCGCGGCCGGCGCCCGGGCCGAGGGGCGGCTGGTCGAGGAACACCCGCTGGACGAACTGAAATCCCTGGTCGTGGAGACCGGGGCCGACGAGGTGATCGTCCTGACCGACCCGCACTACGTGGAGGAGTTCTTCCACCGGGACTGGGCCTCACGGGCCCGGCACAAGGTCGGCGTACCGGTCCTGAAGCTGTTCTCCCACAGCAAGGCATAGGCTAGGGCCCGCCTGACACATACCCGTCTGCTTCGCGACGCCTGGCACGCACGCTCGCCGCGTTGCCGAAACGCCCACGTGGCTCCGCCACGAGGGCGTCCCCGGCGCCTTGCGATCGCACGCGCCAGACGCCGCGAAGCCCGCCCTCCGGGCGGACGACGGGTATGTGTCAGGCGGGCCCTAGGCCAGCGCTCCCGCGCCGGGGGCGCGGACCGTCCTACCCGGCCGTCGGCACCCGCTGCCGACGCACCACCCGTCACCGTCGCACCACTGGGGAGAACAGCGCATGGCACCCGGCCTTCCTACCGCCATGGACCGACCGCACTTCATCGGCATCGGCGGCGCCGGGATGTCGGGCATCGCGAAGATCCTCGCGCAGCGCGGCGCCGCGGTGGCCGGCAGCGACGCCAAGGAGTCCGCGACCGCCGAGGCGCTGCGCTCGCTGGGCGTCACCGTGCACATCGGGCACGCGGCGGAGCACCTCGCCGACGACGCGAGCTGCGTGGTCGTGTCGTCGGCGATCCGCAAGGACAACCCGGAGCTGGCGCGCGCAGCCGAGCTGGGCATCCCCGTCGTCCACCGCTCCGACGCCCTCGCCGCCCTGATGGACGGCCTGCGCCCGATCGCGGTGGCCGGCACCCACGGCAAGACCACCACCACCTCCATGCTGGCGGTCTCCCTGTCCGAGCTGGGCCTGAACCCGTCGTACGCGATCGGCGGCGACCTCGACGCGCCCGGCTCCAACGCCCTGCACGGCGACGGCGAGATCTTCGTCGCCGAGGCGGACGAGAGCGACCGCAGCTTCCACAAGTACGCGCCCGAGGTCGCCATCGTCCTCAACGTCGAGCTCGACCACCACGCCAACTACGCCTCCATGGACGAGATCTACGAGTCCTTCGAGACGTTCGCCGACAAGATCGTCCCCGGCGGCACGCTGGTGATCGCCGCCGACCACGAGGGCGCCCGGGAGCTGACGCGGCGGCTGGCCGGGTCGGTGCGGACGGTGACGTACGGGGAGGCCGAGGACGCCGACGTACGGATCCTGTCGGTGGTCCCGCAGGGCCTGAAGAGCGAGGTGACGGTCCTGCTGGACGGCGCCGAGCTCACCTTCACGGTCTCCGTCCCCGGCCGCCACTACGCCCACAACGCGGTGGCCGCCCTCGCGGCGGGCGCGGCCCTCGGCGTCCCGGCCGCGGAACTGGCCCCCGCGCTGGCGGCCTACACGGGCGTCAAGCGACGCCTCCAGCTCAAGGGCGAGGCGGCGGGCGTCCAGGTCATCGACTCCTACGCCCACCACCCCACCGAGATGACGGCCGACCTGGAGGCGATGCGCGCGGCGGCCGGCGACGCCCGCATCCTCGTCGTCTTCCAGCCGCACCTGTTCTCCCGCACCCAGGAGCTGGGCAAGGAGATGGGCCAGGCCCTGTCCCTGGCGGACGCCTCGGTCGTCCTCGACATCTACCCCGCCCGCGAGGACCCGATCCCCGGCGTCACCAGCGACCTGATCATCGAGGCGGCCCGCGCCGCGGGCGCGGACGTCACGCCGGTCCACGACAAGGCGGAGGCCCCGGCGGTGATCGCGGGAATGGCGAAGGCCGGCGATCTCGTTCTCACCATGGGCGCGGGCGACGTCACCGACCTCGGACCGCGCATCCTGGACCAGCTGTCGAGCAAGGCGAAGTGAGGGGCTGAGGACTCATGGCGTACGACGTCGAGAAGCCGGACGAGCAGTGGCGCGCGGAGCTGTCCCAGGCCGAGTACGCCGTGCTCCGCCAGGCCGCCACCGAACCCGCGTTCACCGGTGAGTACACCGACACCAAGACCAAGGGCGTCTACTCCTGCCGCGCCTGCGGTGCCGAACTGTTCACCTCCACCACCAAGTTCGAGTCCCACTGCGGCTGGCCGTCCTTCTACGACCCGAAGGACACCGACGCGGTGGAGCTGATCGAGGACCGCTCCCACGGCATGGTGCGCACGGAGGTGCGCTGCGCCCGCTGCGGGTCCCACCTCGGGCACGTCTTCGAGGGCGAGGGCTACCCGACCCCGACGGACCAGCGGTACTGCATCAACAGCATCGCGCTGCGGCTGGAGCCCGAGGAGGGCTGACCGGAGCCGGGGAACCGGCAAAGCCCGTATCAGCGCCACGCGCCGCCGCACCGGACTGGCCGCCGCGCAGTCGGCGGCCCGGCCGGCCGAAGCCGCCGCCGGCCTGCTCACCGACCCGGCGGTCGCCACGGTCCGGCCGTGCGACGCGGAGGACGGCGTCCTGCTGTTCCTGCCGTCCATCGGCGCCGTCGCCGGTGCCCGGCCGCCCGCGTCCCAGCGGATCACCCGCCCGGGCGGAACGATCAGCCGGTCCGGTGGGTGTGCCGTCTAGACTCTCCCGGCAACGACCCGCGCGACCCGGCCAGACTTCCGCCCACCCGAAGGGTTTTCGGCGTTTTGATACGGATGGAATCAGTCACCAAGCGGTATCCGGACGGCACGGTGGCGGTCGACCGGCTGTCGCTGGAGATACCCGACCGCTCGATCACCGTCCTCGTCGGCCCCTCGGGCTGCGGGAAGACCACGACCCTCCGCATGATCAACAGAATGGTCGAGCCCAGCGAGGGCACCATCCTCCTCGACGGCGCGGACATCCAGCAGCAGCCGGTCACCACCCTGCGCCGGTCCATGGGGTACGTCATCCAGAACGCCGGGCTCTTCCAGCACCGGACGATCCTCGACAACATCGCCACCGTGCCCCGCATGCTCGGCTGGGGCAAGCACAAGTCCCGGGCGCGGGCGGCGGAGCTGATGGAGCGGGTGGGCCTCGACGCCTCCCTCGGCAAGCGGTACCCGTACCAGCTCTCCGGCGGCCAGCAGCAGCGCGTCGGCGTGGCCCGGGCGCTCGCCGCCGACCCGCCGGTGCTGCTCATGGACGAGCCGTTCTCGGCGGTCGACCCCGTGGTGCGCAAGGGGCTGCAGGACGAACTGCTGCGGATCCAGGAGGAGCTGGGCAAGACCATCGTCTTCGTCACGCACGACATCGACGAGGCCATGAAGCTGGGCACCCGGGTCGCCGTGATGCGCACCGGCGGCCGGCTCGCCCAGTTCGCACCGCCGGCCGAGCTGCTGTCCGACCCCGCGGACGCCTTCGTGGAGGACTTCCTCGGCGCCGACCGCGGCATCCGGCGGCTGTCCTTCTTCCCTTCCGCCGGCCTGGAGCTGACGACCGGTCCGGTCGTGCCGGCCGACGCCGGTGCCGAACGGATCGCCGCGTCCGACGCGCCCTACGTCCTGGTGACCGACGCGGCCGGCCGTCCGCTCGGCTGGAGCGACCCGCGCGACCTGACCGCCGGTGACATCACCCCGGAAGGGCTGCTGCCCTACGGGCGGCCGTTCGTGCCGGGCACCGACTCGCTGCGCGCCGCCCTCGACTGCGCGGTGCTGTCGCCCACCGGCTGGGCCGTCGCCGTGGACACCGACGGCCGGGTCGTCGGCGTCGCCTCGCAGGCGGCCATCGGCGAGGCGATCCGCGACGCCCACGCCGCCGGACGCGCCGACGACGCCAGGGTCGCCCCGTGAACGGCTTCTTCGACATCCCCAGCGACCTCCAGCACAGCTGGTGGGGCCTGATCGGACTGCATCTGCGGGAGGCGCTGCTGCCGGTGCTGGCCGGCCTGCTGCTCGCCCTGCCGCTCGCCCAGCTGTGCGTGCGCGTGCGCTGGCTGTACCCGCCCGTGCTGGGCCTGACCACCGTCCTGTACGCCGTCCCGTCCCTGGCCTTCTTCGTCGTCCTCATCGACTACACCGGCCAGACCGAGCTGACGGTGATGATCCCGCTGGCCGTCTACAGCCTGGTGGTGCTCGTCCCGGCGATCGTCGACGGCGTGCGCTCGGTGCCCGAGGAGACCCTGGCCGCGGCGAAGGCCATGGGGTTCGGACCCGTACGGCGTTACGTGCAGGTGCAGTTGCCGATCGCCGTGCCCGCGATCCTCGCCGGGCTCCGGGTGGCCACCGTCTCCAGCATCTCCCTGGTCAGCGTCGGCACGCTGATCGGCAACCAGGGCGCCCTCGGCAACCTGCTCGCGGACGCCCAGAAGTACGACCGGCCCGAGCTGGCCGTGAACTCCGTGATCACGACGGCCGTCCTGGCCGTCCTGTGCGACGCCGCGCTCGTGCTGGCCCGCAACCTGCTGACCCCGTGGATGCCGCGCGGCACACGCACCCGGCCGAGGCGGGCCGGGCGGCGGGAGCTGCCCGAGGCGGAGAAGGCGGCCCGGTGAACGTACTGAACTTCGTCAACGCCTTCTTCAGCGACGGCGCCCACTGGCACGGCTACGACGGCATCCCGCAGCGCCTGCTCGAACACGTCCGGTACTCGCTGCTCGCCCTCGCCCTCGCCGCCGCGATCGGCCTGCCGGTCGGCCTGCTGACCGGCCACACCGGGCGCGGCGGCAACGCGCTGGCGTTCATCGCCACGGCCGCCCGGGCGCTGCCAAGTTTCGGCCTGCTGGTGCTGATCGTCATCCTCATGGGCTTCGGACTGCTGCCCGTGATGATCCCGCTGGTCGTCCTCGCCGTGCCGCCGATCCTGGTCACCACCTACGAGGCGGTCCGTTCCGTCGACCCCTCACCGGTGGACGCCGCCCGGGGCATGGGCATGCGGGAGTCGCGGATCCTGTTCCAGGTCGAACTGCCGGTGGCGCTGCCGCTGATCCTGAGCGGGCTGCGCTCGGCGGCCGTCCAGATCGTGTCGACGGCCACCATCGCCGCGTACGTCAGCCTCGGCGGCCTCGGCCGGTACATCGTCGACGGGCTCTACCAGCGCGACTACGAGAAGGTGGTCGGCGGCGCGACCCTGGTGGCCGTCCTGGCGCTCGTCACCCTCGCGGTGTTCTGGGCGGCGGGCCGGCTGGCGGTGTCGCCCGGGGTGCGCAGGCGCTGACCCCCGGGCCGGGCCGCGCCGGCCGTGTGCGGGAAACCGTAACCAGGCCGTTGTTGACTGACCGACAACCGGCTGGATTGGATCGGTGGATGACTTCTACCGCGAAGAGCAGCTGGTCCAGGACGAGGCACACCGGCGCGGCGGCCGTCGCGCTCACGGCCGCGGTGGCGCTGCTCGCGGGCTGTTCCTCCGACGGCACCTCCGACGACCCGCTGGCGGGCGAGAAGGCGGACGCCGGCACCGTCGTCGTCGGCTCGAACAACTTCGCCGAGAGCACCCTGCTCGCCGACATCTACGGCGAGGCGCTCAAGGCCAAGGGCCTGAAGGTCACCTACAAGCACAACATCGGCAGCCGGGAGACGACGTACGGCCTGATGAAGAACGGGTCCGTCACGGTCCTGCCGGAGTACAACGGCTCGCTGCTGGCCTATCTCGACTCCGGGGCCGAGCAGAAGTCCGCCGAGGCGGTGAACGAGGCCGTCAGGGCCAAGCTCGACGAGAAGCTGACGCTGCTGGACTCCTCGCCCGCGGAGGACAAGGACTCGGTGAGCGTCAACGCCGAGACCGCCGAGAAGTACAAGCTCACCTCCTCGTCCACGCTCGCCGACCTCAAGGAGATCGCGCCGGACCTGGTGATCGGCGGTTCGCCGGAGTTCCAGACCCGGCAGCAGGGCCTGAAGGGCCTGAAGTCCGTCTACGGCCTGGAGTTCAAGTCCTTCAAGGCGCTCGACGCGGGCGGGCCGCTCACCCAGGCGGCGCTGGCCGACAACACCGTTCAGGCGGCGGACATCTTCACCACGGACCCGACCATCGTCAAGGAGAAGTTCGTCGTCCTGAAGGACCCGGAGAACCTGTTCGGGTTCGCGAACGTGACCCCGCTGGTCCACAAGGACGGGCTGCCCCAGAAGGGCGTCGACGCGCTCAACGAGGTCTCCGCCAAGCTGGACACCAAGACGCTCCTCGACCTCGACGCGCAGGTCCAGCTGGAGAAGAAGGACCCGCTGGACGTCGCCAAGGAGTGGCTGAAGTCCGCCGGTCTGCTCTGACCGCGGGGAACGCCGTCGCCCCGCCCCGGTCCCCCGGGGCGGGGGCGGATCAGGCGGGTTCGCCGGCCGGCGGCGCCGGCGGCAGCGGGGAGCCCTGGGCGGCCCGGGCCTCCTTCCTGCGGCGCCGGCGCGCGCGGCGCGGCTCCTGGTCGGGCAGCCACCCGAAGACCAGGCAGCTGCCGACGCAGCCCAGGAGGAGCCCGACGAGGAACCCTCCCAGGTTGGAGGTCAGCCACGTGCCCAGGGACGCCAGTACGCCGAGCAGTGAGTAGAACAGACGCTGGGCCGGGTTGACGAGGGTCAGCAGGCCGCACAGCAGCATCAGGACCGGCAGGAGATAGCCGGCCACGCCCTGCATGCCGACGTGCAGGACGACCTTCAGCGATGCCTTCATCGTGAACAGGACCTCGGCCCCGCCCAGGGCGAGCAGCAGCCCGCCCCAGAACGGCCGGCCGGACCGCCAGTGGCGGAAGGCGGACCGAAAGCCCCTGCGCCGGTCGGCCGCCATCAGCAGCCCGACTCGCTGAAGCGCATCTTCAGCCCCGGCAGCTTGAACACGCCTGCGGTGGTGGCGTAGTTGGTCTGCCGCAGATTGGCGATGTGCACGGTGTCGGCCTGCTGGCTGAACACGCCGATCGGACCGCGGCCCTTCGGCCCGGCCTTGTCCAGGGTGCTGGCGTCGTTGCCGATCTCGATGTTGTCGAAGGCGGCGTCGCCCGACAGCTCCGTCGAGTCGGTGGTCAGATCGCTGGCGCTCACCTTGGTCCCGCCGCCGCCCGCGGTGATGAGCAGGTTGGTACCGCCCAGGTCGACGCTCTGGCACAGCTTGGTGAGCGTCGCGTTCTTGATGACCGAGGTGACCACGAGCACCTGGCCGCCGGTGTCGCCCGCGTTCGGGCTGCCCTCGGCCATGTTGTCGAGCCCGCCGAACTGGGCGAAGCCGGTGCCGTCGAGCTCCGTGGCGGTGACGGTGAAGGGCATGCCGGAGATCGCGAACTGCACGCCCAGTGCCCCCTGGGCGGTGAGGATCGCCAGGCCGGCGGTGACCGCGGCGGCCGGCACCGCCATCACCGCGGCCCGGCGCAGTCTGACCCGGCCGCGTCTGGCGGAGACGCTTTCCGTGTCACCGGTGGGCTCGGGGGTGTCGCCGGCGGAAGGGGTGACGTCCGAGGACGAGGCCATGTCTGCTCCCAGAGGCATAGTCAATGCGGATCGGGTTTCAGCGGCACGTTGTCCTGGCGCGGACAGCGGCTGGTGCGCACGCCTCCTGGCAACTCCCGGCGGCTGCAGGGGATTTCACGTTACGCACCAGTAGCCAAGGGGGAAGTTACCGGCGGTTACAAGGCCGGTCAAGCAAGTTGTGGGTAAAGGGTGGCGATTGTGTGCCGCCCGGCGGACCGCCGGGCGACGAGGTTCGGACGGCCTGCCGCCCTTTCGGCCAACTCCGGCCGCACTCCTTGACGTTGACGAGGCGTCAGGTCTACAACTTCCCCAGTTTCCCGGATCCGTGGCGCCGGATCCGTTCCCGCGGCACGTCCGCGTTCCCGGCCCCGCCCCGTTCCCCACGGGGCGTGTTCTCCGCACCGGGCACCGCTTCGCACGTCATCGGCTCTTCCCGCACTCTCGGCCGGCCGGCCCGCACCGCTTCACCGAACCCCACACCCGAGAAGAGGTAGCCGCATGCGTACTCGTACCCTCCTCACCCTCACCGCCGCCGTCGCGGCCCTGTCCCTTCCGGCGGCCCTCCCCGCCGCCGCGGCCGCCACCCCCGTCCTCACCACGGGCTCCGCCGGCGGCACGCCCGTCGCGGTCGGCGACACCCTCACCGCCTCACTGGCGAGCGGCACCAGCGCCACGTTCCACTCCAGCGCCACCGGCAGCACGGGCGTCTCCTGCACGGCCTCGCAGTTCACCGTCACCGTCACCGACAACCCGCCCGCCCCCGGCACGGCCACCGAGTCGCTCACCGCCCACACCTTCGACAGCAGCACCTGCACCAGCAACGTCACCGGCGTCCTCGGCGTCACCGGAATCCGGGTCGACAACCTGCCCTACACCACCACCGTGTCCTCCGACGGGACCGTCACCGTCACCCCGCCGAGCGGCTCCGCCGTCCGGACCACGGTCACCCTGCGCACCCTGCTCGGCAGCGTCAACTGCGTCTACCAGGCGCCCGGCCTGACCGGCACCGCCGGCAACGCCACGAACTCGATCGCCTTCACCGACCAGCACTTCACCAAGGTGTCCGGCTCGTCACTCTGCTTCGCCAACGGCTACTTCACGGCCACCTACGCCCCGGTGACCGACGGGGGCGCGACCGTCTTCGTCAACTGAGCGCACGCCCCGGTCGAGCGGGCCGGCCGGAGCCGGGGAGGCGACGGCCGGTCCGCGGAACACTCATCTCATCGGACCGTGAGTTATCGTGTGCACACGCTCAGAAGCACATGGGTGACCCGTTCATTCCGAACCCAGGAGTGTTCAGCCGATGGCGAGGCAGCTACGCGCCGAGCAGACGCGCGCGACGATCCTCACGGCCGCCGCCGACCTGTTCGACCGTCACGGCTACGAAGCGACCAGCCTGGGCGACATAGTGCAGCACGCCCACATCACCCGGGGCGCACTGTACTTCCACTTCGCCGCGAAGCACGACCTCGCCCAGGCCATCATGGAGCTCCAGTCCAGCACCTCTCGCCGGCTGGCGGCGGAGCTGGACGACCGGGGCTACTCCTCGCTGGAGTCCCTGATCCGGCTGACCTTCGCCTTCGCGCGCGTGTCCGTCAAGAGCCCGGTCCTGCGGGCCGGGCTGCGGCTCGCCGCCGCGGGGGTGGCGGTACGGCCCCCGCTGCGGCACCCCTTCGTGGAGTGGCAGGACCTCGCCTCCTCCCGGCTGCGCGGCGCGATCAAGGAGCACGACGTGCACCCGGACACCGACGTGGACTCCACCGCCCACACCATCGTCTGCTCCCTCGTCGGCTCCGGGATCGTGGGCCGCGCCCTCGATCCGTCCGACGGCTCGCCCCGCCGGACGGCCGAACTGTGGCAGGTGCTGGTCCGGGGCCTGGTGCCGGTCACCCGGCGCGCCCGCTACCTCGGACTCGCCGCACGCCTGGAGCGGGAGCCCGCGGCGGCCTGAACCGCGCGCTACGGTGAGGCGCATGCCCGACACCGCCTCCCAGCCCGCGCCCGTCCTCCTCGGCAACGAGCCGGGGTCCTTCCCCCACGGCGTGCTGGCCGAGCGGCATCCCGCCATCATCCGGCAGGTCCGGGAAGCCCTCCCCTACGAAGCCGGCCAGCACCGTGCGCTCGACGCCCTGCTGGCGAACTGCACCGAGGGCGTGATCGAGCCGCTTCCCGGCGACGCCCCCGGCCGGGACCGCTGGACCGCCTGGGGGATGGACGAGTACGTCGGCCGGTCCTGGTTCGACGTGCCCTGGCTGTGGGCCGAGAGCCACTTCTACCGCCGGCTCCTGGACGCCGTCGGCTGGTTCGGCCCCGGCGCCTGGCAGGGCATCGACCCGTTCCGGCCCGCCAAACTGGCCGAGCTCGACGCCCCGGAGACGGACGAGGAACTCGCCGCGCTCGACGGCCTGGCCGGCCTGTCCGCCGACGAGCTGGGCCGGGCCCTGCTGCACGGCTCGCTGTGGGGAAACCGCGCGGACCTCGGCTTCAGCCTCTCGGCCACCGGCACCGGCTCCGGCGCGGGCAGGGGAGCCGGCGCCGGTGGCCGGGGCGAGGTGCCCGCCCTGGTCGCCGACGACAGCGAACGGCTCTGGTCGCTGCTCCCGCCCTCCGGCACCGGCACCCTGTGCCTCGTCGCCGACAACGCCGGCCGCGAGCTCGTGCCCGACCTGCTCCTCGTCGCCCACCTCCTCGCCCACGGCCGTGCCGGACGGGCCATTCTGCACGTCAAGCCCCACCCGTACTACGTCTCCGACGCCACGACCGCCGACGTGGTGGACGCGCTGCGGAGGCTGACCGGGGCCTCGGGCACGGCCGCCGAGTACGGCCGCCTGCTGTGGTCCGCCCTCGCCGACGGCCGCCTCACCGTCCGTGCCCACCCCTTCTCCTGCGCCCCGCTGCCGTACACGGACATGCCGGACGACCTGCGCGCCCAGTTCGCGCAGGCCACCGTCACCGTCCTCAAGGGCGACCTGAACTACCGCCGCCTCGTCGGCGACCGGCTGTGGTCCCCGACCACGCCCTTCGCGGACGTCACCGCGTACTTCCCCGGCCCGGTCGCCACGCTCCGCACGCTCAAGTCCGACGTGATCACCGGCCTCGACGCGGACACGGAGACCGCGCTGGTCGCGGCCGAGGGTCAGCGGTGGCGGACGAGCGGGACGCACGCGCTGATCCAGGTCCGGAGCTGAGCCCGGCCCGGACCCCATGGGGCCGCAGCCGCGGCAAGGTTCCCGGCTTCGGCCCCGATTCACGCGATGGTGTGATCATGTCCCGCCCCGAGGATGCCCTCAGAGGGCCATGGGTAGGGCCGGGCCATGACGCAACAGCCCTTCGAACTCCCGCACTTCTACCTGCCGCATCCCGCGCGGCTGAATCCGCATCTCGACGAGGCCCGCGCCCACTCGACGCAGTGGGCGCGCGAGATGGGCATGCTGGAGGGCTCCGGGGTCTGGGAGCAGGCCGACCTCGACGCACACGACTACGGCCTGCTCTGCGCCTACACCCACCCCGACTGCGACGGACCCGCGCTCTCCCTCATCACCGACTGGTACGTCTGGGTCTTCTTCTTCGACGACCACTTCCTGGAGAAGTTCAAGCGCACCCAGGACCGCGCCGGCGGCAAGGCCCACCTGGACCGGCTGCCGCTGTTCATGCCGCTCGACCCCGGCGCCGGGATGCCCGAGCCGGAGAACCCGGTCGAGGCCGGCCTCGCCGACCTGTGGAGGCGCACGGTGCCGGCGATGTCGGCCGACTGGCGCCGCCGCTTCGCCGTCGCCACCGAGCACCTCCTCAACGAGTCGATGTGGGAGCTGTCCAACATCAACGAGGGGCGGATCGCCAACCCCGTCGAGTACATCGAGATGCGCCGCAAGGTGGGCGGCGCCCCCTGGTCGGCCGGCCTCGTGGAGTACGCCACCGCCGAGGTGCCCGCCGCCGTCGCCGGAACCAGGCCGCTGAGGGTGCTGATGGAGACGTTCTCCGACGCCGTGCACCTGCGCAACGACCTGTTCTCCTACCAGCGGGAGGTGGAGGACGAGGGCGAGCTCAGCAACGGGGTGCTGGTGCTGGAGACCTTCTTCGGCTGCACCACCCAGCAGGCCGCCGACATGGTCAACGACGTCCTCACCTCCCGGCTGCACCAGTTCGAGCACACCGCGTTCACCGAAGTGCCCGCCGTGGCTCTGGAGAAGGGGCTCACACCGGCCGAGACCGCTGCCGTCGGGGCGTACGCGAAGGGACTTCAGGACTGGCAGTCCGGCGGCCACGAATGGCACATGCGCTCCAGCCGGTACATGAACGAGCGCGCGCGCCCCACGTCCCCCTGGCAGGCTCCGACCGGGCCCGGCACCGCCGCGGACGTCGGCGCGCTGCTCGCCGCGGCCGGGGCGGAGCGGCTGCGCGCGTACACGCACGTGCCGTACCAGAAGGTCGGCCCGTCGATCATCCCCGACATCCACATGCCGTTCGCGCTGGAGCTCAGCCCCCACCTCGACGGCGCCCGACGGCACCTGTTCGACTGGTCGAGCCGGATCGGCTTCCTCAGCGAGGGCGTGTGGGACGAGGACAAGCTCGCGAGCTGCGACCTGCCCCTGTGCGCCGCCGGCCTCGACCCGGACGCCACCCAGGACCAGCTCGACCTCGCCTCCGACTGGCTGGCCTTCGGCACCTACGGCGACGACTACTACCCGCTGGTCTACGGCCACCGCCGCGACCTGGCCGCCGCCCGGCTGACCACGGCCCGCCTGTCGGCCTGCATGCCGCTCGACGGGGAGCCGGTCCCGCCGCCCGCCAACGCCATGGAGCGCGCACTCATCGACCTGTGGGCGCGCACCACCGCGCACATGACCCCCGAGGAGCGCCGCCCCCTGAAATCGGCGGTCGACACGATGACCGAGGCGTGGGTGTGGGAGCTGTCCAACCAGATCCAGAACCGCATCCCCGACCCGGTGGACTACCTGGAGATGCGGCGCGCCACCTTCGGCTCCGACCTCACCCTGGGCCTGTGCCGCGCGGGACACGGTCCCGCCGTCCCGCCCGAGGTCTACCGAAGCGGCCCGGTCCGCTCCCTGGAGAACGCGGCCATCGACTACGCCTGCCTCCTCAACGACGTCTTCTCGTACCAGAAGGAGATCGAGTACGAGGGCGAGATCCACAACGCGATCCTCGTCGTGCAGAACTTCTTCGGCGTCGACTACCCGACCGCGCTGCCCGTCGTGCAGGACCTGATGAACCAGCGCATGCGCCAGTTCGAGCACGTCGTGGCCCATGAACTGCCCGTCGTCTACGACGACTTCCAGCTGTCGCACGAGGCGCGCGCCATCATGCACGGTTACGTGACCGACCTGCAGAACTGGATGGCCGGCATCCTCAACTGGCACCGGAACGTGCCTCGCTACCAGGCCGAGTACCTGGCCGGACGCACCCACGGCTTCCTCCCGGACCGGCCCCCCGCCGTGCCCGTGCCCCGTACCGCGCCACTGCCCGTGTTCAGCTGACGGACGCGGTCCGTCCGTCCCGCGCCGCGTGCCGCGCGGCGGCTCGTGCCAGCGCCCGGATCATGGGGTGCGGGCGCGAGCCGTCGCCGGCCAGCTCCGGCTGGAACAGCGAGGCCAGGAAGAACGGGTGGCCGGGCAGCTCGGCCAGCCGGACCTGCCCGTCCTCGTCGTACCCGGAGAAGCGGAGCCCGTGCGCGCGCAGGGTGTCCAGGTGGCGGGAGGGACCGTAGGCGCAGAAGTACCGCTCGACCGTCCGCTCCGAGCCGATCACCGACTCGGCGAGGGTGCCGGGCTCCACCCGGACCACGGCCTCGTGGCCGACCAGCGAGCAGGCCAGCGGCTCGATGAGGAAGTCGTCGGCGTCGGGGTCGTTCTCGGCGTGCGCGACCCGGGTCAGCCCGCACACGTTGCGGGCGTACTCCAGCAGCGCGTGCTGGAACCCGCCGCATGTCCCGAGGAACGGGATGCCCGCCTCCCGCGCCGTCCGGACCGCCGTCAGCACGCCCGCCTCGCTGCGGTAGGGGCTGCCCGGCAGCACCCACACGGCGTCGAAGCCGCGCACCGCGTCCTCGGCCTCGGCGTCCCCGGTCGGGATCCAGTAGGCGTCGAGGAACAGCCGGTCGCGGGCGGCGAGGGCGTCGAGCAGCGCGGGGATCCGCGTGTGCGACACGACGCCGGGGGAGCGGTCGCCGACCAGGGCCAGGCGGGCGGTGCGCGGTGCGGAGGACGGGGATCGGCGGTCCTGCGTGTTCGTCATGCGCCCATCCTGTGCCGGGCCGTTCCTTCACGTCCAACGATGATTCCTGCACCGTCCATAAGCGTTGCTGATCCGGTGAGGGATGCTGTCCTCATGGACCCCCACCTGCTGCGCACCTTCGTCACCGTCGCCCGTCTCGCCTCCTTCTCGGAGGCCGCCCGCGAGCTGGGTTACACCCAGTCCGCCGTCTCGCAGCAGATCGCGGCGCTCGAACAGGACCTGGGCGCGCCGCTCCTCGCCCGGCGCCCCGTCGTCCCCACGGCCGCCGGCGAGCGGTTGCTCGAACACGCGGGCCCGCTGCTGCTGCGCCTCCAGGCCGCCCGCGCGGACGTCGCGCGGATGGCGGCCGCTCCCGCGTACGGGCTGATCCTGGCCGCCGCCGCGACCGCGCTGACCCCCCGGATCGCCGCCGCGCTCCCTCCGGCGGGGGTCACGCTGCGGGTGCTCGCCCGCGCCGAGATCCCGGCGGCCGTCGCCGCCGGGACGGCGGACCTCGGCCTGGTCGACGGACTGGCCGCCCCCAGCGACCCGCTGCGGCTGCCCGACGTGGCACCGCTGAACACGCGCGGCGTGGGGGAGGAGCCCGTCCACGTCCTGCTGCCCGCCGCCCATCCGCTGGCCGGGCGCGCCGGGCTGCGCCTCGCCGACCTCGCCGACGCCCGCTGGCTGGACGCCCCGGACGCGGGGCTGCCGCTGGAACAGCTCCGTGCGGCCGCCGGCGGGCACGGCTTCCGGCCGGTCCTGCGCTACGAGGGCACCGACGTCCGCGCGCTGGCCCTCCTGGCCGCCGGGGGACACGGCCTGACCCTGCTGCCCGGCCCGGTGGCCGCCGCCGTACCGCGGGCGGTCGCCGTCCCGGTCGTCGAGCCCCGCGTCGTCCACCGCACGGAGCTGGTGTACGCCGGGGGCGTGCGGGGCGCGGCGGCCGCGCTGGTGGAAGCGCTGGTCGAGCCGTCCTGACGGTCGACCGCCGGTCAGTCTCACTCGTTCGTGGCTCGTCGCGCGCCGGCCGGCCGGGTAGAGCACCTGCCGGAGGCGAACCATGGAACAGACTGCGTTGCGTCCCAAGCCGATGCCCGGCCGGGAACCCGGTGGCGGCACCGTTCAGGGCCCTGTCCGGCGTCCCCCCACCCTGCGCCGGCGCCGCCGGCGGATCGTGACCCTGCTGATCGGCCTGCTGGTCGCGACGGGCCTGGTCCTGGCGGGCATCGGCCTCGGCACGGTGGGCGCCACGGTGATCGGCATGAGCAGGCTGGCCGAGATGCAGCGGCAGGCGGGGGCGCCGGGAGCGGGGGCGCCGCCGGGCCACCGGGCCGCTTCGGCGCCCCCGGGGCAGCCGGGCGACCCGGCTCCGTCCACCACGTCCACCACATCCGGCACCTCTGCCACCTCCGGCACGTCCGCTCCGGCCCGGGCCGGAGCGACCCTGGGCGTGGAGGCCGTGGACGACGACCGGCCCGGGGCCCTGGTGGTGGGTGTCCACGTGCCCGGCCCGGGGTACGCGGCGGGCCTGGTCCGGGGCGACGTCCTCCTCGCGTTCGGCACCACCCGCATCGACTCGGCCGCCGATCTCGCCCGGGCCGTCGCTCGCGCCCGGCCGGGGGCCGAGGTCAAGCTGACCGTGCGTCATGAGAGCGGCGGGTACCAGCAGCTCACCGCCGTCCCCGGCGTCGTCACCTGACCGACCGGAGCATGCTCCCGGCCCACGCCCACGCCGTCCGGCACGGGACAGGGCCGGCCAGGGCCGGGGTCCCGGCCCGCTCGCCCTCACCGGCCCCACGGCATGGTTGGCGTACCGGCACGGAATCCCGCGGCCGGGCCGCGCCCGGTCATTAGCATGGGCCCTGAGCGGCCCCTATGCGCCGATATGGTCTTCATACCGGCTCGCGTCGCTCCCCCGCTCCGGGCAGGATGCTGCCCGGAGTCCCATCACCCGCCGCGGGAGGCCCCGGATGACCGGCAGTACGCATGCCGCCCCCTTCACCACCGACGACTACAGGGCCCGCATGGAGCGTGCCGCGCGGTCGGCCGCCGACGCGGGCCTGGCCGGTCTGCTGGTGGCACCGGGGCCGGACCTCGTGTGGCTCACCGGCTACGCGCCCACCGCGGCCACCGAACGGCTCACCCTGCTCGTCCTCGCCGCCGGACACGATCCCGTCCTCGTCGTTCCCACGCTGGAGGCCCCGGACGCCGAGAAGGCCGCCGGCGCGCCCGCGCTGACCCTGCGCGACTGGACCGACGGAAAGGACCCCTACGCCGTCACCGCCGCCCTCCTCGACCGCTCCGGGCGGTTCGGCATCAGCGACAACGCCTGGGCGATGCACCTGCTCGGGCTGCAACGGGCGCTGCCCGGCACCTCCTACGCCTCGCTCACCGAGGCGCTGCCCATGCTGCGCGCCGTCAAGGACGCGGCGGAGCTGGAGCTGCTGGCGGCGGCGGGCGCGGCGGCGGACGCGGCGTTCGAGGAGATCCGGAAGGTCCGGTTCGGCGGGCGCCGGGAGCGCGAGGTCGGCGCCGACCTGGCCGATCTGCTGCGGCGGTTCGGGCACTCCCAGGTCGACTTCACCATCGTCGCCTCCGGCCCGAACGGCGCCAACCCGCACCACGAGGTCGGCGACCGCGTCATCGAGGACGGCGACATGGTCGTCCTCGACTTCGGGGGGCTGAAGGACGGCTACGGCTCCGACACCTCCCGCACCGTCCACGTCGGCGAGCCCACCGACGAGGAGCGCCGGGTGCACGACCTCGTGCGCGAGGCCCAGGAGGCCGGTTTCCGCGCCGTGCGGCCCGGTGTCGCCTGCCAGGAGGTCGACCGTGCCGCCCGCGCGGTGATCGCCGGGGCGGGGTACGGGGAGTACTTCATCCACCGCACCGGGCACGGCATCGGTGTCACCACGCACGAGCCGCCGTACATGATCGAGGGCGAGGAGCAGCCCCTCGTGCCCGGCATGTGCTTCTCCGTCGAGCCCGGCATCTACCTGCCGGGGCGGTTCGGCGTACGCATCGAGGACATCGTCACGGTCACCGAGGACGGCGGCCGGCGGCTGAACGACACCACCCGGGAGCTGGTCACCGTGGAGTGAGCGGCACCGACGAACCCCGAACGCCCCTAGGAACACCTGGAAGACGACGGCGCGACCATGACCCGGGCACCGACACCCACCGCGGACACCGTCCGCCGACTGGTCCTCTCCCTGCTCAAGGAGGGGGAGGGGACCGGGCCCGACGTCCGGCCCGTCACCGAGGGCCCCGCGCCCGACACGTGGTGGGTCGGTTCCCGTCACGTGCTGCGCCTGGCCCCCGACCAGCGGGCCGCGGCACGCCGGCGCCGCGAACTGCGCCTGCGCGACCTCGTCCGCCCGTACCTGCCCGTCGCCGTGCCGACGAGCGTGGCGCACGGCGAGTGGGCGCCGGGGCTGCCCTACACGCTGGACACCCGGGTGCCCGGCGGCTCGGGCGAGGACCACGACGTGTCCGCCGTCGGCGAGGCCGACCTGGCGGCCCTGCTCACGGGGCTGCGCGAGGTGCCGCTCCGCCAGGCCGAGGCCCTCGGCGTCCCGCGGGCCGCCCCGCGGTCCCTGGAGGCGCTGCGCAAGGCCGCCGAACGCGCCGCCCGGCGGCTCGCCGCGGCCGACGAGTTCGACCCCGCCCGGCTCGCCCAGCTCACCGCCGCCGCGACGGCCCAGCTCGGCGCCCAGCCCGGTACGGCCGTCCTGGTCCACCACGGCCTCACCGCCGAGCACCTCGTCGTCAGTGCCGACGGCCGGGTGCGCGGCGTCCTCGGCTGGGCCGACGCCGTTCTCGGCGACCCCGCCGAGGACATCGCCGGACTGGCGCTCGCCGTCGGTTCCCCCGCCGCCGTCCGCGCGGCCACACTGGCCGGCTACGGCGCCCGTCCCTGCCTGCGCGGTCTGTGGCTGGCCCGCTGCGACACGGTCGTCCACCTCGCCGACGGCCTCGCCGGCCGGTCCGCCGTCCCGCCGCCCCGGCTGAGGGAGCGGCTGCGCAACGCCTGGGAGGCGATCCTGCTGGAGCGGGTGACCGAGCTGCGCGAGGACGACGCGGACGAGCCGGACGACGCGGACGACGCACTCTGAGGCCCTCACTCCTGCAAGAGCACCACACCCGTCTCGCCGGGCACGCGCAGCACCCCGTCCTCGCCCGGTGCCTCCACGGGCTCCCAGGCGGCGAGCACGCGTGCGGGGCGGTTGCCCAGGGGGATCGCCGCCGGGTCGCCGCCGAGGTTGACGGCCACCCTGATGTCCCCGCGCCGGAAGGCCAGCCAGCGGCCCTCCTCGTCGTAGGCCACCTTGGTGTCGGCGAGGTCGGGGTCGGTGAGGTCGGGCTGCTCGTGCCGCAGGGCGATCAGCCGGCGGTACCAGGCCAGCACGCGCGCGTGCGGCTCGCGTTCCGGCTCGGACCAGTCGAGGCAGGAGCGGTCGCGCGTCGCCGGGTCCTGCGGGTCGGGCACCTCCTCCTCCTTCCAGCCGTGCGCGGCGAACTCCCGCCGCCTGCCGCGCCGTACGGCCTCGGCGAGCTCGGGATCGGTGTGGTCGGTGAAGAACTGCCACGGCGTGCCGGCCGCCCACTCCTCGCCCATGAACAGCATCGGCGTGAACGGGGCGGTCAGCGTCAGCGTGGCGGCACAGGCCGCGAGGCCGGGGGAGACCAGGGAGGACAGACGGTCGCCCTGGGCGCGGTTGCCGACCTGGTCGTGGGTCTGGCCGTATCCGGTGAGCCGGTGCGCGGCCACCCGGGACCGGTCCAGCGGGCGGCCGTGGCTGCGTCCCCGGAAGCTGGAGTAGGTGCCGTCGTGGAAGTAGCCCCTCGTCAGGGTCTTGGCGAGCGCCGCCAGCGGAGCGCGCGCGAAGTCGGCGTAGTAGCCCTGCGACTCCCCGGTCAGCGCGGTGTGCAGGGCGTGGTGGAAGTCGTCGTTCCACTGGGCGTGCACACCGAGGCCGCCCTGCGTGCGCGGGGTGATGATCCGCGGGTCGTTCAGGTCGGACTCGGCGATCAGGAACAGCGGGCGGCCGAGATCCGCGGCGAGGGCGTCCACGGCCGTGGACAGCTCCTCCAGGTAGTGGCACGCGCGCGTGTCGACCAGGGCGTGCACGGCGTCCAGCCGCAGCCCGTCGATCCGGTAGTCGCGCAGCCAGGCCAGCGCGCTCTCCACGAGGTAGGCGCGCACCTCGTCCGAGCCGGGCGCGTCCAGGTTGACGGCGGCACCCCAGGGCGTGTGGTGGGCGTCCGTGAAGTAGGGGCCGAAGGCGGGGAGGTGGTTGCCGGAGGGGCCCAGGTGGTTGTGCACCACGTCCAGGACCACGCCCAGGCCCAGTTCGTGGGCCCGGTCGACAAACCGTTTCAGCGCCTCCGGTCCGCCGTACGGCTCGTGCACCGCCCACAGCGAGACGCCCTCGTACCCCCAGCCGTGCCGGCCGGGAAAGGGGCACACCGGCATCAACTCCACGTGGGTGATGCCCAGTTCGGCGAGGTGGCCGAGCCGGTCGGCGGCGGCGTCGAGGGTGCCATCGCGGGTGTACGTGCCCACGTGCAGCTCGTACAGCACGGCCCCGGGCAGCGGGCGGCCCGGCCACTGTGCGCGCCACGCGTACCGTCCGTGGTCGACGACCGCGCTCAGCCCGTCCGGGCCGTCCGGCTGCCGGCGGGAGCGCGGGTCCGGCCGTACCGGCCCGTCGTCCAGCGCGAATCCGTACCGGGAGCCGTCCCGCGCCGCGGCCTCCCCGCGCCACCAGCCCGGCCGCTCCGGATCGCGCTCCAACGCGTGCGTGACCCCGTCGCACGTCAACGTCGCACGGCCGGCCTGCGGTGCCCACACCTCGAACTGCACGGACGGTTCCCCTTCGTCTGCTCACCGTGACGCCGTCCATGGTCCTGCAAAAGCGATCAATCCGCTTGTGAAAGTTCCCTTTTGCGGCAGGTGTCGTGGAGCACCGCGCGCGTGGCGGTGCGTTTTCCGGATTTCTGGACACTCCGGCCCGGCTGACCGACAATCACCTGCGTGACGTCGTCCTTCGAGTTCCACACGTACCCCGCGCGGCTTTCCGACGCGGAGCGCGACAAGGCGCTGAAGGCGCTCCGGGACGGCGTCGCCGTGGGGCGTCTGTCGCACGACACGTTCGTCCGCCGGATGGAGCTGGCGCTCACCGCCCGCCGCGCCGACGAGCTCGCCGTGCTCACCGCCGACCTGCCCACGGAGGGGCGGGTGTCGCGCCTGGTGCTGGGCGCCGTCGAGGCCGTGTCCGGCTTCGGCGTACGACTGCGCACCGCCTGGCAGGCCGAGCGGCTGCCCAAGCTGCTGCTGCCCCATCCCGGCACGGTGCACCCGCTGCGCATAGGGCGCGACCCCGGGAGCGGACTGCGGCTGAGCCACGAGACGGTCTCCCGCGTGCACGCCGAACTCAGCCGCCAGGGCGGCATGTGGGTCCTGCGCGACCTCGGCTCCACCAACGGCACCACGGTCAACGGGCGGCGGGTCGTCGGCGCGGCCGTCGTCCGCGAGGGCGACCGGATCGGCTTCGGCCAGATGGCGTTCCGGCTCGCCGGGAACTGATCGGGCGCTCAGCTCTGGCCTGGGCTTTACCGGGCGTCACCTGGTGGTGATGGCTGAAATCCCTTTCCCCTTCACGGTGTTGACGTACCTGCGAAGTCATGACTGACTGTGCGTACACCGCGCACACCAGGTGAACCGACGCCACGCACCGTGGAGGTGTGCCCTGCCACCCCTCCTGCGCTACCCGACCGTGGACGAGCTGGGCGCCCGGGCCGCCGCACTCGTCGCCCGCCACCCCGGTGGCGCCCGGCTGCGCCGCGTCGGCACGTCCCGCGCGGGCACCCCGCTGCTGCTGCTGTCCGTCGGCCACGGCAGCCGCCAGGTCCTCGTCGTCGCAGGACCGCACGCCAACGAGCCCGTCGGCGGCGCCACCGTCCTGCGGCTGGCCGAGCGGGCCCTGGCCGACCCCCGGCTCACCGAGGGGGCCGACACCACCTGGAACCTGCTGCTGTGCGTCGATCCCGACGGCCTGCGCCGCAACGAGGACTGGCTGTCCGGCCCCTACACCCTCGGCCGCTACGCCCGGAACTTCTTCCGGCCCGGATTCCTGGAGCAGCCCGAGTGGCTGCCCGAGGGGCCGGAACGCGCCACGCTCCCGGAGACCCGTACGCTGCTCGGACTCCAGGACGAGCTGCGGCCCTTCCTGCAGTGCTCCCTGCACGGAGTCGACGTCGGAGGCGGCTTCGTCGAGCTCACCCACGACCTGCCGGGCCTCGCCCAGCGCGTGGCCCACAGCGCCGCCCGGCTCGGCATACCCCGCGAACTCGGCGCCTACGACGCCCTGTACTGGCCCCCACTGGGACCCGCCGTCTACCGGATACCGCCGCCGCGCCAGGGCGACCTGACCGCCGCCATCACCGAGGCCGCCGTCGACTCGACGTGGTGCCACCCCCAGCGGTACGGCACCGTCACGGCGGTGGTCGAGGCGCCCATGTGGGGCGTGGCCGCCGTGGGGGACGGCTCGCCGCCCGCCGACCGGGACGCCGTACTGCGCTCGGTCAGCCGCACCCTGCGGCACGACACCCGGATCCTGCACCACCTCCTCGCCCGGATCCGGCCGGGCGTGCGGCGCGCCGGCCCGGACGCGGCCCGCCTGCTCGCCCCGGTCGACGACTACCTGCTGGTCTGCCCCAGGCTCGCCGACGCGTGGGACCCCGACACCGACGACGGCTCGGGACGCGCCCTGCCGCCCCTGAGCACCGCGCACCTGGTCGCCCTGCGCATCGCCGGACGGCGCCTCGCGCTGCGCACCGCGGGGCTGCTGCACCAGCTGGTGACCCGCGCCGGGCGCGACCCGGCGGGCGTGCTGCCGGAGCTGGACCGGCTCGTCGACGAGTGGTGCGCCGACTACCGCGACGGCTGTGCGGCGCGCTGGATACCGGTCGCCCGTCAGGCCGAGTACCAGACGCGGGTGGTGCTCGCCGCCTTCGAACTCGCCGGGCGGCAGGCCCCCGCGGTCTCCCGTTCGGGTGAGCCGGGCTGGGGTTCCGGGGCCGCCGTGCCGATGCACCGGGAATGACCCACATCTTCCCGATGAGAGTGCTGCGGAGGGGCCTGCCGGTGGCGGTCGCCCTCCTCATGGCGTGCGCGGCCCCGGCACCGGCGGACGCCCAGCCGGAGCCGGCCGGTGACTTTCTCCTCGTCTCGGTCGCCCCGGCCGAAGGCCGGTCCGGCGTCACACGTGAGGCGCTGCTGCGGTGCGATCCGCCCCGGGGCCACGCCGACGCGGAGCGGGCCTGCGCGGAGCTCGACGCGGCGCAGGGGGACATCGGCCGCATCCCCCCGCGGGACGACACCTACTGCCAGATGGTCTACGCACCGGTGACGGCCCACGCGCGCGGGCAGTGGCGGGGCCGGCCGGTGGAGTACACGGAGACCTTCGCCAACAGGTGCGTGATGGCCGCGCGGACGGGAGCGGTGTTCGCACTGGACGCCACCGCCTGACCTTCCGGGGCGGGCGGTGTCGTGCGTCGGTCGGGAGCCGACCCCCGGAGAGTTCCCCGGGGGTCGGACGGACTCGGTCACTGCTGGTGCAGCCCGCGCCCCGCCAGGGTCAGGAACGCCTCGCCGACCGCCTCCGACAGCGTCGGGTGCGCGTGGACGTGCCGCGCCACGTCGGCGGGCTCGGCGTCCCAGCCGACGATCAGCTGGCTCTCCGCGATCATCTCCGAGACGTGCGGGCCCACCAGATGCACGCCGAGCACCTGGCCGCCCCCCGCCTCGGTGACCACCTTCACCATGCCGCCCTGCCCGTGCACCATCCCCTTGGCGACGGCCGTCAGCGGCATGGTGTTGACGGTCACCTCGTGCCCCCGCGCGCGTGCCTCCGCCTCGCTCAGGCCGACGGAGGCGGTCTGCGGCGAGGAGTACGTCACCCGGGGCACGGCCGCGTAGTCGACGGGCGCCGGCCTCGCGCCCGCCAGCGTCTCGGCGACCAGCAGGCCCTCCGCGAAGGAGGCGTGCGCCAGTCCCAGCGACGGCGGCGGCAGCAGGTCGCCCACGACGTGGACGCCGGGCACCGCCGTCTCCAGCCGGGCCCAGTCCGCCGGCACGACGAAGCCCCGCTCGTCCGTGCCCAGGCCCGCCGCGGCCAGGTCCAGTCCGTCGGTGACCGGCGCCCGGCCGACGGCCACCAGCAGCCGCTCGGCCTCGACCGTACGCGTCTCGCCCCGGGCGGTGCGCACGCGCGCGCGTACGCCATTGTCGAGCACATCGGCGTCCAGCAGCCGGGCGCCGGCCTGCACGTCGACGCCGCGCCTCTTCAGACCGCGCGTCAGGTGACGGCTCACGTCCGCGTCCTCCAGCGGCACGATCCGGTCCGCGGCCTCCACCAGGGTGACCTCCGCGCCCATCGAGCGGTGGAACGAGGCGTACTCCACGCCGATCGCGCCGCCGCCCAGGACCAGGACGGAGGCCGGCAGCCCGGGCGCGAACAGCGCGTCGTCGCTCGTCACCACCCGCCGCCCGTCCGAGGCCAGCCCCGGAAGCATGCGCGGACGGGAACCGGTGGCCAGCACGACCCCCCGGCGCGCGGTGAGTTCCGGCCCGTCGTCCACCCGCACGGAGCGGGCACCCGTCAGCCGGGCACTGCCCCGCACCACGCGCACGCCCGCATGCGCGAGGTGCGCCTCCACGCCCTTGTGGTTGCGCGCCACGATGTCGTCGCGGGTGGCGACCAGCGCCGGCCAGTCCACGGCGTCCAGCGTGGCCTTCACGCCCCAGCGCTCCCGCGCCTCGGCGATGCCGTCGACCAGCTCGGCGGCGTGCAGCATCGCCTTGCTCGGGATGCAGCCGCGGTGCAGGCAGGTCCCGCCGACCTTGTCGCGTTCGACGAGGACGACGTCGAGACCCAGGGCCGCGGCGCGCAGGGCGGTGCTGTAACCGCCGGTGCCGCCGCCGATGACGATCACGTCCGGTGTGTTCATGCCCTCAGCCTCCGCCCGGCCCTTGCCATGAGTCCAAGGCAATGTTCTTGTGGGTTCGATGAAGGGTGCTTATGGCAGGGGCCGGTGACGGGCCGGACGTCGCACCCGGTGGGGGCGGGGATGAGTCTGCGGCAGATGGAGTACTTCCTGACCGTCGTCGAGGAGGCGTCCTTCACCCGGGCGGCCGAGACCCTGCACGTGACGCAGCCCGCGCTCTCCCACCAGATCAAGGCCCTGGAGAAGTCGGTCGGCGGCGCCCTCCTGGAGCGCATGCCGCGCGGGGTGCGGCTGACGCCGATGGGCCGCGCCTTCCGGCCGCACGCCGAACTCGCCGTCCGCAGCGCCGCCCAGGCCCGCCGCGCGGCCCGCGCCGCCGCCGGGGCCGAGGGCGGCGAACTGCACGTCGCCGCCGTGCACTCGGTGGCCGTCGGCATCCTCCCCGACGTCTTCGCCCGCTGGCGCGCCGCGCACCCCGGGGTACTGCTGCACCTGCACGAGTACGCGACGACGGAGGCCCTGGAGGAGGAGGTCGAGCGCGGCACCGCCGACCTCGCCGTCGGTCCGGCGCCCCGCGACTGGCCCGGCACCGTCGTCCCGGTCGGCCGGGAGGAGATCGTCCTCGTGGTGCCCTTCGACGACCGGTTCGCCGGCCGTACGACGGTGCGGCTGCCGGAGCTGGCGGACCGGCCCTGGGTCCGCTGCGCCATGGAACCCGTCGTCGAGGGCGAGCGTTTCCTGGACTGGGCGTGCGGCCGCGCCGGGTTCCGGCCGCGCACGGCCGTCTTCACCGAGCACACGTCGACGGCCGTACGGATGGCCGCCGCCGGCGTGGGGGTCTGCACCGCCCCCTCCTACATCGTGGGCGGCGCGGTCGGCGAGGGCTGCGTGGTCCTCTCGCCCGACCCGCCCTGGAGGAGGGCTCTGACGGTCTTCTCGCGGGTGCCGCCGACCGGTGCGGCGGAGGCGTTCGTCGACCTCCTGCGCCTGACCTGGCCACCCCCGGGCGCAGCCGTCCCGCCCGGGGGCCCGGCCGACGTCTGCGGGGCCCCCGCAGCCCGGGGCGACCGCTGATCCCCGGTCAGGCGGTGGTGTCCTGCGTGGCGAGCCGTGTCAGCAGGGCGACGGGCAGTGCCGTGAAC